>NZ_BBJJ01000051.1 GCF_000739815.1 Paraburkholderia mimosarum LMG 23256 = NBRC 106338
TGCTAATGCACGCAGCACTCAGCGTCGGCACCTGCTCGCAATCCACCTACTCCATATCGGCGCGCCCCAAACCGATCCAGCGAAGCGCGTCGGCGCGCTTCCCCAATTTGGCGAGCACATCCCGCGGCAGGCGGTCGAGCGTGCATAGCTCCTTCGCGCGCATTCCGACACGGCAGTCTCTTTCAAAAAAGTGAACCGCATAGACGTAGAACCGCTGCAGAAACGTGCCGATTGCTGTAACATAGCCGACATCACCTTGGCTCACGAGGAGTTCACCCAGAGCCATACCGTTGTATGTACCATCGTTGCGGATCACAGTGCGTGCAATCACTCGCTCGCCAACTGCGAAGCGCGGTGGAAAAGCAAGTTCGACTGCATCGTCGCTCTCAACGTCCTTCACTCCCCGCTCATTTAAATGCGGCGATGCACGCTTCACGACACCCCCCGTGGCAATGCATTACCTCCGTGTTCGATCGCGCTGGCATCGATGCGCGAGACGCTCGACTTTCCTGCGCCATCGCGCGCACGCGCCGCGACGCCCAATGCTTGCTTACCCTTGTTAAATGCAAGGCCACACCTGTCTTGTGTTTCGACGAAGTCGACGGTAAAGCCTTCGAGCAACAGCTGACTTTCTGCCGGCAAGAAAATCCGCAGTCCATTGATCTCCGCAGTCTCATCACCGGGCTGCGCATCGGCGGCGGCGCTAAGTTCGGCTTCGTATCCGGAGCAACCGCCGGGGTTCACGCAAATACGGACGCCCGCACCGGATGGCAGGCCGGAAAAGCGCACGATACGGTGCAAGAACTTTTCGGCGGCAGGTGTCATTGCAAAATTTGGCAACATGATATAGACGTCGTCGAATTGAAAAATCGCGGTTACACTGCGCAAAGCACGCGGAACCGCGGCGCTAGGCCGGCACGATGCAGCCATCCACAGGGCACGCCGCCATGCATTGCGGACTATCGAATTGCCCTTCACACACGGTACATTTCTTCGGATCGATTGCGAAGATGCCGCCTCTCTCGCTGATGGCGACGTTTGGGCACTGCGGCTCGCAAGCCGAACAGCCAGTGCAAGCGGACGCAATGATCTTTAGTGGCATACCAAGTACTCCTCATGATGGTTTTCTGTTAGCCGAGTACGTCAGGGTGACTGTGCGACCTGCCGCTCAAACAGGGGCGTCTTCACCTGCCCTCGTCAATCCAATCTGTGGGATCGCCGCGCCGACGCGGTCCGCGTGGATAATTTGGCCAGTCGCGAGACGGCCGCAATAGTCGGTGAACCATGCAAGCGCGGACTTTTCGATTGTTTCGTGGGCGTACGTATCCACGGGTTCGATTCCCGCTTCTAACAGCGAGTTCCGTGGACACAAGCCAATCTTTGCAACCAGCACAGCATGGCAATCATTGATCGCGTCGATAATCGGCACCAAGTCATCCTCATCGCCATCGCCGCCGCGGCAATAGGCGCCCACGCGGCGGTGCGCGACAAGCACGGCTCCAGCAGCGCTGACCTGAAAAATATGGAACTCGGAAACATGGCCGAAATGTGCGTTGACCAGCCCGCCACCCTTCGTCGCAACGGCAATCCGCACCTCAACATCACCTAGCACCTGGCTCGCTCGTGACAAGCTTGGCGTCTTATGTTTCATTTTGCGCTCTATATCGCATTCGGCCTCCATGTGTGGGCGTGTACGGCCATGATCAAGCTTGTCTGCAGCGTCCATGTGCTCAATTCTTGCGAGCGAAAACTCCTGATGGCGGTCTTCGCCCAGAAGGCCTACGGCATCTGCACGGCATTGCCGGCAATGGCGCATTAGCGCCGCGCCGCCCATGCAGGCCTCCTGCACGTCTTTCAGCTCGCGAGCGGTAGGCTCGCGCTGGCCGCGGCCGCCGAAATATGTCCCGTGCGCAGGATCCGAGATCAGCGGCATGATGTTGTGCAAAAATGCACCTCGCCTCTTTACTTCACGATTCACTTCGACCAAGTGTTCGTCGTTGATGCCGGGGATCAGTACCGAGTTGATCTTCGTAAGTACGCCACGAGCGCTCAACATATCGAGTCCTAGCATCTGCCTCTCGTGCAGGATTCGCGCGGCCTCTTCGCCCGTAACTCTTCTGTGATCCCAAAAGATCCATGGATAGATCTTTGTGCCGATGAAAGGGTCGACCATGTTAATAGTAACCGTCACATGATCAATGCCGTGATCGCAAATTTCGCCGACATAGTCCGGCAGCAAAAGCCCGTTCGTCGAAAGACATAGCTTAATGTTCGGCGTGAGTTCGCGAAGCATACGAAAGGTGTCGAACGTTTTCTTCGGATTGGCCAGTGCATCCCCCGGGCCCGCGATACCGACGACAGACAATTGCGGAATCCTCGAGGCGACGGTCATCACCTTTTTCACGGCCTGATCCGGCGTGAGTTTCTCTGATACCACACCGGGCCGCGACTCGTTCGAGCAATCGTACTTTCGGTTGCAGTAGTTGCATTGAATATTGCAGGCGGGCGCCACCGCAACATGCATGCGCGCATAATGGCGGTGAGCTTCTTCCGAATAACACGGGTGATCTCGAATCTTCTCCCGCACCTCCGCGCTCATCTTTTCTGTTGCTTCGGTCGAACAGAAAGTTGAACCGGCCGATGCGCCATTTGAATCGAAGCTGCCGTATCGGGCCATTGCATCCGCGGCCGACATCGATGGCATGGTGGATGTGGTCCTGGCGCCGTCGGCCGAGGTCAGAGCGCCGGCATTCGCGCAATCGTGCATGGATATCTCTCCGCAATGAACAGTGTGGGCGCCTTTTCTTCCAGCAGAATCCATGCCATCGTGAGAGCCACAATGTGCGAGTGGACGACATCCCAGAAGGCCTAATCGTCGAGCGCCGATTCCTGAAGCCAAGAGCAGCGCGGTGCTCCATCGGCATCAAAGGGGGATCAAGCCGCGCTGGCGCGGTGCCCCTGTCTTGGTCACCTGAATTACTCGCGAGAATTACTCGCGAGAAAAGCGACCGCTTGCGCGTTCATTGATACGCCGATCGGCCGAATTTAAGCGCGACCACACTGTTAGAAACGGGACATTCCCGACGCGACTTTCACACCACGAACCCGGATTCCCGACATGATGCCTTTCGGGTTCAAATAGAACCGCCCTCCGCCCGTAGCGTCCAATTGGCACGATGCTTGCATCCCTTTCGACACCTCTCGGGAGACTTGACATGCATGTTCCGATTATCAATGACACGACGCTGCGCGATGGTGAGCAGACTGCAGGTGTCGCATTTCGCGTCGAGGAAAAATGCGCGATCGCAAGCGCGCTGTCGCAGGCCGGCGTGCCGGAGCTCGAAATCGGGATTCCCGCAATGGGCGATGACGAAATGGCGTGCATAGCGGAAATTGCAGGGTTAAATCTCGACTCGCGCATAATCGTTTGGGGACGCCTCACCGAAGGTGACCTCGCGGCGGCATTAAGTTGCAATGCTGATATCGTTCATCTCTCCATCCCTGTTTCGGACATTCATCTGCAGCACAAGCTTCGGCAGTCGCGTACGTGGGTTCTGAATCAAATTGCCCGCATCGTCGACATCGCAGTCGGCTCTCACGCAACGATTTCTCTCGGTCTGGAAGACGCCTCGCGCGCGGACCCTTCGTTTTTGATCGACGTCGCTCAATGCGCAGAGCGGCACGGGGTCCAACGCTTGCGTTTTGCTGACACGGTCGGTGTGCTGGATCCTTTTAAGACATACTACGCGATTGCAGCTCTGCGCGTTGCCGTGGACCTCGAGATCGAAATCCACGCGCACGACGATCTCGGGCTGGCCACAGCCAACACGTTAGCGGCCCTTGCGGCAGGCGCAACACATGCTAGCACCACCGTTAACGGTCTTGGCGAGCGAGCCGGAAACGCGGCGCTAGAGGAAGTCGTGATGGGAGCGCGTCACCTTCTGCGACGAGATACGGGCGTCGACACTAAAGCGCTGCCCGGTATTTCGTCGCTGGTCGAGCATGCGTCGGGCCGAGCCGTCTCCTTTGGAAAAAGCATCGTTGGTAGAGGCGTTTTTACTCACGAAGCGGGAATTCACACGGATGGCCTTGCCAAACACGTCGCAACCTACGAAGGATTCGATCCTGCAGAGGTGGGCCGGCAACGGTCTACCGTACTCGGCAAACATTCTGGGTCTCAAGGCGTGCGTGACGCATATGACGCTTTGGGCCTGAAGGTATCGGAGCGGCTTGTGCCGTTACTGCTCCCTCGCATCCGTGCCTTCGCCTCGCGACATAAGCAGCCGCCTGGCGCAATCGATCTCCGTCGCTTTTTGAGTGAGGCACGGAGCACGCGAGTCAGAGCGTCCTGAAGGCGGCTCATAGCGAGAAACAGACTTAGGAGGAGCAAACCCATAGAAGGACGTATCCGAAACTTCGCCCACTTTGATCTATGGAGGATTTCCGCGTCTCTTTTGCGCTGCCCTTGACATAAGAGTAGTGAAGTTGAGCCGCCTGCACATCACGAAACCTTTTTTCGGTACATCGAACACCCAGGACGACCCGCCGCCCCCCCGCGACGGCTGACCTATCATGGTTTGCTGCCAAAGGCCTGCGACGACTTCGTTGTATCTACGCCCCCTGAACAACGAGTGCTTAAAGCCTTCAGAAGGCGCCGACCGGCATGTCGTCTTCCTCAAAAACCTGTGCGCGTCGCTGTCCGCACGCAGCGGCGTCTGATCAGGAGAACCTCAATGCATATTGTCGTTTGCATCAAACAAGTACCGGATTCTGCCCAGATTCGGGTTCACCCTGTGACCAACACCATCATGCGGCAAGGCGTGCCTGCAATCGTCAACCCTTACGATCTCTTCTCACTAGAAGAAGCGTTGCGGCTAAAAGACCGCTTCGGCGCGTGGGTCACGATACTTTCTATGGGGCCGCCACAGGCAGAGGAGGCACTGCGCAGATGCATCAGCTACGGTGCTGACGACGCCGTGCTTATCACCGACCGGTCGTTCGCCGGCGCCGACACGCTCGCCACTTCTTATGCACTGGCTGCCGCGATCCGCCAGATCGCTAATGAACGCTCAGTGGATATGATCTTCACGGGCAAACAAACGATCGACGGTGATACCGCCCAGGTCGGCCCGGGCATCGCGACGCGCATGGGCATCCAACTGCTTACCTACGTGTCGCGGATTCTCGAGATCGACCTCGGCCGACGCACGATTATGGTCGAACGCCGCGCTGAAGGGGGCGTTCAGGTACTCGAGACTGCGTTGCCATGCCTTGTTACGATGCTTGAAAACACGAACGACCTGCGTTTCGCGACACTGCCCAGAATGATCCATGCCGCCGGCTTTCCCGTACGTAAGTGGAACCGCGAGCATGCCGGAATCGATGACATCAGCAAGATCGGGCTGAAGGGATCACATACCGTCGTACGTAAGGTGTTCGGCGCGACGCCGCGTGAAGAAGACGCCGAGATGATCGAATTCGACGAGTCGAGTCTCCACGAAGCGGCGGCTCAACTGGTGCATAAGATCTTTACTCGTCATCCGACGCTGGAGGCAGACCTGCGGCTCACGGAGAGGAATGCATGAATTCTCCTGTTGCTTCGAAAAGAAAACCGGCTGAGACGATCACACGGGCTAACGGCTGCAACGTGGAACTTCCCGACAGTATGAAAGACTATCGGGGCGTGTGGGTCTTTATCGAGCACGACCGTGGCCGTGCGCACAGCGTATCGTGGGAACTGGTCGGTGAGGGCCGAAAGCTCGCCGACAAACTCGGCAGCACCGTCGCTGTAGCGGTGCTCGGCGGTACTGAAGAGCCACTCGAGCAGTTTGCCGCTGAGGCATTCACCTTGGGTGCGGACAAAGCCTATGTCATCCACGATCCGGTATTACGCGGCTATCGCAATGAACCGTTCACGAAAGGCCTGTCAGATCTGGTCGGCAAGTACTGCCCCGAGATACTGTTGCTCGGGGCGACTTCAATGGGACGAGATCTCGCGGGCTCTGTCGCAACACGACTTCTGACTGGCCTTACAGCCGACTGCACTGAGCTAAATATCGATCCAGCGTCGCGCGCACTAGCTGCGACGCGGCCGACATTCGGCGGCTCGCTGCTCTGCACGATCATGACGCTCGCGTCCCGCCCCCAGATGGCGACTGTGCGCCCACGAGTCATGCCCATGCCGCCGGCGCAGCAAGGCCGCAGTGGCGAGATCGTTCAGGAAACGCTTGGAATGATCGAGGCCAATATTGTAACTAAATTGCTTGACTTCATCCCCGACGTGACGAGCGAACAAATCAACCTCGCCTACGCGGACGTGATCGTGAGCGGCGGCAAGGGGCTCAAGAGTCGTGAAAACTTCCAGCTGCTATTCGAGCTGGCGCGAGTGCTCGGTGGCGAAGTCGGCGCGAGCCGCCCGTGCGTTCAGGCGGGTTGGGTCCGAGCCGAACGCCAGATCGGACAGACCGGCAAAACCGTCAGGCCCAAGCTTTATATCGCCGCGGGAATCTCCGGTGCGATCCAGCATCGGGTCGGAATGGAAAGCTCCGACGTCATCGTCGCAATCAACACCGACGCGAACGCACCGATTTTTGATTACGCACACTACGGCGTTATCGGGGACGCAATGCGCGTAGTACCAGCACTAACACAGGCCTTTAAGCAACACCTGACGCCTCAGGGGCTAGACTCGTAAGGAAAACCGAGATGATAACTTCCCCCAAATTCGATGCAATTGTGGTCGGAGCTGGACCAGCAGGCAACGCCGCAGCCTACGTTATGGCGAAAGGCGGGCTGAAAGTGCTTCAGATTGAACGTGGCGAGTATCCCGGAAGCAAAAACGTTCAGGGCGCCATTCTTTACGCCAATGCACTGGAACAGATCATTCCGAACTTCCGCGACGATGCCCCTCTCGAGCGCCACATCATCGAGCAGCGCCTATGGATGCTTGACGAAACCTCGTTTGTGGGTACGCACGCACGCAGCGAGGACTACAACAATCCCCCACATAACCGCTACACGATCATACGGGCACAGTTCGACAAGTGGTTTTCATCGAAAGTTCGCGAAGCAGGCGCTTTGCTGATCTGCGAGACCACGGTGAATCGCCTGATTATGGACGGAGACCAGGTTATCGGCGTGCAATGCGACCGCGAACACGGTGATGTCTATGCGGACATCGTGGTCCTTGCGGACGGCGTCAATTCGACATTGGCACGTAAGGCAGGCTTTCACAGCGAAATCAAGGCGAGCAATGTCGCGTTGGCTGTGAAGGAGATTCTTTTTATGCCTGAGGAAACAATTTGCCAGCGTTTTAACGTTGCCGATAACGAAGGAGTGGTCATTGAGATGGTCGGGCGGATAACCGACGGCATGGCTGGAACCGGCTTCCTGTACACTAACAAGGAGTCGCTGACAATCGGCGTCGGCTGTATGCTGAGCGACTTCAAGAACAACTCGAACCGTACAAGCCCGTATGTGTTGCTTGAAAAAATGAAGCGTCATCCGTCCATCGCCCCGCTCATCGCCGGCGGGGAAATGAAGGAGTACTGTGCGCATCTGATCCCCGAAGGGGGTTTCAATGCAATCCCGGAAGTGTACGGCAATGGCTGGATGATCGTCGGCGATTCCGGTGGATTCGTCAATTCCGCACATCGTGAAGGTTCTAATCTTGCCATGACGACAGGACGCCTCGCCGCGGAAACCGCGATAGCCGCAAAATCCACCCGAAACCACAGCTATCGGGCTAGCGCCCTCTCCGGCTACAAGGCCGCGCTCGACAACAGCTTCGTGATGAAGGACCTATTCAAGTACCGAGACATGCCGAAGATCTTGCATCGCAATCCACAGTTTTTTACCACATATCCAGATCTGGTCTCTAAAGCGGCCCGAACGATGATTACGGTCGACGGCGTCGACAAGCAGACCAAGAAGGGGGAGGTCATCGCGAGTTTTCGAAAAAATCGCTCACTAACGGGCTTGATGGGCGACGCATACAAACTCTGGAGGGCCTTCCGATGACCAAAATTACTGTGAACATCGACGAGAAGCTATTCCAAAACCGTTACCGCGTTGACGTCGGCCGACCACACGTCCACATAAAAAATCCTGAGACGTGCATTAATGAATGTAGAGATAAAAGCTGTACGTTCGTCTGCCCGGCTTCCTGTTATCGGAATGAGAACAACGGCGCCGTGACACTAATTACCGACGGCTGCCTTGAATGCGGTAGCTGTCGCATTCTATGCACGGAACACCACAACCTTTCTTGGGAGTACCCGAGGGGTGGCCACGGAATCCAGTTCAAGTTCGGATAGACGAATACAACGTCGTCATTTTGGCTTCTGCCTTCCGCACGAAAGGTCAGAAGCCTTATCGTTTCGGAGCAAGTCAATGAATCTCCTTACTGGAATTGAGTCGACAGATCTGTTTGGCGGTGCCGTGCCTCATTCCGTGTTGCGCTTGATCGAGGACACACGCGGCGGCCGCTGTGACGATGTGACCGCTGCATTGTGGACCGCCGTTCTTTCTCACCCGCGCTGCCTGCCACCCTACTATCTGCTATACAAGTTTCATGCGAACCGGGGCGAACTTGGCGAGGCGAAGGAAGTTGCAACCAAGGCTTTGACAGCTGCAGCCAGGGAAGCGTCAATTGACGTTGACTGGAGCGCGGTACAGCCAGGCGACACCGATTTCACGATTCCTGGACCGGCACGCTTTTGGCTCTTCACGCTGAAGGCGCTGGCCTTCATCAGCGTTCGCCGGTGTGAACGCGAGGTTGCCCTAAAGCTCCTTGCCAAGCTGCGCCGGCTGGACCCGACCGACTGCGTCGGCTTCAACGTGGTGGAAGCCCTTCTTGCGCATTCCGGACGCCGATAAGCCCTTCCGGTAGGCCATCCGTGTCCCTCGCGTGAAGCCATACCGCCTACCCGCTTGAGCCGACCAAATTGCACTGCTTTGATTGTGCATTGCTAACACGGAGCTCACGTGACCTCAGCGTGTAGAGCTGATGCCATGCAAAGGAGCCACGCAGCAAGGCGTCCGTGATTGATCTTGCTACTCGAAGAAGGGGCCTCGCGCGCGGCATCGTGACCGAATTGCAATACGATTCGCGCGTTTTATCACAGCAAACACAGTTCGACAGTGAGCGCCCGGCCGGCCTATGCGGCAGACATCCTGCCGATGTGCGCCGCGACCTTGAAGCGGGAACGCTCGACTATGCTGCGGCGTAAGCCGGCCGACGGTTCGCTGCCGCATATCTGGTTGAAGCACGCCGCATCAACTCGAGCCAATTGGGCCCAACGATCCTGTGACCAAGGCCGCCGAATCGGGCTGTGCGTGAGAGCGTGTATCACTTTTGTAAAGAGCTACAGAGTGGACAGCTGTACGCACGCAGAGTACGATGAACTGCAAGCTGCCACGTTTTCGGCGACCATTCTGTATCTGGCCAGTCGGCCGAAGCGATTGGCTACGCTCAAATTCCGCTCAAAGCCAGCAGCACGAACTTTTCTTTGCGTCCGGCAGATCGATGACTCGGGACTCGATGGCGTCGTCGAGTCCCGCCCGCGCAGGCTCTCTTCGCCGGTATCTCCCTGATCCGTAAAGGCTGTGGCCGCTGCCTGTAGCCGGACTGCTGTGGTCGCCGGGCTCCACACGCACGCCAGCGAGGCGCAGCACACGGACCAGCTACCCGTGCCTAATCTCGACACGATCACCGCGCGTTCCTGGCTATCTGGTTCCGGTGAACGCCGAACCGCTGAGCCAGTACGACAAGTGCGCCTTCGCATCGAACCGGAGGCATGCCTACCTTTTCCTTGGGCCGCTGATGAATGCGCAAGCCATCTTGTCATCGCACTGGTTTTCCCCCACCATTCGTGAAGCTCAATAATCAGTCGATCCCCTCCCCCACATGAACTCCCGGGCCATCCCCCACGCGGGGCCACCAATAGAGGTACAGACTCGTAAAAGTGTTCTTCGGGTCCACCCACGTGCATTCCTTATCCGAGGCAGCGGCAGCCAGCGCCGCCGCACCTACCAGCGCAGCGGCCATCACCGCACCGCGGAGCACCACCTTTAACCTTTTCATAACTGTTTCCTGTTCGGCTAACGTTAAAATTGCTAACCACTTTCGATTTATATCATTCACCGTACTGTCAACCACAAACTGCGCCGCCCTTCGTGCAACCGCCAGAAGAGGGCATCAAATATACCTGACTTAATCCGATCCGCTGACCCGCACATTTATTCCAGACCAAAGCAACTGGAATATTCCGAACACTCCCCGCAGCTTGATGCCCGACAGAGGTTCAACCCCTCGCTCCCGCAAACTTCCCTGTAGAGAAATTTCTTCCACTTCATGCCGTAAACGTTCCTTTCAGCAAGCGTCGGAAACCAGTAATTGAGCAGCGCTGACAATTCGCCGCGCGAAGAAAGGCGCAACTCCTGCCACAAGTGTTTGCTGCCTGCGCAAGCGGATGCCAGCGTGTGCGAGATGCAATGGATCTCGGTCGTTGTGCCTGCCGCCGGATTGGCGTGCGCCTTTAACAACACTACAAGAGCAATGTCGTCATAAGACGGTCGTCTTTGTTTGTCCGCAGCGGACGCGCCAAAGTAAAGACCTAGCGAACTCTCGGCATCGGGAAACCAGCGAGCAAGCAGCCAGTGTGTCTCTTCGGCGTCCAGTCCGGGGATAGGCAATCTCTCCGTACCGCCTTCGTCGACCGCCGCTGCGAGAACGCCGGCGACCGCAAGCACCGTCAAGTCATCGGGGTCTGTCGCATGGCGCATCAACGCCGCGTAGTAATCCATAAAGACTCCTCGCTTTCTCACACTTCAGCTGTAGCATGTGTGTAGCACCCTTTCGGACATATCTTCGCACATGCCGTGCAGCCAACGCAGAGACCACGATGTGCAATTGTCATGACCTTCTTTTCATGCTCTCCCTCGTCTTCATCATCGCCTTCATTCAGTGGAACATGCTCGCCCTCCTCATCGACGCCTAACAGTTGAAGTACGCCGCGAGAACACACCCTGAAGCATCGCCCGCAACCGATGCATTTTTGTTCATCGAGTGAATCTACGAAGTGAGGCACCCAGACCTCTCCGCTTGGGAGTACCACACTAAACAGATGGCTCATCTCGAGCTCCGGAAGTTGAATCGCGAGCCGAAACTGCGGTCTGACGCGCCCGCATCAGCGCGGCATGCGCGTCGTGACAGCGTTGCGCGACCACCATTATCTGCTCCCAACCCGTTGGCAGATCTTCTGACAGATCATGCAGATCCATCTTGGCCTGCATGGCCAACGCGTTGAGTTTTTTAAGGCGCGTCTTAAGTTCCCTCGGATCATTAGTCATCCTGTCCTCCTTATCGGACGACGCATTGGAAGCGTCACTGGCAACAAGAACCGCCCATACTACGGAGATCGGTTTTAGCCAGGGGGCAACTCATCGTCGCCTGCAAAGTCGTACGATCTGCCACGTTCCCTGGTGAGAATCTTGCGCAACCACGGAGGCGGCGTTCCATTCAGAACCCCGCGCAGCTTGATCAGAATGTCTTCGATCGGCAACGGCTGCGGCACTTTCACTGGATGGACCTTAAGCGCTACTACGCGCGCAGCCGCAGTACCGCCTATGGCCGCGACATACAACATCGCGCAGTCGCGGATCACTTCGAGCTTCGGCGCAAGTTTCTCATCATCGCCGTCCGGCACCTGCTTCTCGCCGAAATCAAAAACCTGTAAAAGCGTATGCCCTTCCGTCGTCACGTCGTAGACTGCAATGCTTTTCGCCCAGCCAAAATGAGCGTCGATGTGCACTTTGTCCTGTGTCGCAAATGCGATCTTCATGCGCTAGCCACCTCATCACGTTCAAGTTACGGCATATAACATCCTTCTCTTAAACCTAACCCTGAATCGAAACATCAAGGCCGCCCGATGATTGCGGCAGTTTCCAGTCGCCGGGATGAGGTTGCGAGATCCTCTCGATCATGACGTTGGCGATCTCGAAAATAAGATTCATCGTGCCGCGATAACCTATCTGGCAACGATGGGCGTTCCCCACGCGGTCAAATACCGGAAAGCCCGCGCGCATGAGCGGCTTTCCGAGGCGAGCGGCCATCTGCCTGCCGTGCGAATGCGTGATCAGCAGGTCGCAATTACTCGCGCCTCGTTCCATGTCCTCCAAGTCCCCCAATATGACTTCGCTTGCCGGCAAGAGCGCATGCGATGCCGAAGCAGTGGTACTAATGCAAACAGATAGTTCCGCACCCATTTCACGGAGCAGCGAACCGATCGAAAGCAGCAGGTCAGGCTCTGCACCGATCGCCGCCTTGAGACCACCAGTATAAAAATGGCTGTCCAGCATCGCATCCAGTACTTGGCTGCGCTGCCGGAGATATCGCGCCGGGACTGCACGCCCCGAAAGTTGTGCAAGGCGATGCAAGAACCGGTCGTTCGGCTCCAGCCCCGTTAGTCGCTCGAAGATCTCGAATGGCACGCCGGCAATCGCTTCGACCATCTCGGCGGCGTCGCGCGTTTGCTCACCTACGCCAATTGTGAATGACGACGCCCCCGCGGCACGGATCTGATCAACCGTCGTTCCGCCTAGCGTCGTGCCACGCCACACAGAATCAAGGTGGCCGTCGAGGGACCCGGAAACATCTGGAAGCACGATCGGCTCCAGCCCGAATGCGCAAATAATCTCGCGAAGCTCGTCGATGTCGCCGGGCGATAGATGACTGCCCGGCACTAGATTGATCTGCTGACGTACCGTCGGCAACGGCTTCACCAGCGTCTCGACGATCGCGGTTACAGCGCGCCTGTAGCCGTCCTCGAAGGCGCCCACATAGTCCGGTGTCGAAACGAGGACAAGTTCAGTATCGTCGAGTTCACGCTTGCGTTTTCGCACCATCGCAAGATGCCCCTCTATATCTTCGCCGTTCGTCTCAGTCAGGCCCGTCGTGCAGAGCACAATCATCTTAGGCGCCGCGCGCTTGCGAATGTTCATCAGCGCTGTCTCTACGTTCTCGTATCCGCCGAGAATCGCGGTGACCTCGCTCATCGCCGTTGTTTGCAGCGGAATGGCTTCTTTGAAATGGCGCACCAGTAGCACGAGCGCGAACGACGTACAGCCCTGCGAGCCGTGCATTACCGGCATACATGCGTCAAGCCCCATGGCTGCGTAGGTCGCGCCGAGCGGTTGACTCAACTTTAACGGATTAACGGTACAGGCTTTTTGTGACTCGACGACTATCGCCATGATATTTGCCCCACTGTGAAAATCAACTCGATACCGCCGCGCGGAAGTTACAATCGTAGTCCTCGCCGTCTGCTCCCTGACGAACCGGATCGCTGTGCCCGGAAAACCCAAGAATCCCCTCGCGATGCGCTACGCCTTCGTCGTTCCACGGCGCAGGAATACGCACCTGCTGCCAGACCGGGTTATGGATTGCACGGTCGATCTCCTGCATCAATTTGACAATGCCGTCGTAGCCAGCGTATGGATGGTGTCGCTCCTGATTCACATCGAGCCACGGCATGCGCGCCTTCAGCGCAACAAACTGCGAGCGCCCGCCGGACAGCATGATGTCGGCCTTCGCATCCCGGAGCATGTTGTACATCTCGCGTGCCGTCAAATTGTCGATCATGCGTGTGTCATCGCCCATCAGGTCCTTGATTCTTTCCTTGTCTCCCTCCGTGCTCTTCTTCACACTAGTGCCGACGATCTCGAGCCCCGCCTCTTGCAACGCCGCGACCACTGACCATGACTTAACGCCGCCGGTGATGAGCAGCACACGTTTGCCACTGAGCCGCTGCCTGTACGGAGCAACACGCTCCCATACACGGGCCTCTTCAGCCTTGACAAGGTGCTCGGTGCGCACGATGAGATCCTCGGGTGCTCCCTGCTCCACCAGTAGCCTCGCAACCCGGCGCAACGCGTCGCTCATGTCGCCAATCCCATAGAACGAACCCTCGAGGTATGGAATACCGTAGCGCTTCTGCATTTTTGTCGCGATGTTGAGCATGGACTTGGAGCACACCACCATGTTGACCTTCGCGCAGTGCGCGCTCGCGATCTCGTTATAGCGGCCGTCTCCCGAAATGCAGGACAGGATCCGGATGCCGAGCGCCTCGAACAACGGCTTTATCTGCCACAACTCGCCCGAGAGGTTATATTCACCGATAAGATTGATATCGAATGGCGTCTTGTACGCCGGCTCGCGCGTGCCGATCACGTAATCGAGGATCGCCTCCCCTGCGAGCTTGTTGCCTAAGTTTTTGGATCCGGCGAAGCCGGGCGCATTTACCGGTATGATGGGCTTACCGAACTTTTCCGACGCGTGCTTGCATACCGCGTCTATGTCGTCGCCGATCAATGCAGTCACGCACGTCTGATAGACAAACACGGCGGGCGGATCGTATTTTTCGAAGATTTCACGCAGACTCCTGAAAAGCCGTCTCTCGCCGCCATAAATTACATCGAGTTCGTTGATATCGGTTGTGAATGCAGTGCGGTAGAGGGTCGGCCCAGACGATGCCGAATGGCGGTTGTCCCAAGAGTTGCCTTCACATGCAATAGGCCCGTGCACCAGGTGTGCGACGTCGACCACGGGCTGCAATGCGACTCGCGCGCCGTCGAATGCGCATCCGCCAGCGGCCGCCCCCGGCGCAACCTGCTTCGAACAGCCTTGCTTGCGCTCCTTTTCGCTCTTCGCCAGGTTCTTTGCGCAACCCGGTTCGTTGAAGAACTCAACAGCCCTCGTCTTTAGCAACATCGTGGAGTCCCGACAATAGAGTCCACGACCACAGGCAAATTGCGTACCACCATCGAAGCCCAAGTTAGCGGTCATAGCGGCGCTATGCCGAAGCAGGATTTGTCGTCCTTGTTACCTGCGTTGAAGAAGTTGAACCAATCGCTACAGTGATGCGACAGGCAAGAGGCTGCCGGTGGTCTTCTCGCCCAGTCTCTCCAAATTCATGCGCGCAACCGCCGCGGCCGTCAGAAGCGGCGCAGTTTGATGCCGTGCTTACGCAGCGCGTAGCCGATCTGTCGCGGCGTGATATGCAGGAGTCGTGCGGCCTTCGCTTGTACCCACCCACAGCGCTCCATTGCCCACACAAGCTGTTCCCGCTCGCTCCCCGGCATGTCGTTACCGCTTGGCGTCTCGAAGCTACCCCCCTTCCATTCACCGGCACTTACGTTCGCCATGGCATTCGGCATTTCATTGTTTGGAGCGTCCAACGAGCGGCTAGGACGAACAGCGTCTTCTCGTTCGATGTAATGCAATTCCTTGCTAAGGCACCGGCCTCTCTCACACAGGAAGGAAAAACGATCGATCGTGTCATCATCCACCATTGTCGCGGTACGCTCAACGCAATTTTCCAGCTCGCGCACATTACCTGGCCAGTAGCAGCTGGACAGAACCCGAAGCGCTTGCTCACTGAAATGCAGAGACCGACGATTGTCGCGGTTAAAACGATCCAGAAAGTGCTGTGCCATTGCCGGAATGTCCTCACGGCGTTCGCGCAGCGGCGGCAAAAGGACGCTCACGACGTTGATGCGGTAGTAGAGATCCGCACGAAATTCCCCCGCCTTCACCATTTGTTCCAAGTTGCGGTTCGTGGCAACGATCAGCCTAACATCGACTTTTACCGGGGTGGTGCCGCCCACCCGCTCGAACTCGCGTTCCTGCAAAACGCGCAACAATTTGGCTTGGAACGACGGCGAGATGTCGCCGATCTCATCGAGGAAAAGTGTCCCGCCATGTGCAAGTTCGAATCGCCCTTTGCGTTGAAATTGCGCACCCGTAAACGCTCCCTTCTCATGACCGAACAATTCGCTTTCTAGCAGTGTTTCTGTGAGCGCTGCACAGTTCACTGAGATGAACGGCTGGTCCTTGCGCGGGGATAACCGATAAATCGCGCGCGCGATCAACTCCTTTCCAGTTCCGCTCTCGCCGCGCAAAAGCACAGTCGTGCGCGTACGTGCTACTTGATGAACTTGTGAAAAGACGCGTTGCATGGGTGCAGATTCCCCGAGCACATTGTCGATGTGATACAAAGGCCGGTCAGCGTTGACCTCTCGTCTCGTCTCCTGTCGCGCGGTTTGGTGCATCTGACCCGACGCACGATCGAGCAGAATTGCCTGCCCCATCGGCGCCGCGACGACCTTCATGAGTTGGAGGTCGCTAGCGAAGGCGCGCTGTCCGTCAGTATTCTCACAGAACGCAACAAGTACGCCGAGCGGCCGCCCTTCGTACCTGATCGGCGCCCCGAGCAGTGCGACATGCTCCCCTTCCAATTCGTCGAAGATTTCGATGCTGTCCACGAAGAGTGGTTCGTCACGCAATTTCGCCACCACACCGGCCGAATCGTTCGTGTGTATTCGCCCCAGCACCCCGTCATGAGGCAGGAAACGAAGACGTTCACGCCAGTCCGCTGACAACCCCGTGCCACACACGCCGCCCAGATGGCCGTCTGGTTCAGCGACCGCAATAAACGCGGAGCGCCATCCACACGCATATGACAAGTAACGCAAAGATCTCTCCAACGTCCTTTCGGTATCTCTGGACGAGGTCAACGTCTTTACTACTTCGTAGACCACATCAAAACTGAGATGGCTCTCATTGAGATCAATATGTGACATAGATCTGAACTCCGGAAATTGCACGTCAGCGCCGCGGGACCCGAGTCCCAACAAAATGGATGGCGGCGCTACGTTTGCCGCAAGCCACGGTAAATTCCTGCCGCAACGGGCACGAAAGCCGACAAATGAGACAAAGACGACACAATCGCAGTCGCGGTGTCGGAGATGCGACAAAAGACACGATGCATCTTTGTGCGCAGATGGGATACTACCGAAAAAAGACGTAGGTTTTACGACAAAATTAGGTTTACGCTGCAGACTATTTTTAAATGTACGAGTCGTACTTGATTTATGACGAAGTAGCATGACTACGCGTGAATTAGAGTTTACGTCGCGTAGCTTAATGCTCGACTCAAAAGACAGGACGTTTTATCGTCTGCATCTCCATTTGACGCGCCGATGTTCGGCCCTTCGACGCGTTTTGCCTCAGACGCCCATCAGTTGGAACCAGGTAGTGGCAAGCCTGCTGACGCTCCGTCGTGCGCACCGTCTCCGACAGTACTCAGTTGCAGCGAACGGAAGAGAAAACGCTGAAGTGCGTTGACCGCAGACGAGCGGTCTTCTAAACGCCCAGGACTAAAGAGACCGAATTCCGCCACCGGCGGCAACGGCAACCCTACTGCGCGGGGATCGATCGCACGCATCGTATCGCGGCGCACCTGCCAGTCCAGAAGTAGCGCGACGCCGAGCCCGGCCTCAACGGCTGACTGAACCGCAGAGAGGCTCGTGCTTTTGCAGGCCACGCGCCAAGGGATACCTGCCTCAAGCAACGTGGCAAAATAACTCTCCTGCCACCGGCATGCACCGCCGAATGCAACAATCGGCAGCGGGCCGTCTCCGAGATCGGCATTGCGCGTGCGCGCGGTCGCCCAGCGAAGAGGATGTCGCCAGGTGACGAGCGGTTCCACGGGGATCAGGGCGGGATCACCAATCGCGAAATCCAGCGTGTTGCTAATGAGCCGCTGCGATAGGACCGGACTCGCATCAACGACAATCTCCAAGGCCACATCAGGAAACAATGTCGAAAATTGCCGCAATGCATGGCGGAGGTGACTCATGGCGATGTCCTCGGGAATTCCGATCTTCACGGTACCCGCAACTTCACCCGAAGTAAGGGCGGAACGGGCCGCAAGGCCGATTTCGAGCAACTTGTGTGCATAGGGCAACAGAACGCTGCCCGCAGAGGTCGGCTTCACGCCGCGCGGTGAACGTTCAAGGAGGCGCTGACCGACTTCGTCTTCGAGCCGCCGAAGGGCCATGCTGACGGCAGCCTGTGTACGATGGAGCTCCATGGCAGCATTGCTCACACTGCCGGCTTCCACTACTGTCACGAACGTACGCAGTAGCGTGCTGTCGAGATCGCGAATCATCAATTTCCCTCATGCAAACATAAACATTATCAGCTTATACCACGCATACAGCTGCGGTTAGTATCCTTCCGTCGCCCACATAGAGAGTACGGGTGCGCAAAAAAACGAATGAGAATGAGGCCTAGATACGGGTTGCCAAAAGCATTCGCTGTGTTTAAGGAAACGATTTGGTCAGTTGTCGGTTGACAGAAATCATTTCGATGCGATGGGGTTTGCCAAAGCGCACCGCTCTGCAAAGAGCGACCCAATTTCGGGCCACCCAAGCGCGGGGGCCTTCAACGCATACTCGTCGCACGACGACCGGTGCACAGTTCAGAGGCCAATCGTGGAGATTTTCGCAATCCGAGAGAGCCACCATGGCCTCGTAGGACAAGCAGTTCGTGTCTCCGGTTCATTCGCCGCCGACTCGCAACCCAGCGCGCCGCGTTCGCTCGTTCTCATCTTACCCGGAGATCACATGAATACACCCAACGATCGGGTTCGCTTCGAAGAGCTTGCCCAGTACACCATGGACCAGATCCTCGCGGTTTCGCCGGAAACCGCTGCCTTCCACAGAGGCGACTGGATCGACAGTGAGTACTATCGCCGCCATCTCGTCGAAACCGTGTTACGCATCCGCCTCAACAACGAGGTAGGCGCATTCGCGCTATACAAAATCGGCTGCAAGGATAACTCGCTCGCGCAGATGCTCGCGCAGCACCTCGCGCAAGAATATGGGCAAGAATGCCATCTACTGCATGACATCGAGAGGTTCGGCCTTACCGCAGCGAGCGTGGACAGCATTAGACCATTCAATAGCACCGACAAGCTAATCGGATATCTCTACCTAAGCATCGTCCGCGATGGCCCGCTCCCTACGATGCTCTGGAACTGGTTGCAGGCGTGGTATTCGGGCCGCTATAACAAGGTCATCGCGGAATCAGCCGCGCGCGCATTCGGGCACGATCACGTAAAAGGTACGCTCAGCCACATTGAGTATGCCGAATCGCGCAGCCTCGAAGACTCCACATGGATCGCTCTGAGACTGGCGATCGGCGGCTCGGGCGGAATGGGGAAAGCAGAAATCTATTTGAACAACATTGTCGGAATGATTCACGAGTATTTTGAAGAGTTGCGTGTCGCGACCCTGCCCGGGCCGGAGACCGGCACTGAACAGGCAGCATTCAAATGACCGCCATCATCGTGATTGAGCCGCAGTCGTCCGGTGCCGCACTTGTCGCCTCAGCTGTGCGCCTTGGCATGGCCACCCACGTGTTTTTGGCCAACCGCGATGCCCGCTCCCTGTCATGCGAACTGCAGGCCGCTATGGTGCCGTACACGGTGGTAGACACTGACTCCCCGAACGCCGTGGCGGTCGCCGCATGCGCCATCGGCGTCGATGCGATCGTACCCGGTTGCGAATGCGCAACAGGCGTCGCAGCTGAATCGGCGGCGCTCCTCGGTCTTCCACATTTGCAGCCGGAAGCGGCCGCACTCACGCGCGACAAATACCGCAGCCGCATGCATCTCGCCGCCGCCGGACTGGCGGTTCCTGTGTTCGCCCTCATCGCACATCGTCGCGACGTCATGACAGCCGCTTTACACGTAGGCTTTCCGGCCGTCCTTAAGCCTGTCCGCGGCGGCGGCATGCCTGCGACGTACGTCAACTCTCTTTCCCAATTGCAACTTGCGGTCAAGTGCGCCATGCATCACGGCGTTGTTGCTATCGGCCCTAAGGCCGGCAACGCGTTGCTCCTTGAACAGTATCTCGAGGGCCCAGAGTACTACCTCGAAGGCTACGTCAGTAGGAAGCACGGACCCCGCGTCGTCGCCGTAACCGAAAATCTCTCGGGCGCAAAGCAGAACTTCGCAAAAATGGGCCACTATGTCGAAGCCTCATTGGCATCGGACCAGGGAGCCGCGCTCGTCGCTTACGTCGAGCGCGCCGCCGCGCAGATTGGACTGACCCTCGGTGTTTTCCACGCCAAAGTGCGTATAACGCGCGACGGTCCGGTGCTGATCAAGATCGCGGCCTGCCTCCGAGGTGATCGCACCTATCAGCTGATCGAACTCAGCAGGTCAATCTCTCTGGCGGAAATAGCGATACGCAGCCACCTCGGCGATCCTGAGCCAGCCCCCGACGCCGATGCAAAACCTGCCGTGTGTGTTAGCGGCGTACGGTTCTTCGCACCGGTAGGCGACGCGCCCGCCGTCGAACGCGTTCGCGCCATACCGGATTTCCAGGAGGTGGAGGTCCATTCCCATATCGGCGGCACAGTGCCACAACGACCGGCGACGAGCGGCCGTCTCGGGCATGTGTTGTTCACCGCGCCCGATCGCCCGACACTTGATTTGCGGCTTGCCGAAGCGCTGAGAACGCTCGGATCCCGTCGCGCATATAACGATATTTGAGCGGTTTGCACCTCATGACAACCAACTACCCCGCCCCGCGTAGCCGTATAGTCGTGCTTCACCGTTGGTCCGACGGCTTCGCAGCCTACCATCGCTACATCGATCATGCGGCGAATAACGTCGCTTATATCTGCACGCCGAACGGCGCGGCCGCGCTCGACGCCTCTCAAACCGCGCACGTCGAAGAGCTATCTGACATCCTTGACGAAGATGCACTGCATAAGGCCATGAGCTCCTGTCATGAGGCGCTCGGCGGCATCGACAGGCTGATCGCATTGTCCGAATTCGATCTTCTGAAGGCCGCTCGACTCCGCAATTCGTTCAATATTCCCGGCGATCTTCCCGATACCGTCGTGCGCTTTCGCGACAAGGCCGCTATGAAGCATACCGTTGCTGCCGCGGGCCTGCGGGTGCCGCGCGTTGCAGCGTTGGAAGATGTGGCTTTTGCGAATGTGAATTCGCCACCTGTGATGCGCTTTCCGATCATTGTAAAGCCACGTACCGCCGCAGCAAGCCTAGGCGTACGGCGCATCGACACGCGTGCCAGGTTGGATATGCTGTGGCCGACACTACCGCTAGTTGAGTACGAGTGCGAGGAGTACATCGAAGGGTCCGTCTATCACGTTGACGGCTTCATGCGCGACGGCACATGGGTAATTGTGCGCGTGTCCCGCTACATCAACACCCGTCTTCAGTTTGCACAAGGAAAACCCCTTGGCTCGGTGATGCTCGACCCGGGACCGCTCAATGATGCGGTGCTTGAATTCGCGGCCGCATGCCTGCGAGCGCTCGCCCTGAGTAACGGACCGTTTCATCTTGAGATAATCGGAGCTTGCGACGGATTCTATTTTCTGGAAGTCGGTGCCCGTGTCGGCAGTGGGGAAATCCCCTTTCTTTTCCATGAATTGTACGGCGTCGACCTCTTCGACCTCTGGGTCACCCACCAATCAGGTGACGAGGCGCGGTTCGCCGCACGGGCGCAGGCGGCGTCAATCGCGTCAACCTCGTCCACACGCGGGGGATTCCTGATGTTGCCAGAGCCAGTCGGCAAGATATTCCTCGACGCACAATTACCGCACGCTATCCCGGGGCTTTACGAAGCTGTCTTCCCGGCGAGACGTCACGTATTCAACGGTTCCAGCCGCACTGGCAACATCCTCGCACGCTTCCGCTATCGCGGCGCATCTGAGGAAGAAATCGACAAGGCAATTCGTGCGACGTTGCGCGATTTTCGCTACACGCTGGCGGAGAACGCGGCGCTCACCGACTAGCCGTACACGTGACGCGTCACGCTAAGTAAGACTTTTCGCCTCCTCCAGCAATAGCTCGCGCATCCAGATACTTGCAGGATCACCGTTATGCAGCGCAGGCCATTGGATCGCCTCAGTGAAAGTGGAAAGCGGAAGCGGTACTTCGGCGATCCGCAGAGCAGAGGCCTCCCCGAGATGCCTGGCCAGCCTCAGAGGGATCGTCGCAACGCGACCAGTACCCGATAGCACGGACGGAATAAGGTGAAAGGTCGGAACGACGACCTCTTCACGCCGTTTGAGACCGAGGTCCAGTAGGAAAAACTCTTCGATTGAAGGCCTGCGTGCCCGCCCGAACCTCACCGTCACATGTCCCAGTGACATGTACCGGTCGAGCGAAATCTGCTCCGACAACTGCTTGTTGGCAGGACAGCCGACACACACCAGTTTCTCATCGAAGAGCGGCGCTTTCGGGTGAGTATCCCGCAGGAATAGATCAGGCAGAATCAAGAAATCGGCGTCGCCACGCCGCAGCAAATCCCCAGGCTCGTCGTCTGGGAAAAGCAGTTCGAAACTGACCGCCGGAGCCTCGCGTGCAACGCGCTTAATGACCTTCTGGAAATAGACGAGCGTCATGAAATCAGAGAGGCAGACCCTGAACCGGCGATCCGATTTTGCCGGCTGGAAAACGTCGCGCGAGATGATGGAAAGCTGGATATGCGATAGAGCCTCCCGCACCGGTCCGGCAAGCTCTACCGCTCGTGATGTGGGCACGAATTCTCGCCCTCTCATCACAAAGAGGTCGTCGCGAAAATAGTCTCGTAACCGCGACACCGCGGCGCTCATGGCAGGTTGGCTCAAATTGATATCGCGTGCCGCAAGCGTGACGTTACGCTTAGCCATCAATGCGTCCAACGCGACGAGAAGATTCAGATCGAGGCCTTTGAAACGCATCTTTAATTATCCGCTTTGTGGATGACACATATCGAAACAATCGATTGTACAAATTAATTGAGGCACCGCAAAGTTACGGCAATTCAGCTTGACATGCAAGTCATAAATATGACCAATCCCGTCGTTCTACTGAACAAGGCTCGACATCAATTCCCAGATATTGATCTGCTACGTGGCATTTCGCGGTTGCGACTGGGGCTGGTCCCTGGGTAAACGGTGACTCATCCAAAGATGAGTGAAAGACTATGAGAAGACTCTGCGATTGTGAAATGCCGCAATTTATTTCGGAAGTGCTAAACGTGCGTGACCGTAAGGGTGAGTGTCGTAAGGTTTACCTTACCTTTGACGACGGACCACACCCGATATGGACGCCGAAAGTACTAGATCTGCTGGCGTGGCACCAAGTACCGGCGACCTTCTGTGTAGTCGGTGCCTACGCGGCTGAGTATCCGGAACTGATCCAGCGCATGGTTTCGGAAGGCCACGATGTCGCGAATCACAGTCTTTCCCATCGGGACTTGTCGAAATGCGAGCCGGATCAGATACGGCACGAAATAGCAGAAGCGAACTCGCTTATCCAGCGTGCTTGCCCAGCGGCAGCCGTGCGATACATGCGAGCGCCGTATGGAAAATGGACGGACGAAGTTATAGCCGAATCCATGAAAGCGGGACTAATGTCACTCCACTGGTCGGTAGATCCACGAGACTGGTCGAGTCCGGGAGCCGAAGCGATTGTCGATTCCGTACTGACATCGGTGCTGCCCGGCTCGATCGTACTGCTGCACGACGGGTCTCCTCCCGACGAGTGCGACTTACATGATCACGATGCTTCGCGCGAGCAGACTGTCATCGCACTATCACGCCTGATTCCACGTTTGAAGGAAATGGGCTTCGTTATCAGTTCGCTTCCGTAAGTTAAACGGAATATCCCGCTTAATGGGAATCTCTGACCCCGAGCTGATCGGCAAGTAGACGAGATGCTCCATTAGAAACGTCTCACCAATAGATTCAGGTATGCGCGCCGTCTGCGCGCTGGCGATCACGGCTAGGACTAAGGAAATGCTGACCCCGATGCAGGCATTGGCTGATCTGACTTTCAGCCGACGCCGATGGTAGTGTTCTGGACGACCTCGGTACTATGAGGTGCGTCAATGGACATTTTTCTTGTACGCCAAACAGCGTCTTTCCAAACTCTATAGGCACGAGAACACTTGCCCCTCGAATCGTGCGTGACCCTGTAAGGTATTTCCGCGCCTGACTCCCGCGCCATCGCTCACGTCAGGCCTGTACTGAGAATCCCAACGTCTCCTGGCACACTGACCCCGATGAACATTCCTGCCGCAATCAACACGACATCTGTCCTATTATATGCGTCACTTTCGGCCATCTATAAAAGCGCGCAGGTACTTCACACTCTTCCGACTAGCGGCCCACCTTCATGCGTCAACGTAGTCAACACCGAGTATTTGCCTGACATCGACGTCATCGTCCCGTGCTTTAACGAAAACCCCGAAACGCTGCGAGCGTGTCTCGACTCGATTGGCGCCCAGAACTACGCGGGCGCCATCAGGGTTCACGTGGTCGATGATGGATCCGCCAACCGCGATGCGTTGAACGTCGTGTATCGCGAGCACGAGCATGATCCTAGATTCAACTTCCTCCTTCTTCCAGAGAATGTGGGAAAGCGTAAAGCGCAAATCGCCGCAATACGTTCTTCGTCCTCGGAACTCATACTTAACGTAGACTCGGACACCACTCTGGCGCCGGACGCAGTAAAGAAACTCGTGCTGACAATGAGCGACGCAACGGTCGGCGCGGCCATGGGCCAGTTGATAGCCAGCAATCGCAGCGACACGTGGCTGACCCGCCTGATCGATATGGAATACTGGCTTGCGTGCAACGAGGAGCGCGCAGCTCAGGCGCGCTTTGGTGCTGTGATGTGCTGCTGCGGACCGTGTGCGATATACCGGCGCACAGCGCTTCTCCTGCTGCTGGACCAGTACGAAACTCAAATGTTTAGGGGCAAGCGCAGCGACTTCGGCGAAGACCGCCATCTGACAATTCTCATGCTCGCGGCGGGCTATCGAACGGAGTACGTTCGAGATGCAGTGGCCGCTACGGTGGTTCCGGATACGCTGCGACCGTACCTCCGGCAGCAATTGCGCTGGGCGCGCAGCACCTATCGCGACACGCTGCTGGCGCTTCGCCTTTTGCCTCGTCTTGATCGCTACCTGACTCTTGATGTGATAGCGCAGAACATTGGCTCTCTGTTGCTCGCCATTTCAATGATTTCAGGCTTTCTGCAAATCGTGCTCACAGCCACAGCTCCGTGGCAGGCGTGCTTCGTCATTGCTTCAATGACGATGGTCCGCTGCTCCGTTGCTGCCATCCGCGCTCGCGAGCTTCGATTTCTCGGATTCTCGGTGCACACACTCATAAACCTTTTACTCCTGCTTCCTGTGAAAGCATATGCTCTTTGTACTCTGGATAACAGTGAGTGGCTTTCTCGCAGTTCTCCCGTCCAAGACCAAGGTGAGCACCATGTTCACAAGAGCTAGTAATGCGTAGCCTCCCGCGCTCGCCACGGAATCTTCCTCAAACGCTGATGGTCTGTATCCAATTCTGGCTCTATGTCTAATGCAACGATCACGTTCACCCACGTGAAGAAATCCTACGGCGGCAAGCTCGCCGTCGACGGATTGTCCTTCCGCGTAGAGCCCGGCGAGTGCTTCGGTCTGCTCGGGCCTAATGGTGCCGGCAAAAGCACTACCACTCGAATGATACTGGGTATGGCACTGCCTGACGCAGGCGAGATTACCGTCCTGGGAGAACCGGTGCCGGCGCGGGCACGCCTGGCGCGCAGGCGGATTGGTGTCGTTCCGCAGTTCGACAACCTAGAACCAGGATTTAGTGTGAGCGAGAACCTGGAGGTCTTCGGGCGCTACTTTGGGATGAGCAGAGGCGAAATCGATGCGGTGGTCCCATCCCTGCTGGATTTCGCACATCTCGCGGACAGGGCTCACGCACGCGTGACCGAGTTATCGGGCGGTATGAAGCGCCGCCTAACCATTGCACGCGCGCTCATCAACGATCCGCAACTTCTTGTCATGGATGAACCAGCGACTGGACTAGATCCGCATGCGCGCCACCTCATCTGGGATCGTTTGCGCTGCTTACTCGCGCGCGGCAAAACAATTCTTCTGACTACGCATTTCATGGAAGAGGCAGAGCGCTTGTGCGATCGGCTATGTGTAATCGACGGAGGACGCAGCATTGCCGAGGGTGCGCCTGATGCATTAATCGAAGAGCAGATTGGAAGTCACGTTCTCGAGATATACGGCGGCAAGCCTCATGAACTCAAGGCGCTGCTGATTCCGTTTGCGCAGCGTACGGAGGTAAGCGGTGATGCACTGTTCTGCTACACGGCCGATCCGCAACTGGTATGCACGCGACTGCGCGAGCATACGGGTCTGCGTATTGTGCAGCGTCCGGCGAATCTGGAGGACGTTTTTCTTCGGCTGACCGGACGCGAAATGAAGGATTGAATAATGCGCGAAGTGTTTATGATTGCCCTGCCCGGAAACGCCTGGAACTGGCGCACAGTATGGCGGCGTAACTATCTGGCGTGGAGAAAAGCGGCGCTTATCTCCCTTCTCGGCAACTTGGCCGACCCGATGATGTACCTCTTTGGTCTCGGCTTCGGCGTCGGAATAATGATAGGTCACATCGACGGCACTCCTTACGTTGCGTTCCTGGCTGCCGGAATGGTTGCGACAAGCGCCATGACCGCGGCGACTTTCGAAACGATTTACGCTGCCTTCGCTCGCATGCACGTTCAGCGCATGTGGGAAGCCGTGCTCTGCACCCAACTCACCATTGGGGATGTCATTCTTGGCGAACTGGCATGGGCCGCTACAAAGGCCCTTCTCGCGGGCTCCGCCGTGATGGTGGTTGCGGCGATGCTCGGTTACGCACGGCTTTCGAGCATCGTATCTGTGATCCCTATCGTTTTTCTAACTGGCCTCGCTTTCGCGAGCGTAGCAATGGTACTCGTCGCGATCGCACCGAGTTATGACTATTTTGTCTTCTACCAGACGCTTGTGCTTACTCCCATGTTGTTCCTGAGTGGCGTCGTCTTCCCTGTGGGCCAACTGCCTCGGGCGCTTCAATTCCTTGCACAGTTCCTGCCGCTTGCCCACTCCGTCGAATTGATCCGCCCGACGATGCTTGTACGTCCGGTCGGCGGCATGGGGCTGCATCTGGCCGTGCTTTGTGTCTACACAATACTGCCGTTTTTCCTGTCGGCGACACTGGTCCGCCGCCGCCTGATGTCTTGATGCTGACGACGTTCCGCCTCAGCAGCAGTCTTGTGATAAGCATCGGAATGGGCTACATCCGAACCGCCGCTTTCAACCTAATGAAATTCACGCCATGACCCACTTCATGCCGACAACTCAGCCATTCGTGATTCTCGGGATGCCCAGAACCGGCACCCACTATCTGGAAGAACTGCTGAATGCTCATCCAAACGTCTTGAGCAACGGCGAATTGCTCAACACCTACGACACCAATTGGCCTGACAACCGGCTGAAGTACAGCAATCGCGAAATTCTCGAACTGGCTTATCTCCGCTATCCGGTCCGAAAGGGAAAGGCGCACGCCACGCATATCGGTTGTAAGATCAATCAACCGCAGTTTCTGGAACGCACCGGATTCTTTGATCAATTGGCACAGTGGCCGCGCCTGAAAGCGATGCTTGTGGTCCGTAGGAATACGCTGGAATCGCTGCGATCGCTGGTGCAAGCGAGACAAAGTGGTGAATGGCTCAAGTACGGGTCGGACAATGGGTCGGCTCCGCCCCCGCAAGTCGCGTTGACTATTGAATTATGCGAAGCCTACTTCAAAGCTGCAGACGATTTTCATCGTCAAGTCGTCGACTCTTTTGCGCCAGAGAATCTTCTTTCAATAGAGTATGAAAACCTCCTCCATGACCCCGCCGAATGCATGGAGGCGGTGCAGACATTCCTTGGAATTTCCGTGCACCCTTGCTCTCCAAGGACGGCTCTTCAAAGGCAGGAAGTCCGACCTCTGGAGCAGACCGTACTCAACTTCGACGAGTTGAAAGGTCACTTCAGTGGTGGGCAATATGAGAGATTTTTTGAAAAAACGAGAGATGGACTTTCTCGGGATCGCATGATCCATGGAGGCCCGGGTTCATTTCCTTAGAATTAGCACAAAAGCTACCCATCTAGCCATTCTGCCATCTAAAGGGTAATTTTACGATCTTTGCGAACATCCCGAATGCGACGCTTCCGCCTTCTTGGTAAACGCACGCCACGGGTTGCGCGTGAACGCAACTGAAAAAGGTGACTTTCCATGTCCTCAAAGGTGCAGTGGAAACTGTGCTGGGAAAATGAGCTCCAGCTTTCCGATCATCTCGAATTGGCCCAGTTCTTCCGGACAACGTATGGTCCAACCGGATCGTTCAACGCAAAGCCATTCGACGGCGGTCGAAGTTGGGCCGGGGCGAGGCCCGAACTCCGCGCCATTGCCTACGATTCGCAAGGTGTAGCGGCGCACATGGGTTCGTTGCGCCGCTTCATCAAGGTTGGCACAACCGACGTGCTGGTGGCGGAACTGGGTTTGTATGGAGTGCGGCCAGACCTCGAGGGGCTCGGAATCAGCCAATCAATTCGCGCGATGTATCCTGTATTGCAGGAGCTTCGCGTGCCATTCGCATTCGGCACCGTCCGCTATGCCTTGAAGAACCACGTCACAAGGTTATGTCGACATGGAATTGGAACGGTCGTGTCTGGGGTTCGCGTCCGTTCAACGCTCCCCAACGTTCACCTCGATTTGCCGGCAACACGTGTAGAGGATGTACTGGCAGTGATTATGCCGATTGATAGAGCTATGAGTGAGTGGCCGCACGGGACCGAAATCGAACGCAATGGCCCTGAGCTATGACTCTCCTGCATCTGCACCGGACACACGACCAGCGGCTCAATCTGAGCCTGCAATGACATGTGAACGCGCACTCCTCAGGTAAACAAAATTGAAAAACGTAGCGAATTTCGACTTGTTGCGTCGGGAGTTGGATGCGGACGACCCGTGGCAACTGGACACTAATCCGTTCGAGCATGAGCGTCATATGCACATGCTTCGGTTATCACTCTCTGAAGGCCCCGTTGCCCATGCCCTTGAGGTCGGATGTGCGGGAGGTGCGTTCACAGAGAAATTGGCGCCGTACTGTGAGCGGCTCACCGTGATGGATGTGATGCCGCAAGCGCTTGCGAGGACACGCAAGCGGCTAAATCACCCGCCGAATGTTAACTGGATCGTTGCAGATGTCCAGCACTTTTCCAGCGCAGAGCGGTTCGAACTGATCGTAGTCGCAGAGGTTTTCTACTATCTCGCCAACATCGCAGAAGTGCGAGACGCTATCCGCAATCTGGCGTGCGTGCTCGCGCCTGACGGCCAGTTGATATTCGGTTCAGCACGTGACGCCAATTGTCGACGCTGGGGACATATCGCTGGTGCTGAAACAGTGCTGAAGATGCTAAACGAACAGTTCATCGAGATTGAGCGAGTCGAATGCGTAGGCCAGTCGTCCAATGAGGATTGCCTGCTCGCACGCTTCCAGAAGCGAAGCGCAATTTCCCCTTCAATCAGATTTCCCTCGCTAGGTTGAAAGATATTATGCGCATCTGTGGCCTCAAGCTGACACACGACGGAGCAATCGCTGTTGTCGAGGATGGAAAGCTCATTTTTTGCATCGAACAGGAGAAGCGGGACAACAATCCGAGATATCAGGATATACGCAACCTCGATGCAATTGAAACCGCATTAGCCGAGCACGGTCTACGGACAGACGACATTGACGAATTTGTGATTGACGGCTGGGACGGTGAAGTGACGTCGCAGTTTCAGGTGCTGAGCGGCGCCACCTCAATCGTCCTCGAGGGTGGGCCCTATACGGAACGCAAAAACGGCGATGTTCTGGCTTCTGTCGACGGAACTGGGCTGTTGATCGGCGGAAAGTCATATCGGTACAGGAGCTACCCTCACGTGTCCGGCCACGTCGCCGCCGCATACTGCACGAGTCCGTTCGCGCAACGTGGGGAACCTGCGCTTTGCCTAGTGTGGGATGGCGGCATGGTGCCACGGCTGTACCATGTGGGACGCGACGACGTGAGGCTCATTGACCAACTGTTCCCCATCATCGGTCAAATGTATGCGGCGGCCGGACATCATTTCGGGCCGTACACAAAGGCGGCGGGTGCAGAGTGGGACTTGGGGGTGGCCGGCAAGCTAATGGCATATATCGCGCTGGGGTCAGTCGACGAAGACATCGTTGCTACATTTTGCCATCTTTACCTGGAACGCTTTGCAGGCGACGCGGTGCTTGCGCGAAACTATCGTAAGAATCTCCATCTTCCCAGTACATCGCTCGCAGCGATACGCGATTTCTTCCACGCATGCGCGCCGCAGCTGCAGGGTAAAGCTCCCGAAGACGTACTCGCCTCATTCCATATTTTCCTCGAGCGCCTACTCGTCCGCGAAATGGAAATGGCCCTGCGGCGCCATTCTATTCCTGGGCCGCGTAACCTGTGCGTATCAGGCGGATGCGGACTCAATATCAAATGGAACAGTGCATTACGCGCAAGTGGCTTGTTCGATGCTACCTGGATTCCGCCCTTTCCGAACGACAGCGGTTCGGCGATCGGCACCGCATGCTGCGCAATAGCCGCGGACGAGGGCTTCATGCCCTTAGAGTGGTCGGTATATAGCGGCCCCGCAATTAAAACTGGCACGCGAGTGCCCGGCTGGTCTTCGTCGCCTTGCTCCCTAGCTGAACTCGCACAAATACTTGCCGAAAATAGACCCGTCGTTTTCCTTGCCGGACGCGCCGAGCTGGGCCCCCGAGCACTTGGGGCGAGAAGTATTCTCGCCGCTGCGACTTCGCCGAACATGAAGGCTCTTCTCAACGATGTCAAGCATCGGGAATATTTCCGTCCTGTGGCGCCCATATGTCTTGAAGACCGGGCGCGTGCTGTATTCCTCCCAGGCACTCCCGATCCCTACATGCTGTTCGATCATCAAACGCGCGACGAATGGCGGGACAAGATACCTGCCGTCGTGCATCTCGACGGTTCTGCGCGATTGCAGACCATTGCAAGGTCATCCGGGCATCCCGTGGCGCAACTGCTGATCGAATACGAGAAGCTGACAGGCCTTCCCTTGCTGTGCAACACCAGCGCCAATCACCTCGGACGAGGCTTTTTTCCCGATGCTGCGTCGGCGTGTGAATGGGGACGCGTCGAACATGTTTGGTGCAATGGCCAGCTATTTACCAAGACATGCAGAAATGAGATTTCGGCATCAGTCAATGAGCTGGCATTTTTTGGGGCCGCATGAATTGGGTTTTTTACCGCAAGGCCCCGATAAGTGAGCTCACACCTACCCCGACCGCACCCATTTCAGTAGGCAAGTATGGCGAATGAGCCTTCCACTTCAGCGTTGTATGCGTACGGCTTCCGGGTTCCCCCGGAGGCGAGAGCACGTTTGCTTCTTCAAACGCCGGCCATTCTCTGGTTTACCGGCCTATCAGCCGCGGGAAAGTCGGCTATTGCCGACACGGTAGAGGCTCGACTCCATACAGCTGGCCGACTCACCTACATACTTGACGGCGACTCCGTCAGGCTCGGTCTCTGCAGAGACCTTGGCTTTGCCGATGCTGACCGCCGCGAAAACGTACGGCGCGTCGCGGAGGTCGCAAAATTAATGGCCGACGCCGGCATCATAGTGTTGGTGTGCCTCATCTCGCCATTCCGTCGCGATCGGGAACTCGCCCGGTCTACGGCGGGCAGCCATAATTTCGCCGAAATCCATGTTCACGCGAGTTTAGCTGCGGCGGAGGCACGTGACCCTAAAGGGCTGTATCGGCTCGCAAGGAGCGGCGCAATCCAGCGGTTCACCGGCATCGACTCCCCGTATGAGGAGCCGACGGATCCGGACGTTTTCATTGACACATGTCGCAAGTCCATCGACGAAGGTGCCGACATTGTCCTGAATTGGCTCCGCAGTCGCTGACTGTTGCGATCATTCGTAGATTGCATGCGCGCTTCGCAGGAACACCGTTGAAACAGGGGAAGTTCTTCATCCAACAATTAACAACGCTCATCGCTCGCAAGCCAGGTAGATAGATGATTGACGAGGTCCATTGCAGCTCCGGTCGTACACGTTTGCATGCGCAATGGTGCGCGGTAGCTTTTCACTGCACGGCAGGCCGGTTTGTCACGCGTGCCGCAGTAATCGCTGGAGTGCTTTCACTGCTCGGCCCGCTGGCCGGCTGCACGGTCGGCCCCGAATACCACACGCCAGCGCCGCCCGCGACACAGAATTACACATCAACGCCTTTACCTGATCGCACGGCTTCGTCGCAAGGTGCAGCGGGTCTCGAGCAGCGGTTCGCGGCCGGCGGCGACCTGCCTGCTCAATGGTGGACGCTCTATCGCTGTGAACAGCTCAACACACTGATAAGCGAAGCACTTAAAAGCAGCCCAACGATCGCAGCAGCCAGTGCCGCGCTACGCCAGGCCGCCGAGAATCTGCGCGCACAAGCAGGCACTGCCCTCTATCCCTCTATCGACGCCAAGCTCAACGCTATGCGTGAAAAGCTGAATGGCGCGACGTTGGGGCAGCCCAACGTCAACAAGATACTGACTCTATACAACGCATCAGTAAGTGTTTCTTATGATATGGATCTGTTTGGTGGTGTACGGCGCGAGCTCGAATCGCTGGGCGCGCAGGTCGATTTTGAGCGCTTTCAGCTTCAAGGCGCCTACCTCGCGCTGTCGGCAAACATCGTCACTGCGGCGGTAAAGGAAGCGTCGCTGCGCGAGCAGATTGGCGCGACCGAAAACATCGTGGCAGACGAGGACGCGCAGCTTGACGTTTTGCGCAAGCAGTTCGAGTTTGGCGGCGTGGACCGGACTGCCGTGCTCGCGCAAGAAACGTTAGTCGCGCAAACACGAGCGACGCTACCGCTGCTGCGGCAGTCGCTTGATCGGACTCGACACCAGCTTGCCGTGCTTTCGGGCAGGTTACCGAGCGATACAAGTGTGTCCGAATTCACGCTGTCGATGTTCACGCTACCACAAACCTTGCCGGTCAGTCTGCCTTCGTCGCTGGTCCGTCAGCGGCCCGATATTTTGGCCGCCGATGCCGTGCTCCACCAGGCGAGCGCTGAGGTCGGTGTCGCAACGGCCAACCTTTATCCACAACTGATCCTCTCTGCGAATTACGGCCCGCAGTCCTTAACACCGGCTGGCATGCTGAAGTATGCGGACATGATCTGGAACATCGGCGCAGGACTCACGCAACCAATATTTCATGGTGGGCAGTTAAGCGCAAAAAAAAGCGCGGCGGAGGCCGCCTTTGACGAGGCCAACGCGCGATATCGGCAAGTCGTGCTGCTCGCATTCGAAGATGTTGCGGATACATTGCGCGCACTCGATCATGACGCGGATGCTCTTGCCGCGCAAACCGAAGCCTGGCGCGCGGCTCGTAGTTCACTGAATCTGGCGCGTGGACAGTTTCGAGTCGGCGGAGTCAGCTATCTGTCGCTCCTCGACGCACAGCGCCAATATCAGCAGGCCGTCGTGAATCTCGCGCAGGCGCAGGCAACTCGCTATTCAGATACCGCCGCGTTATTCCAAGCACTCGGTGGCGGTTGGTGGAATGACACGGCGTATGACGAGAAGGGGCATGCCAACGACCATCCCCGCTTCCAATGAATGCTCATGACGCGCGCCACATACGTTTCCCAGGCGCCGCGTCAAAGACGCTTGTGCCCGGTAACTTTGCCGTGCAAGGACACTACGATGACGAAGAAAAGACCAACAGCAAAGCGGATGATCATCATGCTGATCTGCGTAGGCAGTCTGCTCGGCATGCTGATCGGCTTCAATCTTTACAAAGCGCATATGATCAAGAAGCTCCTGATGCGCGATGGCCTGGCCGGTGCCACCGTCACGTCAGCTGTGGTCAGCTATCAGACCTGGCAGCCACAGCTTTCCGCCACGGGCAGCCTGCGCGCTGCGCGCGGCGTCGACGTGACGACGGAAGTGGCAGGACTCGTGCGCGAGATCGCATTCAGTTCCGGCGAGGAGGTGAGAGCTGGACAGGTCCTCCTGCGCCTCAACGACGACTCTGACCGTGCACAGCTCGCATCGTTAAAAGCCGCCGCGGAGCTTTCGCAAACGGTTTACACGCGCGACATGGCACAATATGAGATCCAGGCCATCTCAAAAGCGCAGTTGGATGCCGACACAGCCGAACTGAAGAGCAAAAGAGCGCAAGTCGAACAGCAAGCTGCCCTCGTCGCCAAGAAAACCATTCGTGCACCTTTCCCAGGACGCGTGGGAATCACCACCGTTAATCCCGGCCAGTACATCAACCCGGGGGATGCAATTGTTACCCTGCAAGCCATCGATCCCATTTACGTCGACTTTCACCTGCCCCAGGAGCAACTGGGGCAACTCGAGGTGGGACAGCGCGTCGCTGTAAATACGAGCACATTTGCCACCCTCAGCTTCGGTGGCCAAGTCCGCGCGATCAATCCGCGCGTGGACAGCACAACGCGCAACGTCGAGATAGAAGCGGTTTTGGACAACCGCGAGCGCAAGCTATTGCCCGGCATGTACGCGAACGTGAAGATCGATGTAGGTAGCGAGCAGCGCTATTTGACCTTGCCGCAAACAGCGATCGCGCACAATGCGTACGGTGCAACCGTATTCGTCATTAGACCGGGGGACCACAAGAACGCGCGCGGTGAGACGATGCCGGTGGCGCAACAGGTATTCGTGACGCCGGGACCCACGCGCGGCGATCAGGTGGCAATCCTGAAGGGTCTTCACGAAGGCGCGCTGGTTGTCACGAGCGGTCAGCTCAAGCTGAAGAACGGAACACCGCTCATCATCAATAATCGCGTGCTGCCCGCGGACAGTCCTGCTCCGACGCCTCAGGAACAGTGAGAGCCCGCCCGATGAAATTTACCGACATTTTTCTCAACCGGCCCGTCCTCGCGTCAGTGCTGAGCCTGCTAATCCTCGTACTAGGCTTGCGCTCCCTCTCCACGCTGAAGGTCAGTGAATATCCTCAAACCCAGACGGGCGTAGTAACGCTTACCACCTCCTATTACGGTGCGAGCGCCGACACAATGGCTGGGTTTATCACGCAGCCACTTGAAGCCGCCATCGCACAGGTGCAGGGCATTGACTACATGTCATCGAAAAGCAGCACGGGCGTGTCGACGATCAACGCGACGCTACGCATGAACTATGATCCGAACCGCGCACTCACAGAGATCAATACACAGATAGCGTCAGTGCGTAACCAGTTGCCTCGCGAGGCCCAGCAGCCCGTGCTGACGATGCAGGTGGGTCAGACCACCGACGCGATGTATATGGGCTTCTGCAGCGACGTGCTGCCGCCCAACAACGTCACCGACTATCTGCTGCGCGTCGTTAAGCCGAAGCTCGACTCCATTCCGGGCGTGCAGACCGCGGAAGTACTGGGCGGTCGCCAGTTCGCATTGCGCGCATGGCTCGATTCAATCAAGCTCGCAGCGCACAATGTTACTGCTTCCGATGTCTACACAGCGCTCGGCAACAATAACTACCTCGCGACGCTCGGCACAACAAAAGGCCAGATGACCAGCGTCAGTCTAAACGCGCGTACCGGCCTCCATTCGGTGGAGGACTTTCAGAAACTGGCTGTCAAACAAAAGAACGGCGTGATAGTGCGCCTCGAGGACGTCGCCAATGTCGTGTTAGGCGCTGACAATTACGATTCCAGCGTCGCGTTTGGCGGCAAACGTTCTGTGTTTATCGGAATTAAGGTGGCGCCTGACGCAAACGTGCTCGATGTGGCCAGACGCGTTAAAGCCGCGTTTCCCGGTCTGCAGAAGCAGTTCCCGACGGGGATGGCTGGCGACATCGTCTACGACGCGACAGACTTCATCAACAGCGCGATTGAGGAAGTAGTGAAGACGCTCGTCGAGGCGTTGCTGATTGTCACGGCCGTCATCTTCGTCTTCTTCGGCCGTTTGCGTGCCGTCGTCGTGCCCGTGGTCGCGATGCCGCTGTCGCTGATTGGCACCTTCTTCATGATGCAGTTGCTCGGTTACTCGATCAATCTGTTGACGTTACTCGCGCTGGTGCTCGCGATTGGGCTCGTGGTCGACGATGCGATCATCGTCGTCGAGAATGTCGACCGCCACATGACTGAAGGCAAGCCCCCCATGGAAGCTGCGCTAACTGCCGCGCGCGAGCTTGGTGGGCCGATTCTGGCTATGACCGCCGTGCTGATCGCCGCATATCTGCCTATCGGCTTCCAGGGCGGCCTGACAGGCGCCCTGTTCACTGAATTTGCGTTCACCCTTGCGAGCGCCGTCGCAGTATCAGGCTTGATTGCGCTAACGCTGTCGCCGATGATGTGCTCGCGCATTTTCCGGAATGTGCACGAGTCCGGGCGTTTCGCCGTTTTCGTCAATCGACAGTTCGAGCGTGTGCATGCTGGCTATTCGCGGCTCTTGCATGCGGCTCTCGACACATCTTCGGTGTTCGTCGTCATGGGCGTCATGCTGCTATGCGGAACCGTGTATCTCTTTTCGACATCGCAAGCAGAGCTTGCGCCGCAGGAGGACCAAGGCATCGTGCTATCACTGATCCAGGGACCGCCTAATGCCACAATCGAGCAAATGCAGACATACGCCGATCAGGTATTCGAAATGTCGAAGCGCTTCCCGGAGTATGCCCAGATGTTTCAGTTGACTGGCCTGCCAACAATGAATCAGGGTTTTGGCGGGGTGCTCTTCAAGACGTGGGACAAGCGGAAAAAAGGCGCAACCGAGCTACAACAGGAGCTCCAGCAGAAATGGAATGGCATTGCTGGTGCACGCGTCGCCGCGTTCCAGTTCCCGCCTTTGCCGGGCGCGCAAGGTTTTCCCGTGCAATTCGTGATCAGCACGACTGAGCCCTTCGAGAATCTCGACGAAGTGACGAAAACCGTGCTTCAAAAAGCGCGTGAAAGTGGCATGTTTCTCTTTGTCGATAGCGATCTAAGGATCGACAAGCCTGAAACCGTCGTCATGGTTGACCGCGACAAGATAGCGTCGCTCGGCCTCACGCAAAGCGATGTAGGACAGGCGCTAGGCGCTGCGCTCGGCGGTAATTACGCAAACTACTTCTCGATCGCTGGCCGCTCATACAAGGTGATTCCGCAAGTTCAGCAAATAGATCGACTGAATCCGTCACAGGTACTCGACTATTACTTACGCACGCCGGACGGCAGCATGATTCCGGCATCGACGGTTGCGTACCTGAAGCAAACGGTCGTCCCCGAATCGATCAATCGGTTCCAGCAACTCAATGCGGCAACGATCTCCGCTGTGATCTCACCGAGCGTCTCCCAAGGGGAAGTTCTCGACTTCCTTCGTAAATCCACGACCGACGCAGCTCCGGCAGGTTACAACACCGACTACGCAGGGCTATCGCGTCAGTTCATGCAAGAGTCTGGTAACTTCCTGGTCACGCTCCTCTTCGCGACGATTATTGTGTTCCTTGCGCTTTCAGCCCAATTCGAAAGCTTCCGCGATGCCCTGGTCATTTTGGTCTCCGTGCCAATGGCGCTCTTCGGTGCTCTCGTCTTCATCAATACCGGTTTTTCGACGCTCAACATTTATACGCAGGTTGGACTTGTCACGCTCATGGGGCTCGTTAGCAAACATGGGATTCTTATCGTGCAATTCGCGAACCAGCTTCAACGCGTGGGCCGCGGCAAGCGAGAGGCCGTGGAGGAAGCGGCAGCTGCACGCCTGCGCCCGATCCTCATGACGACGGTCGCCATGGTGCTCGGCGTACTGCCCTTAGTCGTCGCCTCGGGCGCGGGCGCAGCAGGTCGCAATGCAATAGGCTTGGTGATCTTCACCGGACTGTCGATCGGGACTGCGTTCACACTGTTCGTCGTGCCGGCGATGTATATGTTGCTGGGTGCGAATCATCAAGGGACGCCAAAGGACCAGTCATGACCTGGTTATCGATCTTCGCTAGCGATCTATCCGTCTATTCCAGATACGCACTCAGCGGGCAGACTCGTGCTTTCGGCAGCATGATTGCCGCGTGATGGCGAGCGATGCGCTGCTTGGCTTTGAATTTCGTGGCGCACGCTTAGCTCATGCTTATACAGTTAAGGCAAGCCAATGCTGGTCGGTGCACCGGTCGTGCTCGTCAAGCGCCATCGAGCTCAAAAGCAATGAGATGGGCAAGAGGCTTTGTTGCATTAATCAGGCGTAGAGACGACATGACCTTTGTGTTTTCTGTCTCAGGTGATACGGACGGATTGCGGGCGTGCGATGGCCGCCATGCGGTTGAGCACGCCTGCACGAATCGAGACCTCGGTTGCCTGGGAGCCAATCTCGCGAGCACACAGGGAGGAGCCCGTAAGGATCTTGAGCCGGTACATCAGGGTCTCTGCCAGCGAGCGACGATGGTAGCCACTCGCCTGCTTCCATTCGCGTCTGCTGCTTGCCGCGATCGCGTCGATGGCAGCATTGCGCCAAAACGCGCCGGGCGTGCTCGCTGGCCACGGCGTCGCGCCCTCACGTGGTGGAATCGAAGGGACCGCTGCGCGCGCCACAATTTGCGCATGGCATGCCTTGGTGTCGTAGGCGCCGTCGCCGCCAATGGTATCGATTGCCACCTCAGCAGGAATCTGGTCGAGCAAATCGGGCAGAACTTCGCCATCGCCTTCGTCTTGATGGGTCATCAGCGCGGCGCAGATCTGGCCCGTGTTCGCATCCATCGCCAGGTGCACCTTGCGCCACGTGCGACGTTTGGACCAGCCATGCTTGCGTACCTTCCACTCACCTTCGCCGTAGACCTTCAGTCCGGTGCTGTCGATCACCAGGTGCAAGGACGCATTGGGGCGCTGCGTTGGCAATACGACCTTCAGCGTCTGTGCGCGACGGCTCAAGGTCGTGTAGTTTGGCACCGGCAAGCCCGGGTAGGCGAGTTTGCGCAAACTGAGCGCGAAGCCCTGCACAGCGCGCAGCGGCAGATGAAAGACCTGCTTGAGGCCGAGCAGGATCTGGATCGCCGCGTCACTGTAGATGCGCGGTCGGCCGCGCCTGCTCACGCCAGCCTCGGATAACTGCGTCAGTACGCTTTCATCAATCCACATGGTCACATCGCCTCTCGCAATCAAGCCCGCGTTGTATTCGCGCCAGTTCTTGACGCGGTACGTTCCTTTGGGCTCGCTTGCCTTGCGTTTGTCCTTGCGCATCTTCCCGGTGAAAAGATCGAGAATCTACGCAGTTCGAAGTGAAGTTAACATCTTGGTCTACCCGAGCGTTGCGCGTAAACGTCACCGCGAAGCGGCCTGATTTCTGCAACAACGCCTGGGCAAGAGGACAATGAAGCGTCAAACGATCGCATGCCACCGGATCAAGGTGCTACCGTCGTGACCCGACGCAATTGCGCTGGCGCGACGAGGTTTCTGACCCGATGAAAAAACCAGCGTTGTGAGCCCGGTTAAGGGTAAGCCGGACGATATCGTCGGATATCATGTATCGCATGTACATTTCATACTATCGACACAACTATCCATATTCCGCATTGCAGACATCAATTTTTCTTGCTTGATTTCGCTACAGCAGATTGCTATCGTCGATTGCATAGACATTCAGATGTGACATTTTCTACTGGCGAGCAACACGTTTTCGCCAACGAAATATAGATCTCGACGTGTTCTATCGAGATTCGCGCGTCACTTCCCGCCATCATCGTCTTTCGCCTCGATGCATTGCCATTACAGGAGAAGAATCCTTGAAAACCTGCGTAGCGCATTCAAAAGGCCCATCGCCGACCGTCGATTTACTGTATGACTATGCTCCGTTTTTGGAGCGGGCCTCATCTGCAGGGGCAATTGGAACGCTTTCCTCGAGTATCGAAAATCCACGCGTTGCTATCGTGGGGGCAGGCATCAGCGGCCTTCTGGCTGCTAACGAACTGATGCGAGCAGGTGTACGTGACGTTACTGTGTTTGAAGCCCGCGATCGTATTGGCGGCAGGTTATGGTCACAGGCGTTTGATTCGAAGCACCCACATCTCATCGCCGAAATGGGCGCAATGCGGTTTCCTCCAAGTGCGACCGGTCTTTTTCATTACCTTGATCGGTATGATATTCCCACCACGGCAGCGTTCCCTGATCCTGGAGTCGTTGATACGGAACTGCATTATCGCGGCGTTCGCCATATCTGGCCGGCCGGAGGTCCGCCGCCGCATCTGTTCAGGCGTGTACACGAAGGCTGGAGAGCTCTCTTGCAGGATGGATGCAAAATCAACGGCATATCTCTCGTCGCGCCGGCTGAAATTACGGCTATGTTGAGATCGGAGCGCTTTAGGGAGGCACGCACCGCGTGGCAAACATGGCTGGATTTATTTCGCGATAGTTCGTTCTATGCTGCTATCGTCACCATCTTCACGGGTCCTTGCCCACCTGGAGGTACTCAGTGGGAAAGACCATACGACTTCGAACTGTTTGGATCTCTTGGGATTGGCTCGGGTGGTTTTCTCCCAGTCTTTCAGGCCGGATTCACCGAGATTCTGCGCCTCGTCATTAACGGCTACATGGACGATCAACGCCTCATCTCGTGCGGAATCTCAACGCTGGCTGAGCGCATTGCAGGCGAGAATGTGTCTGGAAGCACTGTCGCCGAACGGATTCGCTTTGACGGCGTCGGCCGCATCTACAAGGAAGGTGCAGAGATCAAGCTCGTGACCGAAAAAGATGAAATTGCGACATTTGACCGGGTGATCGTCACCAGCAACAACAGGGCGATGCAGATGGTTCATTGCTTGACAGATGACGAAACGTTTCTCAGCCGCGACGTATCCAGAGCGGTCAGAGAAACTCATCTAACCGGATCGTCAAAGCTCTTCATGCTCACCCGAGACAAGTTCTGGATAAACAAGAAGCTTCCCGTCACCATCCAGTCTGACAGCTTCGCACGAGGCGTATACTGCCTTGACTACGAACCTCACAACCCAGATGGTAGGGGTGTGGTTTTGCTCAGCTACACTTGGGAGGACGACGCTCACAAGTTGCTGAGTGTTCTAGACAAGAAGGAGCGGTGCGAGTGCTTCGTCGACGACCTGTCGACCTTCCATCCGGAACTTGCGCGTCACCTCGTCCCTGCAGATGAGGACTATGAACGCTGCGTCCTCCACCATGACTGGCTAACCGATCCTCATTCGTGCGGCGCCTTCAAGCTCAATTACCCGGGTGAGGATGTCTATTCGCAGCGACTGTTTTTTCAATTCCAGACGGCAAACGATCCGGCAAGCGATACAGGGCTCTACTTGGCGGGATGCGGCTGTTCTTTCACCGGTGGGTGGATTGAGGGGGCCGTGCAGACAGCGATCAACAGCGCATGCGCCGTTATACGTAGCGCCGGGGGAGATCTTTTGCCAGGCAACCCCCTTGACGAAATACGCAGTGCCTTCTGCTACTAATAGCGCACTCTCAGACCTCCCCATCTGCAAAATTCTATGCATTTCCAAAACACACTTGAATCGCTTTGCGACCTCATAAGGTCAGGAGCCGTTACAGCGGAGGAGATCCGGGATCGCGCACTAAACGCTGAGGCTCATCAGACACGTCTAAACTGTTTCATACGTGCTCGCAGCCCAGAGGCGCACTTCGCGAGAGCCAATGACACTCTGAGAGGCGCGCCACTCTACGGCATTCCTTTTTCTACAAAAGACAATATCTGCGTCAAGGGACTCCCTGTAACCGCCGGGACACCGGGCATGGAAGATTGTATAGCCACACGCGACGCACTTGTGGTCAAAAAGCTCAAATCCCTCGGCGCCGTCGTCGCCGGCAAGAACAACATGCATGAACTGAGCTTTGGAATCACGTCCGTCAATCCCCATTGGGGAACCGTGGGCAATCCCGTAGCTCCGGGCCATTTGGCCGGGGGAAGCAGCGGCGGCTGCGCAGCAGCTGTGGCAGCCGGTATTGTCCCGATGGCGATCGGAACCGACACTGGTGGCTCGGTGAGGATACCCGCGGCCTTTTGCGGCATAACGGGTTTCAGACCAACAAGTGGCCGGTGGTCTTCAGCCGGGATCATTCCGGTTTCACGCACGAAGGACTCACCGGGGCTGCTGACGCGGACAGCCAAAGACGCATTGTTTCTATATGATTTGCTGAGCTCCGATAGCCAAACCCCGTCAAAACAAACAAATAATCGCTGCCGAATCGGTCTTCCAAGCTCTATGTGGAACGACGTGGACGACGATGTTCGGAAGCATTGCTGGCAGGCGATCAGGCGTCTAACTCGCGCAGGCTTTCAGTGCGTCGACCTCGATGACGCCGTTGTTTCCGAATTGAACAAGTTCGGCACTTTTACTATTCCAGTTTACGAATTTTTCACGGACTTTCCACGCGCACTGCTCTCTTTTGGATGGGGAAGCAGGGTTAATGCTGTGTTCGACAACATCCGTGACAAGTGCGTGAGGAGCATCATTCATCAACACCTTGACGGAAATCTGATCTCCGCAAAAGACTATTCCGCCGCAGTACAGAACGTTAACACGCTGCGGCTAGAAATGAATGCGCTGCTCAACGCCAAAGGGATCGATTTTATCGCTTATCCCACTGTCCCGCGCAGCACTCCTCACGTTAGCGATGCACAGCATCCAGGGCTGTTCGCAGAGGCAATACGCAACACCGACCTCGCCAGCAATGTCGCAATGCCCTCCATTACCTTGCCTGTGGCGCCGAACGATGCATTACCCGTGGGATTGAGCCTTGATGCCGCACGCGGCCAAGACCGCCGGCTCCTCTTGATGGCATCCGCTGCGGAGGAGATTCTTGCTTCATAGCGTACGCGACTTTCCGCCGCGCCGGCACTGGACTTCCAAATGCTCACGCACTGCTCGGAGGTAAACAATTCATGCAGATTTCGTTGCAAAGAATAAGTATGCTTTTTGACGCGGGTAGCTTTGTGGACCATGCTCCAGGAGCGGAATCCCACTTCCTCTGCGGCGATGGACTAATCAATTCGGTCAAGTCGTTTCTGGTCATGAATCGCGGACAAGACTGTACGTTCAAGGGATCCGGACAAAGGCGTACCGCCGAGCAAATCATAAGCACAGTGACTCAGGCCAGGGAGCAGCGGGCTCCGTTGCTCTACGTCCAGGATCATCCGGGAGAGGTGTGCAGTTTCGATACAACGAAAGTAATTTCATCGGATATGTCGAGATTGCTTTTGTCTCCAACAGGTATGGGCAGGGTCAGCGCGTCGCTCGCAGAGTTCGCAGAAACCAATCTGCTGATCTCAGCAATACTTGGACCGACGTCAGGCCCGTTGGCTCTTCCGATCATGCTCGCCGATCTGGTGTTGATGACTAAGAAAGGGGCCCTATGTATGGGCCGTCCGGATATGGTGAAGGCGATGCTGGATGAGCAGTCAGATCTGTATTCGCTGGGCGGAACAGAGGTTCACTGCAGGGGCTCGGGGTCAGTTCATCTCGCGTTCGAAGATGAACGCCGCTTATTTGAATGCGTAAGAGATTTTCTACGCTGCCTCGTCAAAGACACGGCGTCGGCCACGCTTGAATATGAGGAACCTGACGCAGTCGATTTTAAAAATCTGATTCCGTCAAATCACCGCACCCCTTACGACATGCATCATTTGCTGCTCTCTTTTGTCGATAAAGGCAGCTTCACTGAAACAAACGCCGAATACGCACGAGAAGCATTGACGGGCTATGCGCGCATCAAGGGACACTTCGCGGCAATCGTAGCAAACAACCCGCGATTCAACAGCGGCGCCATCCACCGAAAATCCGCGGCCAAGATGGCAAAAATGATAAACATTGCTGCAAAGACCAGCATGCCAATTGTCTTCCTTGCCGACATTCCCGGGTTTATGATAGGCAGGGAAGCTGAGAATAGCGGCATATTTTTGGCAGCAGCGGAGTTGTTCAGAGCGCATGTCAGATGCCACGTACCCAAGCTACTGCTCGTCGTCCGAAAAGCCTACACCGGCGGCGTGTATGCGATGAGCGGCCCCGGATTCGATCCAATAGCCGTGCTAGCGTACCCGCAGGCACACATCGGCGTTTTTAGCCCGGACACAATGAACAAAGTGATGTCTGGCGCCGACGACGCTACTAAAGACGCGATGCGAAAGCTAGCGGAGGAGATCCAGAATCCTGATCTGTTGAAGGCTGATGGCCTGATTACAGACGTAATAGGAATGGAAGCAACCAGACAAGAGGTTGTCAGATATTTGTTTCCGACGTGACACGGTCGTCCGACGATGCGCAATCACCCATTCGCTCATCATACCCAGACTGCCGCCGCGTGACTTGGAAGGAGATCGCGAGAGACTCAGGTGCTCACGTGAAGTTTCGCGCCTGCGCCTTACTGCCCTCGCGACGGCCCCTTGGTTTCCCGGATCGTCTGTCGGGGACAACGTGGCGAAGACCGTCGCGCGTGATGCCACCGAATTTTGCTATCAGCCGCGAATATGATGTAGGGTAACATCAGTGCGTCAGCCACGAAAATCAAATCGTTGAATGCCAACTGTCGTTTCTCGTGTCTCCTAAGTGCCCGGATGTCTTTGAGAGACCAAACTCGCCGGTGTGTGTTTCGTGCCACGCCAACCCCACTGTGACGGCAAAAGAAGGACAGTCGACCTCGATTAGATTCCCGTCATGTCCGTCGAAGAGCACGGTCGGTGAACGGTGTAGGCAATCAACTCCTGCGACAAATCAGTTGTGGCTGAATGCCACCAATACTTTCCCCTGGAAGCACAAGCGGCATTTAGAATGCGGATGCCTCCTATCCAAACAATCTATTTTCGCAATGGCGCGGAGCAATGCATACTCAATCCTGCCGTCTAGTCGGCACCGTTACAGTTGAAGTACTACGGTACCGATGTTGCTTGATCTGCTAGGTGCAACCCGCGCACTACCGCGCGCACTTCGAATGGCATGCCGAGCCGGCATTTATCAGACGCGCTGGACCAATAGTTTCGGGCCTGTGAACCGACAGCTGTTACGCGGGTGGCTGACGATTACCGCTTTAACCCCTAAGCTCGCGCATAGAACGCCGATTCGCCGGAGCAAACGAATGCACGTTGCCGATATTGATCAGATGGCCCTGTTCTTCGTGAACTCATTTGAACTCGTTTTGGTCTTCGCTAACGTCTGCGTCGTACTTGAGCTGATCTTCCCGGCCTACCGCTACAGCTTTTCGTCATACATTCGGGGCGTGCGGAACTGGATAATCCGCATTGGTTTTGGTGCATTAATCTGGCACCTTTACGCTATGGGGCTGCAATGGTTAGGGGTGAAACCACTCCTGACTGTCGATTTTGGGGCGTTCCTCGATTCCGGCAACAGGATTGTCGGGGTGTTTATGGCAGTGCTTTCTGGCGTTCTGGTCGCAATTGCCGGCGACTTCTTTTACTACTGGATGCACCGCGCACAGCACGCAATTCCGTTCCTGTGGCGTTTGCATGCGACTCATCACTCGATTCGCGAGTTGACCGCATGGAACTGTAATCATCACATTTCCGAACCGATTGTTTACGCGGTGTTTGTAGCACTGCCACTCGCGCTAATCCACTTCAAGTCCGGTGTCGTGCCCGCGGTTGCCATGACGCTAATTAGCTTCCAGGCGCATCTTTCCCACTCCAGCACCCGTGTGAATCTCGGGCCGCTCCGATACATCATCGGCGATAACCAGTTTCACCGCATTCACCATTCAATGGAGTCGCATCACCGGCACCAAAACTACGGGTTCTTCACTACCATCTGGGACACTGTCTTTCGCACGGCATACTGGCCGGAAAAAGAGGAATGGCCGGAAGTGGGTCTTCGCAACCAACCAGAACCGCATACGGTTCGCGACTACGTTCTGTTCCCGTTTGACCAACGCCGCTGGTTCCGACCGGCTGTCAAAACTGGCAATAGGAAGTGACTGACAGTTCGACAATGTTATCGCTCAATTCGCCGCTAAAAGCCAATGGAGACCAATCCCGACTAACGTCATCCACCCTATAGGAGACAGCAACCTTATGCAGCGAATGCCAATCCTCGCCGGCTGTGCCGCCACAGCTTTGATGGTTTGCAGTACAGAAGCACAGGCCCAGGCTTGGTCTGCAACTTCGCCCGAAGCCTCGTCCTGCTATCCGTCCGATCTCCTTTTTGCTTCTAAGTCCGACGGTAGCTACACGTTCAACAATGACGTCTGGTCGCCCTGCCAAGGTGTCCCTGTCGCCGCAGGCGAGCAGACGATCTGGGCCAACAGCAACCTTGACTGGGGCGTTTCTTCAAATCAACCGGACACCGGCCACATCAAGTCCTATCCACACATCGGATATGCGGTCAACAAGTCCCTCAGTTCGCTTAAGTCGCTGACTGCTGTCGTCTCAGCGATCACCCCTTCTAGCGGCGCGTGGGAATCGACCTTCGATATCTGGGCCGGAAACAAGGCGTACGAAATCATGGTCTGGCTCAACTATACCGGATTCCCTAATGGCTGCGGCAACGTTAAGCCGATTTCCGCGAGCTGGACGTTTTCCGGCTGTGCGATCCCAATTCAGACCAAAGTCCAGCTGTCGGGCGGTTCCTGGAATGTCTACGAGGGTAGCAACGGCAGTAACACGGTCTATTCGTTTCTTCGCACAGAAAAGACCAACCAGACCAAGCTCGACGTGCTGGCGTTCATGAATTACCTTAAGTCGAAAAATTATTTCGATGACGTCGTGCTCGGCGATGTTGAGTACGGCTTCGAAATAACGTCGTCGCCTGGCGGTCTGTCTTTCGCGTCCAAAAACTTCTCCGTCACCGCCGAGTGATATCGGCCGCCTCCCGTCCTCGCGTGGATATTTGTATCCGCTGGTAATGCAGACTCCCAGGAACCGGCCAGCCAGGCTGATCGTCGTTCTCCCAACGGCGAACGTTTGATTGACGTCAAGCGATCCGTGCAGGGGCGCAGGAGCGGGAGCACCCCTTCTGGGCGGAAGCACCTGAACACTGTTCGGGCATCGGCGTCGGTTGCTTAAAAGTGGATTCGATTTGTGAGACCGGTGAACTCGCCGTGGTAAATACCGGTGACCAGTCAACTCGCCAGGTCTTTACGATGAATGATCGCGGACCATGGATTTGCGCCGCGCTGGCCACCAGCACGCTAAGTTCACGCGGAACGATCACCGACGGCGAGAACGCTCGCCTTCGATCGGACCCACGCCCGAGTTTAGGGCTGAGCATCCCTGCGTGTCTCAAGGCAAGCCAGTACTGTCGTGCCAGCCGTATAGAGCACCGGTGTCACGGGACGGTTCCATCGACCACCCGTGAACCAAGCTCGCGCCTGACATGTCGTCGGCCGTATAGCCCGGTGTATCGGTTCCAATGCGCCAAAGCATCGCGCCGCCCTTCAAGGTAAGCCGCTGCGCGGCGACTAAATGCAACAACGCCGATAAAGGTGGCAAAAATCCTTGCCCCTGAGGAGCGAGACATGCAGACGGACCCGAACGAACTGAGCTGCTGGACCCAAGCCCGCGAGTTGGGCTTGGGCGCCGCCCCGGCCGACATGATGCCGACGAAGGCAAGCCGGAGGCCTGAAATGGGCCTCGCGAACCACCACTTTCCCCGATCCCAACATCCCTGAGAGGACTAGATCCCTGATGAAAATCCTACCACTGCAAAAGCGCGTGGCATCCCACGCAATGGCCATCGCCACCACCCTCGTATCCTCGGTCGCCACGGCGCAAACCCCGGGCGTCGTGGAGCCTCGCAATCCCGACCGCGCCGTCCTGCCGGTCATCTCTGGCTCGAAGGTCAGCGTTCCCTTTGGATCATGCAGCGTAGGGGCGGTGTTGGTCCCCAAGAGCTTCTTCCACAGACTGACGCCTTACCAACGTGCCACACGATGGCTCGTGCTTGCCAAGCACTGCGCGCCGATGGACGCGACCATCCACGTGGGTACCGTTGCCATCGGCAATGTCGTGTGGCAGTCGGCTAAATCGGACATCGAGCTTGTGCGGGTATCGCCGAAGCCGAATCCTAGGGCCTTGCAATGCGCCTCCACTCATCACAGCGCAGCATTCTGCAGTCCGGTCCAGACTTATACGCCCCTTGCGAATAACCAGGTCTTCATGCCGAGCGCGGGGCGGGAAGCGCGCCTTGCTGTTACCGGGTGGTCGGAAGCGCCGTATGGACAGTTCTGCACAAGCGGTTGGCGCACCGGCGTGCGCTGCGTGTGGCAAGGCATGTCTGTCGAGGCGGGAGTTTATAAACCGAGTTATGAGCACATCAATGCCGCGCACTCGTCCGAGCTCGAGAGCATTGCAAACGGCGACTCCGGCGGACCGGTCGTCACGTACGAAAGGCAACTGATCGGGATCATCTCCTCCGGCGAGCCTGTCGGCCGCTCCATCGTCTACTACACGCCAATGCAACAGGTGCTGTACGAGCTTTACAGCTACAGCCTCGCCCCGGCCGACCTACCCACCGATGTCGGCGAGGACAATCAGCTATCCCGCAACGGTGAAAACGCCGGTTGGGAACTGGCGCCGACCGACGACGAGTGAGGTGCCCGGTCGCGACCCGCCACCGGATGAAGGCGAGCTAGTCGGCGTTCATGACGCAGGCCTGTGTCGTCAGCATTCCGCGTGGGTAGTGGGAGTAGCTTTTCAGTCAGCAAAGCGCCGCCTCCGTGCGGCGCTTTGCTAGGTGGTTGAGTCGCCCCTGAAAAACCCAGCAGTCCCTTACAGAACAAGGTAAGCCGCTACGCGGCGACTAGAACCGTCGGTATGCGAAGGCCAACGCCGCAGGCAGGCAACCCCGACGTTGGCCGCGAGCGGGGGATGGTAGCGTCGGAGGTGTCGCGAACGGGAGGTACTGATTATCAGAACTGTCAGTCGGATCAAACAGCTGCTGCAGACCGGCGAGGCTTGGTGGCGGTATTTCAAAAAGCATGGGCATGAGATCCGCTCGGCGGTGGTGGACAACGTGGTGCGCCTGCAGGCTTGCGGACTGGAAGTAATGGGCTACGCGAGCCACTGCTGCTCGAACGGAGCCTGCCCGCATCGCAAGAAGGTGTGCTTCAGCTGCAAGAGCCGGTTCTGCCCCACGTGCGGCAATAGGCGACGGACCAATGGATCGCCACGCAAAACGCGAGGCTGCCGCAAACGCGCTGGCAGCACATCACGCTGACGATGCCCTCGGCGCTGTGGGAGGTATTCAGGCTGAACCGCGCGCTGCTGGAGGCGACCAGCCGGCCGGCTGTGCGCGTCATCAAAAAAACGGCGGCCCGCAAAGGCATCCTGCCGGGCATCTTCACGGCGCTGCACACGTTCGGGCGCGACCTGCAATGGAACGTGCATGTCCATCTGAGTATGACCTCCGGGGCTTAACGCCCGACGGCGAGCAGTGGAAGTCGATGTATTTAGTGAAGGTACAGGTCATGCCGATGTGGTGCTACGCAATCATCGATCGATCTGTTGCGGCAGTCGTATGACGCGCTGGTTATGCCGCAGGAGCTGACCGACAAAAGTGGCATGGAGCCGCTGGCTGGATGGTCACTACGGCAAGCCATGGATCGCCCATTTTGCGCCACCGTCGGACAGCCATATCCGTGAACTACCTTGGCCGGTATATCAAACGCCCGCCGCTATCGCAGTCGAGGCTGAAGCATTACGACGGCAGGACGGTGGCGTTCGACTATCTGAACCATCGGGACGGACGGCATCGGGTCGCACAGTTCGAGATGGAAACGTTCATCGACCGGCTCGTGCAGCACATCCCGGAGAAGCACTTCCGTGCTGATCAACTACGTCCTTCCGATGCGTCATAGCGTACACTCCACTTTTCGCGATTGCGAGAAGCCGCCAAACCGACTCCGTGCCTCTGCGGCATCCATGCAGCCCTGATTGACCGGGATTTGCCCATGGCAGGAATGTCTGGGTCCTCTGACGTGCCCCGCCCCCACGGATCCATCAATCAATCTCGGCCGACGACCCGACACCCTACTGGATGCCACGCCGCCCGCTTCCCGGTCTTTAACCGGACCACTCTTAAATCCTTCATTTGATGATTCGTGATAGCTCAGTTGGGGATAAATGGAGGCACCAACGTCCGGGCTCTATTGAATGCCATGCTGCCCGACAGGTCGTCTGGCACCGTAATACCCAAGCTGCTATTTCACTCGCCCCGTAAGCACAAGAAGTGAAAACGTATCGACGTCGACGCTTCGCGTCGCCCCCTTTCGGCAAGCCCCCGGCTCTCAGGCAACCCGGGTGACCGACGCTCAATGCCATACGCGCGCGCCTCGACCTCAACGGCGATCCGTGTGTGCACCTATCAGGTAGCCTCTCGAGCTGAACAGCGCTTTTCTGCCGCCGGAAAGGCGCCTACCCTTGATGACCATGGTTGGCGGTTAGTTGCGATAGTCCTCAGTGACTTCTGGATCCTCCCTGTGGGGCCCGCGTAAAGCGTCATCCGTCGCTTCCGCCACGTACGGCATCCAGCAACTTCCCTGCTCCCGGGACGTTGTACTGATTGCGGGACGAAGTAGCCGATTCTCTTGACCCTTGCGCAAAGCCTTCAACACGGCATTACGACGTTTATCGACCGGCGCCCACAAGAAGCGCTATCGATCCTTGCGTCCGACGTCGGCGGCCGCGCCTGCGAATTCCCTGTTTCTACCGATGGCGCGAAAGGAAGCTGCAGATCTCGCGCTGCGTGCACCGATCGCGCTTGAGTGTCTGCGTCGTGGTGAAGCGGACCGCCCGCTCATCATCTCCTCTCGCACGTAGCCATCATCGCGAGCTTCGTCACCAAAATGCTGCGCTCTCCCGCGCTAGACTGCCTGCAGAATCCTGCACCGCCCTGCGCAAGCCACATGCGCTTGCAACAATTACTCCCCGAACGCAATAAAGCTTGGCCTCTGCGCGGGAGGAATTCATCGCTCAGGTGTAGACGATGAAGCGTTCCGTGATCAGGGACGTGCGTGGGTCAGCGCCAAAGACGATATGAAGCCTGCACGACAACACCCATACGCAGCGATACTCAGTGTGGCGTGATGGTGAAAGCCACGCCAGCCTCGCCCTTCATAATGACCGAGCCCGAACTCCTGCTTCAGGTCCTGATAGTCGCGCTCGATGCGCCAGCGCATTTTGGTCACGAACACAAGCTGCTCGATGGTGGCTTTGTCC
>NZ_BBJJ01000050.1 GCF_000739815.1 Paraburkholderia mimosarum LMG 23256 = NBRC 106338
CCCGCCAGCGCGACCGGCTCGCGCACGTACAGGTTCTGCAGCGGATCTTCGAGCCACCACCACGCCGCACCGGGCCGCAACAGGCGTTCGAGCGCGCCGACCCACGGCTGCTGGAAATCCTGCCCCTCGTCGACGATCAACGTATCGAACTGCCAGCGCTCGCCGATCGGCGTCTCGCCGAAGCGCCGCACGAGTTCGTCGAACGCGCCGGGGCGCTCGAAGTCGGGCACGTGGCCGCCGTCGCGCGCAACCCAGTCGCAAAGCTGGTGGTAGGTCGCCACCTTCGCTTCGGGCGGCGCGAGCTTCGCGATATGGTCCGCGAGCGGGCGGTTGAAACACACATACAGCGTGCGCGCGCCGCGCGCCACCGCGTCCTTCATGACCTGCACGGCCAGTTGCGTCTTGCCCGAGCCCGCCGTGCCGATCACGCGCAGCCGGTACGGCGAAAATTCGAGCCGCCGCGCCCATGTGGCGAGGCCGCCCGCGAGACGCGTGACGAGCGTGCCCGCCGCGCCGACGAGCGCGCTGGTGTCGGGCGTGAGCGAGAGTTCGTCGGCGAGGAAGTGGTGGATCTTCGCGGCGCAAGGCAGGCGCGGCTCGTCGGCGGGCATGGCTTCGAGGACGATCGCGGCAAGCTGCGTCTTGCGCGTGGCATCGACGATGCGCGCCGGGTCCACGCCCGCGATGGCCGGCTCGCGCACCACATGGTCGGGGCAATAGAGCAGCTCGTCGAGCCCGTACGTGCCGGCGCCGAACGACGCGGTGAAGCGCCGGCGCAGCCCTTCGACCGTGCGCGCCAGCGCGATTGCCACGTTCCGTTCGGTCTGCATGTATGCCTTGATGAGCCCGTTGGGCGTTTCGCGCAGAAAGCCCGTTTTCTGCTCGACGATCATCACGCGCCCGGCGGGGCTCACGATCACGAAGTCGGCCTCGCCGAACACCGAAAAGCCTTCGGAGAGGCGCGTCCAGTGCAAGCCGTGATACACGGTGTAGCCATTGGGCAGGCCGCGCGCGAGCGCGGCGAGCGTTTCGCGCTCGCGCGCGGCGGCGCCGGTGGCTTCGAGATGCTGCCAGTCGTCGGGAACAATGCGGGCCATGGACGGGTCTCGGGCGAGTTCTGGGTTGTGCGGCGGAACGACCGCGTGGGAATCGAGGGAGCGATGCCGCACGGATCGGGCAAGGCTATGGAACTCCGGGCGCAATGCAGCGCCTATTCTACGAAAAGCGGGGCGCTCAAAAATACCGCGCGAGAATCGTGTATCGTGGCGGGCTGCGCCACGCTTGACCCTATTACCTTGCAAGGAGTAAACGCCGGATGATCACGCTCCGCTTTATCTAATAAAATCAATAACTTAGATAAGCGGTCTACGCTCTGCGTGTACCCGGTCTGTGTAGCGTTTTAGTCGCCCTCCTTCGCATCCCAATAGCTTCCGCTCGCTAGCCTTTCGCCTGCTTCCTTTAGCTTGCCCTCGTTGGCCTTGATATAGCGTTTGAGCGCATCCCGCACGACCTCCGCCGTAGGCGTTCCGGTGATCGTCTGGATTAGGGCTAGCTTCTCCAAATCGGCTACCTCAACGCGTACGTTAAGCGCTCGTGCCGGGGCCTTCTGCGGTCTACCTCTAGGCATTGTCGTAACCCTCTGTACGTTTAATCCCGCCCCATTCTATCAGCATAAGGATTGCGCCCGCATGACTAAGCGTAGTTATGGCTATGAATATTCCTATAACTTCCCCGTCTAAGCGCAAACATTAAACATAGCCATCTTTACGGTTAAGATGAGGGCTCGCGAAATGAACCCGAAAGGCCGCAGTAATCGCGAGATCGCGCTAAGGGCCTAGCGCGCACAATCCCAGCGCCACTAAGAGGAACGACCAAGAATGAATACGATTGTTATCAATACGCCGGATGCTAGTCGTAACAACTGGAAGGCCATGCATCAAACGCTTAGCCGCCACGGCTTCGAAATCTATGCGCGACGTACCTACGTCACGAGCAGCGGGCTACGCCTTGAGGCGATAGTGCACCGCCCGGAGGGAGATAACGAGGGCACGGCGCGGGCCGCGCTGGCGGATACGCGTGCACGTATGCGCCCCTTGCGCGCACAACACAACGAGGAAATATGAATCCATTTTCAACGATAGCCGCACGCGATAGCGCGGCGCAAACTAGCGATACCGGCTACATCGTAGACCACGAGCAGGCGCTAATGGACGAACTAGCGCAGGCCGAAGTAGCCCTAAGGGCTATGGACGGAGGCGCAAACCCGGAGCTAGTACGGGAAGCCGAGCGCTATATGCTCGAAACCGCAGAGGAATTAGACCGTGTGCAAACCGCCAAGCGTGGCATGCAATCGCGGTATCTAGGCCGGTTCGTGAAATGCCTTACTTGCGGGAACCCGTTTCATGACGAGGGAAGCTATCTAGCGCATTGGGGCTATGTCGGCGGGCGTCTGTTTTGCGAGCGCACCATTAGCGTGCTAAAGGTTAAGGGCTTCGTTGCTGACGAACATACGCTAGAGGGATGGCCGGAGCCGCTTTACGTGCTAAGGAATCCAAAGCACGCCAGGTAGTCATAAAGGCCAGTTATGGCCGATTCCTTAGCTTTATCGCTATGAAGTTTTGGACCCTTGCGGTTTGGGCGCGTTTTCTAAGAATTATTTGGACATTAGGGTTTAAGCCGATGACCGTATCGGTGTCTCCATGCGGAAGCCCCGCAATTTGACCTACCCGCCCCCACCCGCACCATAGGAAACCTCTAAGCCCACCACCACGGAGCTAACGAACATGAGCACAAAGGAGCTTGCCTCGCCAGAGGCGCAGCTACGCATAACCACATGGAAGATACGTTGTGACAGCCAGATACTAAGCACACAGGTATTCGCTAGTCGCAAAGCAGCTAGGACTACTGCGGATTTGTTCTATGACGTTCGCCCATTTACGAAGATGAAAGATAGACCGTATCGATTGGTCAAAACTCAGACCGATCCCAAGTAACGAGGTATTGATATGAGCAACGTTAGCCGGATAGACATTGATGAATTTTACTCAGTAGTACCAAGTTTTATAGACCACATGCGTAAAGGTGATTGGCCCAGCGATTTACAGGTGCGAGAGATACGGATCAACCCCGGCAAGCGGTCGGTTGGTTTCGTGCTGAGGCATCCGGTATTTGGCGATGGTAAGCCAGTGGAGTTCGTACTTGGTGCGGGCATGAGTCATGAGCGTATGTGAACACACCATTTTTCCTTACTACGTAGTCGATAGTAGTGTATGGAGAACCGGGGTAGCTACACCGCTTCGGGCTTATGGTATCCTTTGGTGTAAACACACCATTTTTCCTTACTTACTTGGTAGGATAGGTACGGAATCGAGGCAATCCACACCATGAGCCAGAAGATAGACCACGCCAAGATGGCCGAACGGGTACGCCGAGCCGAGCTATTGGCCGAATTGAACCGCAAGGCAGACGAGGCACTTACAGCGCTGGCTAAGCATTATGAGGCGTTGCACGGCATCAAGCCTGTAAAGATCCATTCCGGCAGGCAGTTCGGGCAATCAGCCTTTACGGGATCAGGCAAGATACCCGGCCTACTGTTCGAGGCGTTGTTAGCCGGTAAGGGTATAGACCCCGCGCTAAAGCGCGAGCAGCGGCACGAACTATTGATTCCTGAAGCGCTAGCAGCCATCGGCGCGCAGGGCGAATATGTCAACGTGTCGATATGGGGCCGCGAACAGCACGAGAACCGAATTAAACGCTGGCGGCTACGAATGGAGCAACACGGCTACGCGTACAGTGACGAGGACAAGACATTAGGCCACTTTTTAAAGCGTATCCAAGCCGGTAAGGTTGATAAGAACGCACCTGATAGCAAGGCCCCGCGATGGTCTGACGGCTCTACGCTGTGGTTCAACGGGGAGCGCATACGGGTTACGTGGCGCGGGGACCGTCCGCAGTGCAATCGCACCAAAGGATCGGTGTGGAAGCTGCTGGGCGAATACGCACAGACGCGCGTGCAACAGCGGGCACTAGTCGCTGACGCTAAACGAGTCCAAGCCGAGATAGACGAACGCTCGCGCAAAGCAGTCCAAGCCGCAGCCGATGAGGAAACGTTAGCCGATATATTCGCGGATCAGCTGGAGGGCCGCACACGCCGCGATGAGGAAGATTAATCTAAGGAGATTGAATGGGTAGTAACCATCCGCTAGAGCGGAACACGTCCGAGGCAGAGTACTTCGGACGCCTTAACAGAAACGGTAAGGCCGCTTACCGGCACGCCACACGCACGCTAACCGGGAGCCTGCCAACGTGGGCCGAGGATAAGCGGTCTAATGTAGCTACAAAGCAGATTGATAATGTAGCTACAACCCCCAATGACGATGTAACTACAATGCAGGCCGATAATGTAACTACATTGCCCGAGCAGCCGCCAACCCTTACCGAAATGCTAGCGAGGCTGACACGCCAGAAACAGACGGACGAGCCGCGAACGCTCGCCGTCGATCCGCTAACGCTGCTGTAGGCATAGCCAATTTCAGGGGATGGGCGGCGCAGTTTATCTTGTGTTAGGGAAGCAGAGAGAGAAGTCGCGCGCAAAGATGAATTGATGACTTCCGGCTGCGGCAAGGACGTTGAAAAGCCGTACCGTCTCAGCGCTCGCTCTGTCGATATCAGCATTTCCAAGTAGTGCCACGGTTGGCGAAAGAGGGATACACAAAGCCGTTGGACGGTCTGGAACGAGGAATTCTCCTGCCGTCGCTTCTGTTCTGCATATGCTCCATTCTACCTCCCGAAGCTGAGCGCTCCGATAATCTGTATGGCGCTGGATGTGCATTCCTGTGAATTGGCGACTAGGTATGCCGTTATCCTCGGTGTAAAGATAATGTTTAGATTCAAGAATTTCTTTCTCGTTCTTGCTCAGATCATTTCCTGGCAGAATTCCTGCGAGTTTTATTGATGGTGCTGGATTCGCAGCGTAGTGCGCTCGTTGTTCCCACAATGCGTAAAACAAAGTTATTGATTTATGCTCCAGTCCCCACCAGTGTAGATCGCCAGCTAAAACGCGGGTCGCCAAAAATTGAAACTCTCGCTCGATTCTAGCCATATAGCCAGCTTCGGCTCTTTGATCCCAAGCGCGGTCAGCGCAGAACAAATTACTACCCGCATCGACGTTCGAAATACGCCTGTTCTCACGGGTAAGGACTACTGTAACCTTGGAGTGACGATTGTAGAACCTCTGTATGCTGGCTTTCGGGAAAACATGCTGATCGCGTGTCAGTTTGTGAGGATTCCCCGGTTGCGTTGGTTCACCTTTGTGTCTCGTGAATTTCATTTGTTGGCGAGGACGTGAAGCCGTTTGTTAGGTTGGTATCGAGCGCTACGAATACTCCAACGCCTACCGTCGATCCGCTCACGTTACTGTAAGCGCGCGAAGGCGCCCCGCGCAGGTGAGTGTAATCCGTTGTCAAGTCCCTACGAGCGCTCAATAATGCTTAGCTTCGAAGGCACATCAGGCGCGATTTGACGGTGCGAAAAATTTCGAAAGGGTTTAGGATTTGTTCCGTGCGCACAACTCCTACCAACTCCGAAATGGGCTTCGTATGACTCCCTTGTTGCAGCCGCATGTTCTCTACTTCGTTATAGGTATCACGTACCTTTTGATGGCCCTAACGGCTCGTTAACGAGTACGGCCCGGTTAAGCTGCACGGGCCGATTTTTCTCGTGTTGTTAAGTAGATTGCCTAGCTTCCCGCCATACCCTTCCGATGGCATCGCCAAGCCGCGCACTTGCTTCTACGAGTGGCCGCAACGGGTAATACTCGCCGCCGTAACCGCGCGCGATACTGCCTGTAGTATGGCCGGTAAGTGCGTCTGCTACTGGTTCTGTTACGCCCTGCTCGCGCAGCACGTCTTTACCGTAATGCCGCCAGCTGTGGAACGTCTTACGCGGGTTGTCTATCTTCTGCTTGTGCTTGTACCGCCCGAACCAATCGGACACGGCCCCGCCTTCCCGTCCGTATTTGTCTGCGCGTAGCTGATCGAATACCCGCGCCTTTCCGCTTGACGCTTTTACGAGGTCGATAAAACCCGCGTCTATGAGGTCTGCGTGCAGCGGGACGCGACGCCGAGACGTTGCATTCTTCAATCCCTGCCCTTCGCCTTCGTCCGTGAGGTAGAGCACCCAAGTCGTGCGCTGCGTGCCGTCCGCGTCTCGGTAGTTCTCCTGCCTCACGTCACCGGGGGCAATCTGCGCGATTTCTTCGACACGGGCCGCCGTGTACGCGGCTATGAGCGTCACGTAACGCCACGTATCGGCCATACCTTCGCCCGTAGGCAGGTTGGCGAGTAGTCGCCCTGCTTCGGCATCAGAGAACGGTACGCGTGCCTTTGTCGCGGTCTTACCCTTCGCCGCCGTGTTCGCCTTGATATCCCGCAGCGGATTCGCGTCCAATAGACCACCGTCCACCGCAGCAGCTAGTACCGCCTTGAGTAAGCCGAGCTTGCCACGTACCGTATTCGGGGCCGCAGTCTTAGCGAGATCGTCTCGCCAGCGTCGCCCGTGGTCTGCCGTGATCTTCACAAGCGGTAGCCGCCCGTGCACACCTTCGAACTGCGCCACAATCGTAGCAACCTTGTCCACCGTGGCTAAATCCGGGGTGCGGGCTTCCTGCCAAACCCTCAAGGCGTCCGCGAGCGTGGCCGTACCGGGCCGCGTAACCGCTTCTGCGCCGCTGGTGAGGTCTACGGGGGCCAGATGGCTAGGCGTATGCGCCACAACGGCCTGTACTGCTTCCTGCGCGGCCTGCGTGTACTTCTTTATATCTGCGCCGCCAGTGATTGCCGAGAGCATGGCCGCTACGCGGAACTCCGTCCAGTTCATAGCGCTCTGTACCGTTTGCGCTGTGGTTTCCTCTGGCGTGTACGTAATGTCTTTCGCGTCCGGTACGCCGTGTTCCTCGTGCGACAGGAAATTTGCACCACTTTGGGGCGCGCTTTTTGTTGTAGCTGAAGCAGATATCAACGTGTGCCAGTATTCGTCAAGTTCTACCGTGAGCTTGCGCGCAAGGCGCTTCGCTTCATCGGGGTTCGACGTGCCTAAAGCCTTCGTTACTTCCCGCTTGCCAATGACCGGGACGAGCGGAGCCGGTACGCGCCGCCTATAGACATAGCGCCCGCCTTGCCGCCGTTGTACGTGTTCCATAGTTTCCACCTGTGTAGCGTCCACGCGCTACGAAATCGGCCGCAAACCCTTATCGGGCTTGGGTCCAGTATACTTAAGGCTTTCGCCTGTGGGGTCTACGAATGATCACGATCTGGGGACGCGCCAATTCGGTGAATGTCCAGAAAGTCCTGTGGTGTTGCGATGAGCTCGTGCTGCCGTTCCAGCGCGTCGACGCCGGCGGCCAGTTCGGCCATCTCGACGAGCCTTCCTACCTCGCCCTGAATCCGAACGGCAAGATTCCCACGATCGTGGACGGCAACTTCGTGCTGTGGGAATCGAACGCGATTCTGCGCTATCTGGCGATGGAGTATGGCCCGTCGAGTGTGCTGTACCCCACCGATCCGAAGGTGCGCGCCTCGATCGACCGCTGGCTCGACTGGTCGACGAGCACGCTCGCGCCCACCGAGCGCCCGGTTTTCATCGGCCTCGTGCGCACGCCGCCGGAACAGCGCGACAGCGCGCAGATCTCCGCCGCTTTTGAGCAGCTGAGCCAGCTCTGGAAGCTGCTCGACCACCATCTGCGCGGCCGCTTCTTCATCGAAAACGAGCGCTTTTCGCTCGCCGACATCGTACTCGGCGCGTACGCACGCCGCTGGTTCGGCCTCGAAGGCGTGGAGCGCGAGCCGCTGCCGAATCTCGAGCGCTGGTATCAGCGCATCGCGCAGCGCCAGGGCTTTCGCAAGTACATCGGCGTGCCGCTCACCTGAGCGACGACTGATTCGGGCCGCGGGCGGCCCGCCGGCGCGCCCCGTATAATCGCACGCATGAAGACAGCAAAACCGTCCCTGGACGCCACGGCCTTGCACGGCGAAGCGCACGACCACGCGCACGATCACGGCCACGCACACTCGCACGACGGCGCCCAGGGCGCGTCGCTCGAGTCCGCGCTCGCGATGGCCGAAGCCTATTGCCGCGCCCGCGGCGAAAAGCTCACGCCGATCCGCCGCAAGGTGCTGGAGTTGCTGCTCGCGTCGGGCCGCGCGACCAAGGCGTATTCGCTGCTCGACGAAATGCGCCAGATCCATCCGGGCTCGGCGCCGCCCACGGTCTACCGCGCGCTCGATTTCCTGCTTTCGGCGGGGCTCATTCACCGCATCGAGTCGATCAACGCGTTCGCCGTCTGTCACGATCTCACGCAGTGCCAGCACGGCATTCTCGTCGTGTGCCAGCAGTGCGGCAACGTCACCGAGCTGCACGAGCCCAAGCTGCGGCAAGCGCTCGTTGCACAGATCGAGGCGGCGGGCTACCGGCTCGCCGGGGACGGCATCGAACTCAAGGGCCTCTGCGCGCAATGCCAGGCAAACCAGGCCAACCAGGCCGCCCCAGGCGGGCAAGCCGGCACGGCCGCGGCGCCCGAAGCCGCCGCGCACTCCTGAAGCATCAGCAAACCCTGCTTAGCCCGCCGCGCCGCGCGGGCATCAGGAAGCAGCGCCGCGTTCGCGGCGCCTCGTCACCCGCACGTTTCCCGCCTCTCGCAGCGCCAGCTACGCGCGCTGCGTCACAGCGACTGGCGCGCGTCGATCGCGCCGCTCAGGAGCGCCACGAGTTCCTCGGGGCGGGCCGGCTTGGTCATGAAGTGCTGGAAGCCTTCGCCGATGCTGCGCAAACGCCAGCTCTCGTCGGTATGGCCGGTGAGCGCGACGGCGACGGTCGGTGCGTGATCGCCGCGAATCTCGTAGTCGCGCAAGCGCTGGATCAGGTAGAAGCCGTCCATCGCCGGCAGGTCGAGATCGCAGACCACGGCGTCGGGGTGCAGGCTCAGGGCCGCTTCCACGCCCGCTTCGGCGTCTTCGACCGCCACGACGTGCGCGCCCTCCGCCTCCAGTAGCGAGGTCAGTGACGCCCGGCTGTGCGGATCGTCTTCGACAAGAACGATAGTCGTCCGGTCGAGCTTGTGTACTGCATTCATTGTCTTTGCTTACATGCCTTTCTGTCTGTCAGGCCCATTACCGCGTGAGTCGCTGCGTGGCCAACTGCGCCTCGCTGGGGCCTGTCCAGGCTGATTACTTTCTTGCTCTAGCGTCCTGCCCGTTCGCTTCCTCGGAAGGATTGCGAGCCCGATATGAACCGGGCGCACCGCAACGCGGGCCGTCTTGATAGAGCAATCCTGATGCCGTCAGTTCCAGTGCGCGGCGCACGGCGATCCGCGGCGCACGATAGCGGTGTCACAAGACAGCGCGATGAAAGTCGCGTTCACGCGTTGCCGCCCTGTTTAGAAGCCGCGAGACGCTTCGCCCCGCCCGTTTGCGCATAGGCTTCGAGTGCGCGCTGGCGCGCCAGTTCATGTTCCACGAGCGGTTGCGGATAATGCTTGCCGAGGCGCACACCTGCCGCTTCGAGTTGCTGGGCGCTCGCCTTCCACGGCTGGTGCACGAGCGCATCGGGCAGGCCCGCCAGCTCGGGTACCCATTGCCGCACGTACGCGCCGAGCGTGTCGAACTTCTGACCCTGCATCACTGGATTGAAGATGCGGAACCAGGGCGCGGCGTCCACGCCCGAGCCGGCCACCCACTGCCAGTTGGCCGGATTGCTCGCGGGGTCCGCGTCGACGAGCGTGTCCCAGAACCAGGATTCGCCCGCGCGCCAGTCAATCAGCAGATGCTTCGTGAGGAACGACGCGACGACCATGCGCACGCGGTTGTGCATCCAGCCCGTCTGCCAGAGCTCGCGCATGCCCGCGTCGACGAGCGGATAGCCGGACAACCCGCGCTGCCACGCCCGCAAGGCCGCCGTGTCGTTGCGCCACGGCATGGCGTCGAAAGCCGGACGCAGGTTCTGGGTTGCCAGATCGGCGTAGTGAAAGCGCTGGTAATGGCTGAACTCCCGCCAACCGAGCTCGCTCGCGAACTTTTCCGCGCTCGCGGCGCGACGCGCCGCCCCGCCGCCAGGCGCGTGCTGCGCCGCCTTGAGCGCCGCCCACACCTGGCGCGGCGAGATCGCGCCGACAGCCAGATACGGCGAGAGGCGGCTCGTCGCCGTTTCGCCGGGTTGGTCGCGCTCGCCGGCATAGGCGTCAAGATCGGTGGCGAGGAACGCGCGCAGGCGCGCAAGCGCGGCCTCCTCGCCCGCGGGCCACGCGTGGCGCAAACCGCCCGACCAGTCGGGGGAGCGGGGCGCGAGGCCCAGATCGTCGAGCTTCGATGCGCGCTGGGTAAGACTTGCGGGTAGCGGTTGAAAAATCAGCCGTTCCGGCACGCCCTCGGGCGGCGGTGGGTCGCCCATGCGCAGGCAGGCGCGCCAGTAGGCGCTGAAAACGCGAAACGGCTCGCCTGACTGGTTGAGCACGGTCCAGGGCTCGCTGAGCAACCGGCCGTTGAAGCTCTCGACGCTCACGCCGCGCTCGCGCAACGCGGTCTTCAGCTTGCCATCGGCCTCGCGTTGCGCCGCACCGTAGCGCCGGTTCCAGTACACGGCCTGGGCGCCGGATTCGGTAACGAGGGCATCGAGCGTCGCCGCTTCGTCGCCCTGGAGCAGGAGCAGTTGCCCGCCGCGTGCCGCCAGCGCTGCCTCGAGCGCGCGCAGCGACTCGTGACGCCACCAGCGCGCCGCGCCGCCCTCCGGGCGCTCGCCGCAGGCGCGCGGATCATGGATCCAGACGCAGATCAGCGGAAGACCGCTCGCCGCGGCGCCCGCGAGCGCGGGGTGGTCGGCGAGGCGGAGATCGTCGCGAAACCAGACGATGGCTGGCGCTATCCTGGAATGGGCGGAAGAAGAAGGCAGACCGGACCTCGACCGGAAGACGTTTTGTGCCGCACATTGCGGTGCGTTTCGCGGGCACGGCACACCGGCCGTTGCGCGAAGCCACGCAGCGTAACACGGCGCCGCGTGCCCGCGAAACGGGATAAAAAAGGGACCAAAAAGGGACAAAATGCGCCAACTCAGCGCCTGCGCGGCGCGGCGCCGCGATCAGCCCCGATCGATGCGGGCGACGGGCCCCGGCCCCACGCCTTGCGTGATGAGCGCGACCGCATGGCGCGCGATGTCCTCGACGCCGACGCACGGTTTCTCCGCATCGCCGCGCCACATCTGGCTGGTGGCGAGCGGGAGCAGCGTCAGGCCCATCAGCGACTGGAACAGCAGCGAAGGTTCGAGCGCCGCGTTGAGCCGTCCCTCGCGCTGCCAGCGGGCAATCGCCGTGTGCGCCTTTTCCTGGTGCTCGCGGCCAACCCGCTCGAGCATGCGCTGGCGCAGCACGCCGCCCTCGCTGATGACGTCGCGCACCCACAGCGGCGGAAACCACGGATAGCGCTGCCCCACCGCGACGAAGCGCTGCGCGAGCGCGGTGAGCGCGGCCACCGGATCGTCGCGATGCTCCACGAAGATGTCGCCGAGTCCCTCGCGCAACGGGACGAAGCGCTCGTCGATGAGCACGTCGATTAGCTGGTCGCGCGTCTTGAAGTAGTAGTGGACCATGGCGGGTGTGACGCCCGCCTCGCGAGCAATGGCGGCAAGCGACGTATCGAGGATGCCGTGACGCGCGAATAGCGCGAGCGCGGCCTCGATGAGCCGTGTGCGCTGCTCCGCGCCGCCCGGGCTGCCACTCGGGCGGCCCGGACCGCGCGCGGGCGCCGGATCGGGCGCACCGGCAGCGCGGTCCCGGGAAGGTTCTGGCGCTTTCATGCTGTTTTATCTTGTAACGATTTGAATTTTGACCGACTGGGATAATTACCCTAATATTAATCGCCACATTAATTAATTTCAAGACCATGCACGCGATGGACTCCAGCACGAAGCATCCCGCCGGAACCCCGCCGACGCCCTCGGCCCCCGCTGGCCAGGCGCTCGGCCACCCTCCCATCCGGCTGCTGTTTCCGGCGCTGCTGCTCGTCATGCTGCTGGCCGCGCTCGACCAGACCATCGTTTCGACGGCGCTGCCCACCATCGTCGGCGAGCTGGGCGGGCTCGACCGGCTCTCGTGGGTCGTCACGGCCTACCTGCTCACCTCGACGATCGTCGTGCCGCTTTATGGCAAGTTCGGCGACCTGTTCGGCCGCAAGATCGTCCTGCAGGCCGCCATCGTGATCTTCCTGATCGGCTCGGCGCTGTGCGGCGTGGCGCAGAACATGGAGCAGCTCATCGTGCTGCGCGCGTTGCAGGGCATTGGCGGCGGCGGCCTGATGGTCGTCACGATGGCCGCCATCGGCGACGTCATTCCGCCCGCGCAGCGCGGCAAGTACCAGGGGATGTTCGGCGGCGTGTTCGGCATCGCCACCGTGATCGGACCGCTGCTCGGCGGCTTTCTCGTCGAGCATCTGTCGTGGCGCTGGATCTTCTACATCAACCTGCCGCTCGGCGCGATCGCGCTCGTGGTGATCGGCGCGGTGTTCAAGCCCCACGCCGCACACGTGAAGCACGTGATCGACTACATGGGCGCGGGCTGGCTCGCCGCCGCCCTCACCTGTCTGATTCTCTTCACGAGCGAGGGCGGCTCGCTCCTGCCGTGGACGTCGCCCACCCTCTGGCTCACGCTGCTGCTCGGCATGGTGTCCGTGGTGGGCTTCATCCACGAGGAAAAGCATGCGGCCGAGCCCATCATGCCGCTCGGGCTCTTTCGCGAGCGCACCTTCGTGCTCGCGAGCCTGATCGGCTTCATCGTGGGCGTCTCGCTGTTCGGCTCGGTCACGTTCCTGCCGCTTTATCTGCAGGTCGTGAAGGGCTCCACGCCCTCGCAGGCCGGCATGCAGATGCTGCCGATGATGGGTGGCGTGCTCGTGATGTCGATCATTACGGGGCGCATCATCAGCACGATCGGCAAGTACCGCATCTTTCCCATCGTGGGCACGGCGCTCGTGGCCGTGGCGATGATGCTGCTCGCGCGCCTGCAGATCGACACGCCGGTTCACCTCATGTATCTCTACATGGGGCTGCTCGGCTGCGGTCTGGGCATGGTGATGCAGGTGCTGATTCTCGCCGTGCAGAACGCGGTGGAATTCCGGCACATGGGCGTGGCCACTTCGGGCGCGACGCTGTTCCGCTCGATTGGCGGCTCGGTGGGCGTGGCCGCGTTCGGCGCGGTGTTCTCGCATGGGTTGCACGCGCGGCTCGAAAAGGTGCTGGCTGACGGTGTCGAGTTGCCGCAGCCGCTCACGCCCGAGGTGATCCGCCATCTGCCACCCGCCCTCCACGCGCAATATCTCGATGCGTTCGCCGGCGCGCTGCACACGGTTTATCTCTCGGCCGCGGTTGTCGTGGTCTTCTCGTTCGCGCTTGCTTTGCTGTTGCGGGATGTGCCGTTGCGTAAGCAGCAGTGAGGGCTGGGCGCGCCCTTTTCGCTTTTTTTGCCCTTCCTTGTGTTCGCGTCGGTATGCAGGCGTTGCCCCTGTGCGGGGCGGCA
>NZ_BBJJ01000049.1 GCF_000739815.1 Paraburkholderia mimosarum LMG 23256 = NBRC 106338
AATGCGCTGCGGCTTCCACGCAGATTCGGCGCGAGAACCGCGACGTGCAGATCCGGAATCGCCAATGCATGCGCGACGACTTCGCGGATGTCCGCCATCTGCGGCAGCAGCTTCGCCGGCACGAACGATCCCACTTCGATTTCCCTGATTCCGGCAGCCGCGAGCGCGGAAATCCATCGCAGCCTGGCTGGGATTGGCATGACGGTTTTGATGCTTTGCAGACCATCGCGCGGCCCGACTTCGCTGATCAAGACCTTCGGATTTGAAGTATTCACACGCGGCTCCAATGTTCTATCTGATAGACCTGAGTTCTATTGAGAAGAACTATAGGTCGCCGATGTGCCACCCGCAAGACGGGTAAACCCAAAATAGTAGAACTTGAGTTCTATCAGACAGAACATTAAGATGGGACTATGAATACGACGACGAAAGAACCCATGCCCGCCGACACCCCTTCAACACCAGAACCCGCTGCTGACGCCGAAGGCTCCAGCGGCGTCGCGGTGCTGGACCGCGCCTTCGCCATCCTCAACGCGTTCGGTCCGACCGACGACCGGTTGACGCTCACCGAACTCTCGCGCCGCACGGGTTTGTACAAAAGCACGACTTTGCGTCTGCTGGGCGCACTGGAGCACGGAGGCTTCATTCGCAAAATGAGCGACGGGCAGTACGGCGTCGGCCATCAGCCATTACGGCTTGCCGCGCTTTACCAGCGGTCGTTCGAGGTGGGTCCGGTCATCGAGCCGCTGCTGCATCAGCTGAGCCGGGATTTTGGAGAGACAGCATCGTTCTATGTGCGACAGGGCGACCATCGCCTGGTGCTTTATCGCGTCGAGCCGACGAGAAGTGTGCGGGTCTCGATCCGCGTCGGTGAGGAATTCCCGATCGACAAGGGCGCATCGGGAAAAGTGCTGCTCGCCTTCTCGGAGCCGCATGATTCGCGCTGGCGTGAAGTCCGCGAGGCGTTCTGGGCGGCGTCGTATGGCGAGCGGGATCCGGAGACCGCCTCGGCCTCGGTGCCCGTGTTCGACTCCACGGGCGAGTTGGTTGGCGCGCTCACGCTATCGGGGCCAAAGGAAAGATTCGGTACGCCTTCGACCATCGGCGCGGCCGTTGCAGCTTTGCTTGACAGCGCGAGGCGCGCAACCGTCGCACTCGGCGGAAAAGGCGGTCGGTACGATGCAAGCATCGCAGAATACAGTGACCGAAGCGGACGGGAGGACAGTCACGGCGTCTCCCGATGAGGGCCGACCGGTCGCATGCGATCGCTGAAGGGTGAGCGGCCTGCCGCCACTATCAGGCCGGTTGGGACAACTCCACAGCAGACCGGACGTTCCGCTATTCGTTCTCTTGGAAGTAATGAATTGGCCTTGTCCAGCAAGCCTTCTTCTCGAAAGCTACGGCAAAACCCGCGCCGAATGAATTGACCCGGTGGACTCCACTGGGTTGAGCTCACCTGTTCGACCGGGTGGACCGGCATCGACGCGATGCAGGCCGGAGATCGAGATGTCCCGCCCTTGTCGATGGCGTGTACAGGCACCAGCGCTTGGACAGCGTCTAGCGGCTGCGGCATACCCAGGCCAGGAGCGATGTCCTGTTAGTGATAGCGAAGTGGAGGCTTGCATAGTCGCGACACCCTGTTTGCGAGTAACACCACCGTGCTGACGAGCTACTTGTCGTCTTCTAGCCTGCCTGGGATATCCATCCGTTAATGCAGAATGCGGATCACGTCGATCAGCGCCGCCGATTCCTTGAAAAACACGACGTGCATTCCAACCACCGCTTTCCGGTAGCCTTCCCGCACGTCTGCAGCAGACAGGCTCGGCTGCGTGCCGTCAACTAGACCGACAATGGCGCTTTCGATGCTCAGGATGTAACGCTCAGCCTGTGGCTCACCCCATCTGGCCAACGTGTAATCCCAGATGTCGTCAAGGTCTAGTTCGGCCGCCGGCGAGAGAACATACGCTCTCATGCAGCCTTGTTCCGCTTACCCGCGACGTACCTGCGAAAATCAAACGGGCGCGACGCTCCAGACTGCTCGCCTTCGATCAGGGCGTTTCGCAGCGCCTCCAGCCTCGCTTCCTCGGTCTCGAGCAAGCGCAAGCCAGCGCGGACAACGTCGCTGGCCGTACTGTAGCGGCCGCTGCGCACGCGGTCATCGACGAATTCTGAAAAATGTTCACCGAGCGTGAATGATGTGCTTTTGCTCATGGCTCAACCTCCTTTGGCAAGGATACCAATTTCTGGTATTCGATGCCGCAAATTGCTCGCGGGAGGGGTTGGGCGACTGGCAAATACTTACAAATCAAGCAGTTATTCAAACATGACCAGAATCGGGATGGACTTCCGTCGCCCAGGCCAAGACTATTCGTTCTCTTCGAAGTAATGTCCGAACTTGACCTGCTTGGTACGGATATAACGCTCGTTTTCCTCGCGCATCGGAATCGCGAGCGCCACGCGCTCGATCACCGGGATCCCGTGCTGCCGCAGCGTATCGAACTTCTTCGGATTGTTGCTCATGAGCCGCACCGACGACACTTTCAGAAGGCGCAAGATCGCCGCGGCCGAATCGTATTCGCGCGCGTCGTCGGGCAAGCCGAGATCCAGGTTCGCCTCGACCGTGTCGCGGCCCTGCTGCTGCAGCTGATACGCGCGAATCTTGTTCGACAGCCCTATCCCGCGGCCTTCGTGGCCGCGCAGATAGAGCAGCACGCCACGGCCTTCGGCCGCGATGTAACGCAGGGCAAGGTCGAGTTGCTCGCCGCAGTCGCAGCGATACGAGCCCAGTACGTCGCCGGTGAGGCATTCGGAATGGAGCCGCGCCAGCACGGGCTCGCCGCTGCCCACATCGCCCATGACGAGCGCCAGATGCTCGGCGCCGCCGTCCTTCACCCGATAGACATAGGACTCGAAGGTGCCGTAGCGCGTGGGCAGGGTGGCGGTCGCGTCAAGCACGACGCATTCGTTGGTGTGTTCGCCGTCCGCACAGGACGACTCGGGAAGCGTAGGCATGATCTGGAACAAAAGGCTGGCAAAACCGGCACGGGGCCGGGTCGGTGGTTGGAACCGGAGTTTACCGCCATTTGGCTTACCCCGGCGCCCCGCCCCGCCGGGCGGCCGCCCGGACGGCTGCGGCGCCGGCCTCGCCACGCCGCATACCCATCGCATAAACGGCGCCACCCCGCGCATACCCCGACGACGCGCCGCACGTCATCCGCCTATACTGAAGTGGCTTTCCAACGGCTCGACGGGCAACGCGCCCGGCGTGCTGCGCCGCGCAATGACTGCACAACCAGAAGGACGAAGAGGGGTCGCCCTATGACAAGCGTTGCACAGGTACTCAAATCGAAGCCGGAACAAGTGGTCTACACGATCGAAGCGTCCGATTCCGTCTACAACGCAATCCGCCTGATGGCCGAAAAGCAGATCGGCGCGCTGCTCGTGACCGACGGTCCGGCGATTGCCGGGATCGTCACCGAGCGCGATTATGCGCGCAAGATCGTGCTCATGGACCGTTCGTCGAAAACAACGCCCGTGCGCGACATCATGAGTCCGCATGTGCGCTTCGTCGAACCGCAGCAGACCACCTTCGACTGCATGGCACTCATGACCGAGCGGCGAATGCGCCATCTGCCCGTCATGGACAACGGCAAGCTCGTGGGCATGGTGTCGATCGGCGACCTCGTGAAGGAAATCATCGCCGAGCAGAAGTTCACGATCGAGCAGCTCGAGCACTACATCACCGGCGGCTCCGGCGCCGCCTGACGGCCAGCTCCGGCTCTCGTGATACCGAAGAACGTGAAAAAGCGCCCAATCCCTGCGGGGTTGGGCGAAGCCACCTTGCGGCGGCGGAGGTCCCACGTATGATGCGCGCGAAGTTCGCGCGGGCGGTTGGGGCGAAGGCGGAATTGCATCCGCCTTCGCTGCTGTCGTTGGGAGCCTTGGCAGGCAGCCTCGCCGGGCGGGAACGCTGACTGGTTGCGCTAGCCAGCGGCACCGGGCTGCGCAGGATCGGCCACGGCCTGCCGCCACGCGATGTTGCTCGTGCCGGTGCGCGAGCAACGGGGTTTGCAGCGCTAACCGGTCAGGGGGCTTGCCGGATGGGTTGCCGCTCAGTTACCTCTCAGTTGCCGCTTAATTGCCGAAATACACCGATTGCGACGGATGCATCGTGGCCGGCTGGCCCGACTGCGCCGAACCCGAGGTCGACGGGCCATAGCCACTCGTGTCGGCTGCCGGCGCTTGCTGCTGCGCGAGGCCTTGTTGCTGCGTCACGCGCGCTTCGGCGGCCTGAATGTCGCCGGGATAGCTGGCGTCGTTGACCTTGGCGGGGTTGTAGCCAGCCTTTTCAAGCTGGATCAGTTCGGCCTTGACTTCGGCGCGCGTCTTCGGCGCATCGCTTTGCGCCTGCGCGAACGACAGGGCCGGAGCGGCCACCAGGGCGGCGACGAATGCCGCCTGGATCAGGGTGCGGGTCTTCATGGTGCTTACCTCCATCACTTGTTTTACGCCGGCGCTCTGTGCGTCGCCGGATTCAGTGATTTCAGTTTAGTGAGGCGAAAGACCAGGGGAAACCCTTAATTTGAAAAAATACAGTTTCAATGCGGGCAACAATGCCCTGTGCACGCCCGGCCCCCAAGCGGGCGCGCCTCGCGGCCCCTCGCCTGCACCGGTCAAATCGCGGCGATGCCTCCGTCCAGCAACCTTCGCGGTCCGCTCACGAAACGGCTGCCCAGCTCGTAGAAGCGCAGCGGCCGGTCCATTTCCCGCGAAAGACCGATGCGCGTCGTCACGCCGACAGGCCGCGCCGGTTCCTCCACGCGACCGATCCAGAGACCGTGCCCGCGACACAAATCGACGCCGTCGAACGCTGCCCCAACACCTAACGCCTGCGAGAGCCGCCCTGGTCCGCGCGCGAGATCTCGCAGCGGTACGCCGGGGCGCAGCGCCGCCATTTCGTCGATACCTTCGATGGGCTCCAGCGCGCGAAACAGGATCCCGGCGCCCACGTCCACCGTTTCGCTCGACATATTGATCATCCATGCGCTGCCGTAGGTCAGCCGCACGTGCGCATGACCGCGCTCGAGGAACATCGCCGCGTTATAAGGCCGACGTCCGATGTAGGCATAGCTCGTCGAGTCGCCCACGGGGTAGGCCTCGACCTCGACCAGCCGCCCCGCAATGCGCCCACGCGCGAGGTCGCGCACGAGATATTTGCCCACCATGAAGCGGGCGAGCTCGGCGGTATCGATCGGCAGGTCGTCGCGGTGCAATGGCAGTATCGTCATAGAAAGGCTCTCCCGGGATTTCCGTTCAGGAAGGCGCACGTCCTGCCTTCGCGAACCGGCAGAGTGTTAGCACCGCTCACGAACGCGCCGGGCATAGCCACGCGCGGCCGGCCATTGCGCTACCATCGTCGGCATATCCGCGCGGCAGTTTCGCGCCACCTCGCGATCAGGCATGCGCCACAGCCACATAAGGAGCCGCACGATGAACGAACAAAGCGCGATTCAATTCCTCTCGACCGTGCGCAAGCCGCTGCTCACGCTGCACAAGGCGATTCTCGATCACGAGCGCGCCGGGTACGAGCGCGAGTTCGGGCCCGTCACGCCGGCGGCCTTCCTCCAAGTGCTCATCAACGGCTCGGGTTTTCGCTGGCTCGCGCCGCTGTCGACGGTCATCGCCAACGTCGATGAAACGCTCGACGCGAAGGATGCGAGCCCCGACGACCGCATCGGCGCGGCCCAAGGCGTAGCGGCGCTCTTTTCCGGCGAGGAATCGGCGGAGTTCTACGAGCGCTATCAGGCACTGCTGCAGGCAAGTCCGGAGATCCTCCACCTGCATGGAACGGTCGTCCCGCTCCTCAACGCGTTGAAGAACTGAACGCACGGGGCATGGCCTCAGCCGCGCGGTGTCTTGCGCGGCGTCGTCGCCAGGCTCGCCTCGCTGGTCCCGCCGCCTGTCTTGCCGCGCTTGCCATTCGCGGCCGTGAGGCGCCGCCAGAGCGTCGTCTTGCTGATGCCGAGCATCTCGCAAGCGCGGTCGCGATCGCCGTTGCACGCGTCGAGCGCGGCGCGGATTTCGTCGGCTTCTGTATGGAGGCTGCGTTCGCGCAACGTCAGCGCGGCCTCGCCCGCCGTCGCCGTCGAAGCACCCACGGCGCGGCGCGACTCGAACACCTCCGGCGCGATCGAGCGCAGCACGTCCGGCGTCAGCACGTCCTCTTCCGAATCCGCCAGTTCCACCACCATCCGCTCGATCACGTTCTGCAGTTCGCGCACGTTGCCCGGCCACGCGTGGCGCGCCAGCGCGCCGCTCACCAGCGCGAGCGTGCGAGCGGCGTCCTCGGGCGTGCGGATGCGAACGGCCACGCGCGGCTCGCGGCGCGAGGCCTGAAACAGGAGTTCGGCCGCGAGCAGCGGGATGTCCGCGCCGCGTTCGCGCAGCGGCGGAATGGCCAGATTGAGGATGTTCAGGCGATAGAAGAGGTCGGCGCGAAACTCGCCCGCCTCGATCTGCTCGGTGAGCGCGCGGTGCGTGGCGGCGACCACGCGCACGTCCACGCGGGTGGGCTCCGTCGCGCCCAGGCGCACCACCTCGCGCTCCTGCAGCACGCGCAACAGGCGGCTTTGCAACGGGAGCGGCATTTCGCCGATTTCATCGAGAAAGAGCGTGCCGCGGTGCGCGGCCTCGATGAGCCCCACCTTGCCGCCGCGCCGCGCGCCCGTGAACGCGCCCTCCTCGTAACCGAACAGCTCGCTCTCCAGCAGCGCCTCCGGGAACGCGCCGCAATTCATGGCGACGAACGGAAAATCGCGCCGCGCGCTCTCGCGATGCAGCCCCTGCGCGATCATCTCCTTGCCAGTGCCGCTTTCGCCGCGTATCAGCACGGTGGCATCCGACTTCGCGTAACGCCGCGCGAGCTGGCGCACGCGTTCGATGCCGGGCGACGCGCCGCTCAGGTCGTCCAGCCGATAGCGGGCGACGAACTGCTGCGTACGCTGGCGCGAGCGCAGCGTGCGGTCCAGCCGCTCCACCGCGCGCGACTCCTGGAACGTGAGGACGGCGCCCGTGGTCACGCCGTTGTCGACGAGCGGGCCGCGATGCACGACATAGCTCACGCCGCGCACGGTCTCGAGCGATTCGCCATCGGCTTCGGGCAGCGCGAAGGCGATGTCGGGCGCGAGCGTCGCGAGCGACTGTCCCGCCGCCGCCGCGGGATCGATGCCTAACACTTCCGCGAGCCGCTGGTTGATCGCCTCGATGCGGCCGCGCGCATCGAGCGCCACCACCCCGTCGCGCAGGTGCTGGAGCACGCTGTCAAGGCGCTGGCGACGCTGCGTCTCGCGCCAGGTGGCCTGCACGAGTTCGAGCGCGTTGTCGAACGCCGCGCGCACGGAGGAGCGCGAATAGACGAAGAACGGCACGAGCCCGAGCCGCGCCGCCAGATCGTTGACGAGACCCGGCCCCACGACCGCGCCCACGCCGCGATCGCGCAGGTCGAGCACGCAGGCCTCGGCGTCCTGCACGGTGCGGTACTGGCCGAACACCACGTCGATGCCATAGGCGCTGGCAAAGCGCCGTACCTCGACAGGCGTCTCGCCGTAGGTCACGAGCGCGACGTGTTCGGCCTCGCGCCGCGCGCGCGCGAGCGCCTGCATCACGTCGAAGCCGGTGGGCTGCACGAGCACAACGGGCAAATCGATGCGCGCCTTCAGGTAGGTGCCGTTCGAGCCCGCCGCCACGACGACGTCGGGCCGCTGGTTCGGCCCCGCCGCCGCGATTTCGGCGACCGCTTCCTCGAAGCCGCGTGGCACCACGCGCAGGTCCGCGAGTTCGTCGTATTCGCGGGCGATATCGCGAAAGAGATCGCGCAGGCGGCTGATGCCCATGGCCCACACACGCGGGCGAATAGCGGGGGAAGCGGGAGCGGGAAAGCGGTTCATGATGTCCAACGGATGGTCGACTGCGTGGAGCGCGCTGCCCTGGCACGAATCCGGGAGCCGGTCGACGGGGCAGTCTCGACATTTTACGCGTCGATTTCATTTTTGAAATCCTGATTTCACCAGAGAAACCGGGGTCGACGCCACGATCTAACGAATTCCCCGCAGAATCAATGGATTAGCGACTTCTCAACGAGCTGGCACACTATCTGCAGTATGAGTCGGCGATTCAATTGGAGACATCACGCATGAACAGCAAATCCCCCGCAAGCGCCGGCGCGAAATTCCGCGCGGCAGTAGCCGCCGAGCAACCGCTCCAGGTCGTCGGCGCGATCACCGCGTATGCGGCAAAACTTGCCCAGGCGACCGGCTTCAAGGCCGTTTATCTGTCCGGCGGCGGCGTGGCCGCGAATTCGCTCGGCGTGCCCGACCTCGGCATCAGCACCATGGACGATGTGCTGATCGACGCCGGCCGCATCACCGACGCCGTGGATATCCCGCTGATGGTCGACATCGACACCGGCTGGGGCGGCGCCTTCAACATCGCGCGCACGATCAAGTCGTTCATCAAGGCCGGCGTAGCGGCCGTGCACCTCGAAGACCAGGTCGGCCAGAAGCGCTGCGGTCATCGCCCGAACAAGGAAGTCGTGGCGACCGACGAGATGGTGGACCGCGTGAAGGCCGCCGTGGACGCGCGCACCGACGACCAGTTCGTGATCATGGCGCGCACCGACGCGGCGGCCGTGGAAGGCATCGACGCGGCGATCGAACGCGCCGTGGCCTATGTCGAAGCGGGCGCGGACATGATCTTCCCCGAGGCGATGAAGACGCTCGACGACTACCGGCGCTTTCGCGCGGCCGTGAACGTGCCGATTCTCGCCAACCTGACCGAATTCGGCTCGACGCCGCTCTTCACGACGGAAGAACTCAAGAGCGCGAACGTCGATATCGCGCTCTACTGCTGCGGCGCGTATCGCGCGATGAACGCGGCCGCACTGAACTTCTACGAGACCGTCAAGCGCGACGGCACGCAAAAGGCCGCCGTCTCCACGATGCAGACGCGCGAAGACCTCTACAAGTACCTCGGCTATCACGCGTACGAAGACAAGCTCGACGCGCTCTTCGCCGCGAAAAAGTAACGCCCCCGGACACATAGAGATAGAGGAAGACATCATGAGCGAAGCAGAAAACACCACCCAGGCCGCCGGCGGTTTCAAGCCGAAGAAGTCGGTTGCGCTTTCCGGCGTGACGGCGGGCAATACGGCGCTGTGCACCGTGGGCCGCACCGGCAACGACCTTCACTACCGCGGCTATGACATTCTCGATCTCGCCACCGCGTGCGAGTTCGAAGAAGTCGCCTATCTGCTCGTGCACGGCAAGCTGCCGAACACGGCCGAGCTGGCCGGCTACAAGGCGAAGCTCAAGGCACTGCGCGGCCTGCCCGCCAACGTGAAGACGGCCCTCGAAGCCGTGCCCGCCTCGGCGCACCCGATGGACGTGATGCGCACCGGCGTCTCGATCCTCGGCACCGTGCTGCCCGAGAAGGACGACCACAACCTGGCGGGCGCGCGCGATATCGCCGACCGCCTGATGGCCTCGCTCGGCTCGATGCTGCTGTACTGGTATCACTTCTCGCACAACGGCAAGCGCATCGAAGTCGAAACCGACGACGATTCGATCGGCGGCCACTTCCTGCACCTGCTGCACGGCCGCGCGCCCACGAAGTCGTGGGTGGACGCGATGCACGTGTCGCTCAACCTGTACGCCGAGCACGAGTTCAACGCCTCGACGTTCACGGGCCGCGTGATCGCGGGCACGGGCTCGGACATCTACTCGGCCATCACGGGTGCGATCGGCGCGCTGCGCGGCCCGAAGCACGGCGGCGCGAACGAAGTCGCGTTCGAGATCCAGTCGCGCTATGAAAACGCCGACGAAGCAGAAGCCGATATCCGCGCGCGCGTGGAAAAGAAGGAAGTCGTGATCGGCTTCGGTCACCCGGTGTACACGATCTCGGACCCGCGCAACAAGGTCATCAAGGAAATCGCGAAGAAGCTCTCGAAGGAGCAGTCGAACATGAAGCTGTTCGATATCGCCGAGCGCCTCGAATCGACGATGTGGGAAGTCAAGAAGATGTTCCCGAACCTCGACTGGTTCAGCGCCGTGTCCTATCACATGATGGGCATCCCGACGGCCATGTTCACGCCGATCTTCGTGATCGCGCGCACGGCCGGCTGGAGCGCGCACATCATCGAGCAGCGCGTCGACAACAAGATCATCCGCCCGAGCGCGAATTACACGGGTCCGGAGAATCTGAACTTCGTGCCGATCGGCAAGCGCTGATCGAAGCACGCCAGTCGTCCGGATGGTCTATGCCGTCCGCACGACTGCGAGACGGCGGCGCGCGCGTAAAGTGAGTGCATGGCTCAGGCGCGCTCAGCCGCCGCAAACCCCTTACATCTTTGGTCCCCAAGCCGTGAATACCGCCTACCGCAAGTCCCTCCCCGGCACCCGGCTCGATTACTTCGACGCGCGCGAAGCCGTCGAGGCCATCCAGCCCGGCGCCTACGACACGCTGCCGTACACCTCGCGCGTGCTCGCCGAAAACCTCGTGCGCCGCTGCGACCCGGCCACGCTCACCGCATCGCTCAAGCAGCTCATCGAGCGCAAGCGCGACCTCGACTTTCCGTGGTTCCCCGCGCGCGTGGTCTGCCACGACATCCTCGGGCAAACCGCGCTCGTCGACCTCGCCGGCCTGCGCGACGCCATCGCGACCCAAGGGGGCGACCCCGCCAAGGTGAACCCGGTGGTGCCGGTGCAACTGATCGTCGACCACTCGCTCGCCGTGGAATGCGGCGGCTTCGATCCGGACGCGTTCAAGAAGAACCGCGCGATCGAAGACCGCCGCAACGAGGACCGCTTCGACTTCATCAACTGGACCAAGAAAGCGTTCAAGAACGTCGACGTGATCCCGCCCGGCAACGGCATCATGCACCAGATCAATCTGGAGAAGATGTCGCCCGTGATCCAGGCGCGCGACGGCGTGGCCTTCCCCGACACCTGCGTCGGCACGGACAGCCACACGCCGCACGTGGATGCGCTCGGCGTGATCGCCATCGGCGTGGGCGGCCTCGAAGCCGAGAACGTCATGCTCGGCCGCGCCTCGTGGATGCGCCTGCCCGATATCGTCGGCGTGGAACTCACGGGCAAGCGCCAGCCCGGCATCACCGCCACCGACATCGTGCTCGCCCTCACCGAATTCCTGCGCAAGGAAAAGGTCGTGGGCGCGTATCTGGAATTCCGCGGCGCCGGTGCATCGAGCCTCACGCTCGGCGACCGCGCCACGATCTCGAACATGGCGCCCGAATACGGCGCCACGGCCGCGATGTTCTTCATCGACAACCAGACGCTCGACTACCTGCGCCTCACGGGCCGCGACGAAGAGCAGGTCAGGCTCGTCGAAACCTATGCGAAGACGGCTGGCCTCTGGGCCGACACGCTCGCGAACGCGCAATACGAGCGCACGCTCACGTTCGATCTCTCGAGCGTCGTGCGCAACATGGCCGGCCCGTCGAACCCGCACAAGCGCCTGCCGACTTCGGACCTCGCCGAACGCGGCATTGCGGGCAAGTGGGAAGAAACGCCGGGCCAGATGCCCGACGGCGCGGTCATCATCGCCGCCATCACGAGCTGCACGAACACGAGCAACCCGCGCAACGTAATCGCCGCCGCGCTGCTCGCGCGCAACGCAAACGCGCGCGGCCTCACGCGCAAGCCGTGGGTCAAGAGTTCGCTCGCGCCTGGCTCGAAGGCCGTCGAGCTCTACCTCGAAGAAGCGAAGCTGCTCCCCGAGCTGGAGAAGCTCGGCTTCGGCATCGTCGCGTTCGCCTGCACGACGTGTAACGGCATGTCGGGCGCGCTCGATCCGAAGATCCAGCAGGAAATCATCGACCGCGACCTGTATGCAACGGCCGTGCTCTCCGGCAACCGCAACTTCGACGGACGCATTCACCCGTATGCGAAGCAGGCGTTCCTCGCCTCGCCGCCGCTGGTCGTCGCCTACGCGATTGCAGGCACGATCCGCTTCGACATCGAGCGCGATTCGCTCGGCACGGACCAGGACGGCAAGCCGGTGTATCTCAAGGACCTCTGGCCGAGCGACGAGGAAATCGACGCCATCGTCGCGCAGAGCGTGAAGCCCGAGCAGTTCCGCAAGGTGTACGAACCGATGTTCGCGGCCACGGCCGCAAGCGGCGAAACGACCGACCCGCTCTACGACTGGCGAGCGCAAAGCACCTACATCCGCCGCCCGCCGTACTGGGAAGGCGCGCTCGCGGGCGAGCGCACGCTCAAGGGCCTGCGCCCGCTCGCCGTGCTCGGCGACAACATCACGACGGACCACCTCTCGCCTTCCAATGCGATCCTGCCGAACAGCGCGGCCGGTGAATACCTCGCGAAGATGGGCTTGCCCGAAGAGGACTTCAACTCGTACGCCACGCACCGCGGCGACCACCTCACGGCGCAGCGCGCAACCTTCGCGAACCCCACGCTCATCAACGAGATGGCCGTGGTGGACGGCGCCGTGAAGAAGGGCTCGCTCGCGCGCATCGAACCGGAAGGCAAGGTCACGCGCATGTGGGAAGCCATTGAAACCTACATGGAACGCAAGCAGCCGCTCATCATCGTCGCGGGTGCGGACTACGGCCAGGGCAGCTCGCGCGACTGGGCGGCCAAGGGCGTGCGTCTCGCGGGCGTGGAGGTCATCGTCGCCGAAGGTTTCGAGCGCATTCACCGCACGAACCTGATCGGCATGGGCGTGCTGCCGCTGGAATTCAAGGCGGGCACGAACCGCACGACGCTCGGCATCGACGGCACGGAAACGTACGATGTGGTCGGCGGTCGCACGCCGCGCGCCGACCTCACGCTCGTGATTCATCGCAAGAACGGCGAGCGTGTGGAAGTGCCGGTGACCTGCCGGCTGGACACCGCGGAAGAAGTGTCGATCTACGAGGCGGGTGGCGTGCTGCAGCGTTTCGCGCAGGACTTCCTCGAGTCGTCACAGGCAGCGGCATAAACGAGCAACGGGCGGCGCCGCGGTGACACGCAGGCGCCGCCCTTCGTTTCAGGACAACACATGGCACACGTACCCCAGATCAAAATTCCCGCCACGTACATGCGTGGCGGCACGAGCAAAGGCGTGTTTTTCCGCCTCCAGGATCTGCCCGCCTCGGCGCAGCAGCCGGGCGAGGCACGCGACAAACTGCTCATGCGCGTGATCGGCAGCCCCGACCCGTACGCCAAGCAGATCGACGGCATGGGAGGCGCGACCTCCAGCACGAGCAAGACCGTGATCGTGGCGAAGAGCAGCAAGCCCGGTCACGACGTCGACTATCTGTTCGGCCAGGTGGCCATCGACAAAGCCTTCGTCGACTGGAGCGGCAACTGCGGCAACCTCTCCGCGGCGGTCGGCCCGTTCGCGATCAGCGGCGGCCTGATCGACCCGAGCCGCGTGCCCGACAACGGCATTGCGACCGTGCGCATCTGGCAGGCCAACATCGGCAAGACCATCATCGCGCACGTGCCAATGACGAACGGCCACGTGCAGGAAACGGGCGACTTCGAGCTGGACGGCGTGACCTTCCCCGCCGCCGAAGTGCAGCTCGAATTCCTCGACCCGGCGGCCGAGGAAGAAGGCGCAGGCGGCGCGATGTTCCCCACCGGCAATCTCGTCGACGACCTGGAAGTGCCGGGCGTGGGCACGCTTGAGGCCACTATGATCAACGCGGGCATCCCGACGATCTTCGTGAACGCCGAGGCCATCGGCTACACGGGCACGGAGTTGCAGGACGCGATCAACAGCGACGCCGCGGCACTGAAGAAGTTCGAGACGATCCGCGCGTACGGCGCGCTGCGCATGGGCCTCATCAAGAGCCTCGACGAGATCGCGACGCGCCAGCACACGCCCAAGATCGCCTTCGTCGCGAAGCCCGCGGGCTACACGGCGTCGAGCGGCAAGCGCGTGGAGGCCGGCGATGTGGACGTGCTCGTGCGCGCCATGTCGATGGGCAAGCTGCATCACGCCATGATGGGTACGGCGGCCGTGGCAATCGGCACTGCGGCGGCCATTCCGGGTACGCTCGTGAATCTCGCCGCGGGCGGCGGCGAGCGCAGCGCGGTCCGTTTCGGCCATCCGTCGGGCACGCTGCGCGTGGGCGCCGAGGCGCGCCAGGAGAACGGTGACTGGACGGTCACCAAAGCCATCATGAGCCGCAGCGCGCGCGTGCTGATGGAAGGCTGGGTGCGGGTTCCGGGCGACGCGTTCTGAACACCCGGCAGCGCGGCGTCAAGCAATGAAAAAGCCGCCCCGGCGCTGGAATGCGCCGGGGCGGCTTTTTCTTGATACCCGCATAGGTGCGTCGAAAACCCCGCTTCAACTCTGCGGCGATGAAGGCAGATACGGCATCGGGTCCACCGGCTTGCCGTCGCGGCGCACCTCGAACAGCACCGCCACGCGGTCATTGTTGTCGCTGCCCATCTCCGCGATCTGCTGGCCCTGATGCACGGTGTCGCCGGTCTTCACCATCAGACGGCGGTTGTGCGAGTAAGCCGTCAGGAAGTCCTTGTTGTGCTGGACGATGATCAGGCTGCCGTACCCGTTGAGCCCCGTACCCGCGTACATGACCTTGCCATCCGCGGCGGCGATCACCGGGTCGCCCGCCTTGCCCGCGATCTCGATGCCGCGCGTCGTGCCCGGCGCGAACGGCTCGACCACACGGCCATGCGCCGGCCACACGAGCGCGACGCTGCTCGCGTGGCGTGCCACTTCTGCTGCGACCTGGCGATTTCCGGCGGCGCTCGCGGCTGGGTTCGAGGCGGTGCCGCCAGTCTGAGGCGCGGCCACCTGCACGGTAACCGTCTGCTTCGAAACCAGCTTGATCGACTGGCCCGCGCGCAGATGGCCGTTCGGCTTCATGTGGTTCCAGGCGGCTAGGTCCTTGACGGAAACGCTGTGCTTTTGCGCGATGCGCTGAAGCGTGTCGCCGCGGTGCGCGCGCACGTAGGTCGTTTTCGTCACGACGCGCGTGACCGGCGCGCTCGCCGCCGCCTGCATGTTGCTGGCATCGGTAGCCGATGCGTCCGAGGCCGGACTCGCCGCTGCCGATGTGTCGGGCTGCGGCTGTTGTTGCTGCTGCTGATTCACGTTGGCGCAGCCGCCCAGCAGGGCTGCCATTCCCAACACGGCCCAGAATCCCTTCAGACCGCTGATCCGCTGAGCGCGACGATCTTCGAACATAGTTACCTCCTGCGGTGCATGCAGCCCGCGCGAATCGGCGAGAGACGGTCTGCTGCGTATATCGCGCTCCCGCCCTGACATCGCCCCGGCCCGCCAGCGCAGGGCCGCGTCGATTTGCAGCCAAAAGACCGCATCTCGACCGATAAACATTCAACGCACGCCGATCGCCGTGATAACGAACGAGCGTGCCATCTCAAAAACGATCCGGCATTGTAAAGCCCAATTCCCCGAAATTACCCCAGGGACAACACTTTGAAACAAATGTTAAATGGCCGGATTCTCGTACCACGAAGAAATCGGCGATGGGCAAGAGGACGCGCCCGCGTGCATCAGCGCGGCGCTCGGGGGCCCATCATCGTGCCCTTTAACTTGCCTTATCGGCAAACGCCCTCGGAAACTTGAACTGCGACTGCGGCGGGTTCAATGAAAGTGATTTGAGATTGCTGTAGTATCGGCCGCCGTCAGACCAGAGCCCCGGCTCACGGGAACCCTCGCGCTTTCATCAGGTCTTTTCGTGGGCTTGTCCCGCGGCTGCGCTAGCGGCGTTTCGGGATTCCCAGCGCGCGGCGTCACGCGAACCTCGTCTGGTTTTCTGTTTTTCCGGTAGGTATTCCCAGCATTCCGCCGTCCGCTTTTTTTGGCCGCTTAAAGCGCCCTGGCGACACGGTCCGCTGCTCCAACATGTCCAAGTCATCCCACCGTCTAGTCGAACTCGATTTTTTCCGCGGCCTCGTGCTGCTCATCATCGTCGTCGATCACATCGGCGGCAGCATCGTCTCGCGCGTCACGCTCCACGCCTACGCGCTGTGCGACGCGGCCGAGGTATTCGTCTTCCTCGGCGGATTCGCCACGGCCACCGCGTGGGCCGCGCTTTGCTCGCGCCACACCGAGGCGGCGGCCAGGCAGCGTTTCCTCAAGCGTGCGTTCGAGATCTACCGCGCGTTCGTCGTGACAGCGCTCCTGATGCTGCTCGTCACCGCGATCCTCGTTGCGTGCAACGTGGATGCGCCCAACCTCGCCACCACCGATCTCGACGATCTCACGCTCGCGCCCGCCGCCGCGCTGCGCGACATCGTGCTGCTGCGCCGCCAGCCTTATCTGGCAGGCGTGCTGCCCATGTACGCCTGTTTCGCCCTCGCCGCCCCGCTTGCGCTGCCGCTCGCGCGCACGCGGCCGTGGCTGCTGCTGGTCGTGAGCCTCGCGCTTTGGGGCGTCGCGCCCCACCTGGCGCCGTGGCTGCCGCATGTCGAGGACGTGCAATGGGATTTCAACCCGTTCGGCTGGCAGTTGATGTTCGTCCTCGGCGTAATCGCGCAGGCGCAGCCCGTATTCCAGCGCGCCAGCGCGCACCGCCTTGGATCGCTCGTGACACTGGCGGCCCTGGCCGTCGTCGCGGCCGCGGCCATCTATCGCCTGCAACTCGGCAACGTCGCGCTCGATAGCGACTTCAAGCGCAACCTCGCATGGTTCCGCATGCTCAATTTCCTCGGCATTGCCTGGCTCACGGCGCACGCGATCCGCCTCGGATGGGCGAGGCGCCTCGCGCATGCACTGCCGTGGGTGGGCCTCGTCGGACGCAAGGGGATGCTCTCGTTCGTGGCCGGCGCCGTGATATCGCTCACGGTCGACTCGGTCCTCTACTGGTACACGGACGGCTACCTCGATGTCCCGCTCGGCCTCGTCGCAGACGCCGTCGCGATCTCCGCGCTGCTGATCGTCGCGCGTGCATCCGGCCCGCTCAAGCGCCTGCTGCCTTCGCGCGCCAAAGCTTCCGCCTGAAACGACGCCGCCGCTGATAAACGTCCGCGCAGCCGGCCGCCGGCACCGGCTTCCGGCGTCCTCGGGCGGCTGCTAGCATGATGACCCCGCGCCACTGGTGCCCAACCGTTCCTTCGCCCCTGCCATGCGCAGACTCCTTCGAACCGCGCTCCTTCCGCTCGCGCTCTCATGCGCGGCCTTCGTCACGCCGGCCGCGCCTGCCGCGGCGAGCACGATCGCGGTCCGCAGCTTCCACGCCGAGGCGCTCAACCGCGACTGGCCGTACGTGGTGTACCTGCCGAGCGGTTATCGAGCCGACCAGAACCGCTACCCGGTGCTCTATCTCCTGCACGGCAACAACGGCGAGCCGATGGACTGGGTCACGCAAGGCCAGCTCCAGACCACGGTCGATGGGCTGATTGCCCGCCACGAAGTTCCGCCCGTAGTGATCGTGATGCCGCAGGGCGGCACCGACTGGTACGTCGACCGCAAGGAGAAGATGGAGACGGCGTTCTTCCAGGACCTGCTGCCCGAAATCGAATCGCACTTCGCGGTGGAAGACGCCCGGGACGGGCGCGCGATCGGCGGCGTCTCGATGGGCGGATTCGGCGCGCTGCGCTACACGATGGAACACCCCGACATGTTCTGCGGCACGCTGCTGCTCTCGCCGGCGGTCTATGCGAGCGATCCGCCGCCCAGCTCGGCGGCGCGGCATGTGGGCGTGTTCGGCGACCATCAGTTCGACGCGCAGATCTGGCGCACGCTCAACTACCCCGCGCTCTGGAAACCCTATTTCGCGCGGCCCTGGCGCGTTCCGTTCTTCATCGCCGCCGGCGACGACGACCTCGTAATCCAGGCCGAGGCGTCGCTCCTGTACACGCGGCTGCGCGAGGCGGGCAACCCCGCGGCGCTGCGCATCGTCGACGGCGGCCATGCGTGGCCCGTCTGGCGCGAACTGCTGCCCGCCGCGCTCAGGTACACGCTGGCCTGCGTGCGCTGAGCGAGGCACGCGGCGCGCCTCGTCCCGGCGTCGCCGGGCTCATTGCGCCCAGTTCACCCACAGCACCATCAGCACCGTCATGAGCGCCGGTCCGATGAAGATGCCGATCAGCCCGAAGGTGGTCGCCCCGCCCAGGATGCCGAACAGCACGAGCAGAAACGGCAGGCGAGTGGAATTGCCGATCAGCACGGGCCGCACGAAATGCTCGGCGACGAACACCACCACGAAACCCCAGACGACGAGCGCGGCAGCGCCGACGAACGAACCCTGTATCAGGAGCCATAGCGCCGCGCCGCAAAACACGACGGGCGCGCAGAACGGCAGCATGGCCGCGATGGCCGTGACGGCGCCCAGCAGCGCCGCGTGCGGAACGCCGGTCGCGATATAGGCGGCGGTGAGCAGCACGCCCTCGCCCAGCCCCACGACGACGAGCCCGATGACCGTGCCGCGCACGGCAGCCGCCATGCGCGACAGGAGTTGGGCGCCGTCGGCACCGAAAGCGCGCAGCGCGCCGCGCATGACCGTGGCCGACAGGCGCGGCCCAGCCTGGAAAATCACGAACAGCGTGATGAGCATGAAAGCGAACGTCATCGTGGCGTGGGCGGCTTGCGCGCCGAAGTGGCGGCCGAACGAGACCATGGTGTCGCCGTGCAGGCTCTTCATCGCCGGCGAGGCCTTGAGCGGCTGAGCCAGATTGGCCTGCCACCAGTCGCTCACCTGACGGCTGCCTACGGGAAGCCGCGCGACAAAGTCGGGCACCGGCACGCCGTTTTGCTGGGCGTCGCGCAGCCACAGATAGAGCTCGTGGGCCTCCCCGCCCGCCCGGATGGCCGTGACCGCGATGGGCAGGAGCACGAGCAGGCCGATGGCGAGCGTGAGCAGGCTGGCGATCAGCGTCTTGCGGCCCCTGAACCATGCGCGGCGCTCGATCGCCTGATAGGCGGGCCACAGCACGATCGCGAACACGCTCGCCCACGCCACCGCGGGCAGAAACTCGCGCACGATCCACAGCGCGAGCAGCACGAGCGTGGCGAACAGCACCGCAGAGGCGGCGCGCTGGATTTTTTGCTCGCTTGCGGAGTTCGGAACAGGCGGACGTTGAATCATGTAACCTCTGGAAAGTTCAAAACAAGGGCTCCGGCTTCCAGGCTGCCTGAAGCTGTCTCAATCACGCAAGTCACTCGCCCCGGGCCGCGCTTTTCTCAGATCCTCCTCCGCACCGTCCGTTCCGTCCCCACCGCGAACATCCCGCCCGGCACCGCTTAACGAGCCCATCGATGTCGCGCCACGCACAACAGTGCGTTGCACAAATTCGCGACGTCGCCCCTCCATCGGCCGCAAACCCCCATTCCTTCGTGAATCGCCACGTGTCGCTGTGCAATTGTTGCTGATAATGGAATGGTGTTTCAACGGCGACACAATGGCACTTGTCAGCAAGCGGGTCTACATTCGCGGCAACCACACTTTCGGAGCCGACAATGAAGAAAAAAGCGTGCCTCTCGCTTGACGGAGCCAACGGTGAGCGCATCGAAATACTCGAGCAGACGGACACGGCGCTGGTGATCCGCTGGGTAGAGCCTGGGCGCTGTCATTATGGCGAGCAGCGCTGGCGCCGTCGCTCGGCGCATTCTTCGGGCACCTGCGCCGTATCGCGCCGCAAGATCCGCCGTGGCGACGCCGTGTTCAAGCCGGCCGAACGTCCGGCACCGCTCAACGCCTCCGTGATGATCGCCGCCGATGTATTCGGCGAGCTCATCGGCGCGGAACTGGCGCTGTAAGCACAGCGACGGCCTCAGCGCGGCGCGAGCGCGATAGCGCGCGCCGCGTGCCGCGGCGCGAAGCCCGCCGAGCGGGCGCACAACGCCGCCACGCGGGTGAGCACGTCGGGGTCGAAGGCCGCCGCGCGCGGGCCCGACCGGTCCACGTGCAAGAGCAGTTGCTCGCTGGCCGAGACCGGCTCGGCTCGCTCGCCGGCGTACATCTCGAGATAGAGGCGCGCCCGCTTCGCGTCGTGCTCGATCACGCGCACCTCGACGCGCACCTGCGCGCCCTCCTTGATCTCGTGCAGGTAGTTCAGGTGCGCTTCCAGCGTGTACATCGAGCGCCCGCGCGCATCGCGCTGCGCCGCGTCGAGACCGATGGCATCGAGCAGCGCGTCGGTCGCGTAGCTGTAGATCAACATGTAAAACGCGTCGCGCAAGTGGCCGTTGTAATCGACCCACTCCGCGCGCACCGTGTCGTGATAGACCACGGGCGCTGTGTCGTTCGTCATCGTGTCTCCTCGTTGTCTATGTGCCTGCGGGCGCGAGCAGTGTAACCGCAGAATGCGAGCGGCCGCCGCGAACTCCACCCGCCCTGGCCTGCGCCCTTGCGCCGCCGTGCACACGCCGCGCCGCTGGGGTAAGGTTGAGCGCATGCGGCACGGCTGCCGCGCGTCTCGCGCGCCGTCCCGCCACCCTTGAATCGTCCTTCAACCGCCGCCCGCGCGCGGCGCTATGCGAGGCCCGGCCATGGCAGAAGACACGCCCCCGCTTCCGTTTCCTCCACAGCAGTTCTCGCTCGACGTGATGCTCGAGAAGTACGCCAAAGGCGACGAGCAAACCGCCGACGACATCTATCGCCGTGTCGCACGCGGCGTCGCCCAGGTCGAGCCACCGGAGCTGCGCGCCGAGGTCGAGGCGCGTTTCGTCGACAACCTGCGCCACGGCGCGCTCGGCGCGGGACGGATCATGAGCGCGGCGGGCGCCGGCATCGAAGCCACGTTGATCAACTGCTTCGTGCAGCCGGTGGGCGACAGCATCCAGGGCGTGGACGACGAGGGCCGCCCCGGCATCTACGTCGCGCTGCTGCAGGCCGCCGAAACCATGCGGCGCGGCGGCGGCGTGGGCTACAACTTCTCGGCGATCCGGCCGCGCGGCGCGCTCGTGAAGTCGACGGGATCGAGCGCATCGGGGCCGTGCAGCTATATCGACGTGTTCGACGCCTCGTGCCGCACCGTGGAAAGCGCAGGCTCGCGGCGCGGCGCGCAAATGGCCGTGCTCGACTGCGATCACCCCGACCTGCCCGAGTTCATCGAGGCCAAGCATTCGAAGGGGCGCTGGAACAACTTCAACGTCTCGGTGGCGGTCACCGACGCGTTCATGCACGCCGTGGAAAACGATGCGCCCTGGCAACTCGTGCATCGCGCCGAGCCCTCGCCCGCGCTGCGCGCCTCGGGCGACCTGCACCGGCGCGACGACGGCAACTGGGTCTACGCCGAACTACGCGCCCGCGCGCTGTGGGACGCGATCATGCGCTCGACCTACGACGTCGCCGAACCGGGCGTGGTGTTCATCTCGCGCATGAACGAGGACAACAACCTGCGCGCGCAGGAAGCGATCCGCGCGACCAACCCGTGCGGCGAGCAGCCGCTGCCCGCCTACGGGTGCTGCAACCTCGGGCCGCTCGACCTCACGCGCTTCGTGATCGAGCCGTTCGCGCAACTGCGCGGCCGCGGCGAATACAAAGACACCGATTTCGACTGGGACGCACTCGCCGAACGCACGCGCACCCAGGTGCGCTTTCTCGACGACGTGCTCGACGCCACGCTCTGGCCGCTGCCCGAGCAGCAGGCGGAAGCGGCGGCCAAGCGGCGCATCGGCGTGGGCTTCACGGGGCTCGGCGACACGCTCGTGATGCTCGGCATCCGCTATAACTCCGAGCAAGGCTGTGCATTCGGCGCACGCGTGGGACGCACGATGCGCGACGCCGCCTACCACGCTTCGGTCGAACTCGCGCGCGAGCGCGGCGCGTTTGCCCTCTTCGACGCCAATACCTATCTCGAAGCCGGCACCTTCGCCTCGCGCCTGCCCGACGATCTCAAGGGCGAGATCCGCGCGCATGGCATCCGCAACAGCCATCTGCTCTCCATCGCGCCCACGGGCACGGTGAGCCTCGCGTTCGCCGACAACGTCTCGAACGGCATCGAACCCGCGTTCTCGTGGACCTATCAGCGCACGCGCCGCATGGCAGACGGCAGCCGCGAGACCTTCAACGTCGAGGACCACGCGTGGCGCGTGTACCGCGAGCTGGGCGGCGACGTGAACGCACTGCCCGGGTACTTCGTGAGCGCGCTGGAAATGAGCGCGCAGGACCACGTGGCGATGATGGCGGCCGTGCAGCCCTATGTCGACACGTCGATCTCGAAGACCGTCAACGTCCCTGCCGACTATCCTTTCGAGGACTTCGAAAACCTCTATCTCGACGCATGGCGGCGCGGCCTGAAGGGACTCGCGACCTACCGGCCGAACGAGACGCTCGGCGCGGTTCTGCAAACGCTGCCGCCGCAAGCCGCGGCGCCTGCCGACGATGCGCTCGGCGATCTGCTGCTGGACCCGCTGCGCGTGGCGATCGATCATCGGCCAAAGGGCGAATTGCCCGCCGTGATCGAAAAGATCGAGTACATCACCCAGACCGGCAAGGTCTCGCTCTACGTGGCGGTCTCGTTCCTGGAGGTGACCGGCCACGTCGGCGGCGAAGCCGTGACGATCGAGCGGCCTATCGAATTCTTCATTCCCGTGGGCCAGCGCGACGAATCGCAGCAATGGATCACGGCGACGATGCGTTCGCTCTCACTGGCGGCGCGCGGCGGTTTCGTTGCGCGCAATCTGCAGGACTTGCGCAAGGTGTCATGGGATCGCGGCCAGGTGCGCTACGGCGAAACGCAGCGCCTCGACGGCCGGCGCATCCCGCTTTGGCACGACTCCGAAGTCGCGGCCATCGCCTACGCGATCCAGCAGATCCTGCACCGGCGCGGCTTTCTCGATGCCGAAGGGCGCCAGGTGCCGTCACGTCTGCTCGCGCAACTGCGCAGCGGCGCGTTGACCGGATCTGGGCAAGCGCAAGCGGACGTGGACCGAGCGCCACCGGCGGAACGTTCCGGCGATCAGGTGCTGGAACGCGACAACGCGCTGCCCGCCGACTCGCACCATGCCATGCCTCATGCGATGCTCGGGCGCAAATGCGGCTCGTGCGGGGCGAATGCCGTGATCCGCAAGGACGGCTGCGACTTCTGCACGGCGTGCGGAGAGATCGGGACGTGCGGCTGAGGTTTGGCGCTCACTTGCGGGGCGGCGTGCCAGCCGCCCTGCTCTCCTTGCCCGCCCTGAGGTACGTCGCAAATCCCTGAGCCAGCGCATTCGCCTCGCCGGCGCGCACGAGCCGGAGCACCTGCGATTCGTAAGGATTGCTGGACAATGGCCGAAACACCACGCGCCCGCTGCCCGTGGCCCCCAGCGCAGCCGGCACCAGCGCGATGCCCATGCCGAACTCCACCATCGTCACGACGGTTTGCCAGAGCCTTGCTTCGTGGCGGATCTGCGGGCTGAACCCCGCCTCCACGCAGGTCGCGATGATCTGGTCGTGATAGTGCGGCGACACCGAACGCGGAAACAGGATGAACGGGTCGAGCGCGAGCGTCGCGAGCTCGATGCGGCGCTGGCGTGCGAGCCGATGCGCAACCGGCAGACAGCAGAGGAACGGCTCCGAAAACAGCACCTCTGATTGCGTCTCGGCCGGAAAGCGCCCCCAGTGCGCAAAGCCGAGATCGATCTGCAAACGCTGCAGCGCCTGCACCTGCTCCGCCGTGTTCATCTCCCGCAGCACGACTTCCACCGCTGGATGATCGGCCTCGAAACGCCGCACCGCCTCGGGCAGCCCGCGATAGAGCATCGAATTGACGAAACCGATGCGCAGCCGCCCCGCCAGCCCGTGCGCGGAACGCGCCGCGATGCGCCGCACTTCGTCGGCCTGCTCCAGCAGCCGCCGCGCCTCTTCGAGCAACACGTTGCCCGCGTTGGTCAGCGCCACCGCCTTGTTGGTGCGCTCGAGCAGTTGCACGCCTAGCTGTTCCTCGAACTTGCGAATATCGAAGCTGAGCGCCGGCTGCGAGATGAACAGCCGACGCGCCGCGCGGCCGAAGTGCAGTTCCTCGGCCACGGCCACGAAATAGCGCAGTTGTTTGAGTTCCATGGCGATTCCCCGGGCGTTTTGATCAATAGATGGCCCTTATCGTACATGACATCCTTTGTATTGGACCGTTATCGATGCCGTGCCTAAGCTACGCCGAATCGCAGAGCACAAAACGGAGACAGCACACGATGAACGATCGCCCCGCCTTCGCCACGCCAGCTAGAAACGCCACGTACGCGAGCCCCGCCAGCGGCGCGGCGAACATTCCCGATAGCCGCGGCATCAACTTCTACACGAGCGACCCCGGCTTCGCGCCTCTTTTGCGCAGCTATCTCGGCGACGCCGCATTCCGCGCGATCGAGACGCAACTCGTCTCGCTAGGCCAGCGCGCATCCGACGAACTCGACACGCTTGCGCTAGCGGCCGACAAGCACCCGCCCACGCTCGAACAGCGCACGCGCAGCGGCGAAGCGATCCAGCGCATCGACAAGCATCCCGACTACGTGGCGCTCGAACGCGTCGCCTATGCGGAACTCGGCCTCGCGGCCATGAGCCATCGCGCGAACGCGCCCGCGCCGCTCGTCAAATACGCGCTCACCTACCTGTTCGTGCAGGCCGAGTTCGGCCTGTGCTGCCCGGTCAGCATGACCGACTCGCTCACGCGCACGCTGCGCCGCTTCGGCTCGCCCGAACTCATCGCGCGCTATCTGCCGATGCTCGCCTCGCAGGACTTCGACACGCTGTACCAGGGCGCGATGTTCATGACGGAGCAGGCCGCGGGCTCGGACGTGGCGCGCATTGCCACACGCGCCACGCGCGAGCGCGGCGCGAATGGCGAGGACGTATGGCGCCTTTACGGCGACAAGTGGTTCTGCTCGAATGCCGACGCAGATCTCGCGATGGTGCTCGCGCGCCCCGACGACGCGCCGCCCGGCATCAAGGGCCTCGCCCTCTTCCTGCTGCCGAAGAAACTGCCCGACGGCACGCGCAACAGCTATCGCATCGTGCGTCTCAAGGACAAGCTCGGCAGCCGCTCGATGGCAAGCGGCGAGATCGTGCTGGAAGGCGCGCAGGCCTGGCTGATCGGCGAAGTGGGCCGAGGCTTTCATCAGATGGCGGACATGATCAATATGTCGCGTCTCTCGAACGGCGTGCGCGCGGCGGGCCTCATGCGCCGTGCCGTGACCGAAGCGCTGCACGTGGCGCGCAACCGCGAGGCGTTCGGCCGCAAGCTCATCGACATGCCGTTGATGCAGCGCCAACTGCTCAAGATGATGCTGCCCGCCGAGCAGGCGCGCTCGATGTTCATGCGCATCGCCACACTGCTCGCACGAGCCGACCACGGTGACGAACGCGCGGCGAAATGCGTGCGCATCCTCACGCCGCTCATCAAGTTCCGCGCCTGCCGCGACGCGCGCCGCGTGACCGGCGACGCGATGGAAGTGCGCGGCGGCGTGGGCTATATCGAGGAATGGAGCGACCCGCGCCTCGTACGCGACGCGCACCTGGGCTCGATCTGGGAAGGCACGAGCAATATCGTCGCGCTCGACGTGGCGCGCGCGGCGAAGCGCGAGGGCGCGCTCGAAGCGCTGACGCAGTACGTGCATGAAGCTCTGACCGAAAGCGGCCTGCACGCGACGAGCGCAGCACTCCTGCGCCGCATGTTCGACCGCTCGGGCGCGGCGCTCATGAGCGTGGCCGAATGCGGCCGCGACGAGTCGGTGCGCCAGGCCGCGAGCGCGCTCTATCACGCCACCACGGCAGCCTTCATGGCCTGCGAAGCGGCGCAGGTTTCGCGCAGCGCGGCCGATTATCGACGCCTCGCGCTCGCGCATCTGCTCGTGCGCCACAAGCTGCTGCCGCGCGACCCGCTCGCGCTCGACGAGCGCGACGAAAACGCCACAACGCTGCGCGCCCTCGTGGAAGAGCACGTGCTTCCCCTGGATCAGGCCATGCAACTGATGCCCGCGCAGTGAGGTTGCACGCCATGAACATTCCAGAGGAATCCAGATCAACCATTGTCAACGGCGCGTTGCACGGCCTGCGCGTCATCGACCTGAGCCGCGTGCTGGGCGGCCCGTACTGCACCCAGGCGCTCGCCGACCACGGCGCCGACGTCATCAAGCTCGAACCGCCCGGCGGCGACGAAACGCGCGGTTGGGGGCCGCCCTTCGTGGGCGATACCGCCTCGTACTACGTGGGCGTGAACCGGAACAAGCAGGGCATCGCCGTCGATCTCGCGCACGAGGAAGGCCGCGAGATCCTCTGGCAATTGCTCGAAGGCGCGGACGTGCTCGTCGAAAACTTCAAGCCGGGAACGCTCGCGCGCTGGGGCATGGACTACCAGCGCGACTTGCGCCCGCGCTTTCCACGCCTGATTCACTGCGCGATCTCCGGCTTCGGCGCGGACGGCCCGCTAGGCGGGCTGCCCGGCTACGACGCCGTCATCCAGGCCATGGCCGGGCTCATGAGCGTGAACGGCGAGCGCGATGGCCCCGCGCTTCGCATCGGCTTGCCCATCGTCGACATGGTCACGGGCCTGAACGCACTCGCCGGCATTCTGCTCGCGCTGGCCGAACGCGAAAAGAGCGGGCTCGGGCAGTCGGTGGACATCGCGCTCTACGATTGCGGCGTGTCGCTCCTGCACCCGCATCTGCCGAACTATTTCGGCAACGGCCGCACGCCCCAGCGCAGCGGCAACGCGCACCCGAACATCGCGCCCTACGACAGCTACGCGACCGGCAGCGCCCCCATCTTCCTCGCGGTGGGCAACGACCGCCAGTTCGCCAGGCTCTGTGCGCACCTGGGCATACCCGATCTCGCCGACGACCCCCGCTTCGCCGACAATCGCAGCCGCTGCGCGCATCGCCCGGAGCTCAAGGCCGCGCTCGAAGCACGGCTCGTCGCGCACGAGTGCGAGCCGCTCGCGCGCGACCTGATCAACGCCGGTGTGCCGTGCGGGCCGGTGCAGACCGTCGACGCCGTGGCCGCGCATCCGCACACGCGGCACCGCCGCATGATCGTCGAGATGGAAGGCTATCGCGGCACGGGCGCGCCGGTGAAGCTCTCGCGCACACCGCCGACTTATCGCAAGTGTCCGCCTGCGCTCGGCGCCGACACGCGCGCCGTGATGGACGCACTCGGCATCGACGCCGCCACCCAGCAACGCCTTCTCGAATCCGGCATCGTGAAGGAATCCGAAATAGTGGCGACTCCATAGCGTTTCGCACGACGCCAATCGCGCGAAGGCGGCCAGCCGCCCGCGTCTACGCAGTAGCCGCGATCGCCGCTATCAGGCCGTTCAGCGCGACACGCCAAGCTTCGCTGTGGGGGCCGTGGGTAAGCAGCGCACCGACCACTTGACGATGCAACGCGTCGCGTTGCGGTCCCGCAGGCAGGATGGTGCCGAAGCCGGTAAGCGATTGCGCGAGCGGCACGCTGCCGGTATCGCGAGTCAGCGCTTGCAGCAACGCTTGCCCCGCTTCGGGCACGGCGGCAATCATGAGCATGCGCTCTTCCCAGACCACGAAGCGGGCGAGCCGCGCGAGCAGACTTTCGTTTCCCGCACCGTCTTCGGCAACCGCCGTCGCGACGAAGGCCGGCGTGCGGTCCAGCCATTCGACGAGGCGCGCGGCTTCCATCGGCTTTGCGATGCCGTAACCCTGCGCGCCGTCCACCCCGAGAATCGTGAGCGCATTGAGGAGGTCGAGCGTGTCAATGCCTTCGGCAAGCACGAGCCGGCCCAGCGAATGGCCAAGACGCGTCAACTGATAGATCACGCGCAGCGTATTCAATTGATCGTCGCCACTCACCTTCACCATCTCGCGGTCGAGCTTGATCCAGTCGAACGGCACTTCGCGCAGGCGCGTGAGGCCGCTGTGTCCCGCGCCGAGATCGTCCTGCGCGAGCAGCACGCCCAGCTCGCGGAACTTCGCGAGAATGGCGCTCTGACCCTGGCTCAGCGAAAGCGCTTCGTTCTCCAGAACTTCCAGCGTGAGCCGCACGGCGGGGCAACGGTGCCTCGCCAGCGCGGCCCGGGTGGACTCGTAATAGCGGATATCGTTCAGCGCCGCCGGCGGCAGGTTGATCGACACTTCCAGATCGCGGCCTTCGGCATGCCAGCGCGCACGGTCGGCGAGCGCCTCGTCGAGGCCGCGCGCGAAGAGGGCCAGCAGGTCGTCGGAGGAGAGCGCCGGGAGAAATTCGTCCGGCAGCAGCAGCCGCTCACCGTCGCGCAGGCGTGCCAGCGCCTCCACCTTGCTGGCCGTCCCCGTTGCCAGGCTGAGCAGCGGCTGATAGTGCATTTCCAGCGCGCCGGTGCGCACGAGCGCCGCCCAATGCTGGCGCACGTTTATCGGCACGGCGGCGCTCATGCCGTCGTGGGTCCGGATACGCATCGTGGCGCAGCCGAGCAGCGTTTGCAGCAGATCGACGAACGCCACCTGATCGGGCCCGACGAAGCCGCCCGGAAACGCGCTATACAAACTGAGCACGGCGAGTGGCGCCTGTCCCGGCGCAGCGAGCGGAATCGCCACTGAAGAGCGCACGCCTTCGCGCGCCGCGAGATCGCGCCACGCCACGACGAGCGGGTCGGTCTGGTAGTTGACCACGCGCTCGGCCTTGCCGCTGCGCCACGCGCGGCCAATGGCGCCTTGCCCCTGGGGGTGATCGGCGCGCACGCTGACTTCGTGATCGTGCGCGGCGAGCACGTCGAGCATGCCGCTTTCGGTCTTGCCGCCCGCACCGGCCTCGAAATGAAAAATGCCCGCTTCGTCGGGCCGGCCGATCGTGCAGGCGGCCACTTCCTCGTGAGCCGCCAGCGTGGCGATCACCTGGTCGATGAAATTCGTATAGCTGCCCGCTTCCCAAACGAGACGCGTGATGCGCAACAGCGCCTCCTGCTGCGAATCCTGCACGTCCTGGTAGGCCTTGAGTTGCCACGCGAGGTCGGACGTGAGGCGCCGCGCGTAGAGCGAGAGCTGCTGCGCACTCACGGAGCGGCCCACTTCCGCGTAAAGCACTTCGTGGAGAATGCCGCGGCTGCGTACGAGCTCTTCCTTGTCGAGCCCGACGATGGCGTGGATACGGCCGATACGCTGCGCCATTTCCTCGTGCTCGCGCGCGGTCAGGCCGAAATCGGCGAGCGCAAGGAGATTCTGAATTTGCCGAGACTTCAGATGCGCGAGTTCCGCGTCCGAGAGCATTTCGAGAATGCGGCGGGACTTGGGCAGGCGGCCCAACTCTTCATAGAAGCGGTTCACCACGTGGGCCGCGCGCTCTTGCAGCGCGCCGATCAGCGTTTTCATTGTTGAGCCTTTGAGATCCCCGCGCCGGTGTCACGGCCCAATGTCGGTATCGAATCGATGGAATACCGCGCATGCAACGGGCACAACGCGGGCACAACGCAGCGTCACACGGCCGTCACGTAGCGCGGCGGCAGGACTTCCACGCGTGGCGCCGCAGCGGCCGCCGCCGCGTCGCGCACGATTCGCATCTGGTTGGCGGGCGTCATGCCGAACAGGCGCTTGAACTCGCGGCTGAACTGCGACGCGCTTTCATACCCCACGCGCGTGGCCGCCGCGCTCACGGTCAGGCCGTCGTGCGTGATCAGCAGGCGCGCGTGATGCAGGCGCGTGGTCTTCACATACTGCATCGGCGAGGTCGACGTGACGGCCTTGAAGTGCGCGTGAAAGACGGCGAGGCTCATGCCCGCCTCGGACGCGAGCGTCTCGACGTCGAGGTCGTCGCGGTAGTCGGCGTGAATGCGCCGCAGCGCCTTCGCGATGCGCCCGAAGTGATGCTGATGCGTGAGCGCCGCGCGAATCGCATCGCCCTGCTCGCCCATGAGCACGCGATAGCAGATTTCGCGCACGATCGAAGGCCCGAGAATGCGCGCCTCGTGAGGCTGCGCTAGCGCCTCGAGCAGGCGCAGAACGGCGTTCGAGAGCGTCGCGTCGAGCGGCGTGGCGTAGATGCCCGAGGGCTCGGACACGGGGCGGCGCGGATCGTCGAGCGCCATGAGCAGCTCGGCGACGGTCGTAAGATCGACGCGGATCGAGATCGCGAGAATCGGCTTCTCGGGGCTCGCCTCGGTCTCGCATTCGAACGGCATCGGCACGGAAAGGACGAGATACTGCTGCGCGTCGTAGATGAAGATCTGATCGCCGAGAAAGCCGCGCTTGCGCCCCTGGCAAACGATGAAGATGCTCGGTTCGTACATCACCGGCTGGCGCGGGTGGCTCTTGCTGCCGCGATAGAGCCGAACGCCTTCGACTCCCGTGGCGTGCACGCCGTCGCGCTGCGTGAGTTGCATGAGCAGGTCGACCGTGCGCGCCTGCGTGGCGGCCGCCGGCGCGATGGCCGCCGCGGCGAGGGTTTTGACGTAGCCCATATCGGTTGTGCCCCAAAAGAGTCGGTCAGGCAGAGAAACAGGCTTGCCAATCTATCACCGAACCCGCAGTTTTGCTTCGCGCCAGGAGAATCAGGCAAGTCTTCGATAGCTTCAGGTATTCCCTGGGTGGGCCTCGATCCTTACGATGGGAACCCTGCCGCAACCCCCATGCAAAGCGCTGCACCGACCACCACGGCATGGGACTGGAGTAAGGGCTAAAGCCCGACTTCGCATCGACACAGGAGCCAACATGTACCCGACCTACGGATATGCCGCCCGCGACGCCGCCTCGCCGCTCGCCCCGTTCGAATTCCAGCGCCGCGACCTGCGCGAACTCGACGTTCGCATCGACGTGCTGTTCTGCGGCGTATGCCATTCCGACCTGCACCAGGCGCGCGACGAATGGCACAACACGATGTACCCGGTCGTGCCGGGCCACGAGATCGTCGGCCGCGTGGCCGAGGTCGGCAAGGGCGTCACGCAGTACAAGGTGGGCCAGCTGGTCGGCGTGGGCTGTCTCGTCGACTCGTGCCGCACCTGCCCGAGCTGCGCCGAAGGCCTCGAACAGTATTGCGAGAACGGCTGGGTCGGCACCTACAACGGCAACGACCGCGTGAGCGGCGACGTGACCTACGGCGGCTATTCCACGCAGCTCGTGGTGGACGAAGCGTTCGTGCTGCGTGTGCCCGAGAACCTCGACGCCGCCGCGGCCGCGCCGCTCCTGTGCGCGGGCATCACCACGTATTCGCCGCTGCGCACGTGGGGCGCGGGCCCCGGCAAGAAGGTCGGCATCGTGGGCCTCGGCGGGCTCGGCCACATGGGCGTGAAGATCGCGCATGCCATGGGCGCGCACGTCGTGCTGTTCACCACGTCGCCTTCGAAGATCGAGGACGGCAAGCGGCTCGGCGCCGACGAAGTCGTGATCTCGAAGGACCCGGAGCAAATGGCGAAGCACGCCAACAGCTTCGACCTGATCGTCAACACGGTGGCCGCCCAGCACGACCTCAACCCGTTCCTCGCGCTGCTGCGCCGTGACGGCACGATGACACTGGTGGGCGCGCCCGAGCACGATCACCCGTCGCCGCAAGTGTTCAACCTCATCATGAAGCGCCGGCGTCTCGCGGGCTCGCTGATCGGCGGCATTGCAGAAACCCAGGAAATGCTGGACTTCTGCGGCAAGCATGGCATTACTTCGGATATCGAATTGATCAGGATGCAGGACATCAACAACGCGTACGAGCGCATGCTCAAGAGCGATGTGAAGTACCGCTTCGTGATCGACCTCGATTCGCTGCGCAAGTAACAAGCGCTGCGCACCCTGACGTAACACCCTGCCCCGCCGGGCCGTCCATTCGGGATGGCCCGCCAGCCCTTCCGCTTCGAGGCCTCCCTTTTTTGGCCTCCCGTAGTCGAGCCGGCGCCCGCGCGCGCCGCCACCTGATCGTCCTCGCCGTTTGACCGCCGCGCGTCGCTTTCCGCGAGACGCCGGCACCGCGCAGCAGCGCTACGCGGCTCACCCTTTTTCAGCAGCAACGCGGATTTCGTTCAAGCCTCAAGCCCATTCTCAGGAGCTAGCCCGTGATCGACCGCATCCAGGCGATGCGCACGTTTATCCGCATCGTCGACACCAACAGTTTCACCAAAGCCGCGCAGTCACTCGATATGCCCCGCGCCAGCGCAACCACGCTGATGCAAAACCTCGAATCGCTGCTCGGCACGCAGTTGCTCGTGCGCACGACCCGGCGCCTTTCGCTGACGCCCGAAGGCGCCGCCTATTACGAGCGCGCCGCGCAAATCCTCGCCGACATCGACGATGCCGAAGCGAGCGTGCGCCAGTCGCCCGGCGCGATCGGCGGCCGCCTGCGCGTGGAGATGCCTGGCCTGATCGCGAACGCGATCGTGCTGCCCGCGCTCGACGACTTCCACGCGCGCTACCCGCAGATCGACCTCGTGATCGGCGTGAGCCTGCGCAACGTCGATCTCGTCGGCGAAGGCGTGGATTGCAGCATCCAGCTCGGCGAGCTGCCCGACTCCGGGCTCGCGGCGCGGCGCCTTGGCGTGCTGGAGCACGTGACCTGCGCGAGCCCCGCCTGGCTCGCGCGGCACGACGCGCCGCAGACGCTCGACGACCTCGCGCGGACTCCGGTCGTCAACTTTCTCTCGCCGCTCACGGGCCGCCCGTTCGAGTTCGACTTCGAAGTGGACGGCAGCCCGACCAAGGTGAAGGTGGATGGCTTCGTCCATGTCTCCGACGAGTTCGCCTACCTCACCTGCGGCCTGCAGGGCTACGGGCTGATCCAGCCGCCGCTGCTCGCCGCGCAGCCGTACCTGGACAGCGGCGCGCTGCGCGAGGTGCTGCCGCAATGGAAGCCGCTGCCCACACCGGTTTCGGTGGCGTACGTGAAGTCGCGCCAGGTGTCGCCCCGCGTGCGCGTGTTCGTGGACTGGCTCGCGGAGCTGTTCGAGGACGCGGGCGCGATCAATCGCGATCTGTCACGTGTGCGGCAGTTGCTGGGCGGCCTGCAGCCGGCGCCGGCCTGAACGTGGCGCCTCAGCGCGGCCGGGTGAGCGCCATGCCCCGCCGCGCATGAAACCGCGCGACGGTTTCATAAGGCAGCCAGGCGTCAGCCTGATACGGGGCGATGCCCGATGGATTGTGAAACCACACGCCGCCGTCGCCGCGGCCGTGCAGCAGGATCAGGTGGCCGCCCTGGCTGACATTGGGCCGCTCGGGGTAGCGGATCTCGGGGCTCACGGAGACGATCGCGAGCGTATCCGCATCGAGGCGCGCGGCGCTCGCCTCGATGCCCTCGTCGGTCATCACCTCCACGCGCACGCCGAACGCGGCCTGCACCCACGCGGCGAACGGCCGGTAGATCAGGCCGTCCACGCCGCCATCGTCGCGCACGCGGTACACGCCGTGGCGCAGCGCCTCCTCGAGCAGTTGCGCGCGCGGCGCGTGCGCAATACCCCAATAATCGAGCGCCGATTCGAAGCAGGTCAGGCCGCACAGACGCTTGGCCCAGAACCGATAGTCGTCGGCGTGCGCGAAGCCGCTCATCCGCCAGCCCGGGTCGTCGCACGGGTCGGCGCCGCGCTCGACGATGGGCGCCACCCACTCGGCGCGCCCCCACTGGCTGTAATACGGCACGGCTCGATGCCGCCACGTCCCGCCATTGCGACCGGTGTGCCCGCGGTGCCCGTCGTCCAAGCGATACCCCTCGTCGTTGTAAGGTTGATGCCCGCGCGCCGGCGCCCGGCGTACAGAATCGTGCATCTTCGCAGGCTCGCGCCGTACCTGCAACGCCGCGAGCCGCGAAAGCCCCGGGTGTCATCGGCGGCGAACTTCTGGCGGCGAACTTTCGCTTGCATCGCCGCTTTTCGGAGCCGGATTAGGATTGGCTAAAATAGCAGTGACTGGCAATTGATGCGTTTAGAATATCGTGCTCCCCGCGCGAGACCGTGTGAGGTCCCGTCACACAGGCCTCACGGCGCGGCGGCATGATGAATCAGAAACTGAATCCACGAATCCCCTCCTGAAGCGGTATGTCGAACGTCGCACAAACAACCGACTCGGCCTCGGTCGCGGAGCGCGTACGCGAACTGATGAGCCGTCATGGCATCGGCAAGCGTCAGCAAACGACCGAGCTGTGCCGGATTCTTGACCTGAGTTTTTCGCAAGGGCACCGCAAGCTGCGCGGCAACAGCCCGTGGACGCTCGCCCAGATCAAGAAGGTAGCCGAAGCGTTCGGCGAACCCGCTGGCCAGCTCTTTGGCGCGCAGTTGCTCGACCCCGGCATGGTCGGCGCGAGCGCGCAGGAGGCGATACTCTGCGTGAGCGCGGCCGAACTGCCGTGCACCGCGTGGATCGGCGCGCCGGTCGAGGCCGGCAGCCGCCCGGACTTCGTTGCCTACGAAAAACAGGGCCAGTGGCGCGTCGTGCGTCCTGACGGCGCGCTGTACCACAACGCGCGCGAAGTCCACAAAATCGAGATCTATCCGCGCCGCGCCGAGTCCGACAAGCCGCTCATCGCGGTGGTGGACGACGACCGGTCCTCGGCGGACAACCTGCGCGACTACCTGGAGCACAGCGGCTACGCGGCGCTCGCGCTCTACGGTCTCGCAGCATTCAACGAGGCGCTGGAAAACAACGTGTTCGACGGCGTCGTGATCGACTGGCTGTTCGGCAGCCAGACCGCCGCCGAAGCGATCCGCAGCGTGCGCGCCTCCGAGAACCCCGATGCGCCCATCTTCGTGCTCACCGGCGAGCTGCTGACCGGCAAGGCCAGTGAATCGGAGATCAGCCAGGTCGTGCGCCACTACAACGTGGCGTGCTACGAAAAGCCGGCGCGCATGGCGATTCTCGTAGCGGACCTTTCGAAGCGGCTCAATCGCGGCTAACGGCGCCCGGTTCGGCCCGGCCCCGTCAAACGCTTCGGGCCGACGCCGCTTCGGACCGGCGCCGCCTCAGGCCGCCGCGCGAGGTGCCGCCAGCGCGCGTTGCAACGCCGCGCGCAACACCTCGTAGTGCACCGGTTTCGTGAGCCGGTCGAAGAACGGCGCAGGCTCGCTGCCCGGCGTGTCATCAGGAAGCGCCGTGAGCCCCGCCACATCGGCGCTCACCGCGATCACGCGCGGTTGCGCGTGCATGCCCCGCGCCGCGTCGAGCCCGGCCACGAAGTCGTAGCCGTCGCGGCCCGGCATGTGCAAATCGAGCAGCACGACATCGCACGCCTCGTCGTGGAGCAGCGCGAGCGCGGTGTCGGCGTCGCCCGCCGCGAGCGGGCTGTAGCCCATGTGCGCAACCATCTCGCAGAGCGAATCGCGCACGAGCGGGTTGTCGTCGACGATGAGCACCCGCGGCGGCGAATGGGCCGGCAGCGCCGCTTCGGCCACGACAGCGAGCGCGGGCGGCTCGACGGCCGTCACGGGAATGCGCACGGTGAAGGTGGTGCCCTTGCCCACCTGGCTTTGCGTCTCGATCGTGCCGCCGAACAGCTCGACGAGGCCGCGCACGATCGCGAGCCCCATCCCCGCCCCCTCGTAGCGCCGCGAACGCGAGGTGTCGAGCTGCGTGAACTCCTTGAAGATGAGCGGTATCTGCTCCGTGGCCACGCCCGGCCCCGTGTCGCCGACGACGATGACGAGCATGTCGTCGCCAGCCGGCCTTCGCGCGTCATCCCTGCCCGGCGACGTCCGCGCGCCCCGCTCCCGCGCCTGCAGCCAGAATTCGAGCCGCACCTTGCCCCGCTCGGTGTAGCGAATCGCGTTCGTGACGAGGTTGTTGGCGATCTGGCGAATGCGGTGCGGATCGGCCACCACGGGTCGCTCCGGCCCCGCCCACCCATGCTCGAATTCGAGCCCGCGCGAGCGCGCCGCCTGCTCGTTCTCGTCGACGATCGACTGCAGCAGCTCGCGCGGCTCGAACTCCTCCTGACGCAGTTCGAGCTTGCCCGCGCCGAGGCGCGCGTAGTCGGTGAGGTCCTTCATCTGCGCTTCCAGCTGACGAGCGGCGATTTCGAGGCGCTGGATCACCTTGCGGTCGGCGTCGGAATGCGAGTTGAAGCCGAGCAGCTCGATCGACGAAACGATCGCGTGCAGCGGTGTGCGCAGCTCGTGGCTGATCATGCCGAGGAAGGCGTCCTTCGCCATGCTCGCCTCGCGCGCGGCGCGGCTCGCCTGGTGCTCGGCTTCGAGCGCGGCGCGCTGCTGGTGCAGCAGGCGCGTGCGCCGGTAGCCGTTCATCACGAGCAGCACGCCCGCCGCCGCCGCAAGCAGGAGCAGCACGAGCCCCGACGCGAACAGCTCGCGGCGTTTCGTAATGAAGTCATGCCGGATCGCCTCGCGCTCGGTGACGTCGGCGAAGCGCCGGTTCAGCGCCAGATCGGTGACCTGGGTCCAGTGCAGGTCGAGTGCCATGAGCATGGGCACCGCGCGCTCCGGGTTGTCCGCGAGCGTCGCGATTTCGGCCTCGAACGGCGAGATCGCCGCATCGAGAATGGCCAGATCGGCTTCCTGGCGCTTCCTCAAGCCGTGCGCGGCATCGAGCGATTGCGTCGAGCCCTTCATCACGTTGAGCTTCGACTGCAGCACTTCGTAGCGTAGCCGTACCTTGTCCAGATCGCGGTCGATGCCGTCGGCGAACATGAGGAGCTGGCTCTCGAAGCGCGCATAGGCGATCTGAAGCTGCGCGGCGTCCCAGTACAGACCGTCGTAATTGCTGGTGATGCGCTGCACGACCTGCGGATTGAGCAGGTTCGCATAGAGCAGATAGCCGACCGCCACCACCGGCGGCGCAAGCGCCGCCATCCAGATCACCGCCTGCAACAGGCGTCGCATTGGACGTTGCATATGTGTGTAAACCAGACCCCGGCTACTCACTGCTTGATCGTCATCGACTTGATCTGCCACGCGAATTTCGAGTCGCCGGCCGCACCGTCTAGCTCGAGCGGATACTGGTCGCGCGGATAGATCAGGAACAGCGGACCGAAGTTGCTCACCTTCAGGCGCTGACCGTTCATCGCGTAGGCGACCACCACACCGTAGCGATCGGCGTCGGCCACGGGCACGACGCAAGTGTAATCGTCGAGCGTGTGGATCTCGATCTGGCTGCCGTACGCGCCGACCGCCTTGAGCACATCCGAGAGCAGCGGACCGGTAAAGGTCGAGCGCGGCGTCCACGTAGTGGTCGTCGTGATCGAATGCGCGGGCAGCGCAAGCAGTTGCGCCTCGCTGAAGTGATATGCCGTATGGGCGGCATTGTTGGTCACGCGGACTTCGCCGTCCACGTCGAGCGAGAGCGAAGTCGCAGGGTCTGCCGCAAATGCCGGCTGAGCGAACGGCGGCGCCGCGCCCGCGAAGACGAACGCCGCCACGGCGGCCCAGCGCCGCCAGCCTGGCCATACCTTGAAATACTGCATGTTGCCCGAGCCCTTTCGCGCGATGAATCGCGTCGTTTTCGTGTGTGGTGTGGCGGCGCTGCGCCGCTTCTTTCTTTTTTCTGCTTGTTTCCGCTTGCTCCACCCGGTCGGCCAGCAGCAGCCGGCGAGCATAGGCATAATATCGTCAATCCTTGCACTGACACCAGGCGTCTTCTTGCCCTACGCGGCTTTCGGATGCGTGTTGCACCCGTGTTGCGCATTTTCCAACGCAATTGCCGCCCATTTGCCGCTCACTGGCCAGATACGCGCCACGTTGCCTCCCATTTCAGCCCATGGATAAACCTGTCGTTCCGCTCACTTACGAACAGCTCGATCACTGGGTCGAGTCGCTGCAGCCGGCGCTGGTCGCCGAAGAATTCGCCGTCGTCGTCGGCATTCTGCGCGGCGGCGCCCCGCTCGCGCTGATGGTTTCGCACGCAACGGGCGCGGGCGTCGCGTTCCTGCGCTACGACCGCGCCACGCGCGAAGTGCGCTGGGACTCCACGATGCCACTGCCCGAGCCGGGCGCGAAAGTGCTGCTGTGCGAGGACATCGCGGGCCGAGGCAATACGCTGATCGACTGCATCGCCTTCCTCAGCGAACACGGCCTCGTCGTGCGCACGCTGACCGGCGCCTATGACGACCTCAGCCGTTTGCGCCCCGATTATTCGATCGATGCGAGCGGCTATTTCACGCTCTTCCCGTGGGAGCGCCAGGCCTACACCGACCGCTATCGCGCCGACTGGATCAGCGAGGGCAACGGCGAAGGCACGCGCATGGCCGACGACCACGAGTACGCCGTCTACGCCATCGATCTGGACGGTGTGCTGCTCCCCGATCTTCCGCTCGCACGCTACGACGAAGACCTCGCCGCCGCGCTCGCCGAGCGCGACGAGCTGGTGCCGTTCGAGCGCCTGCCTGGCATCGACATCCAGCGGGCGCGCGCGATCATCACGGGCCGCCCGGAAATGGACCGCGAGCGCACGCTCGCCTGGCTCGAACGCCACGGTTTCGGGCATCTCGAACTCATCATGCGCACGCCCGAGCACGACGAAACGGCCGCGGGCGCGGCCGCTCACAAGGCGGCGGCGGCGATTCGCTGCGGCGTCACGCATTTCATCGAGAGCGATCCGGTGCAGGCCATCCTGATCGCCCAGAGCGCGCCGCTTCTGCGCGTGATCTGGTGGAACGCCCACGCGCGCACGGGCACGCTGATCGGCGCCTCGGCCTGGAGCTGACGGCGCTCACACGCCGCCGCGCCGGCCCTCGATGAAGCGGGCTGCACGCGGCGACGCCACCACGATGAGCTTCATGGCCGCGCGCGTCGCGCCGACGAAGAGCTTGCGCGCGGCGCGCTCGTCGAACGCCTCGAAATCCACCTCGGTGAGGATGACGCAGGGCGCGGACTGCCCCTTGAACCGATAGATGGAATCGAGCAGCACGTCGCCCTCGCGGTACTGCGGATTGCCGAACAGGTCGTACTCGCCGGTGAAGCTGCGCAGCCGGTGCGGGCCCAGCTCGTCGAGCGTCGAGAAACGCGAATGCTCGCGCCCGCGATACGAAAGCACGACGATGTCCTGCTTGCGAAAGCCGAGCGACAGCGCCTGCGTAATGGCGCGCTTGGTCGCGAGGATCACGCCGGGCTCGGCGCCAGTTTCGCGGTCGTCCCAGCTCGCCACCGTCACTTCTGACCCGTCGAACGGACTGCCCGCCGCGAGCTGCGCGATGGCCGGTACAGTCGGTCCGGCAACGTCGCGCAGGAACGCGAGAATATCGCGCGGGCTGCGGTAATTCGTGTTCTCCCGCAACACGGTCCAGCCCGCCAGCGCGACCGGCTCGCGCACGTACAGGTTCTGCAGCGG
>NZ_BBJJ01000048.1 GCF_000739815.1 Paraburkholderia mimosarum LMG 23256 = NBRC 106338
GGCCTCTGACCACGATTCGGACGAATTGCTATCATAAGCCTCATGGTTATGAAATAACGATTCTTTATGCAAATTCGCACATAAAGAACTCGGGCCGCGAATACGCCCAAACCGCTGCGTCCACTTGACGTCCAGTGCCGGCGATTGCAAGTAAATGGACCGTGGTCGAGGCTGATACGTGAGGCAGGTTGAGTTCCGCACGGCCCTCAGTTCGATGTCCCCGGCAATCGCGCAGATTGTTGGGCTGCCCGCTTCTGGCACGCCGTAACCCAACGGAGCTTCCCAGCTAGCGCGGGATGGTCGCGTCCGTCACCGACTGGTCTGAATGCGCGCACGCTTACCCGGTCATCGTTCGCAGCAAGCTCCGCATGACATCGTCCAATGTGTCATGCCGGGGACCATCATCTGACGCCGCGATGACCCGGAGCATGTCGCCCTCGAGCCTTATCTCCCACGAGACGATGCGGCGGCGGTCATGAGGAAACCGGGTCAGCTTTTCGCCAATCAGGCGTTCGATGCCCTGCATAACCTCACGTTGTTTTGCAAGAGGCACGCTTTTGTGGAAGGTGATCTGTTCACGCAGCGCCTGGCCGCGCTCGCCCTCGGGCAGGAGGCTGGTGTTCCATGCCGCCACAATCCCCGTCAGCGCGCTTTGACATTCCTCAAGAGTCGGGTTGCCGGATACCTCCTCCTGAAGCATCCGGGCCAGGGGCCATGAGATTTTCTGCTCCGGCGGTAAATCGTTACGATCGAGAACGATCGCGTCAGGCATACCCGACTGAGCCGCTCCCTGTCGTATCATCTCCAGATCACGCGCTCCCAGCTTGCGGGCACGCGAGGATTTTTTGGGCTGGCTGGTTTTGCCCATTTTTCTGCTCCCTTCGCTGCGTTCTGCATTTGCAAATTATGGCGGTCAGATGGTTGCGCGGATTGGCGCAGGCGCAACCGTTTTGCCAGACTTCTTGCGCTACACTGGCCGCCCCATTCGAGATCTGGAATCCGGCATGGCAACCGTCGAACGTACCGCGTATCCGCGCTTTCCCAAGGGTTTTTCGTCAGCGGAGCTGCAGGCGTTCTATACACCGGACGTTGAAGAGCTGGAATGGGCACGCCGCAGCGCGCGTGGCCAGTCTTCGAGACTGGGTATGCTCGTTCTGCTGAAGGTCTTTCAGCAGATGCACTACTTTCCCTTCGTTGATGCCATTCCCGCCGTTGTCATCGAGCACATCCGGACGAGCGCGAACATCGCTGCGGGGACGGCATTCGACTACAACAGGGCAAGATCGCCCGCCTTGTTTCGGCACTATGCGGCAATCCGGGAATTTCTCGGCGTCCAGTCCTACTACGGCACCGACGCCAACGAAATTGCGGTGCGTGCCGCGCACGAAGCCGCTGAGACGATGGATCAGCCGGTGGACATCATCAACGCAACCATCGACAGCCTGATCCAGCAGCAGGTCGAACTGCCAGCGTTCTCGACTCTCGATGCCATTGTAGAACAGGTCCACACACGAGCTCAAACGACGCTGTTCCGACGCGTCTCGCGCCGCCTTTCCGAGGAGGACAAAGCCCAGCTGGACAGGCTGATCAAGCGCGAATTCAACCAGCGTCAGAGCGCGTACAACACCATGAAGCGATACGCGCTGCGACCATCGCGCAAGCATATCTCCCTGCTCGTCGACCATCTTACCTGGCTCGATGGTTTTGGCGACTTCGCCCATGCACTGGAAGGGGTTCCCGCGACAAAACTGCGTTCCCTGTCGACGCAGGCGATGAGTCTGGATGCGGCGAATCTGAAGGAAACCCTGCCAGAACGGCGATATACCCTCATCGTCGCATTGTTGCATCAGATGCGCGTGCGCGCCCGCGACGATCTCGCCGAGATGTTCATCCGCCGTATGGGCGCGATCCACAAGCGGGCCAGGGAAGAACTCGACCAGATCCAGGCACGTCAGCGCGAGCAGATGGAAAGCCTGGTTGATACGCTTGACGGGGTCGTCAATATTGTCGATGACCACACGGACGACACCGAGCTTGGTGCGCGCGTTCGCCAGTATCTGGCCCCGTCTGGCGACCTCGAACCATTGCGCGAAAGCTGTGCCGAGGTCCGGGCCTACAGTGGCAGAAACTACCTGCCATTGCTGTGGCGACATTTCAAGGCACATCGATCAGTACTGCTACGTCTGGTGCACGCACTGGCATGGAGCTCGACCACCCAGTCCGAGGCCTTGCTTCAGGCGATGGAGGTCGTTTTCAGGAACGAATCGCTTCATCGGGAATGGATCAACGTCGAGGTCGACCTCAGCTTTGCTTCCGAGCGCTGGCGCAAGCTCGTTTGCCGCCCGCCCGGGAAGGGCGCGCCGACCAACCGGCGTTATCTGGAACTGTGCGTACTGTCGAGCATGACGAGGGAACTACGTAGCGGAGACCTGTGCGTAGACGGCTCGGATGCCTTCGCTGACTATCGCGATTACCTGTTGCCCTGGCATGAATGTGAGAAACGTCTTCCAGGATACAGCGAGAGGCTTGGCATCGCAGACAGCGGAGCCGGCTTCGTGGCCCAGCTGCGCGAATGGCTCTCGGATGCAGCGCGTCAGCTGGATGACCGATTTCCTGAGAAGTCCGAACATGTAACCATCAACAAGGCGGGCGAGTTTGTTGTCCGTCGCACCACAGCGACCGTCATTCCGGAAAGCGCGGTGGCCCTGCAGAAGGCCATCATCAAGCGCATGCCCGTGCGCAATCTGCTGGACGTTCTCACCAATATCGAGCACTGGACACATTTCACGCGACACTTTGGTCCGTTAAGCGGCAACGATCCCAGAATCCGCGATGCCGAACAGCGGTACCTGCTGACCATCTTCGCAATGGGATGCAATCTGGGGCCCACCCAGGCCGCACGCCACATGGGTGACAGGATCACGCCGCACATGATGTCGTTCGTCAACCGCCGGCACCTGAGCCTGGAGCGACTCGAGACCGCCCAACGTGAGCTGATCGAACTTTATCTTCGACTTGACTTGCCGAAACACTGGGGCGACGGCAAAACAGTTGCAGCCGACGGCACACAGTACGACTTCTACGACAATAACCTGCTGGCCGGCTATCACCACCGCTATCGCAAGATGGGCGCGGTCGCATACCGCCACGTCGCCGATAACTATATCGCGGTGTTCCGGCATTTCATCCCGCCTGGCATATGGGAAGCCATCTACGTGATCGAAGGGCTGCTCAAGGCCGGCCTGAGCGTCCAGGCCGATACGGTGCATGCCGATACCCAGGGGCAATCGGCTGCGGTGTTTGCTTTCACCTACCTGCTGGGCATCAAGCTGATGCCGCGGATTCGCAACTGGCAGGACCTCAAGCTGTACCGTGTGGATGCAGCGACACAATACAAACATATCGATGGCCTGTTTACGGAAACGGTTGACTGGGAACTCATCGGGCGTCACTGGAAGGACCTGATGCAGCTCGCGCTGTCGATCCAGTCCGGAGCAATATCATCGCCCCTGTTGCTGCGCCGTTTCGGCGCGGCCAGTCCGAAGAATCGCCTGTCCCTGGCGGCCGAGGAGCTTGGCAAGGTGGTTCGCACGGTATTCCTGCTTGAGTGGCTCGGCAGTAACGAGTTGCGGCAGGAGATCACCGCCACGACCAACAAGGTCGAGTCCTATAATGGCTTCGCCAAGTGGTTTTCGTTCGGCGGAGATGTGTTGCCGGTCAATGACCCGGACGAGCAGCAGAAACGTCTGCGTTACAACGACCTGATGGCTTCCGCCGCAATCCTGCAAAACACGGTGGACATGATGCAGGCGTTGCGCTCGATGGTGAATGAGGGCATTGAAGTCAATCCCGACGACATTGCATTCCTGAGTCCCTACCTCACCAGCAACCTGAAACGTTTTGGCAGGTACGAACTGGATTTTGGACACGTCGAGGGCTGGATACACGATCACCTGTTCGCCGGCCCGGTCCGCTCCCTGCGGAGAAACCGATCCCATGCCCGACATTGAGACCCCCTATGGCATCGTCGATGCCAACGCGCTGCAGTCATTGCAGCATCGATACGATACGACTGTCATCCAGCAGGCCGTGGACCTTTTCGACACGATCCGTGCGCGCTGCGAGCCCGATGGGCTGCGTGACGATCTGTTGCGCCTGCACGGCATGGCACATACGGTGATCAACGGCGCGAGCCTGTCGGTCCCCGCGGACGATCTCACGCTGGTGGAACAAACCGATTGCATCCTCGATGAGCTGGAAGACTGGCAGCTTGTGCTCGACCGGATGATTCTAGCCCTGCGCCCCCTGCAGGATTTGCGATCCGAGACGGACGAATCACTGTGAAGGCAGCCTCGCACAAGTGGCAGTTCACCCAACGTTTTCGCCGTAATGCTTTCGGATGGCGCTCGGACATACCGATCCAGCGTATCAAGGAAGCGCTTACGGAGATTCGGCAGATGGCGCGCAGCGATGCAGTGCTCGCGGCCGACGGCGCCGTAAAATTCCTGGAGAAAGTTTCGCCCGCGCTGGAACACGTCGACAGTTCGTCAGGCGCCATCGGCACCGCCGTGAACCGGGCGATCGAAGCGCTGGTTCCGGTCATTGCTGGCGCATCGGTCGATACCATCACGCGCCAACGCTGGCTCGAGCGGCTATGGGAGGCCATTCAGGATCAGGGCGTCCCCTATATCGAGGGCCTGTCGGACGAATGGGGCAAACTCTGCGTGACAGCGGAGATCGCCAATACGTGGGCCGACAGGTTCGTTGATCTGGTCGAGCACGTCTGGTCCGAGGGGCCCGGCGGATATTTTGCGGGAACAACGATCTGTCTGGCCTCGCTATATGCGGCTGGACGACATGCGCAGTTGCTCGCACTGGTGGAGCACGCGCCTTTCAAGCAGTGGCACTACCGGTGCTGGGGCGTCAAGGCGCTGCTTGCGATGGGCCGGAAGGCAGAAGCCCTGGCCTATGCGGAAGACACGCGCGGTCTCAACAGCCCGGATGGTCAGATCGCGCAGGCGTGCGAAGCGATCCTGCTGTCATCGGGTCTTGCCGACGAGGCATACCAGCGCTATGCGCGCGAAGCCAACCAGGGCACCACCTACCTGGCGACGTTCCGTGCCATCGCGAAGAAGTACCCGCACATCGCGCCGGAGACCATTCTGCGAGATCTGGTTGCTGCGTCGCCGGGTGAGCCGGGGAAGTGGTTCGCAGCGGCCAAGGACGCGGGCCTGTTCAACCAGGCCATTGAACTGGCCAATGCCAGCCCAACTGATCCCCGGACGCTGACGCGTGCCGCCAGAGATTTCGCTCAGAAGCAGCCAGCATTCGCCATGGCCGCGGGTCTTGCGGCATTGCGCTGGATGTCGCAAGGCTACGGCTATGAGATCACCGGGATCGATGTGCTCGATGCAAGCCGCGCGACGCTGCAGGCAGCGGTGCACGCTGGCGCCGATGCTGAATCTGTCAGGGAGCAGATTCGCCTGTCGATTTCCGGCACCTCCCCGCACGCCGACTTCGTGAGTCGGGCCCTGCAGGCGATCTAGCCCAAAGAATTGTCGTGAAAAATCCAGACAGTCGGTGTTTTGCAATTGATACAGGGATAACCTTTATTATCTCTGTGGCATTGTCTTTGTACTAAACTCAATTGCATGAAAACGCGCCTCACGATCCCGGCTACTGCCGACATCCCGACTGACTTTCCCGACGCCGGCGCGCTGGCAGCACTGCGTGTCTGGTATGAGGGCGCATCCTCGCGTGAGGCCGCGCAGCGGTACCTGCGCGATCAACTCAGCCGCGGCCAGTCTGCCCGCGGCGTCATCGGCCAGATCCGCCGGCAACTTGCACTTCACGCCCGCAGCCGGCAGCGGGCAGATCTGGCCACGCTGTTCGAATGCCCGGCCCATAAGCGCAGGCGTCATGCCCGCGCCATCGCACAGGCTGTCGAAGCGCTGCGCAAGCTGCCTTTGCCGCCCCCGCAGATCGGCGACGACATTGCGCATTGGCTGCCGGATCGTGCTGTGCGTGCCCTGTACGCGGCCGATATCCGGACCTTGGCCGATCTCACGGTACGGATTCCGCGTCGCCGGCAGTGGTGGACCGCCATTCCGGGTCTCGGCCCGGCCAGCGCCAGAAGGATCGAGGCCTTCTTTGCCGCGCACCCGGCGCTCACCGAGCGGGCGCGCGCACTGATCGTCGCGGACCGGCAGTCCGTCGTCACCCCTTGGGAACAGCTACGGCTACCGCACGAGGTTGACGGATCGGCTGGTGCCTTCCGCGCGCCAGCGTCGAGTTGCATCCTCGGCGCGGACAACGATTACGACGCCGTCCAGGCGTGGCTTGCATTGCATGAATCCCCGGCCACTCAGCGCGCCTACCGCAAGGAAGCCGAACGCCTGATCCTGTGGGCCATCGTCGCTCGCGACAAGGCGTTGTCTTCCCTGAGCACCCGCGATGCAACTGACTACCGGGCGTTTCTGCGCAGACCGACACCGCGCGAACGCTGGGTCGGACCACCTCGACCGCGCACCTCGCCGGACTGGCGCCCGTTCGTCGATAACCTCTCGGCCCGTTCGATCGCCCATGCGCTTGCGGTGCTCAGCGCCATGTTCCGCTGGCTGGTCGAGCAGCGCTATGTCGTGGCCAACCCCTTTGCCGGCATCAAGGTGCGCGGCAGCAAACGTGCGATGGAGCTCGAGACCACGCACGCCTTTACCGAAGGCGAATGGCTGCTGGTACGCGCCATTGCAAACGGGCTCGAGTGGTCGTACGGCTGGCAGGCCGCCGCCGCGCACCGGCTTCGGTTCATGCTGGATTTTGGTTACGCGACGGGACTGCGGATCAGCGAACTGGCCGATGCCGCCTTGCGCAGTGTCGAGGCAGACGCCGCCGGCGATCACTGGCTGCACGTGACCGGAAAAGGTGGCAAGCCAGCACGGGTGACCTTGACGCCCCTGGCACGCAGCGCGCTGGACCGGTATCTGCAGGAACGGGGGCTACCTGTCAGCCGCGCGCACTGGAACCCCGCCACACCGGTGATCGGCAGCCTGGACGTCGATGCGGACGGCATCAAGCCCCTGCGTCTATGGGAAGTCATGCGACGGTTTTTCCGGAGCGCTGCGCGAATCATTGAAAGCGATCACCCGGCACTGGCTGAGAAACTCCGTCAGGCGACGCCGCACTGGATGCGGCATACCCATGCGACCCACGCGCTTGCGAAGGGTGTGGAGTTGAGCGCTGTACGGGACAACCTTCGTCACGCCTCGATTTCGACCACGTCCATTTACTTGCACGCCGACGACGTCAAGCGGGCACGACAGTTCGGTGAGGCGTTCACGGCTTGATTGGCTTATGCTGCTATTGAATAAGGAGAGGCGACTTCATAACCGCTGGGCTTATGATAGCAATTCGACCGAATCTTGGTCGTACCCCGACCGATGCCTGGGGCGAGACGCACGAAACCGTGACGGGAGCGCCCATTGCATTTCACGCCATGCGTGGGCTCGCCGCTCACTCGAACGGTTTTCAGTCGATACGCGCTCTCGCCGTGCTGATGTCGCTGCTCGGCACCATCGACCGGCCTGGCGGTTTCCGGCACAAGTCGCCTTATCCGCGCGCCGTGCCGCCGTCGGCAAAGCCGCCCAACAGCCCTGACGACGTGAAGCCGAACACGCCGCTCGCGAACGGTCCGCTCGGCTGGCCCGCCGCGCCGGAAGACCTTTTTGTTGACGCCAACGGCGAGCCCGTGCGCATCGACAAGGCGTTTTCGTGGGAGTATCCGCTCGCCGTCCACGGTTTGATGCACAGCGTCATTACGAACGCATGGCGGGGCGATCCCTATCCCATCGATACGTTGTTGATCTTCATGGCCAACATGGCGTGGAATTCGTCGATGAACACGGTCGAAGTCCGCAAGATGCTCGCGGACAAGCACGAGAACGGCGAGTACAAGATTCCGTTCATCGTGGTGTGCGACGCGTTCCAGTCGGAGATGACGGCATTCGCCGACCTCATTCTGCCCGATACGACCTACCTCGAACGTCACGACGCGATGTCGATGCTCGATCGGCCCATTTCAGAATTCGACGGTCCCGTGGACTCGGTGCGAGTCCCCGTCGTCCCGCCGACGGGCCAATGCAAGCCGTTCCAGGAAGTGCTCGTCGAACTGGCGAGCCGTCTGAAGCTGCCGGCTTTCACGACGCCCGAAGGCACGCGCAAATACCGCGACTATCCGGACTTCATCATCAATCACCAGACCGCGCCGGGCTCGGGCGTGGGCTTCCTGATCGGCTGGCGCGGCAAGGACGGCGAGAAGGCGCTGGTTGGCGAACCGAACCCGCGGCAGTGGGAAGAGTACGCGAAGCACAACTGTGTCTACCGCTACACGCTGCCCGAGTCGATGCAGTATATGCGCAACTGCAACGGGCCATACCTGCAGTTCGCCGTCGAAAAGGGCTTTCGCAAGTTCAACGAGCCGATCGTCATCGCACTTTACTCGGATGTGATGCAGAAGTTCCGGCTCGCCGCCCAGGGCAAGACCCAGGGTCGGCAGCCGCCCGGGCATTTGCGCGCGCGCATCGAGCAGTACTTCGATCCGCTGCCGTTCTGGTATCCGCCGCTCGAACACGAGACGACCGATCACGCCCAGTATCCGCTTGCGGCCGTCACGCAGCGTCCCATGGCGATGTACCACTCGTGGGACTCGCAGAACGCCTGGCTGAGGCAGATCCATGGCGAGAACTTTCTATACATGAATCCGCGCACGGCGGCCTCACAGGGCATCGAGGACGGCGGCTGGATCTACGTCGAATCGCAATGGGGGAAGGTGCGCTGCCTGGCGCGCTACAGTGAAGCGATCGAGCCGGGCACGGTCTGGACGTGGAACGCCATCGGCAAGTCGGCGGGCGCGTGGAATCTCGGACCCGATGCCAACGAGTCACAGCGCGGCTTTCTGCTGAACCACCTGATCGCCGACGAGATTCCCGTCAAGCGCGCCGATCACACGCGCACGTCGAACTCCGACCCGGTCACGGGGCAGGCGGCGTGGTACGACGTGCGCGTGCGCATCTATCCGGCGGAGGCTCACGCCGACCACACGCTGCCGCAGTTCGCCCCCATGCCCGCGCTACCCGGTGCCGTCGGCACGAGCGGCACTGGGGCCGGGGGGCTCATCCATCGCGTCGTGCAGACGTATTTCGCCGGGCGTGGCGAGTTTGCTGCGCGCCTTGCGAAAGCCGCACAACGCAAGTGAAAGGGAGAGCATGCTATGACACAGATGGCGCTCGTGATCGATCTGAACGTCTGCGTGGGCTGCCACGCGTGCGTGACGAGCTGCAAGGAGTGGAACACGTCGGGCGAGGCGGGCAGTCTTGCCGATTTTCGCCCCTACGATGCCGATCCATCCGGCACGTTCTTCAACCGCGTGCAGACCTTCGAGGCCGGCGAGTTTCCGCTTGCCGACACCATTCATTTTCCCAAGTCCTGTCTGCACTGCGAGGACCCGCCGTGCGTGCCGGTCTGCCCGACCGGGGCAAGCTACAAGCGCAAGGAAGACGGCCTCGTGCTGGTCGACTACGACCGCTGCATCGGTTGCAAGTACTGCGCGTGGGCCTGCCCCTACGGCGCGCGGGAAATCGATGAAGCACGTAAGGAAATGACGAAGTGCACGCTGTGCTCCGACCGCATCTACAACGAAGCGCTGCCGGAGCGCGACCGCAAGCCCGCGTGCGTGCTGGCGTGCCCGACCTCGGCGCGCCTCTTTGGCGACATTCACGATCCCGAGTCGGTCGTGTCGAAGGCGATCCGTGAACGGGGCGGCTATCAGCTGATGCCCGAGTGGGGAACCCGGCCGTCGAATCACTATTTGCCGCGTCAACCGGTGACGTCCTGCGGCAGCGGCTCGTGTTCGTGCAAGACAGCGGGGGCGGGCGAGACCGAGACGTTGGAAGCGCAGGTCGAACACGGCTCGCTCAATCTCGCGTCGGTCGCTACGCGCGTGTGAGCGCGTCAGCGGGCTCGCATGGCGCGCCCGAATCGAAGAGTGGAGAACGGTATGAATCCGGCATTTTCGGTGGTGTTTCTCACGACGCTGAGCGGTGCGGGCCAGGGATTGCTGATCGCGCTAGTCGGCGTGGAGCTCGCGCAAGGCCTCGGCTTCGCTGATACGACGGCGGTTCCGTCGATGTTCTATGTCGTCGGTGCGGGGCTTTCGTGCGCACTCGGCGCATTGGGACTCGTTGCGTCGTTCTTTCATCTCGGCCATCCCGAGCGGGCATGGCGGGCCATTGCGATGTGGCGCACCTCGTGGCTTTCGCGCGAATGCCTTTGCCTTCCCACGTTCCTGGCCTGCACGTTCGCTTATGGGCTCGCGCATCTGTCAGGTGCCTCGTTTTCACTGGCAATTGGGGGCGTGGCAGTCGTCGCGAGTCTGCTGCTGTTCGTGTGCACCGCGATGATCTACGCGTGCCTGCGCTTTCTCCAGGAATGGGCGACGCCGCTCACGCTGGTCAATTTCGTCTTGCTCGGCTGCGCGTCCGGGTTCACGCTCGCAACCGCGTGCGCGGCGAGATTCGCACCGGCCATGATGGTGCCGCTCGCCGTCTGCGCATGCGTGTTGACGCTGGCAGGTTGCGCTTCGCGCACGGCCTCGCTCGTCCGAAATGCGCGCCTGCGCCCGAAATCGACCGTGCAAAGCGCGACCGGTATTCGCGCGGAACGCGTCGAGCAGAAGTCGCGCGGATTCACGGCGGGAGCCTTCAATCTGCGTGAGTTCTTTCACGGCAAGACACCCCGCACGCTCAGACGCATCAAGTGGACGTTCCTGATAGCGGCTTTTCTCGCTCCTTTCTGCCTCGTGGCAATTGGAGGAGGCATTCGACCCGTTGGATTATCGTTCGCGCTGCTGTGCGTGGCGGCTGTGATCCAGTACGTGGGACTGGTGGCGGAGCGCTGGTTTTTCTTTGCTGAAGCGCGGCATCCCCAGAACCTCTACTATCAGCGTGCGTAATGCGTGCAAGCACCCGAAGCTCGAGTCGTTTGCCAGTCCCGACTGTTCATCTGAGTCTCTTGCTGGTTCAGTGCACGAGCAAGAGACCTTCGCGTTCAAGGCAGCGACAAAGCGTGCTAAACGCCTCGTTTTGGCTTGCCATCTGCCGTCGCACCCGGATTGGGCTTCCCGCCGCGTCGCGGGCGTTGGCCACCAGTGTGTGGGCGATCCCGCTGCGGCGGTAGGGAGGCTCGACGAACAGTTCGACCAGAAAGGCCGACAGGGGGCCGGCGCGATCGTCATGCGAGACGGACAACCGTCCTACGGGTTCGGCATGGTGAAAAGCGACGGCGGTTTCGCCTTCGTCGTCGGTCTCGACGTGGATGACACGGCCGCAACGGTCCTTGAAGATATACGTATGCATCGTTGAAGGCCCATGTCGAACTGCGCACGTGGAAGTCGCTCCTGCCTCAACGCCAATGCAGGCAGTCGCGCGCTTCGCGTACCTTACCCGCGAAACGTCTTCGCCGTTTCAGTTGCGGCATGCCTGAGGTCGGGCAAAAAGGCGAGCAGGTCATCGAGCGCGAGGCGCCCGACTGGCGCCTGGACGGCAATTGCCGCGCAGGCACGATTGCGGTCCAGCATAACGGGAACGGCAATCGCGATCAAGCCCTGTAAATGCTCCTGATTATTGATCGCGAGCTGCCGCCTGCGAGTCACCGCCAGCTCCTTGCGCAACGCTTCGCGGTCGGTGATCGTTTGCTCAGAATGCGCGCGCAGCGGTAGCGTATCGATCATGCGGTCGCGCCGCTCCTTGGGAAGAAAGCTCAGCAGCAGCTTGCCGCTCGCCGAACAGTGCAGCGGCACGTGGGAGCCCGGCTGAAGATGCATGCGCAGCGGCCATTCGGTCTCCACGCGGTCGACATAGACTACGTCGTTGCCGGCGAGCATGGTGAGATTGCAGGTTTCGCCAATCTTTTCGACAAGTTCCTCGAGCAGCAAATGCCGTGCCGCTGCCGGCCCCGCATGCATCAGGACGTTGACCGCCAACATTCTCACGCGTGCCGAACACTCGTACAGCTTGTCGTTCGCGCCACGCGTGACGAGCCACGCGTCGGTGAGCTGGGCCAGGATGCGATGGACAGTCTGTTTGGGCAAGCCAAGCGCATCCACCAGTTCCATCATCGCCAAAGGACGGCCCGCCTGGGCTAACGTTTCCAGCACGCGAAACGCGCGAACTGCCGCCGCATTCGATTGGTTCGATGTCGACACGCTCGTCTCCCTCTGTGCATTGTGCGGTTGCCGCTCGCTTTCCCTTCATTGTGCATCTGTCAGCACGGTTTTCGGGACTAGAGAAAGTCCCGAAAATCGCATATTCCGAGCATTTTCCGTCGGGTGTCGTCGATTGTGCGGGAATCGGGACTCCGGTTCACGCGCCGACGAATAGATTGGCACTACCGCCAATTATTTGAACGGAGCGCGCAGATGAATGTGAGAGAGACCGTTGCCAATGTCGCTGCAGCGGGCCAACCCGAAGCGAGCGCACCGCACGTCGCAGCGCTTGTTGCGCGTGCGCGTGCGGCGCAGCGACCATTCGAGTTTGCCGGGCAGGAAATCCTCGATACCGCCGCGGCGGCTGCCGCGTGGGCGATCATGGAGCCCGGCCGTAACCGCGAGCTTGCCGAGCTTTCGGTGCGCGACACGGGGCTCGGTAACGCCGAAGACAAGTTCAGCAAGAATTACCGCAAGACGCTCGGGCTGCTGCGCGACCTGCATGGGAAAAAGACCTGTGGCGTGATTGCGCGCAACGAGGCCAGGGGCATTGTCGAAATCGCGCGCGCGGTCGGGGTGGTCGCGGCGATCACGCCATCCACCAATCCGGGCGCGACGCCAGCCAACAAGATCATCAACGCGCTCAAATGCGGCAATGCAGTGATCGTCGCGCCCTCGCCGAAGGGTTACGGTGCTTGCGAGACACTCATTGGCTTCATCCATGCGCAGTTCGCCAAGGCGGGGCTGGACCCGGCGCTCGTGCAGATGCTGCCCGCGCCGGTGGACAAAGCCGCGACCGCCGCGCTGATGCGCGAAGCCGACCTGGTGGTCGCGACGGGTTCGCAGGCCAATGTGCGCATGGCCTACGCCAGCGGCACGCCGGCCTTCGGCGTGGGGGCAGGCAACGTGGCGTCGGTCGTCACGCGCACAGCGAACCTTGGTGATGCGGCGCAAAAGATTGCCGCATCGAAGACCTTCGACTTCGCGACGAGCTGCTCGTCGGAGAACAGCGTCGTGATCGACGAGGCGGTCTACGACGCGATGCTGCGCGAACTCTGCGCATGCGGCGGCGTGCTTCTGGACGCCCGGCAAAAGGCGCAATTGCAGGCGGCTATGTGGACCGACGGCAAGCTCGCGCCGCGTTGCACCGCAAAGTCAGCAGCGCAGATCGCGCGCGCCGCCGGCCTTGACGACGCAGCCGCTGCTGCGGCGCGCGACAGTGCCTTCCTGATGGTCGAGGAGAGCGGCTTTGGGGCGACTTATCCGTTTTCGGGCGAAAAGCTCGCGCCTGTGCTCACGGTCTACCGCGCGCGGGATTTCGGCGATGCAGCCGATATCGTGCGCAGCCTGTACGCCTACATGGGCGCGGGTCACTCGGTCGGCCTGCACACCGATGACCGGGATCAAGCGGTGGCGCTGGGTTCGACGCTCCCGGTGGCGCGCGTGATCGTCAACCAGGCGCATTGTTTCGCGACGGGCGGCAACTTCGACAACGGCCTGCCGTTCTCGCTCTCGATGGGCTGCGGGACGTGGGGGCGCAACAACTTTTCAGACAATCTCGGTTTTCGCCAGTACCTGAACATCACGCGCGTGGCGTACCCGATAGCGGAGCGCGTCCCCGAGCTCGACACGCTGCTCGGCGACTATTTCCGGAGGTTCGGCCAATGAGCGCGCCCGCCACGATCCGCGCGCTGATCGAAGCGCGCGCCGCACAGTACCCGGACAAGCCCTTCCTTCTGGCGGCGCCCGATGATGGCGCCGCGGAACACGCCGGCGCAGACGCCGGGAGCGCGGCTGCGGGCGCGACGCTGACTTTCGGTGCGCTGCTCGAGCGTTGCCGCGCGCTCGAGAGCCGCTTTCGCGACGCCGGCCTCAAGCCGGGCGACGTCGTTTCGGTCCTGATGGGCAACGGCATCCAGACTGCCACGCTGCTGCTCGGCGCGATGTACAGCGGGCTGATCGCGCATCCGCTCAACCTGCTTTGCCAGGCGTCCCAGCTCGCGTATATCGTCGAGCATTCGGATACACGGATGATCTTCGCGAGCGCGCAGACCAGCGCCGCGCTTGAGGCGGCACTCGCCGCGCTGCGCGAGCAGGGCGTATCGCGCAACATCGCGCTCGTGCGCACTGAACCGGATGCCGTCGCGCTGCCGGTGCTGCCCGTGCTCGAAACGGCGGCCGCCGATGTGGCGAGCACCGTACCGGCGTCAAGCGTCGCGGAGCTCCCGGTGCTGGAGTCGCCGCCCATGGAAACCCGGTCCGGGCCCAATGAGGCCGACATCGGCCTCCTGATGTACACGTCGGGCACGACCGGTGCGCCGAAGGGCGTGCTGCTCAGCCACGCAAGCCTTCATGCGAACGCGCGCAATATCAGCCTCGAGCACCGGCTCGCCGACGACGACCGCGTGCTGGCATCGCTGCCGCTCTATCACATCAACGGCCTCGTCGTGACCTTGCTTGCGCCGCTCTGGCACGCTGGCTCGGTCGTGCTGACGCCGCGTTTCTCCGGGCGCACGTTCTGGCGCGACGCCGCTAGCTACGGCTGCACGTGGATCAACGTGGTGCCGACCATCGTCGCCTATCTCCTCAACGGCGACGAGCCGCGCGGGCTTGACCTCTCGGCGCTCAAGTTCTGCCGCAGCGCGTCTGCCGCGCTGCCCGCCGATCACCATCGGGCATTCGAGGCGCGCTTTGGCATCGGCATCATCGAAACCATGGGGATGACGGAGACCGCCGCGCCAGTCTTTAGCAATCCGTACGATGCATCGCGGCGGCGGATTGGCAGCATCGGCCTGCCATCGGGTGGCGAAGCGCGCGTGGTCGATCGTGACGGCCGTGAGTGCGGACCGAACGAGTGCGGCGAAATCGTGTTGCGCGGCGCCCAGGTCATGCGCGGCTACTACAAGCGCAGCGAGGACACGGCGAAGGCGTTCACGGCCGATGGCTGGCTGCGCACCGGCGACCTGGGCTATCGCGACGACGAGGGCTACTTCTATATCAACGGCCGTTCGAAAGAACTCATCATCAAGGGTGGCGAGAACATCGCGCCACGCGAGATCGACGAGGCGCTGCTGCGCCATCCGGGTGTGCTCGACGCGGCGGCCGTCGGCGTTCCCGATTCCGCCTATGGGCAGGAGATCGTCGCGTTCGTCGTTGCGCGCGACGCTCACTGGTTGGGCGCGCCCGACCCGCAGGACCTGCGCGAGCACTGCCTGCGCGAACTGGGCCGCTATAAAACGCCGAAAGAGTTCCGTTTCGTCGACGAACTGCCGCGCGGCCCCTCGGGGAAGGTCCAACGGCTGAAGCTCGTGGCGCCCTCGGGCTGACATACGGCTGCCCGAATCCGAACCGCCGACAGAAAAGAGAGACTCAGGAGACGACAACATGAAGCAGCACGCGCAGCGCGTCAAGACGCGCCATATCATTCTCGCGGTCATGTGTCTGATGTATTTCATCTCGTACATCGATCGCGTGAACATTGCGGTCGCGGGACCGCTGATCCGCCACGAAATGGGCTTGAGCGCGATTCAGCTTGGCCTGGTATTTTCCGCATTCGCCTACCCCTATGCCGTCATGCAGATCATCGGCGGCTGGCTTTCGGACAAGTTCGGTCCGAAGCTCGTGCTCACCGTGCTCTCGTTGATCTGGGGCGCGGCGACGCTCGCCACGGGCTTTGCCGGCAGTGTAGCGATGCTGGTCGGCCTGCGCTTCGCGCTTGGTATCGGTGAAGGCGGGGCGTTTCCCACAGCCACACGCGCATTCACGTACTGGATGCCGGTGGGCGAACGCGGCTTCGCGCAGGGCATCACGCACAGCTTCGCGCGCCTCGGCGGCGCGATCACGCCGCCGCTCGTGCTCGCGGTAGTCGTGGCAGGCGGCTGGCGCGACGCGTTCATCCTGCTCGGCATCGTGAGCCTCATGTGGACGGTGCTCTATCTCTTCGTGTTCACGAACTCGCCGGAACAGAACCGGCGCGTCACGGCCGAAGAGACCGCCGAGATCGGCTATTGCAAGGGCGACTGCGAGCGCGCGAAGCGCGCGGCGACGCCGTGGCGCAAGCTCGTGCGGCGCATGTGGCTCGTCACGTTCGTCGACTTCTGCTATGGCTGGCTGTTGTGGGTCTATCTGACGTGGCTGCCGTCGTATCTGAAGGAGTCGCGCGGCTTCGATCTCAAGCAGCTCGCGCTCTTCACGGCGCTGCCGTTGCTCGCCGGCGTGGTGGGCGACACGCTTGGCGGCGTGGTCTCCGACCGGATCTACAAGTGGACGGGCCGGCTGCGCTTCGCGCGCTGCTCAGTGCTCGTGACCGGCATGGGCGGCTCGCTCGCTTTCCTGCTGCCGATGGTGTCCGTCTCGAATCCGTCGGTCGCGGTGTTTTTCCTCTCCGCTTCGTTCTTCTTCCTCGAGATCACGAATCCGGTGCTGTGGACGCTGCCACTCGATATCGCCGGGAAGTATGCGGGTACGGCGGGCGGCATGATGAACACGGGCTTCGGCATTGCGGGGATGGTGTCGCCCGTCGTGTTCGGCTACCTCATCCAGCACACCGGCAGCTATAACGTGCCGTTCATGATCTCGGCCGGCTTGCTGGTGCTGGGCATCGTGGCGGCGCTCTTCATCGATACCGCACGCACGGTCGATGCTGACGAGGAGCGCGAGCGGCGCATCGGGCCGGAAGAGGCGGGGGCCTTCGCGTTCCTCGACAGCATGCCGACGGTGCGGCTCGAGCGGCACACGTTGCGGCGCCCGCTGCGCTGGTGGCGCTGAGCCTCGCGGCGTGCGGGTATACAAGACAGTGCTAGCGGCGGCCCTGAAGGCGCCGCCGGACTTCTGGCGGCTTCCGGTGCTTTGCGGGGCCGCCGACCACAGCTACGCTTTATGCGGCGCCATCGAGCTTGCGAATGCGCCAGATGAGGCTCGACGTATCGAAGCGGCTGCCGCCCAGACGCTGCACGTCACCGTAGAACTGGTCGACCAGCGCCGTGACCGGCAGCGCAGCGCCGTTGCGCTTCGCTTCGTCCAGGCAAAAGCCGAGGTCCTTGCGCATCCAGTCCACGGCGAAACCGAAGTCGAACTGGTTAGCCATCATGGTTTTGCCGCGGTTGTCCATCTGCCAGCTCGCGGCAGCGCCCTTGCCGATCACTCCGAGCACGAGCGCCATGTCGAGCCCGGCGCGCTCGCCGAAATTGATCGCCTCGGAAAGGCCCTGTACGAGGCCGGCAATGCAGATCTGATTGACCATCTTGGCGAGCTGGCCGGCACCTGCCGCACCCACCAGCGTCACGGCCGCTCCGTAGTGGGCGAGTGTGGGTTTCGCGCGCTCGAAGGCTGCGGCCTCGCCGCCGCACATGATCGTGAGCTTACCGTTCTGGGCGCCCGCCTGGCCGCCCGATACGGGCGCGTCGACGAAATGCAGGCCATGTTCGGCGGCTTTCGCCGAAAGCTCGCGCGCCACGCTGGCGGAGGTGGTCGTGTGGTCGGCAAACACGGCGTCGCGCGCCATGCCGGCGAAGGCGCCGTTCGCGCCGAGAGTGATGCTGCGCAGGTCGTCGTCGTTGCCGACGCAGGCGAGCACCAGATCTGCGCCCTGGGCCGCTTCGCGCGGCGTGGCGGCCGCGCGGCCGCCGTATTCGGCGACCCATTGTGCGGCCTTTTCGGCGGTGCGGTTGTAGACCGTGACGTCGAGCCCCGCCTTGGCGAGATGACCGGCCATGGGATGGCCCATCACGCCAAGGCCCAAGAACGCGACACGGCGTACCGGATGGGGGACGGGCGAGGATGCGGGTTGGCTCACTGTGGCTCCTTTGGCTGGGGTTTGAGGCTGGGGCGTTCATTATCTCAGCTATCGGCGCGGGCACGAGGCGGCGCAGGCCGGGACGCGACCTGGACTTCGCCAGGACTCAACGAAAGGTGGGCGCGTCGGGCAATTCGGGCACGGTCTCACGGCCGTGCTCGTCGCAGTCGAAGCTCTAGCTCATTGGCCCGGATCGCGCGAGCGCGCCGTCTCGGACGTGAGCGCGATCGCGTGTTCCCCACCTTCGCGAGCCGATCCGCAAACCGAAGCGATGTTGCGCGACGGACTGCTCGCCTGTTGCGTGAGCGACGCCGCGTAGTGGCGTATGGCACGCCGCCCGCGAAGCGCGGCGTGCCAGTCACCGCGCGCCGCTCATGGCAAGATGCCGCGTGTGATGGCGGCGGCCCACCCAGGCGGCCGAGAGCGCGCTCACGACACCCGCGAACATCGTATAGAGGCAAATGAGCCACGGATCGCCACCGTTGCGCTGCAGGAGCCAGGTCGCGATGATCGGGCTGATGCCGCTCGCGAAGATGCCGGAGAACTGATAGACGAACGAGATGCCGGAGTAGCGGACGTTGACCTCGAACAGTTCCGCGAAGAGCGCCGCCTCGGGCCCGTACACGGAAGCGTAAATGACGCCCAGCGGAATAATCACGGCGATCCACACGAGCGCCGGCGAACCGCCGCTGTGCTTCATGAGCCAGAAGCCGAAGAACGACGACAGGCCCGTGAAGAGCGAGCCCCAGAAGTAGATGCGCGTTCTGCCGACGCGGTCCGACAGGCGGCCGAAAAACGGAATCGTGAAGATCATCGTGAAAGCGGCGGCCATGACGGCGAGCAGGGCATCGGTGCGCGAGAGCTTGAGCGTCTGCGTAAGATAGGCGATCGTGAATACCGCGAAGACGTTGAAGAACACACCGTCGATAAAGCGCGCGCCCATGCCGGCGAGCACGTTGCCGGGATAGCTCATGAGCACCTCGGCGATCGGCACGCGGACCTCGGCGCCCTGTTGCTTCACGCGTTCGAACTCGGGTGTTTCCAGCACACGCAGGCGGATATACATGCCGATCGCCACGAGCGCGAAGGAAAGAAAGAACGCGACGCGCCAGCCCCAGGCGAGAAACTGTGCGTTGCTCAGCGCGGAAGAGAGCAGGGCGACCACGCCCGACGCGAGGCAGAGCCCGATCGCGAGGCCGATCTGCGGAATGCTCGCATAGAGACCGCGCTTGCCTTCGGGCGCGTATTCGAACGACATCAGCACGGCGCCGCCCCATTCGCCGCCAAGGCCCAGGCCCTGCGCGACGCGCAGGATGAGCAGCAGCGCGGGCGCCCACAGGCCGATCTGCGCGTAGGTCGGCACGGTGCCGATCAACACGGTGGCGACGCCCATGATCGAGAGCGTCATGATCAGCATGCTCTTGCGGCCGAGCCGGTCGCCGAAGTGACCGAAGACGATGCCGCCGAGCGGCCGGCTCAGGAAGCCCACCGCGAAGGTGCCGTAAGCGAGCATCGTCGAAATGAGCGGGTCCCCGCTCGGGAAATAAAGCTTGTTGAAGACGATGCCGGCAACGACGCCGTAGAGGAAGAAGTCGTACCACTCGATGGTCGCGCCGATCAGGCTCGCGACGACCACGCGCCTCATCTGCCGGGCGTCGGTGCTGGGCAATGCGTTCATGGCTGTCTCCATTTTGGGGCGCACCTCGTGCGGTGCGGTTCATTGAAAAGCAGGTATGTTAATAAGGTATCCTTTGTTTTGTGCGTGTCGTTTCGGTGCTGCATTTACTACGCGAGCGTGTGCCTCGTTAGTTCATGAGTCGGCCTCGGCGTTCTCCCGTTGCACCCGGGAAAGGCTCGCGTGGTCCTCGAGAATCATGTCGGCGGCTTTCTCCGCGATCATGATCACGGGGGCGTTGGTGTTTCCTGAGACGAGCTCGGGCATGATCGACGCGTCGACGACGCGCAGCGCGGCGAGGCCATGCACGCGCAGGCGGTCGTCGACGACCGCCGCCGCGTCGCGGCCCATCTTGCAGGTGCCCGCGGGGTGATAAATGGACTGGCTGAACCGGCGCGCCGCATCCAGCAACTCTGCATCGCTCTGATATCGTTCACCGGGCACGTACTCCGACACGATGTGCGGCGCAAGCGACGGCGCAGTGGCGATGCGGCGCGCCACCCGAATGCCGCCGATCACGACGGGATGGTCGCGCGGGTCGGACAGATAGTTGGCGCGAATGGCGGGGTACTGGAGCGGGTCGGTCGAGCGGATCTCGACGCTGCCGCGGCTAAAGGGCCGCAACTGGCAGACGGATGCCGTGAATGCCGAAAAAGGATGCGCGCCTTGGCCGGGCTTGTCGGCGCTCAGCGGCTGCATGTGGAACTGGATGTCGGGGCGCTCGACCGCAGGGCTCGATCGCGTGAAGATCGCCACCTGGCTGGCCGCCAGCGTGAGCGGCCCGGTGCGCCAGATCGCGTATTGCAAGCCAATCCACGCCTTTCGCAAGGGATGGTTGACCTCGTCATTGAGCGTGCGTTCGCGCGTGCGGAACACGAGCCGCACCTGAAGGTGGTCCTGCAGGTTCTGACCGACGCCCGGCAAGTCGTGCAGCACGGCAACGCCCGCGTCGCGCAACACGTGTGCAGGCCCAACTCCGGAATGCTGAAGAATTTGTGGCGAACCGATCGCGCCCGAAGCGAGAATGACCTCGACGCGCGCACGCGCACGCTTTTTCACGCCGTCCTGCAGATACTCCACGCCGACGGCGCGGCGCCCTTCGAACAGTATTCGGGACGCCTGCGCCCGCGTCTCCACGATCAGATTGCTGCGTTTGCGTGCGGGTTTGAGAAAACCCTTCGCGGTGCTCCAGCGAAAACCGTTATAGGCTGTCTGCTGAAAGTAGCCGACCCCTTCCTGGACCTCGCCGTTGTAGTCCTCATTGAACGGAATGCCGATTTCCTGCGCGGCCGCGATGAAATGATCGGCAATGGGCCGGCGCAAGCGCAGGTCGGAGACCTTCAGCGGGCCGCCTACGCCGTGCCAAGCGTTGGCGCCGCGTTCCTGATCCTCGGACTTCCTGAAATACGGGAGAACATCGGCATAACTCCAGCCGCGATTGCCGAGCGCTGCCCAGCGATCGTAGTCCTCACGCTGCCCGCGCACGTAGAGCAGGCCGTTGAGTGAACTTGATCCGCCGAGCACCTTGCCGCGCGGCCAGTCGATCTGCCGCCCGGCCACGCCTTCGTCCGGCTCCGTGCGGTAGCACCAGTCGAGCGCGGGGTTGTGCATGGTCTTGAAGTATCCGACCGGCACGTGAATCCACGGATTGTTGTCCTTGCCACCCGCTTCGAGCAGCAGCACTGCGTTGCGCGCGTCGGCACTCAGCCGGTGGGCGAGCACGCAACCGGCAGATCCGGCGCCGACGATCAGGTAGTCGACCTCATGGTCCATGAATCCCGTCTCCTCGAATTGCTGGCGAGGCATGCCGCGCCGCTTTTTCGGATCAATGTCGGGGAAGGAAATGCCGACCGCAAGCGGCGACCGTGCTCACGGGCCGAAAGTGAAACGGAATCTGCCGAAACGGAATCAGAAGTCCGCGGCGCAGCGCGGCCGTTTTGCCGCCGAAGCGGCGACGCACCCGCGCCCGCTCATGCCAGCGAGAGCCCCTGGAGCAGCGGCGCGAGCCTGATCGCCGTTTGCTTCATGCGGCCCACCGACTCCAGCAGTTCCTCGAGGGTCGCGCGGGCGGTCGGGGCATGCACGGCGAGCGCGGCGAGCACGCGTTTGCTGGCGGGGTCGCGCACCGGCACCGCGATCGCCACCATGCCGCGCACGAACTCTTCGTTGTCGATGCCGATGCCGCGCACCGCGAGCTGTTCGAGCTCGGCGGCGAGCGCCTTGGGGGCGGTCAGGGTGCGGTGCGTCATCCTGGTCAGCACAAGGCGTTCGAGCAGCGCGTTGCGCTCAAGCACGCTCATTTGCGAGAGGAACAGCTTGCCGCTCGCGGTGCAGTGCAGCGGGACATGCATGCCCGGACGCATCTCCATGCGCAACGGCTCCGTCGTCTCGACGCGCTCGATATAGAGCACGCGGTCGCCGTCGAGCGCGGTGAGATTGCAGGTTTCGCCGAGCGACTCCACCAGGGTGCGAAGCAGCACGCGGCACGAGCGCGTGAAGGTGTTGTTGGCGAGCGTGGCGAGCGCGAGCTGCGCCGCGCGTGGGCCCAGCGCGATGCTGCGGTCGTGCCCGCGCGAGTCGGGCATGTGGATCACGTAGCCGCGCGTTTCCAGCGACTCGATGAGCCGCAGCAGCGTCGCCTTGGGAATGTGCAGCCGGGCGGACAACTGCGAAAGCGTATAGGGCTGCCCCGCGGACGCCAGTTGCTCCAGCACCATGAGCGCGCGCAGCACGCGAGCGTCGTCCGCCGACGATTCTTCGCGCAGCGCGGGGGCGTTGTCTTGCGCCCTGTTTTGCGGTGGGGTCTGCGTCGTCTCTCGCGCTGTGTCGCGCATCGGTCTCCTCCTGACGGGCGTGGTAAATGAAACGAATCGTTCGAGTTTCCCCCCAAGTTTCAGTATGAGCGCAAAAATCGCGGGGTTACGTACCGGATTACCCCGAGATGCCATGCAAACGATGCCCCGCTGTGCCAAGCCGCTGTACCAGTCGATACCAGGCCACTGGCTCTACCGGCGCCATTCTGGTCTGCCTAGAATTTTTTCCAACAGAGCGCCAAAGAACGACGACAGCTTTGCAAAGGATGAGCGTCAGGCGGAAAACGCCAGCTCTATTGACAGGAGACAGGCATGACGAACAGGCAGTCGGCAGGAACCGCTCTCATAGTGGAGCGTGCAAGTGTCTTCACGAAGCCTGTGGGGCATTAATCATGGGATACAGCACAGTCGATTCCGCCGCCGCCGGCTTTGCCGCGAGCGATTCCGGCTCCACGAGGTACGACCCCACGTACGATCCGCTCGTCTCGCCGGGTCCGGGCGTCGGCAAGGATTACGCGCCGACCTACTGGGTCGCGACGGCGGGCAGTCCACCTCCCGACGACGGCCCCGTGACGAAAGATCTCGACGTGGATGTCGCGATCATCGGTGCGGGCTACACGGGGCTCGCCACGGCGCTCTGCCTTGCGCGCGAGCATGGCATCAAGGCGGTGGTGCTGGAGGCGAACCGCACGAGTTGGGGCTGCAGCAGTCGCAATGGAGGACAGGGGCAGAACGCCTCGGGGCGCCTCTCGCGCTCACAGTGGATCGAGCGCTGGGGCAAGGATGTCGCACTGAAAATGCACGACGAGATCCAGCAGGGCTTCGATCATTTCAAGGAACTCGTTGCCGAGATCGATTGCGATCCGCAGCCGGGCGGTCACTTCCTGATCGCGCACCGGCCGCGCATCATGGCGAAGCTCGCCGCCGAGGCGAAGGTGTGGAAGGAGGTATTCGGCTACCCGTCGGAACTATTGAGCGCGCAGACGTTTCGCCGCGAATTCATCGACGACCACGAGGCCGCCGGCGCGTTGCACGAGCCCGAAGGGATCGGCATCCACGCGTTGAAGCTCGCGTTCGGGTATCTGCGCCTCGCACGCGCCGCTGGTGCGAGAGTCCACACGAGCAGCCCGGTGATGGGATGGGAGACCATCAATGGCGTTCACCACCTGCGTACGCCGGGCGGCGTCGTGCGGGCACGCGCGGTAGGCATTGCGACCGGCGCGTACACGGCGCAGACGCTGCATCCCACGCTGCGCAGCAAGGTCATGCCGATCCTCTCGAACTCGATGGTCACGCGCCCGCTCACCGAAGCGGAGATCGCCGCGTGCGGCTTTCGCACGACCCAGGTGCTCACGGATACGCGCACGCTACGCTTTTATTATCGCTTCCTGCCCGACGGCCGGCTGCAGATTGGCAGCCGCAGCGCGATTACCGGCGAGGACGCGCCTAATCCGCGCCATCTCGATCTGCTCAAGGAAGGCATGGCGCGCAAGTTTCCGGCCCTGCGTGGCGTGCAGATCGACTATTCATGGTGGGGCTGGGTGGATGTGAGCCACGACATGATGCCTCGGGTGTGCCAGCCCGATCCACGGCAATCGGTGTTCTACGCACTTGGCTATGGGGGTAACGGCGTGTCTTATTCGCAGCAGGCGGGGAGGCGGCTTGCTGAGCGTATCGCTGGCAGGGGTGGGCAGCAGATGCTGCCGATTTTTACTACTCCACTGCCTGGGCATCCGTTTGCACCGTTCCGGCGGATTGGGCAGAGGATGCTTTATTTGCAGTATTTCAGGCGGGATGAGAAGGCTTGACGGTATGCCCTGTGGGCCCACAAAAACAAAAAACAAAAAAGCGCCACCCAAAAGGCGCCCCAAATATCGAACCCCGAGATCTGAGGAGGAGGTGACATGCAAGCCCCGATGGAAAATCCGGAACTGAGGTGCGGCCTCAAACAGCGCCACATGACGATGATCGCGCTAGGCGGCGTGATCGGCGCCGGTCTCTTTGTCGGCAGCGGCGTCGTGATCCAGCAGACAGGTCCCGCCGCCGTGCTCTCGTTTCTCATCACCGGCGGCCTCGTCGTGCTCGTCATGCGCATGCTCGGCGAAATGGCGTGCGCCATGCCCGCAGTCGGTTCGTTCTACGAATATGCGCGTCTCGCATTCGCCACCTGGCGCGGACCGGGCAAGCTGGCCGGCTTCCTCACAGGCTGGATGTACTGGTATTTCTGGGTGATCGTGGTCGCCGTCGAGGCGGTGGCGGGCGCCAAACTCGTCCAGTTCTGGCTACCCGACGCGCCCGCGTGGCTCATCAGCCTCGTGTTGCTGGTGCTCCTGAGCGCTACCAACCTGATTTCGGTGGGCAGCTACGGCGAGTTCGAGTTCTGGTTCTCGTCGATCAAGGTTGCGGCGATCATCGTCTTCCTCTTCCTCGGCGGCCTCTATGTCCTTGGATTGTGGCCATCGTCGTTGCATGCGACCGCCGTATTGCCAACGCTGCTCGGCCATGGCGGCCTCTTGCCGAAGGGCATCGGGCCGGTCTTGAGCGGCGCCGTCGCCGCAACGGGTTTCTACTTCGGCGCGGAGATCGTCACGATCGCGGCGGCCGAGGCGCGCGAGCCCGCCCGAGCCGTCGCGAAGGCCACGAACTCGGTCATCACGCGCGTGCTCGTGTTCTACGTCGGCTCCGTACTGCTCGTGGTCGCGCTCGTACCGTGGAATTCGCCGGCCATGTCGACGCCCTATGTGAGCGCGCTCCAGGTGATGGGTTTGCCTGCCGCCGCCAACATCATGAACGCGATCGTGCTGACCGCCGTGCTTTCGGCGCTCAACTCGGGGCTTTATGCGGCCTCGCGCATGCTGTTCGCGCTGACCCGCCACGGCGACGCACCGGCGGCGCTCGCAAAAGTCAACCGCCGTGGCGTGCCCGTGCGGGCGATCCTGCTTGGCACCGTCTTCGGCTATGTGTCGGTGGTGATGTCGTATGTGTCGCCCGATACGGTGTTCGCGTTCCTCGTCAACTCGTATGGCACGGTCGCGATCTTTGTCTATCTGCTGATCGCCCTGTCGCAACTGCGCCTGCGCAAACGTCTCGACCCGTCGGCCGTTGGCGAGCTGCGCGTGAAGATGTGGTGCTTCCCCTACCTCACATGGGTGGCGATCACCGGCATGGTGGGGATACTCGTCGCGATGGCGTTCATCCCCGAGCAGCGCAAGCCGCTCTGGCTCGGCGTTGCGAGCCTCGCCGTGCTGCTCGTCACTTATGCATGGCTGCGGCGCCGCGCGCGTATCCGTGAGCGCGCCCGAGAGTACGCGCCGTGCTTCTCGACGTGGCAGCGCGTCGCGACTGAGACCGGCACGGGCCGCTTCGGAAAATGAAGCCAAAGCCTGCATGGAGTCATGAAAGCGACAAGGAGAACACGATGACCACAGAACGCGCGACGGACGGGCCCGACCGCATGGTGTCGGTGCGCGAGCGCTTCGGCTTCGATTCGAACCTGATGGTGCCGGCTTTCAGCGAGCGCGACGCCCACGTGCCGGACGTGGATGAGGCTTATCGCTTCAACCCCGAAGTCACGCTTGCGATACTCGCCGGCTTTACGCGCAACAGGCGGGTGATGGTGCAGGGGCTGCACGGCACGGGCAAGTCCACGCATATCGAACAGGTCGCCGCGCGTCTGAACTGGCCCTGCGTACGCGTGAATCTCGACGGCCATATCAGCCGGCTCGATCTCGTCGGCAAGGACGCCATAGTGGTGCGCGACGGCCGCCAGGTCACGGAGTTCCAGGAAGGGATCGTACCGTGGGCGCTGCAGCGTCCCGTCGCGCTGATCTTCGACGAATACGATGCGGGCCGCCCCGACGTGATGTTCGTGATCCAGCGCATTCTCGAGCGCGACGGCAGCTTCACGCTGCTCGACCAGAATCGCGTGATCCGCCCGCACGCCCATTTCCGCCTGTTCTCGACCACGAACACGATCGGCCTCGGCAATCTCAACGGCCTCTATCACGGCACGCAGATGCTGAACCACGCGCAAATGGACCGCTGGAACGTGGTCGCGACGCTCAACTATCTTCCGCGCGACGAGGAAGCCGGCATCGTGCTCGCTCGCGTGCCCGAGATGACCGGCGACGCGGGCCGGCAACTCGTCGATTCGATGATCAGCATGGCGGCGATGACGCGCAAAGGGTTCGCGACCGGCGATCTTTCCACGCTGATGTCGCCGCGCACCGTGATCGACTGGGCCGAGAACTGCCAGATTTTCCGCGATCCCGCGCTGGCGTTCCGCCTCACCTTCCTCAACAAGTGCGACGAGGCAGAGCGGCCGATCGTCGCCGAGTATTACCAGCGCTGCTTTGGCGTCGAGCTGGACGATGCGTCCACCGCGCAGGCCGGCGAAGGCGGCGAGCAGCGGGGGCCGCGCGCGTGAGTACCACGCCCACACCCGAGGCCGTGCGAACGGCGCTGCGGCGCGAGTCGCTATGCGCGGCCGCCGTGCGCGCGCTCACCGGCGACGCCGCGCTGCATTATCGCGGCGGCCGGCTTTGCCGCGAGTCGCGGCCATTGCCCATCTATGCGCCGCATCTGCGCACCAACATCTACGAGGACGAGTTCGCCTCGCTGCGTGGCGCCGCCGACGCCGCCGCGCAGCGGCTCCTCCATTCCGACGCGGCATTGCACCGGCTGCTGGCTCCCGACGCGCCGATCGAGCGCTTGCTGTTCGAACTGTTCGAGCAGGTGCGCTGCGATGCGCAATTGCCGCCCGGGATGCCGGGACTCGCGCACAACCTGCGGCACCGGTTCGAGACGTGGTCGCGCGCGTATTGCCGGGCGGGCTTGACCGAAGGTGATCTCGGCATCCTGCTTTATACGGTGGCGCAGATCGTATGGTCGCGCGTGAGCGGCTGGCCCGTGCTCGACGAGACCGGGGATCTGATCGAAGCGACACGCGCCGGCATCGTGCCCGAGATCGGCGTGCAGCTTGCGGGGCTACGCGCGACGCGAGCAGATCAACGCGCCTATGCGAAGCATGCCCGCGAGCTAGCCCAGCGCGTCGCGACGATGCTCGACGACGCGCGCGCCGCGCGTTCAGCTGACGACGACGGGCAAGCGCGCGCACCCGACGACGCATTGACGTCGTTTTCGCTTTGGGTCGATTTCGACGAAACGAGTGTCGAGCTGCCCGCGCTGGCACTGACCGGCGCGAGCCGCGTGCTGGCTGAGGCGGCGAATGGATATCGCGCATACACGACGCAGTACGACTGCGAGATCCGGCCCGCTGAGCGCGTGCGCGAAGCGCTGCTGCGCGAGTATCGGGAGCGGCTCGACAAGCGCATCGCCGCGTGCGGCATCAACGTTGCGCGGCTCGCGCGCGCGCTGCAGATGGCGATTGCGGTGCCGCAGCGCGATGGCTGGCTCTTCGGCGAGGAGGACGGCCGCATCGACGGCCGACGCCTCGCGCAGGTCGTCAGCTCGCCCGCCGAGCGGCGCGTGTTTAGGCGGGAGCGATTCGAGCCGGGCAGCGATTGCGTGGTGGGTTTCCTGATCGATTGCTCGGGGTCGATGAAGGCGCATATCGAGCCCGCCGCGATGATGGTTGATCTGCTCGCGCGCGCATGCGAGCACGCGGGAATCGCGACCGAGGTGCTCGGCTTCACGACGCTCGCGTGGAACGGCGGCCGTGCGCGTGCCGACTGGCTCGGCGGCGGCCGGCCGCCGCATCCGGGGCGCCTGAACGAGACCTGCCACATGGTCTTCAAGTCCGCCGACGAGAGCTGGCGGCGCGCTCGCCCGGCCATCGCCGCGCTCCTCAAGCCGGACCTGTTTCGCGAGGGCGTGGACGGAGAGGCCGTGGAATGGGCGTGCGCGCGGCTCGCGAGCCGCGCCGAGGCGAGGCGCATTCTCGTCGCGATCTCGGACGGCAGCCCGATGGACACGGCCACGGCGCAGGCGAACGACGCCTTCTATCTCGACAATCACCTCAAGGAGGTGGTGGCGCGCCACGAGGCGATGCGCGACGTCGACGTGATCGGGCTAGGCGTTGGGCTGGACCTCAGCCCGTACTACCGGCATTGCGTCGCGCTCGACTCCGGCGAGCCGCTCGACATGGCCCGGCTGATCGGTCTCGCGCAATGGATCGGGGCGCTGCGTTAGTGCAATGAAGGCGGCCTGCGGCCCGTTATCGATTCCTGCCCGGGCCATCCCCGGCCAACATCAAACCATCAGTTCCTTCACCGCACACAGCACAAGTGAAGCGCCGATGATCACCAGCACGCCGAACGCCAGCCTGCGCATCGTGACGGAAGAGACCGGCGGCGGGTAGTGGCGCGCCGCGAGCGTCATCAGCATTGCGACCGGTGCGGCGAGCGCAGCCTCGACGCAGATCGAAACGGGAAGCTCGCCTTCCCAGGCGCTGAACAGCACGCGCGCGAGCGACGTCACCGTAAAGAGCAGGATCAGCGCACAGCGAATCTCGATGAGCTCGAGCGGCTGTCGATAGAACTGGAAGATGAGAGGCGGCCCCGACACGCCGAACATGCCGCTCAGGAGGCCGCCGAACACGCCGCTCACGAAAAAGCTGCGGTCACCCGAGCGTTGCGCGAGCGGCACGGGACGCAGCGCGGCGCTCAAACCGCCATACAGCACGACGGCGCCGAGCAGCAATTGCAGCATGCCGGAGGCCGAGGCGCTCAGGTAGTCGAGCACCGTCACGCCCACCACGACCGAAGGCAGCACACCGAGCGTCGCGGCGCCCACGGCCCGCCAGTCGATGTGGTGGAGCTTGCCCGGCAGCGCCGCCACGCTGTTCGCGAGCGTGACGAGACTCAACAGGGTGGCGATGCTTGCGAGAGGCGCGAGGCTGAAGCCGCTCGTGGCGCCCATGACGATCATGCCGAGGCCGAAGCCCGTGATCGTCTGGAAATAACTGGCCGCGCCGATCACGGCGATCAGTACCAGGACCTTCTCATGCGTCATGCTGCGTGGGGTTCGTTCGAGTTCATGACGTCGCGCTGGCGGGCCGACTGCGCCTGGACCGCCGTGGTGGCGATCACGTAATAGATATCCTCGAGGCTGCAGCCACGCGAGAGGTCGTTAGCGGGCCGGTTCAGGCCCTGCGTCAGCGGCCCGATGGCTTTCGCGCCGCCCAGGCGTTCCGCGAGCTTGTAGCCGATATTGCCCGCGTCGAGATTCGGGAAGACCAGCACGTTCGCGTGGCCGCCGCACTGCGAATGCTCGATCTTGCGCTCAGCGATCTCCGCCACGAGCGCCGCATCGAGCTGCACGTCACCATCCACGCTGAGGGCGGGGCGCTGCTCGTGCACGCGCCGCGTCGCCTCGATCACCTTGTCCACATTCGCATGGTGGGCGCTGCCGCTGGTCGAGAACGACAGCATCGCAACGCGCGGCTCTTCCATCAGGAGGCTGCGCGCGCTGTCGGCGGCGGCCATGGCGATCTCGGCGAGCTGAGCGGCGTCGGGGTCCACCACGAGTGCGCAGTCGGAGAAGATCAGGCCGCCCTTATAGCGATGAAACGGCTCGCACAGCATCATCAGGAAGAAGCTCGACACGAGCTTGAACGACGGCTCCACGCCGATCAGCTGGATGGCCGTGCGCACCACGTCGGCGCTGGTGTGAACGGCACCCGCTACGGACCCGTCCGCGTGGCCGAGACGCACCATCAGGTTGGCAAAGACGAGGGGTTTCGCGGCCTCCTCCCACGCGAGTGCAGGCGTCATGCCTTTGGCGCTGCGCAGCGCGACCAGTTGGTCGGCGAATGCCTTGCGCCATGCGCTCTTTTGCGGATCGATCAGCGTGATCTCGCCGAGATCGACCGACTCGCGCGCGGCGGCCGCGCGGATGGCGGCCGGGTCGCCGACGAGCAGAATGCGCGCAATGGCCTCATGCTGCGCCCGCGCCGCGGCGGCGAGCACGCGTGGGTCATCGGCTTCGCACAGCACGATGCGCATGGGCGCGAGGCGGGCGCTTTCGACGATACGGTTCAGGGCTTTCATGGTGTCATGGACTCGTGAACGGAAAAACGGATGGACGCACGCGAGTTGCGGGCGTGCCCAGACGAAAACCGGCCACAAGCGGGTGCCCCGCCTGCGGCCGGCGATCGGACGCAGCCCGCGCGCGCCTGCTTGCTACACGGCGCGCGGGCTGCTCCTGGTCCTTCAGACGTAGTCCTTGTACTTGTCGAGCAGGCGCACGGGCTTCGAGAGCGCGTCGCGGCGGAACGGATCGCCGAGTTCGCGCGTGCACATGATCTCGACGATGGTCGTCTTGCCCTGGTTCATCTGCAGGTCGATGGCGCGCTTGAGCGCCGGGCCCACGTCCTCGAGCTTGTCCACCACGATGCCTTCCGCGCCCATCGCCTTCGCGATGCCGGCGAAGCTCGGGCTTTCCAGTTCGCCCGCCACGAACCGGCGATCGTAGAAGTCCACCTGGTTCTTCTTCTCGGCGCCCCACTGACGGTTGTGGAACACGACGGCCGTCACCGGAATGTTGTGGCGCACGCAGGTGAGCGTTTCCATGAGGCTCATGCCCCACGCACCGTCGCCCGCATACGAGATCGCAGGGCGGTGGGGTGCCGCCACCTTCGCGCCGATGATGGTCGGGAACGCATAGCCGCAGTTGCCCCAGCTCATCGCGGCGAAGAAGCTGCGCGGCTTGTTGAAGCGCAGATAGCTGTTCGCGACGGAGTTGATGTTGCCGATGTCGGTCGACACCATGACGTCTTCGGGCATCGCCTTCTCGAGTTCGCGCAGCACCTGGCGCGGATGCAGATACTCGCCGCCCGTGGGCGTGCGCTCGTGCTTCTGCTCTTCGATCATGTCGAGGCTGTAGGCGTCGCGCTCGTGCGTCCACGAGTCAAGTTCCTTTTCCCAGGCGGCCTTCTCGGTGGCGATCTGGTCGGTGCGCTCGGCGCGGTTGGCGTCACTCGCGAGGGTGCGGTTCGCGAGGCGCTCGGTGAGTGCCTGCGCCGAAGCCTTTGCGTCGCCGCAAATGCCCACCGAAATCTTCTTCACAAGGCCGAGCATCTTGTGATCGACGTCGATCTGGATGATCTTCGCGTCTTTTGGCCAGTAGTCCATACCATGTTGCGGCAGCGTGCCGAATGGTCCGAGGCGCGAGCCGAGCGCTATCACGACGTCCGCGCGCGAGATCAGCTTCATCGCTGCCTTCGATCCCTGGTAGCCGAGCGGGCCGCACCAGAGCGGGTGATTCGCCGGGAACGAATCGTTGTGGAGGTAGCTGTTCACGACGGGTGCGCCGAGCCGTTCGGCGAGCGCCTTGCACTCCTCGATCGCATCGCCCATCACGACGCCGCCGCCGGCGATGATGACGGGGAACTTCGCGGACGCGATCAGATCGGCTGCTTCGTTCAGGCTTTCGGCGCCGCCGGGGCCGCGGTCGAGCCGGCGTGGCTGCGGAATCTCGGCCTTTATCTGGCCGTAGAAGTAATCGCGCGGAATGTTCAGCTGCGTCGGGCCCATTTCGGACATGGCGCGGTCGAAGCATCGCGCGGTGTACTCGGCCATGCGCGCGGGGTTGGTCACGTGGCCCTGGTACTTCGTGAACTCCTGGAACATCGGCAACTGGTTGGCTTCCTGGAAGCCGCCGAGGCCGATGCCCATCGTGCCAGCCTCAGGAGTGACGATCACGACCGGGCTATGGGCCCAGTACGCCGCTGCGATGGCGGTCACACAATTGCTGATGCCGGGACCGTTCTGTCCGATCACGACGCCGTGGCGGCCCGAAACGCGCGAGTAGCCGTCGGCCATGTGCGCCGCGCCCTGCTCGTGAACGACGGGAACGAGGCGAATGCCGGCGGGCGCGAAAATGTCCATCGCATCCATGAACGCGGAACCCATGATGCCGAACATGTCGGTCACGCCATTGGCCGCGAGGGTTTCGACGAAGGCCTCTGACGGGGTCATGTCCTGCGGGCCGCTGGCCGTCTGGGTTGGGGTCTTTTCGCTCATCAACTGTCTCCGGTTATCGTTTGGCGGAATGCCATGCATTGATGCCGTGCTTTGAATGCTATTCGGCGCCCAATGAGGGTCAAGGGATTCCGTCCTTGATGGGTAAATCTGAAATGGAATGGAACGTTTCGTTTCAAAACACTGGGCGCTCGCTGCGCCGCTGCACGCGGGTCAGGCGGCCTGCTTCGGACGCTCCTTGCGGAACGCGCGCTTCACGGCGATCAGGCCGTGGCGGAATTCGAAGAGATCGCAGCCTTCCGCTTCGATCCGCCAGCCTTCTGCATGCGTGCCGCTGAACACCCACTCGGATACGCCGCGATCGCCCGCGACGTAGTGGCGGCCGTTGCCCCAATGGGCGTCGGGGAACGTGCGAAAGACCGCTTCGAAAGCGGCGCGCACCGCTTCACGCCCGACGAAGCGGGTGCCGTACACTTCGGGGCCGCCGGCCGCGTCGAAGACGCAGTCTTCGGTCATGAACCCCATCAGTGCGTCGGCGTCATGGCGGTTGAAGGCGTCGGAAAAGGCGGCGAGCGTGTCGGCCGTGACGGCGGGTTGGGCGCTGAGCGTGTCTGCCATACGTGTCTCCAGTGGAAAAGCCGGTGCCGTCCGCTGCGCGAGGACTCGCGCGCGGTACGGTATATCGACACGTTAGGGATTGCCTGCCGACAGCGGTAGCACCAGTGCGGAGCTTTCGCCTGGGCCAGCGCCCGCATACTTCCTGAGAGACTCAGGCGGGCCGCTGCTTGCGCAGGACCTCGGCGAGCGCGCGCACGCCGGGTTCGATCTTCTCGAGCTTGATGGCGGAGAATCCCATGCGGAACCATGGGCTGTGTTCGGCCTCGTCGGCGAAGAAGACGCCGCCGGGCTCGATCAGAATGCCGGCCTCGCGCGCATCGTCGGCAAGGCGCGCGGAATCCAGCCACGGCGGCCCCTCTACCCAGCACGACGCGCCGCCGCCGATCGGCACGTAGCGCACTTCGGGCAGATGGGTGTCGAGCGCCGCCATCAACGCGCGGGCGCGCTCCTTGTAGGCATGCGCGAGCCGGCGCAGCAGCGCGTCGTGGTGTCCGAGCGCGAGAAATGTGGCGAACGCGCGTTGGATATAGGCCACCGGGTGCCGCACCATGAGCCGGCGCAGCGAGCGCAACTCGCGCACGAGGTCTTGCGGGCCGACCACGTAACCGAGACGCAGGCCGGGAGCGAACGTCTTCGAAAGGCTGCCGACGTAGATGACGCGATCGGCCGTATCGAGGCTCTTTAAGGCGGGATGCGGCGTGCCCGAAAAGGTGTTTTCGCTCTCGTAGTCGTCTTCGATGATGACGAAGTCATGCTGCTGGGCGAGTTCGAGCAGCGCCTGGCGGCGCGCGATCGGCATGGTGGCCGTGGTCGGGCACTGATGGCTCGGCGTGACGAACACGTAATCGCAGCGTGCAAGCGAGTCGCGCAGGTGCACCGGGTCGATCCCTTCGCCGTCGATCGGTAATTCGAGCAGCTGCGCGTTGCGATTGATGAAAATATTGCGTGCATCGGGATATCCCGGATTCTCGAAGCCGACTGTCGTGTTCTTGCCGCAGAGCAGGTCGGCGATGAGATAGAGCGCCTGCTGGCAGCCGTTCGTGACGATGATCTCCTCGGGGATGGCGAACACGCCGCGCCGCGGCAGCACACGTGTGCGGATCTGCTGGATCAACGACTCGTCATCGCGTTCGATCAGATCGGGCGCCCAGTTACGGATCTCCATGATCGAGAGCGCTTTCAGGCAGCACTCGCGCCAGTCGTTGGTAGGAAAGAGCGATTGATCGAACTGCCCGTAGATAAAGGGATATGCGTAGTTCTGCCAATTGGCGGGTTTGACGATGTTGCGCTGGGCGGAAGGCGGACGCACGATGCGCGCGTTCCACGCGGGCGGGGCGGGCAACCGGGCGCCATGGGGCCCGACGACGTCGGGCTGCTGGACGCGCTGCTGAACGCGCGGCTGAACGGTTACGCCGTGCAGCCCCTCCAGCATTTCGGGGTTGACGAAGTGGCCGCTGCGCTCGCGCGAGACCAGATAGCCTTCCTCCACGAGCATCTGGTAGGCGAGCACCACGGTATTTCGCGCCACACCGAGTTGCTCGGACAGTTCGCGGCTCGAAGGCAAGGCAGTTTCTGGCGGCAACTGCCCGTCGAGGATGGAGGCCACCAGCATTTCGCGGATCTGGTGCTGCAGACTTGTCTTCGACTCCGGTGTCCGTCGGAATTGCTGTGCCCAAAGGGCGGACGGAGTACGGGTCGGCATGCTGGCTCCTGTGATGACGGCGGTGAGAGGACGTTCGAACAACTGGATTCAGGGTAAGTCGACCAGTCAATCAAGACACGATATTCAACACTGGCCGTCCGAGTCGATTAGGTGAATTTCGGAGCGACTGTTCGTGACGAGACGTCCGCAACGGCGCTTTCGGAAAGAAACTCGACGTAGACGCACTCGGGAGCCACATGCTGCGACGCAACGTGACCGGCTGCCAGCCCTTGAGGCTATGAGCGCGCGGAACTCAAATAATCAGAAGAAATCGGCTACGGCGCTACGCGAAAGCGGGAGACAATGTTCATCCGCCACTGGCCCCATCGGAACTTCCCGCCTGGTACTACCCGCCGCTTTATTGATTGAGAATGCTTGACTAAACCGGCGAGCAGGCGAGATCGAAACAAGAAGAAGCCAAAGTCTTCCCTAGTAGCCGCTGACTATACTTGATTGAGACGGAACCTGAACCGGACTGTGGAGCTTCGCGCTGGCGTGCGCATTGTTTTTCAACTTGAGGAGACGGCGGTGAGAGCCTTACCTAGACTAAAGACGATGAAGCATCCCGCGGGCTCGCCGGTCGAACCGGTGATCAAGATTCGCCGCGGCCACGGGAAATTGAATTCTTACTGGTTGACCACCGCCGTGCTCGTGATGTGCGTCGTGCTGTGGCAGGCCGTATCGATGGCGGGCATCTTCCCGGCGTTCGCGCTGCCCTCGCCGGTGGCGGTGTGGCAGGCCTTCGTCGAAATCGTCCACAACGGCTACGGCGGCCAGTCGCTCGTCAGCGACATCCTGATTAGTTGCTTTCGCATCATTATTGGTTTTGTCGGTGCGATTGCGATCGGCGTCCCCATCGGGCTGCTGATGTCACGCAACAAGTTCGTGTTCGACATCATCGATCCGCTGCTGCAGTTCGTCCGGCCGGTTCCGCCGCTTGCCTATATTCCGCTGCTGGTGGTGTGGTTCGGCATCGGCGAATTGCCCAAAGCCATTCTGATTCTGGTCGGCACCATTCCCGTGATCATCATTGGCACGATGTCGGGCGTGAAAAGCACGCCGCCACTGCGCATCGAGGTCGCCCGCACGCTCGGTGCGAGCAACGCGCAAATCTTCCGCAAGGTCGTGCTGCCCTCGGCGATGCCGGAGATCTTCACCGCGATGCGCGTGGGTATCGGCGTGGCGTGGACCTGTCTGGTTGCCGCGGAACTGATCGCGGCGAGCAGTGGGCTCGGCTGGCTTGTGCAGTTCGCCGGACAGGCCTTGCAGGTTGCCATCGTGATCGTCGGCATCGTGATCATCGGGTTGATCGGATATGCAATGGAGCTGGCGATTCGAAAAATCGAGAACATCGTCGTACCGTGGCGCGGACATAACTGATCGGGTGACTGGAGGAGACGAAAAATGAAGAAGATGCAATGGGTCCATGGCATGAGCGCGGCTGTGTTGGCGAGCAGTTGTCTGGTTCCGGGCGCGGTGTATTCGCAAGGCAAGCCTGAGGTGATCATTGGTTACGAAGACAACGGCGCCGATCCGTACATGGTATCGATGGCCGAGCATCTGTTCGAAAAGCAGATGAATGCCGATGTCCAGTACAAGCTCTTTAGCTCGGGGCCGGCGGCGATGAGTGCATTGGCATCGAACAGCCTCACGTTTATGTGCGGGCTGGGCGTACCACCGCTCGTCACCGCTATCGCACAAGGCTTGCCGATGACCATCGTGTATAACCAGGAGCGCTATACGAACGCGGCCGGTATCGTGGTCAAGCCGGACAGCGGCATCCACGACGTCTCGGGGCTGCAAGGCAAGAAGATCGCGATCGTCGCCGGCTCGCAGGCCTCGTTCGAGCTGGCGACCTTCCTTGCGGCTGCGCATGTGCCGTATGCGTCTGTCACGCAGATCAATATGGCGCCGCCGCAGATGCGTACCTCCTGGGTGACCGGGGCGATCGACGCGGCGATCGTCTGGGACCCGGTATTCAGCGCGCTGCGCACGGCCGGCGGCAAGGCGATCAAGACGGACGGCGACCTGCCGCGAGAAGCGTCGAGCTACAACGTCTGTATTGCGAATTCGGAGTGGGCGAAGGCCCATCCGGACCTGGTCCGCGGTTTCGTCGCGGCGCTCGACCAAGGCTATCAGGTGACGATGAAGAATCGCGACCAGGCACTCGCTGAAATGGCGAAAGCAACGGGCGTGACTGTGCCTGTTGCGACCAGCGAACTCGCAGGTTACGAGCTATTTTCTGGCGCGGACCAGACAACGCCGAAAGTCATGGGCCTCGACGCAGGCGTCAAAACTTCCGCCACGTATCTGACTCTGGTGAACACGGCCAAGGTGCTCAACTCGATTGGCCGCATTCCGAGCGTGCCAGCGAATTTCGACAACAACGTCGCGCCGCAGTACTCGAAACAGCTAGCGCATTGATCCATTGACTGTCTGACTGTCGAGCAGGAGACGAACTTGAACATCGTCATCGATTCACTGTATAAGACGTTCGGCGCCACATCGGCACTGGAAAACATCAATCTGCAGTTCCGCGGCGGTGAATTCATCACCGTGCTCGGCGCCTCTGGCTGCGGGAAGACAACCTTGCTGCATCTGCTCGCCGGCCTGACATCACCCACGCGCGGCAACATCTATATCGACGGCGAGATCAAGGACCAGCCTGGAGCCGACCGTGTCGTCGTGTTCCAGCAGGCCGGCTTGTTTCCCTGGCTCAGCGTGGAAGAAAACATTGAATTCGGGCCATCGCTGCATGGGGTACCCAAGGCGCAGCGCCGGAACGAGTCAGCCGCCATCCTGCGCATCATCGGTCTTGAGTCTTTCGCCCGGCACAAACCCTATGAACTGTCGGGTGGCATGCAGCAGCGCGTCGCGATTGCGCGCGCGCTCGTGATGAAGCCGAAGGTGCTGCTCATGGACGAGCCCTTCGGCGCACTGGATGCACAGACGCGCAGTTCGATGCAGACGTTCTTGACTGCGCTGTGGGAGCAGCTCCACTGCACGGTCGTTTTCATCACCCATGACATCGACGAAGCCATCTTTCTCGGTACGCGCCTCGTTGTGCTTTCAGCTCGACCGGGGCGGGTGGCACTTGACGTGCCCATCGAACTGGAAAGGCCGCGTACCCCTCAGGTCGCATTCGAACCTCACTTTTTGGATCTGAAGAAGCGCGCGATGGGAATTCTTGCGCACTGATCCTGTGCGTGAGCAAGGTGCAACGCGGGCAGGGTGCGCAGCTAGCCACCGACGTCCGCGCTTGAGCACGCGCTTCGCGGATGCAGGGCGGGGCTCGGCGGCGACGCCGTCGACGCTATGGCAGTAGGCGCATAAATTTAATGATCGGCATTTAATCCGTAATCCTATGTTTAGATAGGCTGCTGCACAAATTGCGGATCCGGCCATGCCTACAGGTTGCGCGGGGACGATTTGCGCGGATGCCTTGAGCTCGCGCGCGAGCCGATCGACAAAGCGCTTGCTTCCCAGTTCCGTGTCTGCTGACGGTGAGGATGTTGCGGTCGTTCTTCGAGTACGGCGCGACCAGTTTGTGAGTGTCGGCACTGCGGGTTCAATACGATGGCCGAAATGGCTATTTCTGATCATCCCCCGAAATATGAAAATTCGCCGCAACTCCTTGCCTGAAAAGGCTTTGCGTGACCTTACCCGGTGGGGCGGCGCGGGAATCAGAACGAATAGCCCTGATCGTGCCAGTAATGCCAGTCGGCCACTGCCTAGCGTGTGTTCCGGTCGGCTCCAACGGGAACAAGCTGGGCCAGAGGTACGACAATTTCGTGTTCACCGTGCCGTGCCATGACAAATATTGCGAAGCGGCACAGTTGGTCGTAAGCAAGGGCGATGACGGTGACGTTCTCGCCGCTCTTTAGCGGTGAGGCATCCATCGTCTTGCGTACCCGGGCCTTGATTGGAAACGAGAGCTGATCTTCAACGTAGCAATACCAGCCCATCGCGCATTCTTCTTCGGTGTAGGTGTCGACCACGATTTCCATCGCGATCCGATGTTCGCGTCTGGCGTCGACTTTGGACTGGCCATGATGGGGCAGCGAAAATGGGTTAGACATCAACAACGCGTCGCAGCAAGGCTTTCTAGGGGCTCTTTGTCGCCCGGTCTACGTTGCGCAGAGCGAGGCGAGCTCCAGCAAGGCGCGATGGAAGACGCGGCGCTCGCTGTTCAGGCTATTTTTCGATCCGGGCTGTTTGTCCAGCAATCGCTGGAGCGAGTTCTTCAACTCGGAGCCGTAGGCAGGTGCACGGGGATGTGCTAACGTGTATTAGCCGGAACTCGATCTGACAGGTGGCCGGGCCGATAGAGGGGATGGGGTCAATGGGGAATGAGTTTCTCCCTGGCGAGTTCCAGTGAATCGAGGAAGGTGCGCATTGGTGTTTTGCCATAACACCATCGCCCCTGATGCTCCCGTTCATTGTTGTACTGGTCGAGCCACGCATCAAGGTCCGTCTGCAAGGCGCCGATCGATTCGTAGATCTTCTTGCGGAGGGTGATGCGGTAGAACTCGTTGAGCATGGTCTTGTGCAGTCGCTCGACGATCCCGTTGGTCTGTGGCGACTTGGCCTTCGTGCGGGTATGGTCGATATCTTCCAAGGCCAGGTACAGCTCGTATTCGTGATGTTCGGGGTTGCCGCAGTATTCCGTGCCGCGATCCGTCAGTACGCGCAGCAGCGGGATGCCGAAGCTATCGAAGAATGGCACAACGCGATCGTTGAGCAGGTCAGCCGCCGGCAACGGCGTCTTGCGATCGTAAAGCTTGGCGAACGCGACCTTCGAGTAGGTATCGACGAAAGTCTGTTGATAGACACGGCCAACGCCCTTGAGACTCCCGACATAGAACGTGTCCTGTGCGCCGCAGTAGCCTGGACATTCGGACTCGAATTCGCCGTGTTCTTCCTTCTCGCGCTTGGCGCGTTCCAGCGCAACGAGCTGTCCCTCGGTGAGCACCAGACCTTCCTGGGCGGACTTGGCTTCCAATCCTTCAGGCGCTTGGGCATGGTCTCCAAATCGTGGCGCAGCCAGATGCTACGGACACCCTGGGGAGAAAGGGACAGGGCATGCCGCTTGAGGACTTCGTTGGCGATCCGGATTTGGCCATAGGCAGGCAATTCGAGGGCCAGTTCGACGACGGCGGCTTCGATTTGCGGGTCTACGCGGTTCTTGAGCAGCGGCCGGCGATGAGTCATGGCGGACTCCTTGCTGTTCGCGGTGCGCATTGCCGCTACGGGCTACGCCCTCCGCGCCAATGCGCACCAGCATGAGAAACCTACCACTGTCAGATTCAGTCTAGTTCACTGCAATTCAACAGAGGCACAATTATCTACCAACCTTATCCTCCGCCCCTCTGCAAAGACGGCCCGCTTAACCCCAAGGCCGTGTTAACGATCGCGAGATGACTGAGCGCCTGGGGGAAATTGCCGGCAAGTTCGCGGCGCTGCACGTTGTATTGCTCCGAGAGCAAACCGACGTCGTTGGCGGTGGCCAGCACGCGCTCGAACTGTTGCCGCGCTTCCAGCGTGCGTCCTTGCAGGTTCAAGCAATCGGCCATCCAGCAGGAACAGGCGAGAAACGTCCCTTCGCTCGGGCCAGACGTGTTGCGGTGGTGGCGTCGTATGAGTCCTTCTTCGCTCAGTTCGCGGCGAATGTTCTCGATGGTCGACGCCATGCGCGGGTCGTCGGCGGAGATGAAACCGACCAGCGGCATTAGCAGCAGACTGGCGTCGAGTTCTTCGCCGCCGTAGTACTGCGTGAAGGTGCCGAGCCCTTCGTTCCAGCCTTCCCGGAGCACCTCCTGACGGATGCGTTCACGCAGAACGGCAAACCGTCGCACCATCGCGGACCTCGCGTTGCCGGCCTGATGGCGGTTGACGAAACGGTCGAGCGCCACCCAGACCATCACGCGCGAGTACGTGTAATGGCGCGGCGTTGCTCTCGCTTCCCAGATCCCGGCGCCCGGCAGGCGCCACACTTTCTCCAGATGTTCGACAATGCGCGTCTCGATCAGGTCCTCGTGTGGCGTGGGTTCGAGCCCGCCCCGCCGTGCGACGTCGAAGCAGTCGATCACTTCTCCCAGCACGTCGAGCTGATGCTGATGAGCCGCGGCGTTGCCGATTCGAACCGGCTTCGCGTAGCGATGACCGGGTAGCCAGTCCACGGTCCACTCCCGGAGATGACGCCCACCATCCACGCGATACATGATCCTGCTTCGCTCAGGCGCAATCGAGACGGTGCGCAACAGCCAGTCGCGCCATGCGCCGGCTTCCTCATGAAAGCCCGCATTGAGCAGGGCGACCATCGCAAAGCTCGTGTCGCGCAGCCACGCATAGCGATAGTCCCAGTTCAGTTCACCGCCGGGCGCTTCGGGCAGCGAGGTCGTGGGCGCGGCGACGATCGCACCGGTCCGCCGATGGATCAGCGCTTTCAGTGTCAACAGCGAGCGACGAACCGCCTGCGGCCAAGCCGTCCGGCTGTCGTCGAAGCGGGCGATCCAGTCGCGCCAGAAGCGCTGCGTTTCATGAAGCGCGTGCTGGACGTCGAGCTGTTGAGGCGGCGCGTCATGTGCGCGCTTGTAGGTCATCGTGAAGCTCACGCAATCGCCCGCCTTGACTGCGAAGCGTGAACGCAGGGTGCCATCCGCGAACTCGATTTGAGCGTCTGTCCGAAGCACGACGCGGTCTGGTCCGATGTGCGCCTCGGCTGCGTCGTCGCGACGATCAAGCAACGGCGTCAGTTCGCCATAGTTGAAGCGCAGGCGCAATTCGGAGTCCATCTCGACGACGCCGCGCAACCCTGTCACCATGCGCACCACCGAACTCGGACCGTCGCCGACCGGCATGAAGTCGGTCACGCGAACCGCGCCGTCCTCGACGTCGAAGTCGGTCTCAATGATCAGCGTGTCGTCCTGATAGCGCCGCGCGCTGCGCTGAACGGCGGCGACCGGCGAGAGCGCCCAGTGGCCGTTATCGTCCGTGCCGAGAAGCGCGGCGAAACACGCATCGTCGTCGAAACGCGGCCAGCACACCCAGTCTATTGAGCCGTCGCTGCTGACGAGCGCCGCCGTTTCGCCGTCGCCGAGCAGCGCATAGTCTTCGATCGGGCGGCTCATCGGCTTCACCTCCTCCGTTTCGCCGCAGCGCGCAGCAGGCTGAGCGCGCCCACGCCCGCGAGTGCCCAGAAGAAGCTCCGATGACGGTCAGTGAACATTTCCCACGAGTGCTGCGTCGCTTCGCCGTCGAACCTGCCGTGTGCCGCGTAGTCGCCGGGCACGGGCTCGAACAGATTGCCGGCAGCGCGGTTTTCGATCGGCTCGTTCGTAAGCTGACTCGTATAGCCCGACTTCGCGAGATAGCGGTCGATGAGCCCGGGTGCAACGCGGTTCGCCAGAATCGCCTTCACCGTCGAGAAGCCCACCCACACTTCGCGGCGCCGGTGCGTCGCCGCGAAGAAAATGGCCCGCGCGGCGACCTCCGGTTGAAAGACCGGCGCGACGGGCCGGGCGCGCTTGCCCATCTTGTTGCGCGCCCAGTCGAATTGCGGTGTGTTGACGGCGGGAAGATCGACCATCGTCAGATGGACCTTCAGACCGTCGTGGATGATCTCTGAGCGCAGCGAATCCGTGAAGCCGCGAATCGCGAACTTGGCGCCGCAATAGACCGATTGCAGCGGCACAGAGCGGTAGCCAAGCGCGGAGCCGACGTTGACGATCGTGCCCCGGTTGCGCGTGCGCATGCGAAAGAGCGCCGACATCATCCCGTGGACCTGGCCTAGGTAAGTCACCTTCGTGCCGCGTTCGATCTCGGCGGGTTCGAGCGCGGAGACCGGCGCGAATGCGGTCGCCATCGCCACGTTCACCCAGACGTCGATCGGGCCGAGCGTCTCTTCCACGCGCGATGCCGCCGCCTCGACGGCGCTTGCATCGGCGACGTCCGTGGGAAGGGCAAGCGCACGCACGCCGAAGCCCGCTTCGATCTTAGCGACAGCCCGCGCTAGCCGGTCTTCGTCGCGCGCGAGGAGCGCGACGTCATAACCGTGGCGCGCGAACTCATCGGCGGCCGCGCGGCCCACGCCCGCGCCGGCACCGGTGATAACGGCTACTTTGCGTTCAGTGTGGTTCGTTCGCATCAGAGGTCTCCGCGCGCCGCAAGCGCTTCGATCCTGTCGGCGGTACGCATGGCGATTGCCTGGATGGTCAGCGACGGATTCACGCCGCCAACGGTCGGAAACACGGAACCGTCGCAGATCCACAAGTTGTCGATGTCCCAGCTCCGGCAGTCGGCATTGACCACGCTCGTCGCCGGATCGTCGCCCATGCGAGCCGTGCCGTTCAGGTGACACGTGTCGTCGATTTCGCGCCAGACGTCGCGCGCGCCGGCCGCTTCGAGCGCGAGGCTCATGAAGTCCAGCGAATGCTTGACCAGGCGCCGATCGTTGTCGCACAGCGAATAGGTCACGCGCGCAACAGGCAGACCGTACTGATCGTTCTCGGCGGCGAGCGTCACGCGGTTGCGCTCCTGCGGCATGGCTTCGCCGACAATCTTCAGCCCCGCCTGATGGTTATACTTCCGCATCTCGTCCTGCAACTGCTGGCCCCACAGACCTCGCCCGTTCTGTGTCGAGGCCCACGCGACCGGCAACGGTCCCTGGCTCATGTAGCAATAGCCGCCGAAGAAATCCTTGCCCTTGTCCTCGTAATTCCAGTGCTCGGTGAGCGACAGCGAAGGCGGGCCCTTGTACCAGCGGATTTCCTCGTCCATCGTGCCCCAGGCCGCCTGATTCATCTGCACCATCAGATTCTTGCCGACGAGGCCGGAACTGTTGGCAAGGCCATCGGGAAAGCGGTCGGTCGCGGACATCAACAACAGTCGCGGCGTTTCGATTGCGTATCCCGCGACCACGATATTGCACGCCCGCTGGAATCGCCAGCGGCCTTCGCGCACGTATTCGACGCCGCTCGCGCGTCCGTCGTCGCCGATGACGATGCGGCCGACCATCGCGAGATCGCGAATCTCGGCGCCGGCGCGGACCGCTCGGGGTATCCAAGTGACGAGCGCGCTTTGTTTAGCGTTGGTGGCGCAGCCCGAGACGCAGAAGCCGCGATACACGCACGGGTGCACGTCGCCGCGCGGCGCGGAGACGGTCGCGAGCGGCGTCGGCGACCAGTCGATACCAAGCGCCTCGCAGCCGCGCGCCAGCACGAGCGCGGACGCGTTCAGTTCATGCGCGCGGTACGGGTAGCGCGGACGCTTCGGTCCCCACGGATAGTTCACCGGGCCGGCGATCTTCAGCGCCTCTTCGACTTCGCCGTAGTAGCGCCACATCTCGCGCCAGTCGAGCGGCCAGTCCGCGCCGTAGCCTAGCAGCGAACGCGACTTGAACCACTCGGGACGGAAGCGCAACGAGACCATCGCGAAGTGGACGGTGCTGCCGCCCACGGCCTTGCCGCTGTTGTTGTTGCCGAGGTGAAGCGGGTCGTCGCCGTCGCAGATGCGCTCGTCGGTCCAGAAGAGTTTGCCCTGATGCGTCTCGTCCGAGGCGAACTCTTCGAGCGGACGCCACCATGCGCCCGCGTCGAACGCGACCACCTTGAAGCCTTTCTCCGCGAGACGGCAGGCGAGGGTGCCGCCGCCCGCGCCGGTGCCGACGATCGCAAAGTCGACCGCTTCATCGTGCGGATACTCGCGCATCGGAATCCATGCGCCGGGGTGGAAGACGTCGGGCGCGCGTCCGTTTTTGCCGCGCGGGACGTGTTGCGCATCGTTCGGTGCATCAGCGGACACGGCGATTCTCCTTGTATGCCTGGTCTTCGTGGCCGGGCTTGGCCTCCGCTGCTTCCCACGGATCGCGCCGGTCGGCCACCATCCGTACATAACCGCGCGGATTGGCGGGGCCGCCAAAGCCGATCTCGCTCCACGCATGAGGATGCGCGTAATACATCCCGCAGATGTCGTGCAGCACGCGCTTCGCAAAGAAGACCGCGCTCGGCATGCCGCGCCATTCGGGGCCGTCGAGCTTGCCTTGCTGCATGTCGGTGAGCAGCGCGTGGCGCGGGTCATCGCCGAGGCTGGCGAACGGCAGTTCGTGGCGAGCGCGGCTTTCCGCATCGAGCGCGCGAAGGCCGATGCGCCACGCGTCGCGCATGGGCGGAAGGCGCGCGTCGCGATAACCGTCGCCGACGTTTCTCGCGAGCCGTGCATCGACGAGCGCGGCCACAGGCACCGCCGGGCGCTGCCGGTCCTGCGGCACGATGCACGCGCACAGCGCACCAAGGGCTTCCCATTCGACGGCATCGAAAAAATGCGGCTCGTGCAGCGTTGCAAGACGCTCGTCGATCACGGTGCGCGTCACGTCGTCCCATGAGGGTGTATCGCGCTTCGCCGTCACGTCATAGCCGGGATAGCGGGGCAGTCCGGTCATTTCTTTTCTGTCTCCCGAAGACGGAGCGCGCCGAGGCCCGCAAGCGCGAGCGCCGAGAAGCTAGGCGGCGCGGGCAGGGGCGGGCCGTTGAAGAGATTCTGGCTCCAGTTGCGCCAGCCACCGCGAGCGCGCGCGACGCCGCGTGCATGAAAACCCACGCCGATGAAGCCGAGCGCCGTCGTCACGCGTAGCCACAGCCGGATGAACCAGTGTTCGCGCGGCCGCGCGAGCGCGGCGTTGACGAGCAGCGCCGAGGCGACCGGCGGAATCAGGATGGGCGCATACATGACCGGGTTCTGGAACGAACCCCTGAAATGCAGCAGCGCAACCTCGCCGAGTGTGCCGACCAGCCCGGCGCTCGTCAGCAGCGCGAGGGCCTGGCCTGCGGGCATGCCAAAGAGACGCGGCTCGTGCGCGGGTTCGTCTCGCAGCCGTTCGGACACCGCGCCCAACGCGCCCGACAGCAGCAAAGCCATCGGCGCGCCGATCGGCGCCGCGTAGAAGAGGTTCTGCCAGCTCCATCCGCCGGGGCGCTTCGTGATGTTGTACAGATGGAAACCCGTGCCTGCGACTCCTGCGAGCGCCGCACCCAGATAGATCGAATCGCGCACCGGATGCCGCGCCGGCTCGCGATCGGAGCCGCCATGCAGCCCCGCGAAAAGCGACAGCGTGGAAACGACGAGCGGCGTGTACATCGCCGGATTGTCGAACGAGCCGCGATAGTGCTCCATCGCGCTGTCTGTCAGCACGGACAGCGCGAGCAGCGCCGAACTGCGGTTGAAAGTGCGCGCCGTGTCGATGTGCGTCCGTGTCGGCGAGTCCGGCGTCTTCTTTCCGCCAAGGCGCACGAGCGCGAAAGCGGCGGCGGCGAGACCGCAACCGATAGCGATGTCGATTGATCTGGTTTGCGTCATTTTTCGTGTCTTGTAGCGCGAGCCTCAAACCGCATACTTGTGTGCATCCGCATGTTTGAAGTCGAGCCCGCAGCCGGGCCGCGACCAGTCCGGCGCGATGGCGCCGTTGTGCGCACGCGGTGCGCCTTCGAAGAGCATCGACTCGATGCGTACGTGATCGTGAAACCATTCCTGATGCCGCAAACGCGGCGCGGCGCACGCCACATGGAGATGCAGCGCGGGCGCGCAATGCGCCGAGAGCGGCACATGAAACGCGTCGCAGAGCGCGGCCACGCGCAGAAAGCCGGTGATGCCGCCGCAGCGGGTGACGTCCGCCTGCAAGACATCGATGGCTTCATTGGCGAGTAGCACGCGAAAATCGTCGAGGGTGTAGCCGTATTCCCCGGCGGCCAGTTCCATGCGCGCTGGCAAGGCGTTGCGCAGCGATGCGAGGGCGGCCACGTCATCCGATGAAACGGGCTCTTCGAACCATTCCACGCCGTGCGCCGCGAATGCTTCCGCGTAGAACAGCGCCTGCTTGCGATCCAGCGCACCGTTTGCATCGACGAAAAGGCCGGCGCGTTCGCCAATGGCCGCGCGGGCAACTTCGACGCGGTGCGGATCGCGCGCCGGTTCGGTGCCGACCTTGATCTTGACCCAGCGGCATCCGTCTTCATGCACCCAGCGGCCGAGCTGCTCGCGTATTTCGTTGTCCGTGTACGTGGTGAAGCCGCCGCTGCCATAGAGCGGGACGTGGCTGCGCGCCGCGCCGAGCAGCCGCGCGAGCGGCGTATCGAGCAGCCGCGCCTTGACGTCCCACAGCGCACAGTCCAGCGCTGAGATGGCGGTCGCGGCGATCCCGGACCGGCCAATGTTGCGCACGCGCTGCCGCATGCGGAGCCACAGCGCGTCGACATTCCACGCGTCCTCGCCCATGATCGCCGAAGCCAGCGTGGCCTCGATGAACTGCGCGGTGGCCGCGTCGTTGTAGGTGTAGCCGATGCCGGTTTTGCCCGCGGCCGTGACTTCCGCCACGACGAGCGTCGTGGACTGCCACGCGTAGGTGCCGTCCGCTTCCGGGCGATCGGTGGGAATGGTGTAAGCGCGGGCCCGGACCGATTCGACCGGCGCTCCCCGTTGGGTCGGGTGCATGGCGCGCGCTCGCCTATTTGTCCTTATGGCGTGGCAGCACCGCGCCGAGCACCTGCTTCGCCGTATCGATGATCACGTTCCCTTCGTCGGGATCGCCTTCGAACAGCGTGGTGGCGAACGCTTTCGCCTGTTGCAGGGTGATGTGCGGCGGCAGCGGCGGCACGTTCGGATCGGCCTTGACTTCGATGACCACCGGACGGTCGGACGCCAGCGCTTCGTCCCACGCCGCAGCCATGCGGGCGTCGTCGTCGACATAGATGCCGCGCAAGCCGATAAGTTCGGCAAAACGGTGATACGGCACCGACGGGATGTCCTGCGACGCTTCGAACTTCGGGTCGCCGTTCATGACCCGCTGTTCCCATGTGACCTGATTCAGGTCCTCGTTGTTGAGCACCATGCAGATCCAGCGCGGCTCGGCCCATTGCTTCCAGTACTTGGATACGGTGATGAGTTCGGCCATGTTGTTCATCTGCATTGCTCCGTCGCCGACGAGCGCGATGACGGGCCTCTCGGGATGCGCGAACTTCGCGGCAATGGCGTAAGGCACCGCTGCGCCCATCGATGCGAGTCCGCCCGAAAGCGAGCACATCATGCCGCGCTTGATCTTGAGATCGCGTGCGTACCAGTTCGCGCAGGATCCAGAATCGCTCGTCACGATCGCATTGGGCGGCACGCGCGACGACAGCTCCCACACGGTGCGTTGCGGATTGACGCCGCTCGTGCCTGATTCCAGCGCGCGTTTTTCGAGTTTCTTCCACCAGTCTTCCATCCAGCCTTCGATGTCATTGCGCCATTCGCGCTCCGTCTTCTTTTCCAGCAACGGAAGAAGCGCGCGCAATGTCTCGGCGCTGTCGCCCACAAGATTGACTTCCATCGGATAACGAATTGAAAGCATGTCGGGCTTGATGTCGATCTGCACGCCGCGTGCTGCGCCTTCTTTCGGCAGGAACTCGGAATACGGGAAGCCCGAACCGATCATCAGCAAGGTATCGCACCCGGTCATCAGCTTGTAGCTCGGTTCGGTCCCGAGCAGACCAATTGAGCCGGTGACGAAGGGCAAGTCGTCGGGCAAGGCCGCCTTGCCGAGCAGCGCCTTCGCCACTCCCGCGCCGAGCTTTTCGGCGACGGCGATGACTTCGTCTGTCGCGTGAAGCGCGCCGGCACCGACGAGAATCGCGACCTTTTTGCCCGCGTTGAGAACTTCGGCGGCGCGTTTGAGGTCGTCGGCGTAGGGCATGATCCTTGGCTCGCTGTAACCGACGCCCGAATGCAAGGTGCCGTGCTTGCGCGGCGGCGGCTCGTACTTCAGTTCCTGAAGGTCATTCGGCAACACGATTGCCGTGACCTTGCGCTCGCCGAGCGCGGTGCGAATGGCGCGATCGACCAGATGGCGAATCTGCGACGGCACGCTCGCCTGCTGCACGAACGCGCCGGCAACGTCCTTGAACATTGCTTCGAGGTCAACTTCCTGCTGATAGTGGCCGCCGAGCGACGCGCGCGCCTGCTGGCCGGCGATGGCGAGCACCGGCATGTGGTCAAGACGCGCGTCGTAAAGACCGGTCAACAGATGCGCGGCGCCGGGGCCCGACGTCGCAAGGCACACACCCAGTTGGCCAGTGAACTTGGCATGCGCGGAAGCCATGAACGCGGCCATTTCCTCGTGCCGGGTCTGAATGAATACGATCTTGCCGTCGGCGCGATTGAGCGCACCCAGAATGCCGTTGATGCCATCGCCCGGGTAGCCGTAGATGCGGCGCACGCCCCAGGAGTGAAGTCGGTCAACGAGAAAATCGGCGACAGTGGTAGTCATACGGTACTCCTTGCTGGCATGGCAAAGCTGAGCCTCTACAATTATTTATATCACAGTATGACGCAATTCCCATGCCGCACCCGCCAGCTCCCGCTCTGAACGCGCCATCTCCCACTAGACATCCACGGGTTGCCGCTGCAACGCCTGACACCAGTCTATGACGTCGCTGAATCGCTCGAGGAGTTCGGCCTGAAGGGTAGGGAGCGGCGGCCTGCATGACCACGTCCTGTGAAATTTTTATCGCTTCGATTGCAAATTCCGACGTTGTGCAGGCTTGCAGCCCTGCGCAGGCATATGTCAGAAAGCAAGTAAGCGGCGGGATTTCAGCAAACTCGCCGGCTTGAACCATTGTGTCTTGCCAGACGGGCTCGATGATGGTCACGGCGAGCCGGTTCTCACGTTGCGCTCATCGCGTCTGTCTCCGAGACAGCCTCGACCTCTGCCGTACGCCCATCATTTCTCCAGCTTCTCGCGCAACACAGCGACGTCGCGCGTGGCGACCGGCATCGCACGATTTCCCCATGACGTGCGCACGAAGCTCAGCACGCGCCCAATCTCGGCGTCGGTGAACTGGTTCGCGAACGCCGGCATCTTGCGGCGCTCCGGCCCGTTCAGCGTCTGCGGGCTATTGCCGCCCTCCAGAAGCAGCCGCACCAGCGACGTGTTTTCCGCCGCCAGCACGGCAGGATTGCCCGCCAGGGCGGGGAACTTGCCAGGTTCGCCGCGCCCGTCGGCATGATGACATTTCGCGCAGAACGACAGGTACAGCCCGGCGCCGGGACGCTCGACATCGCCGGTCTTCAAGGCAACCGCTGTTTGCAGCGCCGTCTGCTCTCCCGTTCGCTGACTCTTCGACGACTCCGGCGAATAGGCGCCCGACGGTTGTCGCGCGGGCAGACTTTTCAGATAGTGTGCGATCGCATCCAGATCTTCGTCGTTGAAATATTGCGCGCTGTCTTCCACCACCTCGACCATGCTGCCGAACGCGACGATGTGAGTGTCCTCGCCGTGGCCCGTCTTGAGGAACGAAGCGACGTCGCGCGGCGACACGCGCCCCAAGCCCGACCCCGGATCGCCGGTCAGGTTCGGCGCGAACCAGTGGTCGTTCGTGCCGCCTGTCAGATAGTGACGCGACGACTGGTCGTAGCCGCGTTCCTCGTAAGCGGGACCGCGCGGCGTGTGACACGCGCCGCAATGCCCAAGCGACTGCACGATGTACGCGCCGCGATTCCATAACGCGTCGTGCTGGCCGTCGGGCACGAAGCGCTCGTGGCGGACGAACGCGAAATCCCAGAACGCGAGGCCCCAGCGCTGGCTGAACGGAAACGGCAGCTTCGTCTCGGGCGGCCGGTTCACCACCGGCTGCACGCCGTGCATGAAGTACGCGTAAAGCGCGTGCATGTCGGCGTCGTTGATCTTCGTGAACGACGCGTACGGCATGGCCGGATAGAGCCGCTTGCCTCCGCGAGCTACGCCGTCGCGCAGCGCATGCTCGAAGTCCGAATAGCTGTAGTGGCCGATTCCCGTTTGCGGGTCCGGCGTGATGTTCGTCGAATAGATGGTGCCGAACGGCGAGCCCATTGGCAGACCGCCGGCAAGCGGCGCGCCCTGCTTCGGCGCCGTGTGGCAACCGGCACAGTCGGCGAGTTTCGCGAGATAGTCGCCGCGTTTGATCAATGCTGGGTCGGCGGATACGGCGGTATCGTCGGCATCGAGCGCGGACAAGCGCGCGAAACTGTGCGTCGACACACCGGCCACGGCGGCGGCCAGCGCCACTGCGAGCATCGCAAACGTGACGCGTGACTGGATTCGTTTCATGCCGGTCATCGCCACGCGCTGCACGGTGAAACGAGCACGACGGCCAATCCGGTCGCCACCAGCCCGACCGCGAACAGCAAGCTGAGTAAGAGCCCTGCCATCGCAAGAAACCGCGTCCGTCCCGCCGTTGTTTCCGAGATTGCGGGCGCCGGATCGGGACGTGCATCGCGAGTCACGCGCCAGCTTCGCCACGCAACCCACACACCCGCCACGCCGACCAGCAGAGCCATGACGCTCATCGCCTGGAGTACCGGCATCAGCCACGACCATTGAGGCGCCGGCAACGCTGCCCGATGCGGATAACACCCCTGCGCCGCAAGCGTCTGGCCGGTTTCGGTTTGCATGACCCACGCGGCCGCCGCACCGAGCATGCCAAACACGATCATCAACGGTCCCACGCGCCTTCTTGGCGGACCCCGGAGCACGGAACCATCGCCAGCGGCGGACACGGTTGCTCTCGCCGGTTCGCGAGGCGCTTGTTGATGGACCATTGCAGCAGGCATCGTCGCGCTCCTAGAGGAAAAACGGTGTGACATACAGCGTCGTGAAAATGAATATCCACACCACGTCGACAAAATGCCAGTACAGGCCGCCGATTCTCAGCGCGGCGCAACGCTTTTCGTCGAAGTAACCCAAGGCTGTCCAGACGAGCAGGCAGATCAGCACGATCAGGCCGACCAGTACGTGCATCACGTGAAAGCCGGTGATCGTGAAGTACAGCGAGCCGTAGAGGTGCGTGGTCATGCCATACGGGTGGTCGTGCCATTCCTTCATCTGGATGCCGACGAACACGACGCCCAACACGATCGCAATGGCCATCGAGGCCACCGCCCGGCGAATCCTGCGGCGCCGCACCATGCGCTCGCATAGCCACACGAAAACGCTGCTCGTCAGCAGAACGGCCGTGTTGAACGCGCCGATGCCGATCTTCGGCAAGCCCTCGGGCGGCCAGTGCAGTTCCGTCTGCGAGTTGAGGTAGAGATACGAGAAGATCAGATAGCCGAACAGTGATGCCTCCGTGGCAACGGTCGCCATCATTCCCCACCAGCCGCTCGACAATTCGCCCGCGCTGCCGACCGGAAGGATCACGTCGTCATCGGTCAGGTCACTCATGGCCGGCTCCGCTTGCTGCGCCCACGTCCTGCACGCTCTGCGGCTCGCGCTGGACAAGCAGACGTTCAGGCCATAGCCAGATCAGCATCGCGACGCCGCAAGCCGCCGCCATGAGCCCGGTGATAATCCAGGCGTGCAGCAGCATGGCGACGAACAGCAACGCACTGAACAAGCCGAGCAGTAACGGCGCGTAAGAGTCGCTCGGCATCTTGAGGATGATGTCCGGCTTTGCATCGAGCGACGTCGTGCCGAGCGCCTCGCGGCCATGGTCGAGCAGGAAGCCTGTGTCGAGCTTCGAGCGGCCGCCCCCGCCGATGCGGTCCTCCCACAGCGGATTGCGGGTGGCGACGAACGGCACCACGGCGAAGTTATACGGCGGAGGCGGCGACGGCACTGACCATTCGAGCGTCGCGGCGTCCCAGGGATTGTCGCCGGCCGGTGCGCCGCGCCGCAGGCTCACCGCCATGTCGATCAGAAATATCAGAATGCCCACGGCGAACACGAACGAACCGATTGTCGTCACCAGATTGCTCGTGTTCCAGCCCATGTTGTCGGGGTAGGTATAAATACGGCGCGGCATGCCGAGAAGACCCGAGATATGCATCGGGAAGAAGCCGACGTTGAAGCCAATGAAGGTGACCCAGAACGCAAGCTTGCCGAGCCGCTCGTTCGTCATGCGTCCGGTGAACTTGGGGAACCAGTAGTAGATGCCGCCGAGTACCGGGAATACGTTGATGCCGAGCAGCACATAGTGCAGATGCGCGACCACGAAGTAGGTATCGGTGAGTTGCCAGTCGAACGGCACAGCGGCGGTCATCACGCCCGACACGCCGCCTGTCACGAACATCAGCACGAAGCCCGCGAAGAACAGGAACGGCACGCGAAAGACAGGCCGTCCGAGCCAGATGGTCGCGATCCATGCAAACGTCGCGACCGCGCTCGGGATCGAGATGAGCATGCTGGCCGCGCCGAAAAACGCGAGCGCAAGCGGCGGAATACCGGTTGCGAACATATGATGGATCCACACGACAAAGCCGATCATCATCGTGGCCACGGTGGACACCGCCACCGGCGTGTAACCAACGAGCGGACGCCGGCAAAAGGTAGGCAGCGCGTCGGAGACGATGCCCATTGCCGGCAGCACGACGACATACACCCACGGGTGCGCGAAAATCCAGAACATGTGCTGCCATAGCAACGGACGGCCGCCGTTCGCCACATCGAAGAAATGAGTGCCGACTTGCCGGTCGAGCCACAGCATGAGAAACGCGAGACTAACCGACGGCACCGCGACCAGGTTGGCCGCCGACGCCGTCAGGGTGCCCCAGACGAGGATCGGCAGCCGGTCGATCGACATGCCCGGCGCCCGCATACGCAGGAGCGTCACCACGAAGTTGACCGACCCCACCGTGGTCGATATGCCGAGCAGCACCATGCCTAGCGCGTAGACGTCGATGTTCGGCCCCGTGTTGTATTCGAGACTCGCGAGCGGCACGTAGTTGAACCAGCCCGCGTCAGGCGCCTGACCGAGCGGAAAGCTCGCGTAGAGGAAGAGTCCGGCAAACAGAAAGACCCAATACGAGAGCGCATTTAGGCGCGGAAACGCCATGTCGCGTGCGCCGAGTACGAGCGGCCACAGGTAGTTCGAGAACCCCGACAGCACCGGCAGCGCATACAGGAAAATCATGGTGATGCCGTGCATCGTGAACAGCTGGTTGTACTGCTCCGGCGACAGCAGATGCGAGTTCGGCCGCGCAAGCTGAACTCGCATCACGAGCGCCTCGACGCCGCCTGCGATCAGAAAGATGAACGCCGTGACGATGTAGCGAACGCCAATGCTCTTATGGTCCACGGTGGACAGCCAGCCGCGCCAGCCGTGCTCCGTTTTCCATAGCTCGCGCAGCCGCTTTTCGCGCTCGGAGCCTTGCGGCATGCGGCCCACTTCCGGCCGGCGCGCGAGCCGCAAGTCAGGTGGCGGGGGTGCGAGGTCGGCCATGTTTTTCCTTGTCTGATAGCACTGAACGGTGCGCTAGCGAAGCGTCGCGAGATACGCGGAGAGCGCCGCGGCGTCTTGCGCCTTGAGCGTAAAGCTCGGCATCAACGAATCGGGTTTGATCTGCTGCGCGTGTCGAATCCAGTCGAGCAGATGCTCCGGCGTGTTCGTCAAGGTGCCCGCTGCGAGTCGCTCGCGGGAGCCCACATGCGTGAGGTCCGGCGCGTGCATGCCGGCCGCGTCGCTGCCGCGTACCGTATGGCAGCCGGCGCAGCGATCCATGAAGATTTTTTGACCCGCTTGCACCGCGTCGTCAACGGGCACGGCTGCCTGACGCAATTGTGCGGCGCGCCAGGCATCGAACTCGGCTCGCGGTTGCGCGACCACGTCGAATGCCATATGGGCATGCTGCGCGCCGCAGAACTGCGTGCATTGCCCGCGATAGACGCCGGGCGTGTCGGCCTCGATCCATTGCCTGTTGGTTTGCCCCGGGATGGCCTGTGTCTTGCCCGCAAGCCGTGGCACCCAGAACGCGTGAATCACGTCGGCGCTCTTGAGCCCGATGCGCACCGGCACACCGACCGGAATGTGAATTTCGTTGGCGGTCACGAAACGGTTATCGGCGTCGGAGTCGTCGGCGTAGTCGACTTTCCACCACCAGTCGTATGCAGTAACGGTGATGTTCAGGCCCGGCGTGAGCGTAGGTTGCGCGACCGCCTGCAAGGTGACGAGCGTGTAAGCAAGCGACACCAGCAACGCGACCGTCGACACGCCGACGCCAATAGAGAGCCAGCGCATGCCGCCCTCTTCCTTGCCGATGGCGCGCGAAGCGGCTTCGGGACGGCGCCGCGCCATTGCCACCGTGAGTAGCAACGCGATGATGATGACGACCGCCACACACATTGCGGCCAGACCCCAGCCGAGGTGCATTGTCGGTGTGGCCGCAGGGCCGGCGGCATGCAGGAAATAGTCAAGCGGCGCGTCGGCGTACGCGAGCGGCGACGCGACAAGCGTCCCTTGCGCGCTGATATAGAGCAGCCTGCGGCTGCGCGACTTCAGCGCAACGCCCACGACCGCTCCCTGCGCGCGCCAGGCGCTCCAACATTCGGTGCACTGCGGCGGTCTGATGCGTAGACCAGCAGCGACGGAGCGACGCCTGTTTGCACACATTTACGCGGACACTTGTTCGGGCCTTCCGCAAGCGCATCACTGACCGTCTGACTCATCTTTTTCTCCTGCTTCTTAGCGCCCGGGTGGTGCGATTTCTTTCCAACCTGAAAACGTCACGTCATGACACATCGCAAGAAGCTTGCCTGAGGCAGGGGGCGTCGCCACTACCTGCCAGAGCGCTTCCGTTAGCACACACATGGGATTTATCCGACCCGTCATGGCCAAAATCGCACGACGTTACGACCGACGATGTAACTTGCGCCACCTCCTCGTTGAGCTGCTGCAAACGCTTTCCCAACAAGCTGATTACGACGCTGTCAGTTGCCCTAAAACGAGAGCAAGGCACATTCGCATGCCGATCGAGCCACCGGCATATTAGATCACGATGATTGCGG
>NZ_BBJJ01000047.1 GCF_000739815.1 Paraburkholderia mimosarum LMG 23256 = NBRC 106338
ACCGCCTTCGAGCGTGGCCATGCCGTGATCCAGTGTGGGGTCGCCCCACCAGACGTTGACCTTGCCCGCGAAATCAGGATGAAACCGGTAAATCGCGGCGGCGAGGATCGTTTCCTCGTGCCGTGCAGGCCAGTACAGCGGATTGAGCGTCACGCCGCCGTAAATCCAGCAGGTGGTGTCACGCGTGTACAGGGTGTTGGGCAGCGGCGGCAGCAGATATTCGGTGGAACCCGCCGCTTCCCGCACGACCTTGAGCGCCATGCCGCCGTGCGCCTCGGGGAAATCGTAGATCGAGAGGCCGCCAAGCAAGGTCTCGGCGAGCGTGCGATCGTCGAGGCCTTCCAGATAGCTTCGCAGTTCGTCGATGAAACCCAGTCCGACCTGGTCCGGCACGATCTGGTTATCGAGGATCCACTTCTTGCCTTCCGGCACGGCCACGGTTTCGGCGAGCAGGTTATGCATCTCGATCACCTCGACGCCGCGGTCGCGCATCTTCGTGACGAAGTCGAAGTGGTCGCGCTTCGCGTTGTCGACCCATAGCACGTCGTCGAACAGCAACTCGTCGCAATTGCTCGGCGTGAGGCGCGAGTGCGCCATGCCCGGCGCGCACACCATCACCTTGCGCAGCTGCCCGACTTCCGAATGAACCCCGAAGGGGCTTTCTTCCTTCACCTTGCCGTTCCCACCACCCTTCTTCGCCATATCGATCTCCGCTCGTCCCAGTTAGATCGCCATGAGGCCCGTTGCAAGGGCAACGATGCACACGATGGCCGCAACAGCCGTCACGATGAAAATGGCCCAGTCGCTCATACCTTCGAAGACTTTCAGGTTTCGCTCGCGCCGTGCCATGACGTACAGCACCGTGCCCGGTGCATAGAGAATTGCCGCCAGCAGGATGAATTTCACCCCACCGGCAATGATCATGAACAAGGTGTAGATCACCGCGACCGAGGCGAACGCGAGGTCGCGTCTGCGCTCTTCGGGCCGCACCTCGTAGCTCTCGCCCCGGTTCGACACCATCCATCCGTAGGCTGCGACGAACAGATAGGGAATCAGCGACATGGAGCTCGTGAGATTGAGCATCAAGGTGAATGCATCGCGCGAGAAGTACGTGCTCGCGACCAGAATCTGTACCACGATGTTGGTGATCCAGAGCGCATTGGCTGGCACGTCGTTGGCGTTTTCGCGCGCGAATATCGCCGGCATGTCCTTGTTTTTTGCCGCGGCGAACATGACTTCCGCGCAGATCAGCGACCAGGCCAGGTAAGCGCCGAGCACCGAAACGATCAATCCGATGCTTACGAATACTCCACCCCACGGACCGACCACGCTTTCGAGCACGGCCGCCATGGATGGCTGCCGCATGCCTGCCACGTCAGCACGCGGCAGCACGGCAAACGGCAGCATCGAGACGAGTACCATGAGCGCCGTCACCGCGACGAAACCAAAGATCGTTGCACGCCCAACGTCCGTGCGCTCCTTCGCATAGCGCGAATACACGCTCGCGCCTTCAATGCCGATGAACACGAACACGGTGACAAGCATTGTCGCGCGCACTTGCTGGAGAATGCCGCCCTCATGGGCCGCGGACTCGATATTCAGGCGGAACGTGCCGTACTTGAACACGAAGAGCAGGATGACGATGAACACCAGAATCGGAACGACCTTGGCGAACGTCACGACGGTATTGATGAACGCCGCCTGCTTGACGCCACGCAGAATGAGGAAGTGAAACAGCCAGATGCCGATCGACGCCACGACGATCGCCGTCACCGTGTTGCCATCACCGAAGACCGGAAAGAACGCACCGAGCGTGGACTTGATCAGCACCCAGTACGACACGTTGCCGATGCAACTGCTGATCCAGTAGCCGAATGCGGAGAGGAAGCCCGGGTAATCGCCGAAGCCCTCCTTGGCATAGACGAAAACGCCGGCGTCGAGGTCGGGTTTTCGCTCCGCGAGCGCCTGAAACACGCGTGCGAGCGTGTACATGCCTATGCATCGCCGTCAGTTGCATGCGACTCATCTTCTGCACGGTATCGGCCATCGCTTTCCTCGCTTTATCTGGGACTTCGTTCTAACGAGCAACCCCACCTGCGTCGTGAAACACGAATCGTTATCCTGACGATAATCACCGCGCTGCGGAAATCACTTGCGCTTCATCGGGTCACGCGAACGGCGTTGTGACCGAACAGCACGCGAACAGCGTCACCAGGGAAAAGTTGCTGATCGGCATCTTGCGTCACGGAAATCAACTGCCCCGAATCCAGACGAACGCCGATTTCAACGCCCGCTCGCCGCGTCACACGCGCCTCGACGGCATTGCCGGCCAGTCCGCCCAGCACCGCACCGCCAACGCCCGCGGCAACGGCGCCGTTACCGCGCCCGATGGTGCTGCCTGCCGCTATGCCGCCCAGTGCGGCACCCGAGACCGCCCCTACACCGGTCGGGCCGGGTTGGATCGTGACAGGCCGAACGGTTTCGATCACGCCAGTCTCGACCACCTGCGCCTGCTGCGCCTGGGCCGGCGTAAAGCTGTTGGCCGAAGTTGGCGTATCGCAGCCAGTGAGCGCAATCGAGGCGAACAGCGAGCCAATCAAAATGCCAGCGAAATGTCGCATGACAATCCCCTTGTGATATTCACTCCCTACCCAGTGCCCGTCAGCTGACCGCTTCTCCCGGCGTCTGCCTGCATCCTTTAATTCCAGTTCGCCAATCCGTGAAGCGTCGTTGGCCACGACGTGGACGGACGATCCTATTATTTGGACACCTGATTAACGTCATAACATTTACAGCAATATTTTTCTGTGTCTTCAATCGAATTTATGCGTTCAACAGGTCATTTTCAAACCAGTATTACCCTGGTTCATGAATTGTTAATTCATCCCTGACAGTTATCAAATTCTACGCATCTTCGCTTTTATCCGCATCGTAGGTGTGCAATGAAACACAAACGCGGAATGCCTCGCAAACGACTACGATCGCGCGACCGCCCCATGTCACCTGTCTCCCGCTTCCCCGCAAGCCTCGCCACGCGCATCGATCGTTTCGATATCCTCGTGCAAGATCCGGCGGATTTCGAGAATCGCCTCCGGCGTCTGCTGGACGCTGTGTCCGGCGACGATCACCTTTTCCGAAAGGGCCCCCGCGAAATGCGCACTGCGATAAGGGACCACGCCATCATCGGAATCCTCCAGCGGCCCGTTCTCCCGCCGCCTTGCGATGATCGAGTGAAAGCACACCTGAGGGCTGGCCGGTAGCTGCGCAGTCACACGGATCATTGGATCGGTTTCACGCAATTGCTCGATACTGTTCGGTACATGAAACGTCTTACCCTGGGGATCCAGACTTGTCGCAGTTTGCATCACGTCCTCGATTTCTGTCAGCAGTGCGAGTGGCAACCGCACGAGATTTGCAACCCATCGGGACAGGCGATTGCTCGCGAATGGCGTGCCCCGGTGTGGCGCGGCGATGAAAATCGTTCGCTCCACCTGCGGCATCGGCTCGAAGCGCAGCAAGCGATTGAGCCGCTCATCCGCGCGATCGACGTCGGTGCCCTGGGGTACATAGGTATCCTTGAAGGCCGCCCATAGCTCGTCGCCGGAACTCGAGACCAGCAGCCTCGCAAGAACGCCGCCCATGCTATGGCCTATCAACACCATGCCGCGCGAAGCCGGCATCGTGCCGTCAGGATCGAAGTGTACGAGCGTTGCTTGAATGGCTCTTCGAATCCGCGCAAGGTTGACCAGGATGGGGACGTTGGTCGGGTAGTAAACCTGCCACACCTGAAAATGCTCCCGCAGCAATAAATCGCCCTGAATATCGTTCGCAACATTGACCCATGCTTCCGGGCTACTCGCAAGACCGTGCAGCATCAGCACGATTCGCCGATCGGGATCGAAAGGCTGCATCAAATAGATGCGAGGACGATCAATGCCGCGCGAGCGCCCGAAGAGCGTGCGCAGCGACTGGCCGGCGAAGCCCGAGCGCGCCAGCCAGATCCCGTAGCCTGCACTGAAATTCGCGGCCAGCGGCACAGTCTGGCCGTGATGCTCGACACGCTCCTCACGATAGGGGTCGTAGACGGACAAGGTGACATCGCGCGAGCGGAGGACCTCGTCGAGCGTCCCCTGACTAAACCAGACCAGCGCGGTGACATTCGGCGAGGGCATTTCGCTGAACGGGCGGGTGTCTTGCGCTGGACGCGCGGTGGCTGGCTGCGAAAGGTCTGGGCCAGCGGTCGCATCGACATCGGAACCGGCAGCGCCGTCCTGCGAAGGCTCGCTCATGACCGCGACGAGTTCCGCGCCGAGCCCATCGCGGCGGTAAATGCTGCGCAGCCCCGCAAACGACAACCTGGAGGCGGGAATCACTTCGCGTGGTTCGCGCACGCCTTCCGGCAGCCTGACCCGGTGCAGGTCGAGATGAATGCTCCAGCCGGCTATGAACTGGGTACCGTGACCGCCACCGCCGGACTCCGAATCGAGCGCCCCGCGCAGGAACAGCGCGCCGGCCAGTTCCTGGACTGCGTAGTTATAGTAGTCACGGACCTGCGTCTGTCGATCCTCGAAGGCTCGTTCGCCGGCCGTGCGCTGACCGAGAAATAAAAATGCGTACGAGTAGCGCGCGGTTTTGAGCCACAAATCAAATTGTGTATCGTTCCAGGTGGCGCCGTTCGTTGGCGTCTGCGCAATGGCCATCTGCAGGGATAGCTCGGCCAAACTGGCGAGTCGCCGATCGATGTCGATTCCGTTGACGGAGGCGATTGCGTCAATGCACGGTTGAGGCTCTCTCTGGCAGGCGCTCTCGTTGAGCGCCGCAACGCGCACCACGTCTCGTGTGGCGGCGCTCAGGCGGCCGGTCGAAAGCACGTCGCCGCGCCGCATGGCGATGTATTGCTGCGGCCCTTGCGAACTGACGGTCACCATCGCACAGCCGGACAGCAGACCCGGGAATAGAAACGTAAGGATCAAGCTACGCGGGTTCCGCAAAGACAGGATGCATGCTACGACGAGTTGAGCCCAGGAATGCTGACGGGCGGATTTGCCGCATTCACACGGGCGATTCGGGACTATTGAATAACGCGCGCGGTTCAAGCATGCGCACGACATTGCGACGACGCACGCAAGGTCGGAAAACGTTGGCAGCCCGCGGCCAGTGGACGGACTTTCACACGCCCGATCAAGCGGACGTCCTTGCAATACCGTGCAGTCGTTCTCGCGGTCAATCATTTCGATGTAGACCGTCATCATGGCCGGATTGTCAAAAGGCTTGCCGATTCCCGAACTCGGCGACGCTCCTTCAGACGAATCAGAGACGCTGATGGATGAATTGCCGACTGCCGGTGATCGTTGCGAGCGCGACCTCCGGTGCCTTCAATGGCCGGTTGATTTTGTCGCGCCGCGTAATGTCCTGTCCCAGCCCCATTGCGCGCGCATCGAGGATGGAACGGGGCCAACATACCATTGTTTATCGATAGCAGCGCTGACGTTGCTCGCCGCCCGCCCCCGCCAGCAAGGACTTGGACGGAACGCTCTGCTGTTTCGCGTCGCCGATGCGTTGAAGTGATATTTCCTGGCTCTCGCCTTCGATGCTGCATTGTGGAATGCCTGCCTGGCCGCATTGCGACATGGCAATGAAACGGATTCAACGGCAGCACTTTTCGATGCGCCGATAACCTACGCGATTCAATCAGGATAGCTAAAGTAAATTATGCAGCCAGCGTGGCGTTGAGGCCCCGAAGCGCTGGAATCTGGACAAGTCGGCAGGAGCGGCATGGCCCCGACCCAATCTGACCGAGTCTCGTTGGCACGATGTGCGTGCGCGGGTGGGAAAACCCTGATTACACCGCTGGACAGATTCCCTTACCTTGCGAATCTACAGAAAACATATAGCATTTTTTACACATGAACATTTTGACTTCTTCGCCACGAGAGTCGAGGCCGCTCCAGCGAAGTTTCTGGATGCAGGAAACCGAGCCGCAGTTGCGGCCTTGTGCGTCGCTGACCACTCGTGAAACGGCCGACGTCGTCATCGTTGGCGGGGGATACGTGGGGCTGTGGACCGCCCTCACCCTCAGCGAACTCAGCCCCGAAAAGAAAGTGGTCGTGCTCGAGCGCGACGTTTGCGGGGGCGGCGCATCCGGACGCAACGGCGGCTTCGTCATGTCGTGGTGGCCAAAGATCGCGTCGCTGCTGGCCTTCATGGATGTCGAAAGCGCACGCTTTCTTGCGAACGCCTCGGAACACGCGATCGAGGAACTCAGGGCATTCTGCGAGCTGCACGCCATCGATGCGCATTTCCGGCGTGCCGGCTGGCTGTGGACCTCGACATCGGAAGCACAGCGTGACTCGTGGGCAGCGACCGTCGAGACCTGCGCGAGGCTGGGCATGCGCCCGTTCGAGGCCGTAGCGCCTGCCGAAGTGGCCCGCAGAACCGGATCGGCAATTCACCGCGCGGCCGTGTTCGAGCGCAGCAATGCCACTGTGCAACCTGCCGCGCTGGTTCGCGGCATGCGCAGAGTGGCGATGGAGCGCGGCATCCGGATCTACGAGAACACGCCGGTCCTGGAGATAGGTCACGACATCCCTTCGGTCATTCGGACTGCAGAGGGTGAAGTCCGTGCCCCAGCTGTGGTGTTGGCAACGAACGCATGGGCGGCCGCCGTTCCGGAGATCGAGCGTTTGATCGTGCCCGTGAATAGCTCGATCGTGGTCACCGAATCCATTCCAGAACGGTTGAAGGCGATTGGCTGGACGGGCGGCGAGGCCATTACCGATTCGCAGTTGATGGTCGACTATTACCGGACGACGCGAGATGGGCGTATTGCCTTTGGAAAGGGCACCGGCGCGCTGGCCAGAGGCGGCGTCATCGACGCGACGTTCAGTTACCACAGGCAAGGCTGTGCCATGGCGGAGCATGACTTCAGGCGTAGTTACCCGATGCTCTCCAACGTGCGCATCACGCATGCGTGGTCGGGACCGATCGACCGGACTTACGACAGCCTCCCTGTATTCGGCACGTTGTCGGGCACCAGCCATATTCACTATGGCGTTGGCTGGAGCGGCAATGGTGTCGGTCCCAGCCGGATCGGCGGAAGAATTCTGGCAAGTCTCGCGCTCCAGCGCAAAGACGAATGGAGCGGCTGCGCGCTGGTTGCACGTCAGGCGAAACCGTTTCCGCCGGAGCCGGTCAAGTATCTCGGTGGTTCATTGGTGCGAGGCGCGGTGCGCAGAAAGGAGTCCCGCGAAGCGGTCGGCGCCCGGCCCAGGGCAATCGACATGATGCTGGCGAAATTCGCTCCATCCGGACTAGAAGATAAATCTTGAGGATGACCTGGCATAAAGCCGGTGATTGTTCACGGTGAGGAAAGCACCGGTTTATCGCCGCGGTCCGGCGGTCGCCGTGCCGCTCCGATGCCTCAGGCGCGCGTCGGTTGCGATGCTGCGCGCGCCAGCTTTCAATCAGAAGCTCTTCGGCGTATTGACCCAGACGAGAACCGTTGGCTCGTCGCCGATGGCTTTCCAGCTGTGAGGGCGCTGACTCGCGAAGGCGATGCTGTCGCCCGGGCCGAGGATGTGCTGCACGTCGTCCACCGAAATCTGAAACGTTCCAGACAGGACGTGAATGAATTCCTCGCCTTCATGCGAGTAAAAGCCGCTGCTCTCAGCGCCCGGTTGAAGCACCCACTTCTGGCAGTCGAGCAGATCGAGCGACTCGGCCAATTGCAGGATGCGGATGTTTTTTCCAAAGCCCGCAACGCTCCTTTCACTCCCCCGGCGCACGACGTCACGATGCGGCCCGCGGCTGGACGGCCGCGAGAGGTCCGTGACCGTCGTGCCATAGCACAACGCGAGCGCCTGCATGCTCGCCACCGTGGCACCCTGTGACGTACGTTCGAAAGTCGAGATAAAGGAAACCGGAAGGCCAGAAGCCTCAGCCGCCCCGCGCAACGACATTCCGGCTTTGTTTCGGGCCAGCCGGAAACGGCTGCCCAATCCGGTCAGCCCGTTGTCGTTCACGCTGTCCGCGTTCTGAGCTTCGCTTTGCTGCGCAATGGCGGCAGTATTGAATCCTTTCTCCGCGAGCGCCTTGCGAATAGCTGACATATTCAGCCCCTCGACTTTTCGCATGTGCTGTATCGCGCGAATTTTCTCGATATCCGCCTGATCGAAAACACGCTGGCCCACCGGTGAGCGCTTCGGCGACACCAGCCCGTGTTGCTCCCACAGCCTCAGTGTGGATACGTTCGTTCCCGTCAGTCGGGCAACGTCGGTAATGCGATGCAGGGTCATGCGTGTTCCTCGGCGTGTGATGGGCGAATTCAGGCAGGAAAAGCGCCTGCTTGCGCCCATGGCGGACCAGCAGCGGTCCATTATTTTACCGGTTCGTCGAATGTCCGAAGGGACGCGCGTTTCAGGCGAACACGGCATCGCTGTTTCGCATTCGCGCGATTCGCCCTGGCTTCGCACACGCATGAAGGCCATACGATACGCGGGCCTCATGCCCTATCCGTACCGCCCACCGTCCCATGAACTGTACCGGTACTGTATAGAAAGTTGTGGATAGACTGTCTTCCAATCTGCAATCCCTTTCCGAACCCTCCTCGCCCCATGTTGCCCGAACTGTTCAGCGCGCTGCCCGCCGGCATGCTTTTCGTCGTGGTCACGACCATCACGCCCGGCCCGAATAACACCATGCTGCTCGCCTCCGGCGTCAACTTCGGCTTTCGCCGCACCGTGCCGCACATTCTGGGCATTAGCGCCGGCGTGGTCTTGCTCATGCTCTCGGTCGGCTTTGGGCTCGGCGAAGTATTCCGGCACGTTCCCGTGCTCTATGTCGTGCTGGAAACCGCGAGCATCGCGTATCTGCTGTATCTCGCCTGGAAGATCGGCACGTCGGGCGACCTCAAGGTCAAGGGCGGCGAGCACCGGCCCATGCGCTTTCATGAAGCCATCGCCTTCCAGTGGGTCAATCCCAAGGCATGGATGATGGTGCTCACGGCCGCCACTACCATCCGCCTGTCTGCAGACTTCGGCACCAATACGATGGTGATGGCGTTACTGTTCTATGTGATCGGACTGCCCTGCATCTGTATGTGGGCCGCGTTCGGCACCGGGATGCGACGCTTTCTCTCGAATCCGCGCAGGCTGCGTGTCTTCAATGTCGCCATGGCGCTCTCGCTGCTCGTTTCGCTGTATCCCATGTTCGCGCACGTGCTCCGGCGATAGACCATCCTCCCTGTCCCCGCCCGGACGTTACAATTGCAACGGGAAAATGGGCGGTGGAGTCACACTTTGTCTGAGTTTGAAGCGGGCTTTATTCTCACCCGCCATTGGCGCGATACGGGCGACAGCACGGAAGTGAATTTCTGGCTCGCGACCGAAACAGGGCCGCGCCGCGTGCGTCTGCGTCCGCAGCCGTCCGTCGCTTTCGTGCCGGTCGCGCAGCAGGCGGCTACGCGCAGCGTGCTGGAACGCGATGCGCGCGCCGAGCTTCGCCCGCTTGCGCTGCAGGACTTCCAGCGCCGCCCCGTGCTCGGCCTCTACTCCCCGCAATATCGCAAGTTGACGGGGCATGCAAAGCGCCTCGCCAAGGCGGGCATCGACGTCTACGAAGCCGATATCCAGCCGCCGGAGCGCTACATGATGGAACGCTTCATCACGGCGCCCGTGCTGTTTCGCGGCGAGGCGGGCGCGGGCGGCGCGCTGTTCGACGGCGAGATGAAACCCGCCAACGGCTATCGCCCGCGACTCAAGCTCGTATCGCTCGATATCGAAACGAGCGCACAAGGCGAACTGTATTCGATTGCGCTGGAAGGCTGCGCTCAGCGCCAGGTCTTCATGCTTGGGCCCGCAAACGGCAACGCGAGCCCGCTCGACTTCGACTTCGAGTACTGCGATAGCCGCGCGCAGATGCTCGAGCGCCTCAACGCGTGGATGGCGCAGCACGACCCCGACGCGATCATCGGCTGGAATCTCGTGCAGTTCGATTTGCGGGTGTTGCACGCGCATGCCCGGCAAACCGGCGTGCCCCTGCGCCTCGGACGCGGCGGCGAGATCATGGAGTGGCGCGAGCACGGCACGCAGGAGAACCATTTCTTCGCGGGCGCCGCGGGCCGCCTCATCATCGACGGCATCGAGGCGTTGCGCTCGGCCACCTGGAGCTTTCCGTCGTTCAGCCTCGAGTATGTCGCGCAGGCGCTGCTCGGTGAAGGCAAGTCGATCGATAATCCGTATCAGCGCATGGACGAGATCCAGCGCCGCTTCGACGAGGACAAGCCCGCGCTCGCGCGCTACAACCTCAAGGACTGCGAACTGGTCACGCGCATCTTCGAGAAGACCGAACTGATCTCCTTCCTGCTCGAACGCGCGTCGGTGACGGGACTGCCGGCCGATCGCATGGGCGGATCGGTGGCCGCCTTCACGCATCTCTATCTGCCGAAGATGCATCGGCTCGGCTATGTCGCGCCGAATCTCGGCGACGTGGTGGGCGAGAACAGCCCCGGTGGCTTCGTGATGGACTCGCGCCCCGGCATCTACGACTCCGTGCTCGTGCTCGATTACAAGAGCCTCTACCCCTCGATCATCCGCACGTTCCTGATCGATCCGGTCGGTCTGATCGAAGGCCTGAGCGAACCCAGCGACGAAGCCTCCGTGCCGGGCTTTCTCGGCGCCCGCTTTTCGCGCAGCAAACACTGCCTGCCCGAAATCGTGCGTCAGGTGTGGGAGGGCCGCGAGAGCGCGAAGCGGCAGCACAATGCCCCGCTTTCGCAGGCGCTGAAGATCATCATGAATGCGTTCTACGGCGTGCTCGGGTCGACTGGATGCCGCTTCTTCGACCCGCGCCTCGCTTCGTCGATCACGATGCGCGGGCATGAGATCATGCGCAAGACTCGGCAGCTCATCGAGTCCCAGGGCTACGACGTGATCTACGGCGACACCGATTCGACCTTCGTCTGGCTCAAGCACGCGCACAGCGAGGCCGACGCCGCGCGAACGGGCAAGCAGCTCGTCGAATACGTGAATGCCTGGTGGAAGGCCGAACTCGAAGATCGATTCGGTCTCCAAAGCGCTTTGGAATTGCAGTTCGAACGCCATTACTCGCGTTTTCTCATGCCCACCGTGCGCGGGGCGGAAGAAGGCAGCAAGAAGCGCTACGCCGGCCTCACGCTCGCGAAGGACGGCCGCGAGGAAGTCGTGTTCAAGGGGCTCGAAACCGTGCGCACCGACTGGACGCCGCTCGCGCAGGAGTTCCAGCGCGAACTGTACCGGCGCATTTTCCAGCGCGAGCCTCATGTGGAGTACATCCGCGACTATGTGCGGCGCACGCTCGATGGCGAACTGGACAGCCAGCTCGTCTATCGCAAGCGCCTGCGCCGGCCGCTCGCCGAGTACCAGCGCAATGTGCCGCCGCACGTGCGAGCCGCGCGCGTCGCCGACGAGTTCAATCGCGCGAAAGGCCGTCCGCTCCAGTATCAGAACGGCGGCTGGATCAGCTACGTGATGACGACGGCCGGGCCCGAGCCGCTCGAAACGCTCAGTTCGCCGCTCGACTACGCGTTTTACGTGAGCCGCCAGCTACAGCCCGTCGCGGATGCGATTCTCCCTTTCCTGCGCGAGGATTTCGAAACGGTGATGTCGGGGCAGCAGAGCTTGTTCTGACGTTGAACGCGCGCCGTCGCCGCCCTCAGCGCACGCGCTCGATGAAGCGCCACAGCGCATCGTCGGTCGAATACGGCGCGTTGAAGCGGAACCACGCGCTCGGTTCGTCGTCGGGCCGGAAATACGAGCCCGGCGCGAGCCAGATGCCGTCACGCAGCGCCGCTGTCGCAATCGCCCCCGCGCGTTCGGGCTCGACGGCCAGGCGCGCCCACACGAAGAGCCCCGCGCGCGGCCGGTGGAACACCTCCAGCCCGAGCGCGTCGAGCCGCTCCTCGACGCACGCATGCGCGGCCTTCAGGCGTTCGTTCACGAGCTCGACATGGCGCGCGTGACGGCCTTCGAGCAGCACCTTGTCGACGACGCGCTCGATGGTCTCCGACGACGTCAGCCCCACCGCCATTTTTGCGCGCGCCAGTTCGCGCAGCACGTCGCGCTCGGCCACCACGTAGCCGCAGCGTAGAGATGGCGTGACCGTCTTCGAAAAGCCGCCCACGTAAAGCACGCGCTGCAGACCTTCCATCGCCGCGAGGAGCGGCGCGCCGGGCGGCGCGAGCTCGCGGCTCACGTCGTCCTCGACGACCCACATGCGCTGGCGCTCGGCGATCTGCAACAGGCGGAAGGCGTTGGCCATCGTGAAGGTCGCGCCCGTGGGGTTCTGCAGCGTCGTGTTCACGAAGATCGCCTTGGGCTGATGCGCGGCCACCTGGCGCTCCAGCGCCTCGATGTCGAGCCCGGCCGGCGTGCGCGGCACGCCGTGCACGGTGAGTCCCGCGAGCTTGAGGATCTGCAGCAGATTGCAGTAGCCGGGGTCCTCCACCAGCACCGTGTCGCCCGCGCGCAGCAGCGTGCGCACGACGAGATCGAGCCCCTGCGTCGCGCCATGGGTGAGCAGGACGTTCGACACCTCGACAGGAAGCCCCTGGCGGTCGAGCTGCGCCGCAATGCGCTCGCGCAGCGGCGCGTAGCCGTACGGGTGCCCGTAGTCGCCAAGGCGCACGGCGGGCACGCGGCTAAGCGCGCGCAGGGTGTGATGGAGGCCGCTTTCGTTGATCCATTCGCCCGGCACCCAGCCGCAGCCGGCCTTGATCGGCACCGAATGATCGGCGAAGACGTCGGAGAGCAGCCACGTGGCCGTGAGCGTGGGCGGCTGCCAGCCCGTCACGCGCGCCCGCTCCGACTCCCCGCTGCTCTCGTGGCGCGCCGCCACGCGGTAGCCCGAGCCGCGCCGCGCCACCACGACGCCCATCGAAACCAGCCGGTTGTACGCCTCCGTCACCGTATAGGTGGAAAGCGAATGCGTTTGCGCGAGTTGCCGCACCGAAGGCAGCAGCGCGCCGGCGCGCAGCGTTTGCGCTTCGATGGCGCGCGTGAAGGCCTGTACGAGCTGCTCGACGAGCGTGGTGGAGGCGCCGCGGCCACGCTCCAGTGCGAGTTCGATCATGGGAAAGCAAGGACGTGATGCGAGGGAAAACCCGAACGATTCGGAAGCCGACCAATACAGTTGACGAGAATTGTCCAGCACAGTTTTCAGATCAGTATAGAGACTGTCTATGCCGCGGCTCAAGTCCCGGCGCTACAGTTGTGCAAACCCAACTGAGGAGAAACACGCATGACTTCGCGCCCCGTCATCGACGATCTCTCGTCGTTCTGGATGCCATTTACCGCGAACCGCCAGTTCAAGGCCGCGCCGCGCCTGCTCGAATCGGCGAGAGGTATGTATTACCGCACGAGCGACGGCCGCGAAGTGCTGGACGGCAGCGCGGGCCTGTGGTGCGTGAACGCGGGGCACGCACGCGAGGAAATCGTCGCCGCGATCGCCCAGCAAGCGGCGACGCTCGATTTCGCCCCGACGTTCCAGATGGGTCACCCGCTCGCGTTCGAAGCGGCCAGCAAGATTGCGGAAATCATGCCGGCCGGCCTCGACCGCGTGTTCTTCACGAATTCCGGATCCGAGTCCGTCGATACGGCGCTGAAAATCGCGCTGGCCTACCATCGCGCGCGCGGCGAAGGCCAGCGCACGAAGCTGATCGGCCGTGAGCGCGGCTATCACGGTGTGGGCTTCGGCGGCATCTCGGTGGGCGGCATCTCAGCGAACCGCAAGGCGTTTTCGGGCCAGTTGTTGCCCGCCGTCGATCATCTGCCGCACACGCACAACCTCGAACACAACGCGTTCTCGAAGGGCCAGCCGGCCTGGGGCGCGCATCTCGCGGACGACCTCGAACGCATCGTCGCGCTGCACGACGCCTCGACCATCGCCGCCGTGATCGTCGAACCCGTGGCGGGCTCGACCGGCGTGCTGGTTCCGCCGCAAGGCTACCTCCAGCGTTTGCGCGACATCTGCACGAAGCACGGCATCCTGCTGATCTTCGACGAGGTCATCACGGGCTTTGGGCGCCTCGGCAAGGCCACGGCCAGCGAGTATTTCGGCGTGACGCCCGACATCCTCACAATGGCCAAGGCGATCAACAACGCCGCCGTGCCGATGGGCGGCGTGGCCGCGAGCCGCACGGTTCACGACACCATCGTGAACAGCGGCGCGCCGGGCGCCATCGAACTGTTCCACGGCTATACCTATTCGGCGCACCCGCTGGCCGCCGCCGCCGCGATCGCGACGCAGGATCTGTATCGCCGCGAGGGCCTGTTCGAGCGTGCCCACGCGCTCGCACCGAAGTTCGAGGCTGCCGTGCACGCGCTGCGCGGTGAGAAGCACGTGAAGGACGTTCGCAATCTCGGCCTCGTCGCCGGCGTCGAACTCGAGTCGCGCGACGGTGCGCCGGGCGCGCGCGCTTACGAAGTCTTCGTCAAATGCTTCGAGGCGGGCGTGCTGATCCGCTTCACGGGGGACATTCTTGCGTTCTCGCCGCCGCTGATCGTGAGCGAGGAGGAAATCGCACGCCTCTTCGGCACGGTTCGCGACGTGCTCGCCACGGTGCAGTAAGACGCGAAGCGAGCGTTTTTTCGTTCAATGTGATGTGCTCGCATGGGCGGCCCGATTTCGGGCCGCCCTTTCTTTTCGACCCCGTTCGAGCCAACCGGACTCCCGGTTCAAGCACGGAACGCGCCATCGGCGTATCGTTGCGTTATCCGCCACGGCACACGCCATTGCACGTTGAGCCGCAGCGCGCCGCAACCCACGTGCGCTGCGCCAGGAGGGAATCTCATGAAGATGCCAGTCCGCACCGGCACGCATATCGAGGGCGTCCACTGGATCGCCGAGTATCTGGAAGCGACCCATCAGATCCGCGTCTTTCGCGGCGGCCGTGTGGTCGATACGATCGCCGCACCCGCGGCGATGTTCGGCGAAGAGCGCGACGCGGGCTCGGCCAGCGATGCCGCGAGCCGCGCCGAGGAAGCCGCGCCGCTCGCCTTCCTGCGCCGCTACGTGGCCGACGTGCAGCCTGAAGAGTAGGAATCTCTAGCGCAAACCGCGCTTGCCACGTCAGGCGCCGCGCATCGCGTGGTTCGTGATCACATAATTAATCTGTACTGCAGAACGATGTTGCGCCGCCGGTGTTCGACTGAACGCGGGGCGCCGGCCCCGCGCCTGTTCATCACAGAATCAGGACTGCTGCTCGCCGTCCTGCTCGCGGAAAATCCGGTCGGCGAGATGAAACGCCGAGTTCGCCGCCGGCACGCCGCAATAGATCGCGGTCTGCAGCAGCACTTCCTTGATCTCGTCGCGCGTAACGCCGTTGTTGCGCGCCGCGCGCAGATGCAGCGCGAGTTCCTCGCTGCGATTGAGCGCGACCATCATCGCGATCGTCAGCAGGCTGCGCGTGTGGCGCGGCAGACCTTCGCGCGTCCAGATCTCGCCCCATGCATAGCGTGTGATGAAATTCTGGAATTCCGCGGTCACTTCCGTGCGATTGGCGATCGAGCGATCGACGTGCGCGTCGCCCAGCACCGCGCGGCGCACCTGCATGCCTGCTTCGTAGCGCTCCTCGTCGTTCATCACGCCTCCAGCAGGAAATCGGTCACGATCTTGTTGTATTCGTCCGCCCTCTCGACATTCGAAATGTGCGCGGCGTTCAGTTCGACATAGCGCGCGCCCGGCACCGACGCGGCCAGTTCGCGCCCTTGCGCGGGCGTGGCTGCCACATCGTGCGTGCCCGAGATTACGAGCGTGCGCGCCTTGATCGAGCCGGCTTCGCCGCGCAGGTCGGTGGCGTTGATCGCGTCGCAGTTCGAAGCGTAGCCCTCGTTGTCGGTATGCACGAACACGTCGCGCACCTGCGACATGACGAGCGCATGGTTCGCGGCGAATTCAGGCGTGTACCAGCGCGGCAGCACCGCGTCGGCGAGCGCGAGCATGCCTTCGCTGCGGGCCTTCGCCGCACGCGGCACCCAGACTTCGGGCGAGCCGATCTTCGCGGCCGTATTGCACAGCACGAGACGATCGATGCGGTCGGCGTAACGGGCGCCGAGGCCGACGCCGGTCAGCCCCCCCATCGAAACCCCGACGAAATGCGCGCGCTCGATGTGGAGCTGGTCCAGCAGACCGATCACGTCGCCGGTCAGTTGCTCGATCGTGTACGGGCCCTGCGGCGCCGCCGAGTGGCCGTGGCCGCGCGTGTCGTAGCGCAGCACGCGGAAGTGTTTCGTGAATTCGGCGAGCTGCGGCGTCCACATCGACACGTCGCTACCGAGCGAATTCGACAGGACCACCCACGGCGCCGTGCGGTTCGCCGTACCGTCGATGCGGTAGAACAGGTGCGTGTCGTTGACGGCTGCGTAAGGCATGCGTGTTACTCCTCGTGTGTCTTCTGTAATGATCAATGGGACGCGCGCAATTTTTCGCGCCTCTCGTACGACGCCAGCACGGCGTCGACGAAAGCCAGCGCTTCGCCCACGTAGTTGGCCGGATCGAGCAGCGCCTTCAGGCGCGCTTCGTCCAGATGACGGGTGACAGCGGGATCGGCCGCAAGGACTTCGTAGAGCGTGCGACCGCTTTGTACCGCTGATTTCGATGCGTGCTCGACGAGATGATGCGCGTCGAGGCGGCCGATCCGGTCGCCTAGCGCAAGCATCACCGCCTCACCGAGAATCAGGCCGTGGGTGGTGTCGAGATTCGCCGCCAGCCGCTCGGGCCGAACTTCGAGTCCCGCCGCGATCTGTTCGATCTGCGCGAGCGCCCCGCCGGCGAGGCGCGCGAGATCGGGCAGCGCATCCCACTCGGCTTGCCAGCCGCCGAGCGCGCGCTCATGCTCCTGAACCATGCCCGCGAACACCGTCGCGACGAGGCCCGGCGCGCGCGTGGCAGCCGTCAGGACGGCTGCGCAACCCACGGGATTGCGCTTGTGCGGCATGGTCGAGGAACCGCCCTTGCCTGCTGCCGCCGGCTCGGCCAGCTCGCCGATTTCAGTCTGCATCTGCAGCGAAATGTCGCGTGCGATCTTGCCTAGCGTGCCGATGAGCATGCCGAAGAATGAAGCGGCCTCGGCAATGCGGTCGCGCTGCGTATGCCACGGCAACGCGGGCGACGCGAGACCAAGCTCCTGCGCGAGTGCGGCGCTCACCTTCGGCGCGGCGTCGCGCAGGCTGGCGAGCGTGCCGGCCGCGCCGCCGAACTGCAGCACGAGCGCGCGCTCGCGCAGCGCCGCGAGCCGTTCGCGATGGCGCAGCATGGCGTCGAGCCACTGCGCGAACTTCAGGCCGAGCGTGATGGGCAACGCCTGTTGCAGCCACGTGCGCCCCACCGCGGGTGTCGAGCGATGCTTGCGCGCGAGGTCTGCCAGCGCCGCACTGAGCGAATCGATGCTGCGTTCGATAAGGACGAGCGCATCGCGCAACTGCAGCACCGTGGCCGTATCGATGATGTCCTGGCTCGTGGCGCCCCAGTGAACGTACTTGGCGGCTTCCGGGTCGGCAGCCTTCACGCGTGCCGTGAGCTGCTTGACGAGCGGGATCGCCAGATTGCCGCCCAATGCGGCGTCGCGTGCGAGCGCGGGCGCGTCAAGCTGATCCGCCGCGCAAGCCTCGACGATCGCGGCCACGGCCGACTGCGGAATCACGCCATGCGCGGCGCAGGCGCGCGCGAGCGCCGCCTCGACATCGAGCATGCGTTGCAGCGTGGCGTCCGCAGACCAGACCGCATTCATCGGCTCGGTCCCGCAGATCAGGCTCGTGAGGCGTTCAATCATGGAATGTGGCGCGAAGAAGAACGGCGTTCAGAAGGGATCACGGATCGAAGGAACGAAGCGGGCGCGGCAACCGGCGGCGAATACCCCCGGTTGCCGCGCCACTGCGTGCAAAAGATGCGCACGTCGATCGATGCAAGCAGACAGTTTACGCCGCGCGGCGGTTTTGCGTCGCGTCGATCAGCGGCACGCCGGCGAGCTTCTGGAGGGCGTCGAAATCGATGTCCGAATAGATCTCGCGCACGGCCAGCCCTTCGGGCGTGACGTCGAACGCGGCCAGGTCCGTATAGATGCGGCCCACGCAAGCCACGCCCGTGACCGGGTACGAGCACTCGCTCACGAGCTTGCTTTCGCCCTGCTTCGTGAGCAGTTCCATCATCACGAACACCTGCTTCGCGCCGAGCGCGAGGTCCATTGCGCCGCCCACGGCCGGAATCGCATCGGGCGCGCCGGTGTGCCAGTTCGCGAGGTCGCCCTTCACCGACACCTGGAACGCGCCGAGCACGCAGTAGTCGAGGTGGCCGCCGCGCATCATCGCGAACGAATCGGCATGGTGGAAGTAGGCGCCGCCGGTGAGCAGCGTGACGTGCTGCTTGCCCGCGTTGATGAGTTCATCGTCTTCCTCGCCGGGCGCGGGCGCCGGGCCCATGCCTAGCAGACCGTTCTCGCTGTGCAGGAAAATTTCCTTGCTCGGGTCGAGGTGATTGGCGACCAGCGTGGGCACGCCGATGCCGAGATTCACATACGCGCCTTCGGGAATGTCCGCGGCCACGCGCTTGGCCATTTCGTCGCGATTCAGTCGTTTCATTGCCTCTCTCCGTTCCTTCAGGCAGCCTGGCCGCCTTGCTGCCCATGCGCTCGATGCGCCGCTTGCGGCACTTCCACGACACGCTGCACGAAAATGCCGGGGGTCACGATGTTTTCCGGATCGAGCTGGCCCAGTTCGACGACCTCGGAAACCTGAGCAATCGCGACCTTCGCCGCGCTCGCCATGATGGGGCCGAAGTTGCGCGCCGTCTTGCGGTACACGAGGTTGCCCCAGCGATCGCCCTTATACGCCTTGATAAGTGCGAAGTCGGCGTGCAGCGGTGCTTCGAGCACGTAGTGCCGGCCATCGATCAGGCGCGTTTCCTTGCCTTCGGCCAGCCTGGTGCCGTAGCCCGTGGGCGTGAAGAAGCCGCCGATCCCGGCGCCCGCGGCGCGGATGCGCTCGGCCAGATTGCCCTGCGGCACGAGTTCGAGCTCGATTTCGCCGGCGCGATAGAGCTCGTCGAACACATACGAATCGGTTTGACGCGGGAACGAGCAGATGATCTTGCGCACACGTTTCGCCTTGAGCAACGCGGCAAGGCCCATGTCGCCGTTGCCCGCGTTGTTATTGACGATCGTGAGATCGCGCGCGCCCTGCTCGATGAGCGCGTCGATCAGTTCGGCGGGCATGCCGGCCGTGCCGAAGCCGCCGATCATCACCGTGGCGCCGTCATGGACGTCGGCAACGGCGGCTTGAAGCGAGTCGAAAATCTTGTTGATCATGCCTGTTCCTGAAAGCGATCCGCATCGCGGAAAGTCCACGTCACTCGATCGCGAAAAGTTCTATATGCGAACACTGATTCGTTTAGCGAACGTCCAGCGCATTATCGGAGCGGATTCAAGCACTTGTCAAGGCGTGTCTACCCAAACCGGCAGTCCATTGCATGGCATGGGGCGCGTCATGTCAGGCGCGCAGATGCACTTTTCTGCCGCTCTGCCAGGGGAGAAAGCCGACGACGCTCGCCCGTGGGCATACCCGAATATCCGGAACGCCGATTCATCGGCTAGCCTTTATCCGATTTCGACATAGTGCGCTCTCGCCACCCGCTGCTTCATGCAAGACCTCGATCTCAACCTCATCCCCTTTCTCGTGGCCATGGACGAGGCACGCAATGTGAGCCGCGCCGCCGAGCGCCTCGGCGTGAGCCAGCCGCGCGTGAGCACGGCGCTCGGCAAGCTGCGCGAATACTTCGGCGACCCGCTTTTCGTGCGCACCTCGCGTGGCATGGAGCCCACGCCGCGCGCGCTCGGGCTGATTCCCGCCGCGCGCGACGCGTTGGTGCGCATCGAGAAAGGTATGCTGCAGGCGCAAGACTTCGATCCCGCCACGAGCACGCATACGTTTTCCATCGCGCTTTCCGACGTGGGCGAGATCGTCTTCCTGCCGCGCCTCTTGCAGGTATTCGGCGAGCGAGCGCCCAAAGCGAACCTGCGCTCGGTCTCCCTGCCGCCAAGCCAGGTGGAGCGCGGTCTCGAATCGGGCGACATCGATCTCGCGGTCGGCTATTTTCCCGATTTGGGCGGCAACAACTTCTTCCAGCAGCGTCTCTTCACACACCGCTTCATCTGCATGATGCGCAGTGGGCATCCGCTCGCCGGCAAAGGCATGACGATCGAGCAGTTTCTTGCCACGGGCCACGCCGTCGTACGCGCCGAAGGGCGCAGCCAGGAAGTGCTGGAACAGTATCTGGAGAAGAGGCGCATGCGCCGCCGCGCCGTGCTCGAAACGCCTCACTTCATGAGCCTGCCGTTCATTCTCACGCGCTCCGATCTCATTGCGACCGTGCCGCATGCAATCGGCTTCGCCTATGTGTCCGAACATGCATCGGTGACGCTAGTGGAACCGCCGCTGCCGCTGCCGCGCTTCGACCTCAAGCAGCACTGGCATCGCAAATTTCACAACGCGCCGCGCGGCGAATGGTTGCGCGGCGTGGTCGCGGAACTGTTCAACGACGCCATGGACGAGTGGCCCAGGTAACCCGGACGATCGCGCGCGTCTCGCGCATCCGGCTCGCACGAAGCCCTGCAAAACATGAAACAATGTGCGCTCGTGGTGCACGCCAAAGCGGCGTCCCTCCACATGACAGGAGCCCATGCATGAGCGAAGAAAAAAAAGCCGGTAAAGCGAAGCAAAGCAAGAGCACAACGAGCGCAACGCTTGCGCGGCCGTCACGCGCTGAAGCCGAGGACGCAGTGCGTGTGCTGTTGCGCTGGGCCGGAGACGATCCCTCCCGCGAAGGGCTCATTGATACACCGGCGCGCGTCACTCGCGCCTATGAGGAATTCTTTGCGGGCTATGCGGTCGATCCGCGTGACATCCTTTCGCGTACCTTCTCGGAGGTGGACGGTTACGACGAAATGATCGTGCTGAAGGATATCCGCTTCGAGAGCTACTGCGAGCATCACATGGTGCCCATCATTGGGCGCGCTCACGTGGCGTATCTGCCCGAGCATCGCGTCGTGGGCATCTCGAAGCTCGCGCGCCTCGTCGACGCCTTCGCGAAGCGCCTGCAGATCCAGGAGAAGATGACCGCACAGATCGCCGACACGCTCAATGACGTCCTGCAACCGAAGGGCGTGGGCGTGATACTCGAAGCGGCACATCAGTGCATGTCCACGCGCGGCGTGCACAAGGCCGGCGTGGAGATGGTCACGTCGCGCATGCTGGGCACCTTCCGCACTGATCCCTCCACACGCCGCGAGTTTCTCTCCATCGTCGGCAATCCGGCCGCGATGAGCGTCGCCAATACCTGAGCCGAAACCGCAGGCAACGAACGGGACTGCAGTCCCGTTCGTCATCGTTCCCCGCTCTACTTCATCGGGCCTTCGTCGCCGCGCTCGATCTCGCGGATCTTGCCCTGGCGCACGCTGCTGCCCGGCGGCACGCTATGCGTGAGCCACACGTTCCCGCCGATCACCGAGCCGCGCCCGATCGTCACACGTCCGAGAATCGTCGCGCCCGCGTAGATCACGACGTCGTCCTCGACGATGGGATGGCGCGCGTTGCCCTTCACGAGCGTGCCGTCGAGATCGGCCGCGAAGCTCTTCGCACCGAGCGTCACGGCCTGATACACACGCACGCGCTCGCCGATGATCGCCGTCTCGCCGATCACGACGCCGGTACCGTGATCGATGAAGAAGCTCGAGCCGATCTGCGCGCCAGGATGGATGTCGATACCCGTAGCCGAATGCGCAATTTCGTTGATGAAGCGCGCGAGCAACGGGACGCCGAGGCGGTGCAGCGCGTGCGCGAGCCGGTGGTGCGTCATAGCCCACACGCCCGGGTAGCAAAGCAATATCTCGGTGATGTGCTGTGCGGCGGGATCGCCCGTAAACGCGGCCTGGATGTCGCTCACGAGCAGCGCCCGAATGCCGGGCAATTGCCGCCCGAACTCGCGCGCCACTTCGAATGCGCGCGCGCGCAACGCGTCGTCGCTCGCCTGCGCGCTCTCCGGCAGGAAACGCAACGCTCGCCGAATCTGTTCGGCGAGCAGGCGCAGAGTGCTGTCGAGCGTATGGCCGACGTAGTAGTCGATGCTCTCGTCGGTCAGGTCGGGGGCGCCGTAATGCGTGGGAAAGAGCGCGGCGCGCAGGCCGGCGACGATGTTGATCACCGCATCGCGCGAAGGCAATTCGCGGATGCCGAGCGGATGGCGCGTGCGATGACGCTCTTCACGCGACGCACGCAGATCGGCGACGATCTGTTCGAGACCCCAGTCGGGGGAAGCAGCATTGGACATGGTGATGCGCAGCAGACGCACGGTCCGCGGGGGATGTATCGACCCCAGAGATTACCGCGTTTTACGGGAGCGCGCCGAAGCGCCCGCGGCGGCCAGCGCCGCAAGCGGGTCAAAGCGTGACCGTGCTCGCATCGATCCACCGAACGGCCCAGTCGCGCGCATGGGCGATGGCGGCCGCTTCGTCGGCAAACCGGAGGTCGGCAGGAAAAAAACGATTGGCAACGAGTTCGCCGTCGCTGGATCGCGAAATCACCACATACGGTTGATACGAGCCGTCGCCCGCACGCGCCGGAGCGCAATTCAGCAAATAGCCGCGATGCGTAAATGCAGCGTCGAAGTGCATGTGTGTCACCCGCCCTGACTGCCTCGTCCATTTTTTGTGGCGCGTGCGTTCAGGATCGTGCGGCAAAGCCACAGCATGAGCCCTCTCCCGGCCCATTAATCGAAAGCGCGCCTACTCGTTGAAAGAGGATCATACTCCTCGGAAAAAGACCCATTCAACGAAAAAATTCAGATTCGCTGGAGGCGTTCTCCTGGCGAACCGGCTTGCTTTTCACCCCGATTCAAGGGTCGCTGCCCTGCAGCGGAACAGTGCTTGCTGAATCGTCTGTCGAGCATCTGCACCGAGAACTTCCAAGGAGTGAGCATCATGAATCGTCCCGACGCCAAGCCAGAAACCCGGGTGGGCGATGTGAGCGCGTCGCAATCGCGCCCGCGCAGCGCCGAACTCCACAACGATCGCACGCACGATAGTTCGGTCGACACCGACGGCAAGAACCGCGAGGCCGCGCGCCTCGCCGGCGAGGGCCACATCGGCCCCGACGAGGTCACGACGTCCAACGCCACGCTCGTCAACAGCGTCCCGGAGGCAGAAGACGGCCTCGCGGGTTTCGACAGCCGCAAGGACGGGCACCGGCTTCCGTTCGCGCTGCAATCCGGCTACGAGGCCATCGACAAGGGCATGAGCGAGCCCGAATTGTCCTTCTACGACGTCGACGCTGAGCTCTCCGACCCGCGTGAGCCCAACGTGCGGCGCACCCCGGGGCGCATTCACATCGCGCTCAACCATCTGCGGCCGACCCGCCTCATCGAATTGCATCGCAAGGCCTGAACCGCTGACCGCCGCTCGCGCGGCGGCGGTCCGGCTTCACAAAGCCCCGGCCGACGACCCGCCACAAGGCGCGGCCCTGACGTAATCAAGCGTATTCGGTCCTGTGCAGTTGAAAATCGAAATAAAAAGCGCGGATAAAATCTCAATTCACATAATCGAGTCCATTATCCAGGCAGCATGCAGTTTATTTCCGATTTTCAAACGAGGCACGGCTTTATTCCCATTCGATGACTGCCTCCTCGGCGGGCGGGAGCGCTTGTGCCTCTCCCCTGTGTCACTGAAATCTGACAAGAATGACCCCACAATCCGACCGGATTGCAGACGGGGGACGATCATCCGAGGAATTAGTGATAAATTGTTACATCATAAGAAGCGAGGAGCGTCGGTCACCGGCCCTGGCCCGCGATCTCGCCCTGCGCTGATGGAGAGTGTTGAACGTGCCTCTACATTTCATAGAGCAGATGTCACCTGTGCTCGACGCGCCCGAAGAGGCAGCGTGGTTCGACGCGGTGGCGAAGCTCGCCAGTTCGTGGGGATTCAGCCAGGTCATGCTGGCTATCCTGCCGCGCCCGGGCATGAGGCTCGAGGACGCGTTCATCCGCACGAACTATTCGGCCGCGTGGCGGCAGACGTACAACGACCACGGCATGGCCTACTTCGACCCTACCGTTTCGCATTGCACGACGCGCTCGTCACCACTGATCTGGTCGCCCGATCTCTTCGCGACCGAGCAGCAGCAATCGATGTATGAGGAAGCCCGCTCGTATGGGCTGCGCGCAGGCATCACCCTGCCGATTCACGGCCCACGGCAGGAAATCGGCATGCTCTGCTTCGTCAATGACGCGAACCCGACGGATGGGTTCTGGGACGACGTGAACCGCGCGCTGCCGAACCTCGTTCTGCTGCGCGATCTCGTGCTCGACACGAGCCAGCGGCATCTGAACGACCATGTCCAGTCGTTGATCCCCAAGCTCACGCCACGGGAAAAGGAATGCCTCAAGTGGACTGCGCTGGGCAAGTCCACTTGGGAAATTTCTCACATCCTGAATTGCTCCGAAGCCGTCGTGAACTTCCACATGAAGAATATTCGCGGCAAGTTCGGCGTGAACTCACGACGTGCGGCAGCCGTGATCGCGACTCAAATGGGTCTTATTGACCCGGGCTAAGCACCATCGGTGCATCGGGACGGCGCAGCACGCGCTCGGCGCGGCCGAGATCGCCGTCCGAAATCGTCTTGTTGAAATACAGCCCGAGCAGGATCGACACCGGCGGCGGAATCTCCGCGCCCGACTCGAACCGGCTGCCGCGCGACTGCGTGACGCCAAAGCGCGCCCAGAAGCGGCGCTGGCTCTCCTTCTTCTTCTTCCGATACGCAATGATCAGGACGCGGTCGACGACCGAAGACAGATCTCCGGAAGACGAAATGGTACTCGCACCCGAGTGCCATTGATTTTCCATAAGTTCCATGATGACTCTCGCTGTCAGATATGCCTGATGAGTGACTACCGCCGAAGTGATTCTCCTTAAGTGGCCCTATCTCCGCACCTACCTATCTAGATAGGTGTTTTTTTATATTCATAACGCATAGCTTTCGAACCGTACTGCCGCGCTTCCACACAAATCGGGAGAGTTGTCATGCAAGCTGCGATACGGATCGGACCCAGACAGGACTTCGACAACGAGGACATCAACGAGATGTACCGGCTACGCGCTCGGGTATTCCGCGACCGCATGGGGTGGGATATTCCCACCATCGCGGGCATGGAAATCGATGGTTATGACGCGCTCGGGCCCCATTACATGCTGATTCAGGACACCCTGGGCAAGGTGCGCGGCTGCTGGCGGCTGATGCCCACCGAAGGCCCGAACATGTTGCGCGACACCTTCCCGCAATTGCTGCAAGGCAACACCGCGCCCGCGGGCCGTGGCATCTGGGAATTGAGCCGCTTTGCCATCGAGTCGGACAACGAACAGGCGTTCGGTTTTGCCGACGTGACCCTGAGCGCCATGCGCGCGGTCGTTTCGTTCGCCGACCGTACGGGCATCAACAGCTATGTGACGGTGACCACGACGCCTATGGAGCGCCTGCTGCGACGGACGGGCATTGAACTGACGCGGCTTGGCGCCCCCATGCGCATCGGCGTGGAAAATGCCGTCGCACTGGAAATCGCGATGAGCGAGCAGACGCACCACGCGCTGTTCGGGGCGTTGGCGCACGCCGCCTGAGGGCTATCGGGAGAGCAGCAACGGTGCGCTGCCGGCCGCTTGCGCCCAGCTGCGGCAGGAGGGCTTCTTGTCTGACAAATTCTCGCTCGCGCTCGTGGGCGAGCGGAGCCCATCAGTCGACCTTGACCGCATCGGCCATCGGTTCGCCGCTCCTTCTCGCCGCCGAGGTGCTGCGCGTAAAGCGGATGTGGGAAATCCGCGCCACGCACAGCGCCGCCGCGAGCGCGGCTAGCCCCGTCAGTCCGATCCCCAGGTGAATCGCGTCCACGAGGATGTGGCGCACCGCATCGATCAGCGAGGCACCGTCGAGCCCGCCCGTCCTGAGCTGGGCGACGAGGCCATCGCGCAGCGTGGGATCGATCAGCACGCGCGGATCAGCGAGTTGCGGCTGCAAGCGCTGCTGCAAAGGCGCGCCGAGCGCCGCGAGCGCGTCGCCCACGCCTGCTGCGAAGCGATGGTTGACGATGGTCGCCACGATGCTGGTGCCGAGCATGCCGCCGACCATGCGCGTGGATTGCAGCAAGGCGGTCGTAATGCCAAAGCGCTCGCGACCGGCGATCTCCTGCCCGAAGATATTCAGGTTGTTCAGGATGAAGCCGAGTCCGATACCCACCGCTGACATCTCCAGCTCGAGCCACAGGTGCGCCGTATGGCGGGAAGCGAAGGCGAGGCTCGCGCAAGCCCCGGCCAGCAGGCAGAAGCCGACCGTGAGAATCGTCGTGGGCTTGCGCAGCCGGATCACGATGCGTGTGTTGATGAGGCTGCCTAGCGCGATGCACGCGGCGATCGGCGTGGCGAGCAGGCCCGCCTCCTGGGGTGACAGTCCGAAGCCGCCCTGCAGCAGGAGCGGCGCGAAGAAGATCAGCGAGAACATCACGAAGCCGGAAAGCGTCGAGAGCGTGAACAGCGTGACGAGTTGCGGATCGCGAAAGAGGTCGAGCGGGAGGATCGGATGCGTCGCGCGGCGCTCGCAGGCTAGCAGCGCTGCCGCGGCGGCGAGCACGGCCATGCCGAGCATGGCGTTGCCGGCCGTGAGACCGTCCTTCGGCACCGCCTCGATGAGCGTCTGGAAGCCGCCTAGTACAAGCGCCACGAGCATGGCGCCCGTCCAGTCGATGCGCACCTCACCGGTGCGCGCTGGCTGGTAGCGCGGCAGATGCGCCCAGATGAAATACAGCGCAAGGCCGCCGACCGGCAAATTGACGAGAAACGTCGAGCGCCAGCCGAAATGCTCGCTGAGCCAGCCGCCCAGCGACGGGCCGGCGGCCGTCCCGATGCCATAGGCCGCGGCCATCACGACCTGCCAGCGCACGCGTGCGCGCGGGTCGGGGAAGAGATCGGGAATCGAGGCGAATGCCGTTCCCACCATCATGCCGCCCCCCACGCCCTGCAGCGCGCGGGCCGCCGCGAGAAAACGCATGTCGGTCGCGAGCCCGCAGAGCACCGAAGCCACCGTGAAGACGATGACCGCTGCGATCACGAAGCGCTTGCGGCCGAAGTAGTCGCCGAGCCTGCCGAACACGGGCACGGTGACGACCGAGGCCAGCAGGTAGGCGCTGGCGATCCACGCGTAAAACCGGAAGCCGTGCAGTTCGGCGACGATCGACGGCAAAGCGGTGCTGACGACGGTTTGATCGAGCGCGACCAGCATGTTGACGAGGCCGATGCCGAGCATGGCCAGCAACGCATCGCGAAACGGCAGGTTGGCGGAGGAAGGTTTCACGGGAGGGAAACTGCGCGGAGCCAAAAAGAGGCAACGATAGCGGTATGACGGTGCGCGTGCAACCGAACCAGAAATCGCATGCGAAGCACGACAGCGACGATATTCCGACGCAGCGTACTTGATCTTCCGTCGCACTCCTTCCATCTTTCATACAGTGTGGCTGCATGTTCACGCGCGATCCATTAAGCTTCTCGCCAGTCACGAGCCGCGTACGCCCCGGCACCACATAACCAGAGGCTGCGCGATTCTCGATTCCACCCCAAGAGGAGGTCTTATGTACAAACGCATCCTTGTCGCCGTCGACGGCAGCGCGACCTCGCGCCGCGCCTTCGAAGCCGCGCTTGCGTTGGCGAAGGCGATGGGCGCGGCCCTGCAGCCGTATTACGTGATCGAGAACACGCCCATGTATTTCGATGCACCGGGCTACGACCCGTCGATCCTGCGCAATCAGATGATCGCCCAGGGCGAGGAGCTCGCCGAAGAAATGGACAAGGCAATGAGCGAGCAAGGTGTCGACGGGGCCATGGTCACGGGCGAAGCTTCCTCGCTCGACGACGTCCCGACGCTCGTGCTCAACGCCGCGAAAACAGCGGGCGCCGATCTGATCGTCATGGGCACGCACGGCCGCCGAGGCTTCCAGCGCCTCATTCTGGGCAGCGTTGCCGAACGGTGCGTGCGGCAGTCCACCCTGCCCGTCCTGCTCATCCCGTCAGCCGCCGGAAATGCCCAAGCGTAACCGGGTCGATTTCACGCTTGTTATTGAAAGTCGCTTGCGCTCCGTCAGTCCCCGCGCAAGCGACTTCTGACAAGGCTCAATACGACTCGTCTCAAAAGCGCGTCAGTTTGCCGCGAATTTGAGATATGACCCCGGTAGACAATGCCCGGACAGTGATCAAAGGAGCGTTGTCGATGCTTACCCCTACCGCCGTTTCCCACAGCACCCTGCACCGCAGCAATCACACGCTCCCCGTGCCTCCGCGCACCGCCACCCGCTGTTCGGTTTGCGCGATGCGGCACCTGTGCATGCCCCAGGGGCTCACCCTCGACGATCTGCCGAGACTGGAGGCGGTGATCTGCTCCGCGCGCAGCGTGCGGCGCGGCGAGACGGTATACCGTGCCGGCGACCCGTTCGACAATCTCTACGTCGCGCGTTCCGGCTCGCTCAAAACGGTGATGGCCCATCGTGACGGCCGCCAGCAGGTCACCGGCCTGCGGCTGGCCGGCGACCCGCTCGGCTTCGACGGCATCAGCACCGGCTTCCATACCTGCAGCGCGATCGCGCTCGAAGACAGCTCGGTCTGCATCATTCCGTACCAGGCACTCAAGCACCTGTGCCGCGAAACCGGCGCCCTGCAAGACCGGATGCACCGCCTCATGAGCGAGCAGCTCATTCGCGAATCTTCGCAGATGATGGTGCTCGGCTCGCTTTCCGCCGACGAACGCGTCGCCGCCTTCCTGCTCGATGTTTCAGAACGCAACGGCCAGCGCGGCTACTCGCATGCGGAATTCAACCTGCGCATGACCCGCGAGGACATGGGCAGCTATCTCGGCATGACGCTCGAAACGGTGAGTCGCACCCTGTCGAGATTTCAAAAGCGCGGACTGATCGACGCACAGGGCAAGCTGATCAAAATCATCGACCTGGAAGGTCTGCGGCGCGTGTAACGCATGGAGTGCCGGGCGCAGCGGCCGCCCGGCGCTCGCGCGTCGCGCCTCGGCGACGCGCTATTGACGTTGGCACAACTCGTGCGCAGGGATAAAGTTTCGCTCTACGCCCACGCAAGGAGAATCGCCGAAATGCATCTCCCGCATTCCCGTACGCTTGCTAGCCGTCTCACGGAGGCGCGTGCCGCCAGCGACGCCCTTTTCGACGTTGTCAAGCCCGAATTTCTCTATGAGCGGCCGATTCGCGAGCGTCATCGCATCGTGTTCTACATCGGCCATCTGGAAGCCTTCGACCGCAACCTCTTCGACAAGCGCCTGTTCGATCTGCCTTCCTCGGACGCGCGCCTCGACCGGTTGTTCGCTTTCGGCATCGACCCCGTAGATGGTCAGTTGCCCACCGACACGCCCGCCGACTGGCCTGCCCTCGCCGCAGTCCATGCCTACGGGCGTGACGCCCGCAGCCGCATCGACGATCAACTCTCGGCGCTCGATCTGCCGGTCGATGCCTCGAATCACGACACACCGGGACAGTTGCTGAACGTCGCGATCGAACATCGGCTCATGCATGTCGAAACGCTGGCTTACATGCTGCATCAGCTGCCGTTCGAGCAAAAACGCGCGCCGGGTGCCGCGCGCCCGCGTTCCGACCATCGCTACGACGTCGAGCACGAGATGGTGCAGGTGCCAGCGGGACGCACCGAACTCGGCATGACGGCCGAGCGCGGGGTATTTGGCTGGGACAACGAATTCGGCGAGCAACAGGTGGACGTGCCCGCGTTCGAGATCGACCGGTTCATGGTCACGAACGGCGTGTTTCTCGCGTTCATCGAGGATGGCGGTTACCGCAGGCGCGATCTCTGGAACGACGCAGACTGGGCGTGGAAGGAAAGTGCACAGGTCGAGCACCCTGTGTTCTGGTCGCGCGGCCCCGAAGGCTGGCAACTGCGCACGATGTTCGAAGACATTCCCCTGCCGCGTGCCTGGCCGGCGTACGTGAGCCACGCGGAAGCGAGTGCCTTTGCGCGCTGGCGCGGCGCAAAGCTGCCGAGCGAAGCACAGTGGCAGCGTGCTGCGCACGGCGCGCTGCCCGGCTACACCGACAACTTCGATTTCCGCAGCTGGGATCCGGTGGCTGTCGACGCAACGCCGGACAGCGTCAGCACGTGGGGCGTCGAAGGCCTGTACGGCAACGGCTGGGAGTGGACGTCGACGCTCTTTGGGCCGCTGCCCGGTTTCAAGGCGTTCCCGTTCTACGAGGGCTATTCGGCGAACTTCTTCGATGGCCAGCACTACACGATGAAAGGCGGCTCGCCGCGCACCGCGCAGTGCATGGTGCGGCCGACCTTCCGCAACTGGTTCCAGCCGCATTATCAGTATGTTTATGCGGGTTTCCGCTGCGTTCGCGATTGAGGAATCAAGCGATAGTTGACACAACCTGGCTATCGCTTTCTTCCTGGAAGACTCATCTATCGAACATCAGCGTCGCAATTATGCGACGCCCGACGCACTCTCTTTTGCGCACTTGCAGCTGCACATGCGCTCGAATTCTCGCCCAACCGGGAAACAAGAGGTCGGGCACATTCGATGTGCTGATAGACCCAATTGGGATCCATGGAGACGTGGCCACAAACTCACGACCACAAACGGCTCGCTTACACATTGATGAGATCGATTGCAAGCTAATCATTCAACTGCGTTTTTTCCTGCCTGCGCCGCCCATCGCGTTCTTATAATCGCGTCCCGTCGAGAGTCAGCGCGGCTTCGGACGAACAGACCGAGGAAACCGGGCGGGTCTGCCTCGCCCTCGCGCAATGGTGTTTCGAAGTCGATGGAGTAGCGCACCGACCCGTTCGTGGGTCGATAACAACCTATGACAACAGGAGAAACCGCATGAAGGCTATTCAAACGTTCAAGCTCGCCGCAGCGACGGCTCTCATCGCTGCGTCCTTGCAAGTCTATGCACAGGACGACGCGGCATCCGCAGCACCCGCGGCCAGCGCTCCGGCCGCCGCTTCGCAGCACGAATCGAAGCAGGCCAAGGCCGCTAACCGCGCGCTCAGCCGCAAGGTGCGCTCCGTGCTCGCCAAGGACAAACACATCGACGTGGCTAAGATCACCGTGCGTGCTCGCGACGGCGCCGTGGTCCTGCAAGGGACGGTGCCCGAGCAGTCGCAGATCGATCGCGCTACCGAAGTCGCCAGGAGCGTGCAAGGCGTAACGTCGGTCAGGAACGCGCTGACGATCCGCTCGAACGAGTCGTAAATTTCGCTCGCTGCCGGTCCTTTTCCCACCCGGGCGCTGACTCCAGCGTGGACGGAGCGAAGGGGGTCTCCGGGGCATCCTGGAGACCGCATTTACAGTAATCGTGGATAATGCCTTTGGCCAAAATCAGCGAATCGGGATCGGCGTTCGTTGTGTGTAGACCGCGTACCGCTGTCGCGCTGCATTTCCCATCCGATACGTGCCAGGCGCTTCTCCAGCGCCGCCTGCACATCCCCGTCGAGAGTCATAGCCTCTGCCGCCAGCGTCTGCGCGAGCTGGTCCGCGCGGCTCGCACCGATCAGCGGCGCCGCGATCGAGAATCGCTTGAGAAGCCGATTGTTCGGCTTGCGCGCCGAACGTGATCGTGCCAGGACAAATACGCGACACGGTCAGGCCCGTGCTGCCACGCTTCTGCGGTCGTTCAAATGTGGCCGGGTATGTAGACGTATGAGAGCTTCACTTCAATGACTGGCGTAAAGAACTTGTACGCCGATGCCTCGGAGTTCTGCAGGCGCAAGCCCGTCGAATGCGAGTAACGATAGCGGAGTTGTTGCCCTCGGCGTGCCGCAGGGCACCGTGAAAAGCTGGATCCGGCGCAGCCTCGCTCACCTCAGAGGCTATCTGGAACCTTGAAAGATGGCACCACGACGCGCGAGAGGTGCATCCGCGCTCATCCTTATTGCGCGGTGCGGTGAAGCAGTGACGTATCGCAACCGAGCTCACTGCAATGGATTTCGCCACATTGCCGCCAGGACTCGAACACTAGCTTCTGGACGCTTCGGGTTATCCAAAAGTATGTGCCCCTTATGCCCGACGAGGAGCCCATTGACCGTTCGTACAATGGTTTTCTTTTTCTCGTCCGTCTACCCTTATTGCAAGAGATTTGGTCCACCTGCATCGAGATAATCCGATGTCGGCGGCAGCGACCACCGTCTTCAACGACCGCCAAGGCCCCGCTAATCGGGTGCCACAGGAGATTGCCATGCACACCTATTCGATCCGTTATCGCGATGCCTGCGGCCGATGGTCGGTTGCCTATGCACAGGCCACTTCACAGTCCGACGCTGAAGCGATTGCAACCTGCCGTTATGGCACGTTCCATTCCGTCAGCCGTGCCGGATTCGTTTCTTGAACAACGTGGGCTGGGGACGGCCGCAACACTCCCAACCAGCTACTTGTGCAACGCGTTCCAGGAGAAGTCCCGGCTGCCACGGACGAGCCGCCGGAATCCGGACAGTTGATGCGAATTGCGCCGCCCCACCAGGAGCGAATCAACCTTCGCGGGACACCGCAGTGCGCCGTGTGTATACGATCGTATGAAGCTTTGCCATTGCGTTGAAGACAGCGTGCCGGTACAAGCCGCTAACGGACACAACCGCTTTCGAACCGGGTACAGGGCGAGCCGCAATCCCATGCCAGGCGCCTCGCTATACATTCCGGAACGGATAGCGCGACATACGTCCGTATGATGGACAAGCTGCTGGGAGCCAGATAGATTGGATTGACAGGTACTTCGGCAGAGACCTCATGCCCTCAATCATTCAATTTTCCGGTGGCTCGATACTCGCCCCGAATCCTTCCAGATCCCAAGAGCAGTCCGCATGTTTTGACCGCCAGTCACCGGGCCAGAGCTTGTCTCCCGACCACTGAGGCGATAGTGCAGACGGGCACCGCCTGGTCGCCTTTGCAACGCTGCCTGAACCAACCTGGCTGTGCCGTCAGCCGCGAATGCTAGCCGGCAAAGCGTAGTCAGCCTGTGTTGACAGGAACGACAATTGATACAGGACCCCTAAGGCGCGCCTGGCCGGAGAGCTCCATGGAAATCAAAGGCACACCGAACAGGAGATACCCGTGAAAATCTCTCATTTGCCTCGACAGGTCGCCTTCGGCGCGGCCCTCGTCTCGAATGTGATTTACGCGCAGGAGATCGGTGCCAGCCTCGATTGCCATCTTGGTCCCCACACGTTCATCGAGCAGTTGGTCGAACAAAAGCAGATCGATCCGATACCCATGAGAGTTTCGGCCGACTCGGTCAACGCGTATCGACTCAGGCCGGATCAGAATCTGACTGCACTGGGATTCAAAGTGCGGGCTGTCTTCGGTTTCTCCCCGAACGACGACATGTTCACGCAGAAAATCAGCGCAGGTGAAACGCCCCATCGGGTCTATGGTGTCGTCGTAATGGCGGCGAAAGAGGCGGTTAGCGAGCGCATTCGCGAAACTGGGAGCCCGGCAACGGTAAGGGAAGTCATGCCGCTTCTCATGACGGCGGTCATTTGCGAAAAATAGTTCGTCTTCAAGCACGTCATGCAACGTTAATCGCTTGAGAGGAAGCGGTGCGAGACTCAATCGCACGATGGTGTTAGCTGCTTATCGGCATCGACGGAAGGTGCGTGAACGCCAGGCCGAACGCGTCGCGCGTTTAGTCTGGTCGAAAGTGGGATCCGCCCCCCCACGAACATAATTCAGGCCGTACCGGTGCGAGGCAACGTCTCGTCGAATAACGTCGAGACAATGTTCGACATGTCGGCGATGGCTGGTGCGCAAGATTTCGAATCCACTTCGTTGATCGCGGCCACGTTGCCTGCGCTTCGCCCATTTTCGTCGAACGTGTTGTCGAGAAAAGCGTCCGCAATGGCCTTGACCACCTCCGGCCCGATCACACGCGAACCCATCGTGATGATCTAAAGCTCGTTCGGATTGGATTCGTTGCTCGACACTTCAAAGACGTCGAAGCGATCTTTCAGATAGTCGGCCAGCACTCGGGCCAACTCGGCTCCGGCGCTGTCGCCTCCCGCTGTCGCCTCCAATGGCCACTTTCATGGCGATCTCCTTGACAAGAAGAGTTGGCAAGCCAGCATCGAGGTCAAAGGACTGACCCGACACGCTTCAATATCTCCAGATACCCGCTCACATTCCACGCCGAACGACCGATGAAGAGCCCGTCGATGTTCGGGCAAGCGGTGAGTTCAGCGCAGTTGTCGGGGTTGACCGAGTCGCCGTACAGGCACGGTATGCGGCGCCCGAGAATCGCCTGAGCGACCAGACTGATCGCCGCTTGTCGCGCATCGGCGTATTCGGGGCTGGCGGGAACCCCGTGTTCGCCAATGGCCCACACCGGCTCGTACGCGAGCAGAATCGGCGCGCAGCGCTGCTCCGGGCTGAGTCTTGCCAGCGCGCCACGGACCCCGGCAATGCGGGCGGCGCGTGGATCGATAGCGTCAACGCCGCACTCGGGTTCGAGCGCAAATACATCGGCGGAACTCGGAGGCGGCTCCCAATACCGGGCTTCGACGCGTGCGGGCCAACTCTTATATAAGACATAAGACATTTGACGCAGCAGGGCATTGCAATTAGAATCGCCGTCGGAGCAGTGCCCGGCACGGGCTCGGTGCGCCTGAAATGCCTTCCCCTGAAACGAATACCAGCAGGTCCCCCATGCTTGAAAACTTTCGTGCTCATGTAGCCGCGCGCGCCGCGCTCGGCATCCCCCCCCTGCCGCTGACGGCACAGCAAACCGCCGAGCTGGTGGAGCTGCTGACGAATCCGCCCGCGGGCGAAGAAGAGACCCTGCTCGACCTGATCACCAACCGCGTGCCCGCCGGCGTGGACGAAGCCGCCCGCGTGAAGGCCGGCTTCCTGGCCGCCGTGGCCAAGGGCGAAACGGCCTGCGCGCTGATCTCTCGCGCGCGCGCCACCGAGCTGCTCGGCACGATGCTCGGCGGCTACAACATCCAGCCGCTGATCGAGCTGCTGTCCGACGCCGAAGTGGGCACCGTCGCGGCCGACGCGCTGAAGAAGACCCTCCTGATGTTCGACGCGTTCCACGACGTCAAGGAACTCGCCGACAAGGGCAACGCCAACGCGCGCGCCGTGCTGCAAAGCTGGGCCGACGCCGAATGGTTCACGAGCCGTCCGGAAGTCCCGCAAAGCCTGACCATCACCGTTTTCAAGGTGACGGGCGAAACCAACACCGACGACCTCTCGCCGGCTCCGGACGCCACGACCCGCCCCGACATCCCGCTGCACGCGCTGGCGATGCTCAAGAACGCTCGTCCGGGCATCACGCCTGAAGAAGACGGCAAGCGCGGCCCGGTCAAGTTCATCGAATCGCTGAAGGAAAAAGGCCACCTCGTCGCCTACGTGGGCGACGTGGTCGGCACCGGCTCCTCGCGCAAGTCGGCGACCAACTCGGTGCTGTGGTTCACGGGTGAAGACATCCCCTTCATCCCGAACAAGCGCTTCGGCGGCGTGTGCCTCGGCGGCAAGATCGCCCCGATCTTCTACAACACGATGGAAGATGCCGGCGCCCTGCCGATCGAACTCGACGTGTCGAAGATGGAAATGGGCGACGTGGTCGAACTGCGCCCGTACGAAGGCAAGGCTCTGAAGAACGGCGAAGTGATCGCCGAGTTCCAGGTCAAGTCCGACGTGCTGTTCGACGAAGTGCGCGCCGGCGGCCGCATTCCGCTGATCATCGGCCGCGGCCTGACCGCCAAGGCGCGTGAAGCGCTGGGCCTCGCTCCCTCGACCCTGTTCCGTCTGCCGCAGCAGCCGGCCAACAGCGGCAAGGGCTTCTCGCTGGCCCAGAAGATGGTCGGCCGCGCGTGCGGCCTGCCGGAAGGCCAGGGCGTCCGCCCGGGCACGTACTGCGAACCGAAGATGACCTCGGTCGGCTCGCAGGACACCACGGGCCCGATGACGCGCGACGAACTCAAGGACCTGGCGTGCCTCGGCTTCTCGGCCGACCTCGTCATGCAGTCGTTCTGTCACACCGCCGCTTATCCGAAGCCGGTGGACGTGAAGACGCACCAGACCCTGCCGAACTTCATCAGCAACCGTGGCGGCATCGCGCTGCGCCCGGGCGACGGCGTGATCCACTCGTGGCTCAACCGCATGCTGCTGCCCGACACCGTCGGCACCGGCGGCGACTCGCACACGCGCTTCCCGATCGGCATCAGCTTCCCGGCCGGCTCGGGCCTCGTCGCCTTCGCGGCCGCCACCGGCACGATGCCGCTCGACATGCCCGAATCGGTGCTGGTCCGCTTCAAGGGCAAGATGCAGCCGGGCGTGACCCTGCGTGACCTCGTCAACGCAATCCCGCTGTATGCCATCAAGCAAGGCATGCTCACGGTTGCCAAGCAAGGCAAGAAGAACATCTTCTCGGGCCGCATTCTCGAAATCGAAGGCCTGCCCGACCTGAAGGTCGAGCAGGCGTTCGAGCTGTCCGATGCATCGGCCGAGCGCTCGGCCGCCGGCTGCACGGTCCACCTGAACAAGGAACCGATCATCGAGTACCTCAACAGCAACATCACGCTGCTGAAGTGGATGATCGCCCAGGGCTACCAGGACCCGCGCAGCCTGCAGCGCCGCATCAAGGCGATGGAACAGTGGCTGGCCGACCCGCAACTGCTCTCGCCGGACGCGGACGCCGAGTACGCCGCCGTCATCGAAATCGATCTGGCCGACATTCACGAGCCGATCGTGGCCTGCCCGAACGACCCCGACGACGTGAAGACGCTGTCGGACGTGGCCGGTGCGAAGATCGACGAAGTGTTCATCGGCTCCTGCATGACCAATATCGGTCACTTCCGTGCCGCGTCGAAGCTGCTCGAAGGCAAGCGCGACATTCCGGTCAAGCTGTGGGTCGCTCCGCCGACCAAGATGGACCAGAAGCAGCTGACCGAGGAAGGCCACTACGGCGTCTTCGGAACGGCCGGTGCACGCACCGAAATGCCGGGCTGCTCGCTGTGCATGGGCAACCAGGCACAGGTGCGCGAAGGCGCGACGGTCATGTCGACCTCGACCCGTAACTTCCCGAACCGTCTGGGCAAGAACACGAACGTGTACCTCGGCTCGGCGGAACTGGCGGCAATCTGCTCGCGTCTGGGCAAGATCCCGACCAAAGAAGAGTACATGGCCGACATGGGCGTGCTCAGCGCCAACGGCGACAAGATCTACCAATACATGAACTTCGACCAGATCGAAGACTTCAAGGAAGTGGCCGACACCGTGCAGATGTAAGCACGTCGTCGGGCTGCGGCGCGGTATTCGCGTTGCAGCGTCCCGTCGGAGCGTCACGCAATGGCGCCGCAGGCTGAATGCCTGCGGCGCCATTTTTCTTTGGTGCGCTCGTCGATTCGCTCAGGAATCCTTTGCGACTCAGCTGCGGCGTTAATGTGGTACGCATTGACCGGATTGGCGTCGCTCGCATTCGCAAATGCGCGCCATGACGCGCGGCCGGTTAAAGTCATGACTGGCGCCCGAAGCGGATGGATGTTCGGGCTGGCTCAGCCGATCAAGATGGGGCGCAGCCATGACTATCCACAAGCTCAAGGTTGGCTCATTCGCGATTTGCGTGCTGCTCGCGATATTGAGCCCCAGCGCGGCATTGGCAGGCGAGGTCAAGGTCATGATATCGGGCTGGTTTGCGCCTGCGTATCGCGAACTGGGTCCGCAATACGAGGAAGAAACCGGCGATACCCTCGTCACCATCTGGGGGCCGGCAGCGGGCACGGCCTTGAATGCGATTCCCGTGCGGCTCGCGCGTGGGGAGTGGGCCGACGTGCTGATCGTGGTCGGCTACGCGCTCGACGATCAGATCAACGCCGGCAACGTCGTGCCGGGCAGCAAGGTTGACCTCGCACGCTCGCCAATCGGCGTGGCGGTTCGCGAGGGGGCGCCGAAACCGGATATCAGCTCGGCCGACGCATTGCGCCGCACGCTACTTGAAGCGAAATCGATCGTTTATCCGGACAGCGCGAATGGCGTCTATATCGGCGAAGAACTGTTTGCGCGTCTCGGCATCGAAGGGCGCGTGAAAAGCAAGAGCCGTATGGTTCCTGCCGAGCGGGTCGCCACTGTCGTTGCAAACGGCGAAGCGGAACTCGGTTTGCAACAGGTCGTGGAACTGTTGCCGGTGAAGGGGGTCACGGTGGTCGGCAGTTTGCCCGCGGAACTGCAAAGGTACACGGTGTTTTCCGGGGGCATCGCCGCGACTGCGAGAAATCCGGCTGGCGCTGAAGCGCTGCTTCGATATCTGTCGTCGCCGGAGGCGGCGCCCGCGATCGCGAGGACCGGCCTTGAACCGCTCGCGATCGCGCCCGCGAACTGATCAGGCCATTTCGGGCTGCCTCGCGTACCACCACTCGTCGACGGCCTGTTTGGCGTTCTGCTCGACCATGCTCAGCGCCATCAGCACATCGATCTTGAGCCTGGGAATAGCAAGCTCCAAGCACGGGAGTTTCGCCGTTGCGACCTGCGCATCGGTGCCTTCCAGAACCGCACGGCACAACCACTGCGTGTCCGTCGCATCTGCTTTCGCATCGACAGTGACTCGAAAGCCACGATAATCGATCGCCATACACTCTCCCGTAACCTGACAAATCGTAAATCCCGCGCCGGTGGACGGCGGCGAGCGTGCGACTATATCACCACTCGGGGGCGGCTTTAGCGCAGCGCGCTCGATTCATGCCCTGATTTAAAGGGCTATTCTGCGGGCACGGCGCCAGCGGCGATACCCGTCGAAACCGCAGTATCAGCTCGCGAGCGTGGTGCGCAGCGCAGCCTGCCGCATCGTTCGCCATCCCACGATCGCGAGCGACACACCCGAAATCACGGCCGCGAGCGAAACGTAATAAGCCGGCGCGAGCGTATCGCCCGTCACGTGGATCAGCACCTCGGCAATCGTCGGCGCGAAGCCGCCAAAGAGCGTCACGCCAAGGCTGTACGCAATCGAAAGCCCCGCGGAACGCACGCGCACGGGAAAGATCTCCGACATCAGCGCCGGCATCGGGCCCGAATACGCCGCCTTGAACACCCCGGCCGCGCCCTGGAGCACGAGCAGCCAGCCCAGCGTGGGATGGCGCTGCAAGAGTGCGAACATCGGATACGTGAGCGCGGCAAGCAGGATCGACGTGGTCAGCATGATGCGAATGCGCCCGATGCGGTCCGAGAGCGCGCCCATCACCGGCGAGAGCGCGAACTGCAGTCCCCCGTTGAGCACGACCACGCCGAACGAGGTCGCCGCCGCCATGTGAAGCTGCTTCACGGCGTACATCGGCATATAAAGCTGAAGGATGTACACGCCGACAGTCGATTGCGCGACGATGCCCACCGCGAGCAGCACGTTCACCCATTGGCGCGCGAGCGAGGGCTCATGGGTTGCGCGCCCATCCGCTTCGCGCCTTTCCTGCTGGTTCGCGACGAACTCGGGCGTTTCGTCCAGATGCGAGCGGATGTACCAGCCCACGGGGCCAAGCAGGAGCCCGAAGAAGAACGGCACGCGCCAGCCCCACGCCTGCAGTTGTTCGGGCGGCAGCCACCATGCGAGCACGCCACCGAACGAAGCAGCGAGAATTGCGGCCGCCCCCTGGCTAGCGAACTGCCAGCTCGCGTAGTAGCCACGTTTCGCCTGGCTGTGCTCGACCATGAACGCCGTCGCACTGCCGAATTCGCCGCCTACGGCGAAGCCCTGCACGAGTCGCGCAAGCAGGATCAGGAGCGGCGCCGCAATGCCGATCGCCGCGTACGGCGGCATGACCGCCATCGCGAGCGTGCCCGCCATCATGAGCGCAATGGCGAGCGTGAGCGCCGCCTTGCGTCCTTTGCGGTCGCCGTAGACGCCAAGCACGATGGCGCCGAGCGGTCGCATCAGGAAGGAAATGCCGAAGGTGCCGATGGCAAGCAGCGTTGATAGCCATTCGTCGTGCACGGGAAAGAACTGCTTCGCGATGATCGGCGCGAAGTAGCCGTACACGAGAAAGTCGAACCACTCGAGCGCATTGCCGATCGACGAGGAGAACACGATGCGGCGCACCATGCCGCGGCTGAGCGGCGCTTTCGAAGCCGATGATCCCATCCCCATGTCAATCCCCTCCATTTATTTTGATCTGCTAATTGATCGATTTGGGCCGCTCAGAAGCCCGCTGCGAGACCGTCGCGGCGCGTGTCGCTCGCGGCCACATAACCGCGCTCGGGATCGTTGCGATCGAGCTTCCAGATGAACTGGCCCGAGCCGAAGTCCATATAAGGATCGTCGATGCCCTTGATCTCGTGGCCAAGCCCCTGCAAGGCGCGAGCCGTCTGCGCATCGAAGGTCGATTCGATGTCGAGCGTGAAGTCGCGGTTGACCTTCCAGCGTGGCGCATCGCACGCGGCCTGCGGCTGCTGACCATAGTCGAGCATGCGCACGATCGACTGCAAATGCCCTTGCGGCTGCATGTCGCCGCCCATCACGCCGAAGCTCATCACCGCTTCCTGGCGGCCTTCCACCTGCTGTGTGAGGAACGCCGGGATGATGGTATGGAAGGGGCGCTTGCCGCCTTCAACGACGTTCGGCGAGACCGGGTCCATCGAGAAGCCGCAGCCGCGGTTCTGCAACGCGATGCCGGTGCCCTGCACGACCACCCCCGAACCAAAGCCCATGTAGTTCGACTGGATGAAGCTCACCATCATGCCGCGCTCGTCTACGGCGGACAGATAGATCGTGCCGCCCGAGCGCGGCATGCCGAAGTCGAACTGCGTCGCGCGCTTCGGATCGATCAGCTTCGCGCGCGCCTTGAGGTACGCGTCGTCGAGCATCTGCTCGGGCGTGACTTCCATCGAGCGCGGATCGGCAACGTAGCGGTAGACATCGGCGAATGCGAGTTTCATGGCCTCGATCTGCAGATGCTGCGATTCGAGGCTGTCCACTGCGAGCGAGCCCATGTCGAACTGTTCGAGGATACCGAGCGCGATCAGCGCGGCAATGCCCTGCCCGTTCGGCGGAATCTCGTGAACCGTGTAGCCGCGATAGTCCTTGCCGATCGGCTCGACCCATTCCGGACGATAGTTGCGCAGGTCGTCCAGCGTGAGCGCGGCGCCGCCTTCGCGCGCAAACGTGGCGATGCGCGCGGCAACTTCTCCTTCGTAGTAGTCGCGCGGGCCGCGTTCGGCCAGACGCCGCAGCGTGGCCGCATGGCCGGGCAGGCACACGCGCTCGCTCACCTCCGGGGCGCGGCCGCGCGGCATGAAGGTCTCGGCAAAGCCCGGCTGGTCGTGCAGTTCGGGAATCGCCGCCTGCCACTTGCGCGCGACGATGGTCGCCACCGCATGGCCGCGCTCCGCGATCTCGATGGCCGGCTCCATGAGGTCCGCGAACGGCAGCGAGCCGAATTTCGCATGCAGCGCCTCCCAGCCGGCGATCACGCCGGGCACCGTCACCGTATCCCAGCCGCGCTTCGGCTGCTTCGCGAGACCGTCTTCCTCACCATATTTGCGGCGGAAGTAATCGACGCTCCATGCCGCCGGCGCATAGCCCGACGCGTTCAGGCCGTGCAGCTTCGCGCCGTCCCACACGAGCGCGAAGCAGTCGCTGCCGAGACCGTTGGACACGGGCTCGACCACGGTAATGGCGGCCGCGGCGGCGATCGCGGCGTCGATGGCATTGCCGCCCTTCCAGAGCATGCGCAGCCCCGCCTGTGCCGCGAGCGGATGCGAAGTCGAAACGACGTTGCGGGCGAACACCGGCAGGCGCGGCGTCGAATAAGGGTTTTGCCAGTTGAAGCGCGTCATGGGCGTCCACATCGGGTAATGAATGAAGGATGGCGGCGCGGGCGCGGCGGCATTCAGTTGCGGCGCGCACGGCTCCTGCCGGTTTATCGATTATGTTGAAGGTCAAGTCAAAAAAATATTAAGATTTTATTGTCGATACTTAAGTTTTATTTACATGCTCACTCTACGCATGCTGCGAACCTTGCAAGCCGTCGCGCGCAGCGGAACTTTTGCCACGGCGGCCGAGAAGACCGCCCTCACGCAGGCGGCCGTGAGCCAGCAGATGCGCGGGCTCGAAGAGGCGCTGGGCCGCCAGATCTTCGATCGCCGGGCGCGTCAGGTCGCGCTCACGCGCGAAGGCCGCGAGATCTGCGCCAAGGTCGATCACATTCTCGCGCTGATCGACGAACTGCCCGCCCGTGCGGGGGACACGATGCGCGGCTCGATAATCATCGGCGCAGTGGTATCAGTAATCGGCGCGCTTTCGCTGGCCGTCGCGCATCTGAAAACGGACCACCCTGAACTCGAAGTGCGCCTAACCTCGGCCCGCTCGAACGAGCTGGCGCGCATGGTGCAAGACGGCGATGTCGATCTCGCCGTCGTAGTTGGCAGTGCAGACGGTTCGCTGGACGAATCACTCGCATGGACGCCACTCTATGAAGAGCCGCTCATGCTCGTGACGAGCCGCGCGGCAACAGGCGACGATGCTCGGTCCATCCTGCGCGAACGCGGCTTCCTGCGCTTTGACCGGCGAGTGCCGACCGGCGTGGTGATCGACCAGGCGCTCGCCGAACTCGGCATCGAGCCGCTCGAATACCTCGAGCTGAATTCGATCGAAACGATCGTCTCACTGGTGCGCAACGACGTGGGCGTGAGCGTGTTGCCGGTCCTGCAAGGCGGAAAATGGAAGAATGATCCGAATTTGCGGCTCGTGCCGCTGCCGGGGCGGCCCTTCATCCGCACAGTGGGGATGATTCACCGGAAGGCGCACCGTCAAACCGCGCTCACACGAACGATTGCAGACATGCTGCGTCAGTGACAGAACAGATCGCTGCGACCATCTGTCATGCAAATTCCTCAACGGCTTATGAACAGGGGCGTCGAGGCCGTGAGGCCGGGTCGTTGGACCTGGCGTCGGGTTGACCTGCATCAGCACGAAAGTAAAATGAAAGCCTGAAAACAAGAGCTGCCGAGGTTACCCGCCTCTCATCGCTCGATACGCCCGCTCACGCTCTTACCTGAGCATGAGAATTCGTTAGTTATACAAAACTAATTTCTGGAGAGAACCGCATGAAGCTCAGAACCCGCACCATCGCCACTGTCGCCATCGTCATCAGCGCCCTCGTGATGGGCCAGGTATTTGCGCAAACGAGCGCACAGACCAGCGCCGCCGAAAGCAAGGAAACCCGGAGCGCCGCCACGGTGACGCATAACGACCCGATCGTTCAGAAGCGCATGGAAATCCGCGAGGCCAACCGTGAACAGCGCGCCCGCACGGCGGAAGCACGGCAGACCTTCCAGCAGGAAGCGCGCGAAGCCAGAGCCGAGCGCAATCAGTCGGCGCAGGAATCCCGCGCCCGCGCGCAGGCCGCGCTCGATACAGCGGAATAAGGAAGCGCGCGTTCGCCCCGAAGCTGCACGCCTCGCGTGGTGCGCACCACGCCGATCGCGTAAGCTAACGTCGTTGCATGCTCACTCGCGAAGCCTCGCGCTTCGCGCCTCGAAGCGGGATCGACACGGGAAAGCGAACGCGCCATGCAAAGATCGCCCATCGCGCTGGTTGCAGACGGACTGCGAAATCTGCGGACCACGGCATTGCCGCTATGTGTGATGGCGCTTGTCACCTGTCTTGCCACCGGCCTTGCCGCCTGCCAGCAGTTGCCGCCGCTCGGCGAACGCACGCCGTCCACGGCGCTTTCGCCGGCCGAGGCCCGATCGACTCGACTGGGCACCGCCGTCGCAGCCGAACTCGCCACCCATCCCGACTTCACCGGCATCGATCCACTCTCGAATCCGCTCGAAGCCTTCGCCTCGCGCGTGGCGCTCGTACGCAGCGCCCAGCGCACGCTCGACGTCCAGTACTACATCTGGCGCAACGATCTCACCGGCACCCTGTTGCTCGAAGAACTCCGCGAGGCCGCCGACCGCGGCGTGCGCGTGCGCTTGCTGCTCGACGACAACGGCATTCCGTCCTCGCTCGATGCCACGCTCGCCGCGCTCAATGGGCATCCCAACGTCGAGGTGCGCCTCTTCAATCCGTTTGCCACACGCAAGCCCAAATCCATCGGGTTCCTCACCGAGTTTTCGCGGCTGAACCGGCGCATGCACAACAAGTCGCTCACGGCTGACGGCGCGGCGACCATTCTGGGCGGCCGCAATATCGGCGATGAATATTTCGGCGCGACGGACGGCGTGGTGTTCGCCGACCTCGATGTACTCGCCATCGGCCCCGCCGCCACCGATGTCGCGCACGACTTCGACCGTTACTGGGCCAGTGCATCGTCATTCCCGGCGTCGCAAATCCTCCCGTACGTGGCGCCCGACGCACTGGCCACGCTCGATCGCGCCGCGCTGGCGGCGCGCAACGATCCCGGCGCCGCGGACTACCTCGAAGCGCTGCGCAAGACGACCGACGTGCGCCGCCTGCTCGACGGCACATTGCCGCTCGAATGGGCCAAAACGCAACTGGTCAGCGACGACCCGACGAAAGCACTCGGCACGGCCCCGCAGGAAACGCTCATTCTCAGCCAGTTGCACGAGATAGTGGGCGATCCGCACCGCGAACTCGATCTGGTTTCGCCGTACTTCGTACCGGGCGAAGTGGGCACGAAGTACTTCACCCAGCTCGCCGCAGAGGGCGTGACCGTGCGCGTGCTCACGAACTCGCTCGAAGCCACCGATGTCGCCGCCGTTCACTCCGGCTATGCCCGGCGCCGCGTGGCGCTGCTAGAAGGCGGCGTCGAACTGTTCGAGCTGCGGCGCGCGGCGGGCGCCAGCACGGAAACGGGCAAGGGCCCCTTCGGCAGTTCGGGGTCGAGCCTCCACGCCAAGACCTTCGCCGTAGATGCGGAGCGCGTTTTCGTCGGCTCGGTGAATTTCGATCCGCGCTCGGCCAAGCTCAATACCGAGCTTGGGCTCGTGATCGAGAGCCCCACGCTCGCGGGTCAGATTGAGCAGGCGTTCTGGACGCGCGTGCCGGAGCTTGCCTACCAGGCGCACCTCGACACGAACGGCAAACTCTACTGGACCCGCCTCGCCGACGGTACGGTCGTACGCTACGGCACCGAGCCCAACACGAAATGGAATCAGCGTCTGGGCGTCTGGTTCTTTTCCATCCTGCCGATCGAGTGGCTGTTGTAGCGCGCGCCGTTCCAGCGGTCGACCGCATCGAGTGGATACACGGGCCGCGCGAGCCGCTCGTATCGGAACAGCCCGTAGTCGGAACTCGTGACGCCGCGGCTGTCGCATTCGACGAGCGCGGCTGCGATCGGCACGAACACCGGCCGGCAGTACATCCGCGATTTCAGCAGCAGGAATCGCGCGCGGCGCGGATCGATGCCGACGCTCTCGAACACGCCAAGATCCCACGGCTCCTGCGTACGCTCGGTGACGACGAGCGTCGCCGGGCCGAGGTCGAGCACCACACTGCGGCCCATGTGCGAACGCTGCCCTGTATAGGTCGGCCCCGTGATCACGTATTCGCCGTCGGTGATCGCCCGCACGACGCCGGTTGCGCGGAAGCGCGCGCGCTGCGCCCCGCCGTGCGACGGAAACCTGTTGCCGACCAGCACGGTGACGGCCGCGCCGACACCGGCGCCGATCAGTTGCGCCACCGCCTCGGGATCGCACAGCGGCCCGCTGACGATGCCGTCGAGCCCGTGCGCGAGCGCCGCCTCGAGCAGGTCCATCGTATCGCACGGGCCGCCCGACATGCAGTTGTCGCCGTGATCGAGCATCAGCACGGGCCGCTGCGCGCCACGCGCAAGCGCCGCCGCCCGCGCGACCGATTCCGCGAGCGGCGCGCTGCGATACACGAATTCGTCGCGCGCGTCCCAGATCTGCCGTGCGATGCGCTCAGCAACGGCATCGGCCGCCGCGCGGTTGCCGTCGCCGACCGCGACCACACTGATGCACGGCGCGGGAATGTCCGCCAGCGAGAAGCCCGGCAGCACCGACACCGCGAGCACGCCATCGACCTCGGCCTCGGCCGCCCGCGCGGCTTCCACTGCGCGCCGCATCGCGCCTTCGGCGGTCGCGCTGCGCAGCGTCGACGTCATCAGCGGCGGCTGCCGCCATGCGAGCACGGGCCGCACACGGCCGTGGAGCCGGTCGAGCAGCAGGCGCGCCGCGTGCTCGCCGGTTTCATACATGTCGACGTGCGGATAGGTCTTGAAGCTGACGATCACGTCCGCGTGGTCGATCATCTTCTGCGTGACGTTCGCGTGCAGGTCGAGCGCAACCGCGATCGGCGCATCGGGCAGCGCCGCGCGCACGCGTGCGAGCAGGTCACCCTCGCCGTCCGCGCTTTGCTCGGCGACCATTGCGCCGTGCAGGTCGAGCATCACCGCGTCGCAGCCCGGTGCGGCCGCAACGATCGCGTCGCAGATCGCCGCATACGCGTCGGCCGCGACCGGGCCGCTGGGGTTCGCAGCCGCCGACACCGGCGTCGCGACCTCGGCGCCCGCACGCCGGGCCGCATCGAGGAACGCGGCCATTGCGGTACGCATCCCGCGGTTCGCGCGATACGCGTCGTAGCCCCAGTCGGGGCCGTTCCAGCCGAACGCCGACAGCGGCGTTCGCACCGGCGAGAAGGTGTTCGTCTCGTGGTTCATCCGGGCGATCAGGAACTTCATTGCGCGTCGCTTTGCGTGTAACGCGTCGTGCCCTTCGTCTCCAGATACTCGGGGGCGAACTTCGCGCGGACCGCGCGGTCGACGTCGGCTGGGCTGCCGATCCTGAGCGGCGCATACGGCCGGCCCATGGCCCGATCGATCACGTCGATCGACCGCGCATCGGCGGGATCGAACCACGGTCCGTCAATATAGGGTTGGTGTGACGTTCGCATCGAATGCTCCCTTTCGTTACGCCGGCGGCGCTCAACGCGTCGCCCGCGCAAACGTGTCGATGAGGATGTGGCGGATCTGCGCGGCGAACCACGCGATCTCTTCGCGCGACATCACGAGCGGCGGCGAGAACTGCACGATCGGCGTGCCCTCGTGATCGACGGCGGCCCGGCATAGCAGCCCCGCATCGAAAATCGCCGGCGCGAGCAGCGTCGACACGAACGTCTGCGCGCTGATGCCAGTCGCCCAGGCGCGCGCGGCCTTGTCGGTCACGAGTTCGAGCGAGTAATGATAGCCGTCGCCGCGCACGTCGCCGACACACGGCAGCTCGAGCAGCGCGTCGAGCGTGCGGCGGAAGAACGCCTGGTTCTCGCGCACGTTCTCGAGCACGCCTTCCCGCTCCATGATCGCCAGGTTCGCGAGCGCGGCCGTGCACGCGACCGGATGCCCGCCGTACGTCGCGCCGTGCAGGAACATCCGCTGCGGCCCCTCGAGCACCGTATCGACGACCGCGTCGGTCGCGATCATGCCTCCGAGCGGCACGTAGCCCGACGCGACGCCCTTCGCGAACGTCAGGATGTCCGGCTGCAGCCCGTAGCGCCGCGACCCGAAATGTTCGCCGAGCCGGCCGAACCCGCAGATCACCTCGTCCGCGACCAGCAGCACGCCGTACCGGTCGCAGAGCACGCGCAGCCCCGCCGCGTAGCCGGGCGGCGGCGTCAGGCTGCCGCCAGCGTTCTGCAGCGGTTCGACGACGATCGCCGCGACGGTGTCGGGACCTTCCTGCACGATCAGCGATTCGATCTCGTCGAGCAGGTATTCCGTGAACTGCGCTTGCGTCTCGCCGGCTGGGCGGCGGTAGCGCTTCGTGTTGCTGACGTGCCGCACGCCCGCCATCAGCGGCTCGAAGTGCTTGCGGAAGTCGGTCATCCCATTCAGCGCAAGCGCGCCGAAAGACGTACCGTGATACGCGACGCGACGCGCGATGAACTTGCGCCGCTGCGGCTCGCCACGCGCCTGGTGATACTGGCGCACCAGCTTGATCGCCGATTCGTTCGACTCCGAGCCGCTCGACGTGAAGAACACGCGCTTCAGGCCGTCCGGCGCGAGCGCGGCCAGCTTGTGCGCGAGCCGGATCGCGGGTTCGTGGCCGTAGCCCCAGTTGGTCGCGAACGGCAGCCGCACCATCTGCTCGCGGATCGCGTCGCCGATCTCGGCGCCGCGGCTGTAGCCGACCTGCACGCAATAGAGCCCGGCCAGCCCGTCGAAATAGCGCCTGCCGTTGCGGTCGACGAGCCAGCAGCCCTCGCCACGGTCGAACACGGTCAGCGCGTTGTCGCCGTATGCGTCGGCGTGCGTGAAGTGCATCAGCAGGTGGCGTTTGCCGAGCGCCTGCAGATCCGCAGTATCGAGATTGACGCTTACATCGCTCATGTCCCAGTCCTCCTTGAGGGTTCAATACCTGCCTTGCGCGACCGGTCATTCAATTCATCGTCAGCTTCGGGGCCGGCCGCGTGAAGCCGCGCGTCAGCCACACGAGCTGGCAGAGGCCGAGCGCGAGCCAGCCGCTGCCGACATAGAACGTCTGGCGCGACAGCCCCGACCAGAGCCACACGTTCAGCGCGAAGCCGATCGCCGGCATCAGGCCGAACGTGATCCAGCCCGCGAAGCGGCGATGCTCCGACCGCACGAGATAGCTACGCATCACGCACAGGTTCACGACGGCGAACGCGACCAGTGCGCCGAAGCTGATCATCGTCGACGCGAGATCGAGCGTGATGAGCAGCGCGGACAGCGACACGACGCCGACCGCGAGTGTCGCGCGCACCGGCGTGCGCAGCCGCGCATGCAGATGGCCGAATACGCATGCCGGCAGCACCTGGTCGCGGCCCATCGCGAACAGCACGCGCGTCACGCTCGCCTGCCCGGCCATCGCGCTCGCGAAGCAGCCGGCAACGTAGACCGCGACGAACAGCGCCGACAGCATGCCGCCGCCGATCCGCTGCATCAGTTCGAGGCTGGCCGAATCGAGATCCCTGAACGCGTGCCAGTCCGGAAACACGACCTGCCCCGCATACGCGATCAGCATGAATAGCAGGCCGCTCAGCAGCGTGCAGAGCAGCATCGCGCGTGGCACCGTGCGGCGCGGCTCGCGCGTTTCCTCCGACAGTGTGGACACCGCGTCGAAGCCGAGAAAGGACAGGCACAGGATCGCGGAGCCTGCGAAGATCGCGCCCGCGTCGCCCGACGCCGGCAACACGATCGAAATCGCGCTGCCGCGCCCGGCCGCGAACCGCGCAGACGCGCTGAAAAAGATCGCGATGAACACCAGCTGGCTGGCGATCAGCATCAGGTTCACGCGATTGACTAGCCGGATGCCGACGATGTTCAGCCCGGTGACGAGTGCGATGCTCGCCACGATCCACACGCTCGAGGGCACCAGCGGAAACAGCTGTTTCATGTAGATCCCGATGACGAGGTAACCGATCATCGGGATGAACAGGTAGTCCATCAGGAGCGCCCAGCCAACCATGAAGCCGGCCGACGCACCGAAGTTGCGGCTCGCGTACGTGTAGGCGGAGCCCGCGCCTGGCATCAGCCGCGCCATGTGGCCGTAGCTGCACGCCGTGAACAGCATCGCGACCAGCGTGACCGCGTATGCGGCCGTCAGATGGCCGTGCGTCTCGCGGGTGACGATTCCGTAGGTAGTGAACACCGTCAGCGGCAGCATGTAAGCCAGCCCGAAGATCACCAGCGTCGAGAGTCCCAGCACCTGGGCGGGCCCCGATGCGCCGCCGGGGCACTTCGCGCGCTGCGTGAATGCGTGCGTCGCGGCACCGGGCGCGCATCGACCTGGCCTGTCGTCTCTCATGCTGTCCTCACATGGATGGTGTCCATGACTTCAACCCTCGTTCGGCCGGCAACGCTGGCGTCCCCGGACTCGAGCACGAGTGTGTTGCGCCAAAAAATCGCGGGTGAATGAGAAAAGCGGACGTAATCGAGGGATATTTCCGGACGCGTTTGCGCGCACGGGCGGGGCAGCCCGGTCGCGGCATACCCCACTGGCGTTTCGCGGCCATTCCGGTTAATTTTTACGGCCTGTTCCCGCCAGGCCCCGATCCGCCCCATGGACAGCAGGTCCGATCGCAATCAGAGCCGCGCAGAATGCAAGCAGCGTTCTGCGCCCGGCCGCGCGCGTCCGACCGCGCGCCAGCAGGACATTCCCGCGACCGTCCACGCGATCGCGGTCGCGCTCGACGAGTGCCGTGAGCGGCAAATCGACAGCGCGACCGTGCTGGAAGGCACGGGGTTCGGCGCGGACGAAGTCGCGTCGCCGAACCTGCACGTGAATCGCGCGCAGGAGCAGCGCTGCTTCCGCAACTTGCTGCTATGCAGCGGCGTGCCGTCGATCGGCCTCTCGATCGGCGCGCGACTCCATGTTTCGACCCTCGGGCTCGCCGGGTACGCGATGCTGATCAGCAGCTCGGTCATGCAGGCAGTACAGTGCATGAGCCAGTTTCCGCTGTTCATGGGGCTGTATTTCGACGTGCGCATTCAGGCGTGCGCGCACGGCATGAGCGTGACGATCGGCAGCTACAACGGCGAGCCCGATCTCGAGGTCTTTCAGGTCGATATGTGCCTGTCCAGCCTGCGCCTGATCGTGTCCGACCTCGTCGGCAAACCGGTCTCACCCGAGCGGCTGCACCTCGCGCGAAGCACGCCGGAGCACGGCGCGGACTACGCGCGTCACTTCGGCTGCAAGGTCGTGTTCAATGCCGGCGAAAACGCTCTCGTGTTCACCTCGGTGAATGGCTCGGAGACGCCACGCCTCGCGAACGAAGTCAGCTTCAACGCGCTGCACGGCCAGTGCGAAGCACTCGAGCGGCAGTGGGCCGCATCGGTCGGCACGCGCTTCGCCGATCGTGCGAAGGAGATGATGGGACGCGACCTGTCGCACCTGAAGTCGATGACGTCGCTCGCAAACGCGCTGCACATGACGGAGCGCACGTTGCGCCGCCGGCTCGACAAGGACGGCATCACGTTTCAGTCGCTGCGCGACGAAGTGCGTCGCGACGAAGCGGCCCGGCTGCTCGACGACCCCGCGCTGACGGTCGCGGCGATCGCGGAACGGCTCGGCTACAGCGAGCCGCGCAGCTTTCGCCATGCGTACCGGCGCTGGACGGGAACGGCGCCGCGCGCGGATACGGCTACGGATACGGATACGAGCAAGGACGCGTGACATGACTATTCCGCGAAGTCAATGCAGGTTGCGGTCTTCGGCGGGGCCGCGCATCGGGGCCTGTCACTCGCCTGGCCCGACGCCGATGCGCGTGGCGCGCAGATCGGCTTCGTCCACCGCTTCTCAACGCAAAACGGCTCTGGGTCGTTCGATCCAGAGCCGTTGCGCTCACAAACAGCCCGGACTGCTTACACCGCTGCCGCGTTCAACGCCTCGATAGCCTCCAGCGCGCCACCCACCATCTCACGCAACGCCGGCTGCACTCGCTCCGCGAGCGCGGGCACATAGTCGAACGGCGCGGTTTCCTTCATGTACACGGACTGGCACATCTCGAGCTGAATCGCATGCACGCCATTCTGCGGCGCGCCGAAGTGGCGCGTGATATAGCCGCCCTTGAAGCGCCCGTTCGCCACCCACGTATAGCCGCTTGCCGCCGCCGTGCATTCGGCGCGCGCCTGCACCGCCGCGTTCGCCGTGCGGCCGTCCTGCGTGCCGATATTCAGGTCGGGCAGCTTGTCGTCGAACAGACGCGGCAATACGCTCGCGATCGAATGCGCTTCCCACAGCAATACATTCGCATGCGCCGCGCGCAAGCGCTTCAATTCGGCGGCCAGCGTGTCGTGATACGGCTGCCAGAACGTCTGCACGCGACGCTGGCGCTCCGCCGCGTCGGGCGCGCAACCCTCGCGATACACGGGCTCGCCGCGAAACGTCTCGGTCGGGCATAGGGAGGTGGTGGTCTGGCCGGGATAGAGACTCTCGTCGTTCGGCGGACGATTGAGGTCGATCACATAACGCGAGACACGCGCGCCAAGCACGGTCGCACCGAGCGCCTTCGCGAACGCGTAAAGGCGATCGAGATGCCAGTCCGTGTCCGCGACGGTCAACGCGATGTCCGTATACTGGCCGTGCATCGCAGCGGGAATATGCGTGCCCAGATGGGGAATCGAAATGATGAGCGGCGCTGTGCCGCGTTCCAGAGTAAAGATATCGGTCATGGAAATGTAGTCTCTCAAGTGGCGCGTGGGCTCGCGTTCGCCGCTCAGTCTTCGGCCAGCAATCGTGCGAGCGCGGCGCGATAGTCGGCGTAGAGGCGCGCCTCGTCGCGATGGCGTCGCCCTTCCACGATTTTTTCCCCGCCCGTGTAGACGTCGAGGACCGGCGTCTCGCCATGTTCGCAGAACACCACGGAAGAAAGCCACGTGTGCGGCTTCTGCTCCGCCAGATTCGGATGCTGCGCGTCGAGCACGATCCAGTCCGCGCGAGCGCCCGCTTTCAATGCGCCCACCTCGCGGCCGGTCGCGCTTGCGCCGCCAGCGAGCGCCGCGTCGAAGAGCCGGTCGGCCACCTGCGCCTGGTGCGCCGCGGCCAGCACGTTGCGCTCGCGCCGTGCGAGCCGCTGGCCGTATTCGAGCAGGCGCAACTCGGCGCGCCAGTCCACGCCGATATGGCTGTCCGAACCCACGCCGAACGCGCCGCCCGCATCGAGATAATCGCGTGCCGGGAAAATGCCATCGCCCAGGTTGGCCTCGGTCGTGAGGCACAGGCCGGCAATCGCACCACGCTTCGCCAGTGCTGCGGTTTCCTGCGCATCGATGTGCGTGGCATGAACGAGGCACCAGCGCGCGTTCACGTCGAAGCGGTCTAGCAGCCATTGCACCGGCCGCGCGCCTTCCGTCGCGATGCAGGCTTCCACTTCCGCCGTCTGTTCGGCAATGTGGATGTGCACCGGCGCGCCCGGCGTCGAGCGGTCGAGACCTTCGAGCAGCGCGCGCAACGATTCGTGCGAAACGGCGCGCAGCGAATGCGGCGCGACCCCGTAGCGCAGCGCGCCATGCTCGGGCCGCCACGCGCGCAGCGCCTCGACGATGCCGAGCAACTGCTCCGGCGTGTTGATGAAGCGGCGCTGATCGTCACGCGGCGCGCGCGCGCCGAAGCCGCTGTACTGATAGAGCACGGGCAGCATCGTCATGCCGATGCCGGTGACGTCCGCCGCATCGACCACGCGCTGCGCCAGTTCCGCGGGGCTCGCGTAACGCTGGCCGTCCTGCGCGTGATGCACGTAGTGGAATTCACAAACCGACGTATAGCCCGCCTTCAGCATTTCGACGTAGAGCCAGCGCGCGGTTGCGCCCAGATCGTCGGGCGTGATGCGCGCCGCGAAGCGATACATCAGGTCGCGCCAGCTCCAGAAGCTATCCGTGGGATTCGCGCGATATTCGGTGAGGCCGGCCATGGCGCGCTGGAACGCGTGCGAATGAAGATTAGGCATGCCAGGCAAGATCGGGCCTGCCGCATGGGCGACGCCGCTCGGCGCCTGCGCCAGATCGGGCCTCACGCTGCGCAGCGTGCCCGCCGCATCCCATTCGAGCAGCACATTGCGCCGCCAGCCGTCGGGCAGATACGCTTGCGCGGCAAAGAGCGCGCCTGAAGCCTGATTCGTTTCGATGGTGTGATTCATGCGTGAAAATAGCGCTCAAATGCGCCGCTCGAATGCGCGGCGCTCGAAAACGGTCTCGCCGCCGCGCACCACGCGGGCGCAAAGCGGACGGCCGATCCAGTAGGCAAGTTCCGCGAGCGATTGCACCGGCCATACGGCGAAGTCCGCGGGGCGGCCGACCGCAAGCGTGCCATGACGCTCCGCGTCGCCGAATGCCTGCGCGGCATGCCGCGTGACACCCTGCAGCACTTCGGGCACCGTCATGCGGAACAACGTGGTCGCCATGTTCATCATGAGCAGCAGCGACGTCGCGGGCGACGTGCCCGGGTTGCTGTCGGTCGAAATGGCGATCGGCACCTCGTAGCGCCGCAGCAATTCCAGCGGCGGAAGCTGCGTTTCGCGGATGAAGTAGTACGCGCCGGGCAGCAGCACGGCCACGGTGCCAGCGGCCTTCATCGCGGCGACGCCTGCTTCGTCGAGAAATTCCAGATGGTCGGCCGACAACGCGCCGTGACGCGCCGCGAGCGCCGCGCCGCCGCTGTTGGAAAGCTGCTCGGCGTGCATCTTGACCGCGAGCTTGCGCAGTGCGGCCGCCTCGAACACGCGCTCGCTCTGCGCGAGCGAGAAGCCGATTCGTTCGCAGAACACATCGACGGCATCGACGAGTCCTTCGTCGGCCAGCGCGGGCAGCATGCGTTCGCACACTTCGTCGATATAGTCGTCGGCGCGGCCCACGAACTCGGGCGGCAACGCATGCGCGCCGAGGAACGTGGTGCGCACCGTGACCGGATAGCGCTCGCCCAGTTCGCGCGCGACACGCAGCATCTTGCGCTCGCTGGCCAGATCGAGGCCGTAGCCCGACTTGATCTCGACCGCCGTCACGCCTTCCGCGAGCAACGCCTCGAGCCGTGGCGCCGACTGCGCATAGAGCGACGCTTCGTCGGCGGCGCGCGTGGCGCGCACCGTCGAGACGATGCCGCCGCCCTGCCGCGCAATTTCTTCGTAGCTCACGCCTGCAAGACGCTGCGCGAATTCGTCGGCGCGCTGACCGCCGTAGACCAGGTGTGTGTGGCAGTCCACGAGGCCGGGCGTGACCCAGGCGCCGCCCAGATCCTCGCGCGGCCATTCGGTGAAGTGCGCGGGCAGGTCTTGCGCTGCGCCGAGCCATGCGATCTTGCCGTCTTCCACGGCGAGCGCCGCATTTTCGACGGTATGACCCGGATCGCCATGAGGACAAAGCTTGAGGTTCTGCCAGAGCGTGCGTTTCATGAAGTGCGCACGGCATCGCGCGATACCGTGTCCGTAATGTCTTGCGGCGGCGCGTCCAGCATGTCCAGCGCCACGGCGAGCAACGCGCCCGCGCCGCACGTTTCGATTTGCAGGGGACGCTGCGCGTCGGGCGTATCGATGCGCAGCGTGTCGCCAGCCTCGAGCTGCACCTCCCGATCGCCATCTATGCGCACGTCTTGTTCGCCTTGCGCGCAGTACAGCAGCACCGTTTGTGCGCGCAGGTTGTACCGCGCGTTTTCGCGCCACACTTCCAGCGTGCCGCGCGCCGCGCCGCGTCGCACCATCAGGTTGAAATCGCGCGTGGCGCCATTGACGAGGCGCGCATCGATCGCCGCCTCGCCGGCAAAACGCGCGACGTCAAGCGGCTGCGTGAGTGCGTGCGTGCTGCCCGCTTCGTCGAGCAGCATGCCCGCGCCTTCCAGCAGCACCAGCGTGCGATCGACGCCTTCGAAGCGCGAGAACGGCCCCGCCTGCGCGACGTCGGCCACGCTCACGCGCCACGCGAACGTGTCCAGCGATGCGGCGGCCTGCGAGACCATGGGCGCCGCCGCGATTTCGCGCGTGACGCCGCCGCCGTTTTTCCACGGCGACGCCACGAGCGCCGCGCCACGCAACAGCGTGAGGCTCGCCGCCTGCACCAGCGGCTTTACCATGTTTGCGCCGCTCATCGGCCGAGCATCGGCAGCTTGAGT
>NZ_BBJJ01000046.1 GCF_000739815.1 Paraburkholderia mimosarum LMG 23256 = NBRC 106338
CCGGGCCGAGTGTGGTTCCGGAAAACGCATGGGGAAACCTTAAATTGACCAGCTGATAGGCATAGGCCCAAATCATGCCGATCAGGATGTAAAGGGCTATCGCTCCGTCGATCCGGTCAAATGTGACTTTGCCCGGGCCGAACACGATCATCCCGAGGGTTGCACCAATCAGCGCGACCGCCGCGAGAGCGGTTTCGTCACGTATCGCCAGCGTGTAATCCGCCGGAAACAGCCAGCTGGCGCAGCGCACCGTTACGGCAATGAGAGCACCCAGAGCGATCAGAGGGAAGACGCCGGGTCGTTCTTTTGACGTCACGACCCCGGCCGCGAGGATCAACGAGAAAAGCACGTCCTGCACGATACGGCTGACCTGACTACCGGGCTCGCTGAAGAACGGGATACCGAAAAGCGATACAACGAGGAGCGCAAGAAGTGCGGCCATGCTGGCCTTGCGCAGCCGCGTGAGGCAGTCCGCAAGTCGTTGGACGTACGTCATCGTTTCTCCCGTCAGGCAACAACAGCACGGTCAGCCGTGAAGAGTGGATACGAAAGCGGGATTCGCAATCGCATTGCCGGGCGCTCGCTGCTCACCCTCGGCCCACGATGAGTCGCGGTGGAAGTTCGAAGCGCACTGAATCCGTGATGCGATAAAGCGAATATCACACTGCCGGCCGGCAAATGGACGCTTGATGCAGATCAAAAAGGGTGCATCGAGCACCGCTGACGCTCGCCACACGAGCGGGAATCCGGCAGATTGCGGCTTTGAGTCGTGGTGTCGGTGTGCCAGTCAAGGGCCGGTGAGTCGTCGAGCCCTATGACTGCCAGAATGGCAATCACCCTCCGAATGGCTGTTTGCTGATGCGACGACAATAAGCATAATGCAGCAAATCACTAAATACAGGACGAGCGTTCTTTAACATGCTTGGCCCGGAATGGACCAAACCGGAAGGGATGTTAAATTACGGATACTGGTTGTGGCCTATCAGCAGGTATGTCGAGCGGCACGGGAATGAAAACGGAAATTGTCATTGTCCTTTTTAAAGGAGCTGAACAATTTACCGGTGAGTACGGCATCCGTCCACTGCTGAAAGAGCACCCCAAGGAAGTTATGGACGAGTTGATCTTGTGGACTAGCGATGAAAATTTTCATGTCCGAAGGCTTGCCAGCGAAGGGGTTAGAATACGCCTACCGTGGTCACAAAAACTTTTTTTGCATTAGATGAATTTGAACGATACACAATGCACCGGAAAAAGCCAAGTATATAATTGCAGAGTGTGAGAAGACTAAAAAGAGCACGGCGCGAGAATGGATTGTCAAGCATGGCATGAGAAATCAATCATAGAAATTAATTGAAAAACGCCACCCTTATTAATGATCCATACAAACGACAAGAACATGAAAAAAGCCCGCAGAATCGCGGGCTTTTTTGGCTTTACTTCGGGTCGTCGCCAGACCTTGCCAGATCACGCACCAAAATGACACTCACTCCCACTCGATCGTCGCAGGCGGCTTGCCCGAGATGTCATAGACAACGCGATTGATGCCGCGCACTTCGTTGATGATGCGGTTCGACACGTGGCCAAGCAACTCGTGCGGCAGATGCGCCCAGTGCGCCGTCATGAAGTCGAGCGTCTGCACAGCGCGCAGTGCGACGACGTATTCGTACGTCCGGCCATCGCCCATCACGCCCACGCTCTTCACCGGCAGGAACACCGCGAACGCCTGGCTCGTGAGGTCGTACCACGACTTGCCCGTTTCCTTGTCGATCGTGGTGCGCAGCGTCTCGATGAAGATCGCATCCGCGCGGCGCAGCAGGTCCGCGAAATCGCGCTTCACCTCGCCGAGAATGCGCACGCCAAGGCCCGGGCCCGGGAACGGATGGCGATACACCATGTCAGGCGGCAGGCCAAGCTTCACGCCCAGTTCGCGCACTTCGTCCTTGAAGAGTTCGCGCAGCGGTTCGAGCAGCTTGAGGTTCAGCGTTTCCGGCAGGCCGCCGACGTTGTGGTGGCTCTTGATCGTGTGGGCGGCCTTCTTGCCCTTGCCCGCCGACTCGATCACGTCCGGGTAGATCGTGCCTTGCGCGAGCCACTTCGCATCGGTGAGTTTGCCCGCTTCCGCCTGGAACACCTCGACGAACTCGGCGCCGATGATCTTGCGCTTCGCTTCCGGGTCGGTCACGCCCGCGAGCTTCGACATGAACGCCTCGCTGGCGTCGACATGGATCACCTTCACGCCGAGGTTGTCGGCGAACATCGACATCACCTGCTCGGCTTCGTTCAGGCGCAGGAGGCCGTGATCGACGAAGACGCAGGTCAGCTGGTCGCCAATCGCGCGGTGCAGCAGCGCCGCCGCCACCGACGAATCCACGCCGCCCGACAGGCCGAGAATCACGTGCTCGCTGCCCACCTGCTTGCGAATCGATTCGACGGCTTCGTCGATGTAGTGTCCCATCTCCCAATCGGCCCTGGCGCCGCAGATGCCGAGCACGAAGCGCTCGAGCATCGCGCGGCCCTGCACGGTGTGCGTGACTTCCGGGTGCCATTGCAGGCCATAGAAGTGGCGCGCCTCGTCGGCCATTGCCGCGATCGGGCACGATTCCGTCGAGGCCATCAGCTGGAAGCCGGCCGGCATTTCGGTGACCTTGTCGCCATGGCTCATCCAGACCTTGAGCATGCCGTGGCCTTCGCTCGTGCGGAAGTCTTCGATACCTTCGAGGAAGCTCGTGTGGTTGCGCGCGCGCACTTCGGCGTAGCCGAATTCGCGCAGATGGCCGCCGTCGACCTTGCCGCCGAGTTGCTCGGCCATCGTCTGCATGCCGTAGCAAATGCCGAGCACCGGCACGCCCAGCTCGAACACGGCCTGCGGCGCGCGCGGGGTGTCGGTGTCGGTGACCGAGTTCGGACCGCCCGAAAGGATGATGCCCTTCGGCGCGAATTCGCGCACGAAGGCGTCGTCGACGTCATACGGATGGATTTCCGAGTAGACGTGGGCTTCGCGCACGCGACGGGCGATGAGCTGGGTGACTTGCGAGCCGAAGTCGAGAATCAGGATTTTGTCGTGCATGGCTGCGGACGAGACCTAAAAAAGAACGGATACAGAAAGCCGCGCCACATGCGAGAAGCGCGGCATGATTTCATCAGGACCGGGGCACCGCGCTACGGCGGAACCGGGTGGCGCAATTGCGGACGCGATATGCGTGCTGTTTCGGGCGCTGCTTCGGGCGCATTATGTCTGGCGTTTCGGAGGCCGGGTTTGCGCGCGGCATCAGCCACGCAGTGGAGGCCTCGGTGCGTCGGCCGCTTCGTCGCGAGCCGCCAGCCGCGCCTCTTCAGCTTGCGCCGGGCCAGCGGCCGGCGGGGCCACAGTCGACGCTCGTGGCGTTACCGGCGGAACGGCGGCGGGTGTCACGGTCGGGACTTCCACAGCGGATTCGACCGGCGGCGCCGGCCGTTTCGGCTCGTTCGCACCGCCCCACGCCACCGTTCGCAGAAAACCCGGCTTCGCGTACGACACCGGCTGTTCACGAAGTTCGCGCTCATCCTTCGCCGCCTTGCGCCGTTGCGCGGAACTGCCGCTCGTCTGGCCTTTCTGGCGCTGGCGCACCGCGCCCGCGAGCCGGGCGCCGCCGAGTCCGAGGATGATCAGCCACACGCCAACCGCACCGGCCACCAGTTGCCCAAAACCCGAGAGCCGCGGCGCACGCAAGCCTATCAGCCAGACCAGCATGAGCACGCCGGCAATCCAGTTGACGTGTCCCACCGTGCGCCCTACCGGCACCGTCATTTCGCCGTGGAACGCAGCGCGCAGCGCAAGCCACGCGAACCCGAGCAGCACCACGCCAAACGCCTGCCCGACGAGCACCGGCTGCGTCTGCTCGAGTTGCAACGCGTTGTAGACCGCGGTCCAGGGCGTGAGGACAAACAGCACGCCGAACCCCAGCAATGTCAACGCATCGACAATCAGCAGCACGCGCAGCAGCGGCTTCATCGGGGCTTAGTCCACGTGATAGTTGGGCGCTTCCTTGGTGATCTGCACGTCGTGCACGTGCGATTCGTTCAGGCCCGCGCCAGTAATCTGCACAAACTCCGCCTTCGCATGCAGATCGTCGATCGTACGGCAGCCGCAGTAGCCCATTGAAGCACGCACGCCACCGATCAGCTGGAACAGGATTGCATTGATTGGGCCCTTGTAGGCGACGCGGCCTTCGATGCCTTCCGGCACGAGCTTGTCGATATTGGCCGAGTTGTCCTGGAAGTAGCGGTCCGCAGCGCCGTCCTTCATCGCGCCGACCGAGCCCATGCCGCGGTACGACTTGAACTGGCGGCCCTGGTACAGGAACACGTCGCCCGGCGACTCTTCAGTGCCGGCAAACATGCTGCCCATCATCACGGCGTTCGCGCCGGCTGCCAGCGCCTTCGAAACGTCGCCCGAGTAGCGCACGCCGCCGTCGGCGATGCACGGCACGCCCGTGCCCTTGAGCGCATCAGAGACGTTGGCGATCGCACTGATCTGCGGCACGCCCACGCCTGCCACGATACGCGTCGTGCAGATGGAGCCCGGGCCGATACCGACCTTCACGCCGTCGGCGCCGTACTCGACGAGCGCGCGCGCCGCGTCGGCCGTGGCGATGTTGCCGCCGATCACCTCGACGTGGGGGAAGTTGCGCTTGACCCACTTGACGCGCTCGAGCACGCCCTTGCTGTGGCCGTGCGCCGTATCGACCACGATCACGTCCACGCCGGCCTGCACCAGCAGTTCCACGCGCTCTTCATTGTCGGGACCGACGCCGACTGCCGCGCCTGCGCGCAGCTTGCCGTGCTCGTCCTTACAGGCGGCCGGGTGCTCGGTCTGCTTGGTGATGTCCTTGACGGTCATGAGGCCGCGCAGTTCGAACGCATCGTTCACGACCAGCACGCGCTCGAGGCGGTGGCTGTGCATGAGCGCCTTGGCTTCGGTCAGCGGCGTGCCTTCCTTGACGGTGACGAGGCGCTCGCGCGGCGTCATGATCGAGCGCACCGGCTCTTCCAGACGCGTTTCGAAGCGCAGGTCGCGATTCGTGACGATGCCGACGAGCTGCGCGCCCTCCACGACCGGGAACCCCGAAATGCCATGCTGCTGCGAGAGTGCGATGACTTCCGCGACCTTCATTTGCGGCGGAACCGTGATCGGATCGCGCACGACGCCCGACTCGAAGCGCTTCACCTTCGCGACCTCGCGCGCCTGTTCGGCCGGCGTGAGGTTCTTGTGGATGATGCCGACGCCGCCCTGCTGCGCCATGGCGATGGCCAGACGGCCTTCGGTGACGGTGTCCATCGCGGCCGACACGAGCGGAATGTTCAGGGAGATATTGCGGGTCAGCCGGGTCTTCAGGCTGGTGTCGCGCGGGAGAACGTCGGAGAAGGCGGGGACGAGGAGCACGTCATCGAACGTGAGTGCTTTCTGGATCAGACGCATGGCAAATCCTATAGGCGCAAAAGCAGATTATACGCGATAGCGCCCTGGAAATCATCAGTGTGAACAGTAGCTTAGCGTCGTTTTCGGGATTATTTCCATTGCCTGCCCCCACTAACGCACGCCATGCCCAAGCGCCGCACCTCCGACCCGAATATCCGGCCCGGCCGCCGCCTGCGCCCGACGCACGGTGCAGGATCGAACAAGACGGCCGCGCGGGCCGCCGGCTAAGCTTCGCGACATTCCGTTAGACAGGCCCGGTCGGGCCATCCGAAGTTTCTGGAGGCAATGCAAATGCAGCGTGGTGTGTTGTACGGCGTGCTCGCCGGCGCGTTATGGGGAACCGTGTTCGTCGTGCCCCGGCAGCTGGCGGAGTTCTCGCCACTGCTCCTCAGCGCTGGCCGCTATGTCATGTACGGGCTCGTCTCGCTTGCCGCGCTCGTACCCATGCTACGTCGCGTGTGGCCGCGCATCACGCGGGCCGACCTGATCGCGCTCGTGAAACTCGCGCTCGTCGGCAACGTGCTCTATTACCTCTTTCTCGCAAGTGCGATCCATCTGGTGGGCATCTCGCCCGCATCGCTGATCGTCGGCGTACTGCCCGTCACGGTCACGCTGCTCGGGCGCCGCGACCACGGCGCGGTGCCCATTTCACGGCTCGTCTGGCCACTCGCGATGATCGCGGCCGGCATCGTCTGCATCAACGTGGACGTATTCACCGCCGCGAACGCCGGCGGGCCGGCGAGCGCGCTTGCGCGCCTCGCCGGCATCGGCAGTGCCGTCGGCGCGCTCGTGTGCTGGACGTGGTTCGCAGTCGAGAACGCCCGCTATCTGCAGCGCAATGCGCACTTCGGCGGCAACGAATGGTCGGTACTGTGGGGCGTCGTCACGGGCGCGCTCGGCGGCCTGCTTTGGCTCGGCATTCTCATCCTGCCGTCGGGGTGGGTGCAGGAAAGCGTGGCAAGCTCCCGCTGGTCCACCTTCTGGCAGCTCAACCTGGTACTCGCGATCGGTGCGTCGTGGCTCGGCAACGGCCTCTGGAACGCCGCCGCCAAGCGCCTGCCGCTCACGCTCTCGGGTCAAATGATCGTCTTCGAGACACTCTTCGCGCTGCTGTACGGCTTTATTTACGATCACCGGCTGCCGCGCGCGCTGGAAGTCGCGGCGATCGTATTGCTGGTGGCGGGCGTGAGCTGGTCGGTACGCCAGCACTCGGGCGACGCTCAGGAAACCCTGCATGGCGACGGGATCGTGCCGGAAGGCGATCTGCCGGGGACCACCAACGAAACTCGCCGCGAGCGGCGGAACACGGACCTGCGGCGAAGCGGCACTACCGCGTAAACGGACTCGCGCGCGCGCACGAGGGAAGAAGCTCAGAGCCGGCGCGCCCCAGGAAGCCGAATGGGCGGGACAGCGCAAGCCGTCCCGCCCATTACGTTCGTGCGGCATCGGTGTGGCGGCCTCCCGGCAACCCGTTTTGTCGCCCTAGCGTGAATCCTTGGGCAGCCACTTGCGCCCCTCGACCGAACCTTCCCGGCGGCTCTTGTCGACGCGGCGCTGGCGCGCCATCTTCGGATCGACGATCAACGGGCGATAGATCTCCACGCGGTCGTGGTCGGCGAGGACGGTGTCGAGCGGCTTGAGCTTGCCGAAGACGCCCACCTTCAGCCTGTGGGGATCGATTTCGGGATGGCGCGCGAGAATGCCGCTCGCCTCGATGGCCTGCTGGACCGTCGCCCCCGGCGCCAGTTCGATGCTGATGAGCGTTTGCGCATCCGGCAGCGCGTAGCAGACGTCGATGGAAAGATTGGCGCTCATGGCTTGCCGTAGCGCTGGTCGGCGCGCTTCACGAAGGAGTCGACGAAGGTGTTCGCGATGTGATTGAACACCGGCCCGATGAGCTTCTCGAGGATGATGCTCGAGAACTCGTAATGCAGCGCGAACTCGATCTTGCAGGCGTCGGCGCGCAGCGGCGTGAAACGCCAATAGCCCGTGAACTTGCGGAACGGACCGTCGGCGAACTCCATGTCGATCCGTTCGGGCCGCTTTTGCGAGTTGCGCGTGGCGAAGTGCTGCTTGATGCCCTTGAAGTTGATGTCGATCTTCGCCTCCATGCCGGTTTCGTCCTGTCGGCGGATCTCGACGCCGCCGCACCACGGCAGGAAATTGGGGTAGTCGGCGACGTCGGTGACGAGGTCGAACATCTGCTCCGCCGAATGGCGAATCAACACGGTTTTCTGGACATCCGCCATAAATTGCGCAATGCGTGGCAAGGTTGAAAGCGCCGCGGGCTTTCGGGAGCCCGCTTTGCTAAAATCGTAATTTTAAACGAGTTGGGCCGATCCCATTTTCCTATGAGCATCATCGATAACAGAAAAGCGTTCTTCGATTACTTCATCGAAGAACGCCACGAGGCTGGGCTCGTGCTGGAGGGATGGGAAGTGAAGGCGATGCGCGCCGGGCGCGCCAACATCAAGGAGAGCTACGTCATGATCAAGGACGGCGAGCTCTACCTGATCGGCACGCACATCAGCCCACTGCCCGAAGCCTCGACGCACATCCACCCGGACCCCACCCGCATACGGAAGCTGCTGCTGCGCCGCGAGGAAATCGACAAGCTGATCGGCAAGGTCGAGCAGCGCGGATTCACGCTCGTGCCGTTGAATTTTCACTACAAGGGCGGGCGCGTGAAGTGCGAGATCGGACTCGCCAAGGGCAAGAAGTTGCATGACAAGCGCGAAACCGAGAAGAAGCGCGACTGGGAGCGCGAGAAAGCGCGCCTGATGCGCTCGCCGACCTGATCCGGCAATCGTTCGATCGTTGTCGATCGTTGAATAGCAAGCGGGCCGCTCATGCGGCCCGTTTTTGTTTCGTCCCTCGCGGCGCCCTGCCGCTGCGACGCCTAGGCACCCTTCGCCGCACCCGCTCCTCTGATCTGCCCCTCCCGCAAGCCCGCGCGGTTCACGATCGTGAGCGCCGAGGCGATCATCGAGCTGAGGTCGCCCATGTTTCCCGGCACGATCAGTGTGTTGCCCTGCTTCGCGAGGTTGGCGAACGCGTTCACGTACTGCTCGGCGACCTTGAGGTTGACCGCATCGATGCCGCCATGCTCCTGGATCGAAGCGCCGATCTTCTGGATGGCCTGCGCATTCGCTTCGGCCACCGCCAGAATGGCCGCCGCCTGCCCCTGCGCCTGGTTGATCGCGGCCTGCCGCTCGCCTTCCGACTTCTGGATCGCCGCCTCGCGCGCGCCCGACGCCAGATTGATCTGCTCCTGCTTGCGGCCCTCGGAAGCCGCGATCAGCGCACGCTTTTCGCGCTCGGCGGTGATTTGCGCCTGCATGGCGTGAAGAATTTCCTTCGGCGGCGTGAGGTCCTTGATTTCGTAGCGCAGCACCTTCACGCCCCAGTTCGACGCGGCTTCATCGAGCGCCGACACGACGCTGTGATTGATGAAATCGCGCTCCTCGAAGGTCTTGTCGAGTTCGAGCTTGCCGATCACGGAGCGCAGCGTGGTCTGCGAGAGCTGCGTGATCGCGAACACGAAGTTGCTCGACCCGTACGATGCCTTCATCGGGTCGGTGACCTGGAAGTACAGCACGCCGTCTACCTGAAGCTGCGTGTTGTCGCGCGTGATGCAGACCTGGCTCGGCACGTCGAGCGGGATCTCCTTGAGCACGTGCTTGTAGGCCACGCGGTCCACGAACGGCAGCACGATCGTCAGCCCCGGCGTGAGCGTCGCGTGATAGCGCCCGAGCCGCTCGACCACCCAGGCGTGCTGCTGCGGCACGATCTTGATGGTCTGGGCGATCAGCACGACGACGATCACGAGCAGAATCAGGCCGACGACTGGGACTTGCATACGGGACCTCCGTTCGCTTCAGTGTGGTTTATTGGTTGCGTTTTTCTCTACCCCGCCGGTCACGCATGGCGGGCGCCGCCGGGTGCATCGGCTGCATGGCGCTCCCGCTTCGCCGCAACGACGAGACAACTGCCGCGCACCGCCTTGATGACATAGAGCTGAGCGTCTTCGGGCTCGCCGGGCGCGAGTTCGACGTCCCATTCGGCGCCGCGATACATGGCGCGCGCGCGGCCGTTGCGCCAGGCGGCGACGGCGAGCGTCGCGCCGATGTCGAGATTCACGCCCGGATCGGTCGAAGCGTCGTTCATGCGCCGGCGACGGCCAAAGCGCGAGCGCCGCAGCGTGACCACGGCCGCGAGACCCACCACCGCCGCAACGATCAACTGCACGTCGAGCGGCGCGCCGAGTTCATAAGTCAGCGCGCCCGCGAGAAAGCCGAGCGCGATCATCAAGAGGTAGAACGTCCCTGTCATCAGCTCCGCGACGATGAGCACGCCAGCGGCAATCCACCAGAACAAGCCATGCGGACCCACGACGACCTCCCAAAGTAAAACACCCCGGCTAGACCGGGGTGTTATAGCACGAAGCTGACACTTTTTTCCGCAGCGTGCGAAGCCGCAGGGGAATCCACATCAAGCCCAGTATGCACCGGGGGCTCGCGCCCCCGGCGCAGTGCTTACTTCGCCTTCGCCAGCGCCTGCCACGTCTCGACGACCGTATCCGGGTTCAGCGAGATCGACGCAATGCCTTCTTCGGCGAGCCACTGGGCGAAGTCCGGATGATCGGACGGGCCCTGGCCGCAGATACCGACGTACTTGTTGAGGCGGCGGCAGGTTTCGATCGCGCGCTTCAACATGAACTTCACGGCAGGATCGCGCTCGTCGAAGTCGACGGCCAGCAGTTCCATGCCCGAATCCCGGTCGAGGCCCAGCGTGAGCTGCGTGAGGTCGTTCGAGCCGATCGAGAAACCGTCGAAGTACTGCAGGAACTCTTCGGCGAGGATCGCGTTCGACGGCACTTCGCACATCATGATGAGCTTCAGGCCGTTCACACCGCGCTTGAGGCCGTACTTCTCGAGCAGGCCCACCACGCGCTCCGCCTGCTTGAGCGTACGCACGAACGGCACCATGATCTCGACGTTCGCGAGGCCCATCTCTTCACGCACGCGCTTGAGCGCGAGGCACTCCATTTCGAACGCCTGCGCGAAGTCCTCGGCGATATAGCGCGACGCGCCGCGGAAGCCGAGCATCGGGTTTTCCTCGTCCGGCTCGTAGCGCGAACCGCCGATCAGCTTCTTGTACTCGTTCGACTTGAAGTCCGACAGACGCACGATCACGGGCTTCGGATAGAACGCCGCCGCGATCGTGGCGATGCCTTCCGTGAGCTTGTCGACGTAGAACGCGCGCGGCGAAGCGTGACCGCGAGCGACGCTTTCCACGGCCTTCTTCAGATCCGCATCGATGTTCGGGTACTCGAGGATCGCCTTCGGGTGCACACCGATGTTGTTGTTGATGATGAACTCGAGACGCGCGAGGCCAACACCGGCGTTCGGCAGTTGCGAGAAGTCGAACGCGAGCTGCGGGTTGCCGACGTTCATCATGATCTTCACGGGAATCGCCGGCAGCTCGCCACGCTGGACTTCGCTGACTTCGGTTTCCAGCAGACCGTCATAAATGCGGCCTTCGTCGCCTTCGGCGCACGAAACCGTGACGAGCGCGCCGTCCTTCAGCACGTCGGTTGCGTTGCCGCAGCCCACCACGGCCGGCACGCCAAGCTCACGCGCGATGATCGCCGCGTGGCAGGTACGGCCGCCACGGTTCGTGACGATCGCCGAAGCGCGCTTCATCACCGGCTCCCAGTTCGGGTCGGTCATGTCGGCGACCAGCACGTCGCCCGGCTGCACGCGTTCCATTTCCGACGGGTCGTGAATCACCTTCACGCGGCCGGCGCCGATCTTCTGGCCGATTGCGCGGCCCGTGGCGAGCACCTGCGACTGGCCCTTGAGCTTGAAGCGTTGCTCGACCTTGCCCGCGGCCTGGCTCTTCACCGTCTCCGGACGCGCCTGGAGAATGAAGATCTTGCCGTCGAGACCGTCCTTGCCCCACTCGATGTCCATCGGACGCTGGTAGTGCTGCTCGATGATGACGGCGTACTTCGCCAGCTCGATCACGTCTTCGTCGGTGATCGAGAAACGGTTGCGCTGTTCGTGCGAGACGTCGACCGTCTTCACGCGGCCCGGCTCGCCCGGCTGCGTGAACTCCATCTTGATGAGCTTCGAGCCGATCGAGCGGCGGATGATCGGAGCCTTGCCCTGTGCGAGCGTGGTCTTGAAGACATAGAACTCGTCCGGATTCACGGCGCCCTGGACCACGGTTTCACCGAGGCCATAGCTCGACGTGATGAAGACGGCGTCCTTGAAGCCCGATTCGGTATCGAGCGTGAACATCACGCCTGCGGCACCACGGTCCGAGCGGACCATGCGCTGCACGCCAGCCGACAGTGCGACTTCGGCGTGGGTGAAGCCCTTGTGGACGCGATACGAAATGGCGCGGTCGTTGTAGAGCGACGCGAACACGTGCTTCAAGCGATCGAGCACATCTTCGATGCCCACGACGTTCAGGTAGCTTTCCTGCTGACCGGCGAACGAAGCGTCGGGCAGATCTTCCGCCGTTGCCGACGAGCGCACGGCGAACGAGAGTTCAGCCGGCGAGCCTTTCTGCAGCGTCTCGAAGCCGGCGCGGATGTCCGCTTCGAGCTTCGGCTGCAGCGGCGCGTCGACGATCCACTGACGGATTTCCTTGCCCGCTTCGGCCAGCGCCTTGACGTCGTCGACGTCGAGCGTTTCCAGACGAGCGGCGATCCGTTCGGTCAGGTTGTTGTGTTTCAGGAAGTCGCGGAAGGCGAGCGCAGTCGTAGCGAAGCCCGTGGGCACACGCACGCCAGCTTCAGCCAACTGGCTGATCATTTCGCCGAGCGAGGCGTTCTTGCCGCCTACGATCTCGACATCGGTCATCCGCAACTGCTCGAAAGGCACTACATACGCCTGATCCTTGGCAACGGTGTTAGTCATACAAGCCCCTAAGTGTGAAAAAAATTCACGATTGCGCAAGTGGGCTCGAACGCGGTCCACCCATTGGAGGCGGAGTCGCGTCTTGCGCAACCTGTTGGAAAAACAATCGCTCAGGCGCCAGGCGAATTTCCGGGAGCGGAAAAGCACGAAGATGCGCGCGATTGCCGATAGTTAGAAGGAATCGCTGCAAATTGACACCAGAATGCGCCGCGATGGGCGGCTGTTTGGCGCGGTTGCACTGCAATTGCTTATCCAACAGGTTGCCGCTATTCTACCGTGCCGACTCCCGAAATTGTGCCAGTCGGCGAGAATTGCCCCTCGGTCTCGCCGGACGGGGCTTTCCGGGCGCCCAAGCCTGTCCCGAGCGGCCCTGCAGCTCACGTACCCAGCCTCAACCGATGCCGCCTACCGTATTCATCGTCTCCGACGGTACCGGGATCACTGCCGAAACCTTCGCGCATTCGATCCTGTCGCAGTTCGACCAGAAATTCCGCCTCGTGCGCGTGCCCTTCGTCGATTCGACCGACAAAGCTTTCTCGACGGCCGAAAAGATCAATGAAGCCGCCGTGCAGGAAGGCCGCCGCCCGATCGTCTTCACGACGCTCGTGGACAGCAACTCGAACGAGATCGTCAAGCGCGCGAATGCGCTCGTGCTGGACATGTTCCAGACCTTCGTGGAGCCGCTCGAGCAGGAGCTGGAGCTCAAGTCGAGCCACGCCATGGGCCGCGGCCACCAGAACGCCGACACCGACGAATACAAGAACCGTATCGAAGCGATCAACTTCTCGCTCGCGCACGACGACGGGCAGTCCGACCGCAATCTCGCCGACGCCGACGTGATCCTCGTGGGCGTGTCGCGCAGCGGCAAGACCCCGACGAGCCTCTACCTCGCGATGCAGTACGGGGTGAAGGCGGCGAATTACCCGCTGATTCCCGACGATTTCGAGCGCGGCAAGCTGCCGAATTCGTTGCTTGCGCATCGCGCGAAGATTTTCGGTCTGTCGATCGACCCACAGCGCCTCACCGAGATCCGCAACGAGCGGCGCCCGGGCAGCAAGTACGCCGCGCTGGAAAACTGCCGTTACGAAGTGAACGAAGCCGAAGCGATGATGCGCCGCGAAGGCATCAAGTGGCTCTCGTCGACGCACAAGTCCATCGAGGAAATCGCCACGACGATCCTGCAGGAAATTCGCATCGACAAGCCCTCGTATTGAGGGGCGCAGCCGCTAGTCGAAGCGATTGAATATGAAAACGCCCGCGTCTTGTGACGCGGGCGTTTTCGCTTTGATGGTTCAGGCAAGGGTCAGCGGGCGTGCCGCTGCTGCCGGCATTGCTCGAACACGCATACGGCCGCCGCGGCCGCGACGTTGAGCGACTCCATGCCGCCGGGCTGAGGAATCGTCACGCGCAGCGCCGCCGCGTCGCGCCACACCTGCGAAACACCTGCCCCTTCGTTGCCGAACACCCACGCGACCTGGCCAGTGAGATCGGCTTCGTCGAGCGCCTGCGCACCGTGCGAATCCGTGATCACGACCGGCACGCCGAGCATCTCGACGAGCGCATCGGGCTCGACGTTTTCGAACACCTGCAACAGGAAATGCGCACCCATTGCCGAGCGCAGTACCTTCGACGACCACACGTACGCCGTGCCCGGCGTGCAGAACACCTTGTCGATGCCGGCGGCCGCCGCGCTGCGCAGGATCGAGCCGACGTTGCCGGCGTCCTGCAGGCCGTCGAGCACGAGACAGGTCGAGTCGACGCGCGTGGGCAGCTGCATCTCGGGCATATCGACGAGCAGCAGCAGCCCGACTCCGTGGACCACGTTCGAGAGTTGACCGAAGAGCGCATCGGGCAGCGTGATCACGCGGCGTTCGTCCACGCGGGCGACGATGGCCTGCGCTTCGTCATGCGCCATCGCGCCTTCGGTCACCACGCAATATTCGGGCTGCGAGCCGCCGTCGAGCCAGGCACTCGCGAGATGGAAGCCTTCGAGCAGGGCCTGATGGCTGCGCCGCTGTTGATGCGTCGAACCGGCCAGCGCTTTCAGGCGCTTGTAGAGCGGATTGTCGCGCGAGGTAATGGCTTTCACGGGCGGGCCTGGCGTTTCAAGAGAGGATCGGGGAAAAGTAAAACGGCGACGAAGCCACCCTGCGAAGCGGCGCCAGCGCGCCTGAGCGACGCCGCCGGCGGCGACTCAGGGCACCGGCGCGAATGCGTCGCCTTCAGCGAGGTCGGCGGCGCTGACGACCACCGTCGCCACGCCGGGCAGCGCGAGGCCGTGCAGCGCGTACGCGTCGCGCACGGGGGCGAACGAGCACCGGTGATGCTCGCACGGACCATGCACGCGCAGCGCCTCGAGGTGCTGCGGCGTGCCATAGCCCGCATGTGCATCGAAACCGTAATGCGGATGACGCTGGTGAAGTTCGACCAGCATGCGGTCGCGCGTGACCTTCGCGATGATCGAGGCGGCCGAAATGCTCGGCACGAGCGCGTCGCCGCCGACCACCGCCTCGCTGCGCACCGGCATGACCGGGCAGCGATTGCCGTCGATCTTCGCGAGCGTCGGCACGATGGTCAGGCCTTCGACGGCGCGTCGCATCGCCAGCATCGTCGCGTGGAGGATGTTGAGCGTGTCGATCTCCTCGACCGTCGCCGACGCGACGCTCCATGCGAGCGATCGCTCGACAATGCGTTCGTACAGCGTCTCGCGGGCCTGCGCCGTCAGCAGCTTCGAATCGTTGAGTCCGCGGATCGGCCGGGCGGGATCGAGAATGACGGCGGCCGCGACCACGGGTCCGGCGAGCGGCCCGCGCCCCGCTTCATCCACGCCGCAGATGACGTCGTCGGGCGACTCGAACAGCAGGCCGGCCTGCCGCGCAGCCTTGCGACGCGCGGCGAGCTTGAGCGCCGCCGCCGACGGCGATTTCTTCGCAGCCGGCGCCTTCGCGCGTTGGATCGTGCCCTCGCTCATGTCCGCCCCCTGCGGCCCTCGACGATGCGCACGACCACTTCAGCCGCGCGCTCCGAGGTGTTCTGACGCAGGCTCAAATGCATCTGCGTGAACACCTCGGTCAGCGTGCGCCGGTTTGCCTCGTCGTGCAACTGCGTGAGCGTCGCGTCGGCAAGCGCCTCGGGCGTCGCGAAATGCTGCAGGATTTCCGGCACGACAAAGCGGCCCGCCAGGATATTCGGCAGGCCCACATAAGGCAGATAGGCCTGGCGGCGCATGATCTGCCCCGTGAGCCAGGGCACCTTGTAGGAGATGACCATCGGCTTCTTGAGCAGCGCCGCTTCGAGCGTGACGGTGCCGCTCTTCACGAGGATCGCGTCGGCGGCCGTCATGGCGAGCTGCGACTGCCCGTCGATGATCGTGAGGGCGAGACCCTCGTGCGCGTTCGCGAGTTCCTGCAACTGTGCATGGATTGCGGGCGTCGCCGCCGGCATCACGAAGCGCAGCGCCGGCTCGCGTCGCTGCATGATCTGCATCGCATCGAAGAAGGTCGGTCCGATCAGGTTGATTTCCGAACGGCGGCTGCCCGGCAGTACCGCGATCACCGGACCGCTTTCCGGCAGGCCGAGCGCGCGTCGCGCGCCGGTCATGTCCGGTTCGAGCGGAATGTCGTCGGCGAGCGGATGGCCCACATAGGATGCGGCCACGCCTGCCTTTTCGAGAATCGCCGTTTCGAACGGAAAGACGCACAGCATGTGATCCACGGCCTTCTGGATCTTCTTGATACGACCGCCCCGCCACGCCCAGATCGACGGGCAAACGAAGTGGATGCTCGGAATGCCCGCATCGCGCAGGGCGTGCTCGAGACCGAAGTTGAAGTCCGGCGCGTCCACGCCGATGAAGGCGTCGGGCGGGTCGGCCAGCAGCTGGTGCTTGAGCTCGTTGCGGATGCGCAGAATGTCGGGAATGTGCCTGAGCGCCTCGACATAGCCGCGCACGGAAAGCTTTTCCATCGGCCAGTGCGCATCGAAGCCGGCGGCCGTCATGCGCGGGCCGCCGATTCCATAGTACTGCGTAGTATCGGGCAGGCGAGCCTTGAGACCGGCGAGCAGCGAGGCCGCAAGCAGGTCGCCGGACGGTTCGCCGGCGACCATCGCGAGGCGCAGCGGACGCGTTTGCAGCGCCATCGGTCAGCGAATGATGCCGCGTTGCGACTGCTCGACGAAGTCGAGCAGCGCTTGCACGTGCGTGTCGCCCTCGCCACCCGCCTGCGCGAGTTCGGCGAGCTGCGCCTTCGCCTCTTCCAGCGAGAGCCCGTTCTTGTAGAGCGTGCGGTACGCCGAGCGCAGCGCCGAAATCGCGTCGGGCGTGAAGCCGCGGCGACGCAGACCTTCCACGTTGATGCCGTGCGGCACCGCCTTGTTGCCGGCCGCGATGACGAACGGCGGCACGTCCTGCACGAGCGCCGAGGCGCCGCCCACCATCGAGTGCGCGCCGATGCGCACGAACTGGTGCACGCCGGTCATGCCGCCGACGATCGCGTAGTCGTCCACGATCACGTGGCCGGCGAGCTGCGCATTGCTCGACATGATGATGTTGCTGCCCAGTCGACAGTCGTGACCCACATGTACGTAGGCCATGATCCAGCAATCGTCGCCGATGACCGTGACGCCGGTGTCCTGCACCGTGCCCGTATGCAGCGTGGTGAACTCGCGGATGGTGTTACGGTTGCCGATCACTAGCTTCGTGGGCTCGCCCTTGTACTTCATGTCCTGCGGACGGCCGCCGATCGACGCGTAGTGGCCGATGGTATTGTCTTCGCCAATCGTCGTGTGGCCTTCCAGCACGCTGTGCGAACCGACCTTCGTGCGCGCGCCGATGGTGACGTTAGCACCCACGACCGCGAACGGTCCGATTTCGACCGATTCGTCGATCTGCGCGCCTTGTTCGATGACCGCAGTGGAGTGGATCCTGCTCATTCGTCCTCGCTTTCCGATTCTGTTTCCGTGCCGGGGCGCCCCTGGGTCAGGGCGCGCCGCGGCATACGGCTGCGGGTCTTACTGCGCCGCGTCCATTTTCTTCACGGTGCACATGAGTTCGGCCTCGCAGGCGACGACGCCATCCACTTCGGCCTTCGCCTTGAACTTCCAGATGCCGCGCATGTAGCGCTCGAACGTCGCGTTGAGGATGAGCTGATCGCCCGGCTCGACCACACGCTTGAAGCGCGCACCGTCGATGCCGACGAAGTAGTACAGCGTGTTCTCGAAATCCTGCTCTTCCTCGGAGAAGGTGAGCAGCGCGGCGGTCTGCGCGAGCGCCTCGAGAATCATCACGCCCGGCATGACAGGACGCTGCGGGAAGTGGCCGGTGAAGAAAGGTTCGTTGACCGTCACGTTCTTCAACGCCTTGATGCTCTTGTGCGGCTCCAGCTCGATAACCCGGTCCACCATCAGGAACGGGTAGCGGTGCGGCAGCAGCGTGAGAATCTTGTGGATGTCGAAGTTGAGTTTTTCGATGTTCATGGTGGTTCTGCTCACGCAGGAATTGCGCGTGTGACTTTTCGATTTCGATTTTCAAGGCGCCCGGCGCGTCCCGCCCGGCCCATATGGGCCAGCCCCGATGGGCCAGCCCCAATGGGCCAGCCCTTAGGGTCCAAACAGGCACGCGCTGACGCGAAGTATGCGCCACGCCCGGTCTCCCGTGCATGAGGAATGCCCCAGGCGGGGAGCCCCAGGCGGGCAGCCCCAGGCGGGTAGCCCCAGGCGGGTGGTAGCTCCGGGGCGTTGTGGCCCCGGACAGCTGGCCCGTTACCCGAAGCGGCCGCAAAAACTGACGCCGCCCCGTGCGGCCGCCGTTGCACGGCGCTCCGGCGGCGTGCCGCTTGCGCGATACGCCGCCCGTTACCCGAATTGCTTTCTTATTCGCTGCCCTGCGGTTTCTGGGCGACGGCCGCCTCGAGCGCCTTGATGCGCTCGCGGAGCTTGTCGATGTTCCGCAGGATCGCAGCGCTCTTGTTCCACTCGGCATGATCGACTGCCGGAAAAGCGCTCGTGTAGATGCCCGCCTTCGGCAGCGACTTCGAGACACCCGACTTCGCCGTGACGATCACGTAGTCGCCCAGCGTGACATGCCCCGCAATGCCAACGGCGCCGCCGATCATGCAGTGGCGGCCGATCGTCGTACTGCCAGCGATGCCGGCGCAGCCCGCAATGACCGTATAGGCGCCGATCTTGCAGTTGTGGCCGATCTGCACGAGGTTATCGATCTTCACGCACGTTTCGATGATCGTGTCGGCCATCGCGCCACGGTCGATCGTCGTGTTCGCACCGATCTCGACATCCGGCCCGATGGACACGCCGCCCACCTGCGGAATCTTGACCCAGCTACCCGTGCGCGCCTCGCCCTCGCCCGTGAAATCGGGGGCAAACCCGAAACCGTCCGAGCCGATCACGGCGCCGGCATGCACGATGGCGCGTGCGCCAAGTTTGCAACCGTGATAGACGGTCACGCCCGGGTACAGATGCGAGCCCTCGCCTACGTGGGTGCCGCGGCCGATGAAAACGTTCGCGTCGAGCCGGACATTCTCGCCGATCACGGCGCCAGCCTCCACCGTGACGTTGGGGCCGATCACCGCGCTCGCGGCAACCTGCGCCTTCGCGTCGACATGCGCGCTGGCGTGTACGCCGGGCCGCGCCTTCGGCGCCGCAAGGTCGATGAACGCCTGCGCGACACGCGCGAAGTAAGCATACGGATTGGGTGTGACGATGAAGTTGCGACCCTCGCGCGACGCGAGCTTTTCGAGGTCGCCCGGGCTGATGAGCACCGCGCCCGCGCGGGTCGTCTCGACCTGCGCGAGATACTTCGGATTGGCGAGGAACGCGAGCTGTTGCGGACCAGCCTGGTCGAGGGGCGCGAGCGACGAGACGCGTTGCGTCGCATCGCCCACCACCTCGCCGCCGAACCGCCCGACGATGTCCTCAAGCGTAAATGCCATGCGCGTGCTGCTCCTGCCTTGGTTGCTTTAGTTGCGTCAGTTGCTGCTACTGCCGGCGCTGTTCGCGGCAAGCGCCTTCAGCACCTGGTCGGTGATGTCGATGCGCGGGCTCACATAGACCGCTTCCTGCACGATCAGGTCGTAGTGCTGCTGTTCGGCGATCTGCTTGATCACCTTGTTCGCGCGGTCGAGCACCGCCGCGAGTTCCTCGTTGCGGCGCTGGTTCAGATCTTCGCGGAATTCACGCTGCTTGCGCTGGAAGTCGCTGTCGAGCGCCGAAAGATCGCGTTGCTTCTGCGCGCGATCGGTCGGCGACATCGACGGGCCGTTCTTGTCGAGCGAGTCGGACATCGCCTTCAGGCGCTGCGCCATGTCCTGCAGATCCTTGTCGCGTTTGGCGAACTCGGCCTCGAGCTTGGTCTGTGCGGCCTTCGCCGGAACCGACTCGCGCAGAATGCGATCCGAGTTCACCGCCGCGATCCTGGCTTCCTGCGCCTGCGCGAGTCCCGTCCCGGTAGCGACGAGCGCCAGCGAAACCGTTATCGCCCCGATCGCCCGTCTGGAAAACATACCCGTTAGCAAAGTCATCCTCTCGTTTCCTGGATTCCGGCGCCGCGCTTCGCGGCGCCGGGCTGAACATACGTCAGAACGCCGTCCCGATCTGGAACTGGAACTTCTGGTACTGGTCGCCCGTATGCTTGGTGATCGGGAAGCCCAGGCTCAGCTTGAGCGGGCCGATCGGCGAGATCCAGGCGAGACCGAAACCGTAGCTGTAACGCAGGCCGTTGGCGCCGATACTGTTGCCTTCCGTGCCCCAGACGTTACCACCGTCGACGAAGGTAAATACGCGCAGCGTCCGGTCATAGCCCGTGCCCGGCAGCGGGAACGTCACCTCGATGTTGCCGACCAGCATCTTCGAACCGCCGATCGGGTCGTTCGTCGTCTTGTCGCGCGGACCCAGCGAGCTCGGCTGATAGCCGCGCACCGAACCGATACCACCCGCGTAGTAGTTCTTGAAGATCGGGTACGGTTTGCCGCCGAGGCCGTTACCGTAGCCGCCCTGGAAATTCATGCCCAGCACGAAGCCGCGCGCGAACGAATAGTAGTACTGGGCCTGGATGTCGGCCTTGTAGTACTGTGTGCCGCCGACCGGCGTGCCGTACTCGGCGTTAGCTTGCGTGAAGTAGCCCTTGCTCGGCACGAGCGCGCTGTCACGCGCGTCGCGCGACCAGCCCACCGTGAGCGGGACGTTGTTCGACACGCGGCCGAACTCGTTCACGTAGTCCTTGTAGCTCTGCGGCGTGTTCGCGTCGACGTCGAGCGTATCCTGCTCGAAGCCCGCGCCGAAATAGACCGTGTCGACTTCCGAGAACGGAATGCCGAATTTGAGGTCGCCGCCCATCGTGATGATGCGGAAGCTCGAATCCGTGGAGTAGTACAACGGCTGGTACGTGCGGTAGTAGACGTCGGTGATGCGCTTGATGCCGTCCACCGTGAAGTACGGGTCGACCTGCGTGAGGGCCAGCGTGCGGTACGTCTTCGCGGTGTTCACGTTCAGCGACAGCGACGTGCCCGAACCGAACACGTTGTCCTGCGAGACGCCCGCCGACAGCACCACCTTGTCCGTGGACGAGAAACCCGCACCGAGCGTGATCGCGCCGGTTGGCTTTTCGGCGACCTTGACGTTCACGTCCACCTGGTCGGCCGTGCCTTCCACGGGCACCGTGGTCACGTCGACGTCCGTGAAGTAGCCGAGACGGTTGATACGGTCCTTCGAGAGCGCGAGACGGTTCGAATCGAACCACGAGCTTTCGAGCTGGCGCATTTCGCGGCGCACGACTTCGTCGCGCGTGCGCGTGTTGCCCACCACGTTGATGCGGCGCACGTACACGCGGCGGCTCGGGTCGACCTGCAGCGTGAGGTCGACCGTGTGATTCTGCTGGTCGATCTGCGGCAGCGCGTTGACGGTCGCGAACGCGTAGCCGTACTCACCGAGCTTGTCGACGATGGCCTTGGTGGTGGCCTGCAGCTTCTCGGCCGAGAAGGTGTCGCCCGGCTTGATCTTGATGAGCTTCCTGAGCTCGGCCTCGCGGTCGAGCAGGTTGCCCGCGAGATGCACGCCCGACACCTTGTACGGCTCACCTTCGTGAATGCCGATGGTGAGGTACATGTCCTTCTTGTCGGGCGAGATCGAGACCTGCGTCGAGTCGATGTTGAACTCGAGGTAGCCGTGGTTCAGGTAGTACGAGCGCACGTTCTCGAGGTCGCCCGTGAGCTTTTCCTTCGAGTAAAGGTCGTTCTTCGTGTACCAGGAGAACCAGTTCGGCGTGGACAGCTGCATCTCGGCGAGCAGCGTGCCGGAGCTGTAGGTCTTGTTGCCGATGAAGTTGATCTGGCGGATCTTCGCGCTCGGGCCTTCGACGACCGAGAACAGCAGGCCGACACGGTTGCGGTCGATCGGCGTGACCGTGGTGGTGACCTCGGCGGCGTAAAAGCCGCGCGTGAGGTACTGCCGCTTGAGCTCCTGCTCGGCCTTGTCGACGAGCGCCTTGTCGTAATAGCGGCCTTGCGAGAGGCCGACTGCACGCAGCGCCTTCGTGAGGTTGTCCTTGTCGAATTCCTTGATGCCCGCGAAGTCGATCGTGCCGATCGCCGGGCGCTCCTGGACCTGCACGACCACCACGCCGCCTTCGGTGGCGATCTTCACGTCGTTGAAGAAGCCCGTCGCATAGAGTGCGCGGATGGCCTCGGACGCCTTGTCGTCGGTGAACGTATCGCCCTGCTTGATCGGCAGATAGGCGAACACGGTGCCCGGCTCGACGCGTTGCAGCCCTTCGATGCGGATGTCCTGAACCACGAAAGGCGTCGTTGCTGCGTGGGCAACGAGTCCATGCGCGGCAATCGCCGCGGCCGCAACCGTTTTTGGAACCAAGCGATGAGGTCTAAACAACGTGCTTCCCCAATTATGTATAGCTGCATCAGGTCAGGCGGCCCGCCCTCGGACGCCGCCAGACATCTTTAGAAATGGATTAACCGAGCCAGATCGTTGAACAACGCGATCGCCGACAGCGCGACGATGCAGGCAAGCCCCGCTCGCTGCAGCACCAGCTGCCAGCGATCCGATACGGCTTTGCCCGTTACGGCTTCAACCAGATAATATAACAGATGCCCCCCGTCCAATACCGGAATTGGGAGCAGATTCAATACACCGAGGCTGATGCTCACAAGGGCGAGGAACGATAAAAACGCGGCAGGGCCGAGTCTTGCGCTCTTGCCGGCGTAGTCGGCAATCGTCACCGGCCCGGACAGATTCTTCAGCGAAGCTTCGCCGGTCACCATGCGGCCGAACATCCGCAGCGAATAGACGGCGATGTCCCACGTGCGATACGCACCGAGGCGCACGCTCTCCAGCGGCCCGTAGCGAACGTCCACCGAAGGCGCCTGCGCCGAGAGCGCCGCGCCGATGCGCCCCACTTCGTCGCCGGTTTGCGCATCGCGCTGAAGCGTTGGCGTGACCGTCAGCATGAGCGTTTGCTGCGTGTGCCGGGCGCCGTCATCGCGCGTCACCGTGAGCAGCACCGGCTTGCCCGCATGCGCCTTGACGTAGGCGATGAATGTGGTTGCGCTGTCCACGGGACGGCCGTCGATGGCGCGCAGCTGATCGCCCGCTTGCAGCCCGGCATGTTGCGCCGCACTACCCGCCTCCACGGCAGCCACTTTCAGCGTGCTGCCCCCCGCTTCGAGGCCGAGCTTCGTCATGAAGTCGTCGTCGAGATCCTTGCCCGTGAGCTGCGAGAGGTCGAGCGGAAAATCATAAGTGCCCGCGCCGTCACGCGCGGAAAGCACGACGCGACCCTGGTCGAATGCCGAAGCGAGCAGCTTCCAGCGCAGGTCCGACCACGAACGTACGCGCTCGGTGTCGCTGCCGTTTGCATCGCTCACCGAAAGAATCGTCTCGCCACCCTGAAAACCCGCACGCGCCGCCGCCGATTGCGCGGGCGGCGCCGCGACGATGGCCGACTGCTCCGTCACGCCGCTCGCGTACACCACCGCGAACAGCGCAACGGCCAGCACGAAATTGGCGATCGGCCCGGCCGCAACGATCGCAATGCGCTTGCCGACCGACTGGCGGTTGAACGCGTGCGGCAAATCGCCCGCCGGAATCTTTTCGTCCGACTCGCGCTCGTCGAGCATCTTCACGTAGCCGCCGAGCGGCAGCGCCGAGATGGTCCACTCGGTACCGCTCTTCTTGTTGACCCACCGGACAAGCGGTCTGCCAAAACCGATCGAGAAGCGCAGGACCTTCACGCCGCACAAACGCGCGACGCTGTAGTGCCCGTACTCGTGGACGACCACGAGCACGCCGATCGCCACAACGAACGCGATGAGTTCAGTAAGCAGGTTCATGAGCGCCTCCCTGGCTGGAAGCAGCGCACCGGTGCGGGAGCGGCCCCGAGGTCAGGCTCGCGTGCCCGTGGTCCTCCGGGAACCGTTCGCGAGCCCCTCGGCGACCTGTCAGGCCGGCACCGGCAGGCTGTCGATGATGGTGTGAGCCGCACGGCGGGCAGCCGCGTCGGCTTCGAGCACGACTTCGAGACTCGAGGCGCTGCGGTTCTCGAGCGCGCTCAGTACGGCGTCCACCGTCTGTGCGATGGCCATGAAGCCGATGCGCCGATTCAAGAATGCTTCCACTGCGACCTCGTTCGCCGCGTTGAGCGCCGCGCTCGCGACGCCACCGGCGGCCAGCGCCTGCATCGCGAGCGCGAGGCACGGAAAGCGCGCGTAATCGGGTTTTTCGAACGTGAGCGTCGCGATCTGCGCCAGATCGAGCTGAGCGACTCCGGAGTCGACCCGCTCGGGGTAAGCCAGCGCGTGGGCGATCGGCGTGCGCATGTCGGGGTTGCCTAGTTGCGCGAGCACCGAACCGTCGGCGTACGAGACCATCGAGTGGATCACGCTTTGCGGATGGATCAGCACGTCGATGCGCTCGCCCGGCAGGTCGAACAGGTAGTGCGCCTCGATCACTTCGAGGCCCTTGTTCATCATCGTGGCCGAGTCGACCGAGATCTTGCGGCCCATCGACCAGTTCGGGTGCTTGCAGGCCTCGTCCGGCGTCACGTTCACGAGCGTCGAGGGCTCGCGCGTGCGGAACGGGCCGCCCGAGGCCGTGAGGATGATTTTGGTCACGCCACCATGTTGCGTGCCCTCGCGGGGAAAGCACTGGAATACGGCGTTGTGCTCGCTATCGAGCGGCAGCAGCACCGCGCCGCTGTCGCGCACCGTATCCATGAAGATGTCGCCCGACATCACGAGCGCTTCCTTGTTGGCGAGCAGGATCTGCTTGCCGGCCTTCGCTGCCGCCAGCGTGGGCGCGAGACCCGCCGCGCCGACGATCGCCGCGACCACGGTGTCGCAGCCATCGCTCTTCGAGACTTCCACAAGGGCTTGCGGCCCGTAGGTCACGATCGTCTTCGAGCCGGCTTCGCGCAGCTTGCGCTCGACCTGCCCGGCGGTGGCGGCGTCACCGACCACGGCCACTTCGGGCGCGAAGCGCAGGCATTGCTCGACGAGCTTGTCGCCGTTGCGATGCGCAGTGAGCGCGTAGACCGAGAAGCGTTGCGGATGCCGCGCGACGACGTCGAGCGTGCTGTCGCCAATCGAGCCCGTGGAACCGAGCAGAGTGAGTCGTTTTTGCATATTGAAATCTCTAACCGAGCGTCTCTAACCGAGCGTCTCTAACCGAGCGTCTCTAAACAGGCACCTCTAGCCAAGCAGCAGCATGGCGAGCGGCAGCACGGGCAGCAACGCGTCGATGCGGTCGAGGACCCCGCCGTGACCGGGCAGAAGGCCGCTCGAGTCCTTCACGCCAGCCTGGCGCTTGAGCATCGACTCGAACAGATCGCCGACCACGCTGAACGCGACCAGCACGGTAAGTACGAAAAGCGCACGGCCAAGTCCGGTCTGGGCCGCGAGCGCGGAATACAGCGTGGGTTCGAACGCGTGAAGCGCGATCGCCGCGCTGGACACGACCATCACGGCGGCCCACCCGCCCACGGCGCCCTCCCACGTCTTGCCGGGGCTGATCGCAGGCGCGAGCTTATGCTTTCCGAATGCCTTACCTGCAAAGTATGCGCCGATATCGGCCAGCCATACGACGAGCAGAAGGGACAGGACGAAAGCCACGCCCGCCGTGCGCGCTGCCACCAGCGCATGCCAGCAGGCAGCGAACAGGATGAGCCCGGCAGCGAGCAGGAAGGCGCGCCAGGCGCCCGCGGCCAGCACCGGCTTGCGCAGCAGCACGTACGGGCCGGCGATGATCCAGAACACCGCCGCCGCCTGAAAGAGCGGCAGCGGCGTCGGCAGGCGCGTGCTGAGCACGACGACCGCCGCCGCGACCACCGCATAGACGATCGAGCCGGTGGCGCCGGCCTTCAGGAGGCGCGCCCACTCCCACGCGGCGAACACGACCACGACGCCGATCAGCGCGCCGAACCACGCCACCGGCGCGTACAGGGTAACTGGCAGAAAGACGGCCAGCAGGACGAGCGCCGTGATGACGCGGGTCTTCAGCATGAAAGCGAATCGACGTTCTGGGCGACGACCTGCGCGCTGGTGCGGCCGAAACGGCGCTCGCGCTCGGCGTACGACGCGATGGCGCGGTTGAGCGCTTCGGCGTCGAAATCCGGCCAGAACGTGTCGGTGAAATAGAACTCGGCGTACGCGAGTTGCCAGAGCAGGAAATTGCTCACCCGCTGCTCCCCACCCGTGCGGATGAACAGATCGGGCTCGGGCGCATAGGCCATTGCGAGATGCTGGGCGAACGAGTCTTCGGTCACGGGCACCGGCTGGCCCGTGGCCGCGGCCTCCTCGACCAGCTTGCGGGTCGCCTGCATGATGTCCCAGCGACCGCCGTAGTTCGCAGCGATCGTGAGCGTGAGACGGGTATTGCGCGCGGTCCTGGTTTCCGCGCGGCGGATCAGGTCCTGGATGCGCTCGTTGAACATCGACAGGTCGCCGACCACGCGCAGGCGGATGCCGTTCGCGTGCAGCCGCGCCACCTCGCGCTCGAGCGCGCTGACGAACAGGCGCATGAGGAACGAGACTTCGTCGGTCGGGCGGCGCCAGTTCTCGGAACTGAACGCGAACAGCGTGAGGTACTCGACGCCGCGCTCCACGCACGTCTCGACGACCGAGCGCACGGCGTCCACGCCGCGCGTGTGGCCTGCGACGCGTGGCAGGCGGCGCTGCGTTGCCCAACGGCCATTGCCGTCCATGATGATCGCGATGTGGCGCGGTACGGCCGCCACGTCGGGCACGTGAACGGTTGAGCTGGTATAGGTCATGGCCGTCGGACTATAACTGCTGTGAAAAAAGGAAATCGCCGGGAAACACATCCAGACACCCAGCGAATCTGCGAGCCCGAGGGCCTCAGACCGTCATGATCTCGGCTTCCTTCGTCTGCACGAGCTTGTCGATCTCGGCCACGAAGCGGTCCGTCAACTTCTGGACGTCGTCGCCGCCGCGGCGCTCGTCGTCTTCGGAAATCTCCTTGTCCTTCACGAGCTTCTTGAGCTGCTCGTTCGCGTCGCGGCGCAGATTGCGCACGGCCACCTTCGCCGTTTCGCCTTCGTTCTTGACGATCTTCGTCAGTTCCTTGCGGCGCTCTTCGGTGAGCGCGGGCATCGGCACGCGGATCAGATCGCCGTGCGTAGCCGGGTTCAGGCCGAGATCCGACTCGCGGATCGCTTTTTCGATGACCTGGACCATCTTCTTTTCCCACGGCTGGACGCCGATCGTGCGCGCGTCGACGAGCGTGAGGTTCGCGACCTGCGAGATGGGCACGGGCGAGCCGTAGTAGTCGACCTGGATATGGTCGAGCAGACCGGTATGGGCGCGGCCCGTGCGGATTTTCGCCAGGTCGCTCTTGAACGCTTCGATCGAGCGCTGCATTTTCTGCTCGGCGCCCTTCTTGATGTCAGCCACAGCCATTTTGATACCTCCCAACCTTGATAACGGTACGGGCCCGCCGGCGCGCTGGTGGGCGGCGCGGCCCGTGTTCGAATCTCTCGTGAGACGAGAGTTTACACGTGGACGAGCGTACCTTCGTCTTCGCCCTGAACAATGCGCTTGAGGGCACCGGGCTTGTTGATCGAAAAAACCCGGATCGGCAGCTTCTGGTCGCGGCACAGCGCGAACGCGGTGGCGTCCATGACCTGCAGGTTGCGGCCAATTGCCTCATCGAAGCTGATCGTCGAATAGCGCGTGGCGCTCGCGTCCTTCTTCGGGTCGGCCGAGTAGACGCCGTCGACCTTCGTGGCCTTCAGCACGACCTCGGCGCCGACTTCCGAGCCGCGCAGCGCGGCAGCCGTGTCGGTGGTGAAGAACGGGTTGCCCGTGCCCGCGGCGAAGATCACGACCTTGCCCTCTTCGAGCTGGCGGATCGCGCGGGGGCGGATGTACGGCTCGACGACCTGGTCCATGCGCAGCGCCGACTGCACGCGCGCCTCGATGCCGGCGTGGCGCATGGCGTCCTGCAAAGCCAGCGCGTTCATCATCGTCGCCAGCATGCCCATGTAGTCGGCGGTCGCACGGTCCATGCCGGCTGCGCCGCCCGCGACGCCGCGGAAAATGTTGCCGCCGCCGATCACGACCGCGAGCTGCGTGCCAAGCCGCACCACTTCGGCCACGTCCGCAACCATACGTTCGATCGTGGCGCGATTGATGCCGAATGCATCATCGCCCATCAGGGCTTCGCCGGAAAGTTTGAGCAGGACGCGTTTATAGGCGGGTGTGGGCATGGAGGTATCCAGAATCGCGCGCAAAGGGCAATAACTTGAAACTGTAGGGGTGAAATACGGCTTCGGGCAAGCGCCGCAGAAATTGCGAAGATTGCCGACGCCGCGCGCGGCGGGGACTGCCTTGCGCGGTGTCGCTACGCTGCCCACCGCGGCGGATTGCTCCGCCGCGATTTACGACTTGTACAAAATGCGAATGCAGACTGCGGTACTGCAACAACTGCGGTTGCCGCCGGCCGCGCAATCCGCGCCCGGGCGGCGATGACCGTCTTTATTGCTGCTTTGCAGCAGCGACTTGCGCGGCCACTTCGGCGGCGAAGTCGTCCTGGCGCTTCTCGATGCCTTCGCCGACGACGAACAGCGCGAACTTCTGCACCGACGTGTTGGCCGCCTTCAGCATCTGTTCGATCGTCTGCTTGTCGTTCTTCACGAACGGCTGGTTCAGCAGCGAGACTTCCTTCAGGTACTTCTGCACCGAGCCTTCGACCATCTTCGCGACGATCTCAGCCGGCTTGCCCGATTCGGCGGCCTTCTGCTCGGCGATGCTGCGCTCCTTGGCGATCAGGTCGGCCGGCACGTCGTCCGACGACAGCGAGACCGGCTTCATCGCGGCGATGTGCATCGCGACGTCCTTGCCCACTTGCTCTTCGGCGCCCGTGTACTCCACGAGCACGCCGATGCGCGTGCCGTGCAGGTACGAAGCCAGCTTGTTGGCGGTTTCGAAGCGCGCGAAACGGCGGATCGAGACGTTTTCGCCGATCTTGCCGACCAGCGCGAGACGCACTGCGTCGACCGTCGAGCCTTCCAGCGGCAGGGCCGACAGGGCTGCGACGTCAGCCGGGTTTTGCGCGGCGACCAGCTGGGCCACCGTGTTCGCGAAAGCGAGGAAGTCGTCGTTCTTGGCGACGAAGTCGGTTTCGCAGTTCAGCTCGACCACGGCACCCGCGTTGCCGCCGATGAACGAAGCGATCACGCCTTCAGCCGTGACGCGCGACGCAGCCTTGCTCGCCTTGTTGCCGAGCTTCACGCGCAGCAGCTCTTCAGCGCGCGCCAGGTCGCCGTCGGCTTCCGTCAGGGCCTTCTTGCATTCCATCATCGGCGCGTCGGTCTTTGCGCGCAGTTCTGCCACCATGCTTGCGGTAATTGCCGCCATCATTCGCTCCTTGAGTCTGTCAGGTACACGCCGCCGCGCTTTTGGACGCGGCCGGCAGAAATTCGTTTCCGTTTCCGCCTGCGGAGAAACGCTTTCTTACAGCTGTTTCTACAGGGCTACGGTGCCGCATAGATGACGCGGCGACGAAAGTCGCGGCTTAAAAAAAAGGGGCCTATGGAAAGCCCCCTTTTCTTGCCGGACACGGGGCAGCTTACGCCTCCGAATTGACCTCGACGAACTCGTCGTCGCCGTCGTTGCCGCGCGCGGCCGCAACCACGTCGTTGACCGCGTTCGCACGGCCTTCGAGGATCGCGTCAGCCACGCCTTGCGTGTAGAGCGCAACGGCCTTGCTCGCGTCGTCGTTGCCCGGGATCACGTAATCGATGCCTTCCGGCGAGTGGTTCGTGTCGACCACGGCGATCACGGGGATGCCCAGCTTGTTCGCTTCCGTCACGGCAATCTTGTGATAGCCGACGTCGACCACGAAGATCGCGTCCGGAATGCCGCCCATGTCCTTCACGCCGCCGATCGACTTTTGCAGCTTGGCGATTTCGCGTTCGAACAGGAGCGCTTCCTTCTTGCTCATCTTCTCGAGCTCACCCGCTTCCACGGCTGCTTCCATGTCCTTCAGGCGCTTGATCGAAACCTTCAGCGTCTTGAAGTTGGTCAGCATGCCGCCGAGCCAGCGCGCATTGACGAACGGCATGCCGGCGCGCTGCGCTTCCTCGGCGATCGTGTCGCGCGATTGACGCTTCGTGCCGACGAACAGGATCGTGCCGCGGTTGGCTGCCAGTTGACGCACGTACTTCAGCGCGTCGTTGTACATCGGCAGCGTCTTTTCGAGGTTGATGATGTGAATCTTGTTGCGATGGCCGAAAATGAAGGGGGCCATCTTCGGGTTCCAGAAGCGCGTCTGGTGACCGAAGTGGACACCGGCTTCCAGCATTTGGCGCATGGTAACTGCCATGAGAAATTCTCCGCTAGGGTTTGGGTCTGAAGCCGGCTGCCGTATCGTTGCGCCATCCCGCTCTCTTTGGGATCGGCGCGCACGACACCCTGGGTGCGCCGGCTCGCGAGTGTGCTGCCAGGAGAAAATGCTTCCGAATGTTCTCCGTGCGCCCCACCGTGTTCCTGCATTCCCGGCAAGGCGCTCCGCGGCAACGGCGGATTCCGCCGCGACCCATGCAAATATAAAACACATGGGAAGCGACTTAGCCGGAGAGTATAGCACGCAAACGACGCCCCACTCAAGCCAGCTATTACCCGCGGAACAAGGCGCAGATCCTTGCAAGCACGGCGCACCGGACCGCGGCCCGCCTTTTCAAAAGCCAGCGACCGCTTGCATTAGGTGCGATAATTCAATATTCGACTGCATTTTCGGGCGCACACCATGGCCATTTCGATCAAGAACGAACACGACATCGCGCAAATGCGCGTCGCCTGCCGGCTGGCGAGCGAGGTGCTCGATTACATCACGCCGTTCATCACGGCCGGCGTGACCACCGGCGAGCTCGACCGCCTGTGCCACGAATACATGACCAATGTGCAGGGCACGGTGCCCGCGCCGCTCAACTATCAGCCGCCCGGCTACCCGCCCTACCCGAAGGCGATCTGCACCTCCGTGAACGACGTGATCTGTCACGGCATTCCGGGCGACAAGGCGCTGAAGAACGGCGACGCGCTCAATATCGACATCACGGTCATCAAGGACGGCTATTTCGGCGACACGAGCCGCATGTTCATCGTCGGCGAAGGCTCGATTCTCGCAAAGCGGCTCGTGCAGACCACGTATGAGTGCATGTGGCTCGGCATCGACCAGATCCGGCCGGGCGCGCACCTGGGCGACATCGGCCATGCCATCCAGCGTTACGCCGAAAGCCAGGGCTACAGCGTGGTGCGCGAATACTGCGGCCACGGCATCGGCACGGTGTTCCACGAAGATCCGCAGGTGCTCCACTACGGCCGACCCGGCACCGGCATCGAACTCGTGCCCGGCATGATCTTCACCGTCGAGCCGATGATCAACGCTGGCCGCCGCGACATCCGCACCATGCCGGACCAGTGGACCGTGAAGACGAAAGACCGCAGCCTCTCCGCCCAGTGGGAACACACGGTGCTCGTGACCGAAACCGGCTACGACGTCCTGACAGTCTCGGCGGGCACGCCGGCCAAGCCGGCCATCGTCGCGCAAATGGCGGGCACGGCGGCCTGACGGCCAACCGAAAGCTCCGGAAAAGGGCTTCGTGGCGTGATCCGGCGCAAAATGGATGCGGTCGCGAGGTGCACTTGCGCCGCATTCCAGCCCGGTGCAAGCAGGCAGTGCAGGCGGACACGCCGCGCAGCGCCCGCGCAATGACGTAGCGAACGACGGAACATTCAACGAAGCACCCGACGCAGAACCAGCCGACAAACCAACGTGGCGGCAGCGCCGCCCTGACGGGAGCCGACATCCGCGAGCGCGAGGCTTCCCCGCGCGCGACCGGCCACCCGCCCAACCACGCCACACACGATTCCAGCCCATGAGCGCTCCCGCTGTCGCCGTTCCCGATACGTCGTCGCTGAAGTCCGACTACAAGGCCGCCAAGGCCCAGTTGCTCGAGCGATTCAGGACCGCAACCAACGTCGACTCGTTGATGCGCGCCCTCGCCCGCACGACCGACGACACCTTGCGCAGCGCATGGAACCTCTGCGAGCTGCCGGCGACGCTGGCGCTCGTCGCCGTGGGCGGCTTCGGCCGCGGCGAGCTCGCGCCCTGGTCCGATGTCGATATCCTCGTGCTGCTGCCGGACGACGAGGCGCTCGCCCCGCTCGAAGCACGCATCGAGCGGTTCATCGGGCTCGCATGGGACCTCGGGCTCGATATCGGCAGCAGCGTGCGCAGCGTCTCGCAATGTCTCGAAGAGGCCGCCAACGACGTAACCGTGCGCACGTCCCTGCTCGAGGCACGCCGCATAACGGGTAGCGCAACGCTCTTTGGCGACTTCGCGCAGCGTTACCGCGACGCCATGGATCCGCGCGCGTTCTTCCAGGCGAAGGTGCTCGAAATGCGCCAGCGCCACGCGCGCTTCCAGGACACGCCTTACTCGCTCGAACCCAACGTCAAGGAGAGCCCCGGCGGACTGCGCGACCTGCAACTGATCCTCTGGATCACCGAGGCCGCGGCCTTTGGCAGCAGCTGGAAGGAACTGGATCAGCGCGGGCTCATTACCGGGCGCGAAGCGCGCGAGCTGCGCCGCAACGAAGCGTTCCTCAAGGCGCTGCGCGCGCGACTGCATGTCATCGCGGGGCGCCGTCAGGACATCCTCGTGTTCGATCTGCAAACGGCCGTGGCCGAGAGCTTCGGCTTCAAGGCAAGCGGCGCGCGGCGCGCGAGCGAGCAGCTCATGCGCCGCTACTACTGGGCGGCGAAGGCAGTCACGCAGCTCGCCACCATCCTCATCCAGAACATCGAGGCGCAGCTCTTCCCGAGCACGAGTGGCATCACGCGAACGCTCTCGGACCACTTCGTCGAAAAGCAGGGCATGCTGGAAATTGTCAGCGACGACGTGTTCGAACGCGAGCCGCACGCGATTCTGGAAGCGTTCCTGCTCTACGAGCAGGTGCCCGGCGTGAAGGGTCTCTCGGCGAGGACCCTGCGCGCGCTCTACAACGCGCGCGAGACCATGGATCAGAACTGGCGCCGCGACCCGGAGAACCGCCGGCTGTTCATGGAGATTCTCAAGCAGCCGGCCGGCATCACGCATGCCATGCGGCTCATGAACCAGACCAGTGTGCTCGGGCGCTACCTGCTGAATTTCCGGCGCATCGTCGGGCAGATGCAGCACGACCTTTACCACGTCTACACGGTCGATCAGCACATCCTGATGGTGCTGCGCAACATGCGCCGCTTCGCCGTGGCCGAGCATGCGCACGAGTATCCGTTCTGCAGCCAGCTCATCGCGAACTTCGAGCGCCCCTGGGTGCTCTATGTCGCGGCCCTGTTCCATGACATCGCGAAGGGCCGTGGCGGCGACCATTCGCAGCTTGGCATGGCCGACGCGCGGCGCTTTTGCCGCGAGCACGACATCGCGGGCGACGATGCCGACCTGATCGTCTGGCTCGTCCAGCAGCACCTGACCATGAGCCAGGTCGCGCAGAAGCAGGACATCACCGACCCCGAGGTCGTGAAGCGCTTCGCGGATCTGGTCGGCACGGAGCGGCGCCTTTCCGCGCTGTATCTGCTGACGGTCGCCGATATCCGCGGCACGAGCCCGAAAGTCTGGAACAACTGGAAAGGCAAGCTCCTCGAAGACCTTTACCGCTCGACGCTCGCCGTCCTTGGCGGCGCCCAGCCCGACGCACATTCGGAACTCAAGACGCGCCAGGAGCTGGCGCTCGCCCTGCTGCGCCTCGAGACGGTGCCGGAGCACGCGCATCGAGCGCTGTGGGACCAGCTCGACGTGGGCTACTTCCTGCGCCACGACGCCGCCGACATCGCCTGGCAAACGCGCGTGCTCTACCGCCATGTCGAGGCGCCGGAACCGGTCGTGCGCGCGCGCCCGTCGCCCATCGGCGAGGCGCTCCAGGTGCTCGTCTACGCGAAGGACCGCCCCGACCTCTTCGCGACGATGTGCGCGTACTTCGACCGCAGCGGCCTCTCCGTGCTCGACGCGCGCGTGAGCACGACACGCCACGGCTATGCGCTGGACAACTTCATCGTCGCCCACACCGAAGGCGACGTGCATTATCGAGATATCGCGAACCTCGTCGAACAGGAACTCGCGGCGCGGCTGAGCGCCACCGGCAAGGCACTGCCCGAGCCGTCGAAGGGACGCCTCTCGCGCCTGTCGCGCACCTTCCCGGTGACCCCGCGCGTCGACCTGCGCGCCGACGAGCGCGGCCAGTACTACATCCTGTCCGTGTCGGCGAACGACCGGCCGGGCCTCCTCTATTCCATCGCACGCGTGCTCGCCGAACACCATGTCGGCGTCCACGCGGCGCGGATCAATACGCTCGGCGAACGCGTGGAAGACGTGTTTCTGCTCGACGGCTCGGGACTGTCCGACAACCGCCAGCAGATTCGCGTCGAGACCGAATTGCTGCGCGCCATTGCAGTGTGAATGACCCAAGCGAAATACCCAGATCCATGCGAGCCAAACTGACAGCCAAACATCCGCGTCCGACCACTCCGGAACGCGCCCCCGTCCGCCGCGGCAGCACGACCGCGCGTAAGCCGGTGCGGCCGGCTGAGGTGCGGCCGGCTGAGGCGCGGCCGGCTGAGGCGCGGCCGGCATCGGCTTCCAAAACGGGGGCGGCGAAGCCCGCGCGCACCTCCACCGGCCGCACGGCGACGCGCACCGCCGATGCGCGCCCAGGCGAACGCCCGGCGCGGCCGGCGACGACGCGCGAGCGCGACAGTTCGAGCCGCCCGGCGCGGCCCGCTCGCGAAGGCGGCTTCGGCGACGACCGTCGCCCGGCGCGGCGTTCAGCCGATGAACCACGAGGCTTTGCGCGTGGCCGTGAAGAAGGCAGCGAGCGACGTTTTACGCGACGCACGGAAGGCGATGACCGCCGCCAGCCGCCCAGCCGCGACGAAGGTGGTGAGCGACGTTTCGCGCGACGCACCCAAGGAGACGAACGCCGCCCGCCGCGCAGCCGCGAGGAAGGTGGTGAGCAACGTTTCGCACGGCGCGCCGAAGGCGACGAACCCCGCCCGCCGCGCAGCCGCGAGGAAGGTAGTGAGCAACGTTTCGCACGGCGCGCCGAAGGCGACGACCGCCGCCAGCCGCGCACCCGCGAGGAAGCTGGTGACCGACGTTTCGCGCGACGCACGGAAGGCGATGATCGCCGGCCGCCCCGCAGCCGCGAAGAAGGCGGCGAGCGACGTTTCGCGCGACGCACGGAGAGCGATGATCGCCGGCCGCCCCGCAGCCGCGAGGAAGGCGGTGAGCAACGTTTCGCACGGCGCGCCGAAGGTGGTGACCGGCGCTTCGCACGCCCCGCCGAGGGCGGCGACCGTCGCCCGCCGCGCAGCCGCGACGAAAGCGGTGAGCGACGCTTCGCAGGCCGCGCCGAAGGCGACGACCGCCGCCCGCCGCGCAGCCGCGAGGATGGCGGTGAGCGACGTTTCGCGCGCCGCACGGAAGGCGACGACCGCCGCCCGCCGCGCAGCCGCGAGGATGGTCGTGAGAGACGCTTCGCGCGACCCACGGAAGGAGACGACCGCCGACCGCCGCGCAACCGGAGCGAAGGCGGCGAGGAGCGCTTCACACGTCGCACAGACAGCAACGACCGCCGCCCCGCACGGGGACGCGACGAGGGTACTGAGCGCAGTTTCGCGCGCCCGGTGAAATCCACCCGGAGCGACGACCATCGAGTTGGCGGCGATCGCAAATCCGCCCGCCCCGTCAAGTCGGCCGACAAGCCATTACGCCGCAGCGACGACGCCGGATCGGCGCCGCGCCGTGCGCCGCGGGAAGAAGTCGACGGCGACAACACGCTGCGCCTGTCCAAGCGCATGTCCGAACTGGGCCTGTGCTCGCGCCGCGAAGCCGATGAATGGATCGAAAAAGGCTGGGTGTACGTCGATGGCGAAGTCGTCGACACCCTCGGAGCCAAGGTCACGCCCGATCAGCGCATCGAGGTCGACCCGGCCGCGCTCGCCGCTCAGGCGCGCCAGGTGACGATCCTGCTGCATAAGCCCGTTGGCTATGTGTCGGGCCAGGCGGAGGACGGCTACGAGCCCGCCGCCACGCTCATCACCGGCGAGAATCATTGGGAAGGCGACCGCTCGGGCATTCGTTTCTCGGCAAAGCATCTGCGCACGCTCGCGCCGGCAGGCCGGCTCGACATCGACTCGACGGGCCTGCTCGTGCTGACCCAGGACGGTCGGGTAGCCAAGCAGCTGATCGGTGAGAGCTCGGACATCGACAAGGAATACCTCGTACGCGTCACCTATAACGACATCGACACGGAAATCGATCAGCACTTCCCGGCTGAGCTGCTGGCGAAGCTTCGCCACGGCCTGTCGCTCGACGACGTGCCGCTCAAGCCAGCCCAGGTGAGCTGGCAGAACGGCGAGCAGTTGCGCTTCGTGCTGCGCGAAGGCAAGAAACGCCAGATCCGCCGCATGTGCGAACTCGTCGGCCTCAAGGTGGTGGGTCTCAAGCGCGTGCGCATGGGCCGCGTGCTGCTCGGCGCCCTGCCGCAGGGCCAATGGCGCTATCTGGCGGCTGACGAAGCGTTCTGACGCGACTCCGCCGTAAACACCGCGCCGAATGAATAAACGGGAGCCATCGGGCTCCCGTTTTTTCTTGAGAAGATCCGACGTTCAGTCGTCTCTGCTCGGGTCGAGTTCCGGAAACAGCACCTCGGTAAAGCCGAACTTCGAGAAATCGGTGATGCGCATGGGGTACAGCTTGCCGATCAGGTGGTCGCATTCGTGCTGGACGACCCGCGCGTGAAAACCCTCGGCCACGCGCTCGATGGGCGTGCCGTACTGGTCGAAGCCGTTGTAGCGGATCATCGAGTAGCGGCTTACCGCGCCCCGCATGCCCGGCACCGAAAGGCAGCCCTCCCAGCCCTCTTCCATGTCGTGCGACAACGGATGAATGACCGGGTTGATGAGCACCGTTTGCGGCACCGCCGGCGCCTCGGGATAGCGCTCGTTTTGCTCGAAACCGAAGATCACCACCTGCAGGTCCACGCCGATCTGCGGGGCAGCGAGGCCCGCGCCGTTCGCCGCATGCATGGTGTCGAACATGTCGGCTATGAGTTCGTGCAGCTCGGGCGTATCGAAGTGATCGACCGGCTTTGCGATGTTGAGCAGGCGCGGATCGCCCATCCTGAGAATTTCGCGAATCATGTCGTTTGCCCCTCCAGGAGCTTGCGCATTCCTTCTTCGTCGAGCACCGGCACACCAAGTTCCTCGGCTTTCGCAAGCTTGCTGCCCGCGTCGGCGCCCGCCACCACATAATCGGTCTTCTTCGACACCGAGCCGGCCACTTTCGCACCGGCTGCCTCCAGCATCTCCTTCGCCTCGTCGCGCGCGAGCGTGGGCAGCGTGCCGGTGAGCACCACCGTCTTGCCTGCCAGCACGCCCACGGGCGCCCTCGGCGCGGGCGGACCTTCCGCCCATGTTACTTTGCCCGGCGCACGCAGTTGCTCGATCACTGTGCGGTTGTGCGCTTCCGCAAAGAACTCGTGAATGGCGAGCGCGACGATCGGCCCGACATCATTCACTTCGAGCAGTTCCTCGACCGAGGCGTTCATGATCGGATCGAGCGAGCCGAAATGCTTCGCAAGGTCTTTGGCCGTCGACTCGCCCACGTGCCGGATGCCGAGGGCGTAGATAAAACGCGCAAGCGTCGTGGACTTGGCCTTTTCGAGCGAATCGAGCAGGTTCTGCGCCGACTTGTCCGCCATGCGATCGAGTTGCGCGAGCGTGCCGAAGCCGAGATTGAAAAGATCTGCGGGCGTGCGCACGAGGTTCTGGTCGACCAGCTGGTCGATGATCTTCTCGCCCAATCCGTCGATGTCGAGCGCCCGGCGCTGGGCGAAGTGCCACAGTGCCTGTTTGCGCTGCGCCGGACAGAAGAGGCCGCCCGTGCAACGCGCGATCGCTTCGTCCGGCAGGCGCTCGATGCGCGAACCGCACACAGGGCAGGCGCTCGGCATCACGAACTCGCTGGCGTCGGCAGGACGCCGGTCGAGCAGCGCACTGACCACTTCGGGAATCACGTCGCCCGCGCGGCGCACGATCACGGTGTCGCCGATGCGGATGTCCTTGCGGCGCACTTCGTCTTCGTTGTGCAGCGTGGCGTTGGTCACGGTCGCACCGCCGACGAACACCGGCTCGAGCCGCGCGACCGGTGTGATGGCGCCGGTGCGGCCCACCTGCACGTCGATCGCCAGCAGCTTCGTGAGCGCTTCCTGGGCCGGGAACTTGTGGGCGAGCGCGAAGCGCGGTGCGCGCGAGACAAAACCGAGCGCGTCCTGCTCGTCGCGGCGGTTCACCTTGTAGACCACGCCATCGATGTCGTACGGCAGGCTCTCGCGTTTCTCACCCACGGCGCGGAAAAATTCGAGCAGACCTCGCGCACCCTTCACGACCGCGCGCTCGGAATTCACCGGCAAGCCCAGTTGCTCGTACCAGTCGAGCAGCTCGCTATGAGTGGCCGGCATCGGCTCGCCCTCGAGCACGCCAATGCCATAGGCGAAGAACGATAGCGGCCGCTGCGCCGTGATTTTCGGATCGAGTTGCCGCAGGCTGCCCGCCGCAGCGTTGCGCGGATTCGCGAATTCCTTCTGGCCGGCGTCGCGCTGCCGCTGGTTCATGCGCTCGAAGTCGCGGCGGAACATCAGCACTTCGCCGCGTACGTCGAGCACCTTCGGCACGTGCTTGCCCTTCAGGCGCAGCGGCAGCGAGCGAATCGTGCGGACGTTCTCGGTGACGTTCTCGCCGGTCGTGCCGTCGCCGCGCGTGGACGCCTGGACAAATACGCCATCGACATAGCGCAGCGAGATGGCGAGACCGTCGAACTTGAGTTCGCACGCATACTCGACCCCGGCGGCATCGACGGACTGGGTGCCCCCGATCTTGCCAAGCGCATCGGCCACGCGCTTGTCGAACGCGACGATGTCGTCGTCGGCGAAGCCGTTGTTGAGCGAGAGCATCGGCACGTCGTGCACCACGGGCTCGAAGCCCGCGGCCGCCTTGCCGCCCACTCGCTGGGTAGGGGAATCAGGCGTGACGAGATCCGGGTGCTCTGCCTCGAGCTGCTGGAGTTCGCCAAACAGCTTGTCGTATTCCGCGTCGGGCAGTTCCGGCTGGTCGAGCACGTAGTAGGCGTGATTCGCCCGCTCGAGTTCGGCGCGCAACCACGCCGCGCGCTGCGCAGCGGTGACATCTTCGGGAGGACGGGCGGGGGTACGGACCATGCCTTGGGCAACTCGCTTGGAAAAGATTTCGGACGTCAGATTATCTCAGGAAGCGGCGCGTGTCGCATCGGCCGAACGGCCAGCTTCGTGCGTCGCCGTACGGCCCTACCGATGGTCCTGGCCGAAAGGCTAACGCTGCATCGATGCCGTTGACGCCCGGGCCCGGTGATGCGAACTTGAGTGCACCGCAACACGCTGCCGGTAACGGCATCCGGGCCACCATGAACCATCGCCACGACCTGCCCGCGCCGCCCATGCCGTCTCGCCGGCGCGCAAAAAAGGCGCGGCGCCATTACGGCGCCGCGCCTTCTCTGGCGGCCGATCGCTGGCGGTCCGCGTTACTGGCTGAACAGCCGTCGCGTGGCCGGCGACCCTGCCGGAATGCCTGCTTGCTCGAGCTTTGCGTAGAGCGTCATGAGCTGCTTGTCGATGGACTGCAGCACCGTTTCCGGAAGCGGCCGGCGCTGGTCATCGACCACGCGCCCGCCGATGCGCTCGGCAAGCGACTTCGCGTAATCGCACATCAGGCGAAATGGCAGGATGTCCTCGTCGGCGACCGGCACATCGAGGATCAGCGTAATCAACTCGCCGCCCTTGTACGTGAGGTCGTCGCGCAGGAAGTTGGTGTCGCCGAACTGCAGCATGAAAACCGGGCTCTGCTTCGCGTCGAGCTTCACGAAGCGCGTGCCGTCGCGCGAAAGCAGGAGGCCGTCCTGCGCGGCGACGGCCTGCACGTAGTTCGCCGACCACGGCGCGCCGTCCGACATCACGTTGATGGAAAGCTGCGCATCGCATTGGGCCGCGAAGCCGTCGAGCTCGCGCGCCATCGCGACTGTCTCCATCATGTCGGGGAACTCGGGCGCGGCGTCGAGCGCGTCGGCGAACTGCTGCACACCCGTCACGAACTCCGAGAATTCGAGCTCGTTGAGCGGGCCGTTACGGTTCGCGAGCTGCGCGGCCGCACGCAGTTCCTCGTAGCGCACGCCGTTTTGCAGCAATTCCCAGCTGTCGCCGCCCTCGGGCTTGCCTTCGATATGAACGGGCTTGCTGCCCGCGCGGCGCAAACGCTGCGCGGACGGAATCACGCGCTCGCCCGCCACGGGCGCGCCGAGCCGGATCGGCACGATGCAGTCGATACGGCGGTCGACGACAGCAGGCGGCGCGGAGGAAATCGTGGTGGCGGCCGGCATGACGGGCTCGATGCGTTCGGCTTCGTCGGCGTTTTCCTTCGCGGATTCCGGGGCAGCGGCGCTCGCGGCCGGCGCTGCTTCGCCGCGCTCGTTCGCCGCCGTTTCGTCTTCCTGGAAACCATTCGGCGTCGTGGATTCCGCCTGGATGTCGGCCGGCGTGTCGAGCGGAGCCGCACTGGCAAAACCCGGCTCCATGCGCCCGCCTTCCATGCCGCCCGCGAGCGACGGCTCACGCCGCGACGGCGTGTGTGCTGGCTCGATGAACGGGCTCGGCTCCGGGAACTCGTCGCGTTGCGCCGACTCGACCGCCTCTTCCGGCATCGGTCGCGGCATGCGCCGGCGCACCCTGGCACCCTGCCACGCGTTATAGACCACCACGCCCCCGACTACCACGGCGCCCGCGCCGATCAATCCGAGAGTCAACTCGTCCATGCATGCTCCATCAGCAATTCTTTTTCGACGGCGCACACACGGTGCGCGCCGTTACCGTGGCGCTCGCGTCACGCGCGGCGGCTGCCTGAGCAACGGCGCCGCCGGCTGCGCGGCGCGCGCCGACCGTTAGACCGTAAAAATCGATTAGATCGTATTCTGGGCGAAACCAGCCGCCGTTTCCATGTCGACCGCGACGATGCGCGAAACGCCCTGCTCCTGCATCGTCACGCCGATGAGCTGCTGCGCCATCTCCATGGCGATCTTGTTGTGCGAAATGAACAGGAACTGTGTTTTGTCCGACATCGCGCGAACAAGGTTCGCGAAGCGCTCGGTGTTCGCGTCGTCGAGCGGCGCGTCCACTTCGTCGAGCAGACAGAACGGCGCAGGGTTGAGCTGGAACATCGCGAACACGAGGGCCGTGGCCGTGAGCGCTTTCTCGCCGCCGGAAAGCAGGTGAATCGTCGAGTTCTTCTTGCCGGGCGGCTGCGCCATCACCTGCACGCCGGCGTCGAGTATCTCGTCGCCAGTCATGATGAGCCTCGCCTGGCCACCGCCGAAGAGCCGCGGGAACAGCTCGCCGAAATGACGGTTCACTTCGTCGAACGTGCCCTGCAGCAGCGTGCGCGTTTCCTGATCGATCTTGCGGATCGCGTCTTCGAGCGTTTCGATCGCGCTCGTGAGGTCGGCCGACTGGGCGTCGAGGAAGGTCTTGCGCTCCTTCGCCGCGGCCAGTTCGTCGAGCGCCGCCATATTGACGGGCCCAAGCGCCGCTATGGCGTTGTTGATGCGCGTGACTTCGCCTTGCAGATACGACGGCTTCATGTCCGCCGTGAGCTTCTCCTGCAGCGCGGCTTCATCCACGCCCGCCGCCTGCAGTTGCTCGACGAACTGCTCGCCGTTCAGGCGCGCCGCCTGCTCCTTGAGCTGAAGCTCGGTGATGCGCTCGCGCAGCGGCTGCAGCGCGCGTTCGGCGACGAGGCGGGTTTCGTCGGCGGCCCGCAGCTTCGCGCTCAGGTCGTCGAGTTCCGCGCGTGCGGCGCGCAACGTGTCTTCCTTCTGTGCGCGAATTTCCAGCGCGTCCTGCAAACCCGTGTGCGCGGTCTGCTGGTTGATCGTTTCCAGCTCGGCACGCGCGTCTTCGAGCGAGCCGGCCACGCGCTCGCTCTGGTCGTGCGCGACCTGAATGTTGCGCCGCAGTTCCTCGATGCGGTTAGCCATGTTGCGCGCCGCAAAGCGCGCGTCCGCGGCAGCGCGTTCGAGGTCGCGCGCCTCGTTGCGCGCCGCGCCCAGTTCCTCGTCGAGCGCTTCGAAGGCGAGCTGGTTGTCCTCGAAGCGGGCCTGCAGTTCGGCAAGCTCGGCGTCGTGGCGCTCGAAGTTCGCTTCCGACTCCGCGCGCAGCGCGCGCTGCTCTTCGATCTGCGCGCGAATTTCGCCGAGCTCCTCGCGAATCTGCGTGCTGCGCGCCGTATAGCGCTCATGCGCCTGGGTCAGCTTCAGGACGTCCATCTGCAGCGCGTGCACGCGCTGGGTCGCGCGCTCGGCCTGCTGACGCATTTCCGTGAGCACCTGGGCGGCCTGCGTGTGTGCCGCCTCCGCGCGCACGACGGCCGTGCGCGCCTCGTCCGCAAGCAGCGCCTGGGCGCGCAACTGGCGCTCCAGATTCTCGATTTCCTGCTGACGCGCGAGCATGCCAGCCTGCTCGGTATCGGCAGCGTAGAGCTGAACGCCCACGCGCGTCACCATATGGCCGGCCTTCACGACGAACGCGCCGCCGCCCGGCAATTGCGCGCGCTGGGCGAGCGCCTCGGTCAGATCGCTGGCAACGTAGGTCGAGCCGAGCCATTCGGTGAGCACCGCGCGCAGCCCTGCATCGTCGATACGCACGAGCGAGAGCAACGGCGTGAGGCCCGCGGGCGCGGCGCTCGCCTGCCCCGCAACGGGCGGCGAATAGAACGCGAGCTTCGCGGGCGGCGCGTCGCTCGCGAACGCCTTCACCCAGTCGAGGTTGGACACTTCGAGCGCGGCAAGCCGCTCGCGCAGCACGGCTTCGAGCGCCGTCTCCCACCCCGCTTCGACATGCAGCTTCTTCCACAGCCTCGGCAGCGCACCCAGTTCGTGACGTTCGAGCCACGGCTGGATCTTGCCCTCGGTCTGCACGTTCTCCTGCAGTTGCTTGAGGGCGGCAAGCCGGGCTTCGATCTGGTGGATCTGCGCGTTTTCCGCCTGGACGCGCTCGTGAGCCGCACGGCGTTGCGCGTCGAGGCGCGGCACGGTTTCCTGCGCATCGGCAAGGCGCGCCTGCGCCTCGTGAAGGATCTCTTCCTGCTCGGCCAGCTGCATGCGCAGCTCTTCGAGCTGGGCTTCGTCGGGCGCGTCGAGTCCGCCTTCCTCCGACTTCAGGCGCTCATGGCGTTGCTGAAGCTGCTGGAGCATCTGGTCGGCGTTGCGCTGGTGTGCCGCTTCGAGCTTGATGGCCTGCTCGGTGCGCGCGATGCCCGCGCGCTCGTCGTTCAGTTGCGCCTGCGCATCGCGCCAGCGGTTCTCGAGCGCGGGCAGCGATTCCTGTTTTGCCGCCGCCTCTTCCTCGGCGAGTGCCGCCTTTTCTTCGGCGATCGCCAGTTGCTCTTCGGCGTCCTCGATGTCGTCCTGCGCCTTCTGCGCCTGCACCTGCCATTGCTCGCGCTGCGCAGTGAGTGCGGCGATTTGCGCCTGCGCGCGGTTGCGCGACTCGACAATGAACTTGATCTCGGCTTCGAGACGGCTCACTTCGGCGTTCGCTTCATAGAGCGCACCCTGTGCGCCCTGCATGGCGTCGCTTGCCGAGTAGTGGGCGACGCGCAGCGTCTCGAGCTGCGCTTCGACTTCGCGCAACTGCGCGGTGTGGCGCTCGAGGTCGATCTGCGCCTGCTCGATCGCGCGCTGCTGGCGCTGTTGCTCGCCCGCCGCCTCGTTTTTGCGCAAGAGCCAAAGGAGGCGCTGCTTCTCCTCGCCCTCGGACTGCAGTTCGCGAAACTTCGTGGCGACAACCGCCTGGCCCTCGAGCTTTTCGAGGTTCGTGGACAGCTCGCGCACGATGTCCTCCACGCGCGTGAGGTTCTCGCGCGTATCGTGCAGGCGGTTCTCAGTCTCGCGGCGGCGTTCCTTGTACTTCGAAACACCGGCGGCTTCTTCGAGAAATACGCGCAGCTCTTCGGGCTTCGCCTCGATGATGCGGGCGATCATGCCCTGCCCGATGATCGCGTAGGCGCGCGGACCGAGGCCCGTACCGAGGAATATGTCCTGGATGTCGCGCCGGCGCGCCGGCAGGTTGTTGATGTAGTAGCTCGATGTGCCATCGCGCGTCAGCACGCGCTTCACGGCAATCTCGGCATACTGGCCCCACTGGCCGGCCGCGCGTCCGTCTGCGTTGTCGAACACCAGTTCGACGCTCGCGCGGCTACCCGGCTTGCGCGCCGTGGACCCGTTGAAGATGACGTCCTGCATCGACTCGCCGCGCAACTCGGACGCACGGGATTCTCCGAGCACCCAGCGCACCGCGTCGATGATGTTGGATTTCCCACAGCCGTTCGGCCCGACCACCCCGACGAGTTGGCCCGGAACCTGGAAATGCGTGGGATCGACGAATGATTTGAAGCCAGCGAGTTTAATCGAGGTCAGACGCACGGCGATATCGCTGTTTGAATAGTGGTGAACGGGACCGCCCGTGCCGCTCGCCGCGCGCCGCCGCCAATCCGGTATCGATCGCACGGCGGTACACGCTCAGGGCAGCCGCCACGGCTCGCCGCGCGAACGCGCTTGCGCGCGAGCGGTCGGCGGGAATCAGCGGCAATCATACCATCGCACGCGCGCCATTCCGCGCGCGGGAAGGCCCTGGGCCGAGCCGCCGCTGCTATTGCGGCCGTTGCCACCGCCGTCGTTACCGCTGTTGTCACCGTCCTTGTCGCCGCACCTGCCACCGCTCACGCCATTGCTCCCGGCGCCCTTGCCGGTGTCATCCCCGTTGCCGTCCGCTTAGTCGGTACGGCTCGCGTCCGCGTGGGTCATGACGCTTGCGTCGGCGCTCGCGTGCGCGCCGCGCTTGCGCGCGTCCTGCGCGCGGTGCAGCCAGCTCGAGAGCAGCGAGGCCAGCACGATGCAGGCGCCGCCCGCCCATTCGCGTGGACCCGGCGTCTCGCCGGCGAAGAGCCACGACGAGAGCGCCGTCACGACGATCTCGAACAGCATGATGATCGAGGCGCGGTTTGCCGGCACGCGGGCTAGCCCGTATTGAACGAGCATGTTGTTGCTGCCGAGCACGACGCCGAGCGCCAGCACCAGCAGCACGACACGCGCGAGATGCTCGCCTGCCGGAACCGCCGCCATCGGCTCGAAGCAAGAGGTCAGTGCGCCGAGCAGCGCCGCGCCCGCGAAGATCACGGCCGTGCGCATCTCCGGCTTCATGTGCGGAAGCACGCGGCTCGTCTTCACGACCAGCACGTTGCTCATCGCGAACCCCATCCCGCCGATGAGACCGGCCCATTCGGCGGCGTTGGCAGGCAGCGGCACACCCAGTTGCGGCGACCAGAGCATCAACACGGCACCCAGCAACGAGAGCGCGCCGAGCGCGCCACCCGCCCACGTGAGACGCTCGTGCAGGATGAAGTGCGCGAAGAGCGCCGTCCACGCCGGGGTCAGATAAAAGAGCAGCAGCACGCGCATCACTTCGCCGTGGATCGCGCCCCACACGAACCCGACATTGGTCACGCCCGCGGCAAGGCCGAGCAATGGCAGCACCCAATGCCAGCGCACGGTCGCGAGCGAACGCCAGCGCAACACGAGCACGAAGGCGCAGCCCGCTGCGCTCGTCGCCGCGCTCGCGGCCGTGCCGGTCAACCCGAACGCCGCCAGCATGCGCAGCGGATACCAGACAAAACCCCATACGGATGCGCCGACCATGATGGCGAGGGTCGGCCAGGCGGCGCGCAGGCCTGTGCTCTGACTCATCGCTCGCGCTTCCCTTGGCTCGACCGGGCGTTGGCGGCACCTGCGTCGCTACTCGAAAATCCCATGTTTTTCCTTTTGTCTGTCCGCCCGGCATCGATGGCGGCACCGGAGCGCGATCGGGCCGGCGCCCGCAGCCGCATCAGCGCCACGCTATAATCCACCGCTTGCAGACGCAAAGCCGCGCTGCCGTATTTTTCGCTCGGCCCGGCCCATCGGGCTAGCGGCAAAAGCGGCAAAAGCGGACAAACAGCGGGCAAAAGGCGGGCAAACTACGAGCCCGCAGCGGGCTCGCACAAGCTGTCAATCCCGCGCGCCGCGCCTTCCGTCTTTTACCCACGCCAGTCCGCCGCCCAAGTGAATCCGCTACTCGACACCCTTCAGTCCTATCCCTTCGAAAAGCTGCGCGTGCTCTTCAAGGAGGTCACGCCGAACGCCGGCCTGCGCCACATCAGCTTTGGAATCGGCGAGCCGAAACACCCGACGCCGGCACTGATCCGCGACGCCATCGTCGCGTCGCTCGACGGCCTTTCGTCGTACCCTGCCACGGCGGGTACGCCCGCGCTGCGCGAGTCGATTGCAAACTGGGTGAAGGCGCGCTACGGGCTACCGGCCATCGACGCAAACACGCAGATCCTGCCCGTCTCGGGTTCGCGCGAGGCGCTGTTCGCGCTTGCGCAGGCCGTGATCGACCCGACGGCGGGCGTGAAAGACCCGGCGAAGCGGGCGATCGTACTCTGCCCGAACCCTTTCTACCAGATCTACGAAGGCGCCGCGCTGCTGGGCGGCGGCGAGCCCTACTTCGTGAACAGCGATCCGGCCCGCAACTTCGCCTGCGACTATTCGCAGGTTCCGGAAGCCGTCTGGGCACGCACGCAACTGCTCTACGTGTGCTCGCCGGGCAACCCCACGGGCGCCGTGATCACGCTCGACGACTGGCGCGAGCTCTTTGCGCTCTCGGACCGCTACGGCTTCGTGATCGCCTCCGACGAGTGCTACTCCGAGATCTACTTCGACGAAGCGAACCCGCCGCTCGGCGGCCTCGAGGCGGCGCACAAGCTGGGCCGCGGCTTCGAGCGCCTCGTCATGCTGTCGAGCCTCTCCAAGCGCTCGAACGCGCCGGGCATGCGCTCGGGCTTCGTCGCCGGCGACGCCGCCATCCTCAAGCAGTTCCTGCTGTACCGCACCTACCACGGCTCGGCCATGTCGCCCGTCTGGCAGTCCGCCAGCATCGCCGCCTGGGGCGACGAGGCGCACGTGCGCGAGAACCGCGCGAAGTACGTACAGAAGTTCTCGACGGTGACACCGATGCTCGCCGACGTGCTCGACGTGAAGCTGCCCGACGCCGCCTTCTACCTCTGGGCCAACGTCGCGAGCACCGGCCTGTCGGACACCGCGTTCGCCCAGCGCCTCTACGCCGACTATAATGTGACGGTTCTGCCCGGCTCGTTCCTCGCGCGCGAGGCGCATGGCACGAATCCGGGCAAAGACTTCGTCCGCATGGCGCTCGTCGCCGACGTCGAGGAGTGCATCGAGGGCGCGCAGCGCATCGTCGAGTTCTGCCGCTCGCTCAAACCGTAAAGCCTTCCCCTGCGCGCCGGGGTCCAGCGCCCCGTTGCGCGCAACGCCGCTTTCAACCATCCATCTCACGAAATCACCACCATGTCGCAACAACTTCAGCAGACCATCGACACCGCCTGGGAAAACCGCGCCGACTTCTCGCCCAAGGCAGCCCCGAACGACGTGCGTGAAGCCGTCGCCCACGTCATCGCCGAGCTGGACAAAGGCACGCTGCGCTGCGCCGAAAAGAAGGACGGCGACTGGGTCGTCAACCAGTGGGTGAAGAAGGCCGTGCTGCTGTCGTTCCGCCTCGAAGACAACGTGCCGATGCCGGCGGGCGGCTACAGCCAGTTCTACGACAAGGTGCCCTCGAAGTTCGCCAGCTACACGGCTGAGGACTTCGCCGCGGGTGGCTTTCGCGTCGTGCCGCCGGCCATCGCGCGCCGCGGCTCGTTCATCGCGAAGAACGTCGTGCTGATGCCCTCGTACACCAACATCGGCGCCTACGTAGATGAAGGCACGATGGTCGACACGTGGGCGACCGTCGGTTCGTGCGCGCAGATCGGCAAGAACGTGCACCTCTCGGGCGGCGTGGGCATCGGCGGCGTGCTGGAGCCGCTGCAGGCCAATCCGGTCATCATCGAAGACAACTGCTTCATCGGTGCGCGCTCGGAAGTCGTGGAAGGCGTGATCGTCGAGGAGAACTCGGTGATCTCGATGGGCGTCTATCTCGGCCAGTCGACCAAGATTTACGACCGCGAAACCGGCGAGATTTCGTACGGCCGTATTCCGGCGGGCTCGGTCGTGGTCGCGGGCAATCTGCCTTCGAAGGACGGCACGCATAGCCTCTACTGCGCCGTGATCGTCAAGAAGGTCGACGCGAAGACGCGCGCCAAGGTCGGCCTGAACGAACTGCTGCGAGGCGACTGATGGCGAAGGCCGCCACGACCGTCGTCTACGGCATTCCGAACTGCGACACCGTGAAGAAGGCCCGCGTGTGGCTCGAAGAGCACGGCGTCGAGTTCGAGTTCCACGACTTCAAGAAGGCGGGGGTGTCGAATGCGCTGGTGCAGGACTGGCTCAAGGACGCGCCGCTGGATCAACTCATCAACAAGCGCGGCACGACCTGGCGCGGCCTGTCGGACGTGCACAAGGCCGAGGCCGACACGACCGCTGGCGCGATCGCGCTGATGATCCACAAGCCGTCGATCATCAAGCGGCCCGTGGTCGTGGTGAACGGCCGCGTGAAGACACTCGGTTTTTCCGCCGACCAGTATGCGGAGCTGTTCGCCTGATTTTCGCTTCTGACCGGTGCGCCTCCGCGCGTGCGCGCAGTCATGACAAGTTGTTGCCGGCCCCTGCTCCATCAGCGGCGCCGGCATTTTTATTGAAAGTGGTCTCCCTATGTCCGCCACCCTCGCCCTCACCGAAGCCCTGATCGCGCGCGCGTCCGTCACGCCCGACGACCAGCACTGCCAGCGCATCATGACCGAACGCCTCGGTGCGCTCGGCTTCGCATGCGAAACCATCGAATCCAACGGCGTGACGAACCTGTGGGCCGTCAAGCGCGGCACGTCGGGCATGCAAGGCCCGCTGCTCGCCTTCGCAGGCCACACCGACGTCGTGCCGACCGGCCCCATCGAGCAATGGAGCTCGCCGCCGTTCCAGCCCTCGCACCGCGACGGCGTGCTCTACGGCCGCGGCGCCGCCGACATGAAGACCTCGCTCGCGGCCTTCGTGGTGGCGAGCGAAGAGTTCGTGGCGGCGCACCCGCAGCATCGCGGCGCGATCGCCTTTCTCATCACGAGCGACGAGGAAGGTCCGGCCACGGACGGCACCGTGAAGGTCGTCGAGGCGCTGCAGGCGCGCGGCGAGAAGATGGATTACTGCATCGTGGGCGAGCCCACTTCGACGCATACGCTCGGCGACTGCGTGAAGAACGGCCGCCGCGGCTCGATGTCGGGCAAGCTCGTCGTGAAGGGCGTGCAAGGCCATATCGCCTATCCGCATCTCGCGAAGAACCCGGTCCATCTGCTCGCTCCTGCGCTCGCCGAACTCGTTGCCGAAAAGTGGGACGACGGCAACGAATATTTCCCCCCCACCACGTGGCAGGTGTCGAACCTCCACAGCGGCACGGGCGCGAGCAACGTGATTCCGGGCCACGCCGAAGTGATGTTCAACTTCCGCTTCTCGACCGCGAGCACCGTGGAAGGCCTGCAACAGCGCGTGCACGCGATCCTCGACAAGCATGGCCTCGAGTATGACCTGCACTGGAGCGTGAGCGGCCTGCCCTTCCTCACCCCGCGTGGCGCGCTCTCGAACGCGCTCGAGAAGGCGATTCACGACGAAACCGGCGTGAGCACGGAGCTTTCGACCACGGGCGGCACGTCGGATGGCCGCTTCATCGCGCGCATGTGCGAGCAGGTGGTCGAATTCGGCCCGCCCAACGCCAGCATCCACAAGATCGATGAGCATATCGAAGTGAAATTCATCGATCCACTCAAGAACGTGTACCGCCGCGTGCTCGAACAGCTGATTGCCTGAATACGCTCTGGAGACCATAACATGCCTCATCCGCTAGCCAACACCTTTGCCACCGTGCGCGACCTGCTGCGCTATGGCGTCTCGCGCTTTTCGGCCGCGCAGCTCGCGTTCGGTCACGGCTCGAGCAATGCCTACGACGAAGCCGCGTACCTGATCCTGCACACGCTGCATTTGCCGCTCGACCTGCTCGACCCGTTTCTCGACGCGCGCCTGACGACCGAGGAAGTCGACCAGGTGCTAGGCGTGATCGAGCGCCGCGCGACCGAGCGCGTGCCGGCCGCCTACATCACGCACGAAGCGTGGATGCACGGCCTGCGCTTCTACGTGGATGAGCGCGTGATCGTGCCGCGCTCGTTCATCGGCGAGCTGCTCGAAGACGGCCTGCAGCCGTATGTGGAAGATCCCGAGCAGGTGAGCGCAGTGCTGGAGCTGTGCACGGGCTCCGCGAGCCTCGCGATTCTCGCGGCGCACGCGTTCCCGAACGCCGACATCGACGCCGTCGATCTCTCCGCGCCCGCACTCGAAGTCGCGCATCGCAACGTGCACGAGCATGGTCTGGACGAGCGTATCGCACTCTTCGAAGGCGATCTCTACGCACCGCTGCCCGAGCGCCGCTACGACGTGATCATCACGAACCCGCCGTACGTCAACGCCGCTTCGATGAAGGCGTTGCCCCCCGAATACCAGCACGAGCCGGAAATGGCGCTCGCGGGCGGTGCGGATGGCATGGACATCGTGCGCCGCATCATCAAGGATGCGCGCAACTGGCTCACCGACGACGGCGTGCTGGTCGTCGAGATCGGCAACGAGCGCGAGCACGTCGAAGCCGCGTTTGGCGGCCTTGATCTCGTGTGGCTCTCGACGAGCGCCGGTGACGATCAGGTATTCCTGATCCAGGCCTGCGACTTGCCGGTCTGACCGTCATGTGCGAATGAGACGCGGCGCCTGTGCGCCGTGTCTCGTCGCGCGCAGGATTGGGACGATAGCCGCCGTCGCAGCGGGTTCGGTAAGATTGACCCCTCCGGCCATGCCTGGCCGGCAGCGCCGCAGGCCCTGGGAGCGTCCCACGCATCTATGCCATTCGACTGGTCACACCTCGGCACGCTGCTCGCGATCATCCACTTGCTGGGGCTGGTCGCGGCATGCCACGCCATCCTGAACACACGCACCTCGCAGGGTGCGATCGCCTGGGCCGTCTCGCTCGCGGCGATGCCCTACCTCACGCTCATCCCGTATCTCTTTCTCGGCCGCAGCAAGTTCGCGGGCTACGCCGACGCAAGGCGACTGCGCAATGAAACCTTGCGCACGCGGGCCCACGCGCCCGATTGGGACAAGCTCGTCAGCGCCGGCGAATGGTCGGCAGACGAGCTGGGTGCGCGCGTGATCCGCACGTTCGCGCGCCTGGGCGGCATGCCGCTCGTGCCCGGCAACGCGGTGCGCACGCTCGTGAACGGAGAGGCGACCTTCACCGCCATCTTCGATGCGATCGAACGTGCCCGGCATTACGTGATCGTGCAATTCTTCATCGTGCGCGCCGACGCGCTCGGCGACATGCTCAAGGACGTGCTGGTCCATTGCGCGAAACGCGGCGTGCGTGTGTACTTTCTCTACGACAGCATCGGCTCTTTCGACCTGCCTTCCAGCTACGTGCGCGCGCTGCTGGACGCCGGCGTGGAAGTCCATCCGTTCTCCGCGAAGCGCCATTTCGTCAACCGCTTCCAGCTCAACTTCCGCAACCACCGCAAGATCGTCGTGGTGGACGGCCAGCACGCATTCGTCGGCGGCCACAACGTGGGCATCGAATACCTCGGTGCGAATCCACGCCTCTCGCCCTGGCGCGACACGCACATCGAACTGCGCGGGCCGGCTGTCGCGAACGTCCAGTTCGCGTTCACGGAGGACTGGTACTGGGCCACCCAGCAGCTCCCCGGCTGCGAACCGCCGACGGTCGCACCGCGGGACGGCGACGACATGCACTGCCTCGTCTTGCCAACGGGTCCGGCCGACCGACAGGAGACCTGCTCGCTCTTCTTCGTCGAGGCGATCAACGCAGCGAAGCAACGCGTATGGATCACGACGCCGTACCTCGTGCCCGACGAAGCCGTGCTCGCGGCGCTGCGCCTCGCGGTGCTGCGCGGCGTGGACGTGCGCATCATGATCCCGAGCCGGCGCGACCATTACGTGGTGTTCGAGGCTTCGATGCTGTATGCCTACGATGCGGTGCGCGCGGGCATCCGCATTTTCCGCTACAAGCCGGGCTTCCTGCACCAGAAGGTCGTGCTGATCGACGACGTGGCCGCCGCTATCGGCAGCGCGAATCTGGACAACCGGTCGTTCCGCCTGAACTTCGAGATCATGGTGCTGACCGTGCATCGCGGCTTCGCCGCTGAAGTCGACGCGATGCTGCTGCGCGACTTCGACGAGACGTTCGAAATCGACCGCAGCGAGTACCGCGACGCGCCCGCCTGGCGCAAGATCACCATGCATCTCGCGCGGCTATTCGCGCCGATCCTCTAGCGTGGCGCCAGGCACCCCGCGCGCTCAGAGCTGCTTTTCGATGTCGACTGCGATGGCCTCGGGTTTCGTGACCGGAGCATAGCGCTTGACCACGTTGCCGGTACGGTCGACGAGGAATTTCGTGAAATTCCACTTGATGCCTTCGAGCCCGAGAAGACCCGGCGCCTCGCTCGTGAGCCAGCGATAGAGCGGGTGCGCATTCGCTCCGTTCACGTCGATCTTCTCGAACATCGGGAACGTGACACCGTAGTTCTTCTCGCAGAAACCGCCGATCTGCGCGGCGTCGCCGGGCTCCTGCTTGCCGAACTGGTTGCACGGGAAGCCGAGCACCGCGAGCCCGCGCGCAGCATATTGCTCGTACAGCTTCTGCAGGCCGGCGTACTGGGGTGTGAAACCGCACTCGCTCGCCGTGTTGACGATCAGGAGCACCTTGCCCGTATAGCGTTCGAGGCTCACCGGCTCCCCGCCGCCGAGCGGTTGCGCCGAAAACGAATAGATCGAAGTCATCTGGCTCTCCCGTGGAAAAGCGCCAGTCTACGTGAGAACGAGTGGAATTCGCACTCGACCACGCGGCTAGCCGAACGGCCGACGCCGGCGCGGCTCGCTACCCGGCTAAAATAGCGCTTTCTTTCGTTTTCTTCCTGCCGGCGCCGTCGTGATCCGCTTCAATCAATTCACTCTTGCCCGTGGCACCAAGCCGCTTTTCGAACAGACCTCGTTCACGCTGAACCCCGGCGAAAAGGCGGGTCTCGTCGGCGCGAACGGCGCGGGCAAATCGACCCTCTTCGCCGTGCTGCGCGGCGAACTGCATGCCGACGCCGGTGACTTTTCGCTGCCGCCGTCGTGGCGCATCGCGCACGTGGCGCAGGAAACCCCGGCCGTCGACCGCACCGCGCTCGACTACACGCTCGATGGCGACGCCGCACTGCGCGAAATCGAGGCGCGCATCGCCGCGGCCTCGGCCGCGCACGATGGCGCCGCCGAGGCCGAAGCGCACGGCGCGTTCGCCGACGCCGACGGCTACACCGCGCCCGCGCGCGCCGAAGCACTGCTGCTCGGCCTCGGCTTCACGCTGGAGCAAACGCGCCAGCCGGTGGCAAGCTTCTCGGGCGGCTGGCGCATGCGCCTGAACCTTGCGCAGGCGCTGATGTGCCGCTCCGACCTCCTGCTGCTCGACGAACCCACGAACCACCTGGATCTGGACGCGATCGTCTGGCTGGAAGACTGGCTGCACCGCTATCCCGGCACGCTCGTCGTGATCTCGCACGATCGCGAATTCCTCGACTCGGTCTGCAACGTCACGCTGCATCTCGAAAATCAGCAGGTCAAACGCTACGGCGGCAACTACTCGCAGTTCGAGATCCTGCGCGCGCAACAACTGGCGCTCCAGCAAAGCGCCTATGAGAAGCAGCAGCGAACCGTCGCGCACCTGCAAAGTTTCATCGACCGCTTCAAGGCCAAGGCGACCAAGGCGCGCCAGGCGCAAAGCCGCGTGAAGGCGCTCGAAAAGATGGAGCTGATCGCGCCCGCGCACGCCAGCTCGCCGTTCACATTCGAGTTCCGCACGCCCGACTCCGCGCCCAACCCCATGCTCGTGATGGAAGACGTGCGCTGCGGCTATCGCGCCGAGGACGGCAAGGAAACGCCCATCGTCGAGGGCGTCAACCTGTCGATCCAGAACGGCCAGCGCATCGGCCTGCTTGGCGCGAATGGCCAGGGCAAGTCCACCCTCATCAAGACGCTCGCGGGCACGCTCGCACCCCTTTCAGGCGACCTGCGCACGGGCAAGGGCCTGCAGATCGGCTATTTCGCGCAGCATCAGCTCGAAACCCTGCGTCCCGACGATTCGCCCCTGCGGCATCTCGCGCGCCTCGCGCCCGACACGCGCGAGCAGGAGCTGCGCGACTTTCTCGGCGGCTTCAACTTCCCGGGCGAGATGGCCACAGCGCCCATTGCGCCGTTTTCGGGGGGCGAGAAGGCGCGCCTCGCGCTCGCGCTCATCATCTGGCAGAAACCCAACCTGCTGCTGCTCGACGAGCCGACCAACCACCTCGACCTCGAAACGCGCCACGCGCTGACCGTGGCGCTCGCACAGTTCGAAGGCACGCTGATCCTCGTCTCGCACGACCGGCATTTGCTGCGCGCCACCACCGATCAGTTCATGCTGGTGGCGAAGCACCGCCTGCAGCCGTTCGACGGCGATCTCGACGACTACCGCGACTGGCTGCTCCAGCATGCGGCCGAGCAACGCGCGGCGCTCAAGGAAGCCTCGGCCGGCACGGCGAATGCCGGGAACGGCGGCAATGGCTCAAACGCGGGCGATGGCGTCAACCGCAAGGAGCAGCGCCGTCAGGAAGCCGAGCAACGCCAGAAAGTCGCTCACCTGAAAAAGCCGTTGCAGGCGAAAATCAGCAAGATCGAAAACGAAATGGATACCCTCAACGGCGAAAAGAGCGCGCTCGATGCTTTCGTCGCCGATCCGTTGAGCTACGAGCCCGAGCAGAAGAGCCGCCTGACCGATGCGATTCGCCGCCAGGCCGAAGTCGCGTCGCGCCTCGAGACGCTCGAAGCGCAATGGCTCGACGCGCACGAGGAACTCGAGCAGATCGGCTAGCGCGTCGTGTAGCCGTTGCGCCGCCAGCCGCTTTTCGCCACTTTTTCGCCCAGGAGCCACGAGTGCCGTCACCCGCTGCATTGCAGGGCCTTCGCGTACTGGATCTGACCCGCCTGCTGCCCGGGCCCGTGGCCACCTTGCGCCTCGCGGAGATGGGCGCCGACGTGCTGAAAATCGAGCCGCCCGGAGCGGGCGACGCGGCGCGCGTGATGATGCAAAGCGCGGTCGACGAAGTGGCTGCGCGCCCCGGCGTGTTCTATCGCCTCGTCAATCGCGGCAAGCGCGAGACGCGAGTCGACCTCAAGACCGAGAGCGGCCGCGCCGTGCTGCTCGCGCTGGCGCGCGACGCCGACGTACTCGTCGAGAGCTTTCGGCCCGGTGTGATGGAGCGTCTCGGGGTCGGCTATGAGGCATTACGCAAGGTGAACCCCAAGCTCGTCTATTGTGCGATTACGGGCTACGGCTCGACCGGACCGTTTGCCGGCCATCCGGGCCACGACATCAACTATGTCGCGTATGCCGGCGTGCTCGACCAGCTCGCCACCCGCGACGGGGCGCCGGTGCTGCCGAATTTCCAGATCGCCGACCTGCTGGGCGGGGCGCTCAGCGCGGTCACGCAGATTCTCGCGGCGCTTTGGCATGTCGCGCGCGGCGGTGACGGCCGGTTCGTCGACGTTTCGATGGCGCACTCGAGCTACGCGCACAACGTGATCGCCCAGGTCGCGCTCGCCAACGACGACGCCGCGGCACTGCAGCCCGGTGGCGGCCTGCTAAACGGCGGCGTGCCCTGCTACAACCTCTACCGCACGCAGGATGGCCGATGGCTTGCCGTCGGCGCATTGGAACTGAAATTCTGGCAAACGCTTTGCCACGCCATCGGCCGCGACGACTGGGCCGAGCGGCACTGGAGCCTAGGCCAGGCGATCGGCGGCTCGGACGCCGCGGCGCTCACGCGCGAGCTGGCGGCAATCATCGAATCCGAGGGACTGCAGACATGGATCGACCGTCTGGAAGCGATCGATTGCTGCGTTTCGCCGGTTCTCACGCCGGGCGAGGCTTCGCGTCATCCGCTCTTCAATGCCGAAGTGCTGCAAGCCATCATGGATGACATGGCCGCGAAGCAACAGGCTCAGGAGGCGGCGCCACACGCGCAGGCGGCCCCTTTGCACTCCGGGGGGCCAGCAACCAGCGGCTTCGTCTGCGCAAGCTGGCCAGAAGGCCGGCCACGTTAGCCAAAGCGGCAACACCTCGGACACCCCAGGCGGGAAGAAGCCCTTCACCTACGGTCCGTGGGGCTGAGGCTCGTGGGACGAACAATGAAAAATGGGCGCCTCGCAGCGCCCATTTTTCGTCTAGCCC
>NZ_BBJJ01000045.1 GCF_000739815.1 Paraburkholderia mimosarum LMG 23256 = NBRC 106338
GTATCTTTCTGCTCACGGACGGCGGTCATGCAGCCTGATAACCATCATGGGCCTGAAAGCCCGTTAATGAGCATTCGGCGCATGACCGCTACCGTTCTTCGATAAGCCCGAACAGTTGCTTGAATTCAAATTCGCATTCACAAGAATGGGATCCGGGGAACCATGTCTGAAAAAATCGCTGTCGGAATTGATGTGGCAAAAGCCACCCTTGATGTCGCCTTCGGAGTTGCAGGAAGCGTCACGACCTATCCCAACACGCCAGCAGGCCACGAAGAGCTGCTCACCGCCCTTGCTGAATGCCAGGTTGATCTTGTGGTACTGGAAGCCACAGCCACAGGAAGCTACGAGGTGGCGGCTGGTTGTGCGTTGCAAAGCGCCGGCTACGCAGTTGCTATCGTGAATCCCCGGCAAGCCCGCGACTTCGCAAAGGCAATGGGAAATCTCGCGAAAACCGACCGGATTGACGCGCGTGCTCTGGCTCAGCTTGCCCAGGTGCTTGCGCAGCGAAGCGACAGGGACAAGATAGTCAAAATCCTGCCTTCGCCGCTGCAGCAGGAGCTTCAAGCCCTCGTTGCCCGTCGTCGTCAGATCGTCACATTGTTGACGTCAGAGCGACAACGACTTGGAATCAGCCACGAAGCCGTGCGCGGGAGTCTAACCGCCGTCATTGAGGTTCTTCAAAGTCAGCTCAAGGCTGTTGAAGCTGCCCTGGCGAAGCACGTCAAGGCGCATCACACCGGCCTGGTCGAACTGCTATCCAGTGTTCGCGGAGTAGGACCCGCTACCGTCGCCACGCTGATCGCCGACGTGCCAGAACTCGGCAAGCTGACGCGGCGTGAGGTCAGTGCGCTGATCGGGGTAGCGCCCTTCAACCGCGACTCGGGAGCGTTTCGCGGCAAACGAATGATCTTCGGCGGACGTGCCGCTGTCAGGCGCATGTTGTACATGGCGACTTTAGCGGCCGTACGCTTCAACCCGGTAATTGGGGCCTTCTATCATCGGCTCGTCGCCACCGGCAAGCCGAACAAGGTTGTTCTGGTTGCCTGCATGAGAAAGCTGCTGACTATCCTCAACGCCATCGCAAAAACAGGAAAGCCGTGGGATGAATCCATCCACACGGCTTGACTGGTAAGACAGTTGCTCATTAACGCCGCCCAGGCAATTCGGGCCGGCGGCGTTTTTTCTTTTTGTGCCTGCTTGCGCGTCTAAGCGCCGAAGCGCTGGCGCACGACTTCCGCGACGGCCTTGCCGAGCCGATGGTGTTGTGAGGCTTCGTAGTGAATGCCGTCGGTGGGGCTGACCGTCGCGAACTCGCCGGCATCGAGAAACGCCGAGCCGTACTTCACAGCCACGCGCTCGTAGAGCGGGGCGAGCAGGCGCGATTTCACTGTGCCGCCCGTGAAGATCTCGCCGAGGAAACCGATCTCTTCGATCGGCACCGGCGACATCAGCAGGACGTGCGGCGTCGCGCCGCCCGGACCCGCACGGCACGCGACGAGCGTTTCGAGCAGCACGTCGACCGAGTTCGCGATGTCGGCCGGCGTGACGGAAAAGCGCATCTTGAGGTCGTTGGTGCCGAGCATCAGCGCGACCACGTCCACCGGCAACTGGCTTTCGAGGCAAGGACGCAGGTAGGCGTGCCCGTTCTTGTGCCGGCCTTCGATGGGATCGTCGTGAACCGTGGTGCGCGCGGGCAGGCCTTCCTCGATGATCGTCCAGCCCGGCCCGAGTGCCTCGCGCAGCACGCCTGGCCAGCGGTCGGCAGGGCCGAATCGCTCGGACACGCCGGGCACGGTGACCGGCTTCGTGCCGTGCGTATTGGAATCCCCGTAACAGAGCAGGGTGCGTGACGTCATGGGTTGCCTCTCGCAGATGGTTGCCGTGATTGGGGGCGGACTGCAATGCCACTACTCAGCATCGGAGATTACTAGACGACTGGTCTAATTCCTCTGTAACATGCCGTCTCATGAATGCAGCGGCAGCCGTCGAAGTGCGGCAACACATCCTCGATACCGCCATGCCCATCTTGCTGGGCAAGGGCTTTTCCGCAGTCGGTCTCAATGAGATCCTGGCGGCCGCCGGTGTGCCCAAGGGTTCGTTCTATCACTATTTCGGCTCGAAAGAGGCGTTCGGCGAAGCGTTGCTGACGTCGTATTTCGCCGAATATGCGGAGCGCCTCGACGATCTGCTCGTGCGGCAGCCCGGCACGGCGGCCGAGAAGCTGATGCGCTACTGGGACGACTGGCGCATGATCCAGTGCGCCGACGATCCCGTAGGCAAGTGTCTCGCGGTGAAGCTGGGCGCCGAGGTGAGCGACCTTTCCGAGGCGATGCGCGAGGCGCTGCGACTCGGCACGGACGCGACGATCTCGCGCATTGCCGCGTGCATCGAAGCAGGGCGCGCGGACGGCTCGCTCGTCACCGTGAACGACGCCGCGACGATGGCGGTGACGCTCTACGAACTGTGGCTGGGCGCGACGCTGCTCGAAAAAATTCACCGCGACCGCAAGCCGCTCGATGCGGCCATGGCGACCACGCGAATCCTGTTGAACCTGCCTCCAGGCAACTAATCGAACGCAAAGCAGCGGCGGGCGCGGCGCGTGAACCGCGCGCGATTGTCGCGCATTGTGCCGATGATCTAGACGACCGGTCTAATAGCGCATACAGATCATGCCAATGAGGCTGGTTCCCAAGGGACGCGCAAGCGTCCAAACCTTACCGATAAAGGAATGCCGATGAAGGTACTGATCGTTTTGACCTCGCACGAGGACCTCGGCAATACGGGCAAGAAGACGGGCTTCTGGCTCGAGGAGTTCGCCGCGCCGTACTACGCGCTGCGCGACGCCGGTGTGGCGCTGACGCTCGCTTCGCCCAAAGGCGGCCAGCCGCCGCTCGACCCGAAGAGCAGCGATCCTTCCGCGCAGACCGATGCGACGCGGCGTTTCGCCTCCGACACCGAGGCGCAAGCGGCGCTTGCCAATACGAAACGGCTCGCCGATGTCGATGCGAGCGCGTTCGACGCCGTGTTCTATCCGGGCGGCCATGGCCCGCTCTGGGATCTCGCCGAAGATCCCGTGTCGATCGCATTGATCGAAAAGACGATCGCCGCAGGCAAGCCCGTCGCCGCGGTCTGTCACGCGCCCGGCGTGCTGCGTCATGTGAAGGGCGCGGACGGCAAGCCGCTCGTGGCCGGCAAGTCGGTCACCGGTTTTTCGAACGACGAAGAGGCGGCCGTGCAGTTGACCGACGTCGTGCCGTTCCTCGTCGAGGACATGCTGAAAGCCAACGGCGGCCAGTACTCGAAGGCCGCCGACTGGCAGCCGCACGTTGCGACCGCAGGCCTGCTCATCACGGGGCAGAACCCGGCGTCGTCCGAGCCGGTTGCCGAGGCCTTGCTCGCGGCGCTTCGTCGTGCCTGAGCGCGCCTGATCGTTCGCGTTCGCGCGCTTCGCTGCCGGGCGCGCCGCGAACGTCTCTCCCTGTTTCCTTTTCCTTCAGGCAACGCTGCGAGCGCCGCTCGCAGCGGCTGCCCGGCTGCGTGTTGCCGCAAGGAAATCCCGTTTTTGCCAACCGGCGCAGGCGCCGCGCGAGGCGCGACCTGTGCCCAGAAAGGAGTCGTAGATGTCCGCACTGCTCGAACCGTTCAAGCTCAAGGGCGTGTCCCTGCGCAACCGCATCGCCGTGCCGCCGATGTGCCAGTACATGGCCGTCGACGGCGTGATCAACGACTGGCACCACGTCCACTACGCGCAGATCGCGCGCGGCGGCGCGGGTCTCGTGATCGTCGAGGCGACGGCGGTTTCGCCCGAAGGGCGCATCACGCCGGCTTGCGCGGGCCTGTGGAACGACACGCAGACCGAGGCGTTCAAGCCCACCGTCGCGGCGATCAAGGCGGCGGGCGCGGTGCCCGGCATCCAGATTGCGCACGCGGGTCGCAAGGCTAGCGCGAACCGTCCGTGGGAAGGGGACGACCACATTGCCGATAGTGACGCGCGCGGCTGGCAGACCATCGCGCCATCGGCGATTGCGTTCGGCGCGCATCTGCCGAAGGTGCCCAGGGCGATGACGCTCGACGACATCGCGCGCGTACGCGAGGACTTCGTGGCCGCGGCGAAGCGCGCGCTCGAAGCGGGCTTCGAATGGCTCGAGCTGCATTTCGCGCACGGCTATCTCGGCCAGAGCTTTTTCTCGACGCATTCGAACCAGCGCGACGACGTCTATGGCGGCAGCCTCGAGAACCGCAGCCGTTTCCTGCTGGAAACGCTGGCCGCGGTGCGCAAGGTCTGGCCGGAGCACTTGCCGCTGACCGCGCGCTTTGGTGTGATCGAGTACGACGGCCGCGACGAGGAGACGCTCGCCGAGTCGATCGAACTCGCCAAGGGCTTCAAGCGCGAAGGGCTGAACATGCTGGGCGTCAGCGTCGGTTTCTCGACGCCCGCCGCGCAGATTCCGTGGGCGCCCGCGTTCCTCGCGCCGATCGCGCAGAAGGTGCGCCGCGCGGCCGGGCTGCCGGTTTCGTCGGCGTGGGGTATCGGCACGCCCGAACTGGCTGAACGCTCGGTGGCGAAGGAGCAGCTCGACGTCGTGATGGTCGGGCGCGCGCATCTCGCGAATCCGCACTGGCCGTACTTCGCGGCGCAGGATCTCGGCGTCGAGCGCGCCGCGTGGACCTTGCCCGCGCCATACGCGCACTGGCTCGAGCGCTACAAGGTCGGCTGACCCTGGCTGAAGTTTGCCGACCCCCCAAACCGTTGACGACGAGGAAATTCTAATGACCGTTTATCTGTTCGCGAGCATCACGCCCAAGCCCGAGCATGTCGCCGACGTCGAAGCGCTCATGCTCGACATGGTCGTACAGACGCGCAAGGAGCCGGGCAATGTGCGCTACGACCTGCTGCGCCGCGCCGACGGCGCACCGGGCTTCTACCTCTACGAGATCTATCTCGACGAGGCCGCAGTGCAGGCGCACCGCGAAAGCGCGCACTTCATCGCGTACCGCGCGAAGATCGGCGCCTGGGTCACGGAGCCGCCCGAGGTCAAGATCCTGACGGGCGTGGACGTCGCGGGCTGAAGCGCGCCGTTGCCGTGCTTGTCGCGTTGGCAAGCTCGCGCCGGACGTCGCCAGGCAGCGGCGTCCGGCGCCTGTTGCTCAAGCGCCACGCACCGCTCAACCAGCCATATCCAGCACGACGCGGCCTTCGATCGCGCCGCGCTCCATGCGCGAGAACACGTCGTTGATGTTTTCCAGCTTGTCGGTGGAGACGGTCGCCTTGACCTTGCCTTCCTCGGCGAACATCAGCGACTCTTCGAGATCCAGCCGCGTGCCGACGATCGAGCCGCGCACCGTCACGCCGCCCAGCACCATGTCGAAGATCGGCAGGGGGAAGTCGCCGGGCGGCAGGCCGTTGAGCGACACCGTGCCGCCCCGGCGCACCATGCCGAGCGCCTGCGAAAACGCGATTGGCGAAACCGCGGTGACCAGCACGCCGTGCGCGCCGCCGATTTCCTTCTTCAGATACGCAGCGGGGTCGGTCGTTTTCGCGTTGACGGTCACGGTCGCGCCGAGACGTTTCGCGAGTTCGAGTTTCGTATCGTCGACATCGACGGCCGCGACGTTGAGCCCCATCGCGCGCGCGTATTGCACGGCCATGTGACCGAGGCCGCCCACGCCGGAAATCACGACCCAGTTGCCGGGGCGCGTGTCGGTGACCTTCAGGCCCTTGTAGACCGTCACGCCTGCGCAAAGCACCGGTGCGATCTCGATGAAGTCGATCGACTTCGGCAGGCGGCCCACGTAGTTCGCGTCGGCTTTTGCGTATTGCGCGAAGCCCCCGTTCACTGAATAGCCGGTGTTCTTCTGCTGCTCGCAAAGCGTTTCCCAGCCCCCCAGGCAATGCTCGCAATGGCCGCAGGCGGAATAGAGCCACGGAATGCCCACACGGTCGCCTTCCTTCACATGCGTGACGCCCGCGCCCACGCCCACGACGTAGCCCACGCCCTCATGGCCAGGAATGAACGGCGGCTGGGGCTTGACGGGCCAGTCCCCATGCGCCGCATGCAGGTCCGTGTGGCAGACGCCGCATGCTTCGATCTTCACCAGCAGCTCGCCCGGACCCGGGGTTGGAACGTCCACTTCCTCGAGGACGAGGGGTTTGCCAAACGCGCGGACTACCGCAGCTTGCATCGTCTTGCTCATCGTCGTGCTCCTGAATGGCGGCGCGCGGCCGGATGCGAAGGGCATCGCGGTGTCGCCGGGCGTCCGCGTTCAACTTGAAAGTTTGAGCGAAAGGGCGTGCACGTGCGATGAGCGTGCGCAAGTGTTGGGTGACTGGGGAAATAAGAGGGAAAAGTTTTCGAACGAATCTGCCGTTAATATCGGACGAGGGGCGGCAACCGTGCCGCTGCCCCAATTCAGTCAACCCGATGCAGAACGATTCCCTCTTCGATCGCGCAAGCGAAAGTCATTTCGCCGGCGACCTCGCGCGCGCGCGTCAGTTGTACGCCGAACTGCTTGCTGTCGATGCCGCGCACGCGGGCGCGATGTTTCGTCTCGGCGTGATCGGGTTGCAGGAGGGCGCGCCCGCCGACGCGACCGGCTGGCTGGAGCGTGCGCTAGCCGTCGACCCAGGGCAGCGGCGCTACCGCGAAGCGCTGGCTCAGGCCTATGCGATGGCGGGACGCCATGCCGAAGCGGCAGCGGTCTACCGCGGTCTGCTCGCGGAAGAGGCGACGTCCGTCGATTTCCGGTGCGGCCTTGCTGCGGCATTGCAGGCGCACGGTGCGCTGGCGCAAGCCGCCGACGCGTGGCGAGCGGCGCTGCAGTCCGATGCGAACCGCGCCGATGTCTGGAACAACCTCGGCAATTGTCTTCGCCTGCTGGGCGAATCCGGCGAGGGCGAGGCGGCATATCGCCGCGCGCTCGCCATCCGACCCGGCGACGCCAACGCGTTGACGAACCTCGGCACGTTGCTTCAGGAGCAAGGGCACGACGAAGAGGCGCTCGCGCATTTGCGCGCCGCGTTGGCGGCGGCGCCGGACACGGCGGTCGCGATGATCAACGTGGGCGTGCTGCTGACGCGCCTGGGTCACCTCGATGAGGCGCTGTCCTTGCTCGAACGCGCAGTCGCGCTCGAACCGCACGTCGCGCATGCTGCTTATAACTACGGTGTCGCGCTTCAGGCGCGCGGCCAGCTGCCCGAAGCGCAAGCGCAATATCGCCGTGCGCTCGCGCTCGATCCTGCGCTTGCGGAAGCGGCAAACAATCTGGGCAACGTCTGCCGCGATCTCGGCGAGCATCGGGCCGCACACGAAGCGTACGAAACGGCCATTCGCGTTCGTCCGGGTTTCGTCGATCCGTACAACAACGCAGCGAACCTGATGCGCGCGCGAGGCCGGCTCGACGAAGCGCAGGCGCTGCTGCGCCAGGCGCTCGATCTCGATCCGTCACGTTCGGCCACGCTCAATAACCTCGGCAACGTGCTCAAGGACTGCGGGGATCTGGACGAGGGCATCGAGTGTTTCCGCCGGGCCGTGATGATCGAGCCAGGCAATCTGACCGCGCACAGCAACCTCCTGTACGCCCTGTCGTTCCAGGCTGCCGATCCGAAGGCGATTCTCGACGAGGCGCGACGTTGGTCGGCGCAACATGAAGCGCCCTTGGGCCCGGCGCGCACGCACGACGATGCCGAACCCGCGGAAGGAAGGCGACTGCGCATCGGCTATGTATCGGCCGATTTTCGTGAGCATTGCCAGGCATTGTTCATGACGCCGCTGCTCGCGCATCATGACCGCACTCGCTTCGAGATTCATGCGTATTCGAGCGTCGTGAGGCCCGACGCGACGACCGCGCGTCTGGCTTCAGACGTCGAAAACTGGCACGAAGTCCGCGGCCTGAGCGACGCGGCGCTGGCGGACACGATCCGCGCGGACGGTATCGACATCCTCGTCGATCTCACGATGCACATGTCCGATGGCCGGCCGTTGCTGTTCGCTCGCAAGCCGGCGCCGGTGCAGGTCGCCTGGCTCGCGTATCCAGGCACGACCGGGATCGGGGCGATCGACTGGCGGCTCACCGACCCCTGGCTCGACCCGCCCGGCCACGACGGTCACTACACGGAGCGCTCGTGGCGCCTGCCGCACACGTTCTGGTGCTATGATCCGCTTGCTTCGGAGCCCGAAATGAACGCGCTGCCGGCATCGAGCGCAGGGTACGTCACGCTTGGCAGTCTCAACAACCCCTGCAAGCTCACGGATACGACGTTGCGGCTATGGGCACGCGTATTCGCCCGTCTGCCTACGGCGCGCCTCGTGTTCATGGCAGCCGAAGGCGGCGCGCAGCGCCGTCTCGCGCAGCGCCTCGCGCATGCCGGAATCGATCCGTCGCGCGTGCGTTTCCTGCCATTCAGGCCGCGCGACGCTTATTTGCGCAGCTATCACGAGTTCGATCTGAGTCTCGATACGTTGCCCTACAACGGCCATACCACGTCGCTCGACGCGTTCTGGATGGGGGTGCCCGTCGTCACGCGCATCGGGCCGACGGTGGCGGGGCGTGCGGGATTGAGCCAGCTCGCGAACCTGGGCCTCACCGATCTGGCAGCCGATTCCGACGAGGCATTCGTGGAGGCGGCCGTGAGTCTCGCGACCGACCTGCCGCGCCTCGCCATGCTGCGCGCGACGCTGCGCGAGCGCATGGCGCAGTCGCCGCTCATGGACGGCGAGCGTTTTGCACGCGGTGTCGAGTCGGCGTACGAAGGCATGTGGCGGGTGGCCTCGCAATCGCGACCTGGCGCGTAAATTCGCCCAAATATTTCGATAGCAGGCGGCGACGCGGTGCCCGGCACGCCTTCAGCGTGCTGTATAAATATACAGTAGAATCTCTGCCTGACAGCCAGGGCTGCGCGCCGGTGTTTCCGCGCGCGCCCCGCTGCAAGCTGCCGGGCCGCGCCGCCACTCGCGCGCCGTCCGGCCCCATGCGTGTGATCCAGCCGGAATGCCAGCGCAAGTGAGCGAAAACCGATCCATCCGTATCCGTGGTGCCCGCCAGCACAACCTCAAGAACCTCGACCTCGACCTCCACACCGGCGAAATGACGGTCGTCACCGGGCCTTCCGGCTCGGGCAAGTCGAGCCTCGTATTCGACACGCTTTACGCCGAAGGCCAGCGCCGCTACGTCGAAACCTTCAGCGCCTACGCGCGCCAGTTCCTCGACCGCATGGACCGGCCGCAGGTCGATCGCGTCGACGGCGTGCCCCCGGCCATCGCCATCGACCAGACCAATCCGGTGCGCAGCTCGCGCTCCACGGTTGGCACGATGACCGAGCTCAATGACCACCTGAAGCTGCTTTACGCGCGCGCCGCGAACCTGTTCGACCGTGTCACGGCGCAGCCCGTGCGGCACGACACGCCCGAGACGATTTACGCGGAGCTGACGGCGCGCACGGCGGTTGGCGATCCGCGCCTCGTGGTCACGTTCCCGGTCGAGCTGCCCGATACGACTACCGAGGAAGAAGTCGCGCAATGGCTTTCCGCGAGCGGATACACACGCGTGCAGGCCCAGCGCGAGGTGAAGACCGCCGAGGGCACGCGCAAGCTGCTCGACGTGGTCGCCGACCGTTTCCGCATGCAGAACGTGGAGAAAAGCCGCGCGATCGAGGCGATCGAGGCTTCGCTCAAGCGCGGTAGCGGGCGAGTGAACGTCTATGTGCTGCCGGCGAGCGATGCGGATGACCAAGCCGAGCCGCAGATCTGGCGATTCTCGACCGGCCTCCATTGCCCCGATAGCGACTTGCGCTACGCCGACCCGCAGCCCGCGATGTTCTCGTTCAATTCAGCGTACGGCGCCTGCGATGCGTGCCGCGGTTTTGGCCGCGTGATCGGCGTCGACTGGGGACTTGTGATCCCGGACGAGCGCAAGACGCTGCGCGGCGGCGCGATCAAGCCGCTGCAAACGCCCGCGTGGAAAGAATGCCAGGACGACCTGATGCGTTATGCCGCGAAGGCGGGCATTCCGCGCGATACCGCGTGGTCGGAGCTGACCCAGGCGCAACGCGACTGGGTCATCAATGGCGCGCCCGACTGGAAGGGCAGTTGGCAAACCCAGTGGTACGGCGTGAAGCGCTTTTTCCAGTATCTGGAGTCGAAGGCTTACAAGATGCACATTCGCGTGCTGCTGTCGAAATACCGCAGCTACACGCCGTGCGATACGTGCGGCGGCGCGCGCCTTAAGACCGAGTCCCTGCAATGGCGTCTCGGCACACGGGAGAACGCCGACGACGTGCTCGCGCCATCCGCGCGTTTCCAGCCGCACGGCGTGGACTGGACGCGCGCGCAGCTCGAAGCGCTGCCGGGCCTCACCGTGCACGACATCATGCTTTTACCGATCGAGCGCATCCGCCGTTTCTTCGACCATCTTTCGCTATCCTCAGCATTGCTCGACGACGCGCTCAAGCTGCTGCTCGAGGAGGTCCGCACACGCCTGAAGTATCTCTGCGACGTGGGCCTCGGCTACCTCACGCTCGACCGCCAGAGCCGCACGCTCTCGGGCGGCGAAGTGCAGCGCATCAACCTGACCACGGCGCTCGGTACCTCGCTCACCAAGACGCTGTTCGTGCTCGACGAGCCGAGCATCGGCCTGCATCCGCGCGACCTCAACCGTATCGTCGAGGCGATGCAGCGGCTGCGCGACGCGGGCAACACGCTCGTCGTGGTCGAGCACGATCCTTCGGTGATGCTGGCGGCCGATCGTCTCATCGACATGGGCCCCGGTCCCGGCGAGCGCGGCGGCACGATCGTCTACGACGGCACGCCCGACGACATCCGTTCCTCGGGCACCTTGACGGGCGAATACCTGGGCGGCCATCGCGCCGTCGCCGACGCCTCGCACTGGGCGCGCCGCGCCGTGGATGCAGCCACGCCGAGCCTGCTGCTCGAAGGCGCGAGCGAGCACAACCTGCGCGACGTGACCGTGCAGATTCCATTGCAGCGCCTCGTTTGCGTGACGGGTGTATCGGGTTCGGGCAAGTCGACGCTCGTGCAGGACGTGCTTTATCCGGCGCTCGCGCGTCATCTCGGCAAGGCCACGGAAGCGCCGGGGGTGTTCCGCAAGCTGAGCGGCGCCGAGCTGATCAGCGACGCCGTGTTCGTCGACCAGTCGCCGATCGGCAAGACGGCGCGCTCGAATCCCGCGAGCTATGTCGGCGCGTTCGACGAGATCCGCAAGCTGTTCGCGAAGGCGACGCTCGCGAAGCAGCGCGGCTATGCCGCGGGCATGTTCAGCTTCAACTCGGGCGAAGGGCGTTGCCCGACGTGCGGCGGCTCGGGCTTCGAGCACATCGAAATGCAGTTTTTGAGCGACGTGTATCTGCGCTGCCCCGATTGCGACGGCAGCCGTTATCGCGCGGAAGTGCTCGAAGTGAAGATCGAGCGCGGCGGCCGCGCGCTTTCGGTGGCGGACGTGCTCGATCTCACGGTGAGCGAGGCGGTGCAGTGCTTCGCTGAGGATGCCGAAGTATTGCGCGTGCTGCAGCCTATCGTGGACGTGGGTCTCGAATACGTGAAGCTCGGCCAGCCGGTGCCGACGCTCTCGGGCGGCGAGGCGCAGCGTCTCAAGCTCGCGGGCTATCTCGCGGAAACCACGCAGTCGCGCGGCAAGGAGGCGGGCGGCCGTCTCTTCATGTTCGACGAGCCGACCACGGGTCTGCATTTCGACGACATCGCCAAGCTGATGCGCGCGTTCGGCAAGCTGCTCGCGGGCGGTCATTCGCTGCTCGTGATCGAGCACAACCTCGACGTGATCCGCGCGGCCGACTGGCTGATCGACCTCGGCCCCGAAGGCGGCGACGCGGGCGGCGAAGTGGTGTGCGTCGGCACGCCCGAAGACGTGATCGCGTGCCCACGCTCGCACACGGGTGCGGCGCTCGAGCGCTACGAAGCGGCGCTGGGCAGCGGCGTCGAGCTGCTGGCCGAAGAAGAGGGCGTGGCACTGCAAACCGCGTTGCGCGCCGCGCAGTCGCGCCGCGAAGTCCAGGGCGAGGATGTCGTGCGCATCGTGAATGCGCGCGAGCACAACCTCAAGTCGCTCGACGTCGATATTCCGCACGGGCGCTTCAACGTCATCACCGGCGTGTCGGGCTCGGGCAAGTCCACGCTGGCCTTCGACATCCTCTTTCACGAAGGGCAGCGGCGCTACCTCGAGTCGCTCAACGCGTACGCGCGCTCGATCGTGCAGCCCGCGGGCCGCCCCGAAGTCGATGCCGTGTACGGCATTCCGCCGACCGTCGCGATCGAGCAGCGCCTTTCGCGCGGCGGACGCAAGAGCACGGTCGCCACGACCTCCGAGGTGTGGCACTTCCTGCGCCTGCTCTATGTGAAGCTCGGGGTGCAGCACTGCGTGCACGATGGCACGCCGGTCACCTCGCAGAGCGTCGATGTGATCGTTGCCCAGCTTCTGCGCGAGCATCGGGGGCAGCATGTCGGCCTGCTCGCGCCGCTCGTCGTCAATCGCAAGGGCGTGTACACCGATCTTGCCAAGTGGGCGAAGGCACGTGGCAATACGCATCTGCGCGTGGACGGGGAATTCGTGAGCGTTGCGCCGTGGCCCAAGCTCGACCGCTTCCGCGAGCACACGATCGAGCTGCCCGTGGGCGATCTCGTGATCGAGCCGGAAAACGAGGCGCAATTGCGCGCGATGCTCGACGCGACGCTCGAAGCGGGCAAGGGCATCGTGCATTTGCTCGCGCCGCTCGATGGCCTCGATCATGCGCTCGGCAATGGCGGATCGACTTCGCGCATCGGCACCGTGAAGGTGCTGTCCACGCGGCGCGCGTGCCCGGTTTGCGGCACGAGCTACCCCGAACTGGATCCGCGCCTCTTCTCGTACAACAGCAAGCATGGCTGGTGCACGACCTGCGTGGGAACGGGCCTTGCGCTCACGCGCGAACAGCGCGCCGCCTACGACGACACGATCGTCGCCGAGGACGGCCGCGGCCGCGAGCAAACCTTGCCTTCGGAAGAGCAGGAGCCCGAAGGCCTTGCCGACGAGCCATGCCATGATTGCGGCGGCACGCGCCTGAATCCGGTCGCGCGCGCCGTGACGTTCGACGCGCATCCGATTGTCGACGTCGCCCAGTGGACCGTGGCGGATACGCGCCGCTGGATCGACGCGCTGAAGCTCAACGGCCGCGATGCGCAGATCGCGCGCGACGTGGTGAGCGAGATCCGCAGCCGTCTGCAGTTCCTCGAGGAAGTCGGGCTCGGCTATCTGAGCCTCGATCGCGCCGCGCCGAGTCTTTCGGGCGGCGAGGCGCAGCGCATTCGCCTCGCCGCACAACTGGGCAGCAATCTGCAGGGCGTGTGCTACGTGCTCGACGAGCCGACCATCGGCCTGCATCCGCGCGACAACCAGATCCTGCTCGACGCGCTGCGCAGCCTGGGCGACAAGGGCAACACGCTCGTCGTGGTCGAGCACGACGAGGACACGATCCGGCGCGCCGATCACATCATCGATATCGGTCCGAGCGCGGGCAAGCGGGGCGGCCGCGTGGTCGCGCAGGGCAGCGTGGCCGATCTCGCGGCGCAGGCCGATTCGCTCACGGGCCGCTATCTCGCGCATCCGATCCAGCACCCGCTGCAGCCGCGCCGCGAAGTGCGGCCCGCGCGCGCGGGCCGCGAGGCGGTGCCGGGCCAATGGCTCACCGTGCATGGCGGCAAGCTGCACAACCTGCGCAACGTGACCGCCCAGATTCCCCTCGGACGCCTCGTGGCGATCACGGGCGTGAGCGGCTCGGGCAAGTCCACGCTCGCGCGCGACGTGCTGCTGTCCAATCTGCTCGACGCGGTGGGGCGCTCGGTGCTTTCGTCGCCGGCCGAGCGCCGGGCGCGCAAGGCCGTCAAGGAGCGCGCGCCGAGCGCGGCCGAGCGCCGTTCGAGCGTGCTTGCGCGCACGAGTGCGAAGCCGAAGCTCCAGGTCTCGCATGTGTGGCAGGGCTGCGATTCGATCAGCGGATGGGAAAGCATCGACCGCGTGCTCGAAGTCGACCAGACGCCGATCGGAAAAACGCCGCGTTCCTGTCCCGCGACCTATATCGGCGTGTGGGATGCGATACGCCGGCTCTTTGCGGACACGCTCGAGGCGCGCGCCCGCGGCTACAGCGCCTCGCGCTTCTCGTTCAACACCGGCGACGGCCGCTGCCCCGCGTGCGAAGGGCAGGGCGTGCGCACCATCGGCATGAGCTTCCTGCCTGACGTGAAGGTGCCGTGCGACGTGTGTCACGGTCAACGCTTCAATCCGGAAACGCTGGCCGTGACGTGGCGTGGCCGCAATATCGGCGAAGTGCTGACGATGGAGATCGACGAGGCGGTGGAGTTCTTCGGGTCGATCACGAGCATTTCCCATCCTCTGCAACTCATGAAGGACGTGGGCCTCGGCTATCTCACGCTGGGCCAGCCTTCGCCCACGCTATCGGGCGGCGAAGCGCAGCGCATCAAACTCGTGACCGAGCTTTCCAAGGTGCGCGACGACGTCACGCGGCGGGGCCAGAAGGCGCCGCACACGCTCTACGTGCTCGACGAGCCCACCGTCGGCTTGCACATGGCCGACGTGGCGCGCCTCATCAGCGTGCTGCACCGGCTGGCCGATGCGGGGCACAGCGTCGTCGTGATCGAGCACGACCTCGACGTGATCGCCGAAGCCGACTGGATCATCGATCTCGGCCCCGAAGGCGGCGTCGGCGGCGGCACGATCGTCGACGCCGCCGATCCCGAAGCGCTCGCAAAGGTGGCGGCGAGTCATACCGGCGCAGCGCTCGCGCCGGTGCTCGCACGCGGCCAGGGCGGCGCGCACGTGGCTGACCGGAAACCGGCGACGGATCGGCTGGCTGCGAATTCGACGGGTTCGCGCTGATTGCGCCGATTGCGCCGATTGTGCTGATTGCGCGGAGCGGGCCGCAAACGCCCGCTCCGCCTTGAAACCGCTTGATCTGTGCCGCGCGCGCAAGGTATCATCGGTTCCGCTTGCAGCAAACGTTCGCTCACCTGTAGCGGCGCATTCTGGCGAGCGGAGCCGCGGACCACAGATCCCCTCCGAACCGGCCACGGGTTCCACATCCGGGTCACCTCATCAGTGCAGCAAGGCTTCGCAACAAGTCCGCGAAGCCTTTGTCTTTTCAGGGAAGACGATTCGATGCCGATCGTCGTATCGGCGCCTGCCCTTGACGAAGCGAGAGGAATTAATCGATGTTCGACCTCGATGGAGAGGCGCGCGAACGGCTCATCGTGTGGATTCGACGCCGCATGGAAGAGTACGGTATTACGCTCGAAGAGCTTGAAGCGTCCATTGCCGAAAGCGAAAAAATACCGAAGTACCGCGACGCATACGGGAACACGTGGAATGGCGAGGGTGACATGCCGTCCTGGCTGTTGCGCTATAAGCACGCGGGACAGGATATCGAGCATTTTCGCGTCTAGCCGTGATGGGCCGCGTGGGCGCGTAAAAGCGCGCTGGCGTTGCCGTTCGGCTGCCTTACTGTTCCCGGCGCGTTCCCCGGCGCAAGCCGCGAAGCCCGCGCATCGGCGCGGCGTCCAGTATTATTCAGCATAGTTTTAAAATCGCTTTCGGCGCGGGCCGGGTATTAACCGCGCGTCGTAATCACCGTGCCGTTTTTGCAGTGCAATGATTTACGCATTGCCTTTTTTGACGTTTTCGTTGGCAATTGGCGGCTTATGTGCGTCGCGAATTGATCAGCTTTTTTGAAAACGCCGGTTGGCCGCGCGATCAAGCTGCGCGACAATCTCGCCCATTGCGTTCTTGCTGCGGCAAGGAGGTTGTCATGGCGATACTCGTGCTGGGCCTCGCGATTTTCATCGGCGTTCATTCGATTCGCATCGTGGCGGGCCCGTGGCGCGCCGCGCAGATCGAACGCTTCGGCCCCCGTGCCTGGCGGGGCGCATTCGCGGCGCTCTCGATCGCGGGCTTCGTGCTCATCGTCTATGGCTACGGCCATTCCCGCCGCTACCCGGTGCCGATCTGGCTGCCGCCTTTCTGGACCGCACACGTCACCGCGCTCCTCACCGCTATCGCCTTCATCATGATCGTGGCGGCCTATGTGCCGGGCAACCACATCAAGCGCGCGCTCGGGCAGCCCTTCGTGAGCGGCGTCGCGCTGTGGGCGTTCGCGCATCTGCTCGCCAACGGCACGCTCAACGACATCATTCTGTTTGGGGTCTTTCTCGTCTGGGCGCTCATCGAATTGCGAAAGGAGAACCAGCGCGATCGCGAAGCCGGCGTCGTCTATCCGCCGGGGCAGGCATCGCGCGACGGGCTCGTCGTCGTGATCGGCCTCGTGGTCTGGGCCGTGTTCGCGTTCTGGCTCCATGGCATCCTGATTGGCGTGCGGCCGGTCGGCTGAACGCGCGGCCAGCTTCGAACGAGCGGCAAAAAAAGAAGCCTGCGCTGGGCAGGCTTCATAAGGCGCAAACAGGCGTTTCGCGGCCATTCGCAGCGTGGCGATGCCACGGTCCGGTCACGAAAGGCGCGTGAAAGTCGAGACCAACTTCCCGGCGCCAGCCGCGATGCACTACAGATCGAAGAACACCGTTTCCTGTTCGCCCTGCATGCGGATGTCGAACTGATAGACGATGCTGCCGGCCTGCTTGCAGCGTCGCGCGATGAGCGTGTCGCGGCGTGCCGCGGGCACGGCTGCGAGAACCGGGTCTTCGGCGTTCGCCGCGGCCTCGTCTTCGAAGTAGATGCGCGTGAAGGCGTGCGTCAGCAGACCGCGCATCATCACGATCACGTTCACGTGCGGCGCTTCCCCGGCGTTTTCGCTGCCCGGCTTCACGGTGCGGACGACGAAGCGGTGCTGCGAGTCCGTGCCCGTGCCAACCCGTGCGAAACCGCGGAAGCCGTTCTGGGCGATCGCTTCGCGCGACGCCGGATAGCGGCCGTTCGCGTCGACTTGCGAAAACTCGAGCATCGCGTCGAACACGGGGTTGCCGTCGCCGTCGATCACGCGGCCGATCAACGTGATGTGCTCGCCCGGCGTTTCGGGCCCGGCCATGTCGGGCGTGAAGAGGCTCTTCAGATCGAAATCGTATTGTTGCGGACACAGGCCGTAGGCGAAGTACGGGCCGACGGTTTGCGAAGGCGTTTCCTTGAGTGCCATGGTTCAACGCTCCGTGGGGGTTTGGTTCGGGCCGCGCAGCACGATGTCGAATTCGTAGCCGAGTGCGAAGCCTTCTTCGGTGGTATCGAGGGAGAAGCGCGAAATCAGTCGTTCGCGGGCGTTCTCGGGCGTACCCTGGTAGATCGGATCGAACGCGAGCAGCGGGTCGCCGGGGAAATACATCTGCGTGACGAGACGCGAGCCGAAGTAGTCGCCGAACAACGAGAAGTGGATGTGATTCGGACGCCACGCGTTCGGGTGATTGCCCCAGGGATAGGCGCCCGGCTTGATCGTCAGAAAGCGATAGCGGCCGTCGTTGTCGGTGATCGCGCGGCCCGCGCCGAGGAAGTTGGGGTCGAGCGGCGCTTCGTGCTGGTCCTGCTTGTGGACGTAGCGGCCCGCTGCGTTGGCCTGCCAGATCTCGACGAGCGTATTGCGCACCGGCTTGCCGCCTTCGTCGAGCACGCGGCCCGTCACGATGATGCGCTCGCCGAGCGGCGCGCCGTTTTTGGCCGCGTTGCGCGTGAGATCGTGATCGAGCGCGCCCAGGTCGTCGGTGCCGTACACGGGGGCGTGCTGGTTGCGCAGTTTCTCCTTCAGCGGAATCAGCGGCAGCGTGGGTCCGCGCTTGACCGACGAGCGGTACGGCGGATAGACGTACGCGGGATGCGAGTCGAAATCGCGCGGCGACAGGATGGACTCGTCCATGGGTGTCTCCTGGGTGGATTATTGGGGAAATGGGCTCGGCGCCAGTGGCGGTTTGCCGCGGTCAACCGATGTAGCCACTTTATCCAATGCGAAAAGTTATGCAAAATGATGTTTTTTCGCGCTTCGTATAACCAATCGTTATGCAAAACCGGCTCGCGGACGGACGCGTCAAATTCCGCCATCTGCAGTGTTTCCTCGCCGTGGCCCAGATGGGCAGCGTCCAGCAGGCCGCCGAAAGTCTTTCGGTCACGCAGCCTGCCGTGTCCAAGACGATCGCCGAACTGGAGCTGGTGCTGGGCGTGAAGCTCTTCGAGCGCGGCCGCCACGGCGCGGTGCCCACGCGCGAAGGCCAGCTCTTCATGCCGCACGCGAGCGCGTGCGTGAGCGCGCTGCGCCAGGGTGTGGCCCTGCTCGCGCGCGACGAAGGCGCGGTGGCGGCCACGCTCGATATCGGCGTGCTGCCCACGGTGGCAACGGCCTTGCTGCCCGCTGCGCTGCGCCACTTCGGCAAGGAATGGCCGCGCGTGAGCGTGCGGCTGGTGACGGGCGCCAACACCGAGCTGCTCGACCGCCTCAAGACTGGGGCAATCAGCTTTGCGGTGGGTCGCCTTGCCGACCCAGAGCGCATGGTGGGCTTGAGCTTCGAACAGCTGTACAACGAGCCGCTCGCCGTGGTGGTGCGCGCAGGGCATCCACTCGCTCACGGCGCAGGTTTGCCCGCGCAGCTCGCGACGTATCCGCTCGTGCTGCCGCCATTCGGCACGCTGATCCGCCAGGCGGCCGACAGCCTGCTCGCCGCATGGGGTGCGGCGCCGCTATCGGCGTTCGTCGAGTTGCTCTCGGTTTCGGTGGGGCGCGCGCTTGCGCTCGAGAACGATGCCGTGTGGTTCGTGCCCGCAGGCGCCGTCGAATATGATCTGCGCCGTGGCACGCTGGTGCGGCTGCCGCTGCCTTCCGCGGGCGGCGAGGAACCCGTCGGGGTGATTCAGCGCACCGATACGCAGCCCACGCTGGCAGGGCGCGCGTTGATCGAGGCCGTGCGGCGCGCGGCGCGCGAGCGCGAAGTCCCGCCGGAAGGCACCGCTGCGGCGCGGCCGCGCCGCGCCCGAGCCGCACTTGCCGGCACTCCTGCTGGCAAGCGTTCGCCCGGCGAGAAGGACTGAACCCTCACAGGCGGGAACCGACGTTGCGGGCTCAACTCGCCGGGAGCTTCCCCTTCGCGCGCGATTTCGACGTCGCCGGCGCATCGGACGCCACGCCCGGCAAGCGGGCGTTCGTGGCCATCCAAAGCACTTCGGCGTCTTGCTCGCTGGTCGAGATCGCCGCGTGGCCGGTGCGGCTGTCGAAGTAGAGGCTATCGCCGGCTTCGAGACAGGTGGGAGCATAAAGCTCCGAATACAGGCACACGCTGCCGCTGAGCACGTAAAGAAACTCTTCGCCCTCGTGGCGCCCCCAGTCGTCGAAGGCGTCGAGCGAATGGGCGGTGATCCGGATCCGGAACGGCAGCATCGCCTTGTGCGCGAGATCGGTGGCGAGCAGTTCCATCTGGTAGCCGCGGCAGGCGTGGCGCTGGCCGGAGCCGTTGCGCGTGAGTGCGCGGCGGCCGCCCGCATTGAGCCTGGGCGGTGTCCCGAACAGCTCGGCCAGATCGATCCTGAGCCCGCCGACGATTTTTTGCAGCACGTCGAAAGTCGGTGACATCAAGCCGTTTTCGACTTTCGACAAGGTCGAACGTGAAACGCCGCACAAACGGCTGGCCGTATCGAGCGTCAAATCCTGCGCGACGCGCGCGGCGCGGACGCGGCGGCCCAGGTCGGTCGTTGTCGTGCTGGCGGAGGGGGAAAGCGTGGCATCCATGGGCGGAGTGGAAAGCTGGCGAGATGCGCCGGTCGTGCTGATCCGGCCGCGCGATTTGCCTGGTTTCCGATCATAACAAACGGCAGCCCATGCGGAACCCGGTCGGAATGGCCGGTCATCGATGGTGGCGTGGGGGGTGTGATATCGCCATCGACAGGATGGACCGACGTTGAATCCCATTCCGGTTATTAAAAATCAGCCGCGAGCAGATTTGACATATTTTAAAGATTTCAATAGCGATTTAGAGCAAAAACTCGAAATGCGTCCATGCGTCGCGCCTTGCGCGGATTTTGATATTTATCATGGCAATTAGATGATGTGTATCAAGTTGGAGAGCGAAATGCATGACGAACGACTCGAATTGTTGTTGGCAATCTCGCGCAGAACCCTCGGTGTCGATAGCTTTGAATTGACCGGCAAGCTGACCACAGACGCACGCCTGGTGAGCGCGGACGACGTTGGCCGCGCGCTGGAATCGGCGTATGACGCCGGGCTTCTCGTCGGCTACCGGATGGGCCGTGCGGAATGCGAGGAAAGCGTCTGAACGGGCATCGGGGATCGGTGAACGGCGCTCTTCAGCGGGCGCCGCGTTTTTACTGTAATCCCGTCGGCAATCAGCATTTGCTCCGAATAAACCGCTCGTGTGCTCCGGGGTGATCAAGCCAGTCCGTGCTGTTAATGAAAAATAGGGTCGCCGCCACGATGCGATTTTCGATTTTATTTTCAGCAATTGGCTTTTTCGCAAAGAGAGTGTCCCTCATGGCGTGTCATGCGAGGAATATTCGCGAACATCGACATCAGGCTCGGCTCTACCGGTAAGATGCCGGCACGGAATGACGAACCCAACGTTGCATTTGGAGCCAGCTTGGGCGTACGGGAAATCGAAATGTTGAGACGGTGTTTGGCGGCGGGCGTACTCGGCGCGCTGGCGGGATGCGTCGTTGGCCCCGGCTACAGCGGCTATTACGATGAGGGATATGCAGTGGCGCCGGGATATGGCTACGGCTACGGCGCTGCGCCGGCATATGGCTACGCTCCGGCCTACGGCTATGGCGAAGTCGATATCGCGGTGAACGGACGCCGCAGCGGGCATGACCATCGCGACGGACCGCCGGGTGCCGATTGGCACGGCGCGCGCGACGATCGTCCCGGGCATCCGGGGCCGGCGCGCGGCTACGGCGGGCCGGTTCCACAACCGGGTCAGCCGAGGGCGAGCGCGAACGACGGGCGCGATGCGAACTGGCGCGGCGCGCAGTTCGCATCGGGCGGCAACGCGCCGCAAGGTCACCAGGGCGGCGGTGGCCGCCAGGACGGCGGCGGTTCAAACGGCAGACAGGACTGGCAACGCAACGGATACAGCTACGGCCGGTAGTCACAGCATAGGTCATCCCGCCAGAATCGAGCGGATCGGCCGGACCGGGCGGCGAGTCGGGCACGCCGCTGGTTGTCGAATCCTTCCTGATCCTCGAATGGACACATCGGCATCGTCCGATCGAGTTCGCATCCGGATCATTACCTGGGAAACCTGACTAAATTAGACGATTCGCCGCAGCGATCCGATCGACCAGTCATGCGGGACGCCATGCACGGCGAAAAACCAGGCGGCGGCCCAGGAGGCGGCGACGACGATCAGGTCGCATCGTCCGCTGCGCCACCAGTTCAGCGAATGCCGCTGAAAGATCCACGGCACGCCCAGTGGATTGGGCCAGTCGGCGAACAAATGAATCATGCCTCCGCAGGCGAAGCCGAACGCGGGCGCCGCGATCGGCGTATGCCCCAGCTTCAGATACGACCACACGAGCAGCGCGGTCCAGCCGATGCCCCAGTGCGTAAGCGTGCGATGCGTAATCCAGAGGCGCCGCTTCTTGCGCCACCACGCCACTTCGAGCCAGTCGGGCGCCGATCCGCCCGCGACACCGGCCGCGAAAGCGAGCGCGGCATAGAGATGCCAGGGACTGTCGGCGCCATGATGCGTGACGATTGCGGCGGCGATGACGCCGGCGGCCCAACCCGTGGCGTGATGTGCGGTGCCTGATGCCATGGAGATGTGCGTGGCGAAGTCGAAGGGGCGCAATCTTCGCAGATGTGTCGCCGTTATGACAGGGGCGGCTGCGCCCGAATGGCGGGCGATATGCGGTTCGTCGTGCGGCGCGTACGGCGCACGACCGGCCACTCGCGCTTCGGGTTACGCGTCAGGCCGCGCGTCAGACCGTACAGCGCGCAATGTCGAACCGCAGTTCTTCTTCGGGCGGATCGTTGGAGGCGGAGGTGCCGCGCGTCACACGAATGACGGAGCCGTTGCCGTTCGGTGTGAGCGTGACGAGGTACGACGCGTCCGAACGCGAGCCCACGCTCAGCTCGGTCGTATTGCCATCGCGCGAAGCGTGCACATGCGGGAGGCGATTTTCGAGGCAGTTCGCGATCGACGACGCCGAGCGCGCCGAGGAAGCGTAGACCATGGGCTCGCCGTTCGAGGCGGAGCCGGAGGGCGGCGTCGATCCGCAAGCGGCGATCAGTGCGAGCGGGGTAGCGGCGAGGAGTCGTTGCGTGAGCGTTTTCATGAGCGGGTGACCGTATCGATACAGCAGAACGTATCGATAAGTATACGCACGCTGATCTGGATCAAGGCACACGCAGACGTAAAAAGATGCAACAGAGCGGGATGCGATCTGCCGACCGTTATTGCCGATAGCGCATTTCTTGTTCGATGAAATCGCTTGTGTGGTTGTCACAGTGCGGCAACGCCACGCGGGACTCGGCCTGGCGAATTTCGCACGCTTTCGAGCGTGATTCCCGGCGTTTGGCGAAAGGTACTGTTCCAGATCGTGTACTGAACAATCGGACGGTGCCGCGCTAGAATTTCTTCAGCCCTCGACCAAGGGCGTCTTTTTTCATCTGTTTTCACGCGGCTTTCGGGCCGCGTTTTTTTTGCCTGCGAAAATCATTTTCGCTTTGGGTAGTCAGGCTTGACTGCCGAATCCGATGCATACCGCGATGCGGGTAAAATCCTGCCCTTGCCCCGCAACGGGCAAGCCCTCCGCAGACCCGATGAAATGCCCGCCATGACCGATTCCTCGCCCGCAGCCGTTTCCGATTTCCCCGCCGATGACTCCGCCGCCCAGGCGCTGGCCGAGGTGATCCAGGAGGCGCGTCTGTGGCGCAAGGACGGCTGGACCGCGCGCGTGATCAAGAACGAAGACGACGACGGCTGGGCCGTCGAAATGATCAAGGACGGCGAGCCCGAACCCGCGCTGGTGGGGCCCTGGACCATGGGCCGCGACAAGAAGAATCCCAAGCCGCTCGATACGTCGGCGTTCAACACGCTGGTGAAGACCGCGTCGGAAGTGCTGCGCCGTCACGAGCAGCAATTGCGCGCGCTCCTGCATAAGCGCGTGAGCGTGCGTACGGCAGAGGGCGATGTGGAGGTGACGCTCGACATCGTGCCCGACGAGTACGAGCCCTATGCGCTCGTCAGCGCGTTCGACGCGTTCGGCGAGCAACTCGCTCAGGCGCGCGTCGCGCCGAACTTCAAGCTTACCAAGGCGAATGCCGAGACCTGGGCCGAAGGCGGCTTCGGGCGCATCGAATAGATTTCAGGCGACCTCAGGCGCCAAGCCCGCGAACTCAATCCTGCTGACAGAAGATGGCGGTCAGCAGCGGTCCGGCATGGTGGACGATGGCGTTGTTGCCAACCGCCGTGAGCTCCGCCTGCACCTTGGCCTGCGTGCCGACCACGACGGCTCCATAAGCAGAAGGCGCGATAGGCGTGCCGTCGCCGGTCTTGAATAGCGGATCGTCTTTCTGGAAGCCGACCACGGCGAACACGCTGAAGCCATAGGCGGTCATGCGCTGGCCGTGCGCGGGCCAGAACGCGTTGATCGAATTGCTTTCGACTCTCATGGGTTTGGGGTCGATCAGATTTTGCGCGATCAGCCCCGAGATGAAGTCGTGTGCGGATTCGTTGCAGCTTAGCGAGCCTTCGATGGCGGCGGCGCGTGCGTCGACTGCAAAAAGCGGCAGCGCAGCGAGAAGCAGGATGGCGAAAAAAAAGCGTTTCATTGCTTGGATGACAAAGGTGCGCGCGCCCGAGCCGGAATCCAGCGGACCTACCACGCCCCGGCTCGCGCGAAGGCTGCACTCTACGCGGATTCGGCAAGTTTCGCTTGCGGCGTCGCAGGATGCATCTGGCACCGTATATTACGGCGCGCAAGATGGAATGGGCTCAAACGAACGTGACTTGATGCCCGGCGACGACGGCCGTTTGATCGCTTGAGCGGTTCCCGCATGATCCGTCCGCAAAGTCCGCGCCCGTGTGCGGGGGCGGGCTTTGCGGCTCGTGCTCTCGTGCGGGCGCCTGGGTCTGCTTGATGCGCGCTGCTTCATCTGTTGCCGGGTTCCTGTTTTCCGCAACACGGTCCATAATGGCAGCTTTACGCCATCAGCCAGGCTGATGGTCGTTCCTGCCCATGCCTTTAGCCCTCGGCGCTTTCATTGTTCCGCTCATCGTCGCGTGCGCGATGTTCATGGAGAACGTGGACGGAACGGTCATCGTCACCTCGTTGCCCGCACTGGCCCGCGATCTCGGCCAGGATCCCATCACCCTCAAGCTGGCCGTCACGAGCTATGTGATCGGCCTCGGCGTGTTCATCCCGATCTGCGGCTGGGTGGCCGACCGCTTCGGCTCACGCAACGTGTTTCGCACCGCCATCGGCATTTTCATGACGGGGTCGCTCTTGTGCGCGGCTTCCACGTCGCTCGGCATGTTCGTCGCCGCGCGCTTCGTGCAAGGCATCGGCGGCGCGATGATGGTGCCCGTGGGCCGCATCATCATCTTTCGCTCGCTGCCGAAGTCGGACTTCATTCGCGCGGTCAACTATCTCACCGTGCCTGCGCTGCTCGGGCCGGTCGTCGGGCCGCCGCTGGGCGGCTTCATCACGACCTATCTTCACTGGCGGATGATTTTCTTCGTCAACATTCCGATTGGCGTGCTCGGGATCTGGCTCGCCAACCGGCATATCGCGAACCTGCATGAGGAGCATCCGGGGCGGCTCGACTGGGTCGGCTTCGTGCTTTCGGCGGGCGGTGCTTCGCTCTTCATGCTCGGCCTGTCGCTCGTGGGCGGCGAACTCGTTGCCAGCGGAACGGCCGTGGCGATGTGCGCGATCGGCGCGTTGCTGCTGCTCGCCTATTGGTTGTATGCGCAACGTGTCGAGCGGCCCGTGCTCGATCTCAAATTCCTGCGCATACCCTCGTTCAACGCGAGCGTGGCAGGCGGCTCGCTGTTTCGCATCGGGCTCGGTGCCGTGCCTTTTTTGTTACCGCTCACGCTGCAGGAAGGCCTCGGGATGACGGCGTTCGCTTCCGGGGCGATCACGTGCGCATCGGCGTTCGGCTCGATCTTCATGAAGACGATCGTCTCGCGTGTGCTCGGCCGCTTTGGATTTCGCCGCACGCTGATGGTCAACGCGGTGCTCGCGGGCTCGGCCATCGCGATATGCGGCACGTTCTCGCCGGGCATGCCGGTGTGGCTCATCTGGCTTGTCGTACTGGCGGGCGGGATCTTTCCTTCGCTGCAATTCAGCGGGCTCAATTCGCTCGCCTATGCCGATATTCCGACGCGCGACATTGGCCGCGCCACCAGCGTGGCGAGCGTGATCCAGCAGGTGTCGCTCGGCCTCGGCGTGACGATCGCGGGCATCGTGCTGCAGATATCGCATCGGGTGCAAGGGCATTCGACCATCGTCTGGTCAGACTTCTGGCCCGCGTTCCTCGTGGTCGGGCTGTTCTCGGTGGCGTCGATCCCGGTGACGATGCGTTTGCCCTCGAATGCGGGAGAGGAAATTGCTCGGGGCAGGCGTGGCACGGCTTGACCTGGCCGGGCCGTTCTAATGGCGCTGTAGCGAAATCGGCGGATGACTGGATAGCAAACGTTTGCGAGGCGTGCTATAAGGCCTGGGCAGTTATCAGGTAGGCCGACAAACCGAATCATGGGGGTGTACTCAATGAAGCTGGTTGAAAAAACGAAAATCTCCGCTGCCGCTCTCGCACTGCTTTCGCTGACCGCCTTGTCTGCGGGCTTCCTCGAAGCCACGCCGGCCTTCGCGAAGGATACGCAGCAACGCCCGGCGGTCCTGACCGCATCCGCGGTGGCCGTTGCCGACAAGTACGCGGCCGACGCCGCCGAGCAGATCTTCAAGGAGGGCGGCAACGCCGTGGACGCGGCCGTCGCCATCGCCTTCTCGCTGGCAGTGACTTACCCGGAGGCGGGCAACATCGGCGGCGGCGGGTTCATGACGCTCTACGTGAACGGCAAGCCGTACTTCCTCGACTATCGCGAGCGTGCGCCGCTCGCCGCCACGCGCACGATGTACCAGGACGACAAGGGGAACGTGATCGCGGGCAAGAGCCTCATCGGCTACGACGCCGTGGGCGTGCCGGGCACCGTCGAAGGCATGTGGGAGGCGCAGAAGCGCTTCGGCAAGCTGCCGTGGAAGCAGGTGCTCGCGCCCGCGATCGCTTATGCGCGCGACGGTTTCGTCGTGGACGAGCAGCTCGCGAAGCGCCGCGAAGCCGCCGACAAGGACTTCGCAGGCAAGACCAACTTCGACGAGTACTTCGGCAACCTGAAGGAGGGCGTGACGTTCAAGCAGCCCGATCTCGCCAACGTGCTCACGCGCATTGCGAACCAGGGCGCGAAGGACTTCTACGACGGCAAGACCGCCGACCTCATCGCCGCCTCGATGAAGGGGCACGGCCTCATTACGAAGCGCGACCTGCACGAGTACAAGGCGGTGTGGCGCCAGCCGGTGGAGGCGAAGTGGAACGGCTACGAAATCATCACCGCGCCGCCCCCGAGCTCGGGTGGCGTGGGCCTCGTGCAGCTGCTCAAGATGAAGGCGATGCTTGCGCCGCAGTTCAAGGACGTGCCGCTCAATTCGCCGCAGTACATCCACCTGACCGCGGAAATCGAGAAGCGCGTATTCGCGGATCGCGCGCAATATCTCGGCGACCCCGACTTCTACAAGGTGCCCGTCGCGCAGCTCACCGACGACGCCTATCTCGCGAAGCGCGTAGCCGAAGTCGATCCCGACAAGCCCTCCGACACGAAGAGCGTGCAGCCGGGCCTCGGCACGTCGATGCCGGAGAAAGCGGAAACGACGCACTTCTCGGTGGTCGACAAGTGGGGCAACGCGGTTTCGAACACGTACACGATCAACGGCTACTTCGGTTCGGGCGTCGTCGTGCCGGGCACCGGCATCGTGCTCAACGACGAGATGGACGACTTCGCCGCGAAGCCGGGTGTGCCGAACATGTTCGGGGTGGTGGGCAGCGATGCGAATGCGATCGCGCCGAAGAAGCGCCCACTTTCGTCGATGACGCCGACCATCCTCACGAAGGACGGCAAGGTCGCGCTCGTGATCGGTACGCCCGGGGGCTCGCGCATCTTCACGTCGGTCTTCCAGGTCATCAACAACAACTACGACTTCAATATGCCGTTGAAGGAATCGGTGGCGGCGATGCGTTTCCATCACCAGTTGCTGCCGCCCAATGTCATTTTCTGGGAGCCGTACCAGCCGATCGACGGAGAACTCGCCAGGCAGGTCGAGGCGAAGGGCTACGTGCTGAAGGGACAGGACTTCAACGGCGACATTCAGGCGATCCGTATCAATGGCGATACGCCCGACGCGGTTTCCGATCCGCGCGGTCGTGGCGTGTCACGCCTGATCCAGTAAGCCGTGGCGCCGATGCGAAACGATGCGTCGCGCATGACGGCAAACCGTTTCGCATCGGTCCAGCTCGCATGGCGCGCGAAAGTTTGAATAAAATGAGCGTTTATCCCCATTACAAGGGATGCATCTCGGGAGTTCATCGCGTAGTATGCAACTTCCGGCGGAAGACAGCCCTTTGCCGGCGTGTGTTTTGTTGGGGCGGCGTTTGCTGCCCCATTTTTCTTTTCGGCCCCGCGCTTTCGTATTGATCTTGGCGGACGAGGTCACTAAGCTCTGTCCGTTGCGTCACCTCCCGCTGTTTCGTGGCATCGGCGAGGCGCGCCCGCCAACTTCTCATCGCCCCAAGCCGCATGGATCTGACGAGTCGCGAACTCGCGTCGATCGCCGACGTTTTCGAACTGCTGGCCGGTCATGCCTTGCCTGAGGACGCTCTGCGTCTCGAAGTGGGGCGGCGCCTGCTCGATCTACTGCGTGCCGACGGCCTGCGCTCGGGCGTGGATGGGTTTGTCTGGTCGGGCGAGGCGCAGCTCGGCGACGTGCGCGTCTGGCGCGGCCAGCAGCGCGAACCTTTCTCGGAGCGCGAACTGGCGCTTTTCGATCTCGTGCGCCCGGCCTTCATGGCCGCGCTGGCGCGCTCACGCGCTCAGGGCGAGTCCCGCCCGACGATTTCCGTGGAGGCAACGACGGCGGAAAACGAGGCGTTCAGCCGGTTGACGCGGCGCGAGCGCGACGTGGTCGCGCTCGTGGTGGAAGGGCTGCTCGACAAGGAGATTGCCGTGCGGCTCGGGATTTCCTATACGACCGTGCGTACCCACGTCGATCGATCGTTTCAGAAACTCGGCGTCACCAACCGCTCGCGCCTCGCGCGGCTCGTGCAGTCTGCGCGGCGCTGAGGCACGTTGCCCGCTCTCCGCGGGCGCACCCTTCTATTGCGGCACCGAGGCCGGGACATGCTCGCCGGCCGCGTCGATCAGGCTGAGGCAGGCTTGCGCGTCGCCGATCCGCTCGATGGCGAGCAGCGCGAAGCGCGCGAGAAAGAGCGGCCCATTGGCTTCGCCGAGGCCGGTCATGGTCTTGCACAGGTGCGTGTAGACAGAGTCGAGTTCGCTGTCGGTCATGGTTTTCTCCGCGTGTTCTGGTTTTGCCTGCGCTCAGGCGCGCAGCGCGTGGTCGAGCGCGGCGAGCGCCTGCTCCGCCGTTGCATCGGCATCGCCGTGCCAGCGGCCGAGCACGTGGCCGTCCGGGCGCACGAGATACAGCGTGCCGGGCTGGGCGGCGTACATCGGAAAGAGGCGCCCCGTGTGATCCCACGCGCTGAGGCGCGGCGTGTCGGCGGGCCGCCGTTGGGCGAGCGGCACCAGTGCGAATGGCAGCGCGCGTTCGGCGAGCGTCGTTTCCAGCGCGGCGATCGGGGCCGGCGTTGCGCCGTCCTCGCTGAAGTAGAAGGCCGTGAATCGCGGGGCGACCAGGTCGGTGACATGACCTTCACGCGCGCCGTCGCGATCGACGATCGTGAGCGGGCATTCGGGCAGTACCGCGCCCGGCGCCGGACCGCTTGCGAACGTGTCGGAGGCGGCGTTGAGCGGCGAGCCCACGTAGGCGATGGCCGAGGTCTGGCGCGGATTGATCAGCGAGCGCACGGCGGCGTGCTCGCGCGCAAGGCTGAGCACGGCAGTGCGCATCAAATCGAAGGCGAACGACGGCGGCGCCATGAACTCCGTGCTCTTCGTGCCGTAGCTCAGGTTTTCGTGCGCGGCGTACACGCGCTCGTCGGAATAGCTGTCGAGGAGCGTCTCGCCCGCGAGACCCTTCACGACCCAGGCAAGTTTCCACGCGAGGTTGTCGGCGTCGTCGATGCCCGAGTTCGCCCCGCGCACGCCGAAGATCGGCACGAGGTGCGCCGCGTCGCCCGCGAACAGCACGCGGCCGTGGCGATAGCGCTCGAGCGTGAGCGCGTTGGCCTTGTAGATCGTGATCCAGACCGGCGACCACGGCGCCTTCTCGCCCATCATGTCGAGCAGGCTCTGCACGCGCGGCATGACGTTCTCTGGCTTGGTCGCTTCGTCGGCGTCCTCGTCGTCGCGCAGCTGATAGTCGATGCGCCACACGTTATCGGGCTGCTTGTGGACGAGCACGGTCGAGCCGGGATTCGACGCCGGATCGAAGTACGCGAGCCGTTCCGTGGGCCGCGCACTGTCGAGCAGGATGTCGACGATCACATAGCGGCCTTCGTAACTCGTGCCCATGAGCTTCAGGCCCAGCGCCTCGCGCACCGTGCTGCGCCCGCCGTCGGCGGCGACGAGCCAGTCGGTATCGAGCGTGTAGTCGCCTTCGGGCGTGGAGAGCGCGAGCGTCGCGCCGTGCGCGTGGTGCTGCACGCTCGTCACTTTCGTGCGCCAGCGGATGTCGATGAGGTCGGCGTGCCGTTCGGCCGCGTCGAGCAGGAACTGCTCGATGTGGTACTGCGCGAGGTTGACCATCGGCGGCAGCTTCTGGTTTTCGTCCTGCGGCATCGTGAAGTGCAGCACTTCGTCATTGCGATAGAAGCTGCGGCCGCCCGTCCACGGCAGGCCTTTCGCGAGAAACCCTTCCAGCGCGCCGAGGCGCTCGATGATCTCGAGGCTGCGGCGCGAGATGCAGATCGCACGGCTGCCGTAGCATACCGATTCATCGGCTTCGATCAGCACCGAGCGCACGCCGTGCTTCGCGAGGCCGAGCGCGACGGCGTAGCCCACGGGGCCGCCGCCCACGATCGTCACGGCGTGGCGTTGGGCTTCGTGGCCGCCCTTGAGTTCGGGCAGGCGGGCGGCGTATTGCTTCGCTTCGAACGGATACGGCTTGAATTCGGCACTCATGGGAAAGGCGTCTCCGATACTGAAAGTCTTGTCGTTGCCGGCGTGTCTCGAATGAAAACCGCTGGCGATGGAGGCAGTATGGAGCGTGCAGGGCGGCCCGCTGTCCTCAATTTGGGTACAGGGGGCTTACAGGGGAAGAGGCGCAGGCCTTCCGGTTCGCGCGCGTGGGGCGGGCGTCAGCCCTGATCCGTCGCGAGGCAAAGCGCAAAAAGCTGTCGCTGGCTCGAAATGCCCAGCCGCTGATATGCGCGCTTCTGATACGTCACGACGCTGCTGGGCTTCACGCCCATGCACTCCGCGATTTCAACGGCGCTGCGCCCTTCGAGCACGCCGCGCAGGGCGTCCAGTTCGCGTTTGGAGAGCGTGGGGCATAAACCGCGCAGCCGCGCGAGCATGAGTTGCGGAATACCGAGCTGGCTCTGGCCGCGAATCGTGTAGTGATGCCGCGCCGATTCCCCGATCAACGGCGCGAGCGATTCGACCAGTTCCACTTCCCCTGGCTGGAAATTGCCGGCGTCGCTTTCGCGGTACAGGTTGACGGAGAGCCAGATATCGGCGGCCGGCTGCAACAGCAGCGAAAGCCGGTCGGATACGTTGGGCGCGGCATAACAGGCAGCGCGGTAGCCGTCGTGCGCGATGTCCGCGCTGCTTTGCCAGTGCAACACGAGTGACGAGTTCGCCTTGTCGCCCGCGCCGCCGGTGACGATCTGCTGGTTGCCGTCGAGCGCGTAGAAGAGGCGGGCGTAGGTGTCGGCGACGTCGCGCAGGAAGCGCCCGCCGCGATGATCGGCCACGGAGACCGTGCGCGGCCGGTTGCCGAATTCGTATGCGAATACCGTGCACTGCGTGACCGAGGTCGCCGGCCCGAGCATGTTCAGCACCTCCGCGGCGAGCGCGTTGGCGTCGTCGCGGCCGATGGCGGAGACGAGGCTGGTGACGCGCGAGAGGTCGAATTGACCCGTCTGCCTCGGTCGGTCGAGATGCCAGTAACGCATGTTTCTGAACGGAAAACGCTGGGAAAAGCCGGTTCTGTGAGAGTAGCACCGTTTGTCCTAGGCGCGAAAGCGCCGACAGCGGGGCCGGATCGCGCAGTGCGCCGTTGCCCTGGAGCTTGCGTCAATGTAAGCAAGGAATGGCCCGTTGGGTTAATCTCCACCCTCGGCCGGCGCGGAGTGCGCGCCATGTTTTCCCACCTGGACCCCGCTGCACGCAGGACACCTCGAAATGCTGACGCTCCCCACCGCGATTCCCCCCGATTTCGGCGCCGGAGCGGTCTTTCTCAGCGTGCTCGTCACGCAACTCGGGGCGCCGGTGCCGGCCGCGCCGGTGCTGATACTCGCGGGCACGATGGCGGCCGGAGGCGAAACGTCCTACGCGGGTTTGCTGGTCGCGGCGGTGATCGCCACGCTGCTCGCGGATTCGCTCTGGTTCGCCGCGGGCCGCATGCGCGGCAGGCGTCTGCTCAATGGTCTCGTGCGGTTTTCGCTGTCGCTGGACACGACGATCCGGATCGCGCGCAACGTGTTCGAGCGCCACGGCGCACCCATTCTCGCCGTGGCGAAGTTCGTGCCGGGGCTTGGGCTCATTTCCGCGCCGTTGCTCGGCACGACCGCGGTGGCCGTGCACGTTTTCCTGCTTTGGGATGCCGTAGGCGCGTCCCTCTGGGCGGGCACGTGGCTGCTTGGCGGCGCGGCGCTCCATGCGGAAATCGTGCGCTTCGCCGCGTTCGTGCGCGCGAACGGCATGACCATCTTCGACGTGCTCGCCATCGCGTGCGTGCTGTTCCTCGCCTGGCGCTGGCTGCGGCGCCTGCAGTTCCGCCGCTGGCTCGCGACGCATCGCATTTCGCCGCAGCAGCTCGACGAAATGATGAAATCGAGTGCACCGCCCGTCGTGCTGGACGCGCGTCCTCAAAGCGTTCGCGAGAAGGAGGCGTACCGGATTCCCGGGGCGCGGCCGTTGAATCTCGAATCGAGCGAAGCGCTTGCGCCCGAGCTGGCCGGGCGTCCGATCGTCGTGTACTGCGTCTGCCCGAACGAAGCGACGGCCAAGCGCATCGTCGAACAATTGCGCAACAAGCACATCTATCACGCGCGCGCGCTCAAGGGCGGCCTCGACGCCTGGGAGCGCCACGGCTATCCGGTCGAGCCGCTCTCCAGCGACTTCCACGCGGCGCACGCCCACGTAGAGGCGCTCGAAGCGGACGAGGACGCGGAATACACGGTGCGCGCGAGTCTCTCCAAATAACGCCTTGCCCGAGGCGTGGCGCGTTTCTTTCGCGTGCACGTCGCGCGATGCGCGAATTACAGGCGCCTACGCGCGCTGCCTGCGAGATCCGCCGCCCATCGCGAACCCGATAGCCAGGCGGAGAGCCCTCAGCGAAAGGCGACAGTTTCCAATACGCAAGTGCATCTGTACAGCCGCGTGGCAGCCGGACACGTTCGACGCGCCGAAGCCCGGTTCAACAGGCGACTTTGGTCTGACGCAGGATCTCTGTCGCGCCAAGATGAAGCGCGAGTGCGAAAAACTCGCGCTCCGCGAGATTGAGCGCCTTCGCGGCGGCCATTGCCCGCTGATGATCTCGCGGATGCAACTGCAGTTTCACTTCGACTTTCGCGTGCGACTTGTTGGCGGACACCATGGATGCTTCTCCTTCGGTAACCGGGCGCTCGGGCCCGTGACGGGTGCGGTGCCCATTACCTGGCGTCCATACGCGCAAGCGCGCGGGCCGTTCGCCGCAACGCGAGGGCGGCTCGAAAACGACGGTGACGCGGAGTGGGCCTTGGGTTCGCCTGCCGTTGCGCGCGAGCGCGGCGACAGGACACGCGCCGAACTAGCGAAGCGCGGGGCGACGCGATGCGTCGGTCGTGCTGGTGATACGGAAATGCGAGGAGCGATGTAACGGAAATGGCATGGCAACGGACTGCATAAGCGACCAATCTCCGGAATTATTCTTCTTGTGCGGCGGGACGCCGCATGGGGAACGGGGCAGAGTGTAGTCCGGTTTTTGACTAGGGTAAACCCCTAATTCGAAAAGAATTATTGCGAGTTTCGAGATAATTGCGCGGCAAAAGCGCGAAATGCGCCTCGGGCGCACTTCAGTTCATGCGGAATGGATGGGGAAGATTTCCGGGCGGCGAGAACCGCCGCGCCGGCAAAAAATGAGAGGTGCCGTCAAGGCATGGGCGCATCGGCGGCCGTCATGACGCCTCGACGCGCTTGCGCAGGCGCGCGCGGGCTTCGCCGAGCGACAGGAATTTGCTGCCCGCTTCATCAAGCACGGTGACCTCGCCGTGTCCGATGTCGTAGACCCAGCCCTGCAGTTCGAGCTGGCCTTGCGCCACGCGCGCCGCCACGGCCGGGTGAGTCCGCAGGTGCGTGAGCTGCAGGCGGACGTTTTCCTCCACGAGCGCCTGGACAATATGATCTTCGTCGAGACCCCGAATCTTCACCACGCTGTGCGCCGCTTCCGCGTTGCGCAGCCAGGCTTGCACGGTGGGCATGTCGGCCGTGGCTTGCGCTCCCGAGGCGAGCCCCTTCATCGCGCCGCAATCGGTATGGCCGCACAGCACGATCTGCTTCACGTTGAGTGCGAGCACCGCGAACTCCACGACGGCCGAAACGCCGCCGAGCATTTCGCCATAAGCCGGCACGATATTGCCGATATTGCGGCAAACGAACAGGTCACCAGGCTTGGCCTGCGTGATCATTTCCGGCGAGACGCGGGAGTCGGCGCAGGTGATGAAGAGGGTATGCGGCGCCTGGGTGTGGGCGAGGCTGTGAAACAGCGCTTTATTGCCCGGAAAAACGTGATGAGTGAATTCGTCCACGCCGTCGAGCAGATGTAGCAGGTCGCAGCCGCACGATTCGGTGTGACCGTCGTGCGAGTGAGTGTTTTCTGGCATGGATGTTTCTCTCTTTATCATGAATCGACACTAACGAATGGCAACAGCGGAAGTTTACGCTGAGCGGACCCTTTGCGGATCGGAAAACTTCGAACGCGCTGCGCGAGTCAGCCGTTTTCCCGCGCGTCTTCCCGAATCAATCGTAGAACCGGCCGGATAAGCCGGCAAACCGTCCGAAAAGACGGCTAAGTCCCGGAAAGTCCGCTGAAGTGCGTGCGGTGGTGCGTCGGGCATTTCCGTTCGAAAACGGATTTTCTCATGCCGTGCGCCATTGGCACATCCGGAGTATCGCAGGCCAGGCCGGGATCGAGATGCGCAGCACGGGCTAGCGCGAGAGGGGTATCCCGCCCGGCGCGCCGCGCGCGGGGCGGCAAAGCCGGTGCCTTATTGCGTTTCGACTGCGCGGCGCGGCGCGGTGGCATGCCGCGACGGCATGAAATACCAGGCAGCGCCGGCCACCTGCATGACGACGAGGACGGCCCACACCGTCTGATGCGCGAGGGCGGGGTAATGCCCGTCGAGTGCCGGCCAGTGGGCGAGCGCGGCGCCGATCGCGATCTGCAGAACGAAGATGCCGATGAAGATCACGAGCGTGAACGTGGTGTTCACGCGGCCAATCAGGCGCGGCGGGAAATATTCGGCGAGCACCGCGTAGGTGAGAATGCCGGTGCCGCCGAGCGCGCCATAAGCGGCCCAGAGCAAGGGCGCGGACAGCGGCACGCGGGCTGCCAGCATGGCTTGCACGAGCACGAAGAGCAGCATCGTGACGCCGGAGAAGCGCTGGACGCTCACGCCGCGCCGCTCGAAGCTGCGCGCGAGCGCGCCGAAGCCGATATTGCCCACGATGAATGCGCCGCCCAGCACGGAAACGAGCGAGGCGGCGCGTGCGCCGATATCGGCGGTGCCCGCCGGCACGACGTCGCGCAGGAAGGCGCCGACCCACAGCGACTGCATGGCATAGAACACGGCCTGGGTGAGCGCGGAGAAAGTCGCGGTCTTCCAGAACGCATGGCTGCGCAGGATGTGCGCGGTGCCCTTGAACTGCTCGAGCACGCTGGCCTGGTGATGGGTGGCCTGGTGATGGGTGTCGCGTGTGCGCGGACCGCCGGTCCAGATGATGGCGGCCACTAGCACCGTGAAGGCCGCGAGCCCGAGGCTCACCGCGCGCCACGGGGCGATCGCGAGCAGCCACGAAAGCGGGGCGCCTACGGCGACGCCGCCAAGCCCACCCACGGCCATCACGAGTCCATTGACGAGGGTGAGTTGCGCGACGGGAAAGTGCTGTGCCGTGGCCTTGAATGCGCCGCCGAGGCAAACCGACACGCCCACGCCGATCAGGAGCCGGCCCACCATCATCGCGGCCATGTTGTGCGAGACGCCGAAGATGAACGCGCCCGCCGCGGCCACGAGCATGACGCAAGCCGTGACGCGGCGCGGCCCGTAGTGGTCGAGCAGCACGCCGCCCGGGATCTGCGCCCCGGCGAAGCCGAGGAAATAGAGGCTCGTCAGCGTGCCCAGATCGGTCGCCGTGAAGCCCATTTCGCGCGCGAGAAACGGCGCAAAACCGAGATTGACGCCGCGAAACAGGTACGAAATGAAATAGCCGAGCGCGAATACCGCGAAAACGCGCAGTCTGAGTGAGGTCATGGTGCGGGTAGAGCCAGAAAGCCGTCTGAATACCTGGCTGTCGATTATTGGCGATTGCCGTGGGCGGGGCCAGCGAGAGATTTCGGACGGCATTGTGAGTAAAATTTGACGTCATGGCCCGACCTCTCCCTCCTCTGCAGGCGCTACGCGCGCTCGAAGCCGCCGCGCGGCGGCGCAGCTTCAGCCGCGCCGCGGAAGAACTGCATTTGACGCACAGCGCCGTGAGCCATCACCTGCGCGCCCTCGAAACGGAGCTGGGCGTCGAGCTCTTTCGCCGCTCGGGCAGCCGCATGATTCCCACCGCCGCGGGCGCGCAGCTGGCCGAGCGCGTGCGCCGCAGCCTCGACGACCTGCGCGATGCGCTCGACGCTACGCGGCCCGGCTTGAGCGGCGTGACGCGGCTCGAACTGAGCGTGATGTCCGATTTCGCTTCCGTCTGGCTGATTCCGCGCCTGGGCGACTTTTACGACCGTCATCCGATGGTCGACCTTTCGCTGCGCATGCATGCCGACGTCACGCCGCCCGACCCCTATCCGTTCGACATCGGCATCTGGCATCGCCGGGTGGACGAGCCTGGTTTCCAGATCCGCAAGCTGCTCGACGACCAGGTGGTGGCGGTTTGCAGCCCGGCGTTGCTCGCGCGCCATCCGGGCTTTCGCATCGAAGATCTTGCAAGCATGCCGCTGCTGCGCTTTTCCCGCCGCTCATGGCGCGACTTTTTCGAAGCCGCGGGCGTGGCCGGAGAGGAACCCGAGCGCGGGCCCGTGTTCGACGACGCAGGCCTGCTGCTGCAGGCAACGGTGGCCGGGCAGGGTGCGGCTACGGCCCGGCTGCAACTGGCGCGCGGCTTCATCGAACGTGGCGAACTGGTGCAGTTGGGGCAGGTCCGCATTCCGGCCTCGCTCGACTATTACTTCACATGGCGCGAGGGACATCCGCGCGAAGCGGCGATCCAGCAGTTCTATCGATGGGTAAAGACGCAATTGGCCAATTGACGCGACCCGCCGCCCTTATTTGTTGCGGATTCGCTATTCGGGTTAACCGCTGCCCGCATATTGTCAACGCTGCTTGCGTGATGTGCGTTGCTGTTCGAATAACGGAGCTCAATAACGAAACGCATGTCATTGCCCGCTGATTCATATCGCATGACCGTGCCGATCATGCTCGAACAAATTGCACAAAGACGTTTAACAGCGGAATGGATGGGGCAATTCGTGAAGCCATCGAATCCATCGGTGCATGAAGGATTCACTATTTGGGCAATCCACCTTTTCGTCTGCAGAATGCCGTGAGAAGTGTGGCGTGGAATCACAGTTTGGGCCCGCTTCGTGTCAAGAATGAAATAGTTGCGGTATTGTTACTTCCCATCGCGGTTTGGCGCGCGAATGTTTTGTAGTCATTGGTGTAGTGAACGGGCCCGTTCGTGGGCCAGAAATAAAACTGTGACAACAGGAGAAACTGCATGAAGGCTATTCAGGTGTTCAAGCTTGCCGCAGCCACCGCTCTGGTGGCGGCTTCGTTCCAGGTCTATGCACAGGACGCTTCGGCCCCGGCTGCTGCCGCCGCAAGCGGTCCGACGGCCACCGCCCAGCACAACGTCAACCAGTCGAAGGCAGCGTTGAAGCAGGCCCGCGCAGCCAACCGCGCGCTGAGCCGCAAGGTCCGTTCGGCCCTCGCCCGTACCAACAACCTCAGCGTTTCGAACATCACCGTGCGCGCGAAGGACGGCGCCGTCACCCTGCAAGGCACCGTGCCCGAGCAGTCGCAGATCGAGCGCGCCGGCAGTGTCGCCAAGGGCGTCGATGGCGTGACGTCGGTGCACAACGCGCTGACGATCCGCCCGGTTGGGACCTGAGCATCGCTAGCCGGCGCACCCCTCGCTTTTCGAGGCGCGGGTGAGGCCGGAGCGGGTGTCTCCGGGTTTTGCTGAAGGCCGCACATGCAGTCCAGTTCGTGGACTGCATGTGCGGTTTTTTATTGCATCCCGTGTGCGGTGCAGCCGGATTTCAGGGCTCGACGTAATGCATTTCCGGAGATTCCCCCATCAGCAACGGCCGATTGGCATCGGCGGCCGCGCGCAGGTAATCCCAGAGCGACGTGATGCGCCGCAGTTTGCGCAGGTCTTCGCGGCTGCATAGCCAGAAGCGCCGCGTCACGGCGATTTCGTCGGGCAGGATCGGCACGAGGCGCGGGTCCGGCTCGGCCATGAAGCACGGCAGGATCGCGAGCGCGCTGCCCTGCAACGCAGCGTGGTACTGCGCGATCACGCTGGTGCTGCACAGATTCGCGGTCACGTTCGGCGCTGTGCGTTCGAGGTAGAGCAACTCGTGGCTGAACGCGAGATCGGCGACGTAGCTGATGAAGGCGTGATCGCGCAAATCGGCGGGCGTGCGGATGCGGGGGTGGCGCGCCAGGTACGCCGGCGTGCCGTACAGGCGCAACCGGTAATCGCATAGTTTCGTGTACACGTACTGCCCGCGCTCGGGGCGCTCCAGCATGATCGCGAGGTCGGCTTCGCGCTTCGAAAGACTCACGAAATGCGGCACGGGCAGCAGGTCGATCGACATGTCGGGATGCTGGCCTGTGAAGCGCGCCAGCTGTGGCGCAAGAAAGAAGCAGCCGAAGCCCTCCGTCGAACCCACGCGCACATGGCCCGAAAGCGACTGCGCGCCGATCGCGAACTGCTCGCTGGCCGACTGCACGGTGGTTTCCACGGCGTCGGCGTAGGCGAGCAGGCGCTGGCCTTCTGCCGTCAGCACGAAGCCGCCCGAGCGCGACTTGTCGAACAGGACCGTGCCTAGCGCCGCCTCCAGCTCTCGTACACGGCGCGCGACCGTGGTGTGGTCCACGCCCAGGCGCTTTGCGGCGCCGCTCGCTCGCTGCGTTCGCGCGACTTCCAGGAAATAGCGCAAATCGTCCCAGTTCAGTGTCTCCATTTTGCCCGTTGTGTGTTTTTGCATGTCGGATGGGCTTTTTCATCTATATGCCGTGGATATTCGAATAACTATACTCGCTTAAAGAGCGCCACATCTGTACATAGCGCCACTACGAACAAGGATGGAGACAACCGATGCAAACGCAGTCGATTCCCCTGCATGCTGCGGCCGCGCCCGTTCCCGGCACGCCTTTCCAGATGTCGCCCGCCTCCATCCCCCGCATGCCCAGCGTGACGGCAGCCGCTCGCATGCCGCGCTCGCGAGGCGATTGAAGACGCCGCGCTTTCCACCCATTTCGCTATATCCGGCCCAGGCCGGCCGATCGAATCCTTCAGGGAGAGTTCAAGATGAACGCAGTGACTCAGGCATCCAACGCGCACGTTTCGACCGTCAAGCTGCTGATCGATGGCGAGTTCGTCGAGTCGAAAACGACGGAGTGGCGCGACATCGTCAATCCCGCTACGCAGGAAGTGCTGGCGCGCGTGCCATTCGCGACCGTCGAGGAAGTGGACCGGGCCGTGAAGGCCGCGCACGCCGCATTCGCCACGTGGAAGAACACGCCGCTCGGCACGCGTATGCGCATCATGCTCAAGCTCCAGGCGTTGATACGCGAGAACATGCCGCGCATCGCGCAGACGCTCACCGCCGAGCAGGGCAAGACGCTGCCCGACGCCGAGGGCGACATCTTCCGCGGCCTCGAAGTGGTCGAGCACGCCTGCTCGATCGGCACATTGCAGCAAGGCGGCTTCGCCGAGAACGTGGCGGGCGGCGTGGACACCTATACGCTGCAGCAGCCGCTAGGCGTGTGCGCCGGCATCACGCCGTTCAACTTCCCTGCGATGATCCCGCTGTGGATGTTCCCGATGGCGATCGTCTGCGGCAATACGTTCGTGCTCAAACCTTCGGAGCAGGACCCGCTCTCGACGATGCAGCTCGTCGAGCTCGCGCTCGAAGCCGGCATTCCGAAGGGCGTGCTCAACGTCGTGCATGGCGGCAAGGAAGTCGTCGACGCGATCTGCACGCACGATCTCGTGAAGGCGATTTCGTTCGTCGGTTCGACGGCCGTCGGCACGCACGTCTATCGTCTCGGCAGCGAGCACGGCAAGCGCGTGCAGTCGATGATGGGCGCGAAGAATCACGCGGTCGTGCTGCCCGACGCGAATCGCGAGCAGGCGCTCAACGCGCTCGTGGGCGCGGCGTTCGGCGCGGCGGGCCAGCGCTGCATGGCGACCTCGGTGGCCGTGTTCGTGGGCGCGGCGCAAGAGTGGGTGGGCGAGCTGGTGGAAAAGGCGAAGACGCTCAAGGTCAACGCGGGCCACGAGCCGAAGACCGATGTCGGTCCGGTCGTCTCGCGCACGGCGAAGGCCCGCATTCTCGGCCTGATCGAGTCGGGCGTGAAGCAGGGCGCGACGCTCTCGCTCGACGGGCGCGACGTGAAGGTGCTGGGCTACGAGAACGGCAACTTCGTCGGTCCCACGGTGTTCACGAACGTGAAAACCGATATGGACATCTACACGAACGAGATCTTCGGGCCGGTGCTCGTGGTGCTCACGGCGAACACGCTCGACGAAGCCATCGCCATCGTCAACGCGAATCCGTTCGGCAACGGCGTGGGCCTCTTCACGCAAAGCGGCGCGGCGGCGCGCAAGTTCCAGAGCGAGATCGACATCGGGCAGGTCGGCATCAACATTCCGATTCCGGTGCCGGTGCCGTATTTCAGCTTCACGGGCTCGCGCGGCTCGAAGCTCGGCGATCTCGGCCCGTACGGCAAGCAGGTCGTGCAGTTCTACACGCAGACGAAGACGGTCACCGCGCGCTGGTTCGACGACGCGACCGTGAGCGACGGCGTGAACACGACGATCAGCCTGCGCTGATGCGCCGTCCGTAAGCGATAAGGGATGCTGAACAATAACGGAGACAGGCTCATGAAAATCGGATTTGTCGGGCTGGGCCACATGGGCGCGCCGATGGCGCTCAACCTGCTCAAGGCGGGCCATACGGTGGCGGTGTTCGACCTGAGCGCGAGCGCGATGCAGACGCTCGCCGACGCGGGCGCGCAGAAGGCGGCATCGGCGAAGGCGGCGGCAGGCGGCGCGGAGTGCGTCATCACGATGCTGCCCGCGGCGGCGCACGTGCGCAGCGTGCTCACCGCGGAGGACGGCGTGCTCGCGGGCATCGCGAAGGGCGTGACGATCATCGATTCGAGCACGATCGATCCGGCGAGCGTGAAGGAGTTCGCGAAGCTCGCCGCGGCGCAGGGCAACGCGTTCGTCGACGCGCCGGTCTCGGGCGGCACGGGCGGCGCGGCGGCGGGCACGCTCACCTTCATGGTGGGCGGCAGCGCGGCGCTCTACGAGAGCGTGAAGCCGGTGCTCTCGGGCATGGGCAAGAACATCGTCCATTGCGGCGAGACGGGCACGGGGCAGGTGGCGAAGATCTGCAACAACCTCGTGCTCGGCGTCACGATGGCCGGCGTGGCCGAGGCGATGGCGCTGGGCGAGGCGCTGGGCATCGACCCGAAAGTGCTGGGCGGGATCATGAACACATCCACGGGCCGCTGCTGGAGCTCGGATACCTACAACCCGTACCCGGGCGTGATCGAGACCGCGCCTTCGTCGCGCGGCTACACGGGCGGCTTCGGCACCGACCTCATGCTCAAGGATCTAGGCCTCGCCACCGACGCCGCGAAAGCCGCGCATCAGCCCGCATATATGGGCGCGCTCGCGCAGCAGCTCTATCAGGCCATGAGCAGCCGCGGCGACGGCAAGCTCGATTTTTCGGCAATCATCAAGCTGTATCGTGCGCAGCAAGGTTGAGCGCGGCCGCGCATCCCGCAAAGGCGCGCTGTGAAGCGCGCTTTTTTTGTGCCTGGCTTCAGTGCTTGATACGGGCCTCGATGCGCGCGAAAAGCCGCTTGAACCACTTGCCGAGCTGCGCATTCGAAGGCGCGAGGAAGAGGGAGCAGGCCAGGATGCGATAGACATCGTGGCGCGTGATTTTGGAGGTCTTCGCGGGATCGAGCCAGTCGTCGTTTTCGACGAGGCGTTCGAGCGTTTCGAGCCCGATGAGGATCGGCCACAGGCATGCGAGCCGCAGGCGCACCGAAAGGCGCGGCAGCGCGAGCGTATAGTCGATGGCCGCGCGGAAGTGATCGAGCGCGATACGCACGAGTTCGAGCATGATCGGGTGCGCGCGCGCCGACGCGCCAGGCTGCAGGAGATCCTGCGCGCTCAGCCCGGCCTGGGCAAGCATCGTCGCGGGCAGATAGCAGCGGCCGATGCGCAGATCCTTGCCGCAGTCGCGCAGCACGTTGACCATCTGCAAGGCCTTGCCGAAGCGGACGCCGCGCGCGCACATGGTCTCTTCGAGCGAGGGCGCGAGCGCGCCCGGCAAATGCATGTACGTCATCTTCGTCCAGAACTCGCCCACGCAGCCCGCGACCAGGTACGTGTAGCGGTCGAGCTCGTCCCACGTATTGAGCGCCGCCACCTGGCCCGAACGCTCGTCGGGGAACGTGCGCAAATCGAATTCCATGCCTTCGGTGAGCGTCGTGACGATCTCGCGCACGGCCTTGCGATCGGGCTCGTCGAGCTGCTCGAGCACTTGCAGCGCGCCGCCCAGCGATTCGAGCAGCAGTTTCTCGTCCGACTGCGTTTGCTGGCCCGCGACCTCGCCCGCCAGACGCGCGAGCAGATTGTCGTCCTTGTCGGCACCGTTCACGCGTTCACGTAACGCGAGCAGCAAGGCGAGCCGCCGTTCGGGCGGAATCAGCGCGGTGTCGGCGATGGTGTCGGCCGCTCGCGCGAGCAGGTAAGCCTCGCCGACAGGATCGCGCATGCCGGTTGGCAGCACGCGCATCGTGAGGTAGAACGAACGGGAAACACCTTTGAGCAACGGGCCTAGCAGGAAGCCCCGGATAGAATTCTGCATGTGGGGTAGAGGCAGCGAGAGACGGATCGGACGCAGCCGCATTGTATCTTGGACGAAGGGTTGGCAAGGGCTAGTCAGGCCGCGCCTTGGGCTGTTCTTGTATTCGCGTCGGCATGCGAGCGTTGCCCCGCACAGGGGCAACGCTAATGTACCGACGTGAAAACAAGAAAAGGCCAAAGCATCAAAAACACCGACAAAAACAATCAGATCAGCAATTCAAGCGTGTGATACAGCCGCCTGCGCTCGGGATTCGCCGAACCCTCACCCGCGTGAATCGCCTCCTTGAGGCATTCCAGAAAGCAGTCGGCCGCGGCGGAGAGCGGCACGCCGCGCCGTGCGACCACACTCACCACCGTACGGTCCACTTCTTCCTGAAGCGCGAGGGCGCGCAGGTTTTCACGCGCGATGCGCGTTTCCACGAGCGGCCAGGGGAAGATGCTCACCATGTCCGTATTCATGATGAGTCCCATCGCCACCACGAACGAATGCGCGAGATGCACGTTCTGCGGCAGCGGCAGGCCGTGGCGGCGGAACACATCGTCGGCGATCATCTCCTTGCTTGCCGGATCCCAGTTGAGCAACCATTCGCAGTCCTGAAGCTCCTTGAGCGTATGCGCCTGGGAGCGCGGATGACCCTTGCGCACGACCACGGCCGACTCCGTAGCGAAGATCGGCGTTTGCGTGAATTCAGCATGCAACGAGGCAGGGCCTGGCTTGCCTAGCGAGAAGTCCAGCGAGCCGTCGCGCAGCCGCGGCATCACGATATTGAGCAGTCCTTCGTAGAACTCCAGCTGCATGCCGGGCATGCGCTCGCGGAACAGCGTGACGGCGTCGGGCAGGAACGACAGCGCGAGCCACGGCGTCACGCCGATCGCGAGTTTGCCGCCGCCGCGCCCGCGCCGCGCGTCGAGTTCGTCCTGGGCGCGCGACATCTGGTGCACGACGAGCCGCGCATGCACGAGCAGCGCCTGACCGGCTTCCGTGAAGGCGATGCCGTTGGCGTTACGCGTGACGAGCGCGATTTGCTGCTCGGCTTCGAGTTCGCGCACCGCTTTCGTCGCGGCCGCCGGCGAGATGCCGAGCTGTCGCGCGGCGGCGCGAATGCTGCCGGTGTCGGCCATGGCGACGAGCGCGCGGAACTGGTGGAACTTCATAAGGGATTACCCGAGTGCGCACTTCCGGTTGGCGGGGCAACCATTTTAGGGCTGTCGGTGCAATTGCGACGTCATTATTCTCGAGCGAATTCACACTGTCCGTTGAGGGAATTCGTATGAACACGATGGCTATCCCGGCTGCGATCGCCGCGATCGAAGAGGAGATGATCGCGCTGCGCCACGAGATCCACGCGCATCCGGAACTGGGCTTCGAAGAGTTCGTCACGAGCGACCTCGTCGCACAGCGCCTCACCGGGTGGGGCTACGAGGTGCACCGCGGTCTCGGCGGCACGGGCGTCGTGGGCACGCTCAAGGTGGGCGACGGCAAGCAGCGCCTCGGCCTGCGCGCCGACATGGACGCGCTGCCTATTCACGAGAACACCGGCCTCGAGTACGCGAGCCGCATTCCCGGCACGATGCACGCGTGCGGCCACGACGGACACACCGCCATGCTGCTCGCGGCGGCCAAGCATCTCGCGCAATCGCGCAATTTCAATGGCACGCTGCACCTCATTTTCCAGCCCGCCGAAGAAGGCCTGGGCGGTGCGAAGCGCATGCTCGACGAGGGCCTGTTCGAGCGATTTCCCTGCGACGCCGTGTTCGCCATGCACAACATGCCCGGTTTCCCCACCGGCAAGCTCGGCTTCCGCGCAGGGCCGTTCATGGCTTCGTCGGACACGGTGATCATCGACATCGACGGGCGCGGCGGTCATGGCGCGATGCCGCATAAGGCGATCGACCCGGTGGTGGTGTGCGCCAACGTCGTGCTCGCGCTGCAGACGATCGTGTCGCGTAACGTGCCGCCGCTCGACATGGCGATCGTGACCGTGGGCGCGATTCACTCGGGCGACGCCCCTAACGTGATTCCGCAAACCGCGCAAATGCGGCTTTCGGTGCGCGCACTGCGCCCTGAAGTGCGCGATTTGCTGCAGGCGCGCATCACCGCGCTCGTCCACGCGCAGGCGAGCGCCTATGGCGCGACGGCGCGCATCGACTACCAGCGCCGCTATCCGGTGCTCGTGAACGACGAGGCGATGACCGCGTTCGCGCAAGATGTCGCGCGCGACTGGCTCGGCGAGGAAGGGCTGATTCACGACATGGAGCCGCTCACGGGCAGCGAGGACTTCTCGTTCCTGCTCGAGCGCCGCCCGGGCAGCTACCTCGTCATCGGGAACGGCGATGGGGAAGGCGGCTGCATGGTGCACAACCCCGGCTACGACTTCAACGACGACTGTCTCGCCACGGGCGCCACATACTGGGTGCGGCTCGCCGAGCGCTTCCTGCGCGGCTGAAGCCGGCCACGGCCGACACCAAAGACACGAGACACAGGGAGGAGACCCACGATGAACGCCACCCCGCTTCAGGCGCCAGCGGCCGCACCGGCGGCCACGCGCGGCTCGCGAGCAAAGGCCATTTTCGCGATCACGCTCGGCAATGGGCTCGAGTTCTTCGACTTCACGGTCTACAGCTTCTTTGCCTCCATCATCGGCTCGCTTTACTTTCCGGTGCATGGCTCGCTGAACCAGTTGATGCTGGCCGTGGGCAGCTTCGGCGTGGGCTTTGTCGCGCGGCCCATCGGCGGCATCGTGATCGGTGCGTTCGCCGACCGCGTGGGCCGCAAGGCCGCCATGACGCTCACGCTGTGGCTCATGGCGCTCGGCTCCGCGCTCATTGCGTTCGCGCCCACCTATCAGCAGATCGGACTCGCGGCGCCTGCGCTGATCCTGTTCGCGCGTCTCGTGCAAGGCTTCGCGCTGGGCGGCGAAGTGGGCGCCTCCACGTCGCTCCTGCTCGAATACGCCGACGACCGCTCGCGCGGTTTCTACGGCAGCTGGCAGTTCGTGAGCCAGGGGCTCAACATGGTGCTCGGCTCGCTCATCGGCGTGGCGCTCTCCACCACGCTCTCGCAGGCCGCGCTCGAAAGCTGGGGCTGGCGTGTGCCGTTCGTGATCGGCATGCTGGTCGTGCCGGTGGGCGTGTACATTCGCCGCCATCTCGACGAAACGCTCGCGCACCCTGTCGACGCGGAAGACACCCGGCCCGTGGCCGATATGGCGCGCCCGCTGCGCGAGATTTTCGGGCGCCATCGCACGGCGCTCGTGGCCGGCGTCGTCACGACGATCGGCGGCACGGCGGCCAACTATATCGTGCTGTTTTATATGTCGACGTATGCGATCAAGATCCTCGGCCTGCCGATGTCGGTCGGCATGAGCGCGGCGCTGGTCGCGGCGCTCGTCACGGCCGTATGCTCGCCGTTTGCCGGCATGCTGTCCGACCGCGTGGGCCGCAAGTGGGTGATGGGTGTCTCGCGCGTGATGCTCATCGCGGTGATCTATCCCGCGTTCATGGTCATTCATGCCGTGCCGACCATCGCGACGGTGCTCGCCGTCGTGGCCGTGCTGGGCGCGCTCGTCGCGTTCACGGCGGTCCCCAATATCGTCATGCTGCCTGAGCTCTTCCCTCAGTCGATTCGCGTGACGGGGATGTCCGTGGTGTATTGCGTGGGCGTGTCGATCTTCGGCGGCTTTGCGCAATTCTTCGCAACGTGGCTCATCAAGCTGCTCGACAACCCTCTCGCGCCCGCCTGGTATCTGATCGGCTGCGGGGCGGTGTCGATGCTCGCGCTGCCGCTGATTCGCGATCCGGCGGGCCGCCCGCTCGATTGAGAACCCGCAGTGCCAGCCGTTCTATGCGGGCCGTCAGCGGGGGCGTCGCAGGGCGAGAGGTCTTGCCTCACACCCGTTTCCAAGGCGTACGCGAAGGTCAGAACGGGATTTTTCGCCCATAGACCTTCGTGTTTTCGGTCCAGCAGCCGACCTTCCGCGGCGGTATGGTCGCGGGCGGCGTGCATCAAGCCGGAGCGGTGCGGCAGTGATGCGGCGGGGAATCCGGCGCGGGCGCGCAAGTTGGCTTCAGGGCGTTTCCGCTTCGAGCCAGCGCAGCGATTGCGGCGCGGGCTTCGTGGCCTTCGCGGTTGGCTGGCTCTTTTGAGCCGGCTTTGCAGCCTTCTGCAACTGGAGGGAGCGTCCGGTGCTGAGGGTCGAACCATGGCCGCCGGTTTGAGCAAGCGCGGCGGAACTCGCTGACACTAACGCGAATAGCGCGGCGGCGAGCACGAGGGTGGGGTAGCGAGTCATCTGCATTCTCCCGCATGGACGAGCGGCCGGCATAGGGGGACGGGCCGGCGCTGAAAGCGGCAGTATGTTCGGATGATCGTGGCCGCGCATCCATCATTTGATGGAGAAACGAACGGCGTGCGCGTGCGCGGTGAACTCGCGGTGAGGCTGCTATCGAACTGGGCCTTATTCGGCCGGGCGGCGGTCGGCGAGCGCTCGTTCGCAGTCCTTGAGCACTTGCAGAACGAGCTTGGCCTGGTAATTCAAATCGTCGGTATCGAGAATTTCTTCGACGGCGTCTCGCGCCCAGACCGCGTCGACGAACCATGCGTGCTGCTGCGCGATGTCCTGCGCCATGGCGGCGAGCCGCGCGATCGCGAGCCAGTCGGCTTCGCGCGCGTGACGGTCGAGCCACTTGTGCGCCGCCTGAACGTGGAAGGCCGCGTTGGGCCAGGACTCGTTGAGATAGTAGGCTCCGAGGCTCCCGCAGGTGAGCCAGCAGAGCAGTTCCACGCGGTCGCGCGGACTCAGATGGTGGCGTACATCACTCATGGCGACGCTCGCGAAAGTAACAGAGTTCGATTGACGGGTGCATGCAGGCATTCGAATCCGATGACAAAACGATATCACGCCTTGTGGAAAATCGCCTGCCCGCCCGGGCGCTGCCGCACGGATGTTACGTGAATAGCGTCGCCTGGCGGCGGGCGGTATGCAAACCAGGAGTGACACCAGGAACTGGCACGCTGCTATGCGTCGTGCAACGACTCCAGCCTGCGGAAGTATGCCTTGAGCGACAAAGGGGCTAAATGTATGGTAGATGTAATGCAAGTGAAACCAGAAAGAAATTTCATGAGCGCGCCGCGGACTACCTAAAATGCAAAAGCGCGAAGCACTTTCGCGCGTACGCACGCAGACTCTCGCGAACTGAAGATCACTGCATTCAGGAGACTGAAGATGACGATTCGTCTTGGAGAAGATGCACCGGATTTCACTGCGGAGACCACTGAAGGCAAGATTCGTTTTCACGAATGGATCGGCGATCACTGGGCCATCCTGTTCTCGCATCCGAAAGATTTCACGCCCGTCTGCACGACCGAACTCGGCTATATGGCCAAGCTCAAGCCGGAATTCGACAAGCGCAATACGAAGATCATCGGCTTGAGCATCGACCCGGTGAGCGACCACGAGAAGTGGGCGAAGGACATCGAGGAAACGCAGGGCAGCGCCGTCAACTATCCGATGATTGGCGACCCGGACCTGCACGTCGCGAAGCTCTACGACATGATCCATCCGAACGCGAGCGGCGCGAGCCCGCGCTCGGCCGCCGACAACGCCACGGTGCGCTCGGTGTTCCTGATCGGGCCGGACAAGAAGGTGAAGGCGATGCTCGTCTACCCGATGAGTTCCGGCCGCAACTTCGACGAGGTGCTGCGCCTGCTCGATTCGCTGCAACTGACCGCGAAGCACACGGTGGCGACGCCGGTGAACTGGAAGCCCGGCGACGACGTAATCATCCCGACTTCGGTTTCCGACGACGCGGCGAAGCAAAAGTACCCACAGGGCTTCAAGACACTCAAGCCGTATCTGCGCACGGTCGCGCAACCGAAGTAGGGTTGGGGCGCGATGCTGGGCGCCAGAAATAAAAAACGCGGCGCGTTGGCAGTGCGCCGCGGCTCACGGGCCGGGAGGCTTGCGCCTCACGCAGCCCGGACAGGGGAACCTGATCCGGTCAGTTCGAAGGCGCGGGCCGCCATTTCAGGAGGCGCTGCTCGACTGCGGTGAGCAGATAGTCGGCGGCGAGCGCGACCACGGCGAGCACGATCATTGCCGCGAACACGCCGCTCGCGTTGAACGCGCCCTGGGCCGTCGAGATCAGCAGACCGATGCCTTGCTTCGAGCCGAGGAATTCGCCGACCACGGCACCGACCAGCGCGAAGCCGAAGCTCACGTGCAGGCTCGCGAGAATCCAGCTGAGCGCCGAGGGAATCACGACCGAGGTCGTCACCTGGCGGCGCGACGCGCCGAGAATCTGCGCGTTGGCGATCATGTAGCGGTCGGCCTCGCGCACACCCTGGAAGGCATTGGCGAACACCACGAAGAACACCATCACGACCGCGAGCGCGACCTTCGACGCCATGCCGAGCCCGAGCGCGATCACGAACACCGAGCCGAGCACCACGCGCGGAATCGAGTTGGCGATCTTGATATAGAGGCTGAACACGTCGGAGAGCAGCTTGTTGCGGCCGAGCACGATGCCGCAGAACACGCCGGCGACCGAGCCGATGATGAAGCCGAGGCCCGTTTCTTCGAGCGTGACCCAGACCTGCGTGAGCAGCGGCCCTTGCGAGGTGCCGTTCACGAACCAGTCGACGATCTGATCGAAGATCGCGGTGGGCATCGAGAAGAAGAACGGATCGATCCATTTGAGGCGCGCGGCGATTTCCCAGCCGCCCAGCACCACGACGAGCACGAGAATGCGCAGCGCGACGACGAGCGCCTGGCGCTGACGAATGCGCTTTTGCGCGGCTCGCTCGACAGCGTCGAGCGAGGCGGAATCGAGGCCTTGCGGCAGCGTTTGTTGCGGGGTGGACATGATTCGACAGCTCCGGAAGTTAGGCGATCTGCACTTCTTCGCGCAGGTCGTGCCAGATCTGGCGCGACAGCTCGACGAAATGCGGCGCGTAGCGGATCTCGGATGTCACGCGCGGGCGCGGCAGATCGATCTCGTAGACCTTCTTGAGCGTGGCCGGCCGTGCGGTGAGCACGAACACGCGGTCAGCGAGCGCAATGGCTTCTTCGAGATCGTGCGTGACGAACACCACCGACCCCGTGCCGCCCCAAAGCTGCAGCAGCTCGTCTTGCATCAGCGTGCGCGTTTGCATGTCGAGCGCCGAGAACGGCTCGTCCATCAGCAGGATTTCGGGCTTGTTGATGAAGGTCTGCGCAAGCGCCACGCGCTTTCTCATGCCGCCGGAAAGCTGATGCGGATAGTGCTTGCCGAAATTGGCGAGTCCCACGCGGCGCAGCCATTCGTTGGCTTCGTCGTAGGCCGCCGACTTCGAGCGCCCGCGATAGAGCGGCCCCGCCGCCACGTTGTCGAGCACCGAGCGCCACGGGAACACGGCGTCGGCCTGGAACACGAAGCCGATGCGCGGATCGATGCCGTTCACGGGCGCGCCCATCACGCGCACTTCGCCCGTGGTCGGCTTGAGCAACCCCGTGATCATGCTGAGCGTGGTGGACTTGCCGCAGCCCGTAGGCCCGACGATGGCGACGAACTCGCCGCGCGCAACCGACATGCTGAAGTCGCGCAGCGCGACGGTCGCCTTGCCGTCGGGCGAGATGAAGCGGCAGGACACATTGCGCAGCTCGATGGCCGGCGTGCCTTGGGAAAGAGAAGAAGTCATGGTTTCGGTGGGCTGAACGTGGGGCCTTCTGCTTGCCTCGGCGCTTACTTCGACGCCGTGGCCGTCGCGGCCGGCAGATAGTCGTTCGAGTACGTCTTCGCGAGGTCGATGTGCTTGCCCTTCACCGAAGGATTGAACGCCGCGAGCACCTTGAGCACCGTATCCGGGCCGTCCGCGGGCATGCGGCCGTCCTTCGTGAACATCGGCAGCGAGTTCTTCAGCGCGGCCACGTAGAGTTCCTTGTTGCTGCCGTAGTAGTCCTTCGGCATTTTCGAGGCGATTTCGTCGGCGCTATGCGTGGCGATGAAGTTGAGCGTGCGCGAGAATGCATGCGCGAGCTTCGTCGCATCGTCCTTGTGCGATTGCGCCCAGGCGCGCTGCACGTAGAAGCTCGAGGCGGGGTACGTGCCGCCGAGCGCCGCGCGCGTGCCTTCGAGCGTGCGCATGTCGACGAGCACCTTGGCGTCGCCGGTTTGCAGCAGGCGCGAGACCGTGGGCTCCGTGGTCATGCCCGCATCGATGCGGTTCTGCTTGATCGCGGCGATGAAGGTGTTGTCCGCGCCCACCGGCAGCAGCGTGTACTGAGTGGCGGGCACGCCCGCGCGCTGTGCGAGGTACTGCGTGAGGAAGCTCGTGGAGGAGCCGAGGCCCGTCACGCCGAGCGTCTTGCCCTTCACGTCGGCCATGCTCTTCAGCGTGCCGGCCGCAGCGTTCGAGACCATTTCGACCTCGCCCGGCACCTGGCCGAACACCACGAGGGTTTGCACTTCCTTGCCCTTGCTCTGCAGGTCGATGGTGTGGTCGTAGAAGCCCACCACGCCTTGCACCGCGCCCGCGAGCAGTTCGTTCTCGGCGTCCACGCCGGCCGGCTGCGACTGGATCTCGACGTCGAGGCCTTCGTCCTTGAAGTAGCCGAGCTGCTCGGTCAGCTTGGCGGGCAGATAGATGATCTTGGTGGCGCCGCCGACCATGATCGTGATCTTTTCCGCGTGGGCAGCCGTGGAGCCGGCGGCAAGGGCGAACGCGACGCTCGATACGGCGGCGATCTGGCGCAGGGTAGGCATCGTGGAGTCTCCTTTTGCTGGGGCGCCGCGCGTCAAGGGCGGCGCTTTCTGATGGATGAAGTCGATTATAAAAACTGTAAGCCTTCTGCCAGCCTTCCAGGCCCACACGAAAACGTCCGTGTTAACCCGCAGGGCGGCGACCCGCCCGCAACGGCACAATCGATTCCCCCGAAACCTTCGCCGCCTTGCCTGCACCGCCCATGAAGTTGCTGCTGATCGAAGACAATCCCACGCTGGCGCACTGGCTCGTCAGGACGCTGGAGGCGCAGGCGTTCGCCTTCGACGCCGTGCAGGACGGCGAGGCCGCCGACCAGCTGCTGCGGTCCAATCACTACGACGTGGTGCTGCTCGACCTCAATCTGCCGAAGCTCTCGGGCAAGAACGTGCTGAGGCGGCTGCGTCAGCGCGGCGACCCGACGCCCGTGATGGTGCTCACGGCAAGCGGCTCGATCGACGAAAAGGTGGAGCTGCTCGGTGCGGGCGCCGATGACTACCTCGTCAAGCCTTTCGAGGTGCGCGAACTCGTGGCGCGCATCAAGGTGCTGATTCGCCGGCAGACGCCCGCGCGCGCGAACGAAATCGGCTGCGGCGATCTCGTTTTCGACATCAACACGCGCCAGTTCGCGTTGAAGGGCGCGCCGCTGAACGTGACGCCACGCGAGCGCACGGTGCTCGAAACGCTGATTCTGCGGCTCGGCCAGACGGTTTCGAAGGCCGCGCTCGTCGATGCGATCTTCACGCTCGCCGACGAGCCCAGCGAGGACGCCATCGAAATCTACGTCTCCCGGCTGCGCAAGAAGCTCGAAGGCAGTTCGGCCGTGATCGTCACGCTGCGCGGCCTCGGCTATCTGCTGCGCAGGAAGGACGAGGCGCTATGACGACGAACGCGTGCCGCCATGACCGGTAGCCTGCGCATCCGGCTCCTGTGGTGGATGCTCGTGCCGCTCGCGCTCTACGTGAGCTTCACGGCGACCTCCGAGTATCGCGCCGCCCGCCAGACCGCCGATCTCGTGCAGGACGGGGGGCTGCTTTCGTCCGCGCGCATGATCGCGGGTTCGGTGCAATGGGCGGACGGCGCGTTGCGCGCCGACGTGCCGCCCGCGGCGCTCGAACTCTTCGCCTCGCCGCAGCAGGACCAGGTGTTCTACAACGTACGCGTGGAGGGCGGCTCGCTGCTCGCGGGCATGCCCGACTTTCCGCATGCGGCTTCGGCGCCCGCCGTCGATGCGCCCGTGTGGTACGACGCGGCGCTGCGCGATCAGGCCGTGCGTGCGGTGAGCGTGGTGCGCTCCATGTACGACAACGGCCACATCTCGCGCGTGCGCGTTTCGGTGGGCAAGACCGAGCGCTCGCGCGACGCGATGGTCGAGGCCTTGTGGCGTCCCCAGCTGCTGCGCCAGATCGGCATGGTCATGCTGGCCGTGGCGCTCGCCTGCATCGGCCTCACGTTCGAGCTGCGCCCGCTCATGAAGCTCAAGAACGACGTGGCCGACCGCGATCCTTCGCATCTCGAACCGGTTCGCGCGGCAGGGCTGCATACCGAGCTGCGGCCCGTTGTCGATGCGATCAATCAATGCATCGCACGCCTCTCCGCGCAGACGGCGGCGCAGCGCCGCTTCATCGCCGATGCGGCGCACCAGTTGCGCACGCCGCTCACGCTGCTCGGCACGCAACTGCAGTACGCGCGCCAGCAAAAGGCCGTGGATCCCGCGCTCGACGAGGTGCTGGCGGCCATGCACCAGAGCAACCGCTCGATGGTCGCGCTCACGAACCAGTTGCTGCTGCTCGCGCAGGCCGAGGCGCTCGACCCCGCCCAGTTGCCGGCCGCACCCGTCGACGTAGCGCAGCTCGCGCGCGAAGTGGTGGAAGCGCTCGCGCTGCTCGCGCAGACGCGCGGCATCGATCTCGGCGCGGAGTTGCCGGACGAGCCCGGGCAGGCGGTGGTGGCGGGGCATCGCGAGCTGTTGCGCGCGATGGTCAGCAATCTCGTCGACAATGCGCTGCGCTATACGCCCGCAGGCGGGCATGTGACGGTGTCGGTGCAGGCGAGCGGCGAGACGGTCGCCCTCGAAGTGCTCGACGACGGCCGCGGCATTCCCGCGGAAGCGCGCGCACGTGTGTTCGAGCCTTTTTTCCGCGCCGCGGCCGAGACGGAAGGCACCGGCCTTGGGCTTGCGATCGTGCGGGAGATCGCGCAGTCGCATCGCGGCGCGGTGAGCCTGAGTCCGGGCGTGGACGGGCGGGGTGTGCGCGCGCGCGTGGTGCTCGTGCGCTGGCAGGCTGCGCTCGCCGCCGAGCCCGTATAACAGCAGACGCGGGGCGCGCGGCGGTGCGATGCCGTGCCGGACTGCCTCGCCGATCGCGCGCGGCCGCGCTTTAAGGGGCGGTACAATGTGGGCCGCCGCAGCTCCGGGCCGAACCGGGCGGCCCTTGTTCCGGCGACCTCCCGTTCATTCGAAGATCGAGACCATGCAAAAGAAGACGGTCCGCAGTGCCCCTCTGCCCGCCTATGAACAGATCAAGCGCCACGTGCTTGCGCAGATCGAAAGCGGCGACCTGCGGCCCGGCGACGTGGTGCCGTCCGAAACGGAACTCGTGAAGGAGTTCGGCGTTGCGCGCATGACGGTGTCGCGCGCGCTGCGCGAGCTGATGGCCGAAGGCGTGCTGAACCGCGTGCGTGGATCGGGCACTTACGTGGCGCCGCGCCAGTACGAATCGACGGTGCTGCAGATCCGCAATATCGCCGACGAAATCGCGGCGCGCGGCCATCGCCATTCGGCGCGCGTGCTGGCGCTCGAGTCGAGCGACGATCCGACTGCGATCGCCGAACTCGAGCTGGACGCCGGGCCGGTGTTCCACTCGCGCATCGTGCACAGCGAAGAAGGCGAGCCGATCCAGTACGAAGACCGCTACGTGAATCCCGAGGTGTTCCCCGATTACCTGGCTCAGGACTTCACGGTCGAAACGCCGAATCACTATATGGTGCGCCTCGCGCCGATCCAGCGTGCCGAGTTCCGCATCTACGCACAGAAGCCCGACGCGCGCGTGCGCCAATATCTGGAAATGGAGATCGGCGAGCCGTGCCTGCTGTTGCTGCGCCGCACGTGGGTGGGACCTCACGTGGCGACGGCCGTGCGCCTGTGGCATCCGGCTTCGCGCTTTCATCTGGCGGGCACGGTTTGACGCGGCACGGGCCGCTCTTTTTCCGACTTCTCGTTCGCCCGCAGTCCCCCCGCCGCTGAAGCGCGTTTGCCATTCGGATGCAAGCGCGCAGTCGTTCCCTACCTCTATCTCTCCAGAGCCCGCCTTTTTGGTAGGGCGGGCGTCGCCCCGTCGCGCCGGACGCGTTGTGGGGCATCGTGCTGTTTGCCGAGGTCTTGTCTAGTCATGGCGCTGCGCGGCGCGCGTGCCGGTTCCTCGTTCCGGATCGTCGAACGCTGGCAAATACGCCAGGGTAACTACCTACCCTGGTTTTATTGAAACGAGTTGTATATACAACTTGGCGGCGTTAGACTTAATCCACGTTGCAGCGCTCATTGCCTTCTACGTTGAAGGCGTCGCACAGGCGGAGCGCCGTCCATCAGCCTGCTATCCAGACCCGAACGAACGCCATGAACCACCCGAACTTCACCGCCCCCCGCCTCGATCCGACCCGCACGATCCGCGCGCCGCGCGGCGCGGAGAAGGTCTGCAAGACCTGGCTTGCGGAAGCCGCCTACCGGATGATCCAGAACAATCTGGACCCCGAGGTCGCCGAGCATCCGCATGCACTCGTGGTGTACGGCGGCATTGGCCGCGCCGCGCGCAACTGGGAGTGTTTCGACCAGATCCTCGCGTCGCTGAAGGACCTGAACGAAGACGAGACGCTGCTGATCCAGTCGGGCAAGCCCGTGGGCGTGTTCCGCACGCACGCCGACGCGCCGCGCGTGCTGCTCGCGAACTCGAACCTCGTGCCGCACTGGGCCACGTGGGAGCATTTCCACGAACTGGACCGCAAGGGCCTCATGATGTACGGCCAGATGACGGCGGGCAGCTGGATCTACATCGGCTCGCAGGGCATCGTGCAGGGCACCTACGAAACCTTCTATTCGGTCGCGAACCAGCACTTCAACGGCGACCCGAAGGGCCGCTGGATCCTCACCGGCGGTCTGGGCGGCATGGGCGGCGCGCAGCCGCTCGCGGCGACCATGGCGGGCTTCTCGATGATCGCCGTGGAATGCGACGAGACGCGCATCGACTTCCGCCTGAAGACGCGCTACGTGGACCGCAAGGCGAAGACCATCGACGAGGCGCTCGCCATCGTCGCGGAAGCGAAGCACACGGGCAAGCCGGTTTCGGTGGGCCTGCTCGGCAACGCGGCGGACGTGTTCGCCGAGTTCGTGAAGCGCGGCATCACGCCCGACTGCGTGACGGATCAGACGAGCGCGCACGATCCCATCAACGGTTATCTGCCGCAGGGCTGGACAGTCGCGCAGTGGCGCGAAGCGCAGAAGGTTGCGCCCGAAACGATCGTGAAGGTCGCGAAGGAATCGATGGCCAACCAGGTGCGCGCGATGCTCACGCTGCAGGCGCGCGGGGCGGCCACGCTCGACTACGGCAACAACATCCGCCAGATGGCGCTGGAAATGGGCGTGGAAAACGCGTTCGATTTCCCGGGCTTCGTGCCCGCGTATATCCGTCCGCTGTTCTGCGAGGGCAAGGGGCCGTTCCGCTGGGTCGCGCTCTCGGGCGATCCCGAGGACATCTACAAGACGGACGCGAAGGTCAAGGAGCTGATTCCCGACGATCCGCACCTGCACAACTGGCTCGACATGGCGCGCGAGCGCATCGCATTCCAGGGGCTGCCGGCGCGTATCTGCTGGGTGGGCGTGAAGGATCGCTATCGTCTCGGCCAGGCGTTCAACGAGATGGTGAAGAACGGTGAGCTGAAGGCGCCGA
>NZ_BBJJ01000044.1 GCF_000739815.1 Paraburkholderia mimosarum LMG 23256 = NBRC 106338
GAACAGTTACGTTGTGCCTTGAGAATCGCGTAGCCGAGGCCCGAGTTGGCCGCCACGAGTTCCGCGACCACGAGGTAGGTCCAGGCCCATCCCATGGTGATGCGCAGCGTGTCCAGGATGGCCGGACGTGACGACGGGAAGATCACGAGACGGATCATTTCCTCGCGCGTCGCACCCATCGTCAGTGCGGCTTCGATCTGCGCGATGGGCACCGCGCGCACGTTCTCGGCGATCATCAGCACCATCTGGAAGAACGTGCCGATGAAGATGATCGCGATCTTCGATCCTTCGTCGATGCCGATCCACAACATCACGAGCGGAATGAACGCAACCGCGGGCATGTAGCGGATGAAGTCGGTGAGCGGTTCGAGCAGCGCCTGCACTGGGCGAAACGTGCCGATCAGCAGGCCGAGCGGCAGCGCGAACACTACCGAAAGCGCCCAGCCGCCCACCACGCGGTAGACGCTGATGCAGATGTCGTCGGCGAGCCCGTCGTCAGTCCACCAGCTCGCGAGCCGGTGCAAGACGGCGCCCGGGCCCGGCATGAAGGTCGGATCGACGAGCCCGGAGAGCGACAGCGCCCACCAGGCGAGGAGCGGGACGATCAGCCCAGTCGAGGCGAAGCCGATATAGGCGCGGCTGCTGATTTCGCCGCGCACGGCCCATAGCGGCGCACACCGGGTTTTAGTCTCGGCTCGTGGGGCCAGCATGTTGCCAGCGCTCGCGCGTTCAGTCGTCGACATGGTTGCTCCTTGAGTTACTGACCCGATAGGGTTCGGCAGTTTCGATATCGGCGTCGAGCCGGAAGGGCAAGGTGCCCCCCTCGCGCCACGGGTGCGTCGACAAGGCAATGACAAGAAGCGCGCCAGGGGATGCCGAAACGTGCGCGAGCGATATTTCAAAATCGAGAAGCGCGCGGGCTTGTTCGAGCGAGACGGACAGGTCGCCGACAACCTGCGCCAGCGTGCGTCCGCGATGCGGTGCAAGCCACGCCGTCGCGCGGGAAGTCCGGGCGCGCGCATACATGAAGAAGCGCCCGGCGCGGGCCAGAAAGCTCATGGGCCTGTCATCGGGCCCGTAATCCGCTGCCGCTCCGTGCACTGCGCCCGCAGCGAGCACTGCGTCGTGCGGGAGGCGCGCCGCCCACGTCGGGCCAACGGAAGCCGGCTCGCGTTCCCAGCGCTCGTGATAAGGCGCGTCCGCACCGCTTTCGAGCAGTATGTCGGGCGACTCGAATTGCATCGTGCCGATATCGCGCGTGCCCGCCGGCGGGCTGAAGTCGATCTGCCGATGCCATGTGCAAACCTCGGGCGTACCTGCCTGAACCTCGGTGAAACCGGCGAAGCCTTGCTGTCGCGCCAGTTCGACCAGCCCGTCTCGCGGCATGGCATCGAGGCTGCTCACGTCATCGAAAGCGGTTCGGTCCGCACTCACGCGCAGGTCCACATGCACACGCGCCGTCTGCAGCCAGAAGACGCGCGTCGTACGGTCCTCGTGCCCCGCTGCGTTGCGCAACAGCGTGCGCCGCCATACGCCATGATAGGGCTGTGGCACGCGCTCGGCTTCGGCGGGCCGGTCGAGCCACGCACCGGCGTCGACGCCCTCCAGTTCCGCCTGATTCGTCAGCAATGCCATGCGCTTGCTCCAGCTACGCTGTGCCAAAAAGCAATATCGTGATTGGGCCACACCGCCGCGCCAGTCTCGCGCGCCAGCGTCTTGAGCTTGCGGATGCTTTCGAGCGCAAGGTCTTCGCGTTCCATCCAGCACAAACCGGGTGCAATCTCTTCGTCGAGGTTCTCGGTCAGGTCAGCGGCATCACCGGCCAGAATCACCGGCCGCCCCTGTGGCAGCTCGATCCAGAGCGACATGTGCCCGGCCGTGTGCCCGGGCGTGTTGATCGCGCGCACGCCGGGCGCGAGGTCATACTCTTCGCGCTGGATACGCCAGCGATAATCGCCGGCAAAATCGGCCTGAAAGTAGCCGTGGTCAGCCTGCTCGCGCGCTGCCGCCAGTTCATCCGCATGCACGTGGATATCGCACCCGCAAACATCGCAGAGCCCGCCCGCATGGTCGAAATGCAGATGGCCGACCACCACGACATCCACGTCGGCAGGCTGCAAGCCCAGCCGCGCGAGATGGCCAGGAATGCGCTGCTCCTCCGACATTTGCGGCACCGGCAGCGGCGCGTCGTCAGTCTCGTAATAGCGCGCGCGCAACTCGGGATTCGCGATCTTGTTGTAATCGCACCCGACGTCATAGAGGATGCGCCCATTGCGCGTCTCGATGAGGTACGCAAGGATAGGTGCCTCGATCTCGACGCCCACGCCACGATTGCGCGTCGATACCGACTTGTCGTAACGGTGCATCGCGGTCAGCAAGGGCCACATTCGCAGTACCTGCGTCATGTTCGGTTGGCTCCGTTTCAGTTCAGGAAAGATCGGAAAATTCCGCTCGCAGCGCGCGGGCCACCCGCGCGGCCACTTCTTGCGCGAGCAGCGCGCCCTTCCCAGCGCTCGCGCCACGCGCCGACGAAAGCACACCGGAGAGCGGCACCCAGCCAGAGCGTGTCGGGTAGGTGTCGTAGGCCGGGAAGTCCGCAGGGCCGTCGTCGGGAATCTTGTCGGTCGACACGAGGTCCGGGTGGTAGTGGAGCATCATCGACGTTTCCATTACGGCCGCATGCTCGAGCGCGAAGCCCGGGAAACCTTCGGGGAACACCTTGGCGAGTGTGGGTTCGGTCAAAAAATCCCAGTACTCCAGCCGCACGACACGCAGCGGCGGCGTGCGCGTGCCCTGGAGAGAGAGGTCGCGCATCGCCAGCTCGATGCCTTCGGTGAGGAACCACTGGTTTTCATAGTGTCCATCGATCAACGCGAGCCGGCGTACGCCGTGACGCGCGAATTCGCGGATTACATCGCGCGTCATCTGGCTCAGGTTGTTGCCGTCGAGGCTCGTCGTGCCGCAAAAGTGCTGGCCGCCACCGCACCTGGGCTGCGAGCGGTATCCGTAGTTGAACGCCGGGGCAACGATCCCGCCAACCTCGCGCGCGACGTCGAGCGCCACCGCACTTGCCAGGAGCGCATCGGTGCCGAGCGGTAGATGCGGGCCGTGCTGCTCCAGCGCGCCGCAGGGCAACAGCACGATGGCCTTGTCGTCGAGTACGCGTTGGCGGTAGTCAACCCAACTCAAATGCTGCATCAGGTGAGAATGCATTGAGCAATCCTGTAGCGGGGTAACGCGTTCGTCGTCATCGAACGGGGCACCGGTTCAACGAAACGCGCCCTGGCCGGGTATTCAGACAGCAGTAAGAAACGACACGCCCACTGCGCCGTAGAAGTCATCCACCTGCTTGCGCGTGACATCCATCGACCCATAGTCGGCCGACAGCAGCCGCTTCACGCGATGCCGGTGAAATCCGCTTAGCAGCCTCGACATGGGAATCACCTGGCTGTCGTCGTCGCCATACAACTGACGATGCGCGCGCGGCAAACGGTACCAGGGCTCGATGGGCCGGTCGTGGTGCGCGTTGTGATACGAGAAGTTCAGCAGCAGCAGGTTGAGCGCCGGAAACTTCACCGAAACGAGATTCGAGTAAGTGTTGCGTTGCTCGTAGGCGCGGTCGCGCACCTTGCCGTCGGGAATCGCAACGTTGCCTTCCAGCACGGCGAACGCGTCGTACGTATGCTGATACGCGTCCGCGAAACGCAGGACAGTGAGGCAGATGAACCACGCCACCATGTACAGGAGCAACGCCTTCGGCGACGCCCAGCCGAGTGCGCCGAACAGTGCGATGCGAATGAGCGCGACAAGCACGACGCGCCGCCGTTGGGCGCGATGCTCAGGGTGCAGAAACGGCATGATCATCACATAGCCGTGCATCACGAGTTCGATAGCCGGCACATAGAGCCATTCGAGCAACACAATCACGCGGCGCAGGCTGACGGGCACCTTCAGCAGGAACGCCTTGGCATCGAACGTCACGATGTCCGCGCGGTCCACGTGATGACGCATATGCTTGTGGCGCAGAGCGCTGAACGGCGCGTAGCAGGCACCGGTCAGCCACGCCATGACCGTGCCCAGACGCGCGTTGGCTTCGGGGGTGCGAAAGATGGCGAGGTGAGCGGCGTCGTGCAGCAGATAGGCGCCGATGATCATTGCGTGCGCCAATACCGCGACGCCAGCGGCCGCGATCCATCCAGTGTGGGAGCACAGCAGGACGACGCCGAGTGCATAACCGCCAACCGCATAGGCAATGGCAGCGCTATTGGGCAGCAGCGCGTCCCGATATCGGTAGATCGCGGCCATGGCTCTTACCTCGCGATCTGGTTGACGAACTGCGCGTCGATCGTCTTCTCGGTGGGCGGCAAGGTGCTGATCTGCCCTTTCTTGAGCAGAAGATTGCCGATCACCGCGCCACTCGTGTAATAGGACCGCGTGGTCGGCCCCTTCACGAAGCTCTGGGGCATCTCCGCGACAGGGATGTTGTACACGCCGGCCATTTGCGCCTTGACTTCCGCGGGCGCGACGCCGAGCACCTTGGCGATGATCGTGTTGGCGTCGTCGGGATGGCTCTTCATATAGGCGAGGCCGTCCGCGTAGGCTTGCAAAATCCCTTTCACTTCGCCCGGATGAGCGTCGATGAACGACTGGTCGAACACGAGCACGTCCGCAATCAGGCCCGGCGCATTGCGCGACGAGTAGACGACATGGAACTTGCCCTTGCCCGAATTGACGATCTGCGAGACGTTCGGCTCGTAGGTCACGCCGACCGGCAGGCTACCAGAGAGCATCGCGCCCGGAATGCCTTCGGGCGTCATGTTCACGGCGTGAATTTCCTTGTCGCTCAGGCCGTTCGTTTGCAGTGCGTAGCTGAGCAGGAAATCAGATGGAGAGAGCGGATTGAAGGCGACCTTCTTGCCCTTGAAATCCGCCACCGACTTGATGTCTCCGGAGGCGACGATTGCGTCGGCGCCCGCGGAAAAGTCGATGGGCATCACGACCTTCTCTGATAGACCCTTCGCGACCGAGCCGACGACCTGGTCATAAGTGAGCATCACGCCGTTGACCGAATGACTGGTCAGCGCCGCGGGCAGCAGTCCAGGATCGGTGAAGTACTGGAGCTTGACCGAGAGGCCATACTTCTTGTAGAGATCGAGGGCTTCGGCAACATAGAACGGACCATAGCCTATCCACACGACGGTGCCGATCTTGAGCGCTTCGGCTGCGTGGGCTGCCGGCGAACCGAACAGTGCGGAAGCGACCAGAGTGCTGGCGACGGAGAGCGTGCGCAACGCTTTCTTCAAAACGAACGGCATACGTGAGGCTCCTGATCATGAAGGGAATGGGCACGGGAGGCGCATTGTCTAGCGCATCTCCCGGGCTTTTATCCCTCCGTGGAGCCCCTTGAAGCCGGAGCCGGAAAACTCTCGGACCAGTCATCCGCGCCGTGCATCCGCGGACCGGAACCCTAGTTCTCCTGTCAATAGCTGAACTCTATGCTCATCCCGTGACGCCTGTTACCAAGCAGGAAGCTTGCCAGTCCATCGAAAATCCTTTGCCCACGGGTTCTTTCGCCCGAAAACGCTGCATGCAGCCATGCGCGCAGCTTAACCAGGATTAAGCACGGCCGCCCTACGTCGGTGCAGCATTGCCCTTTCGATGGGATTGCACATGCGTGCGCCGCTGGCTGCGGTGCATGGCTCGCGCAACACCGCGCCAAGGCTGGCCGATAAAAATAATCAGAATTAGAATCGCCGGCATCGCAATATTTCTTTATCCGTTGATGACGCAACGAACTGATTTCGGCGCGACGCGGGAACAGACCATGACCTGTCTCGTAACGGGCGCTGGCAGCGGCATTGGACGAGCCATCGCCCTTGCGTTCGCGCGGGAGCGCGCTCATGTGATTGTCAACGACCTGCCCTCCAGCCCTTCGCTCGCCGCACTCTGCGAGGAGATTGAAGCGCTTGGCGCGCGCTGCACGGTGGCCGCTGGCGACGTTTCCGATCCTGCACGCGTACGGGGCATATTTTCGAACATCGAGCAGCTCGACGTGCTGGTCAACAACGCGGGGATACTGCAGGAATCGCCGGTAACGGAACTCACCGACGCCGCGTGGGACAGCATGATCAAGGTGCATCTTTACGGCGCGTTCCACTTCTCGCGTGAAGCCGCGCGTTTGATGAAACAGCAGCACAGCGGATCGATCGTCAATATCGCATCCGACCTGGGCCAGATCGGCTGCGAGAATCTCAGTCACTACAGCGCCGCGAAAGGGGGCATCATTGCGTTCACCAAGAGCCTCGCACGCGAACTCGCACCGTATGGCGTGCGCGTGAATGCGGTCGCGCCCGGCGGCGTAATTACACCGATGGTTGAAGCGCTCGGCGAGCGTTATATCGACGAGGAAGCCGCACGCTACCCGCTCAAGCGTCTCGGCACGCCTGATGAGATCGCGCAGGTCGTGCGGTTCCTGAACTCAGGCGCAGCGAGCTTCATGACCGGCCAGATCGTCGGCGTGAACGGCGGTGGCGTGATGAACGGTTGATCGCATGACAACGCAAGGCGCGCTGGGATTCACCCGTAGACCAGGAAAAGGGCATGGCAATACTCGTTACAGGCGGCTGCGGTTTCCTCGGCAGCACGCTGATTCAAATGATCGCGGACAACCAGCAGATCGCGGTCAGCTATGATCGTCGAGCGGCTGAGAGCGACGCGACGCGCGGTGTCCATTATGTGCAAGGCGATCTGAACGACCTGCCGCATCTTCTGGAGACGATCGACCGCTTCGCAATTGACGCCGTCATTCATGCGGCGGCGGTTTCACATCCGTTTTTTCTCGCGAGATTCCTTATCAGACTGTCGTGACCAACGCACTTGGTACGACGAACGTTTTCGAGGCCGCACGATTGAAATCGGTAAAGCGCGTCGTGAACTTCAGCTCTGAATGTGTATACGGCGACAACGAAGACCTTGAGGCGACGCATGAAGACGCGCCTTTGAATCCGACCACGCCATACGGCGCGACCAAGGTCTTTACCGAGAAGCTGGCGTCGGTCTAAAGCCGCCTGTACGGCATGCATATCGTGTCGCTGCGCCCAGGCTGGATTTATGGTCCCGGGCAATACATGCAGTGCTATCTGCACACCCTGCTGCGCAACGCAATCGACGGCCGGCCGACGAACGAGCCGGCCGGCGCGGACTACCGTTTCCAGTACGTCCACGTGACAGACGTAGCCAGAGCGAGCCTGCTGGCACTCGGTGCGCCACATGCCGCCGGCCGGGCTTTCAATATTACGGGCGGCGATCAGCGCACTTACGGCGAGGTGGCCGCACTGGTGCGCAGTCGCTTTCCCGGGTCTGACATTGAAATCGGACCGGGCACGCTGGAGGTACTCGATCGCAATGCGCCGTTCGATCTCTCGCTCGCGAAACGCGAGCCAGGTTATGTGCCGCAGACCAGCTTCGAGGAAGGTCTCGATTCGTACGCGAAGTGGTTGTACACGCATGCATACTGATCAAGCGCACGGAGTGGTGTAACGGCTGCTGGCAAGCCCGGACATGACGCCCGGTGCGGGCGTGGTGGCAACGTTGATTGGCTGTCGTTCTTGAGACGGATAGTTGCATCAGGAAGGCGGTGCGCCATGCGCCCTCGTCGCAGGGACTCAGTTAGTTCGGCCGCTTTGCGTTATCAAGGCTCCGGCAGGAACTCGACGTCTCCGTACCAGGCGCGCGTAGTGGTACCGGTATTATCGGTATCGGTCAGCAGCCCGTAGCCGGTGATTCGTCCAGGCGGTTCGTGAAAGACCCGCTCGTAGTCTTGCACGATATTGCGGCGCAGGCTTTGCCAGTGACCCGCATCGCCGGACAGACCAGAGACCACGATCATCTGTACGCGGTTCGTGTGAGGATTGGCAATGACGGTGCCTGGTGCAGCGGTGGTTGACCAGATATACATCAGCGTGGCATAGGGCAGCTCTTCGCCACCCAGGCGCTTTGCCAGGTCCATCTTGGCCCTGTCAAAGAACGATAGCTTGCTTTTGTCGCCGTCAAACAAGAACACCAGTCGCGCTGGCGCGTCTTCCTTTGATCCGACGCGGTTGTCGGCGCCCTCGATCGGTCCTTTTGCTTTCCATCGCCACGCCACGACGGGTGTGCGGACGAGGTCGATATTACCCTCGTGCATGAGCGCCGAAGCAGAGCGGTCCCCGTCCGCCTGCAGGACGGTGGTGTTGCCGTCGTGAACAAGCGTGTATTGCGTCAAGGGCTTGCCGTGCGCAACCGGCAGGTTCTTCCAGCCCGCGGGCAGTGGTCCGCCGGGCTCGATCGTGGAAAAGGCAATACCCGGTTTCTCGTTCTGGGCAACGAGGGCCGCCGGCAACAGTAGGAGCGCGACGCACACGGCGGGCCAGACTGGCCGGGCTGTTCGTTTCCGCGCTGGACAGATCGAGTTAAGAGCCATGGCTGGTCGTATTCGTTTTTTTGACCAGGATCCATTGTAGTCGTTTCAGCCGACGGCATTTCGGCGGAGCCTTTACGCCGGCGATTAATCGAGCAACCAGGAGACGAAGATGCGACATTCACCGTCGTGTGTGGAGCGGCCGCTCACCAATGCGCAGCCGCCGCTCGGATGGGCACATGCGGGCGATTTCGGAACGGCTGCGGCCCCGTTTGCGCGTTTCGACGTCTTCCATCGGTTACCCACGTTGTGACGCCCTCAATCCGGTAGCCTGCGCGGTCACAACCCGGGTCGTAGCCGATGAGGTTGAATGCAATTCCGACCTGCCGCAGGGCGCCGGGTAGACTCATCGGCTTGCGCAATCAAAGTCGGGCTAGCTGACCTGCCTTCGCAGGATGGGCGCACAGACCGCGCGGATGTGTGGGTTCTTCAGTGCTTCGCGCTCTCAATGGATGCGAGTGAGGTGACGAAGGAGCGAATCGCCGTCCTCCGTCACACGCGCTCGCACAGCACCGCCGGCAAGCCTCTCCATGGTGACGAGCTGACGTTCAAGCAACGTATCCAGTTTTTGCCGTTCGGCAATGTGGTCGGCTGAATCCCTCACCAGCATCAAAGTCGCAAATTCATGAGCGCTGAGCATGCTTGCCTCCTGATAGCTCGAGTAGTGCTGTATGGACTGCGTCGGCTAAGGCGTTCGCTGTAGGCGTCGCTTGCCAGTGGCGCACTCGCTGCAATGGCGAGGGAGTTGATGGTAGGGACAACGCAGCGACGCGGCAATCCAGGGGCGTCCCGCATAGTGGGCCGAACGGTGCGTGCCGCGCTGCAACAGATGCGGTGGCGATCGCGCTGGACGTACCGTATCGCTGGCGGGACCAAAAATCAGGCCAGACCATTTCGCGGGTGCTGCGGAACGGGCGCCCTCATCCACCGAATCCGGCACGCCGGAGATTCGGCACATCGTTGTTCGAGTCGGGGAAGCGTTCGGGTCGAAACCCACTTACGCAAGCCGAGCGAGCCGGGTCGCCACTGACTAGAATTCATGCATGGTCGCATTCTCCGAGGAGGCTGCCATGGCTCAGTCAATGATCAGTGTTTGGGTTGGTCTTGTGGTTCTCGTTGTCGTTGCGTGGGCCCTTTCGAGGCGCTACAGGCACGAACACCCTGGAGAGGGTCTGAACCAGTGGCTCGACACGCACCACATGAGTTGGTTGCATCGCAAGCACTAGCTCGCAGCGCTGGCTGACGCCGAGGAGCACATCATGGCCTTCACTCTCACCTCGCAAGCTTTCCATGAAGGGGGCGAAATTCCTCGGCGCTACACCTGCAAGGGTGCGGACGTCTCGCCGCCGCTCGCATGGTCCGGGGTGCCCGCCGATGCGAAAAGCCTCGTGCTGATCGTCGACGACCCCGACGCGCCCGACCCGGCCGCACCACGCATGACATGGGTCCACTGGGTGCTTTACAACATTCCGGCGACGGCGCCTGGTGTTCAGGAAGGCGTCACTGCGCACGCGCTTCCGGCAGGCACGCTTGAAGGCACCAACGATTTTCAACGCACCACGTATGGCGGCCCATGCCCGCCCGCTGGCCGTCACCGGTATTTCCACAAGCTCTACGCGCTCGACACCGTGCTGCCCGATCTTCACGAGCCCACAAAGGCGGTGCTGGAAAAGGCGATGGAAGGCCATGTAATGGCACGCACCCAACTGCTCGGCACATTCCAGAAGTAACACACGGGACACCTCATCTCGACAGAAGCGATCGTCCCGATACCTCACTGCACGCTCCGTATCGGGTTCAATCGTAATCAGGCAAGCGGGACCGTCAGTTGGTCGATGACAGCGCTGGTTGCCGGGCGCACGCCACGCCACCACAAGAATGCCTCTGCTGCCTGCTCGACCAGCATGCCAACGCCGTCTGCGACGCCGCGTACCCCGGCGTTTCGTGCAAGGCGGAGAAACGGAGTCAACCCTTTGCCGTACGCAAGCTCGTACGCTGTGCCTTGCCCACTGAAAACGCTCGGGGGAACGGGAGGCAAATCGCCGGTAAGGCTCGCCGAAGTTGCGTTGACTACGAGATCGAATCGACCGAGCCTCTGCAGATCAGCGTATCCGCACGCGACGAGAGGACCACGCCCCGACACCTGTGCCGCCAGTGCAAGGCCTTTAGTCACATCGCGGTTCACCATGACCATCTCTGCCGGCCTGGCTGCGAGAAAAGGCAGCAACGCGCCGCGCGCCGCACCGCCCGCACCGAGCAGCAATACTCGCCTGCCCTCCATCCGCAAGCCAAGATTCACTTCAATGTCGCGAACGAGGCCAATTCCATCGAAGTTCTCGGCGAGAACACGCCCGTTCTCGAACTTCAGCGCATTGGCCGCACCAGCCAGTTCGGCACGCTCGCTGCGCTCGTCCGACATCGCGAATGCCTTGAGCTTGAAAGGCGCCGTGATATTGATGCCCTTACCACCCGAGGCGGCGAAGGCGCGCACGACATCGGCGAATGCACCCGCCGGCTCGAGGGGACCCTCGATAGCCGTATAGCTCATGTCCTGCGCTGTCTCCCTCGCGAAAATTCCGTGGATCAGCGGGGACTTCGTGTGGCCTATCGGGTTGCCAATAACCGCGTACTGGTCTGTCATCATCGGCTCGCTTTTGAAAAGAGAACCCCATCGGTCTGCATCGCGTCAATTTCGGCGGGTTCAAAACCCAGCGAGCGCGCAACTTCGGCGTTGTGCTGCCCCAGATCGGGCGCGACCTCGCGGATCGTCGTGTCGCAATCGGAGAAGCGGAACGGCAGGTTGGGCAAGCGCAAGGTTCCATAGCGCGGATGTTGCTGCTCGACGACCATGCCTCTGGCCTGAATCTGCGGGTCAGCCAGCACTTCATCGATGCGCTGCACCTTCGCGCACGGAACGTCGATGCCGTCCAGCAGATCGAGAACAGACGCCGCCGGGCGCGCAGCTACCCACGGCTCGACCACCGAGAGAATCTCGGCGCGCAGTGTGTTGCGACCTGTCACGCTATGAAAGCGGGCATCGGCACCGAAGCCCACGGGGCCGCCGTTTGCCTCGATCATCGAGGCAAGGCGCTTCCAGGCGTCATCGACTTGCGCTGCGATTACGAGGTCGCCATCTGCCGCACGGAATACGCCATACAGCGTCGACGTAGGCATATCGTGGCCGGTTTGCTCGGGAAGTACGCCCTGCAGCGTGAAGCACTGAACGGCGTATTCGTGCATCGAGACGAGCGTGTCGTACAGCGCCATATCGATGTGCTGCCCACGCCCGCTTCTGACTCTTCCCAGCAACGCGGCATTGATGGCAGCGACGGCATGGATGCCCGTGTACATGTCGCCCAGAGAGATGCGCAACAGCGGCGGGCGTTCACCCGGTGTGCCGACCATTTGCATGATTCCGCTCCTGGCCTCGGCAATCAGCCCGAAACCGGCGCGGTGCGCGTCGGGACCCGTGTGGCCATATGCAGATATCGAGCAGTAAACGAGACCCGGGTTGCGTGCCGAGAGTTCGGCGTAGCCAAGCCCGAGCTTGTCGAGCGCGCCCGGCCGGTAGTTCTCGATGAACACGTCTGCCGAATCGCACAGGCGCTGCATGAAGGCCTTGCCGCGTGGGTCTTTCATGTTGACGCTCACGCCACGCTTGCCCATGTTGAGCTGGAGAAAGTAGCCGCTCTGTTGATCGTCGAGCACCGTTGCATGCTGGCGTCCAGCGTCGCCCGAGCCGGGGCGCTCGACCTTGATGACTTCGGCACCGAGCGCCGCAAGGCAGCGACCAACATAAGGACCGGCAAGGAAATGGCTGTAGTCGACGACGCGAATGCCTTCGAGAGGACGTGCCTGCATCAGAACGCTCCCGGACGGCGGGGGATCATCAGACGATGCTCGCCGCGTTGAACGACCTCGCCACCCTGGTTGATCAGTTCCGAGGGCAGCACAACAATGCCCCAGCCCGGGCGGCTCTTGCTTGCCCGCATTTCGCCAACGCGAAACTTCACGTGCAGCACGTCGTTGATCCGGATTGGCCGGAGGAAGTCCCAGGTCCAGCCGAGCGACATCCCGGGGAGGAATCGGTAGTCGCTTTTCGTCTTCAGGCCATCTGCCACAGACAGACCGAACAAGCCGTGAGCGACGATGCAGCCGAAGTGGCTCGCGTTCGCATATTCCTCATCGACATGGACAGGCGTGTGGTCACCGGTAAGATCGGCATAGGCGAGAATGCGCTCCTTCGTCACCGTGTAGGTCGGGCTCACGCACTCGTCGCCTTCGCGAGCGTCGTCCCAGTATTTCTCGACAATCGTCATGTTCATGCCTCCGCGCGCGGATTGATCGCCAGTGCCTGCGAAACGCAGGAGGCGGGTTTTGCCTGAATCAGTTCGAGCGCAAGACCATCCGGCAAGCGAAGCCAGTTACGACCTTGCGGCATTTCGGTGGCGCCGAATCGCTGGGCTGCGCGCAGCGCCGCCTCGAGGTCTTCGCACATGACGCCCAGGTGAGCGAGGCGGCCTTCGGGACCGTCATGCTCCGGGGCATGGATGAACTGCATGCCGCCAAGCGTCCAAAACTGCCGTGGCGCGTCCTGCGTTCCGTCCACCTCGCGCATCGTCATGCCGAGCACTTCTCCGAAAAAGCGAATGTGCCAATGGATGTCCTTCACCCAGATGGCAACGTGCTCCAGGTAGGCTTTTGGCGTGCTCATGCCGCTGCTCCCTCGCGTTGGCGGTCCGTCATGGCTCGCTCGATCCCCTTGATACAGGCGACGAGCGTCGCATTGACCGGGGTCGGCACGCCGTGCTGCTGTCCCCAGCGCACCACGGAGCCGTTGATGAAATCGACTTCAGTCACAGAACCCTTCTCGAGGCTCTGGAGCATGGAGGTCTTGAACGCGGTGGGGAGTCCCTCGGCGGCCAGCGTCCATGCCTGCTCAGGATCCGTCATCGAAAGCCTGACCCCGGCCGCCCGTGCAGCGGCGATCGCTTCGGCCACGGCTGCGAGAGCAGTCGCCTTGAGTAGCGGCTCGTCGTAAAGCTGTCCGTAGGTCAGGCCGGTAATGCCGGTGAGCGCACCCGTTGCGACATTGACCAGCAGCTTGTCCCACATCGTTCCGACGATGTTGTCGCTGACGGTCGTTGCCAGCCCGGCTGCATTGAATGCCTCGGCGATGGCTTGGACACGGGCCGTGATTCGCCCGTCGAGTTCGCCGATATAGGTGTATTTGCCAACGACGCCGGACTCGATGTGCCCTGCACCGCGAAGGACGCCGCCGACATAGGTTTTCCCCGCGAGCACGCGCTCGCGGCCGACAGCATCGGCGAGAATGTCTTCATGCCCGAGGCCGTTCTGCAACGACAGCACGAGCGTCTCTGGCCCCACCAGATCCCCCGCACCGCGGATTGCCGAATCCGTGTGGAAGGATTTGACCAGAACGATGACGACATCCGCAGCGCCCGCTTCACTTGCCTGCGTTGTCGCTAGAACGCGAACCTGACGCGATCCGCTAGCGTCGTCGACGCGCAGCCCATCGCGGCGCATGGCGTCAACGTGTGCCGCCGACCGGTCGACCAGCCAGGTCTCGTGCCCGCCTTCAGTGAGCGTGGCGCCAATAGCGCAGCCCAGCGCGCCGGCACCCAAAATTGCAATCTTCAATGACGTCTCCTTGAGTCCTGCCATACGATAGAAGTCGCCATTCATTCCGGCAATACAATGGCTACAATGACGTCATTGCGAAACACAATATTGCTATGTTCCCCGTCGAGCTACCCGACCTGAAGCTGCTTCAGCTCTTCGACCTCCTTTACGATGTGCGCAGTGTCACGCGGGTCGCCGAACAGCTCGGCCAGAGCCAGCCCACCATCAGCATCTGGCTCGGGCGGCTGAGGGAATACCTTCATGACCCGCTGTTCATCCGAACACCGGGTGGGATGGCACCCACGCCCCAGGCCGATGCCCTTATCGGGCCCTGCCGCGAGATACTCGAATCACTGCGCCGCTTTGGCGCGTGGGAGATAGCGTTCGACCCGGCGACCGCGCAAAGGCGGTTTCGAATCTGCATGACTGACGCGAGCCACGTCACACTGCTGCCCCGGATGCTCGCGCATATCCGGGCGCTGGCGCCCGGTGTCCGTCTCGAAGCCGCGCGTATCGATGGCAATACGGAACGTGCGCTCGAGTCGGGCGAAGCCGACCTTGCGATCGGGTATGTGCCCTGGCTTGGAGGCGGCATCTATCAGCAGAAGCTGTACGACCAGGACTGGGTGTGTCTCGCCAATCGTCATCACACAAGGATTCGGTCCCGCCTGGGAGTCAAACAGTTTCGCAATGAGGGGCACGTTGCCATAACGGCGGGGACTGGCGCTCAACTGCTGGAACAGGCGCTCACTCGGGAACGCGTTGAACGTCAGGTCATTCTTGAGTTGCCGGGTTTTCTAGGTCTCGGAGCGATCATTCAGAGCACGGACCTGATCACCACACTGCCCCGACATATTGGAGAGACACTGGCGCAGGCGAACGATCTGGCCGTTCATCCCTGTCCCATTCCCGTCGAGAGCTTCGCAGTCCGGCAGCACTGGCACGCACGCTATCACCACGAAGCAGGGAACCGATGGCTACGCAGTCTCGTTAATCAGTTGTTTGGAGGCTTACATTGACCGGCAAACAATCAGAGACCTGACGGAGTTTTGCTCTTCAAGCTGCCGTCCGCTGGAGTGCCTGTTGCTGTCATTGGATCGATGGGCTATGGAATGGCCGAGTCGGGTTGGTTTGGCGCGTTCCCCGGTAACGCGGGCGGCCGATAGCCAGTGCTCGCCAGCAAGCAGGAGCCGGCCGAGGCAGTGTGGAAACCGTTTTTCCTTGTCCCGGAGTCGAGCTCGCCAGCTCGACCATCAAACTTGTGAACGCCATGCGTATTCCACCTCTCAAGGCAATCATCGCCTTCGAATCCATCGCTCGAACCAAGAGCGTAAACCGTGCGGCAGAAGAACTGGGCCTCACCGCCTCGGCAGTGAGCCATCAGCTGAGCAACCTCGAATCGATAATCGGGCAACCCTTGTTCCAGAGGACAGGGCGCGGTCTTGTGCTCACGCCCACCGGCGAGCGCTATCTGTCTGACGTAACGGGTTCGCTGGCCGACTTGAGCCGTGCAACCGAGCGGGCGTCCAGTCGCAAGGAGGTCGATATTCTGCGCGTGCATTCCAGCCCCAGCTTTGGCTTGATGTGGCTCCTCCCACGCCTGGCCTCCTTTCAGGAGGCGAACGGCGACATCCAGCTGAACCTTGCCTGTTCCTATGAGAACGTCTCGTTCTCCAATGGCTACTACGACATTGATATTCGCCACGGATACGGGGAATGGAACAATGTGGAAGTCAAGACTGTCCGGGGCGAGTTCATCGCCCCGTTGGCATCGCCGAAGTATCTGGAGCAACACCCGGTAAAGACGCCCGAAGATCTGCTCGGACACAGGCTGATTTATTCCGAAACGCCACTCGTGCAGTGGCGGCAATGGTTTGGGCGAGCTGGTGTGCCCGGCGCCCAAAAGACCTTCGACTTCTCCTTCGATCGCTCGTACATGTCGCTCGAGACGGCGGCGCTTGGCCTCGGAATCGCGCTCGAAAGCCTCATGCTTGCCTCAGTGAAGATACGCGAGGGAGCGCTGGTGCCGGTCTTTGATGAGACTCAGTCTGTCGAGGTCGGTGCTCACCATCTGGTGTACCCCAGCCAGAATACGGATTTGCCGCGGGTCGCCCGGTTCCTTGCGTGGATCGAGCTGGAGATCGAGCGGAGCACACCCCGGTCACCAGGGAAATCCCGAGGGACCTGAAATTTTCTCAGCACCGGTTGAGGGAAACTGCGTTGATGGTCAGGTCGTAGCCGGAGAAACTTCGCCTACAGCTAGTTCATCAACGGAGACATCAACATGTTGCTCGAGAATCAAGTGGTCGTCATCACCGGTGCAGCGTCGGCGCGCGGAATCGGGAAAGCAACGGCCAGGGCGATGGCGGCGCAGGGTGCTCACGTCGCGATCCTTGACCTGGTCCAGGCCGACGCCGAGAGCGCTGCGCGCGACCTCGGCGAAGGCCATCTTGGTCTGGCGTGCGACGTCACCAACAAGGAAGCATGCGTGGCCGCCGCCAATGCCGTCGTACAGAAATACGGCCGCATTGATGCATTGGTCAACAACGCCGGCATCACACAGCCCATCAAAACGCTGGAAATCGCGAAGCAGAATTTCGACGCCGTGATCGGCGTGAGCCTGCTCGGCACCCTGTACATGTCGCAAGCGGTGATTCCTCAGATGAAGAAGCAGCAAAGTGGCAGTATCGTCTGCATGTCTTCGGTCTCCGCGCAGCGCGGCGGCGGCATCTTTGGCGGTCCGCACTACAGCGCCGCCAAGGCGGGCGTCCTCGGCCTTGCCAAGGCGATGGCGCGTGAATTCGGTGCCGACCACATCCGTGTGAATTCGATCACCCCCGGCCTTATCCAGACAGACATCACGGGGGACAAGCTTACGTCCGAAATGCGTGCGGAAATCATCAAGGGAATTCCGCTCGGACGCCTTGGCGAAGCCAACGATATCGCCAACGCCTGCCTCTTTCTGGCGAGCAACCTCTCCACCTATCTGACGGGCATCACGCTCGATGTCAACGGCGGGATGCTGATTCACTGACATCACTTCTGGCGTGCGCTTTGCAACGATGCGCATGTTCATGACGCACCCGGAATAACCGGGGCGTCGCGCCGCTCGAACGGCTACCCAGTTTGCGACCAGACGAATCACCCACGCGATGAATCTGGCCCATAGGAGACGATCATGAAACAAAGAATGGCCGCGCCGGCTATCGGTGCCGAGCTGACGGCTTCCCAGGAAACGGTCAGCTTCGAAGCAAGGACCTACGCCAGGGTCGCCCGGCGTCTTATTCCTTTTCTGATGCTCTGCTATCTCGGCGCATATCTTGACCGCGTCAACGTCGGCTTCGCAAAGCTGCAGATGCTCAGCGATCTGAATTTTTCCGAAACGGTATATGGCATCGGCGCAGGCATTTTCTTCCTCGGCTATTTTTTGTTCGAAGTGCCGAGCAACATGATTCTCCACCGGGTTGGAGCCCGCAACTGGCTTGCTCGCATCATGCTGACCTGGGCAGTGATTTCGGCGAGCTTCGTATTCGTCAAGTCGCCGACAGTGTTCTACGTCCTGCGCTTCCTGCTCGGTGTCGCTGAGGCCGGCTTTGCGCCTGGCGTGATTCTCTATCTGACATACTGGTTTCCTGCGGCACGACGCGCCAAAGCTTTATCGATGTTCTTTATGGCGATTCCTCTCGCGGGAATCCTCGGCGGTCCGTTGTCGGGCTGGATCATGCATTCATTCCAGGGCGTGCAGGGACTGACAGGATGGAAGTGGCTTTTCATGCTCGAGGCACTCCCGTCGCTCGTCCTCGGCATTGCCATCATCCTCTACCTCGACAACGGTATTGCGGGCGCGAAGTGGCTCAATGACGACGAAAAGGCGCTGCTCAAGCGCAACGTCGAGAATGACCGTACCAGGACGACCGAGCACCACTCGATCCGTTCGTTCATCGGCGATCGGCGTCTGTGGCTCATGGCCGCTATTTACTTCTGCGTCGTGTTGGGTCAGTACGGTCTCACGTTCTGGCTCCCAACCATCGTTCGACGCACCGGAGTCGCTGACCCGCTTTGGGTGGGTATCCTGACCGCGATTCCCTATGTCTGCGCAATCATCGCACTGCCACTGCTCGGAAGCAGCGCCGACAAGCGCCGCGAGCGTCGCCTGCATCTCGCCATTCCGATGCTTGTCTCCGCAGCTGGCTTCGCCACCCTGCCGATGCTAGGCAGCGTGGGGCCCTCGATCATTTGCGTGAGCGTCGCCGCGGCCGGCATTCTCGCCTCCTCATCGTTGTTCTGGGCGTTGCCGACCGCAGTACTTGGCGGCATGTCCGCAGCGGCCGGCATCGCAGCTGTCAACTGCTTTGCAAATCTCGCAGGTTTCTTCTCGCCTGCCATTGTCGGCTGGTTGAACGATCTCACGGGCAAGCCAACCGCGGGCCTCATCTTCATCTCGTCGGCAGTGGTAGTGGGTGCGGTCCTGGTGTTCCTCGTCCCCGCCCGCACCGTCAACCGCTGAATCTACTTTTTCATGGAGACACGCAAATGAGTACTCCCGTAATCGAGGATGCGACGCTCGCCGAGCGCGCCTGGCGCATCCGGCGCAACGCGCTCTTGATGGGCGAGGTGCAAGGCCAGGGCTACATCGGACAGGCGCTCGACATTGCCGACGTACTGGCCGTCTCGTACTTCGGCGCGATGAACTACCGCCCCGCCGAACCCGAATGGGAAGAACGCGATCGCTTCCTGCTCTCAAACGGCCACTACGCTATCGCGCTTTACGCTGCATTGTTCGAAGCGGGCATCCTCCCGGAGGAAGAGCTCGAAACGTACGGCAGCGACGACAGTCGCCTTCCGATGTCGGGTATGGCGAGCTACACACCCGGGATGGAAATGTCCGGCGGCTCACTGGGCCAGGGACTGACGATCGCGGTGGGTCGTTGTCTGGGCTTGAAGCGCAAGGGCTCGAAGTCCTTTGTCTACACCCTGTTTTCCGATGGCGAACTCGATGAAGGCGCGATCTGGGAAGGCCTCATGTCGGCGGCCCCCTGGAAGCTCGACAACCTGATTGCAATGATCGACGTGAACAACCAGCAGGCCGATGGTCCATCGACGCAAATTATGGCCTTCGAGCCGCTGGTACCGAAGCTCGAGGCATTCGGCTGGTACGTACAGCGCGTCGACGGCAACGATATCGATGCCGTGAAACAGGCATTCGACAATGCGCGCAACCTGAGAGAGGCAAAGCCGCGCATCATCGTTTGCGACACGAAGATGGGACGCGGCGTCCCGTTTCTCGAACAGCGTGAGAAGAATCACTTCATCCGCGTGGACGAGCATGAATGGAAGCTGGCACTCGAAGCACTTGATGAGACTTACGCAGGGAGAAAAGCATGAGCTCGGTCGTCGATACAAAGCCTCGCCTGAAGACCTCGGCGATGATTGCGTCCATCGCTGGCGAAGGACAGGTTACCCGTTCCGCGCCGTTTGGCCATGCCCTCGTTGAGCTCGCTCGCGAGAAGACCAACGTCATTGGCATGACTGCGGACCTCGGCAAGTACACCGATCTTCACATCTTCGCGAAGGCATTTCCCGAGCGCTATTACCAGATGGGAATGGCCGAGCAATTGCTGATGGGCGCAGCGGCAGGTTTCGCTCACGAAGGTGCGCAACCGTTCGTGACCACCTATGCCGTGTTTGCAACGCGCCGTGCCTATGACTTCATTCACCAGACCATCGCGGAAGACAACCTCGATGTCAAAATCGTTTGTGCGCTGCCAGGGTTGACGACCGGCTACGGCCCTAGCCACCAGGCCGCCGAAGACCTCGCACTGATGCGCGCGATGCCGAACATGACGGTGATCGACCCGTGCGATGCCCTCGACATCGAGCAGATGGTACCGGCCATCGCAGCGCACAAGGGGCCGGTTTATGCGCGACTCTTGCGCGGCAATGTGCCCGCGGTACTCGACGAGTACGACTACCAGTTCGAACTCGGGAAGGCCAAGCTACTGAGGGATGGCGCCGACGTGCTTATCATTTCGTCCGGCATTATGACCATGCGCGCGCTAGAGACCGCCAAGGCTCTCGAAGCGGACAAGGTGGACGTCGCGGTGTTGCACGCACCCACCATCAAGCCGCTCGACACCGAGACCATCGTTCGCGAAGCGAAGCGTACCGGGCGAATGGTCGTGGTTGCCGAGAATCACACCGTCATTGGTGGACTAGGCGAAGCCGTTGCCACGGCCTTGTTGAGCGCAGGTGTCGCCTGTTGCTTCAAGCAAATTGCGCTTCCCGATGCCTTCCTCGACGCGGGCGCACTGCCAACGTTGCATGACCGCTACGGTATCTCCACGAAACTGATGGCCAGCAACATCAAGAAGTGGCTGGCTTAGCCAGGCAGCGTGGGCGTCTCCGTCAAAGATCATGTCCGGGCCCGTTTGAACCGTACCGGCTTTGTCGGAGACACCGAGTTTGGCTCTCGCGCACGCTTAATCTCGCCGATAGCCGCATGACAATCGGTGGAATGCGAGCAGGTGCGCGGCGTGCGGTCACCCACATCAAACTCGTCAGACCTATGGAACGATTCGGGGCAGTGTGGAACATCGGACAGCCCCAAGCGTGGATGTTTGAAGTTTTCTCCGAAAATCGGCTAACGATCCGTCGATAAAGAAGGAGCGCGACGATCTCGCGACCCTGCCCGCGCATCCTGTCTGGCGCGAGATCAACTCACACTCGCACTCACCGGATACTGTTGTCGGTTCCTTTCAACCCACTCGCTGAAAAGCTTCACTTTTGGCTGTTGTGCGACGCAGTCCGGGTAAACAAAGTAGTAGCGGAACCCTGTCTCCACGATCGTATCGAACGGCATGACCAGTCGCCGCGCCGCGAGGTCGTCATCGACTAGCGTCCGGTCGCCAATGGCGACACCGAAGCCTTGCATCGCGGCGTTTGTCGCCAGATCGAGTGTTTCGAAACTCGGACCCATGTTCGCGTCCACCTGAGTCGCACCGACCTGATCGAGCCACTGTCTCCAGTCACGATGGTCCCGCGTAGGGTGGAGCAGCGTGAAATTCGCCAGATCGTCAAACTGCGCGAGCGGCTTGCAGTTCACCAACTCGGGAGCGCATACCGGCGTGATCTGCTCGTCGAAGAGCGGCACCGCGTGAACATCCGCGCCGGGGGACGAGCCGTAAATAATCGCGGCATCGAAGGGCTCGACCTGGAAGTCGACGTCATGCTGCCAGGTCGTCGTGATCTGCACGAGCAAGTCGGGATGTTCTCCCTGAAACCGCATGATTCTCGGCAGCATCCAGCGCATGATGCACGTTGGCACCTTCATTGCCAGATCCGTGCGCTGCCGCGTCAAGCGCAGCGAGATGTCCTCGATGCGCGCGAGCCCCTCCCTCACCACGGGCAGCAGCATCTCGCCTTCGGCCGTCAAGGTCAGACCTTTTGTACCTCTTATGAACAAGGGAAACTTGTAGTAATCCTCCAAGGTGAGAATCTGCCTGCTCACCGCTCCCTGCGTAAGACACAGATGTTCGGCAGCACGCGTGAAACTGCGGTGGCGGGCAACCACTTCAAATACCTGCAGTGCGTTGAGTGGGGGAAGGCGTCGCATGGGATGGAGGCGGCCGGATTGACTGGACCTTGCTAGTGCAGGATTTTTGAAAGGAAATCCTTCGCGCGGCTGGACTTGGGCTGTGCAAAGAACGCCTCCTTGAGATCGTCTTCGACGATACGCCCCTGATCCATGAAGATCACGCGATTCGCCACCTTCTTTGCGAAGCCCATCTCATGCGTGACGCACATCATCGTCATGCCTTCCTGAGCGAGTTCGACCATGACGTCCAGCACCTCGTTGATCATCTCCGGATCGAGTGCCGAGGTCGGCTCGTCGAACAGCATCGCTATCGGGTCCATCGACAACGCACGGGCGATGGCCACACGCTGCTGCTGGCCGCCGGAGAGCTGGCCGGGAAACTTGTCCGCGTGAGCGTGCAAGCCCACGCGATGCAGCAGGCCCAAGGCCTTTTGGGCGGCCTCGTCCTTGTGCCGGCCAAGCACCTTCACTTGCGCGAGCGTAAGGTTTTCGGTAATCGACATATGCGGAAATAATTCGAAGTGTTGAAAGACCATGCCCACTTTCGAGCGCAGCTTCGACAGATTCGTCTTCCTGTCGCCAACCGACTCGCCATTGATCCTGATCTCGCCGTTCTGAAAAGGCTCGAGGCCATTGACCGTCTTGATGAGCGTCGATTTTCCCGAGCCCGACGGGCCGCACACCACGACGACTTCGCCTTTCTTCACTTCCGTCGTGCAGTCAGTGAGCACCTGGAACTGACCGTACCACTTCGATACGTTGCTTATGGTAATCATGTCGAACCCTGCTCCTGAAGAGCGTTGAAGTATTCAGCGGTGACGGCCGCGCTGATAGTGGCCTTCGAGCACACGCGCATACCAGGTGAGCGGAAAACACATCGCGAAGTACAGCAGTGCGACCATTGCGTAGATCGGGAACGGCCGAAACACGGCATTCGTGATCATGGTGCCGGTCTTGGTCAGTTCGGTGAGGCCGATGATCGACGTGAGCGCGGTACTTTTCACCACCTGCACGAGAAAGCCCACCGTGGGCGGCACGGCGATTTTCCATGCCTGCGGCCAGACGACGTAGCGCAGCTGCTGAGGCCACGTCATGCCGAGGCTGGCGGCGGCGCTCCACTGCCCTCGTGGCACGGCTTCGACGCACCCGCGCCAGATATCCGCCAGGTAGGCGCTCGTGTACAGCGTGAGTGTCACGGTTGCGGCGAGCCACGGCGAAACTTCGACACCCACGAGGGGCAACCCGAAGAACGCGAGAAAGAGCTGCATCAGCAGTGGCGTGCCTTGAAACACCTCGACATACAGCACGGCGATGCGACGCAGCCAGGCCACTGGCGAAACCCGCATCGCCAGCAGCACGAGGCCCGCGATGCCGCCTCCAACGAAGGCACAAAGCGAGAGCAGAACGGTCCAGCGCGCAGCCAGCAACAGATTGCGCGCAATATCCCAGAGAGTGAACTCGACCATTACGAGCGCTCCTTCGAAAGACTGGATGCCGCCATGCGGGCGCGAGCGGAAAACCACGAGCGCAGGGATGCGCGCGAGGCGCCGGCGCCGCGCGCCGTGCGTCCCGCGAAAAGGCCCTTGCCAAACCGGTTGATGAGTAGCCGCAGCAAGATCGACAGCACCAGATAGATCACCGTGACGATCACGTAGCTCTCGAACGAGCGGAAGTTGCGCGACTGGATGAAATTGGCTGCGTACGTCAGGTCGGGCACCGAAATCTGCGACACGACGGCCGAGCCGAGCATCACGATCAACACCTGGCCCAGCAGCGCCGGGAAGACGTTGGCGAGCGCCTGGGGCAGCACGACATGGCGGAAGACCTGCCGCCCCTGCAAGCCGAGCGCCATTGCCGCCTGGCGCTGGCCGCGAGGGATCGAGTCGATGCCGGCGCGCACGATCTCGGTCGCGTAGGCCCCCAGATTCACGGTCATTGCCAATACCGCCGCCTGCATCTCGTTGATCTGCACGCCCAGACCCGGCAGCCCAAAGAACACGAAGAAGAGCTGCACGAGAAAAGGCGTATTGCGGATCAGCTCGACGTAAGACGCAACCAGCGCGCGCACCCACCTCGGGCCTGCGACGGCGAGGCTCGCGCCGGCAATGCCGAGCAGACCGCCCAGCACGGTCGAGGCCGCCGTCAGGCCGAGCGTCACTTCGACGCCGTGCACGAGCATGCCCGCGTACAGACCGAAGTCACTGAAGTCGAATGTGTAAGTCATCGCTGCGCCGTCTGTCGTTCAGGTAAGCAGGAGCCGAAGGGCATCAAAGACTGGCCGGCAGCGGAGCACGCAGCCACTTGAGCGAGATGGCGTTCATCGAGCCGTCCTTCTTTGCGGCCGCGATGGCGTCGTCGACCTTCTGTTTCAGGCGCGGCTCGTTCTTGTTCAGACCCACGTGATCGGGAGAGCTGAACAACGAGAACTTCTGCTCCGGATCGTTGGCGGGATGACGCGCCATGATGGTCGCGCCGACATCGTTGCCGACCACGAGAAGTTGGGCCTGACCGGACAGGAATGCGGAAATCGCGCCGTTCGGATCGTCGAAGCGCTTGATGACCGCGGAGGACGGCGCCACCTTGGACACACTGAGATCTTCGAGCGTGCCGCGCGCGACGGCGACCGTCTTGCCAGCCAGATCGCCCGCATTCTTCACTGGCAGCGATTTCGGACCGAAGACCGCGAGATAGTACGGCGCATACGGCTGCGAAAAGTCGATGACCTTCGCGCGCTCGGGTGTCTGGCCGACCGAGAGCAGGATGTCCGCCTTGTGATCCGCCAGGTAGGCCATGCGGTTGTCGCCCGTCACCTGCACGAGTTCGACCTTCGCGTTCAGGGCCTTACCGATCAGATTGGCCACGTCGATGTCGTAGCCCTGCGGCTTCATGTCGGGCCCGATCGATCCAAACGGCGGATAGTCCTCGAATACGCCAACACGCACGACGCCCGATTTCGCAATCGTGTCGAGCGCGTCGGCATGCGCGAGCGGTGCAAACGCGCTGAGGCCAGCCATGCCGGCAAGCGCGAAGGCTGCGAGGGTGCGAGCCGCCAGGCGTTGCATGGGGTTCGTGGTGACGTGAGTGGTGTTCATGACGAATGGCTCCTTCCAGCTGTTTCGTGGGGTAAAAGATTTCAACGCGGCGTTTCAGTGCGCGGTGTGCGCCGGAATCAGCCTGCACGCGTGGGCCGGCATCTCGGCGAGCACTGGCCGCCCCACTTCGAGGTCCGGCGTGTCCCGGGGCGTGGTGGCGGCGGTGAGCGTGAAGCCGTCGCAATCGATCGTCGCTTCGATCTGCGCGCCCACGTCGCGAACGAAGGTCACCTTGCCGGCGACGACGTTCGGACCGGGATTCGCAGTCACGGGCCGCACACACACGTCTTCCGGGCGGATGAGCAGGCGAATGTCGCCCGAGCGCTCCGGTGCGCGCATCGCGCCATTGACGGCGATGCGCTGGCCGCCCGGCAGCGCGATGCCGGCGTCGGCTTCGAGTGTCACTGGCAGGATGTTGCCGAGGCCGATGAAGTCCGCGACGAATTCATTCACGGGATCGCGGTAAATGTCGAGCGGCCTGCCGACCTGGGCGATGCGCCCTTTGTGCATCACGACGACCTCGTCGGCCATCGTCATCGCCTCGCGCTGGTCATGCGTGACCATGATCGTCGTGATGCCAAGCCGCTGTTGCAAAAGGCGAATCTCGACTTGCATCGCTTCACGCAGTTTCGCGTCGAGCGCCGAGAGCGGCTCGTCGAGCAGCAGCAGTTTCGGCGACGAGGCAATCGCACGCGCAATCGCCACGCGCTGGCGCTGCCCGCCGGAAAGCTGCGTAACGGGCCGGTTCGCCATGTGCGGAAGCTGGATCAGTTCGAGCAGCTCGGCCACGCGCTTCGCTTGCGCGCCCTTGTCGACGCCGCGCAAGCGCAGTGGATAGGCGACATTGGCGGCAACGGTCATATGCGGGAACAGCGCGAGCGACTGAAACACCATGCCGAAGTCGCGCCGGTTGGCCGGCACATGCGTGAGGTCGCGCCCCGCGAACATCACCGATCCGGAAGTCGGCGTCTCCAGGCCCGCGATGATGCGCAGCAGGGTTGTCTTGCCGCAGCCGGAAGGCCCGAGAAAACAGACCAGCTTGCCGTCAGGAACGTCGAGGTCGACGTGGTCGACGGCGAATGCGTTGTGAAAGCGTTTGGTGATGCCCAGCAAAGACAGATGCGTCATGAGAGTTCCTTTGTGCCCGGGGACCGTGTGAGAGGCGGCGATCAGAGCGCCACGCCTTCGTCGCCGACGAGCTTTTCGAGCACCCAGATCAAGGCGAAGTCGATCAGCACGATGAAGACCGCGAACGAAAACACGGTTGGATCGAGCGACGAAACGGTGCGGCTGTAGAGCCAGACGGGCAGCGTCATCGTGTTGATGCCATAGAGGAAGAACGTCACCGTGAATTCGTTAAACGAAATGATGAACGCGAACAGCATGCCGGCGAGAATGCCGGGGCGCATGAGCGGCAGCACGACGTCGACGAGCGCACGCCGCGGACTCGCGCCCATCACGCAGGCTGCTTCCTCGAACTCCGGTCCGATCGAGGCAACCGATGCCGCGCAGTTCTTGACCGTGAACGGCAGCGCCAGGATGACGTGCGCAATGACGAGCCGCCCCACGCCCAGATCCACCGGCAGCACATTGAAGACGAGCAGCAGCGAAAGGCCCAGCATCACGAGCGGATACACGAGCGGCAGCGCGACCAGTTGCTCGATCACCGCCTTGCCGCGAAAGCGGTAGCGCGAGAGTGCATAGGCAGCGGGCACGGAAACGGCGGTGGCGATGAACATCGTTGAAACGGCTACGACGAAGCTCGTCGTAAGCGCGGTGCCCATGGAAAGCACGTCGCTCGCATCGGGCGACACGAAGGTGTGCCACGCGGCCCGATACCAGTGCAAGCCGAAGCTCTGCGGCGGGAATTCGAGCGTGTCCGAATTGCCGAACGACATCGTGATCATCGTCAAAATCGGCAGCGCCGTGAGAATGAGCACGATCGTCGCGAACCATCCGGTCACGCGGCTGAGGCGGCCGGGCATCGTCAGGGGGATACGCAAGGCATTCATGAGCGGGACTCCGCGTGGTGCTGCAGGCTGCGCACCAACCGTTGCGAGACAGCCATGACAGCGAGCGTCGCAGCCATCAGAACGACACCCGATGCGGAGGCGGCGGGCCAGTTCAGCAGTGGCGCAACCTGGTCGTGCACCAGCACCGCGAGCATCGGCACCCGGCGTCCTCCCAGCAGCAATGGCACCGCGAACGCACTCGCGTTATAGGCGAACACAAGCAACGCGCCCGAGACGATGCCAGGCATCGCCAGCGGCAGCAGCACGTGGCGCAGCGTCTGCCAGCGGCTTGCACCGAGGGTAGCCGCCGCCTCTTCGTACGAGCGGGACACCGCGCGCATCGCGCTCGCCATGGGAAGCACAGCGAGCGGAAAGGCCGTTTGAATCAGTCCGAGCAGCACGCCGTTCTCGCGGTAGAGCCACAACACCGGACGCTCGATCAGGCCCGTGGCCATGAGCGCGTGATTGACGAGGCCCGCCGGCCCCAGCATCACGAGCCATCCATAGCCCTGCAGCAGGAGGTTCACGAGCAACGGCAGGAGCACGCCGGCGAGCAGGAGGCGCCGCGCGGTGCGCGACTGCGTACGCGCCATCGCCAGTGCCACGGGAATCGCCATCACGACGGCAACGATCATGCTCTGGAAGGCAAGCCGCAAGGTCAACCAGAGCGAGCGCAGGAAGTAGGCATCCCCGAGGTCGACGTAATTCTGGAGCGTGAAGGCATGCCACTCGTTGCCTTGGACACCGAAGCTCATGCGCAGTACGGCGAGCGCCGCCGCGATCAGCACGGCGAGAAATGCGAGGATCGGTGCGAGCAGCAGCAATGGCGGCACGCGCGGCAGCGCCGTTGCGGTGCTGGGCCGGGCCGTCGAATCCCCGGCAGTTGCCGGCGCGCCCGCGCGGCGTGAGGAGAGTGCTGACATGGCGCTCACGCGGAAAAGATCTCGGTAAAGCGCTTGATCCATGCCGGCTGCAACGCGGCGAGCGCTTTGTCGTCATGAAGCACGGCCCTCTCGGCGATCTGCTGCGGCGATGGCACGAAGGCGCGGCTTTCTGCAGGAATGACCGCGCGCGAGTTCACCGGACCGTTGAGCACGTCGGCGGCCATGCGGCCCTGCACGCCGGCATCGAGCGAATGATTGATGAAAGCGTGGATGAGATCGATATCGCCGGGATGTGACTTCGGAATCACCGTGAACATCAGCTGGGTGGCGAAGCCCTCCTTCATCCCGTAGGTCACGGCCATCTTGTACTCGGGCTTGCGGATCTGCTCCGGGAAGAATGCCGGCGCATAGATGCCGCCAATGTCGAGCGAGCCGGTGCGGAACAGATCGGCGACCTGGTTCGGGTTTTCGCCGAGTGTCAGCACGCGGTCCTTCAACTGGGCGAGCTTTTTGAACCCCGGATCGATATTCTGCTGCGAGCCGCCCGCCATCTTCGCTGCGATGATCGCCAGATCGACCGCTTCCGCCCACTCGGGCGGCGGCAGGAAAAGGCGCCCTGTATACTTCGGATCCCAAAGGGATTCGTACGTCGAGGGTGCGGTCTTCACGGTGGACGTGTTGTAGATGAGACCGTCCGACCACAGCAGGTAGCCGACGCCGAATCCGTTGGCGCCCGTCCGGTATTGCGGCGCGACGTCTTTCAGGTTTGGCAGCTTGTTCAGGTCCGGCTTCATCAGCAGGCCGGCATCGGCGAGGCCGGAGGCGCCGACGCCCGCAAGCGTGATCACGTCGTAGGTCGGCCGGTCGCCCGCCGCCTTGAGTTTCGCGACCATGCCGGAAGTGCCATCGGCGCGGTCGGCGATGACCTGCGCGCCGGTCTTCTGGCTGAATGTGGCGGCAATGTTGCGCAAGGCCGCCGCGCCGGTATCGTCGGACCAGGTGAGCAGCCGCAGGGTCTTGCCCGCATAGCGCTTCTCCTGTGCCCTGGCAGTACTGATGAATGGCATGGGCAACGCCGATGCCGCCAGAGCCGTGCCGATTGCCTTAATGGCCTGCCTTCTCCCCAGCTTGATCCCCTGCATGGTCATCTCCTGATTGAACCGTATGGGCGCTGCCCAATGCGCGCTGCCATTACCACAGATCACGCGAACCTGCTGCGTGAATGGACTCTACGTGCCTCAAAAAACGGCAACAAACGAAATCTCTGCATGCACGCCATGACAAAAGCTCATGCGCCGCGAACGCATTCCGGAGCGCCGGAGGCCCCGGCAGGCATGAGAACCTGTTTGATTTCCTGGAAGGCGGCGAGCCCGAACGGACCGAGTTCGCGCCCAATGCTGCTGCGCTTGTAGCCGCCCCATGAGGTCTGAGGAAAGATGGCCTGCGGCGCGTTGAGCCACACCACGCCCGCATCCAGCCCGGCCGCCACTCGCCTGCCCCGCCCGGCGTCGCGCGTGACGACCGTGGCGACCAGGCCGAACTCGGTATCGTTGGCCGCGCCGATGGCCTCGTCCTCGGAATCGAAGCTGCGCAGGCACAGCACGGGGCCGAAGACTTCCTCGCGCCACAGCGGGCTTTCGGTCGGGATATCGACGAACATCGTCGGTTTCACGAAATAGCCGGGACCGGCTGGCGCCTCGCCTTCGATCACGAAACGTGCGCCGTCGTCCTTGCCGCGGGCGATGTAACGCTGCACGCGTTCGTATTGCGCGCGGTTGGCGAGGGGCCCCATCTGCACGCCGGCCTTGAAGGGATCGCCCACGACTGTGCGCGTTACCCGGTCTGCGAGACGCGCGGCGAGTGCGTCCGCTATCGGACGCTCGACCAGCACGCGCGACGTGGCCGAGCACATCTGGCCAGCGTTGAAGAATGCGCCGCCGGCAACCAGGTCGGTGGCAAGGTCGAGATCCGCATCGGCAAACACGATGATGGAAGACTTCCCGCCCAGTTCCAGGCTCACGCCCTTGATCGTGTCCGCTGCCGTTTTCATGACCTGCGCGCCAACGGCCGTGCTGCCGGTGAACGAGACCTTCGCGATGAGCGGGTGTGCCGCGAGCGGCGCCCCGACTTCGGTGCCCGTGCCCGTCACGACATTGACCACGCCTCCCGGCACCCCGGCGTCCGCCACGATCGCGGCAAGCTCCAGTTCTGGCAGCGGGGTGACTTCGGAGGGCTTGAGAACGACCGTGCAGCCCGCGGCAAGCGCAGGCGCGAGTTTCCAGGCCGTTGTGACCATCGGAAAGTTCCACGGCACGATCAGCGCGACCACACCCGCGGGCTCGCGCCGGATGGTCGCCCGATACGCGTCGCCGGGAATCGATACCGCAGATTCGCCGATTTCGTCGAGTTGTTCTGCCAGGTCCGCGTAGTAGTCGAACGTGGCGATCACGTCGCTCACGTCGATTCGCGCTTCGTCCAGCGGTTTGCCGTTGTTGAGGGACTGGAGGACCGCCAGATGGTCACGCCGGTCGCTTACGCCGCGAGCAATCGCACGCAGCAGCGTTGCGCGCTGCGCGCCGGTGGTCTTTTTCCATGTGCGAAAGGCCCGTGCGGCGGCCCGCGCCGCACAATCGACATCGGCGGCGTTGCCGGCTTCGACCTGGGCGATCGTTGCTTCGGTCGATGGGTTGACGACCGGCAGACGCTGCCCGCCCTCGCCCGCGCACCAGAAGCCGTCAATGTAGAGCTGCGTACGCAACGCGACGCCGGGCTCGAACCATTCATGCTGTTTCATGCCGGCACCCGCGCAAACCAGTCCGCTTCGTTCACTTCGATTACGGTTGGGATATCGCGCGACACTGCCTGCTGCAGTTGGGCAGCAAGCGCATCGGGCGTATCCACGCGACAGGCCATGCACCCGAAACCGCGCGCCAGCGCGAGGAAATCCGGCGTGTGGATATCGACGCCGACCGGCACGATGTCGCGCGCCGTCATGTAGCGGCGTATCTCGCCGTAGCCGAAGTTGTTCCACAGGAGAACCACAACGGGCACCCTGGCTTCCACGGCGCTGGCGAGTTCCGGCAGCGTGAACTGCAGCCCGCCGTCGCCGATCAGGCAAACCACGGGGCGATCGGGCGCGGCGAGTTTCGCGCCAACCGCCGCGGGAAGCCCATAGCCCAGCGTGCCGTAGCCAGTCGACGAGTTGAACCATGAACGCGGCTGCGGTGCGTCGTGCACGAAGTTGCCCGCATACACGGGGCTCGTCGAGTCGCCCGCGATGATGACGTGTGGCAACGCGGCGGTGATCGTGTCGACGAGGCGCTTCTGCGAGCGTGTCGCCGCGTCGTAGCTCGCCTCCACGGCATGCCTCGCGAGCGCAACCCGCTGCGCGCCCCAGTCGCGCTGGTGCGCCGACGGGATGCATTCATGCAGCCGCGTCGACAGGCTGCCAAGCGCTTGCCGCGAATCGGCGGCGATGGCCACGTCGGGATTGAAGCTGCGCATCAGTTGCTGCGCGTCGATGTCGATGCGGATCAGCCGGCCCTCGATCGAAAAGCCGCCGTCGAACACCACGTCGTAGTCGGTTTCGCCCAACTCGGTGCCGACCGCGAGCACGACGTCCGCTTCGCGGGCCAGCGCCCGCGTTGGCGGCAGCGATTGCGTCGAGCCGAGCAGCAACGGGTGTCCGGGCGGGAGCAGGCCCTTGGCGTTGATCGTCAGCGCAACCGGCGCCTGCAGGCGCTCGGCGAGCTCCTGCAGTTCGGCCGCGGCGTGCAGCGCGCCACCGCCTGCGAGAATCAGCGGACGTTGCGCCGTGGCGAGCAGGTCTGCCGCCGCGGCGAGCGCTGTTGGGCACCCCGCCGGCCTCGATGGCAGCATGGCTGGCATCAGATTCATGCCGCGAGCTGGCGCGACGATCACGTCCAGTGGAATTTCGATGTGCACGGGACGCGGCCGCGCACCGCCGAAAACGGCAAATGCCCGGGCCAGCACCTGCGACAGTTCCGCAGCATCGAGCAGCGTATGCGAGAACGCCGTAAGCCCGGCGAACACGTTGCGCTGTGACGGCAGTTCGTGGAGCCTTCCCTCTCCATTGCCGAGTTGGCGACGCGCATTGACGCTCGATATCACCAGCATCGGAATGGAGTCGGCATAGGCCTGCCCCATAGCGGTCGCAATGTTCGTCATGCCCGGCCCGGTGATGACGAAGCACACGCCCGGTTTGCCCGTCACGCGTGCATAGCCGTCGGCCATGAAGCCTGCGCCCTGTTCATGGCGCGGCGTGACATGGCGAATGGACGAAGCGGCCAGCCCCCGATAAAGCTCCACGGTATGCACGCCAGGGATCCCGAAAACGTGCTGGACGCCGTATCCCTCGAGCAAGGCGACGAGTGCCTCTGCGCAGGTCAGGCCGGTTACGTGCGGCCATTCGATCGGCCTCGCGCCGGCTTCCCCGAAGCTGGCGGTAAGTTCCGGATAGTTCATGGTTTGTCGCGTTCCTGGTTGGTTCCGCCAGATGTCGATACTGGCCCGGTGCATCCTGTGCACACGCACCTGCATCGTTGTCCAAACCATTCTCAGCGGTGCCGCCTCGCACCGACAATCGATATGTTTTCATGAGGGGCATGAGCTTCTTGCATGACCTTGCGAGAACCCAGCATTCGCGCGACTCGGTACGCGCCGCGATGCAACGAGGCACGCGCTTTATCTCGACGGCGGAGCGCAAGGGTTTACGCTAGCTCATTGACCGGCAAACACGCGTCACCCAGGTCTAAGGGCCCACCGACGAAGCATTGCATCGAGTCCTTCGGCATTCTGCACATTGGGCAATCGCATCATTGTCGCGATCCCACCGCAGCGCGGCATCTCGTTACCACCCACAGGCTGGAAATGCCATCATCACCGTGGTGAATGTCCCCGTATAAATTAAATAAACTTCGTCAATACCCTCGTCATCGCTAAGCTGCTTCTTGCTCTCTTACTTGGCAAAGCTTGCGATGGCGGAACTCTACCTGGTGCGGCACGGCCAAGCGTCGCTTGGCGCGGACAACTACGACTGTCTTTCGGATAAAGGCGAACAGCAATGCGTGTGGCTTGGTGAGCATTTCGCGCGCAACGGCCTGCGCTTCGATCGCGTCTTCACCGGCACGCTGCGGCGTCATGCCCAGTCGCTCGATGCGATACGCCGCGCGCTACCCGGCCTTCCCCTGGAACACGAAGTTCATCCAGCGCTCGACGAATACGATTTCCACGCGCTCTTTCGCGCACCAGGCGACGAACACCGCCATCTCGCGGATGCGTCCAAAGGCAGTCCGCGCGAATTCTTCAAGGCGCTTCGACAAGTGCTGCTTCTATGGGCCGAAGGCGCTCTCGATGCACGCGTGCCCGAAACATGGAATGCATTTCAGCAGCGCGTCGCGCACGTGCGCGAAATCATCCAGCGAAGCGGCGCGCAACGCGTGCTGGCCGTCACCTCGGGTGGCGTGATTGGCGCGATAACCCAACAGGTGTTGCACGCGAGCGCGACGACGGCTATCGCCCTCAACCTGCAGATCCGCAACAGCAGCGTCACCCATTGCTTCTTCAATCGCGAAGCGCTCCAACTGTCGAGCTTCAACGCTATTTCGCATCTCGACGATCCGCTACGCCACGCATTCCAGACCTACGGCTGAACCCCGACAGATACGCAGCAAGAGATATGAACAGCGAATCCACCTCGACCTCTCTCGACCTCGACCGGCTTGCAGCGTATTTGCAGCAGCACGTTCCGGACTTTCGCGGGCCTCTGAAGGCAGACAAATTTGCGGGCGGCCAGTCCAACCCGACCTGGTTGCTCGACACGCCTGAGCGGCGCTACGTCCTGCGCCGCCAACCTCCGGGGCAGTTGCTCAAGTCCGCGCATGCGGTCGATCGCGAGTACCGCGTGCTGCGCGCGCTCGCCGGCACCGGCGTGCCTGTGGCGCACGCCTGGCATCTGTGTGAAGACCGCGAAGTCATCGGCAGCATGTTCTATCTGATGAGCTACGAGGACGGGCGCATCTTCTGGAGTCCTGCCCTTCCCGAGGTCGAGCGCGATGCGCGGCGCGACTATTACGCGTCGATCGTGACGACACTCGCTGCGCTCCACGACGTGAACGTCGACACCGTAGGCCTCGGCGACTACGGCCGCGCAGGCAATTATTTCGAGCGCCAGATCGAGCTTTGGACACGGCAATACCGTGCCGCCGAGACCGAACCGATCGCAGCCATGAATGCGCTGATCGACTGGCTTCCCGCGCACTGCCCCGCCGATGCGCAGCGTCTTTCGCTCGTGCACGGAGACTTCCGCATCGACAACCTCGTCTTTGCGCACGACGCGCCGCGGGTGCGCGCGATTCTCGATTGGGAACTCTCGACACTCGGCAATCCGCTCGCCGACCTCGCTTATTTTTGCATGTGCCTGCGCCTGCCCTCGAAGGGCAATATCTCGGGGCTGCGCGGTCTGGACCGCTCGGCGCTCGGTATTCCCGAGGAAGAAGAAATGGTGGCGCAGTACTGCGAGCTGCGCGGCCTGCCCCGCATCGAGAACTGGAATTTTTATCTGGCATTCAGCTTTTTCCGACTGGCCTCGATTGCTCAGGGCGTCAAGGCGCGCGCCCTGCAAGGCAACGCCTCCAATGCGAACGCGCACGAGGTGGGCGCAATGGCCGCGCCGCTCGCAACACTCGCCGTGGAACTGATCGACTGACGCGCCACGCCATTGAACCGAAAGAAAGGAAACGACATTGAGCACGAATCTCTTTGACCTGACGGGCCGGATCGCTCTCGTGACGGGCGCAAGCCGCGGCATTGGCGAGGCGATCGCCCGCTTGCTCGCCGAACAGGGCGCGCATGTGATCGTGTCGAGCCGCAAGCTCGAAGACTGCGAGTCGGTCGCGGCCGCCATCCGCGAGACCGGGGGCAGCGCCGAAGCCTTTGCCTGCCATGTCGGCCGCATGGAAGACATTGCTGCCACCTTCGCGTACATCCGCGAAAAACACGGGCGCCTCGACATCCTCGTCAACAACGCGGCGGCCAACCCGTATTTCGGCCATATCCTCGACACGGACCTCGGCGCGTACAACAAGACCGTGGACGTCAACATACGCGGCTATTTCTTCATGTCGGTCGAAGCCGGAAAGATGATGAAGGCGCAGGGGCGCGGCGCCATCGTCAACACCGCCTCGGTCAACGCGCTGCAGCCCGGCGACCTGCAGGGCATCTATTCGATCACGAAGGCCGCGGTCGTCAACATGACGCGCGCCTTCGCCAAGGAGTGCGGACCGCTTGGCATTCGCGTGAATGCGCTCTTGCCCGGTCTCACGAAAACGAAGTTTGCGGGCGCGCTGTTCGAGAACAAGGAAATCTACGAGCGCTGGATGAACGAGATTCCCCTGCGCCGTCACGGCGAACCGCATGAAATGGCGGGCACCGTGCTCTATCTCGTGTCCGACGCAGCGAGCTACACGAACGGCGAATGCATCGTCGTCGATGGCGGTCTGACGATCTGACGAATCGTACCCAAGGAACCGATCATGAATTTCGCTTATAGCCCGAAAGTCGAAGACCTGCTGCGCCGCGTGCGCGGCTTCATGGACGAACACATCGTGCCGCGCCAGCGCCAGTGGCTCGAAGAAGTGCATGCGGGCCAGTACCCCGTGTCGTTCATGGAAGACCTCAAGGCCATCGCCAAAGCTGAAGGCTTATGGAATCTCTTCCTCCCGCATTTGAAGGACGATGAACCCGGCACGCGTCTCACGAACCTCGAATACGCGCCGCTCGCGGAGGTCATGGGCCGTGTGTCGTGGGCATCGGAGGTGTTCAACTGCAACGCGCCCGACACCGGCAACATGGAGTTGCTGCATATGTTCGCCACGCCCGCGCAGCGCGAAGCCTGGCTCGTCCCGCTGCTCGAAGGCAAGATCCGCTCTGCGTTCGCCATGACGGAGCCGGACGTGCCCTCCTCCGACGCCACGAACATCACCACATCCATTCGCCGCGACGGCGACGACTACGTGATCAATGGCCGCAAGTGGTTCATCACGAACGCGGCGCATCCAAACTGCAAGCTCTTCATCGTCATGGGCAAGACCGACCCGAACGCCGAGAGCCATCGTCAGCAAAGCATGATCCTCGTGCCCGTGGAAACTCCGGGCGTGACGATCGTACGAAACATCCCCGTGATGAATCACGTTTCGCCGGAAGGCCATTGCGAGGTCACCTTCAAGAACGTACGGGTACCGGCGGCGAATCTGCTCGGCGAGGAAGGCAGCGGCTTCGCGCTTGCGCAAGCCCGGCTCGGACCCGGACGCATTCACCATTGCATGCGTTCGATCGGCGCGGCGGAACTGGCGCTCGAACTGATGACCGAGCGCGCGCAGGAGCGCAAGACTTTCGGCAAGTATCTGCATCAGCACGGCACCGTGGGCGAGTGGATTGCAAAATCGCGAATCGAAATCGATCAGGCGCGGCTGCTCGTGCTGAAAACAGCCTGGCTGCTCGACGAAGTGGGCGCAAAAACGGCGCGCAAGGAGATCTCCATGATCAAGGCGCTGGTGCCGCAGGTGTATTCGACAGTGTGCGACCGCGCGATGCAGGTATTCGGCGCGATGGGCCTGAGTCCCGACACGCCCCTCGCCGATCACTGGACCTGGGCTCGCGCACTGCGCTACGCGGACGGCCCCGACGAAGTGCATCTCCAGGCCATCGCGCGCATGGAAATCGGCAGCAGCAAGGACCGGCTCGGCTCGACGGCCGCCTGGCTGAACATCCCGCCGCGCGACTGACGCCTACGTGACCCGCAAGGACGCAGCATCACACTTCGGCTCGTTTATGATGTCGGCAAACGGAGCCTGTGAAATGCGTTCACCGAAGCTGGATCTGAACCTGTTCGTCGTATTTGCGTCGATCTACGAGAAGCGCAATCTCACCCGCGCGGCCGAGGCGCTTTTCATCACGCAACCGGCGGTGAGCAACGCGCTTGCGCGCTTGCGCAAGGCGCTGAACGATCCGCTCTTCGTGAGCACGCCGTCCGGCATGGTGCCCACGCCGCTCGCCGAAAATATCGTCGGCCGCGTGCGTGAGGCGCTGCAACTCCTCGAAGCGAGCGCGACCGCGGGCGACATATTCGTCCCCGCCACATCGCAACGCACGTTCCGCTTGAGCATGCCCGATTTGACGGAAGCGATGCTGTTGCCCGCGCTAGGCGAGCTGCTTCAGCACCAGGCGCCGGGCATGAACATCGAGTGCTACTTCACGCCACGCAGCGAAATGGCCGCCGCGCTCGAAACGGGCAAGATCGATTTTGCCATCGATGTGCCGTTTATCGACGACCCGCAATTGCGTCAGGCGCCGCTCAGCAGCGACCGCTACGCGTGCATGCTGCGCCACGATCATCCGTTCACCGGCAGCAGACTGGGCATGGACGACTACCTCGCGCTGGGTCATATCCAGGTGTCGAGCCGCCGCCAGGGAAGCGGCTTCGTCGACGCGGAACTGAAAAAGCTCGGCAAACAGCGGCAGATGAGAATGCGCGTGCAGCACTATATGGTTGCACCGCTCGTCGCCTTGCGCACCGATCTCGCGCTGACTGCGCCGGTGCAGCTCCTCCAACGTTACGACGCACGCATATTCGAACTGCCGTTTTCTCTCCCCAGGCTGGCGTGGCATTTGTACTGGCATCGCAGCAGCGAGCAGGATCAGGCGAGCATATGGCTGCGAAGCCAGATCATCGAACTGCTGAGCGGCACGGAAAGCCACGAAAGTTAACTAATCAACTATATTGGGTGAGTAGTCACTTGTCCACGCCATGAAATCGTCAGCGTTCGTTTAATTCGCGTCGTCCGGAACGACTCCTTCTCTCAATCACCGCCGTCACCGTGCCAGTCCGGCTGAACTCGCAACCAATCAAGCACCAGGCGAAACGGTCCAGTATGCAAAGACGCAGACAGACGCGCCATCGGCGCGGCGGTCTGTCACACACGATCGCACCAGCCCGAATTCTTTCAAATTGAAAGATGTGCTATCTTGTGGTGGACTTGTCAACTTAATGCCGCCACACGGAGGTCAGCCATGGGCCCGCGTTTCCTGATTGATTTATCGCGCATTCAACAACAGCAGTCGATGGATCTGCGCGGAGGATCGCAGTGTCCGCAATCCGCTGCCAGCGATCTCCCCAGCGAAGCCGGCGCCAAAGCGCATCGCCGAGACCGCACGTTTGAGTTGATCGTCGCGTGCACCGCCGGCCTCGTCTGTACCTTCGCTGCGATTGGCCTGATTCACTTGCTTGTCGACTAGATCCCGGACTGGCGTTGGCTCAGGCGTCCTTTGCCGCGTCCGTGAGCGCCTTGAGCCGGCGATAGAGCGTGCGCTCGCTCATGCCGAGCCGTGCCGCGAGCTCACTGCGTTTGCCGCCGCATTCCGCCGCGGCGCGTGCCAGTTCCGCATCCGTTATCTTGCGAGGCGCGGCGAAACCCGTCGCGGACGGTTTCTCGACCGGCGACAAGACCTCTCGCCTGAGCGCCTCCGGCAGTTGCTCGGGGCGAATCACGCCGTCGTCTGCAAGGAGGCTTGCGCGTTCGAGCACGTTGCGCAATTCGCGGATGTTGCCCGGCCATGCATAGGCGCGCAGCAGCGCGAGTGCATCGGGCGAAATCGTCGCCTTGCGCGAAGATCGGTATTTCGCCGAAGCAATGCGTTCGAGGATGGAGTCCGCAAGAAGCGGAATGTCTTCGCTGCGCTCGCGCACCGCGGGCAAATGGATGGGAAAGGCACTGATGCGGAAGTAGAGGTCCGAGCGAAACTGCCCCGCCGCGACCATCTGCTCGAGCGGCTTGTGAGTCGCCGCGACGAGCCGGAAATCGGCGCGCTGGGTCTCGGTGCTGCCGACACGCCTGAAGGTGCCGGATTCGATGAGGCGCAACAGCTTGACCTGGATCGAGAGCGGCACATCGCCGATTTCATCGAGAAACAGCGTGCCGCCCTGCGCGGTTTCGACCACGCCCTGCTTGCGGCCGGTGGCGCCCGTGAACGCCCCCTTCTCGAACCCGAACAGTTCGCTTTCGAAAAGCGTTTCGGTAATGCCTGAGCAGTCGACCACGACGAACGGCCGTTGCGCCCGGTCGCTCGCTTCGTGAAGCGCATGCGCGAACAGTTCCTTGCCCGTGCCGGACTCGCCGAGCAGCAGGACCGGCAACGTCGACGGCGCGACACGCTGCAGAGCGGAGATCGCATCGTTGAACGCCGGTGCGCGGCCGACGAGGCCTTCCGCGCTGGTTCTCGGCGACGCGCCCCGAACCGTCGCCAGGCGCTCGACATACGCGATGATCTCCGAGCGCGCATCGAAGATCGGGCGCAGTTCGACGTCCACGTGTTCCGGGCCGCGCGGCGTGTGATGGATATGCAGCACGCGGTCCGCGCCGCGATTTTCGGCCGCGCGCTTCATCGGGCAGTGCTCTCCTGCCTGATCGCAGGGCACGTCGTAGTGATGGGAAACCTGATAGCACCTGCGGCCGACGTGCGCCTGGCCCTCGACGCCGAATTGCCGCTGATACGCCCGGTTCGCAGCCAGGATCCGGTAGTGCGGATCGAGCACGATGGCGGGCAGCGGGTCGTACTCCAGGTACGAGACCAGCGCGGCGACATCCGGCGCGATGTCGGGCAAGGGCGAACCAGTCGGTGTCAGGTCAGGCGAAGTCATGATCGTCGGTCGTTGCTGTCGCATCGATAGTTCGAGACTGCCAATTATGCCACGGACTGCCATTTGGCAGTCGTCATGTCATTCGCGTCGCACCCACGCGCTCTCGCCGCGCGATACCAACCGGTCAGCATGCACGGGAAAAACGATCTGAATCAATGCGTTAAGGGTCTGCGACGTTGTGCGCAACCCGACTGGCACGATTATTGACTTGTTATTCCTCGCCAGGACCGAGCGTCCGCCATTTGCGAGGAATAAACCAGAATGCCTGCCTGCAGATTTTCCGTCGAAGGGTTCTTCGATCCGGCCACGTGGACCGTGAGCTATCTCTTGCTCGATAACGGAACGCGCCGCTGCGCGCTCATCGACACCGTGCTCGACTACGACCCGAAATCGGGTCGCACCCGCAGCGCCACGGCAGACCGGCTCGCCAGCCGCGTCGAATCGCTGGGCGCCCGCGTGGAATGGCTGCTCGAAACCCATGTCCACGCCGATCACCTTTCCGCGGCGCCGTATCTGAAGGAAAGGCTCGGCGGCAAAGTGGCCATCGGCGGCCAAGTCACGCATGTCCAGGGCGTATTCGGCAAGCTCTTCAACGCGGGCCCGGACTTCCGCACCGACGGCTCGCAGTTCGATCGCCTGTTCGCCGACGGCGATACGTTCCACGTGGGCGACCTGGAGGTCCGCGTGATGCACACGCCGGGGCATACGCCCGCGTGCGTGACCTATGTGGTCAGCGACGGCGCCCAGCAGGCCGCTTTCGTCGGCGACACGCTGTTCATGCCCGACTACGGAACCGCCCGCTGCGACTTTCCCGGCGGCGACGCGGGGACGCTCTACCGGTCGATCCGCCGTGTGCTGAGCCTGCCGCCCGAGACGCGCCTGTACATGTGCCACGACTACCAGCCGGGCGGTCGCGCCGTGAAATTCGAAACCACCGTGGCCGAGGAACGCGAATCCAACGTCCACGTGCACGACGGCATCGACGAGGCCTCGTTCATCGCCATGCGCACGGCCCGCGACGCCACGCTCGACATGCCCGTGCTGATCCTGCCTTCAGTGCAGGTCAACATGCGTGCCGGCCACTTGCCGGAGCCGGAGAGCAATGGCGTTTCCTACATCAAGATCCCGGTCAACGTCCTTTGAGCGACGCGTCGGACATCAACGAATACACAAGAGGCAAGCATGGAACTCAAAAGGCTCACGGACACTTTTGCCGTATCCCCTCAGATCGGCGTCGCCGATCTGGCCGCGTTGCGCGAGATGGGCTTTCGCGCGATCATCTGCAACCGCTCCGATGGTGAAGGCGCGGACCAGCCCACGTTCACGGAAATCGAGCAGGCAGCACGGCAGCTTGGCATGGAGGCACATTACCTTCCGGTGGAATCGGGCAAGGTAAGCGATCAGGATGCCGAACGATTCCGCGACTACCTGAACACCCTGCCACGCCCCCTGCTCGCCTACTGCCGCAGCGGCATGCGCTCGGCGACGCTGTGGGCGCTGGCTAGCGCGTCCACCATGTCGCTCGTCGAGATCCTCGCCGCAGGCAAACGCGCCGGCGTGGACCTGAGCGGGCTCACGCGCCGCATCGGCTCGCCGCGCATCGCCACCGAGGAACAGCACGACGTCCTGATCGTCGGCGCAGGGGCCGCAGGCGTCGCCGTCTCGTCGAGTCTGCTCGCCCGAGCGCCCGATCTCGACATCGCGATCATCGACCCCGCCGATGTGCACTATTACCAGCCGGGCTGGACGATGGTGGGCGCGGGCGTATTCCGCCCGGAAACGACCGCTCGTCCGATGGGCGCCGTGCTGCCGCACAACGTACGCTGGATCAAAGCAGCGGTGGCCGCGTTCGAACCCACCGCGAATGCCGTGATCCTCGAAGGCTGCCGCGTCGTGAAATACCGGCAGCTCATTGTCTGCCCTGGCCTGAAGCTGGACTGGAACGCGATTGACGGACTACCGCAGACGCTCGGGCGCAACGGCGTGACTTCCAACTATCGCTACGACCTTGCGCCCTACACGTGGCAGCTGGTGCAGCAGCTCAAGGGCGGCCGCGCGCTCTTCACGCAGCCGCCCATGCCGATCAAATGCGCGGGCGCGCCGCAGAAGGCCATGTATCTCTCGTGCGATCACTGGCGGCGCACCGGCCGGCTCGACCAGATCGATGTCGAGTTCTTCAATGCCGGCGCGGCGCTCTTCGGTGTGGCCGACTATGTGCCCGCGCTGATGGAGTACGTCAAGACGTACGGCATCGATCTGAACTTCGGCTTCAACCTGACGGCCGTGGACGGCGAAGCGAAGCAAGCGACCTTCACGCGCGCGCTGCCCGACGGCCGCAGCGAGACGTTCGAAACGGGCTTCGACATGCTCCACGTCGTGCCCCCACAGAAGGCGCCCGATTTCATCCGCGTCAGCCCGCTGGCCGATGCGGGCGGCTGGGTCGACGTCGATCCGGGCACCTTGCGCCACAAGGTCCACGAAAACATCTTCGGGCTCGGCGACGCCACGAATACGCCGAACGCCAAAACCGCGGCCGCCGCGCGCAAGCAGGCACCGGTTGTCGCGCACAACGTGCTTGCCGCGCTGGGCGTGAAGCGCGGCGCAGCGACTTACGACGGTTACGGTTCGTGCCCGCTCACCGTCGAGCGCGGGAAGATCGTGCTCGCCGAGTTTCTCTATGGCGGCAAGGTCGCACCGACGTTCCCCACCTGGATCATCGACGGGAAGAAACCATCCGGTCTCGCCTGGCTGCTCAAGGAGCGCATCCTGCCGCCGCTGTACTGGCGAGGCATGCTCAAGGGGCGGGAGTGGTTCGTGCAACCCCAGGTGGCCGACTGATACCCGTCCGCTTGCCGTCCTTCGAGGTGATCGATGCTGGTCTCGCTTTTTCTCGGCGCCGCGGTGGGCGCCATTCTCGGACTCACGGGCGCCGGCGGCGGCATCCTCGCCGTACCCGCGCTCGTCTTCGGCATGGGATGGCCCATGCAGCAGGCGACGCCCGTCGCGCTCGTCGCCGTCGCGGGCAGCGCGGCAGTGGGCGCGCTCGAGGCATTCCGCAAACGTCTGGTCCGCTACCGCGCCGCGCTCCTGATGGCCGCGCTCGGAGTTCCCGCCACGGCCGTGGGCGCGCGCCTCGCACGCGCGCTGCCGCAAAGGCTGCTGCTGGGTCTGTTCGCCTGCGTCATGCTTTTCGTGGCCTTCCGGCTCCTTCGTCAGACGCTCGCGCGCAAGGCATCGGCACAGCAGGCGTCGCCGCTTTGCGTCGCGCATATCAACCCGGCGACGGGCCGGTTCGACTGGTCATGGCCCACGGCAGCGGCGCTGGCGGCGACCGGATCGCTGACCGGCCTGATGACGGGGCTTCTCGGCGTGGGCGGTGGATTCATCATCGTGCCGCTGATGCGCAAGCTCACCGACGTATCGATGCACGGCATCGTCGCGACGTCGCTCATGGTGATCGCGCTGGTCGGCAGCGGCGGTGTGCTGGCGACGGCGATGCACGGCACGGGCTTTCCCTTCGAGGTCGCCTTGTGGTTCAGCGCCGCCACCGCCGCGGGGATGCTGGGTGGACGTCTCGTGTCGCATCGCCTGGCCGCTCATCATGTCCAGGCCGGGTTTGCGGGCATTCTCGTTTGCGTGGCGCTCGGGATGCTCGCCAAGGCCGTTCTCGCGTGAACCGGGAGGCGCAGCGAACACCATGCCGCATGCGGGGAATATGGGGGGACTGCTGCGAAGCTTGACTGAGCATGCTGGTCTCTCACCGGTCCAGCTGCTCTTCGCGTGTGGCGCCGAGACGCCTCGGGTTCTGGGCCTTCTCCGGTGCGAGAGCGTCCGGAATCAATTCGCCTGCGCCTCGCGGCATTCATCCAGCACGAGGATCCTGTCAAACTGTCCCGCAAGCCCCTCGAGCCTGTGCGTAATGAGAACAACGCTGCGCCCCGCCATCAACTTGACGACAGCGGCCATCAAAGCCTGTTCGGTTTCGGTGTCCAGCCCCTCTGTCGGCTCGTCCAGCACCAGGATTGGCGCATCGCGCAGCAGCGCGCGGGCAATCGCGAGCCGCCGGGCCTGGCCACCCGACAGCCGCGTACCTGCCTCCCCGACCTGCGTGTCATAGCCCTGCGGCAGGCTGCAGATGAACGCGTGCAGCTGCGCGTCGCGGCATGCCGCCTCCAGGCTAGCCTGATCGGCATCCGGGCGTGCGATCAGCAGGTTCGCCCGGATCGTGTCATTGAAAAGCCAGGTGTCCTGCGAAACGACGGCAATGCGGGAGCGCACCGCTTCGGCCGCGCAATCGCGCAAATCGAGCCCGCCCAGTTCGATGCGTCCGATCGAATAGTCCCGGAAACGGAGCAGCAGTTGCACGAGAGTGCTCTTTCCTGCGCCGCTCGCGCCAACGATGGCAAGACGGTGGCCGGCCGGAAGTTCGAATGAGAGATCACGCAGAATCCACGGAAGTGCATCGCCGTACCGGAAGCTCAAATCGCGCACCACTAAATCGTTGCCCGTTGCCAGCGCAACAGGCTCCGGACGATCCTGCACCGCAGGCGTCGCGTCCGCCAGTTCGAAGATCCGGCGGGCAGCGGCAAGGCTTTCGCCTAGAAGCTGGAGCGCCTGGGAAATCGGCATGACCGCTTCGAAACTCGCGAGCACGAGAAACGCGAGCATGGCGACGTCCGCTGGCGCCAGGGAAGAGGACGTCATTCGTGGGATGGCCAGCAGCAGCGCGCACCACGTCGCGGCCGAAACGCAGACGGCGAGCGCCGCCTCCGAAAGTCCCCTGGCATGACTAATCTTCTCCTGCTGCCCGACCAATCGCGCGGAAAGCCGATCGACCTTTTGCGCGTACGTGGACGCTGCGCCATAAACCTGAAGCTCGCCGAGTCCCTGCAGGCTATCGACGATGACCTCGTGCATTTCGGCGCGCAAAGCGACGCTGGCACGGGCGGGTTCGCGTGTCGTCGTGAAGCCGATGGCCGGTAACGCAATCCCGGCCAGCAGCAAAAACAGCAACGCGACTGCCGCAACCGGCACACTGAATGCCGACAGCACCGCGACGATCACTAGCGTTCCCACGCCGCCTGTCACGATGGGAACCATTGCACGAAGGTAGAGATTGCTGAGACTGTCGATATCGGACTGAATGCGCGTCGCCAGGTCGGCGCCGCGCAGGTGCTCGAGACCCGCCGGTGCAAGCGGCTCGATGCGGGTGTAGAGCCATACGCGCAGGCGCGCGAGAAGCCTTAGCGTGGCTTCGTGCGTCACGACTCGCTCGACGTAACGCCCTCCGGTGCGGATGATCGCGCAGGCGCGGATTAGCGCAGCCGGAGTGAAGTAGTCGAATGCAAGATGCGTCGCGCCGGCCAGCGCCATCGATGCAATGAACCAGCCGGCAACTGCCATCAAGGCGACATTGGCGAGTACGGTCCCGAGCGACAACGCGGCGCCTGCGGCCATCCACCACCAATAAGGGCGAAGCAGCGCGATGAGGCGCCGGAGATCGGCACGCGTGACAGCGCGATCGTGTGGCGTTGGCGCGGCAGTACGATCAGACGGTTTCATGCCTCGACCTCCGCACGCGATGGGAGACCACCCACTTCGGCCTCGATAAGCCGCCGATAGACACCCTCTTCATCCGCAAGCCGTGCATGCGTTCCCGACTGCACGGCTTTGCCCTTGTCGATGACCACGATCGAGTCGGCAAGGGCCGCCGTTGCCAGCCGGTGTGCGACGAGGATCACTGTGCGGCCGCGGGCGAGGCGGCGCAGCGCATGGTGAAGGCTCGCCTGGGTGTGGGCGTCCAGGCTCGCTGTGGGTTCGTCGAGCAGGAGCACGGGCGCATCCTTCAGGAAAGCGCGCGCCAGGGCGAGTCGCTGGATCTGTCCGCCCGACAGCCCCACTCCGCGTTCACCGAGGCGCGTGTCGTAACCGTGCGGCAGCGCTTGAATGAATGCGTCGGCGCCCGCGTTTGCCGCCGCCGCACGCAGGGCATCGAAGTCCGCTTCCGGCCGGGCAATCAGGAGATTCTCCCGTACCGTGCCCGCAAACACATGCGCACGTTGCGGCACCCACGCCACGCGCGCGCGCCAGTCATCGAGATCGGTCTCGTTCAACAACTGCCCGTTGACAGAAATGGTCCCGGCGGTTGCAGGCTCGAAACCCAGCAGCAGGTTCAGCACCGTGCTCTTGCCCGCGCCGCTGGGTCCGACCAGCGCCGTGATGCGCCCCGCTTCGGCGACCAGCTGAAGGCCGTCGAGTGCGGCGCGCCCGGGCGACCATGAGTGGGAAACATTGTCGAAGCGGATCCTGTAGCCGTTCGCGGCAGGCAGCGGCAACCGCGAACCGCCGTTGACCGGTTCGGGCAGGTCGAGTATTTCCATGATGCGCTCCGCGGCCGCGATCGCGTCGAGCCGCTCGTGATACCGGCTGCCCAGCGTGCGCAGCGGCAGGTAGAACTCGGGCGCGAGCAACAAGACGAACAAACCGCGCAAAAGCGGGATCTTTCCGTAAAGCAGATGAAAACCCACCAGCACTGCGACGACCGCGATGCCAAGGGTCGCGAGAAATTCCAGCACGACCGAAGAAAGAAACGCGACCCTGAGCACCTTCATGGTACTCGTGCGATAAGTCTCGGATAGCCGCGCGATGACGGCGGCTTCACGACGGCCTGCATTGAAGAGCCTCAGTGTCGTGATGCCTTGAAGCGAATCGAGGAATCGCGCCCCCAGTTGCGCGAGCAGTTTCCATTGGCGCTGGTTCGCATCGGCAGCGGCCTTGCCGAGCAGAATCATGAATAGCGGAATCAGCGGCGCCGTGGCCAGCAGGACGAGCCCTGAGGTCCGATCCACCGGAAACACGACCATAAGGATAGCGAACGGTAGCAGAACCGTCAGCGCGCGTGCGGGCAACCATCGCGCATAGTAGCCCTCGAGTGCTTCCACACCCTGGACGAGATGGGTCGCGAGGGCCCCGCTCGCCTCGCCGCGCAGCCACATCGGCCCCAGCGCCTGCAACTTGCGCAGCAGCTCGCCGCGCAGTGCCTGCCGCATGGAAGCAGCACCCGCGAACGCGGTGCGCTCTGCGAGCCGGATCACAACGAAACGCAGGCCCATCACCGGCAGCATCACTGCCAGAGCCGGCCATACCCGGGCGAGCGCCGCTTTCTCCATCACCACGGCGCTCAGGACGGCGGCGAGCAACGCTGCCTGCACCATCATCAGCAGTCCCGATCCCATGCCGAGCGCCACGGTTTGGCCCACGCCCGCGCGAATGGAGACCGCGCGCCGTGCCAGCCAGCGATCGACGATTTTTCTGGGTGATACGTCTGGGTAAGACATCGATGATTACCTACCTGGTCGATACCGTGGCGCCTATAATCCTTCCGGAGATCGCGCTAGTGCGGCGGCGCGCCGCCATCGCGCTTATCGATACACGACAAGACGGAGGCACGATGAAAACTGCTCTGCAATTCATGTTGTTCCTTGCGATCGCGGTTGCCGCCATAGTGGTGGGTGTCATCGTCGGCAACTACGGTCTCTGGTACTTTTCGTGGCTCGTCGGCACCGCGTTGATCGTGCTGTTTGCGACAGCGGGGGGCGTTTTGTTCGACACGCAACAAGCGCAACAGGAACGACACGAAATGCCCTGATGCCGATACGGACTCGCCGCGTGAGGCGTGGCCTCTCAATCGCACGCCGTCGCATGCACGGCCACGCCGTAGCGAAGCGGCGTACGCTGCGAATCCGTCCCGCTCGTCGACCTCCTCTCGCAACCGTTCCATCAGTGTCTGGGCCTTCATAGCTGCAAGTTTCGACGCGGCACCTCCTGCGCGAAAACGGTCGCGGCGAAAGCACCGGCAATTCAATCTCACAGTCGGCATTGCAATCGCCGGCCTGCGCAAGGGTCTGCCTCAACTCGCCCTGGCAAACCGCCGGCAGCACCCAGCGCCGCGCCCCCAACCAGGCAGCCGCTTCAGTTCGGCTCCGCCTGCACAGGGCGCGCCCGCGCCGATGACCAGCGGTACCGGCACTGGTCAGCCTCTTTCCTTTTCCTGGGTGTCGAACAGCACACCGCCGGCTACGGCGAAAAGCACAATCGTTGCCGTGCCGATGAGCCAGGAAAAGTACCAGGCACCGTAGTCGCCGACCACCACGCCGAGCACGATCGCGATCACCGCAACGGCCATGAACACCAAAAAGTGCTGGACGATTTTCATGACTCACTCCTTCAATATGCGTGCGGATTCGATTCGACATGCTCGGCCTTCACCTTTCCGCGCATGACATAGAACGCCCAACTCGTGTAAGCGATGATCGCCGGCATGAACACAGCGGTCCAGCCGCTCATCCACATGAGCGTGTTGCGGCTCGAAACCGCATTCCACACGGTGAGGCTCTGCGACGGGTCGCTGGACGACGGCATGAGGAACGGAAAGAGGCTCACGCCGGCGGTGCCGATCACCCCGATCCAGGCCAGTGCGCCGAGCCACCAGGCGAGCGACGCACGGCCGGCGCGAATGGCGAGCAGGCCGAGGACCATTCCGGCGTAGCCAAGGGCCGGCACGAGCCACAGCGCGGGGTACAGGTGGAAGTTGTCGAGCCATGCGCCCTCGGCTCTCGTCACGCTCTGCTGCAGCGGAGTCTGGGCAACGCCCGGCATTGGAGCATGTTCGATGCGGTAGCCACTGAGATGGCTCGCCCAGATCCCGCCGATCGTGAAGAGAACGATGGCAACGATTGCGCCCACCGTCGCCGCACGCCTCGCCCTGGCCCAAAGTGCGCCGCGCTCGGTACGCCCCATCAGCATCGCACCACCCATCCAGATCGACAGTGAGAGCGACAGGACTCCGCACATCACCGCGAAAGGATTGAGCAGACTCAGGAAGCTACCGGTATAGAACGATGTCAGATCCCAGCCGAAGTGAAACGGCACGCCCAGCAGCATGTTGCCCATGCCCGCGCCGTAGACGATCATCGGCACGGCGCCGCTCACGACGAGCGCCCAATCCCACGCGTTGCGCCATGCGGGTGTGGGAAGCTTGCTGCGATATTCGAACCCGAGCGGCCGCACGATCATCGTCCAGAGCAACAGCAGCATGACGATGTAGAGTCCCGAAAACGCAGTGGCGTAGAGCAGCGGAAAGGCGGCGAAGATCGCACCGCCCCCGAGAATGAACCAGACCTGGTTGCCGTCCCAATGCGGCGCTATCGTATTGAGCGCGATACGCCGCTCAGTGTCGGTCCGACCCACGTAGCGCAGCAGCGCGCCAACGCCCATGTCCATGCCCACCATGATCGCCAGCCCCATCAGCAGGACGCCGAGGAGCAGCCACCAGAGCACCTTGAAGAATAAATAGAGTTCCATTTAGTGCTCCTTGACAGTCGTGACGGGCAGCGCGGCCGGTTCGAGCACGGCTGCCTCGCCGTCGCCATGATGGCTTTCGGGCCCCTTGCGAATCGCCCGGGTCATCAAAAAGATCTCGACGGCCGCGAAAACCGTATAGATCAGCATGAATCCCGCGAGCGAGAAGATCATGTAGCCCACGCTGTGCGTCGACGCGGACATCCATGTCGGCAGGACGCCGAACACGGTCCACGGCTGGCGGCCCACCTCGGCGGTAATCCAGCCCATCTCGCAGGCGATGAAGGGAACGGGAATCATCCACGGCGCGAGCCTGAGGAACCAGCGGTGACGCGCGATGTCGCCTCGCAGCGAGAAGATCACGGAGAGCACGAAGTACGCGAGCATGAGCAAGCCGCAGGCGACCATCGCACGGAAGACCCAGAAAATCGTGAAGACGTTCGGAATGGCGTCGCGCGACGCACGGGCGATGTCCTCGTCGGTCGCGTTCGCGACGTCCTGCCCGCTCGCATAGCGCTTCACGAGAAAGCCGTAGCCCAGGTCGTCCTTGTGGGCGTTGAACTGCGCGAGCGCGGCGGCGTTGCCTGGGTCCGAACTCAGCACCTTGAGCGCCTCGACTGCGGGAATGCCGTTGCGGATGCGCCGCGCGGCATCGGCCTCGATGCGGTCGATGCCGGGCACGATCGTGTCGAGCGTATGCGTGAGGAGCGGTGTCAGGACATAGGGAATCTGGATGCTCCACGCGTTACGCTGCTCGCCCTGAACCGGCCAGGTGGCCACATTGAACGGCGCCGGCGCCTGTTCCGTCTGCCACATCGCTTCCATGGCCGCGAGCTTCGAGGGTTGCGCATGGCCGCCCACGAACCCCAGCGCATCGCCAAGCGTGATCACGCCCGCCACCGAGAGCACGCCGAACAGGCTCGCCATGCGGAACGAACGCTTCGCGATCTCCATGTGCCGGCCGCGGAGCATGTAGTACGCGCTGATGCCCGTGACGAAGATGGCCGCGGTGACGTAGCCCGCAATACTCGTGTGAACGAACTTCGTCTGCGCGTCTTCGCTGAAGATCAGCGCGCCGAGGCTAGTCAACTCCATGCGCATGGTCACGGGATTGAACGCGGCGCCCTGTGGGTTCTGCATGAAGCCGTTTGCAACGAGAATCCAGAGCGCCGAGAAGTTCGAACCGAGTGCCACGAGATAGGTGACGATCAGGTGCTGCGTCTTCGAAAGGCGGTCCCAGCCGAATGCCATCAGGCCGATAAACGTGGACTCCATGAAGAAGGCCATCAGCCCTTCGATGGCAAGCGGCGCACCAAAGATATCGCCCACGAAGCCCGAGTAGAACGACCAGTTCGTGCCGAACTCGAACTCCATGGTCAGGCCGGTCGCCACACCGAGGGCGAAATTGATCAGAAACAGACCGCTCCAGAACTGGGTAATCTCGCGGTAGATTTTCTTGCCGGTGATGACGTAGACAGTCTCCATCACCGCAAGAAGAAAAGTGAGCCCCAGCGTCAGTGGGACGAAGAGAAAGTGATAGAGCGCAGTGGCGGCGAACTGCAGCCGCGACAGCTCAACCACGGTGTCGTTGATCATGTAATGCTCCGCTAAAAGCTGAACGAGCCGAATCCCGGGGCCCCGAGCCGCTCGCCGACAGTCAGCGAACGAACGCTCCGGGCAATGGCACTTCGATGCCGTGGAGTGAAAAACCCCCTAAGGGGCGAAAGACCGAAGCACGCTGCCTGCCGCCCTCGACACTTTCGAATTCTATTTAATTGCGTAATTTTTTACCTCACGCGAAACGCGTGACCCAGTGTCGCACGCTTGATCTGTTGCACCGGCTTCGCGCTCTAGCCGCCTTTACCGGGTAGATACTTAGTCGAATATGCAATAATTAGAATTGAAAGTATCCCTTGCAAACTTGCAGAGAATCAGGTGCCCCATGAGCGACCCTGTAGCAGCGCCACGAGCGCTCCGGATCGGAGATCCGGCGCCCGAGTTCCGTGCTCGAACCACCTGCGGAGAACGCTCGCTTGCGGACTACCGCGGCAGCTGGCTCCTTCTGTTCGCCCATCCCGCTGACTTCACGCCGGTATGCACGAGCGAGTTCATCCGCCTTGCTCAGGCACAAGGCAGCTTCGACGCGATAGGCTGCCGGCTGCTAGGCTTGTCCATTGACAGCCTGTATTCGCACCTCGCCTGGCTACGCGACATTCATGCGCATTTCGGCGTCAAAGTGACGTTTCCCATCATCGAAGATCCATCCATGGCGATCGCAACGGCTTACGGGATGCTCGACCCGCTGGCGCCCGACGCGGCCGCCATCCGCGCGAGCTACGTGATCGATCCGCAAGGGGTGATTCGGGCCATCACCTGGTATCCGTTGAACGTCGGGCGCTCGGTGGAGGAACAGTTGCGCCTCGTGCGCGCCCTGCAGGCCGCGGACGGCAGCGGCGCTTCCACGCCTGAAGGCTGGCAGGAAGGCATGCCGCTGCTCGACCTGGCGCCGACGTCGCTCTATGACGTCATGCAACGCGAGCAAGACGGCGCACCCTGGTATTTTCGGGAGCGGCAATCATGACGACTAGCTCATCCGACGGGTTAGAAGCGCTAAAGGGACGCGCGGCCGAAGCAGCGGAGATCATGCGTCTGCTCGGCAATGCGAACCGGCTTCAGTTGCTCTGCCAGATCGCTCAGGGCGAGCGCTCGGTGGGGCAACTGGAGGAAGAACTGGACATCAGGCAACCTGCGCTTTCGCAGCAACTGGCCGAGCTTCGCAAAGCCGGACTAGTCCAGACACGCAGGGAATCGAGGTCCATTCTGTATTCGCTGGGGGACGGCCCCGTGCGCCTTCTCCTGGAGATGCTGCTCGTCGCGTTCGGCATCAAGATGGAACCCGCGGCCGATCCCGGAACAGCAGCGGCCCCCCAGGCTCGCACAGCTTGCCAGGTTGGCGACACCGCGCGATTTGCCCGATTGGGCAAATGAATCCTGCTAACTGCACCGGGTGCCCAGGAGCCCCTCGGCTGCGAGGACGTATACCCCCGTACCCTATCCAGGGTAAGATAGCCCCCTACCGTATTTTCAGGGGCTAGTCGTGAGCCATACGATTCGCGAAAAACAAAAGTTGCTCAACCGCGTTCGCCGCATCAAGGGGCAGGTCGAAGCCATCGAGCGCGCACTGGAAGAAGAGCGCGGCTGCATGGACGTGCTGCAGCTCATCACCAGTAGCCGCGGGGCGATGAACGGACTGCTTGCCGTGGTTCTCGAAGACCACATCCGGACCCATCTCGTCGACGCCGAGCCGGACGACGAGCACGGCAGCGGCACCGAGCAGCTGATCGAAGTCGTCCACAGCTACTTCAAGTAAGAGGCAATCATGACCAACTTCGAAGATTCCGCGTTCGGAGCGGGGCACGACCACATCTTTCTGGGCGCAGCGCACGAAGACAACGAGCGCAGGACATGGATGGTGATCGCGCTGTGCAGCGCGATGATGGTGGCTGAAATTGTCGGCGGCAGTCTTTTCGGCTCGCTTGCGCTCGTCGCCGATGGTCTGCATATGTCGACGCACGCCGGCGCAATGCTGATCGCCGCTTTGGCATACACCTACGCGCGCCGCCACGCGGCCGACAATCGCTTCGTATTCGGTACCGGCAAGCTGGGCGACCTCGCGGGCTTTACCAGCGCCATCGTGCTTGCCATGATCGCGCTGCTGATCGCGTACGAAGCCGTTGCGCGCTTTCTCTCGCCCGTGCCCATTCACTTCGGTCAGGCGATCCCTATCGCCGTGCTTGGCCTCCTCGTCAATCTCGCGAGCGTCTGGCTGTTGAGCGGAGATCACCACGGCCACAGTCATGGGCATAGCCACGGTCATGGTCACGATCACGGTCACGGTCACGGTCACGGCCATGAAGACAAACACGGCCACGACGACGAGGTGCATCGCATCTTCGGCAGCGCCGGCGTGTTTGCGTTGTCGGTCTTCGAAGACGGCGTACCGCCCGTCTTCCGGCTGAAACCCGAAACGGCCTCGTCGAAACTGAACGCCAGCGATGTTTCCGTTACGACGATCCGCCCCGACGGCACGCACCAGACTTTCACGTTCACCGATCGCGGCGGCTATCTGGAATCGACGGACGACATCCCCGAGCCGCACGCCTTCAGGGCCGTCGTTCATCTGCCCGATGGCGCGCATGAGGTCGAGTTCGAGGAACACGAGCACGAACACGACGATGCGCAGGCGGCCGCGCACCGTGACCACAACATCCGCTCGGCCTACATTCACGTCATTGCCGACGCGGCGGTTTCCGTGCTGGCCATCATCGGCCTGCTGCTGGCGCGTGCGTTTGGCTGGGTCTGGATGGACCCGCTTGCGGGTGTCATCGGCGCACTCGTGATCGCTAACTGGTCATGGGGCTTGATGCGCGACACGGGCGGCATTCTGCTCGACATGAATCTGGACAATCGCATGGCCGAGAAGGTCCGCCAGGTCATCGAAGACAGCGGCGACACCGTGCTCGACCTTCATGTCTGGCGCGTGGGCCCGGGGCACATGAGTGCGATCGTATCGGTTGCCACGCGCGAGGCGCAGCGCAACCCAGGCTTCTACCGCACTGCACTCCAGCGTTTCAAGGGGCTCTCGCATGTGACAGTCGAAGTGAATCCGACGCCCGCCGCCGCGTAAGCGACAGGCGCCCCCTTGGGACGATGGATGCGCGCTCATCGCCGTATCAGCGACCAAAGCAGCAGCGCGAGCAGTAGAACGCAGACGCCCTGCCAGAACAGCACCGGTTCGCGCTCGAGCAAGGGCTTGCGTCGAACCGGTTCCATCGCGCCCTGGCCGCTCGAAAGGCGTTCGAGATCGGCGCAGACCGCAAGCACGTCCTGATACCTGCGCGCGGGATCGGGCTGCATCGCTTTCTCCAGCACGAGATCGAGCCATTGCGGCGCGTCGGGCCGGTGCTCGTAGAGCGGCACGCGGCCATTGAAGCCGTACGGCAGCTTGCCCCCGCTGAAAAGCCGATACAGGGTTACGCCATACGCGAACACCTCGGAGCGCGCGTCGCCCTGCGCGCCTCTCATCAACTCGGGCGCCATGTACGCCGGCGAGCCGGGCGCGACGGCCGGGCCCGGCAACGCCATACCGGGCATGTAGCCGAAGCCGAGGTCGAGCAGGCACGTACTGTCGTTCCGCATCACCAGCACGTTCTCGGGCTTGATATCGCGATGGTAGACATGGCGGCGATTCAGCGCGTCGATCGAGCGGCCCAAGTGCCGCGCTATTGCGATCGCGCGCGGCAGCGCGAGCGGCTGCGGTGCCGAAAGCAGCGTTTCCAGCGTGACCCCATCGCCGAGCGGCATCACCACGTAGAGCCGCGTTTGCCGGTTGGCGTCGACGGGCAACGGCGCGAGCACGCCAGCTTCGCCAACCTTGCCGGCGAGCCAGCGCTCGCGCACGATGGACTGGCGTATGTTCTCGTCCTGCTCGACGCGCGGCTTGGGAAACTTGAGCGCCAGCGGCGTGTCCGGATCGGCCACATCGCGGCCGGCGAAGATCCGCGAATAAAAGCCATCGCTGAGCACGCTCTCGAGCCGATATCCGTCGATGACGTCGCCGGCGTCGGGCACGGCGAGAATCGGCAGCATGCCGACCACGCGCTCCAGGTAGCCGCCGTCGAGCAACGGCAGGCTGCCAACGTCGATCACCGCGCTCGTCACATCGTCCTGTGAGCCGCGCGTGAGTGCCAGCGCGTCGAGCCGGCGCGCGGTTTCCATTGCCCCATTGCGCGCCGCGAGCACCGTCTGTAACTCACGCGTCGGCACATGACGATAAAGACCGTCCGAGCACAAGAGCAGGCGGTCATGCTCGCGCAGCTCGAACGTTTCGAAGCGCGTCACGAGCGCGGGATTCATGCCGACGGCGTGCGCCACGTACGAACCAAAAGCGACTGGCACGATGTCGTCTTCGCCGATTTGCGCCAGTTGCCCGTCGCGCAGCAAATAGAGCCGCACGTCTCCGGCCGCCACGAGATACGCTGTGGCGCGCCGGATGACCAGCGCCGCAAACGACGCGGCCATTTGTTTGAGCGTTGGATCAACCCGGCCCATGTGGTGCAGCCAGTCGTGCACCGCTTCCAGCGAACGCGCGGCGGCCACGCTGGGCTGGAGCGTTTCGGGCAGCCCGTAGTACGCATCGATGAAGGTGCGCACCGAAAGCTCGGCCGCGACGCGGCCACCCTGGCTCGCGCTAACGCCGTCTGCCAGCGCGATCACACTGCCACGCGCGGCGCGCGCAGCCAGATCGCCGAGCATCACGCCGACATAGTCCTCGTTGACGCGATGTTGTCCACGCACACGCGCCGGGCGCGAAACGCAGCCGATCTCGAGCGCCGCGCATTCGCCGCGCTCGGGCTGCAACTGCAACTCGACTTCCTGAGCCTGCGCTTCGCCTGGCGCTGCGGCCGCCGCGGCTGCGTGGACCGCCCTCCGGTCCTCAGCCGGGGCAGACGGGCGATCCACGGAGCGCGGTTCGGTCATTTACTTTTTGCCGTGAGTCATCACGTCGCTGGTTTCCAGATCGTGTTCGATTTTCTCGAGCACCTGCGGCGAACGCTTCTTCAGCATGAGCAACCAGACCGTGCCGACGAGCATGTACGCCACGAACAGATACGGCAGGATGTTATACGGATAGTCCGGCACCGGATAGACGCTGCCGATCACCGCCCCGACCATCGCCAGCGCGCCGAGCACGCCCCACAGCACGTTGACCGGCTTGAGCACGCCCAGCTTCTTCAGATAGAGGGGCGCCGAAACCGCGACGAGAAAATAGGTCACCAGAAAGCCGAAGGTGGCGAACGTACTCGTGTAGCCGAAGGTGTTGAGCGGACCGGTGCCCAGCATCGCGATGCACACGACGAAGGTCACGATCGAGGAAAACGCCACGGCGAGATACGGCGTCTGGTGCGTGCGGTGAACCATCCCCATCGAGCGATGCACGAACTGGTAGCGCCCCATGGAATAGAGCAGGCGGCTGGACGAGTTGATGCACGCAAGCACGCACGAGAACGCGCTGATCGAGGCGATCAGATAAAACACGGGGCCGAGCGGCGAGGCGCCGACGCTCGCAAGCAAGGTGTTGAGCACGGCCGAATCGGCGCCGAGCTTGGCCGCGTCGCCGTGGTAGGCGATCGTCATCGAATAGGCGACGAACATGAAGAACAGGCCGGACAGGATCACGCTCCAGACCACGGCGCGCGGAATGACGCGCAGCGGGTTTCTGGTCTCCTGGCCGAGCGAGGCCGCGCTTTCGAAACCCACATAGGAGAAGATACCCAGCACCATGCCTTGCGCCATACCCTTGCCGCTCACGCCCTGCAGCCGCAACTGCGTATGGTCGACGATATGGTCCGGATGCAGTGCGAGCACGTAGATCAGCACGCCGCCCACGATCACGACCGAAGCGGCCTCGATGGCCAGCGAGAGCCGCGAGGAAAGCTTCACGTCGCGTGCGGAGAAGAACCAGGCGAGCGCAACGAAAACGGTGTAGACCGCCCACGACGGGATGTTGATGCCCCAGGAAGAGAAGGCATTCTGCACGAACACCACACCTGCGGCGCCAACTCCCATCGCGGTGCCGATATATGCCGCGATCAATCCCCAGCCGGCGATGCCCCCTGCCATCGGTCCGAGCGCGCGCGAAATGTAGATGAAGAACGACCCGGCGGTGGCAATCCGGCTGGAGAGCGCGATGATGCTCATGCTGACCAGCAGCAGCCCGAGCGTCGAAAGGCCATAAATCAGCCAGGTTCCTGCGCCTGCCAGCGCCGCGATCGCGGTCACGTTGATCGACGGCGTAAAGGTCGGCGAAAGGTTGGCGATGGACTGACCAATGACTTCGGCGAAACCTAAAGTACCGGCACGCAGGCCGGTTGACGATGCCGGCGCTGCCTGTGTGGTGCTTTGCGTACTCATGTAGGGCTCCTGAAAGATTGCTGATTCAACGTCGAGTTTGCTCAACTGTTCCAGAGTCAAAAAAGTCCGGCTAATTAAAATTAATTGTTCCAGCCAGGAATCCACGAAGTGCCCGCGAGCGGCACGCGCGCCATCGCCGCGGCTTCCACGGTCAGGGCGACCAGATCCTCGGGCTCCAGGTGATGCACGTTCTGCTTCCCGCAGGCACGCGCGATCGTGGTCAGTTCCATGTTCAGCGTCTTGAGATAGTTGCGCACACGGCGCGAACCCTCATCGGGCTGGACGCGCTGTTCGAGAACGGCGTCCTGCGTCGTCACGCCAACGGGGCATTTGCCCGTGTGGCAGTGGTGGCAGAAGCCCGGCGACGTGCCGAGCGCGGCATAATCGGCGG
>NZ_BBJJ01000043.1 GCF_000739815.1 Paraburkholderia mimosarum LMG 23256 = NBRC 106338
GTGCGTGCGCAAAAGCAGCAGCCGGAAAATGCCCCTGCGGATTTGCCTGCGACACCTTTCTGATGCCGCCCCAGCCATCCTCGACCCAATTCTCAATATGGTCTTCTGTACGGCCTTCGGCACGCCGGCTGCGCGCGCCGCGTCGTTCGCCTGCTTGATCTTGAGTCAGCTATTCGAGCAGCGCGAGATCGCTTGATGACCTTGCGCAAGAGACACGCGATCACGGCCGCGCTTAACTTGACGCTAACAACAGCCCGACCCCACTAAGGTTCCCTCGTCTCGAAGACATTTGATTGCTCCGCATACTACGCGCGTGGGCTGTGTTGTCGACCCGGGTTCAGAATACATAGGAATACATACGATCTATTCTTTTGACGCAGTCGCGTGCGAATTCACTGTAGGCGGCCTCTGTCAGTATGCTCTGCAGAAACTCCGTGTGTTGAGACGCTCCTCGAGTTTTTGCGAGGGCCTCTGCGGATACGCTAGCACCCGTCAAATGGGTCATTGAAGTGGTGGCGGTGGGTGGCGAGGCCATCGCCGTGGGCATCTACATGGGCTTCCGGTTTCCGGGCGTGCCCGTCTGCATGTGGTCGATCGCGTTTGGCATCGCGCTTGTGTACGTGAATTGCCGCTCGGTAAAAAACTTCGCATCGTTCGAGTACTGGTTCGCACTTGTCAAGGTGGTGGCGATTCTCGCCTTTATCGTGGTTGGTCTCTCGCATCTGTTCGGCATCGGCACGGGCACGGCGGCGGTGGGCATGCGCAACCTCACAGGGCTCCCGGGGGGCTTCATGCCGCACGGTTTTGGTGGCGTCTGGATGGGCGTGTTGATGGCGATTTTCTCGTTCTATGGCGTGGAGATCGTGGCAGTGACCTCGGGCGAGGCGAAGGATCCATCGAAGGCGATTCCTCAAGCATTGCGCTCGATGGTGCTGCGTCTCACCCTGTTCTATATTCTCGCGCTGGGCATCATGCTGGCGTATCTGCCATGGACGGAAGCGGGGGCGAAGGTCGTGCAGCAAAGCCCGTTCGTGAAACTGTTCGCCCATGCTGGCATTGCGCACGCGGCAGGTGTCATGAACTTCGTGGTGATCACGGCGGCCCTGTCGAGCATGAATACGAATATCTATCTGTCGTCGCGCACACTGTTTTCGCTGGCGCGTGGCGGCTACTCGCCGTCGTGGATCGGCAAGCTCTCGGCCAACGGCACGCCGCTTGTCGCGACGCTGATTTCGGGTGTCGGCACGCTGGTTGCCGCAGGGGTGTCGTTCTTCAGCCCGCTCGCGTACAACTACCTGTTCGGCATCGCGCTCTTCGGCGGCATCTTCGTGTGGATCGTGATTCTCGTCACGCACCTGCGTTTCCGGCGCGCGTGGCGTGGCCGCACGCTGCCGGTCCGGATGCCGTTCTTTCCGGTGGCGCAGATCACGGGCATCGCGCTGCTCGTGGCGATTCTCGTCACAATGGGCCTCGACACCGAGTTCTGGAACATCTCGTGGATCGTGGGTGTGCCATGGCTCGCGGCGGTCTCGGTGGTCTACTTCGTCTATCGCAAGCGGATTGCGCAGGCTCTGCTCGCCGATGTCGCTGGCACCTGATTCTGGACGAGGAAGAGGGGGTCATGCGTCAATTACGAGAGCAGTTCTCAGCGGATGTCGAGCAACACCGCAACGTTGGGGCGCCTCATGCTGCGATTGTGGAACTTATCCGATTGTCACATTGCAGGCCCGAGTCGCGGGCCCCGCGCCGTGTCGGCATCTCGTGCGTCCTGACGGGGCCGCCACCGGGCAGATGGCACTCTTCCGGCGTCAATGCTGCCGCCCGGCGGCCGTCTTTACTTAATGTGACACGAAATCATGACCGATTCCCAATCTTTGATCGACGATATCCGCGGCTTCCACGTTCCGATGACCTGCACGGATCTCGTTGAAACGATGCAGTTTTTCACTGCCCAGCTCGGCTTTCGGATCGACGCGATTTTTCCGGCCGACAGCCCGAAGACAGCGATCCTGTCGGCACACAACTTGACGCTGCGGCTTTCGGTTGGCATACCTGATCGTGGCGTGCGTGAGCTACAACTGTTGTGCGTCGATCCTGGGCGACACCTCGATGGCAAGCGCGAACTGGTTGCGCCGAATGGCGTTGTCGTCCGGCTTGTCCATGCCGACCCGCCGATGCGGCTGCCGGCCACCCGCCAGGAATTGGTGCTGGCTTCGGCGACTGACAACGTATTGTGGAGCATCGGCCGGGCTGGCCTGCGCTATCGAGACCTGCTCCCGAACCGGCACGGCGGAGCTTTTATTGCGTCGCACATCCGCATTCTTGAAGGAGGTCCGGTGCCGGACTACGTGCATTATCACAAGGTCCGGTTCCAGGCGATCTTCTGCCGTAAGGGCTGGGTGCGCGTTGTCTACGAAGGTCAGGGCGAACCGATCGTGATGAAATCCGGCGATTGCGTGCTGCAGCCTCCGGAAATCCGTCATCGCGTGCTTGAAAGTTCGGCAGGTGCGGAGGTCATCGAAATCAGTAGTCCCGCCGAACACATTACGATGGCCGATCACCAGATGACATTGCCGACGGAAATTTATCCGCGCGATCATGATTTCGGCGGCCAGCGCTTTGTGCGCCATATCGCCGGGGAAGCGCGATGGCGGCCCTGGAATTCAGACGGATTCGTGATGACCGACACGGGAATTGGTGCTGCGACGAATGGGCTCGCCGGCATTCGCGTTGTCCGGCCGGCGCAGGCGAAACCGGCAACGGTGCGCTGCCATGCCACCGAGTTTTGCTTCTTCTTCGTGCTGAGCGGGTCGTTGACTCTCGAGCATGAGGGTCGTTCGCACGCGCTGCGCGCGGACGACAGTCTGACTCTTCCTGGCGGTCTCGCATATGGTTTTGCCGATTGCAGCGCGGATCTCGAACTGCTCGAAGTGACACTGCCTGCCACGTTCGAACTGGCCTGATCGACACGCGCCGGCAAACAAAGAAGCCGTCCTTTGGACGGCTCTTTGTGTCCGCAGCATTCAATGACGCAACCTATTGCACGGCTTTCGGTCCGGCGGCTGCGAGCGCCGCGTCCTTCGCCAATGCCACATGCTCCACCTCGTCCGCAAGCTGCTCTTGCGTCAGCTCTTCGAGCAGCGCCAGATCGCGCGCGATGACCTGCGGAAGATGGGCGCGCAGGAATTCCACCCACGTCTTCGTCTTCGCATCGACGAACTTACGCGATGGATAGAGCGCGTACACGTTCGACTTCTGGAGCTTGTGCAGCGGCAGTACCCGCACGAGTGTCCCGTTACGCAGCCCTTCGATTGCCGCGTAGACCGGCAGCATGCCAATCCCCATGCCTTCGCGTATTGCGACGGCGAGCGATTCGGCGATATTCACCTGCACAGGTCCGTCCACGTGCATCTCGACGTTGCCCTCGGGCCCTTCGAGCGTCCACTCGTGCGCCGGAAACGCCGGCGACTTCAGGATCAAGCAATCGTGATGCGAGAGATCGGCGGGGGTGAGCGGCGCGCCGTGCGTATGCAAGTAGCCCGGCGATGCGCACAAGATGCTGTACGTCGAACCTAGCTGGTGCGAGACGAGATCGGAGTTCGGCAAAGACGACGCCGTCACCACCGAGACATCGCTGCTGCCTTCGAAGAGATCCGGCATGCGTTGCGAGAGCGTCAGCTCGACCGTTACCTCGGGATGCAGCGCGCGGTAACGCGAAATTGCGGGCAGCACGTACTGCTGGCCAATGCTCGCGAAGCTGTGCATGCGCAGCGCGCCGGCCGGGCGTTCGTGCGCGCAGCTCGCTTCTTCTTCTGCGCTATCGACGTCCGCAAGAATCTGCGAGCAGCGTTTGAGATAACGCTCCCCCGCTGGCGTGAGCGCAAGCCGGCGCGTCGAGCGGTTGAGCAGGCGGGTGCGCAAATGCGCCTCGAGTTCGGATACCGCGCGTGACATCGCGCCGGTAGTCGAGTTCAGTGACTGGGCCGCAGCGGTGAAGCTACCCGCTTCCACGACCCGAACGAACACGCGCATGTTTTGTAACGTATCCATCAGACCTTCTTGACCTTGTTTTATTCGGTACAGAAACGATATTGTCCGCCTGCCGGGCCTCGCCATTGTTGAGCGTTCTGGAACGGAGGTTCCCCGCGCGTCCCATTAATGCGGCGCATTGACGCTCCTACAATCGGCCCCTGTCTTCGAAACAGCCCGAGCGTTTTTCATGAGCCGCCAGCCTGCGATACATCGAGCGATCGACTCGCGTCGGCGCGCGGAAATCATATGGCGCGCCGCCAGAAGGGCGCTGCGCGACTGGCATGTCAGTGATGGCACGATCTGGATTCATCTGCTGAAAACGGTCGCCGCCGGACTGCTCGCCATGGGCATTGCAATGCTGCTCGATCTTCCGCAGCCCCGCATTGCAATGACGACGGTGTTCGTGCTGATGCAGCCGCTCTCGGGCATGGTGTTCGCGAAGAGCGTCTATCGCATCGTTGGCACGGCCGTGGGAATGATCGCGGCGGTGGTGCTGGGCGCCGTGTTCGTCCAGCAGCCCGAACTCTACATTCTTGGGATGACGGGCTGGGTGGCCGCCTGTACGGCCGCTGCAATGAGAAATCGCCATTTTCGCTGGTACGGTTTCGTGCTCGCCGGCTATACGGCGGCGCTGATCGGTATTCCGCTCGTGATGCAGCCCAACGGTCTCTTTCTTGCCGCGCTTGGGCGCGGGGCCGAAGTGGCCGTGGGGATTCTTTGCTCCGGTATGGTCAGTGCGGTGATCGTGCCCCGGCAGCTGGGCTCGCTACTCGATCGCACCTTGCGATCACGCTATGTTAATTTTACTGCGTTCGCCTCGGCGGTGTTGGCCGGGCGGCTCGAAAGGGGCGTATTCGAAGGGCGATTTGCAAGCCTCGTCGACGATGTCGTCGGTTTCGAAGCCACGCGCGCTTTCTCGTTTTTCGAAGACCCGACGATGCGCTCGCGCAGCGGGCTGCTCTCGCGCCTGAACTCCGAGTTCATGGACGCTTGCGCGCGGCTGCATGCGTTGCGTCAGCTGCTCAAACGGCTGCATTGGAGCGACGCGGCGATCGCGCCGCTCGCGCCTTATTTCAGCGAGCTCGCGGCACTGCTCGCGCAGCGGCCGCGTCGCGAAGAGAGCGATCGGACCTACGCCCTGCGACTTGCGGAAGGACTCGAGGCCTTCCAGCGCACCTTGCCGCGTCACGTGCGTGAGACGCGCCGTCCACTCGAAAGCGCGCTGCCCGATGCGCTTCCTGACTTCGATACTTCGGCCGAACTCATCTACCGCTTCACGACCGAGATCGTGCGCTACAGCCGCACCTGGGCGTCGCTGATGGAGGCGTGGCCCGCGCAGGAGTCACGCGTCGCGCGCTACATGCCCCGCACGAGCTGGTACGTCGTGGCGTTCACGTTCGTGCGCACGGCCGTGGTGGTGGCGGCCCTGGGCTGGTTCTGGGTCGAGACCGACTGGCCGAGCGGCGGCCTCGCCATGATCGCCGCCGCGATCACCTGCGCGCTGACCTCTTCGTCGCCGAGCGCGTCGCGCATGGCCGTGCAGATGGCCGTCGGCGCGGCGTTTGCCGCGGTGACCGGCTATCTCTTCACCTGCTACGTGTACCCCAATGTCGATGGCTTCCCCCTGCTGTGTGCAACGCTCGCCCCGGTGCTGGCAATCGGCGCCTTTCTCGCCACCCGGCCGCGCATAGCGGGCTACGGCATCGGTTTCGCGGTGTTCTTCTGTCTGCTCGCGGGGCCGGATAACGTGATCGCCTACACGCCGGATCTGCTGCTCAACAACGGCATCGCCGTCGTCGCCGCGATGCTGGTGGCCTCGCTAGCCTTCCTGGTGGTATTTCCGCCGCATATGGACTGGCTCGTCGAGCGCATATGCGTGTCGTTGCGCGGCCAGGTCGTCCTGGCTTGCCATGGCGACATAGAAGGCCTCGGGCAGCGATTCCAGTCCGGTACGCATGACCTGATGCACCAGTTGAGGTTGCTGCTGAGCGGACGTCATCAGGCTCACCGGCGCGCGTTGCGGTGGATGCTCGTCACCCTCGAAGTGGGTCATGCCGTCGTCGATCTGCGCAACGAGGCACAGACGGCCGCCTGGCTCGGCCGTCATGACCCGCGCTGGAACGCCGCGCTAGAACGTGTGCTTGAAGACCTTGCACGCCTTTTTGAGCATCCGGACGGGGCCTTGCTCGAATGCGCGCTCATCTCCGTGCGTGCGGCGACCTGGATCGGCCAGGAGGCCCTGGCAACGGTGCATCACGAGCGCGAGCGGCGGCACGAGGTGCAGCGACTGCTCAGCCATCTGCACTTCATCCGTAGCGCGCTGCTCGACCGCGACGCGCCGCTTGGTCCTTTGGCGCGCCGCCAGCTTGCCAGGTCGTTGAAAACACAATGAAAAAGGCGGCTCGCGCGATCTTGCCAAAGTCTGGAAGTATCCGTTCCAACCAGCCTGCTTAATCAATACGACCCCGAGTCATATAGTCACATCACTGCTTTCGCAGTACCCGTTAGCACTGGAGAGGAAAATGAAGTCCGTAAAGATCGCTGTTGTTGTCTGTTCGCTGTTTGCCGCTGCCGCTGCTCATGCACAGAACGAGGCACCGGCAGCGAGCGGTCCCGGGCAGGTCGCGCAATCGGCTGCCCCGCAGGCCGCGCAGGCGCCCGCCAATCGCGCTATCGCGAAGCCCGCAGGTCAGGACGAATGCGTTGGCCCGGTCAGCTTCTGCACGATCTACTTCGGTAGCTGAGACCGGGAGCCCGCACACCATGTGCCGGCGCACGCTGACATCTTTCGCCGCGACGCCTTCACAGGGGCGCCGCGGCTTTGCGCATTGTGGCTGCAAAAAACTTGCAACAGTGTTTTGTCAAACCGCAGTGCACGGCCGCCGATCCGAGACCTGAAAATGGCCACCAGGCGATCAGAGAGTTTGTGGAGACTATGATGTACGAAGACCGTATTCGTTGTGCCGCTTTGCGCGGAAAGATCACGTCGGCCGCCGAGGCGGCTCAACTCGTGCGCAATGGCATGCGCGTCGGCGCAAGCGGCTTTACGCGCGCCGGCGACACGAAGGCCGTGCCGATCGAACTGGCGCGCCGCGCACGCGAAGAGAAAGAGCCGTTGCGCATCACGCTGATGACGGGCGCGTCGCTCGGGCACGACGTCGACCGCATGCTGACCGAAGCAGGGGTGCTCGAACGCCGCCTGCCGTTCCAGGTCGACGCCACGCTGCGCAAGGCGATCAACCGCGGCGAGGTGATGTTCGTCGACCAGCATCTTTCGGAAACCGTGGAGATGCTGCGTGCGAACCTGCTCGGCAAGCTGGACCTCGCGATCATCGAGGCCGCGGCGATCACCGAAACCGGCGCGATCGTGCCCACGACTTCGGTCGGCAATTCGGCGAGCTTCGCGATTCTCGCGGAAAAAGTGATCGTCGAGATCAACCTCGCGCAGCCGCTCGCGCTCGAAGGCCTGCACGACGTGTGGATCCCCGGCCGCCGCCCGCATCGCGATCCGCTGCCGATCGTGCGGCCCGAAGACCGCGTGGGCACGACCGCCATCGAGATCCCGCCCGAGAAGATCGCGGCCATCGTCATCACGAACGAAGCGGACAGCCCTTCGACGGTGCTGCCGGCCGACGAGGAAACCGCGCGCATTGCAGGCCACCTCATCGAGTTCCTGCAACATGAGGTGAAGCATGGCCGCATGAGCGCGCAACTGCCGCCGCTGCAGGCCGGCATCGGCACCATCGCGAACGCGGTGCTCTCGGGCTTCGTGGATTCGCCATTCGAAGCACTCACGATGTACTCCGAAGTATTGCAGGACTCGACGTTCGATCTGATCGACTCGGGCAAGATGGTGTTCGCTTCGGGCGCTTCGATGACGCTTTCCGCCTCGCGCCAGGCCCAGGTGCTAGCCGAACTGGACCGCTATCGCGACAAGCTCGTGCTGCGCCCGCAGGAAGTCAGCAACCATCCGGAAGTGATTCGCCGCCTCGGCTTGATCGCGCTGAACACCGCGCTCGAATGCGATATCTACGGCAACGTGAATTCCACGCATGTGGGCGGCACGCACATGATGAACGGCATTGGCGGCTCGGGTGATTTCGCGCGCAATGCCTCGTGCGCGATCTTCGCGACGAAGGCCATCGCAAAGGACGGCCGCATCTCGAGCATCGTGCCGATGGTGCCGCACGTCGATCACAACGAGCACGACGTGGACGTGATCGTGACCGAGCAGGGTCTCGCCGACCTGCGCGGCCTCGCGCCCCGCGAACGCGCAAGTCTCATCATCGAGCGTTGCGCGCATCCGCTCTATCGCGACGTGCTGCGCGACTATTATCGCGATGCGCTCAAAATCGGCGGTCAGACGCCGCACGATCTCGCACGTGCTTACGAAATGCATTTGCGCTTCAATCAAACCGGCTCGATGCTGCCCAACGCGACGGGAGAAGGTGGACTTGCCGTCAACGCATAAGGGATGACGCGCCAGCGATTCTGACGCATCCAAAACAAAACGGGAGCAGCTGAAGGGCTGCTCCCGTTTTTTATTGATACCGCGGATTCGCTATGCTCTTTTAAACAACCGGATAACGAAGAGCAGAATGACCGCGCCAATGATCGCGGTGATGATCGAACTGATCATGCCGGTGCCGATATGGATGCCGAGCAGCCCCGCAAGCCAGCCGCCAATGAACGCGCCGACAATGCCGACGATGATATCGACGAACAATCCGAAACCGCCGCCCTTGACGAGGACGCCAGCGAGCCAGCCCGCGATTGCGCCGATGATGAGCCAGGCAATGATGCCGTGTTGCATATGAACAGACTCCCCTTTGTTGGCGTGAATGAATCACGGTGAGTGGAGCTTAGTCCAAGGGCGCATACGCGTCCACGAAACCTGCCCAGAATTGACGCTTCCTGAATATTGCCGAGGATAATTTAAAGAATCGCAATGAATCGGAAATGCATTCGTAAGGAATGCGGTTGAATGCAGACCCGCAGCATTACTCCGGCGCGATCTCGGGTTCCGCGGCGGTCCAGCTCACACTGGAAACGCCTTTCTCCATGCTCAGGCGGCTCGCCATGAGTTCGAGCTTCGACTGGTATTTCGGATGCAGCCGCATCGTCGCGGTCACGCGCAGGCGCTGCGGATCGCCGGGCATGTCTTCGCTCGTGAGGCTTTGAAACGAAAGCGGCGTGGAGTACATGGAATTCGAAAGCACGGTGCGGATATGCACCTCGTCTTCCTCGCGGCAAACCACGGTCAGCACGTAGGCGCGCACGAGGTCGGCATTCGAAACGGGCGTTGCGTTGATGATGCGGCTCACCTCGCGCAGCACCGTATTCGTGAGCAGCACGACGGCGGTGCCGGCGACCGCCGGACCGTAGTGACCGGCGCCGCACAGTACGCACGATCACGCTCGTGGCGAGCGGCGCGTGCCTGTTCGTCACGCTCGGCGTGCTGACCGGCAATGGGTCGAGCGGCGTGACGCAAATCGCGGCCTATGTCGTTTTGTCATGAAAAGCGCCAGACGGCCGCCCACGTCTTGCGGCTCTCGCGCAAGCTTGACGGGGGCATCGGCGTACACCCCGTGGGCTCGTGGATCATACGCGGGACGGGGCGCTGCGCCAAGCTGTCCGCGCTGTCATGTTCGAGTCAGCATGAGGCCACGGCTCCTGAGCGAAACTGGTCCCATCCAGTTCGAGATGGGGGCTGGCCGAATGGAAAGCAATCAACTTGCGTGGGACCGGAGCATGGCGCGAAAGCGCCAGCTTCGGATCGACAGGAGTCTCTGATGGATACGCTGCGCAATATGCGGGTCTTCATGCGGGTGGTGGAGTCCGGCAGCTTCACGCGCGCTGCGGCGAGCGAAACGATGACGACGGCGCAAGTCTCGCGCGCGGTGACCGACCTCGAATCGCGGCTGCGCACGCGGCTTCTCAATCGGACGACACGGCGCATGTCGCTCACCGAAGCGGGCGAGCGCTATTTTCAGAGCTGCAAGCGCATTCTCGCCGACATCGAGCAGGCGGAGGCCGAAGCCGCCGCCGCCCAGGCGAACCCCGCGGGCAAGCTGCGCGTGTATGGCGGCACGAGTTTCGGCCAGCACTATGTGATGCCGCTCATCGCGCGCTACCAGCAGCATTTGCCGGAGGTCTCGGTCGACCTCACGATCGCGCAGCAGATGCCCGACATCATCGAGGAGGGCTTCGATGTGGCGGTCGTGGTCGCCGCAGAACTCGAGGACTCCGCGCTGATTTCCCAGCATCTGGGCAGCACGGCTGCCATTCTCTGCGCCTCGCCCGCCTATTTGCAATCGCGCGGCGTGCCGCGATCCTTCGACGATCTCGCGGCGCATACCTGCCTGCATCTCACCGATGCGAGTCTGCCCGCTGGCCAATGGGTCTCCGAAGGCCCGCTCGGCGAGACCTTCCGGCACACGGGCGTGACGCCGTTCCAGGTGAACAACCCGGAAGCGCTCGCGCTCGCGATACGCGAAGGGATGGGCATCGGCCCGCTGCCGGTGCCGGTGGCGCTGCCCGGTCTCGCCGACGGCACCCTCGTGCGTGTGCTGCCCACGCACACGCTTCAGAAGCTCAATATCTACGCGCTGTACGCCTCGCGCCGCTATCTGGATGCGAAGATCCGCACCTTCGTCGAGTTTCTCCGCGAAAAAGTGCCGCTCGTCCTTGCCGAACAGGAAGCCGCGCTCACCGCCCGCGACGCGCCGGTGCGCCGCCAGGCAGAGGCGCACGCGGGCTCGCACGGTTCGCATGCGCGGGAGCAATCCAGACGCGGCCGCAGCGGGCGCCAGTTGCACGACCAGGAGCGATTGCGCCTCGTGAATTGAAGCAGTTACAGAGGGATGTGCTCGCGAAGCGCCATTCTCGCGGGTATGGCCGTACGGCGCGTCGCGAGGCCGCTTTCCACCGTTTTAGCAGCGATCGCTCTGCGCTCTCGCGCGGCTCGTGTGTTCTCTGTCAATTTCGTCATGTCGGCGCCAGCGATCTGCCACCGCCATTGCCTGGCATGCGGCACCCGATGGACGAATGCGTCTGCGTCTCAACCTCTCGCCTGAATTGTCCAAAACGCTGACATGTGGATTGTCGATCTCGCGCTGAAGCGGCCCTACACGTTCATCGTGATGGCCATTCTGATCGTGCTGGCTACGCCGTTCGTGCTGATGTCGATGGCCACAGACGTGCTGCCGAACATCAACATTCCGGTCATCAGCATCATCTGGTCGTACAACGGCTTCTCCGCGAAGGACATGGCCGACCGCATCACCTCGGTCAACGAGCGCAGCCTCACGACCACGGTCAGCAATATCGAGCACATCGAATCCCAGTCGCTGCCGGGCATCGCCATCATCAAGCTGTTCCTGCAGCCTCGTGCGAGCCTGCAAACGGCCATCGCGCAAGCCGTTGCCTCCGAACAGGCGCAGGTGAAGCAGATGCCGCCCGGCGCCACGCCGCCGCTCGTCATCAGCTATTCGGCGTCGAGCACTCCGGTGATCCAGCTCGGACTCTCGAGCAAGTCGATGAGCGAGCAGGCCCTGGCCGACATTGCGATGAACTTCCTGCGCCCGCAGCTCATCACGATTCCCGGCGCGCAGGTGCCTTACCCGTACGGCGGCAAGACTCGTGTGATCTCCGTGGACCTCGACACGCGCGCGCTCATCTCAAAGGGCCTCACGCCTGCCGATATCGTCAATGCCGTCAACGCGCAGAACCTCATATTGCCGACCGGCACGGCCAAGCTCGGACAAACCGAGTATCGCGTCGACACGAATGCGTCGCCCGATACGATCGCCGGGCTGAACCGCATTCCGGTGCAGACGGTGAATGGCGCGACCACCTATCTAGGCGAGGTGGCGCACGTGCGCGACGGTTTTACGCCGCAGACCAACGTCGTGCGCCAGGACGGGCAGCGCGGCGTGCTGATGTCGATCCTCAAAAGTGGCGATGCTTCCACGCTCCAGGTGGTCGGCGCACTAAGCGATCTTTTGCCGAAGGCGCGCGAGACGCTCCCTGCCGACCTCGTCGTCAAGCCGCTCTTCGACCAGTCGGTGTTCGTTTCCGCCGCCGTGCAGGGCGTCATGCGCGAGGCGCTCATCGCCGCCGTGCTCACGGCGGCGATGATCCTGCTCTTTCTCGGCAACTGGCGCAGCACGCTCATCATTGCCGTGTCGATACCGCTGTCGATTCTCGCTTCGATCATCGTCCTCTACGCACTGGGCGAGACCATCAACATCATGACGCTCGGCGGCCTCGCGCTCGCGGTCGGCATACTCGTTGATGACGCAACGGTCACCATCGAAAACATCGAGCGCCACCTGCATCTGGGCGCGGGGCTGCACGACGGCATTCTCGATGGCGCCGGTGAAATCGCGGTGCCCGCGCTCGTTTCGACGCTGTGCATCTGCATCGTGTTCGTGCCGATGTTCTTCCTCACCGGGGTGGCGCGATTTCTGTTCGTGCCGCTCGCGCAGGCCGTGGTGTTCGCGATGATCGCGTCGTACATCCTCTCGCGCACGCTCGTGCCGACGCTCGCCATGCTGCTGTTCGAGGGTCACGATCCTGCCGCGCATACGCAGCGCGCGGATCGTTCGCTCTTCGCGCGCATACACTGGCGCTTCGATCACGCGTTCGAGGGCGTGCGCGCCAACTACATCGCGCTCCTGAGCCTGCTGCTCTCGCGCCGAAAGTTTTTCGGCGGTACGTTCCTCGCGTTTTGCCTGCTTTCGCTCGGCCTCGTGTTCTTCCTCGGCCGCGATTTCTTTCCCTCCGTCGATGCGGGCAACATTCGACTGCACATGCGCGGCCCAACGGGTTTTCGCATCGAGGAGACCGCGCGACTCGCAGACCAGGTCGAGCAGACGATTCGCGAAGTCGTGCCGCCCGACCAGCTCGAAACGATCGTCGACAACCTCGGGCTGCCGTATAGCGGCATCAATCTCTCGTACAGCAATGCAGGGACGATGGGCACGCTCGACGGCGAGATCCAGATTGCACTGAAGCCCGACCATGACCCCTCGCGCATCTACATCGACAAGCTGCGCGCACTGTTGCCGCAGCGCTTTCCGGGCGTCGAGTTCTTCTTCCAGCCCGCGGACATCGTCACGCAGATTCTCAACTTCGGGCAACCCGCGGCAATCGACGTGCAGGTCGTGGGCGCCAATCCCGGGGAGAACATGGCGCTTGCGAGCACGCTGCTCAAGAAGGTGCGGCAATTGCCGGGCGCCGTCGATGCGCACATCGAGCAGCGCAACGACGAACCCGCGCTCACGCTCGCGATGGACCGCACGCGTATGCAGCAATTGAATCTGAGCCCGCAGAACGTGGCGCAGGACGTGCTGATCGCCCTCTCGGGCAGCACGCAGACCTCGCCCGCGTTCTGGGTGAGCCCGCAAACCGGCGTGGAATACCCGCTCACCGTGCAGACGCCGCAGTATCGCGAAACCTCCGTGAACGAGGTAATGGGGACGCCCGTTTCCGCGCGCAGCGCGAACGCCAACGCACCGCTGCAGCTGGTGAGCAACCTCGTGCAGCTCAAACCGCACGATGGACCTGCCATTGTCACCCACTACAACATCCGGCCCGTGATCGACCTGCTCGTGAGCGTGGAGGGCCGCGATCTGGGTTCCGTGGGCGGGAACATCAACGACATCGTCCGGCAGGTGCAGGCGCACGCGCCGCGCGGCACGACCATCACGATGCGCGGGCAGATCGGCACGATGCGCTCATCATATGTGGGTCTCGGCATCGGCATTGCGATGGCGGTGGTGCTCGTCTACCTGCTGATCGTCGTGAACTTCCAGTCGTGGGCCGATCCGCTCATCATCGTCAGCGCGTTGCCCGCTGCGCTCGCAGGCATTGCGTGGATGCTGTTTCTCACCGGCACGCACCTGAGCGTGCCCGCGCTCACGGGCGCGATCATGACCGTGGGCGTGGCGACCGCGAACAGCATTCTCGTGGTTGCGTTCGCGCGCCAGCGTCTCGCCGGCGGCGCGACGCCGCTCGCGGCCGCGCTCGAAGCGGGCGCCACGCGCATACGCCCCGTGCTGATGACGGCGTTCGCAATGATGATCGGCATGGTGCCGATGGCACTCGGTCTCGGCGAAGGCGCCGGGCAGAATGCGCCGCTCGGGCGTGCGGTGATCGGCGGCCTGCTGTTCGCTACGGTCTCCACACTATTTTTCGTACCACTTATGTTTGCGACCGTGCATACGCGGCTCGCCCGCCGTGCCGTCGCGAAGCGCGAGCGCGAGGCGCGCAGGCATGGTGCGCGTGGCGACACGTCAAGTCAAAACTGGCCGATGACATGAACGAACCTCACCACCATTCATCTCTCGACTTCACCGTGGGCGGCGAGCAGGGCATGGACCTGCCGGCGCGCGGCCAGGCGGCCAAGCGCGCGCGCCTCGCGGTGATCGTGGTCGCGCTGCTGCTGGCGGCGGGCGCGGCGCGCACGGTCGTCTCGAACCTCATGAACGCCCACCATCTCGCCGAGGCGACGAAGCAGAACGCGAGGCAGTACGTGAGCGTCGTGCAACCCGTCGCGGCAGGCGCGGATGGTCGCGTCGTGCTGCCGGGCACGCTGCGCGGCTATGTCGAAGCACCCATCTATTCGCGTGCGAACGGGTACGTGCGGCGCTGGTACGCCGATATCGGCGCGCACGTGCAGCAAGGCCAGCTGCTTGCCGAGATCGATACGCCCGAGATCGATCAGGAACTCGCGCAGGCCGAGGCGCAGCGCGAGCAGGCCGCGTCGACACTTGCGCTGGCGAAGACCTCGTTCGATCGCGCGCAGCAACTGCGCCAGCGCGATGCCGTCTCGCAGCAGGAGCTCGATGATCGTCAGGGTGCGTTCAACACGGACGAGGCGAACCTCGCCGCCGCCGAGGCGAACGTGCGCCGCCTCGCCCAGATGAAATCGTTTCAGCGTATCGTCGCGCCCATCACGGGCATCATCACGCAGCGCAACGTCGATATCGGCGACCTCGTGAACGCGGGCAATGGGGGCGCGGGGCATGCGCTCTTTTCGATCGCGCAGGCGGATCCGTTGCGCCTTTACCTCGACGTGCCGCAGACCTACGCGCAGCAAGTGGCGGTTGGCCAGCACGTGAGCGTGACCGAGCAGGAGCTGCCGGGGGTCACTTTCGACGGCACCGTCACGCGTACGGCACAGGCCATCGACGTGGCTACGCGCACGCTGCAGGCCGAAATTGCGCTGCCCAATCACGACGGCAAGCTGCTGCCTGGCGCGTACGTACAGGCCGCATTGCAGACCGACGCGAAAGGCTTGCTCACGGTGCCGGCCAACTCGCTACTGTTCCGCTCCGAGGGCCCGCGTCTCGCAGTGGTCGATGCCGATGGCAAGGTCAAGCTCAAACCCGTTGAAATCGCGCTGGACCTCGGGCAAACGCTCGAAATCAGCGGCGGGCTCGAAGCGACCGACCGCGTCGTGCTGAACCCGAGCGATTCGATCGCCGATGGCGACAGCGTCGTGGTGGTCGCGCCGAACATGACCAAAGCGAAGAGCGAAGCGAAGACCGATGCGGCGCGCGAGGCGCCGAAACGGAGCGCGACGTGAGCATGCCGCGACACACGCCGCAACGGCTGACGTGGCTCGCATACGCCGCGGCGCTCAGTGCGATCGGTCTCACGGGCTGCACCGTGGGCCCCGACTACCACGCCCCGCAAACCGAAAGCCCGGCGGCGTGGCGAATCGATTCGGCCGATTCATACTGGCACGCGGCGCAGCCCTCGCATGCGCCGCTCGATCCGCAATGGTGGAAGGCGTTCGACAACGCCGAACTCGACCGCCTCGAAACTGCCGCGCTCGACGGCAACCAGACGCTGCGCGTGGCCGCCGCTCACTACGCCCAGGCGCGCGCCACGCTGGCATCGGTTTCGTCGCAGCAAAGCCCGCAGGTGGGCGTCGATGGGAGCCTCGCGCGCGAGCGCATTTCCGCAAACCGGCCGCTCACGAACTACGCGACGCCCAATACATCGACGGTGCAAAACCAGGTTGCCGTCGGCGCGACCGTGAGCTACGAGCTGGATCTGTTCGGGCGCATCCGGCGCATGGTCGAGTCCGCTCAAGCCTCGACGCAGCAGGCGAGCGACGACCTCGCCAACGCGCGCCTCGTGCTCACCGCTGAACTCGCCACCGACTATTTCGCCATGCGCGAACTCGACAATGAGATCGACGTGGTGAATCGCTCGGCGCAATCGCAGCAAAGGGCGCTCGATTTCGTGACCGCGCAGCACGATCTCGGCGCTGTTTCGGGTCTCGAACTGCTGCAGCAGAAGGCGCAGCTCGCCGCGACGCTCACGCAGGTGCATCTGCTCGAAAATCAGCGCCAGCAGGAGCAGAACGCGATTGCCGTGCTGGTCGGCCAGCCCGCGCCCGAGTTCTCGATCGCACGGAAGGTCACGCCGCTGCCGGTACCGGCGCTGCCCACCGGCCTGCCGAGCGAGCTGTTGCAGCGGCGGCCCGACGTCGCGTCGGCCGAGCGGGCCATGGCGGCCGCCAATGCGCAGATCGGCGTCGCGCGCTCGGCGTACTTTCCCGACATCACGCTCTCCCCCGCGTTTGGCTGGGAATCCACGCGTTTCGGCAGTCTTTTCTCGGTGCCGAGCCTGATGTGGTCCGTGGGCGCGACGGCCAGCGAGGTACTGTTCGATGGCGGCAAACGCGCAGCGGGTGTGGATTTCGCGCAAGGCGGTTACGAGTCGGCGCAGGCATCGTATCGACAGACCGCGCTCACCGCGTTCGAGGAGGTGCAAAATGCGGTAACGGGTCTCTCGGTGCTGGAGCGCGCATCGACACAGGGGCAGTCGGCCGTGGATGATGCACGCAAGTCCCTCGATCTCGCCAACGACCGTTATCAGGGCGGACTCGTCGCGTTCATCGACGTGCTCAATGCGGAGCAGCAGTTGCTTGCCAGCGAGCGCCAGGAAGTGCAGATTCACGGGCAGCAGGTGGCCACGGTGGTCTTTCTGGCAAAAGCACTGGGCGGCGGCTGGAGCGCCAGCGAGCGTGAGGTGGCGTGCAGCGCGGGAACGTGCCGCGAAGTGCAGAAGGCGGCGGACAGAGGCTGAGTCGTGAAAAAGGCTTATGGCAGGGCTTGAACGAGCCCGGCATCAGGACCGAAAAAAGCGCGCGAAACCGCGGTCATGAGCCGCGGCGGCCCGCTGGCGGAATATGAAAGAACGCCGGGCGAGATCGCAGGACACCGCGCGAAGAGGAGGGCGGGCATGAAAGTATTGGTAATCGAAGACGAGCGCAAGGTCGTGGACTATCTGCGCAGCGGACTCACGGAACAAGGCTGGGTCGTGGACGTCGCCATGGATGGCGAGGAAGGCGCGTGGATGGCCACGGAATACGACTTCGACGTGATCGTGCTCGACGTCATGCTGCCGAAGCTCGACGGCTTCGGCGTGCTGCGCGCCGTGCGCGCGAAGAAGGACACGCCGGTCATCATGCTGACGGCGCGCGACCGCGTGGACGACCGCGTCCATGGCCTGCGCGACGGCGCCGACGACTATCTCACGAAGCCGTTCTCGTTTCTCGAACTCGTCGAGCGCCTGCGCGCGCTCACGCGCCGCGCACGCTCACAGGAATCCACGCTGATTTCGGTGGGCGATCTGCAGGTGGACCTCATCAGCCGCCGGGCGACGCGCGACGGTGTGCGCCTCGATCTCACGGCGAAGGAGTTTCAGTTGCTCTCCGTGCTCGCGCGCCGGCGCGGCGAGATTCTCTCGAAGACGCTCATCACCGAGCTGGTCTGGGACGTCAATTTCGAAAGCAACGCGAACGTGGTGGAGACGGCGATCAAGCGGCTGCGCGCGAAACTCGACGGCCCGCATGCGGCGAAACTGCTGCACACCATCCGCGGCATGGGCTATGTGCTCGAAGTGCGCGAGGAAGGAGGCCAGACGCCATGAAACGCTCGATCTCGCTGCGGCTCTCGGCGATGTTCGCGGCGGTGTCGCTGATCGTGTTCACGCTCACGGGCGCGGGCCTTTTCCTCCTGATGCAGCGTCAGCTCTTCAACGAGCTGCGCGAGACGCTCGACACGCGGGCGCGCATCGCGAACCTGATCGTTGCGCACGCACCCAACGTTGAGAAGTGGGCCTTCGTGCAGGAAAAGCTGCGCGACCTCTCGCCCGCCGACAGCCGCATGCATTACTACGTCGAGGGGCCCGATCCGCGCTTTCGCTTCGGCTCACCCATCGTCGGCAAGGTCACGGGCGATGTTGGCCCGAATCATCTGCGCGTGCGCCCGCCCGGCAGCAGCTACGACATCATCACATCGACTTATATCGTGCCGGCGAGCGGCGAGCGGCCCGAGGTGAAGCTCGTGGTCGGCACTGATTGCGTGCGCACCGAAGGCATGCTGCGGCGCTTCGGCATGGTGCTCGGCGTGCTGATCGTGCTTTCCACGATCGTGGTGGCGCTCCTGAGCCGTGCGGTCACGCGCTTCGGGCTCGCCCCGCTCACGCGCCTCTCGCGCGAGGCGGCGCAATTGAGTCCGTCGAACCGGCGCCAGCGTCTGCATTCGGACGCGCTGCCCGAGGAGCTTCATGAACTCGCCACGTCGTTCAACGGCGCACTGGAGCGCCTCGACAAGGCCTATGAGCGCCTCGAGTCGTTCAACGCCGACGTGGCGCACGAATTGCGCACGCCAGTGAGCATTCTGATCGGCCAGACCCAGGTGGCGCTCACGCGCGACCGTTCAGTCGAGCAGTTGCAACAGACACTGCAATCGAATCTTGAGGAATTCGAACGATTGCGCGTGATCGTGAACGACATGCTGTTTCTCTCGCGCAGCGACCGCGGCGAACGGGCGACGGATCTCGCGGAAGTCTCGTTGCGCGCCGAGATCGAGCGCATGCTCGACTTTCTGGAAATGCCGCTGGAAGAAGCGCAGTTGCGCGTGCAAGTGCAGGGCGACGCCCGCGCATGGGTGAACACTTCGCTGATCGGGCGCGCGGTGAGCAATCTGTTCGTCAATGCGATCCAGCATTCGCAGCCCGGAACGACGCTGTGCGCCACCGTCGCGCCGCAGGACGGACACGTGGAGATCGCCGTTTCGAATCCCGGTGAGCCGCTCGATCCGGTAGTACGCGAGCATATCTTCGACCGCTTCTACCGCCTTCAGGAAGCGCGCTCCAACAGCCACGAAAATCACGGGCTCGGGCTTTCGATCGTCAAGGCCGTGGCGGAGATGCACGGCGGCTCGGTGTTCGTGCGCAGTGCCGACGGTGTGAATACATTTGGCTTCTCGGTGGCCGTGGACGGCGGCGATGCGCAGCAGTCGCCTGTCGATGCCGGGATCGTGCGTCAGGGTCGCGCCGGCTTGCCGCTGCACGTTTCGCCCTGACGTTGCGCATGACGTCCGGCGCTGACGCCGGCTAGACGATCGACCTCATACGGGCTCGTCCTCAACGGGCGCGCGCTCGTTTTCGATGTCGTGCTGACCCTTGCGCAGGAGATCCCAGCAACTGATGAAGAGCGCGGCCACCAGCGGCCCGATCACGAAGCCGTTGATGCCGATGAGCGAAATACCGCCCAGCGTCGAAATCAGCACGACCCAGTCGGGCAGGCGCGTGTCCTTGCCCACGAGCAGCGGGCGCAGCACGTTGTCCACGGTGCCGATGACCACCGAGCCGAAGACGATGAGTCCGACGCCTTTCGCGATCGCGCCCGTCGAAAGGAAATAGATGGCGACCGGCCCCCACACCAGCGCCGCGCCCACGGCCGGCAGCAGCGAGAGCAGCATCATGACGAAGCCCCACAGCAGCGCGCCCTGAATGCCGAGCACCCAGAGCGCAATGCCGCCCAGCCCGCCCTGCACGACCGCGACGACCAGGTTGCCCTTCACCGTCGCGCGTATCACCGTCGTGAATTTGCGTATGAGATGCAGCTTGTGCTGTTTGTCGAGCGGAATGGCGTCGCGTATCAGCCGCGAGATTTCGCTTCCGTCGCGCACGAGAAAGAAGAACAGATAGAGCATGACGCCAAAGCTCACCAGGAACTGCAAGGTGTTCTGCCCGACGCTCAGCGCGCGCGTGGCGATGAACTGGCTGATTTCCGCGGCGCCCGCCGAAAGCCGTTGCTGCAGCCCCGGCAGATCCATGAGGTCGTAGCGCGCCAGCAGGTTCTGGATCGAGACGGGCAGTGCATGGACGATCTGGCTGAAGTACGCCCCGAAATCGAGACTGCCGGCGCGCACCTGCTGGTAGGCCAGGGCGACCTGCTGGACCAGCGTTCCCGCGACGAGCGTGAGCGGGAAGATCACGATCACAAGGCAGATCATGAGTGTGATGAGCGCGGCGAGATTGCGCCTGCGCCCGAGCTGTGCGACGAGCCTGCGCTGCACCGGCTGAAAGATCAACGCGAGAATGGCGCCCCAGAGCACCGTGCTGAAGAACGGCGCGAGGATGAAGCACAGCGCGACGGATACCGTCAGCAGCAGCAGGTAGAACGATGTCTGGTGAAGAGCCTTGTTGCCTTCCATGAGCGATAAATTCCCGTTGAGGCCGAATAGTGGACTAACGGCGGACGAGTGGCGACATTGCCCAATCATACCGACAAGATCGTGCCGGCCGTCGCCGGTTGCAATGCACGCTCAGTCCGCGCTCAATACCGCACCCACGAGCCGCACGCGCGTGATCTCCGAAGGCGCGCCAAGGCGTTTGGGCGGCCCCCAGTAACCGGTGCCCCGGCTCGTATAGACCCAGAGGCCGCCGAGCTTTTCCAGCCCCGCGGTGAACGGCTGCTGCAGCCGGACGAGGAAATTCCACGGGAAGATCTGGCCGCCGTGCGTGTGGCCGGACAGTTGCAGCGTGAAGCCCGCGGCGGCGGCGGCGTGCGCGGTGCGAGGCTGGTGCGCGAGCAGCACGCGTGTGTGGATGTCCGCGGGCGCGCCGCGCAGTGCTGCGGCCGGATCGCTGCGGTGCGCGGGATCGAACTGGCCGCCCGTGAAGTCGGTCACGCCGGCCAGCACGAGCCGCTCGCCGCCATGTTCGATCACCACGTGCTGATTCATCAGCACCGTGAGCCCGATGCGGCGGAACTCGGCAATCCACGCGTCCGCGCCCGAGTAGTACTCGTGATTGCCGGTCACGAGATACACGCCGTGATGGGCATTGAGCTTGCCGAGCGGCGCGGTGTGATCGGCGAGATGGGCCACGCTGCCGTCCACGATGTCGCCGGTGATGGCCACCACGTCGGCGTCGAGCTGATTCACGGCGCGCACGATCGCATCGACGTAACCGTGCTTGATCGTGGGCCCGACGTGAATGTCGCTCAGCTGCACGATCGTGAAGCCGTCGAGCGCGGCGGGCAGGCCGCGAATCGGCACCTCGACGTTGCGCACGCGCGCGCGCCGCCGCGCATTGAAGAAGCCGAATCCGGAGGAAACGAAGGCCAGCGTGATCACCGTGGCGGCGCTCGCGGTGCGCCAGTTCGCGAGATCGATGGCGCGGGGCCACAGCGCCTCCACGGTCATGGCGGAGGCGAGCACGATGTCGCGCGCGATCGTCAGCATGAGCAGCGACGAGAAAAATCCCATGGCAAGCATGCCGATCCACGCGAGACGGTCGCCGAGCGGCTGGCGCTTGAAGCGCCGCGCGAGCATGCCGGGCGGGATGAACAGCACCGAGAGCACGAGCCACAGCACCGCGAGCCACTTGCCGGCGGCCGGCACGGGCAGATCGGGGATCAGGCGAAAGCCGACATAGGCGTGCAGCAGCACGCCGATGGCAATGAAGCGGACCAGAAACGAGAGTCGGGGCATGGCGGCGGGAACGGATGGCAGGGGCGGCGCAGGGCGCTGCGGCAAAGGCCCGGACACCGGGAACGCGTAAGGACGGCGTTCAGGCAGGCTGCGTTGGATTTTACCGGGACGGCTGCGTTTGCGCTGTGACATGGCGGCGTCCCCGGTGCTTGCTGCGATGCGCCATCGAAGCCCACAGGAACGCGGACTCGACATACATGCATGCGTGTATGAATGGGGCTCGCGCGGTACGCGGGGCAGGGTTGTGGCGCTGCGGCATTTCCCTGGATTGCCAATGCGATCTCGCTGGTTGCACTATTTTCTTGCGGGGCTGCGCCACACTATTAAACGTCCATTGAATTAGCCTCGGCGATGGACTATGCTTGAATCGAGGCCCGTGCTTTTCGGGCGCTCCTGGGGGAGACGAATCATGAAAATCATCCGGCCTGCGCATGGGGTGCACGAGGGTCTGCATGGTCGTCACGTCGGTTATGAGGGCAGCCACGTCATGCTGCCGATGGTCGTGCTCTCGATCATGGCCGTCGTAGTCTATTTCGCCGTCAAGCGAGTCGATATCCTCGATATCGGCCGAAGCGCGTTATTCGACGTCGTGATGTTGTTCGTCGCGTTAGGTATCGCGGGCATGTTCGGCGTAGTGGGCGCGTGGCTGCGCTCGCGCACCACCGACGAGCCCGCCGAGGGCTTCTGTTTCGTCGGCGCGCTCATCGGTGCAGCGGTGTTCTATATCGCGCTGCTTACCTGATCCCGCAAGCACAACTGCTGAAATGGGCGGCGCGCGGCGGGCGCATTCGCGCCGTGCGAAACTGTGCGTTTCCCGCTCGATTCAAGCGTTCGCGATGTTCGATCTCTTCGACGACACGCCCCAGTCCGCGCCTCACCCCGACGTGAGGTGGCATCCGTCATGGCTCGCGGACGATGCGGCGGCCGAGGCGCTCACCCGCATCATCGCCGAGGCCGACTGGCGCCAGGAGCGCATTCGCACGCCCGGCGGCTGGGTGGACCAGCCGCGTCTCACGGCCTGGCAAGGCGATGAGGGCGCGGTCTACGTCTACTCTGGAATTCGCAACGTGCCGCAGCCCTGGTCCGCCACGGTGGCCGAATTGCGCGACGCCATCTCGGCGCTGTGCGGCGTGCGTTTTAACAGCGTGCTGCTCAATCGTTATCGCAGCGGCGCAGACAGCATGGGGTGGCATGCCGATCACGAACCCGAGCTGGGCCCGGAACCGGTCATTGCCTCGCTGAGCCTCGGCGCGACGCGGCGTTTCGATCTGCGCCACAACGCAACGGGCGTGGTGCGCTCCTTCCGGCTGACGAGCGGCAGCCTGCTCGTGATGCAGGGCATGACTCAGGCGCAGTGGCGGCATCGGGTGCCGAAGGAGCCCGCCGTGTGCGGTGAGCGCGTCAATCTGACGTTTCGTATTGTGACCGCAGGTTTGCGTAAATAAGACGCTAGATGGCGCCAGATGGCCGCGAAATCAATGAACATGCGATTAGCCTCGAGCTTCCACGCGTCGCCGTAGAAATCAAATAAGACTTTATGCGCATAAACGCCCTATTTGGCGGCGGCGCGCACGACTCAAGCGAAGCTCAACCCAACCGCCGCCGCACGATAGCGACGAGCCGCTCATGAGGCAACGTCGATGCCGCGAGCGCCGTCGTTTCTTCGGGATAGTGCTCGCGCGCGATGTCGGTGAGTACCTGGCCAGGCGGCGCCTCGACCAGCACACTGGCGCCCGATTCGATCACGACCGTCAGTGCGTCGTACCAGCGCACCGTATAGCGCATGTTGGTGGCGAGATCGGCGCGGATCGCGTTTGCGCTGTGGAGCGGGCGGCCGCCGCGATTGTCGACGTAGACACTGCGCGGCGCCGTGAAGGGGATGTCTTTCGCCCACGCGGTGAGCTTGTCGGCGGCATCGGCCAATAGTTCGCAATGCGAAGGAACCGCAACCATGAGCCGTTGCGCCTTGCGCGCGCCGGCAGCAAGCGCGCGCGCGGAGAACGCCGCGAGCGCCGCGTCGGCCCCGGCCACGACGATCTGGCGCGGGGCGTTGACGTTCGCCACGTACACGGGTTCGCCGCCTTCGCGCGCATGTGCTTGCGCGAGCGCTTCCACCTGCGTCTCGCTCAACCCCGCGACGGCCGCCAGGCCGTAGCCCGAGGGCCACGCGTTCTCCATCAGCTCGGCGCGCTTGCGCACCATATGCAGCGCGTCGCCGAACGACAGGGCTTCGCACGTTACCGCTGCCGCATAGGCGCCCACGGATAGCCCTGCGCAGAACTGGGCAACGAGACCTTCGTGCGCGAGCGCGCGCGCAACGGCAACGCCAGCGACCGTCAGCCCGATCTGAACCGCAACCGTGGAGCGCAAGCTGTCGTCGCTATCGAGCGTGAGGACGTCCAGGCCAAGCGCGGCCGATGCCTCGGCGAGCGTCGCCCGCACCGCGTCGTGCTGCGGCAGCTTGTGGAGAAAGCCGGGGCTTTGCGCGCCTTGGCCGGGAAAGAGCAGCGCGAGCGTCATGGTGTGCGCCAGGGATCGGTAACGAGCTGCGCGCCGCTCGAAGCGCGCGCCAGCACGCGCGGCTTGTGCACGGCGAGTTCGGCCAGCGCGACGCCGCCCGATGGCGTTTCGAGTTGCGCGTCGATGCGCGTGCCGGCGCGGCTCGCGGCTCGCGCGAGCGTTTGCGCAAGCGAGTCGATCGCGGCGCGCGAGACGCGTTGCGGCAGACGAATCAGGACGTCGAGATCGCTCGACGCCGTGAGCGTGGGGATGCCCGCGGCGAGTTCAAAACCCGCGCTGCCCGTGGGGCCCCAGGCGTAATCGCGTAGCGGCGAGGCGGTTTCGCGCAGGGCGGCCAGCGCGATGAACGCGGGCAGTGCGCGGCGCTCGCGCAGCGGCTCGATATCGCGCAGGTCTTCCGGCGCAGAAGACGATTCGATATCCTCAGTATCGAGCCACGTGCCGAAACGCTGTGATCGTGCACTGCCGCGCACGCCGACCGCCACGAAGCCTGCCGCCGCGCGCGTACGCCGCACGACCACCCAGGGTGCGCGCGCGAGGGCGCCGCGTACCCAGTCCGGCTCGTCGCTCGAGTGCGCAATCGATGCGCCGCGTCGAATCTGCAGCAGATCGTGGGCGTGCCAGCGCGCATCGTCCTGGCGCGGCGCGTCTTCTGCGAAGGGCGGGGCAGCGCAGACGCGCATCAGCTAGCGTCCCATTGTTGCGCAAGGCGCTTGCGCACCTCGATCGACGCCGCACGCGTGCGCTGTGCCGATTCGCCCTGCAAGCGATGCGCGAGGCCGCTCTTGTCGCCGCGGGCTTCGCGCACCTTCTTCGCGAGCACGTCGCGCACGCGCGCGGTTTGCGCGTTGCTGGGCGCGTCCGCGTCGACGCCTTCGATCAGCTCGTCGAGCAGACCGAGCTTCGCGAACGACGCCATCGAATAGGACATCGGCACGATCTTTTCGCCAAGTTCGTCGAGCTCCTCGACGCTGCGCCGCGTGACGCGCGCCGCGGCTTCCTTGCCCATGGCGTGGACCATCGTGCCGGGCGCGTCGAGCGCGACGATGCGGTTGGCCTGGTAGCCGTGCGCGAGGAACGCGCCCGACATCGCGGGGCCGACGATCAGCGCCACCACGGGATGCCCGGCGAGGCGCGCGCTCGCGTAGGCGTCCACGGCCGATGCGCACGCGAGGTGGATGCCGAGCATCTCCTCACGGTAGCCGTATGCCTGGCTCTTCACGTCGACGATCGCGATGATGGGGCGGCGCTTGCCGCTCGCGGCATCTTCGGCAATCGCGTCGCGCACGGCCTTCGCGAGAAGCCAGCCTTGCTCGAGGCCCACCACGTTGTCGCGCGCGCGCGGAAAGCGGTTCGCGGGATCGGGCGCCACGGTGATGAAGCGCGCCGTTTCGTCGCCGAGCGGCGCATCGGCGTACTGAACGCAGGCGCCTCGTGCGTCAACACCCGCCAGGGCGAGCAGCCAGCGTGTGCCGCGGCTCGTCGTCGTGTAGTTCATGCCGTTTCTCCGCGGAGGTTCGTGGGCGATGCGGCAAACACCGCGCGCATCGATTCTGGGGTGACGCTGGCGGGATCGATTTGCGCGAGCCTGGCGAGCATCGCATCGACGTTCGCCGAGCGATGCGAGTGCGGCACGCCTTGCGAAAACGCCGCGCGCACGGCGGTGCGCACGTCGTCGACGGCATCGTCCACCAGCGCATCGGCGAAGCCTGTCTGCGTGCGCTGCTCGCCGCCGATCAGTTGCCATACCTGGCGGCGGTCGCTCGAATCGAGTTCCTCGATGCCGGCTTCCTGCTCGATCACCTCGGGGCCGTTCATGCCGAGGCGGCCTTGCTTCGTCATCACGAGCATCGAACACAGTGCCGCAGCGAGCGACATTCCGCCAAAGCAACCCACCATGCCCGCGATCACGCCGACCACGGGTACGTGAGCGCGCAACGCGACGATGGCCGACTGGATCTCCGCGATCACGGCGAGGCCGAGATTCGCTTCCTGCAAGCGCACGCCGCCCGTTTCGAACAGGATGACGGGCCGCACGATCTTGCCGCGCTCGCAGTCGGCGAGTGCGAGTTCGAGCGCCGCGGCGATCTTGCTGCCCGACACTTCGCCGATGCTGCCGCCCTGGAACGCGGATTCGATGGCGGCGACCACGGCGGGCTGGCCGTCGATGGTCCCGCGCGCGATCACCGCGCCGTCGTCGGCCTGGCAGACGATGCCCTGCAACGGGAGCCACGGCGATTCGATGCGGTCGAATGGGCCGAGGAGTTCGCGGAACGTGCCCGCGTCGAGCACGGCGGCCGCGCGCTCCCGGGCGCTCAACTCGATGAAGCTTTCGCGCAGCAGCGCGCCCGGCCCCACTTGATTAGTGCTGCTCATGACTGTGCTCCTCGTTCACCGCCCTGAGCCGCTTCCACAGCCTCCGCGAGCCGCAGCGCCACCACGCCGGGCGTCGCGCCGAAGTCGTTGATCTCGATGAGCGCCGCGCCGTCGTAGCGCGTGAAGAAGCGGTCGAGCACGCTCTTCCAGATGTGCCCGTAGCCGTCCACGCTCGTATGCACGACCACGCGCGCCTGCATGTCGCTGGCGGGTTGCAGCAGCACTTCGAGATCGCCCGAACCCACCACGCCCACATGGGCGCGCGTCGTCACGGCGCGTTGCGCCGGGTAGTCGAATGTCAGTTGTTCCATGAAGCCGTCCTCCCGCCCATGCGGTGCTGAAGCAGTCTGTCGATGAAGAGCGTCGCGGCGAGCAGATCGGCCGCGCCGCCCGGCGATGCGTTGAGCGCGAGCAGCGCGCGTTCCAGCGCATCGAAGGCCGCGCGCCCGGCCTGTGTCGCAACGCCACCGGCGTCGCGCACGCGCCGCGCGCCGGCTTGCGCGGCCTCGCGCCCGGCGAGCCCCGCGCGATGGAGCACGCAGGTGTCGTCGAGCGACGCCATGATCGCGAGCAGTGCGTCCACGCGCGCGTGGGCTTCGTCGCAACCTTGCGCCCGTGCGGCGTGCAGCGCGGGTAGACCCACGCGCACGACGTGCGGAAAACCGTCCTGTGCTTCGCCGCGCGCGCCGCCTACCTTGAAACGCTGGCGCACGCGCTCGCCGTGGCTTTGCGTGGGTCGCGCGAACAGGTCGTCGAAGCGTGCAATCGTCGCTGCGGTTGCGCAGATGTGCGCCGCATGGGCGTACGCGCCATGGCTGGCGTGAGGCGTGTGCACGATCGCCGCGCCCGCCACGAGCAGGCCGACGATCCAGATCGCGCCGCGATGCGCATTGCTGCCTTGCGTCGCGCGCATCATCGCGGCTTCGCCGGCGCGTCCGATGCGCGCGAGGTCGGTGCGCAGCGCCGTGCCCGGCGCGGCGCCGCACGACGCGCGCGCGAGCGCTTCGAACGTGGGTTCGAGCGCGTGCGCCGAGCGCAGCATCGTCGCGAGATCGAGATCGTTGTGCGCGCCACTACCGCGCGCGTCCACGAGCGCGGGCTTGGGCGTGAGGCGCGCCTCTTCGATCAGTGCGTCGCGGGCGAAGCGTGCGAGCTGTGCGGCCGAACCCGGCGACGGTGCACCGGCGCTGCACGGGACGCGCCGCGCGAGGCCCGCCGCACCCTCGGCGAGCGGCGTAAGGGTGAACGTGCGCATCGCGCTCACCAGCTGCGAAAGCGCGCGGGCGGCGTGTAGAGGCCGCCCGACCACGTCACCAGATCGTCGATGCTGCGCGCCGCGAGCAGCGAACGTTTGGCGTTGCCGCGCAGGATGCCGAGATCCTCGGGGAACTGCACGATGCCGCGGCGGCGCAGCTCGTCGGTTTTCTGCTGCTGTGCGCGCAGCCCGATGGGCGTCACGCCCGCCACGGCCGCAAGCGCCGCGCGGCGTTCGTCGATGCCTTCGGCGCGATGCAGGTGCGCAATGCCTTCCTCGGTCACGACGTGGCTCACGTCGTCGCCGTAGATCATCACGGGGGCGACGGGCATGCCGCTCTTCCGGCCCACGGCGATGGCGTCGAGTTCGTCGACGAAGGTCGGCTCGCCGCCTTTCTTCCAGGTCTCCGCAAGCTGCACCACGAGCTTGTGGCCGCGCGAAACCGGGCCGTTGTCCTTGAGCAGCTTGAGCCACGCTTCGCTCGCGTGGCGCCGGCCGCGTGGATCGTGGCCCATGTTCGGCGCGCCGCCGAAACCCGCGAGGCGCCCGCGTGTGACGGTGGACGAGTTCGCGTCGGCGTCGATCTGCAGCGTCGAGCCGATGAAGAGATCGACGGCGTATTGCCCCGCGAGCTGGCACAGCACGCGGTTCGAGCGCAGGCTGCCGTCGCTGCCGGTGAAGAACACATCGGGCCGCGCGGCGATATAGGCCTCCATGCCCACTTCGCTGCCGAAGCAGTGCACGCTTTCCACCCAGCCCGATTCGATCGCGGGAATGAGCGTGGGATGCGGATTGAGCGTCCAGTTACGGCAGATCTTGCCTTTCAGGCCGAGCGATTCGCCATACGTGGGCAGCAGCAATTCGATCGCGGCGGTGTCGAACCCAATGCCGTGATTGAGCGACGCGATGCCATAAGGCGCGTAAATGCCCTTGATGACCATCATCGCGGTGAGCACCTGCAAGTCGCCGATATGACGCGGGTCGCGCGTGAACAGCGGCTCGACCGCGAACGGCCGGTCGGCTTGCACGACCACGTCGACCCACGAGCCGGGGATATCCACGCGCGGCAGTTCGTCGACAATTTCGTTTACCTGAACGATCACGATGCCCTGGCTGAACGCAGCGGCCTCGGCGATGGTGGGCGTGTCCTCGGTGTTCGGGCCGGTGTAGAGGTTGCCGTGGCGGTCGGCCTTCTCGGCGCAAAGCAGTGCGACCTGCGGAATCAGGTCGACGAACATGCGCGCGTATAGCTCGACATAGGTATGGATCGCACCCACTTCGAGCTGACCGTCTTCGAGCAGTTGTGCGACGCGCAAGCTCTGCGGCCCCGCGAACGCGAAGTCAACGCGATGCGCAATGCCGCGCTCGAACAGCGTGAGTTGCTCAGGCCGGCTGATGCTCGAAATCAGGAGGTGGATGTTGTTGAGCTTTGCGGGATCGGCCTTTGCCAGCGAGCGCGAGAGAAAGTCGGCCTGCTTCTGGTTGTCGCCTTCCAGCGCGACGCGGTCGCCGGGGCGGATCAGCAGTTCGAGCGCTTCGGTCGTGCGCGCGGCGGGAAGGATGCCGTCTTCGAGCCAGTGCGAGATGGCGGCGAGGCGGCGGGCTTTCTCGTCGCGGCGCGTGGTCCACGAGCGCGGCGCGAGGCCGGGCGAGGGTTGCGTATCAGCTTGAGGCTTCATCGGCGGTTCGGCTCCGTGAGCGGGAAGAGGCGGCGCGCGGCTTCGGTGCAGCAGGGGGCGCTGAGGTCGCCGCCGCAGGCGGCGCGGCGCGCTCGGTCAGGAAACGGTAGATGAGTTCGCCCGTGCCGAGCAGGTGCTCCGCCACGAGCTTTTGCGCGGTGGGCACGTCGCCGCGCTTCACGGCGGCGAGGATCTCGGCGTGCTCGCTATCGGATTCGCCCTTGTACTCGGGAAAGCCGAATTTCAGACGCAGATAGCGTTCGCCGCGGCGATGGAGCGTCGTGAGCATCTCCATCAACTGCGGCCGGCCGGCGGGCGCGTAGAGGTTCATATGAAAGGCCTCGTTGCGCGCGACATAGAGCGACGGATCGCGTTCACGCTTCGCGGCCGCGGCGAGCGCGCTCACTTCGCGCAGCGTGGCGCTCGTGTGGTTCGGAATCGCAAGGCCGAGCGCAAGGCTCTCCAGCGCCGAGCGGATCTCGTAGATCTCGCGCGCTTCGTCGGCCGAGAGCGAGGCGACGCTCGCGCCCTTGTTCACTTCGATCTTGGCCCAGCCTTCGCTCGCGAGCTGGCGCAACGCCTCGCGCACGGGAATGGCGCTGACCGAAAAATGCCGCGCGATCGCGTCCTGGCGCAGCGGCGCATCAGGCGCGAGCTTGCCCTCGACGATCGCGCTGCGCAGGGCGTCGGCGATCATGCGCGAGGTGCTGGTGCGGGGCGCGCTAGCGCCTTCCAGGGGAAAACCATCCGTTGCGTCGTTCATAGGATCACATATTATATATAAAAAGACGAAGGCGAAAGCCTCGAAAACCCGCACCACAGAAGCATCGGATTCACTATAGACGGGTAGGGAGAACGGGGGCTTACAGGAAGTTCCTGACGAGGGCCGGCTTCTGCAGCGGCCTGCATTTCCGCGTTTCGCGGCGCGCACGCATACAGGCATGCGCGCAGGGCGAGACATCAAAGGAGAGAGGAGCATCATGAATTCGATCACCGAGTCCGCGCGGCGTACTCGCAGCAAGACACCGCTCAACCGGTCGCAGATCGCCGGTTTCTGGGGCGCCTGGGCGGGCTGGACGCTCGATGGGATGGACTCGTTCATCTACGCACTCGTGCTCACGCCCGCGCTCACCGAACTGTTGCCGCGCTCGGGCTACGAGGCCAGTGCGGCGAACATCGGGCTCGCCGGCTCGATCCTGTTCGCGCTCTTCCTCGTGGGCTGGGGCCTGTCGTTCATCTGGGGGCCGCTCGCCGACCGCTTTGGCCGCACGCGCGTGCTGGCCGGCACCATCTTCATGTTCGCTATCTTCACGGGCCTCTCCGCCACCGCGCAGAGCGTCTGGGCGCTCGGCATCTACCGCTTTCTGGCGGGCGTGGGCATTGGAGGCGAGTGGGCGCTCGCGGGCACCTACGTGGCCGAATCGTGGCCCGAAGATCGCCGCAAGATGGGGGCGGGCTATCTGCAGACCGGCTATTACGCGGGCTTTTTCATCGCGGCCGCGCTCAATTACACGATCGGCGTGCACTTCGGCTGGCGGGCCATGTTCCTCACGGGCGCGGTGCCGGTGGTGGTGGCGATTCTGGTGCTCACGCGCGTGGATGAGCCGGAGACGTGGCAGAAGTCGGAGGCGAGCCATGTGCACCACGGTCACCCGCTGCGTGAAATCTTCGGCAGCGTGTATCGCGTGCGTACCGTGGTGGCGTGCGCATTGCTGACGATCGCGATCATCGGCCTGTGGGCGGGCGCCGTCTATGAGCCTTCGGCCGTGATCCAGCTCGCGACGAAGGCGGGCGCGAGCAAGGCCGAGGCGATCCGCACCGCTTCGATCGCTACCGGCATTCTCTCCATCGGCACGATCCTGGGCTGTCTCGCGCTGCCGCCGCTGGCCGAACGCATCGGCCGCAAATGGACGCTCGCCGTCTATTTCGCGGGCATGGCCGTGGCGATCGCCGCGAGCTTCGGCTGGGCGTTCTACCTCAAGAACGGGCTGGTGCCGTTCATCGCGCTGCTGTTCGTGCTCGGCTTCTTTGGCGGCAACTTCGCGCTCTTCAGCCTGTGGTTGCCCGAGCAGTTCGGAACGCGCGTGCGCGCCACGGCGTTCGCGTTCTGCACGTCGTTCGGCCGCTTCGTGGGCGCGGGGGTGAACTTCCTGCTGGGCGCCGCGGTGCTGAACATGCACACGCTCGGCACGCCGGTCGCGCTCACGGCGCTGGCATTCGTCGCAGGACTCCTGATCATTCCGTTCGCGCCGGAAACCAGGGGTAAGACGCTGCCGACCTGAGGCTGTGCCTTGACGTGCGCCGCGCGCTTTAGCGGCGCACCTTCACGAGCCTCGGCGGCAGCAGGCGCCAGCCGAGATTCACGCCGAGGCTCGCCGCCACGATCAGCGCCATGCCGGCGAGTTGCAGCGCGCTCAACGCACGCCCGTAGACGATCGCATCGACGGCGATCGCCGTGAGCGGATACACGAACAGCAGCACGGCGATCACGGGCGTGGTGAGCATCGGCAACGCGCCGTAGATCAGCACGTACGAAAGCCCCGTGTGCAGCACCCCCATGCCGACTAGCCAGCCCCATTGCACGGCCGAGATATGCGCGAGCTGGAGCGGCGCGAAAAACGGCGCGATGAGCGGCAGACACACCGCACCCACCGCGCATTGCGTGAGCGTGAGCAGATGCGGGCGAAAATCGCGCAGGCCCTTGGCGATGAGCGTGACGCTCGCGTAGAGCAGCGAGCCGCCCAGCGATTCGGCGATGCCGATCGTGTAGCTCGTGCGATCGGCGATATGGCTTTCCGCGAGCACGCCCGAAGCGAGCACGAGGCCCACGAACGCCATGCCGATCCAGCCCAGCCGGTCCGCGCCGAGCCGCTCGTGGAAGAGCGCGGCGCCCATCAGCACGACCCAGAACGGCTGCACGTGGAACACGACCGTCGAGACCGCGATGCTCGTGCGATGGATCGCGTCGAAGAAGGCCACCCACTGCGTCACCATCAGCACGCCCGAAATGAGCGCGAGCGCGAACGTGCGGCGCGTGAACTGCCGGGGCGTGAGCCAGCCCTTGTACGCGCAGTACGCGGCGAGCGCGAGCATGCCGAAAAAGCAGCGGAAGAACACGAGCGTGAGCGCGCCAAGGCGCGCCTCCTCGACGAACACGCCGATCGTGCCCATCAGGAGGCCGCCGCCCGCGAGCATGAGGACGCCTTGCTGACGGTTACCTTGATGATCGGATTGCATGGCTTACGCGGCAAAATCGAAAGGGGGTTGAAAACGGCTCCAGTATTTGCCAGTTGCCGGGCGCGGGCAAACGAATTAAATTGAAGAATTCCATCAATTCAGCTTATGAATCGCCGCCCCCACCTGTAGCCCGGAGCCAGCCCCGCTTGAACCCCGAATTTGACATCGACTTGCTGCGCACCTTCGCTGCCGTCGCCGACGCGGGCAGCTTCACGAAGGCCGCCGTAGCCGTGCACCGCTCGCAGGCGGCCGTGAGCATGCAGGTCAAACGGCTCGAGCAGATGCTCGGCGCCACGCTGTTCACGCGCGACACCCGCAATCTCGCGCTCACGCGGCCGGGCACCACGTTGCTCGAATACGCGCGGCGGGCACTGGACTTGCAGGAGGAAGCGTGGGCGGCGATGGTGCGGCCGGAAGTGACGGGGCGCGTGGTGCTAGGTGCCCCCGACGACTACATGGCCTCGCTGCTCTCGCCGGTTTTACGGCGCTTTTCGACGCTTTATCCGCATGTGGAGATCGAGATCGTATGCGCGCAAAGCTCGGCGCTCGGGCCCATGCTCGCGGACAACAAGATCGACATCGCCTTCGTGACGCGCGACCGCAAGTTGCGCGGCGAATTCGTGCGCGCTGAGGAACTGGTATGGGTGGGCTCCGCCACCGATCCCGCGCCGCTTGCCATGTCGCCGTTGCCGGTGGGTCTATACGAGCACGGCTGCGTGGCGCGCGCGCATACGGTGGCGGCGCTCGATGCCGCGCACATCCGTTATCGGGCGGCATATAGCAGCGCGAGCCTTTTGGGGCTCCTGGCGACGGTGGAAGCGGGCATTGCGATCGTGGCGCTCACGCGCTGCAGCGTGCCGCCGCGCTTTGCGATTCTCGGCGAGGCGCAGGGCCTGCCGAAAATAGAGCCGCTGGAAATCGTGGTGGCGCGCAGCGCCAAATCGAACCGGCCCACGTGCGACTACCTCGCGCAGCAGATGGTGCAGGATCTTTCGGTGCCGCGTCAGCGCGGGTAGACGCTCACTTCGCCGCCCACCGCGAGCCGCACGCGCTTGCCTTCACGCGGCGTGCGATAGCCGGGCACGCGTGCGCGGATCGTTGTGTCCGCATCGATCAGTTGCAGCGTGAGCGCGGCGTCCTGGCCGTGGAAGGTGATGGCGCGCACGATGGCTTCGAGCGCGCCATCGCGTTGCGCGGTTTCGGGCAGCACGTCGATCTGCTCGGGGCGCAGCATGACGTCCACGGCGCCATCTTCGGCGTGCTGCTCTTGCTGGATCGGCAGCGCGCCGAGCACGCAATGCGCCCGTCCGTTCGCTACCGTGCCGGGCAGCAGCACCGCCTCGCCGATGAAAGCCGCGAGTTCGGGCGTGGCCGGGCGGCGGTAGAGCGTTTGCGGCGGCCCGCTTTGCAGCAGTCTTCCCCGCCACAACACGGCAACTTCATGGCCGAGTGACAGCGCCTCGGCCTGGTCGTGGGTGACGAGCACGGCGGTCGCGCCGGCTGCGGCGAGCGCACGCGCCACGGCTTCGCGGGTTTCGACGCGCAACGCGGCGTCGAGCGACGAGAACGGTTCGTCGAGCATCACGAGGCCGGGCGAGGGCGCGAGCGCGCGGGCCAGCGCCACGCGCTGCTGCTGTCCGCCCGAGAGCTGCTGCGGCGCGCGCGATGCATACGCTTGAGGCAGCCCGACGAGTTCGAGCATCTCGGCCACGCGATGGCGTGCACGGCGCTGTGCGCGCGGCAGCCCGAACACGATGTTCCCGGCAACCGAGAGATGCGGGAAGAGGGCGCCTTCCTGCGGCACATAGCCGATGCGGCGCTGTTCGGTCGGCAGATGCAGGCCGTCGCCAGCCACGCGCTGGCCGTCGATCGTGATCGTGCCGGCGTCGGCACGCTCGAAACCGCACAGCAAGCGCAGCAGCGTCGTCTTGCCGCTGCCCGAGGGGCCGAGCAGCGCGACGAGCGAACCCGAGCGCACGGCGAGATCGATGCCGTGCAGGACCGGATGACCGTCGAAGGCCTTTTGAAGGCCGGAGATGCGAAGTGTGCTCATGGGGATGCGAAACGGGACTCAGGCGCCGTTGGCGGGCATATCGGAAGGGGCGGCCGGCGTCGGCGCGGCCGCATGGCCCGCGAGCGCCGAGCGGCCAGCAAATGCGAACAGCAGGCCCGAAGCCGCGAGCGACAGCGCGGTGAGCAGGGCGGCGTAGGGCGCTGCGGCCGCGAAGGCGAGCGTAGAAGTGTCGGTCCAGACTTGCGTGGCCAGCGTGTGGGTGCCGATCGGCGCGAGCAGTAGCGTGGCGTTGAGTTCCGTCACCACGGAGATGAAGACCATCGAGGCCGCCGCGCCGAGACCGGGGCCCGCGAGCGGCAGCACGACGCGGCGCAGCGTCGCGAACCAGCCCAAACCGAGCGCGCGTGCGGTTTCTTCGAGGCGCTGCTGCGCCTGCATGAGCGCGGCGCGCACGCTCACCAGCGCGAGCGGCAGAAAGAGGATGGCGTAGGCCGCGATCAGCAGCGTGGTGCCCTGGTACAGCGGTTCGAGCGCGCGCACGGCGAGCGAGACGATCGCAAGCGCAATGACGAGGCTCGGCACGCCTTGCGCGATAAAGGCAGTACGTTCGAGGAACGTGGCCGCGTGGCCCGGGTAACGCGCCAGCAGATACCCAAGCGGCAGCGCGAGCAGCGTGGTGAAGCATGCGGCCGTCAGACCGAGGCGCAGCGAGGCGAAGGTGGTCGAGACCAGCAACTCGGGCGAGACCTCGGCCGGCGTGATAGCCGCTGCGCCCGGCTGCGTGAGCCAGTAGCCGATCATCGCGAGCGGGACGCCCAGGGTGGCGGCGTTGAGCGCGACGAAGCCCGCCGTGACAGGCCAGCGCCAGCGCCCGAGTGCATGGCGCACGTTCGCGCGCCGCGTGCCGCGATCCACGCGCGCATAGCGGGCGCGCCCGCGCACGCGAAACTCGAGCACGAGGCACACGAGGCAGAGCAGGATTAGCACGCAAGCGAGCAACGAGGCGCCGCCGCCATCGAAGCTCGTGCGGTATTCAGCATAAATTTCCGTGGTGAACGTGCGAAACCGCAATAGCGTGAATGCGCCGAATTCGGAGAGCACGCCGAGCGCGACGAGCAGCATCGAGCCGAACAGCGCGGGCCGCAATTGCGGCAGCACAACGCGCACGAAAACGGCCCAGTGGTTGCAGCCAAGCGCGCGCGCCGACTCTTCGAGCGCCGGGTCGAGACCGCGCAGCGCGGCGGCCACGGGGAGATAAACGAGCGGGAAGTAGGCCGTCGTGATGACGATGAACGCGCCGAGAAAGTCCTGCAAATCCAGGCTCATCGAGACCCACGCATAGCTCGTGACGAACGCGGGCATGGCGAGCGGCGCGGCGGCGAGGAGCGCCCATGCGCGCCGCCCCGGCACATCGGTGCGTTCGACGAGCCATGCCACGGCCGTGCCGAGCATGGCCGAAGCGAGCGTGGCCGAAACGGTGATCGAGAGCGTATTGACGAGCAGCTCGCCAACCAGCGGCCGGAAGATCAGCTCGGCGGCATCGGCGAAGCTGAACGAGAGCGCGCCAGAACGTGAGCGCGAGCGGCAGCAGCACCAGCAGCGGGCCGAGCGCGGCCGTCGCGAGCAGCGCGCGCGGCGCATGGCGTCGCGCGCTTTGGGACGGCGCCCTCGCGATAGTCTCTTGATGAGACTCAGGCACGGCTTGCACCGTAGTGACGGCTTCGCTCACGATCTTGCTTCGGACTCCGTGGTGATTAAAGCAGGCCTGCCTGACGCAGCAGCTTGCCCGCCTGGCTGTCGTCGCCTAGCTGCTGGATGGTCAGTGCGGGCGGCTTCAGCTGGTCGAACGGCTTGTTGATGGGATCGCTCGCCACGCCGGGCCGCAACGGATATTCGAAGCTGATGTGGTCCTGCGCCATGAGCTTCTGCGCGCGCTCGCTCACGAGGTAGGCGAGAAACTTCTGCGCGCCGTCCACGTTGTGCGCCGACTTCGTCGCTGCCGCGCCCGAGACGTTCACGAGCGCGCCCACGTCGCCATCGCCGAAGTGCGCCACGGCGCTGCGCGTCTTCTGGTCACCTAGCTCGGCGTGCAGGCGGGCCCAATAGTAATTGTTGATGATGCCCGTCGCCACGGCGCCGCGATTCACGGCGGCGACCACGCCTTCGTCGTCGTCGAAAATCTGCGCGTTGGTCTTCAGGCGCTTGAGCCATTCGAGCGTCGCCGCCTCACCCTTCATCGCGAGCACGGCGTCGACGACCGGCAGAAAGTCGGCGTCGCTCGGGGCGATGCCGACCTTGCCCTTCCATTCCGGCTTCGCGAGATCGAGAAGCGATTGCGGCAACTGCCCCGCTTGCACCTTGGCGGTGTTGTACGCAAGCACGTTCTCGCGCGCGGTCACGCCCACCCACTGTCCTTGCGGCGAGTTGTAGCGCGCGGGCACGACGGCGAGCGTGGCTTGCTGCACGGGCGAGAGCAGGCCCTTCTCCTCGAGCAGCATCAGCTCGGGCGAGTTCTCCGTGAAGTAGACGTCGGCGGGCGTCTTCGTGCCTTCGGCGACGAGTTGCGCCGCGAGTGCCGGGCCTTCGCCGCTGCGGATCTTCACGCCAATGCCCGTCTGTTGCTCGAAGTCCTTCGCGAGCTGGTTCACGACCTGCTCGTGCTGCGCGTTGTAGATCGTGATTGAGGCGGCGTGGGCGCCGGGCGGCAGCATGACGGCGATGGCGAGCGAGAATGCGGCGGCGCGCAGCGCGGCGCGCTTCGAGGAAAGTTTCATATTGATTAGAGATCCGATGTTATCGACCGATATCAAGCGCTGAACAGCTCCGCACCGATGAACGAGCCCGGCTTCGCACCCGGCGGGCACGCGAAGATCGCGCTGCCCACGTGCGTGGTGAACTGGTTCATCATGTCGAACTTCGCGAGGCGCTCGTTGATCGGAATGAAGCCCGTGCGCGGGTCGCTCTGGTGCGCGACGAAGATGAGGCCCGCGTCGTATTCGGTTTCCTGGCGCCACGGCGGCCACCGCTCGATATAGAAGTCCGTGCTGTCGTTGTACGAGTACGAGCGGCGCAGGATCTGCGCGCCGTTGTTCAATGCGCGGTTCGAGAGGCGCACGTGCGAGTTCTCGGGAATCAGCAGATTGCCGTCCTTGTCTTTCGCGTCGAGGTCGACGGTGTCGAACTCCTTCTTCATGCCGATGGGCGCGCCGCTGTACTTGTGGCGGCCGAACACCTGCTCCTGGAAACCGGGCTCCACCTGGTCCCAGTGCTCCAGCGTGATGCGGATGCGCCGCACCACCGTATAGGTGCCGCCCTGCATCCACGGCGCGTCGGCAGCGGTGGCCCAAACGAACTGGTTCATCGCTTTCGGATCCGCGGTCGGCGGATTGTTGGTGCCGTCCTTGAAGCCCATGAGATTGCGCGGCGTCTGCGCGCGCGGGCCCGAGAGAAAGCCCGCCTGGCCCCAACGCATCGTCAGGATTCCATAGCCTTGACGCGCGAGCTGGCGCACCGCGTGGAAGGCAACTTGCGCGTCGTTAGCGCAGGCCTGGACGAAGAGATCGCCGCCGGTTTTCTGCGCGATCAGCTGGTCGCCGTTGAAGCGCGGCAGATCGACGAGCGCGGCAGGGCGCTTGTGCGCGAGACCGTAGCGGTCCTTGTCCTGCGAGGTGAAGAGGCCGGGGCCGAAGCCGAACGTCACCGTGAGGCCGGCCGGGCCGAGGCCCAGCGCGTCGCCGGAGTCGGGCGCGGGATGATCTTCGCCCGTACCGTCGAGCGATGCCGCGGGCTGCGCCTGGCTCATGCGCGCGGCGGATTGCGTCCACTTGCGCAGCAGGTTGATGACGTCGTCGCGCGAGGTCGTCGTGAGGTCGAAGGCCGCGACATAGGTGTGCGCCTGCTGCGGCGTCACGATGCCGCCCTGGTGCTCGCCGTAGAACGGCTCGACGGCGAGCATCGGGTCGGCGGGCATGGCGGGCTGCTTCGCCTCGGCGGCCTGGGCGAGGCCGCTCGTGGCCGCGCCTGCGCCGAGGCTCGCCCCGAGTGCTGCGCCAGCTTTCAGGAAGCCGCGCCGCGCGGGGCGCGACGGGTTGTCGAGGGTATCGTCGGAGGACATGTTTATTGAGCCAGCACGAGAGTGTTCACGTCGTCTTCCACGTAGTAGAAGCCGTCGCCTGACGGGGTCAGCGCGATGCCGAACAGGTCGCCGTTGCCCGGCGGGCTTTGCGCCTTGTCGGTATCGAGCCAGCGCGCGTAAAGCTGTTTGGCCGCCACGGGGTCGATCTCGACGACCTGGCCGTTCAGCGCGTTCGTCACTAAAAGGTGACCCTGGGGCGTGGCGATCATGGCGAGCGGGCGGTGCAGCAGGCCGTCGGCGGTGAGCTGGCGGCCCACACCTGCACTCGTGTCGCGCGTGAGCGGATCTTCGATCACGTTGATGCGGTTGCCGATCGCGTCGGACACGTAGAGCAGCTTGTTGTCCGTCGAAAGCGCGAGGCCGGTGGGGCCGACGAGGAATACGCCCTTGTCTGCCTGCGCGCCAAAGCCGCTCGCCACCACGGTTTCTCTCTTTACGACCGGCGCCTGGCCGCCCGGGATGTCGAGATCGAGGCGCAGCACCGTCGCCTGCTTGAACACAGGCGGGTTGCCATCCGCGCCGCTCACGCCGAAGCCGGCATTGCTCACGAACAGCGTGGCATGGTCGCCGTTGTCCAGCACGGCCATGTTGCCCCATGGATCGTTGATATTCGGACTGCTGATGGTCTTCGCAATCCTGCCGTTGCTGTCGAGCACGATCAGGCAGCCGGCGCCCTTGGTGCTGGTCGTGCCGTCGTTGCTCGGCGTGCTGCCTACGATGATCCAGCCCGACTTGAGCATCGTCATCGCAGTCGAGAGACCCACGCCGCCGGGGCATTTCTTGAGATCGCGTGGGATGGTCGCGAACAGCGTCATCTGCTTCGTGTCCGGGCGATAGTCGACGATCGTGCTGCCGGTGCCCTGGAGGTTCGACGCGTTGTTGAAGTTGTCCACCAGCACGTCGCCTTGCTTCACTGTGCCGGACGAGACCGGCGCCACGACGATCGCATACGGGTTCTGGTCGCCGTTGTCGGGTACGGTGTTGATGAGCGTGGTGTGGTGCTTGACGGTCTCGAGCAGGCCCTGCGGGTCAGCGTGGGCCGCGAGCGGCGCGCCGGCGAGCGCGGCTGCGGCGGCAAGCGCGAGTGCGGACCGGACGGCGTGGACCGTGCATCGCAGGAGCGTGCGCGTAGCATGTTTCATTCTGGATCTCCGTGCCTCGCGAATCCGGCGCGCCGGCCGGCGGAAATACGCGAGGACTTGGGGTGGATATGGACCGGTAGCGCTTGCCCGGGTTAAAACGTGATGTTGGTCCGCACGCCGATCACGAACGTGTTGCGCAGCGGCGCCGTCGGGTCTTGCGGGTTCTGGCCTGCGCCCGCGTTGAACGTGTACTGCGCGTCGGCCTGGAGAATCCACCACGGCGTGACCTGGTACTGATAGGTGGCTTCGAGTGCCGTTTCCTGCGTGCGCACGCCGTATGGGCCACCGCTAAAGAATCGCTGATCGAGGTCGAGGTTGTGCACGTTGTTGCCAACCTTGATGTACGTGGCGGCAAGGCCCACGCTGTCGTTGTCGCGGCCCTTGAACGGCGCCTTCATGACGATGCCGAGGTTGGCCGCGAGGCTCACCAGATTGCGGTCGCCGGGCGCGCCCATCACGCGCGCGAACACGCCGATGCTGCGCGGTTCGTCCGGATCGGGACGCCAGATCATCTGGTCGGCCACCGCGTAGACGCTGTAATTGCCGCGATGGGTCGCCGCAATGCCGGTCGAGGCCGGATTCGCGAGCGAAAGGCCGGTGTTGTCGTGGCGCTGGTCGTCGAACGGGTTGTTGTTGTACCAGAAGCCAATCTTGTAGGTGCCCGGCAGGCCGCGACCGTCGGCGCTCACGAGCTCGCCTTCGGACGGCTGGTTGATGGCGTACTGCAGCTCGCCAATCCACAACGTGCCGTTGCGAAGATTGAGGTTCGTACCACTAAGGTTATTCGGGTCGTTGCCGAGCGGGTCGCCAGCGAACACGCCCGCGAGCGCGGTGAGCGATGGCGTGATCTGCCCGCGCACGCGCACGCCGAGACCCGCGAGCGGATAGGCCGGCCCGCCCGAGGGCATGTCGTACGAAGGCAGCGCGGGCCAGCCGAACATCGTGTTGATGAAGAGCGCCGCATACTGGCTCGTGATGAATTCCTGGTCGAGACTCTGCTGACCGATCTTCACGTCAAGGCGCTTGTCGAGGAACGATTGCTGGTACCACAGCTCCCAGAGGCGCGTGGTGGGCGTGGCTTCGATGCCGCTCGCCGTGTTCAGCGTGCCGAGGTTCGACGTGCTCAGGTTGGTGCCGTGAATCTGCAGGCCGCTCACGTTGAAGAGACCTCCCGGAATGCCGAGCGCCTTGCTCGTATCGACCTGCACGGTCGCGGTCGTGAGGCCGTCATATGCGCCGCCAGTCTTGAGGCCGCCGCGCAGGTTGGCGAGGTATTCGCTCGTCTCCGTGAGCTGAAAGGTCACGCCGTATTTGCCGAGCCACGGCCGCAGTCCGCCCATGTCGCCGAGCATGGTCTGGCGAGTCCAGAAGCCGGTCCAGAAGTTCGACGGCTGCGCCTGGATGGCGAGATCGGCCTCGGGCGCTTCAGGGGCGGCGTCGGGATTCGCAGTGCTTTGCGCATGCGCCGCACCGCAGGCGAATGTCGCGCTGGCGGCGAGCGCCGCGATGGCGTGCAACGCCGGCGCACGCCGCGGCGCCGGACGGCGGCGCGCCGCACTGCGCGAGCAGGCCGGCGAAGTGACCTGGACGGATCGGCTCAATTTCATCGGATTCCTTACTTATTGAAATGAATGCTAGATCGGTCGCGCTGGCGTTTGTTATTCGCGAATCGCTGAATACCCGAGATCCCAGACGGCGCCATCGTACTGATAGAAAATGCGATCGTCAACAAAAACGAGAATGATTCGCAATCGCCTTACGTGGTGCGGCGATATTCTTTCATATCGCTTTCTTTGCTGAGGTTTGCCATTACAGATAGTCAGTCCCACCGAATCGATCAGATGGCCGGACTCGCTTATCATCAAAGGCGGGAGCGTATGCACATCAATCATTTCGTCAACAAGAAGAGCCCATGACCGACCTCACGACTCGCCAGGAACTCGATCTGGACGCGTACTTCGCCCGCATCGGTTATGACGGTCCGCGCGCCGCGACACTCGCCGTGCTGCGCGAACTGCACCGGTTGCACCCGCTCGCCATTCCTTTCGAGAATCTCGATCCGCTGGCGGGGCGGCGCGTGTCGATCAAGCTCCCGGACATCGTCGCGAAGCTCGTGACGCGGCGTCGCGGCGGCTACTGCTTCGAGCACAACACGTTGCTTGCGCACGCGCTCATGCAATTGGGCTTTACGGTGACACCGCTCGCCGCACGTGTGCTGTACGGACGTGAACCGCAAGCGCGTACGCCGCGCACGCATATGCTGCTGCGCGTGGAGGCGCAAGGCGACGCGTGGCTCGTCGACGTGGGCTTCGGCGCCGCGACGCTGCGCGCACCGCTTTCGTTCTCGACCGACGCGCCACAGCCAACGCCGCATGAACCGGCGCGGCTCGTGACGTTGTCGGCGAACGAGCGCAAGTTGCAGTTGCACGATGGCGACGAATGGATCGACCTTTACCGCTTCGAATTGACGCCTGCCGAGTGGGTCGATTACGAAATGGCGAACTGGTACACGTCCGCTTCGCCCGATTCGTTCTTCACGTTCAGCGTGATCGCGTGTATTGCGCGCGAAGGCGGTCGGGTGATCCTGTTCAACGAGCGCTTTACCGAGCGCGACGCCCAGGGCCGCGTAAGCGAGGAACGTACGATCGCCAATGGCGAGGAACTCGCGCAATGCTTGCGTGAGCGCTTCGGCATCGACTGCGCGCGTGGCGATGCGGCGCAGCGCCTGGACGCCGACGCGCTCTTCGCACGCATGTCGACGCATATGGAGAAGCGATAAGCGCGAGCGAGCGCAAGCAGTCGCGCACCGTGCGAAGCGCACACTGCGCCGCCGCGCAAGGAGGGCATCATGACTGAGCCGCAGATGACCAAACCGCTGATGACGAAGCTGATCGTGAAAATCGTGATCTGGTTCGGGCTGATGGGCGTGTTGCTCTTCGGTTCCGCGGGCACGATCGCGTGGACGGCGGCTTGGCTCTGGCTGCTCGAGTGGGCCGCTTGCGGCGTGTGGATCGGCTTGTGGCTCGCGCGCGAGGATCCCGGCTTGCTGGCCGAGCGCCTCGCGCCGCTTGCGCAACGCGAGCAGCAGGCGTGGGACCGCGTGTTCATGCTGTGCGTGTCCGTGGGGTTTTGCGCGTGGCTTTGCCTGATGGGCATCGACGCCGTGCGCATGAGCTGGTCGCGCGTGCCGCTGTGGCTAAGCGTGCTGGGCGCCGTCGCCATCTTCGTCGATATCTATGCGACGCGTGCGGTCTTCGCGGCGAACCGCTATGCGGCGCCGGTCGTAAAGATCCAGCGCGAGCGCGGACATACGGTCAGCGACAGCGGCCCATATGGCTACGTGCGCCATCCGATGTATGGCTTCGCGCTGCTCTTTCTCGTTGGCACGCCGCTCATGCTCGGATCGTGGTGGGGGCTCGCGTGCGTGCCGTTCATGGTCGTGGGCCTCGGCTATCGCGCCGTGCGCGAGGAAGAGACGCTCGCGGAGAACCTGCCCGGATACCGCGCGTATCTGGACCGCGTGCGTTACCGCTTCGTGCCGGGCGTGTGGTAGTGCGCAGCTATGGCGTGGCCGGTGCGGCCAGGGCGTCGGCGTAACGGCGATAAAGCCAGGCGAGCGCCGTGGTGGTGAGCAGCGCGAACACGATATTGCCGATGCTCTGGCCGATCGCGAGCGCCGTGAGCCAGCCGGGCTTCTGCACGATCGCAGGGGAAACGCCTGCGAGGCCCATGACGATCAATACGAGCAGGCCGCACACGGCAACCGGCAGCGCGGCGACGAATATCACGCCAAAGAGGCTCCAGAAGTGACCGCGGCTATCGCGCCAGGCGGCGCCGAAGGCAATCGGGCTGCCGATCGCGAGTGCCGGAAAAAGCAGCGAAAGGCGCACGGCCACGAACACCCAGGCCGCGATGACCACGAGCATGAGAAACGCCGCGCCGCCCTGGTATTGAGGCCGCAGCACGAACCAGAGCGTGAGCGCGAACCCGATGAGCGCGACCGCCAGAATGAGGCCGACCGCGAATATGCGCAGGAACGGCCTCGCTCGCGCCGGCATGAGCGGCGTGGTGCGCTCGCCCAGCAGCACGAAGCGCGAGATCTTGAGCGTGAACCAGAGGTAGATCAGTGAATTCAGAAGCGAAGCGAGATTGCCGAGCGCGATGAGCGCGCCCGAGGGAGCCACGCCCTCGGCCGGCACGGGCCGCCCGGCGAGCCCGAACCAGCCGAGCACCGCGTAGGCGATGAAGGTGCCCACGACGAGCAGCGGCATTTGCACGGCGGCCTGCCAGGCGCTCGCCCACGCGCGCTTGACGCATTCCATGAAGGTCATCTGTTGCATGGACTTTTGACACGGATAACAGAGAGCCTACAGTCTAACGCGGCACGCCGGAAACGAAGGTGCGCCTGCCGCCAGGTTCCGTTCGCTTTTACGCCTGGTTGACGGCGAACAGCGTGAGGTTCATGAAGACCTTGAACGCGAAGCCGAGCGAGACGGCCGCGCCGGCGCCCGCACACCAGAGAAGTACGAACCAGAGCCAGCCAGGGAAGGCTCGGCTGGAGCGACTCGAGCGGCGAAGGCGCCCGCGCTTCGCATTAGTGGTAGTGATGGGTGTCGCCATGACGCACTTTCCCTCTGAAAACCCAGTAGCTGAGCGCCGTGTACGCGAGGATGACGGGCAGAATGAACGCCGCGCCCGCTAGCGTGAACACCTGGCTTTCGCGCGGCGCGGCCGCTTCCCAGAGCGTGAGGCTTTGCGGAATCGCATAGGGCCACAGGCTCACGAGCAGGCCCGCGTAGCCGAGCAGCACGAGGCCGATGGCCGCGATGAACGGCGTCTTGTGATGGCGCGCGTGCACGGCCCAGCGCATCCATGCGGCGCACGCGAGCACGAGCAGCGGCACCGGCGCGAGCCGCCAGAAGAGACCCGAGCCGAACCAGCGTTCTGCGATCGCCGGGTCCTGCAGCGGCGTCCACAGGCTGACGAGCGCGATGAAGCCGAGCAGCATGACCGTGAGCGGCCACACGAGCTTGTGCAGGCGGCGTTGCAGGTCGCCCTCGGTTTTCGCCACCAGCCAGCAGCAGCCGAGCAGTGCATAGGTCGCGACGAGCCCGAAGCCCGAGAGCAGGCTGAACGGCGTGAGCCAGCCGAAGGCGTCGCCGGCGAAGCGGCCGTCGTCGATCGGAATGCCTTGCAGGAAGGCGCCGAGCGCGATGCCCTGGAAAAACGCCGCCCCCGTGGAGCCGCCGATGAACGCGAGATCCCACAGATGTTTCGTACGATTGGCCTTGGCGCGAACCTCGAACGACACGCCGCGGAAGATCAGGCACGCGAGCATGAAAACGAGCGGCAGGTAGAGCGCGGAGAGCACGGTCGAGTAGACGACCGGGAACACGGCGAAGAGCCCCGCGCCGCCGAGCACGAGCCAGGTCTCGTTGCCGTCCCAGACGGGTGCGACCGTGTTCATCATGAGGTCGCGTTCCTCCTCGTCGGGGAACAGCGGAAACACGATGCCGATGCCGAGGTCGAAGCCGTCCAGCACCACATAGAGAAGAACGCCGAGCGCGATGATCGCGGCCCAGATGACGGTGACATCCATTTGCTTGCTAGCCTCGTAACGATGAATGCGGGGAGCCTCAGCGTCGATCAGCTGATCGGCGGCGGACATGGGGCGGCGTGCTGCCTGATTCGCGGCGAGCGCCGGGCGGGCAAGGCGCGGTTCATGCGGCTCGTGCGGCTCGTGCGGCGTCTCGCCGGGCAGCGCAGGGCCGGTGCGAAGGAGCTTGAGCAGGTAGTAAATGCCCGTGCCGAACACGAGGAAATAGACGGCCACGAACGCCATCAGCGAAACGCCCACCTGTTGCGCCGTGAGCGGCGACACCGCTTGCGCCGTGCGCATCACGCCATAGATCACCCAGGGCTGGCGGCCGGCTTCGGTCGTGACCCAGCCCGCGAGCAGCGTGATGAAGCCGGTCGGCCCCATCGCGAGTGCGAAGCGCTGGAAACCGCGCGATTCGTAGAGCGTGCCGCGGCGGCGCAGCACCCAGCCGGTCACGCCGAGCGCGATCATCAGGATACCTAAGCCAACCATGACACGGAAGCTCCAGAACAGGATCAGCGAATTGGGCCGCTCGTCGGCGGGAAACGATTTGAGGCCCTTGATCTCGCCGTCCCAGCTGTGCGTGAGGATCAGGCTGCCCAGGTGCGGAACGGAAACCGCGTAGCGCGTCGTTTCCGCCTGCATGTCGGGAATGCCGAAGAGGTTGAGCGCAGTGCCGCCCTGTTCGGTGTCCCACAGTCCTTCGATCGCGGCGATTTTCGCGGGCTGATATTCGCGCGTGTTCAGGCCGTGCGCATCGCCGACGAAGGCCTGCACCGGCGCGAGCACGAGCAGGAGGCCGAGCGCCATCGAAAACATCTTCTTGATGGCGGGGTCACGCCGGCCCTTTAGCAGGTGCCACGCGCCGCTCGCGGCCACGACGAGCGCGGCCACGATGAACGCGGCGATCGCCATGTGCGCGAGACGGTACGGAAACGACGGATTGAAGATGATCTTGAACCAGTCAGTCGGCACGACCCGGCCGTCGATGATTTCGAAGCCTTGTGGCGTTTGCATCCAGCTATTCGAGGCGAGAATCCAGAATGTGGAGATGAGCGTGCCGACGGCGACCATCAGCGTCGCGCCGAAGTGGGCACGCGGGCTCACGCGGTTCCAGCCGAACAGCATGATGCCGAGGAAGCCCGCTTCGAGAAAGAACGCGGTCATGACCTCGTACATGAGCAGCGGCCCGGTGACGGGGCCCGCGAACGACGAGAATCCCGCCCAGTTCGTGCCGAACTCGTAGCTCATGACGACGCCGGAAACGACGCCCATCCCGAAGGCGACGGCGAAGACCTTCGACCAGAAGAGGCAAAGGTCCTTGTAGAACGGCTGGCGCGTTCTGAGCCAGCAGCCTTCGAGCACGGCGATGAAGCTCGCAAGACCGATGGAGAGCGCCGGAAAGACGATATGGAACGAGACGGTGAAGGCGAACTGCAGCCGGGCCAGGTCGAAGGCGGAAAGTGACGTGTGCATGTGCGTGCCTGTTGCTTACGTACCGGAGTAACGCTGGTGAAATCTTCGCGAGGCGCCTTTAGCGGGGCGCGGCTCTGCGTGCGATGGACGTAAGCCTAGGGGAACCGTGGCGATTCTGCTGCACTGCGACGTGTGCCAGCATGTCGCACTGGTCAAGCTCGATGAAACTAAAACATGCGCTAACGCATTGATAACGATCAATTTAGATTAAACGTTCATTGCGCTGAGGGGCGGCAGAAGGGTGGCTCGCTGCGTCAATAGACCGCGCGGTGGAGCGGGGTGCGTCGATGGGCCTCGGCGTGCGGCGCCAGGCTATCGTGTGGGAATTCAGGCGCGCCTTGCCGCGCGAGCGCTGCGAACGCGGCAAGGAAAGATAAGGAATCCGATTGAAATCGAGGCGTCAGCGCGGATCGCTCCACAGCTTGCCGGCCGTCGCCCAGTTTTCCGGCTTCACGTCGTGAAAGACGATGTCGACGGATTGCGGCTCGACGCCGAGCACCTTGCAGGTCGTCTCGGTCAACGCCGCGGCGAGCTGGCGTTTTTGCTCGACGCTGCGGCCTTCGAACATCTCGATATGGAAAGTCGGCATGGGGGTCTCCGTGGCAAGGTTGGCATGGCGATGAAAAAAGAGGCCTCAGTCGCGATACGACGAATCGATGCGATCGAGTTTGCGCAGGAGCGCTGGCCATTCGAGCGCGCCTTCGACGGCGCCGCCGTCGCGCAACTGCTCCGCTGCGCGTTCGGCGACCCCGGCCGGCGGCACGACGAGCGGCACGCCGCCGGCCTGCGCCTGCAGCTGGATTTCGCAGGCCTTGATGAGCGTCGCCATCAGCACATAGGCCTCGGCCACCGTGCGGCCGGTCGTGAGCGTGCCGTGATTGCGCAGCAGCATGGCCGGGTGCGCGCCGAGGCTCTCCGTGAGGCGCGCAGCTTCGGCGGGCGTGAAGGCGAGGCCTTCGTAGTCGTGCCACGCAAGCTGGCGGTAAAAGCGCAGCGCGTGCTGCGAGGCCGGCAGCAGGCCGTCGCGCTGGATCGATACCGCGATGCCCGCCGTATTGTGCAGATGCATCACGCATACGGCGTCGGGCCGCGCGAGATGCACCGCGGCGTGCAGCGCGAAGCCGGTCGCGTTCACGGGGTGCTCGCTCTTGCCGACAATGCGCCCTTCGGTGTCGATCTTCACGAGATTCGAGGCGCGCACTTCGTCGAAGGCGAGTCCGAAGGGATTGATGAGAAAACGGCCGGGCTCGCCGGGCACCGCAGCCGAGACGTGCGTATAGATGAGGTCGTCCCAGCCGTTGAGCGCGATGAGGCGGTAAGCGGCGGCGAGATCGATGCGCAACTGCTGCTCGGCGGCCGAGCGGGGCGCGGTTTCGGCGCAGGTGCTCGTCGGGCGATGGGCGAAAGACATGGCGACTCCTTCAGCGGGCGATGGGCGTTTCAGATGGCCTCAGTGGCGCGCGCATGGGCCGCGAGCGGCGCGACGCGGCTTGCGCGCACCAGCTTGCCAGCACGAACGGCGCGCTCAGCGCGGGCAGTCCGCAGCGCACGGCGGCCAGATGCAGAGCCGCAGCGAGCATGGTCGCACAGATCGCGGCGCGTGCGCCGAGCGCGCAGAGCGCGAGTGCGGCGAGCGCGCCGTTGAAGCCCGCGAGACCCGCGCCGACGGCGTCCGGCGTCGTGCCGCAAGCGAGTTCGACGACGCTTGCGAGCGCCGCGCCGCAGAGCGCATAAGCCGCCGCGCGCCGCGACGACCACGCGATCCCCGCAAACACGCACAGACCGGCCGCCGCGCCCGAGGCGAACGTGGTTTGCGCGAGGCCGCTCAATGCGCCGGCTGCGGCGTGCGTAGCGAGCACGAGCAGCGTGCCATCCGGGGCGGACAGTGCAGCGGCGTTCGCTGCAGCGGTGGTTACCGGGCCGGGATGCAGCGGCAGCCAGATCCAGGTCGCAACGAGGCAGGGCGCGGAATAGAGCGCGAGCCGCACGCGCAGGAGGTGCCGGCTCAGCGGCTCGGCGATCCACGCAGTCGCGCCGCCCGCCATGAGCGCGATGGCCGCCGCCGTGCCCGCATCGCCGACGAAGGTGTACGCCGCGAGCGCGGCAAGCGCGCCGTTGTAGCCCGCGAGGCCGTCGCGGATCGACGCTTGCGCGTGGCCCGCCACGAGCGCGCAGACGTTGGCCGCGGCGGCGCCGAGCAGCGCGGCCAGGGCGAGCTGCAAGTCGGTGAGCGCGAGCGCCGCGAGCAGGCACGCGCCCGTTCCCGCATGCGCTTGCAGCACGACCTGGCCCAGGCTGCGCAACAGCGCGCCCGAAGCGCTGCCGGCGGCGTCGGCCGGTTGCGCTGATGCGATGGTGCCGGAATCGGCGGGAGAACGGGCGGGCATCGCGAACGCGTGGCTTGCGGGTATGGGTGGATAAGGCCGGATCCTGAGCCGTCGAGGCGCGCGCGGACGGCCGGAGTGGCGATCATAGGCGATGCAGGCGGTCTCGGGCATGCTCGCAGGTTGATAGTCGATATTTTTCGCGCGGGCCATGCGGGTGGCCACGCCGTATTCGCTTCGCGAGCACCCGCGTTACGATACGCAAGCGGCGATGACTGTTACCACAGCTCCGCATGGGGCCGGAGAAGGGCTTTGCACCCACTCCGCCGAACAGGAGGCGAGCAATGCGTGAAGTGCGTTGGGCATCCGAGACGGGCGAGGGCATCGAGCACCTGGCGTTCGATGCGAACTACGGCCCGAAGTCTGGCGAGAAAGGCGCCACGATCCGTGCCGAAAGCGTGGTCGCAGGCGAGCGCTACGGCAAGTCCTATGGCCTGTGCTACGCGATCGAGTGCGATGCGCGCTGGCGCGTGCGCTGGGCCGCGCTGCGCGTGATGGGCGGCCGCTCGCTCGTGCTTCACGGCGACGGCGAGGGTCACTGGCAAGACGGCGAGGGGCGCGTGCTGCACGCGCTCGAAGGCTGCATCGACATCGATATCGCCGCGACGCCGTTCACGAACACGCTGCCCATCCGGCGCCTCGGCCTCGCACGCGGCGAGCGACAGCCGATCCGCGTCGTGTACATCGCCGCGCCCGAACTGGAGCCGAGGCCCGTCGAGCAGGCGTACGTCTGCATCGAGCGCGACCGGGAATACCGTTACGAGGGCATTTTCCGCGACTTCACGGCGAATCTGCGTGTGGACGAAGACGGCCTCGTCATCGACTATCCCACGCTGTTCCGGCGCTTGCCGTTGCCGCAGCGGTAGGGCCGGGCCAGGAGAAACGAAAGACGCAAAACGTCAAGCCGCGGCGCCTGTGCTCTTGCCGAACAGCAACTGCTCGATCAGCGTGTTGTCGATGGTCTCGTTGTTGAGCGTGCGCGCGAGCAGTTCGCCTGCGAGCAGTTGCGGCGAAAACACCATGTCGGGTTGCAGAAGGCGCAGCCGCTGCAGGTTGCGGCTGTCGTTCACGAGAGCCACGGTGCGTACCTTCGGCGCGATCTCCTTGATCGCGAGTATCACGAAGGCGTTTTCCGCGTCGTCCGAGCGCAGCGCGAGCGCGGCGAGCGCCGTCTCTGCGCCCGCGTTGTGCAGCGTGGCGGTGTCGCTCGCATCGCCGACGATGAGGTCCGCCTCGTTCGGATAAGTGTGGGGACTATTGGGCGCGACGATCACGGTTGCCGAATAGCCGCGCTTGAGGAGCCCCGCGTACACGCTATGCGCGAGCGGCGACGCGCCGACGATCAGATAGTGGTTCTTGCGGGTCACGTTGGAAATCCCTCCTTTCACGATGCGTTTCAGATGCCCGCCGATCACGGGCCCGATCACGGCGCTGATCGAGGTCGCGAACACGGTGATGCCCAGCACGATGACCGAAGCCGTGAACAGCCGCGCGGTGTCCGAGTGCGGCACGATATCGCCGTAGCCGACCGTGGACATCGACACGATCGAGAAATAAAACGCAGTGACGAGGTTGCGGATGGGCGGTGCGAAGTCGTCGCCGAGATACAGCGCGCCGAACACCGCGTAGACGATCAACGAGCCGATGCTCAGGAATGCGAACAAGGAGCCCGCGGCGACGCTCGCGCGATCGAAACGGCGCCAGTAATAGATGAGCGCGCAGGCGATTGCAAGCGAGAAGGCGGCGAGCGCGTGGCTGCGATAGTCGCCCCATAGGCAAATGCTGGCCGCGCCGGCTAGCAGCACCAGCGAGAGCACCCACGCCACGCGGGCCCGCAGCGCGATGCCGAATGACATCATCGTGAGGCCGGTGGCGGCCAGCGCCTGCGGCAGGGCGAGCACGCCGAACGCGTTGATGAGCGTGATCCAGTCGTCGAACCAGTTGCCGCGCGCGTGTTCGAGCGCCTTCCGTGCGACGGGGCGCACCAGCAACAGGCCGTCCAGTACCATCAGCAAGGCCAGGTAGCCGTGCGGCACGACTCCTCTGGCGTAGCCGCGCAGGCGGCGTGCGAACGCCTTCATTGCGGCGATTGCTGGACCTGTCGCTGGTCTTGTCCGGCATCGGCCGCTTGCGTCTGCACGATGTGCAGCTCGCGCGTGCGCAGCGGCAGTGAGCATTGCGCGTCATTGAGCGTCTGACGCACCTTGCGGGAAAGCTCCCAGCGCATTTCCCAGAACGTGTCGATGTTCGACCACACGCGGACATTGAGCACGGCGATGCTGTCGTCGAAGCGGATCACCATCACCTGCGGCGCGGGCGAAGCCAGCACGCGCGGGTCGGCGGCGGCCAGCGCGCGCAGCGCGTCGATCGCGTGGTTCACGTCGTCGCGCACCGACACTTCCACTTCGAGGTCGAGCCGCCGCGTGGGATTGCGGCTGTAATTGCGGATCGAATTGCTCCACAGCGCGCCGTTCGGCACGTATTCGCAGATGCCGTCGGGTTTCGTGAGGCGCGTGGTGAAGAGATTCACTTCCTCGACGGTGCCCGCGACGACGCCGCTCCCGCCGCCGCCGTCGATATAGTCGCCCACCCTGAAGGGCCGCAGCAGCAACAGCATGATGCCGGCCGCGATGTTCTGGAGCGTGCCTTGCAGCGCGAGGCCGATGGCGAGACCGGCCGCGCCGAGCACCGCGACGATGCTGGCGGTCTGGATGCCGATCTGCGAGAGCGCGCCGATCACGGCGATGAGGCGCACGCCCCACACGGCCGTATCGCGCACGATGGGGCGCAGCGTGGGGTCGATGCCGCCGCCGCGCCGCGCGATCCAGTTGGCCACGCGCCGCGAGACCCACCAGCCGATCCACAGGATCGCGGCGGCCGCGCACAGGCGCAGCGCGAGCGCGGCGAGCGCGTCCCACAGGAAGCTCCAGTTCGACGGGTGTACCTGGACGAGGAGGGATTGCATGGGTGAAAAGTCCTTGTCTTCGGAGCAGCGGCGCGAGGCCCGGCTCCGTTGCGAAAGGACGTATTGTACGAGCGGCGTTTCACTTGCGGCGCGCGCGCGCCCGAACGCCGGGCGTTTTCGGGCGCTGTGTCAGCCGCTGTGTCAGCCTTTGGGCGGTGCGTCCGCGCCTTGCCCGAGCGTGCGCTGCATGAGCGCCGTGTCGCGCCACTCGCCGTGCTTGAAGCCGACGCCGCGCAGCGTGCCGGTCAGCACGAAGCCGTGGCGCTCGTGCAACTTCAGCGAGCCGCCGCGCGGGTCGGCGACCACGGCGATCATCTGCCGCCACTGGCCCGCCTCGCAGCGATCGATCAGCGCGCCGAGGAGCGTGTGTCCGAGACCGCGTCCGCGAAAGGCCTCGTCGATGTAGATCGAATCTTCGACCGTGAAGCGGTACGCCGGGCGCGGCCGGTAAGGCGTGGCGTAGCAGTAGCCCGCCACGCGGCCGTCGATCTCCGCGACGAGCCAGGGCAGGCCGTGTTCGCGCACGGCGGCATGACGGCGCAGGAGTTCGTCGAGCGAGGGCGGTGTTTCCTCGAACGAGGCCGCGCCGTGCAGCACGTGGTGCGCGTAGATCGCGGCGATGGCGGGAAAGTCGTCTGTGGTGGCGTCGCGCACATGCGCTGGCGCGGCGGAGTGTGGGTTCATCGGTTCGAGCAAGACGCGAAGGAGAGTGGCAACTCGCACTATGCCCCGCCCTGGCGCGCTTTTGAAGCGCGCCAAAAAACAGGCGGCTCGCAAGTCGTCAAACCGTCGTCATGCGCGCTGGGTCTGCGTGCCGTTGCGGGACGGGGAGGCGGCCGTTGCGCGCCCGAAGCGTCGCGCCCCTGCCACGCACGCGATCACGACCGCGGTGACGGCGATCATCGCGGGCGGCACGGTTTCGTGCAGCAGCAGCGCGGCGAGCACGAAGCCGAAGAGTGGCTGCAGCAGTTGCAATTGCCCGACGCCCGCGATTCCGCCGAGCGCGAGCCCGCGATACCAGAACACGAAGCCGATCAGCATGCTGAAGAGCGACACATAGGCGAGCCCCCACCACGAGGTGGCGCCCACGGCGGCGAGCGATGCGGGCCACAGCCACCACGCGAGCGGCGCCATGACGGGCAGCGAGATCACGAGCGCCCAGCAGATCACCTGCCAGCCGCCCAGGCGCCGCGAGAGGCGCGCGCCTTCCGCATAGCCGAGCCCGCAGACGACGATCGCAGCGAGCATCAGCGCGTCGCCCAGCGGGGAGGCGTCGATGCCGTGGCGCATCGCGAAGGCCACCACGGCCGCGCTGCCCGCCGCGGAAAAGAGCCAGAACGCGGCCTGCGGACGCTCGCCGCCGCGCAGCACACCGAACACGGCCGTGGCGAGCGGCAGCAAGCCGACGAACACGATGGCGTGAGCCGAACTCACGTGTTGAAGCGCGAGGGCGGTGAGGAGCGGAAAACCCACGACCACGCCGAGCGCAACGATGACGAGCGGCCCGACCTCGGCACGTGCGGGCCGCGCCGCGCGAAGCGCAAGAAGCAGCAGCGCGCCGAGCACGCCCGCGATGGTGGCGCGCGCCCCGGTGATAAAGAGCGGGTCGAGGCCGAGCACGGCGAGCCGCGTGGCGGGCAGCGAGCCGCTGAAGATGAGGACGCCGGCGAGGCCGCAGAGCCAGCCGTCGGTGGTGGAGTCGAGCGTTTTGCGCATGAGTGCTGAGCCGGAAAAGGCAACGGGAACCAGCATCGATGATGCGCGCCTCGCCGGTAGAAGGTAAGCTACAGATCAGTACAATTCGTCCGATCTGTATTGAACATGGAGCAGTACAGATGAATGGCAAAACGGCGGTGGAACCCGTGCCCATGACGCGCGTCGAGCAGGTGATGCACGCGCTGCGCGAGCGCGTTGCCGCGCGAGCGCTGGCGGCGGGCGCGCGCGTGCCGTCCATCCGCGCGATGGGCGAGCAGCTTGGCGTATCGAATTCGACGGTGGTGGACGCCTATGAGCGCCTCGTCGCCGAAGGCGTGCTCGTCGCGCGGCGCGGGGCGGGGTTTTTCGTGGCCGGGCACGCGCCGCCGCTCGCGCTTGCCGCGCTCGGGCCGCAGCTCGACCGCGAGATCGACCCGCTCTGGCTCACGCGCCAGTCGCTCGAGACCGAGCCTGGCGCGCTGCGGCCCGGCTGCGGGTGGCTGCCCGCCTCGTGGCTGCCGCAGGACGCCGTGCGGCGCGCACTGCGCGCCATCGCGCGCGATCCGCGGGCGCAACTCACGGATTACGCTTCGCCGCTTGGCCTGTCCGCGCTGCGCCAGCAGCTCTCCTGGCGGCTTGGCCAGCACGGCGTAGAGGCCGCGCCCGAGCAGATCGTGCTGACCGACGGCGGCACCCAGGCGCTCGACCTCGTGTGCCGCTTTCTGCTGGAGCCGGGCGACACCGTGCTGGTGGACGACCCGTGCTATTTCAATTTCCAGGCCTTGCTGCGCGCGCACCGCGTGCGCGTGGTCGGCGTGCCGTACACGCCAGCGGGACCGGATCTCGCCGCGTTCGAGCGCACGCTGACCGAATCGCGACCGCGCCTCTACGTCACGAATTCGGCGATCCACAACCCGACCGGCGCGGTGCTCGCACCCGCTGTCGCGCATCGGCTGCTCAAGCTCGCGGAGGAGCACGACCTGCTGATCGTCGAGGACGACATCTTCGCCGACTTCGAGATCGAGCCCGCGCCGCGTCTCGCGGCCTTCGACGGGCTCGCGCGCGTCGTCACGATCGGCAGTTTCTCGAAGACGATGTCGGCCGCGGCGCGCTGCGGCTTCATTGCGGCGCGCGCGGACTGGATCGAGCCGCTCGTGGATCTCAAGCTGGCGGTTTCGTTCGGCAATGGGGAGATGGCGGCCGAGCTGGTGCACCGGCTGCTCGTGGACGGCACGTACCGGCGGCACATGGACGGCCTGCGCGCGAAGCTGGCCGATGCCATGGGCGAGACGCTGCGGCGGCTTTCGGCGGCGGGCCTGACCGCGTGGACGCGACCCCAGGCGGGACTCTTCGTGTGGGCACAGCTGCCGGACGGGCTCGACGCCGCCCGCATCGCGCGCGAGGCGCTGGCGGACGGCGTGGTGCTCGCGCCCGGCAATGTGTTCAGCGTGTCGCGCGGCGCGGGCGCGTTTCTGCGTTTCAACGTTTCGCAGTGCAATCGACCGAAAGTCTATGAGACGTTGCAGCGTGCGATGGAGCGCGCGGCGCAGCCGGCGTGAGACACCGGCTGCGCGAGCGCCGGATCACGGCTCGTGGCGCAGATACCCTTCCTTGCCCGGATCGCGCATGCGGCACGACACCACGAGCGCGACCGCGCAGAGTGCCGTGACGTACCAGTAGAACGTGGTCTCGCTGCCGACCGACTTGAACCACAGCGCGACGTACTCGGCCGAGCCGCCGAACAGCGCGTTGGCGACCGCATAAGAGAGGCCGACGCCCATCGCGCGCACTTCGGGCGGGAACATCTCGGCTTTGATGAGGCCGCTGATCGACGTGTAGAAACTGACGATGGCAAGCGCGACGATGATCAGCACGAACGCGGCCACCGGGCTCGAGACGTCCTTGAGCGCGTGCATGATCGGCACGGTGGCGAGCACCGAAAGCGAACCAAAGAGGATCATCGACGTGCGGCGGCCGATCTTGTCGGAGAGCGCGCCGAACACCGGTTGCATCAGCATGTAGACGAACAGCGCGCAGGTCATCACGTTGCTGGCGGTTTTCGCGTGCATGCCGGCCGTGTTGACCAGGTACTTCTGCATGTAGGTCGTGAACGTGTAGAAGATCAGCGAGCCGCCCGCCGTGAACCCGACCACCGTGAAGAACGCGACCTTGTGCTGCCACACGCCGCGGATCGTGCCCGCGTCGCGCTTGCGGCGCGACTCGCTCGTCGAGGTTTCGTCGAGCGACTTGCGCAGGTAGAGCGAGACCAGCGCGGCGCACGCGCCGACCACGAACGGAATGCGCCAGCCCCACGCTTTCAGCTCTTCAGTGGAGAGCGTCTGCTGCAGGATCACGAGCACGAGGAGCGCGCAGAGTTGCCCGCCGATCAGCGTGACGTACTGGAACGAGGCGAAAAAGCCGCGTCGGCCCTTGAGCGCGACTTCGCTCATATAGGTCGCGCTGGTGCCGTACTCGCCGCCCACCGAGAGCCCCTGAAAGAGGCGCGCGACCAGAAGCAGCAGCGGGGCCAGTGCGCCGATCTGCGCGTAGGTGGGCAGCGCGGCGATCACGAGCGAGCCGCCGCACATCATGAGCACCGAGATCATCATCGCGGCGCGGCGGCCGTGGCGGTCGGCGATGCGGCCGAACAGCCAGCCGCCGATCGGTCGCATGAGAAAGCCGGCGGCGAATACGCCGGCGGTGTTCAGGAGTTGCGTGGTGGTGTTGCCGCTCGGGAAGAAGGCGGGTGCGAAATACAGCGCGCAGAACGAGTAAATGTAGAAGTCGAACCACTCGACGAGATTGCCCGACGAGGCGCCGACGATGGCGAAAACGCGTCGCCTCGTATCTTGCGCGGATAGCGTGGCTTGGTCGCTCTGGACGTCCATGGGGGAGTGTTTCCTTTGTGTGTTTTTTTGTGGGGAGCGACGGGGGGGCGTGGCCGCCGCGCGAGCACGAACGCGCGCCGCCGGTGCCGGTGCGCGATGCCTCGCGCATTTTAGCTAACTGTAAGTGTGTGTGGGGTGCGCGTCAGGGAAAGCGCTGAGGAGTTGTCTTTGTCGTGGTTCTTTGCTTTTTTGGCCTTCCTTGTGTTCGCGTCGGTATGCAAGCGTTGCCCCTGTGCGGGGCGGCACTGTAGTGGTCAAGCCTCTTTGGACACCAACAAGGGGGCTCTTCAATAATTCGAATTTTCGTATCGCACCGGCGGCAGATTGTTCGCTGCCGAATGGATGCGACGGTAGTTGTAGAAGTCAGCGATGTAGCCCGTGATATCACGTTGGGCCTGTTCGTGACTACCGTACTCCTGCTCGCCAATCCATTCGCTCTTCAGGCTCCGGAAGAAGCGCTCGACCACCGCGTTGTCCCAACAA
>NZ_BBJJ01000042.1 GCF_000739815.1 Paraburkholderia mimosarum LMG 23256 = NBRC 106338
GAGCAGCAACGGTTCAGCCAGCGGCAGTTCGGGCAGCGGCAGTTCGGGCAGCGGCAGCTCAGGCAGCAGTGGCCACGGAAACGGTGGCCAAGGTAGTGGTGGCCAGGGCGCTGGGGGTCAAAGTGGTCACGGCAATGGGGCGAATGGCGGCCATGGCGGCGGGAACGGCGGGAACGGCGGGAACGGCGGAAACGGCGGAAACGGCGGAAAAGGTTCGCATTAGAAAAACAACGCCGGGTATTACAGTGAGCCGCGGCCATCACACTCAGCGTTCAGCGCGCGCGGAGAGCGCTATCGGCCTCGACTGACCGCTGAGTGACCGGGAAAAGGACGGGCGAAGCCGCGACTCGGCAATGGCGGCGCGGCTGCCCGCATGGACGGCGGTTGTATCTGACTTCCCTGGCATTCAGTTGAACCTGGCTATCGCCTCCGACATCCCCGGACGCACGAGCAATCAAAGATAATCCGTTCCCGCAACTCCCCCAGCGTTTGTCGCGGCTTCCGTTTTGCTAGAGCCGAGGATTTCTCGAATGAGCCGTATCGCTCATATTCATTGAATGACAGCGCGAAGGCGAAAATGGCCTCGGTATCCTCGGGGTCGGGCAAATCCGCTTCGGTTGCCAGTGTTTCCACAAATAGAGGCCTGGGAACGAGAAATACCGGCAACGTGTACCAAGCCAGTGATAAGGCCAAGGCTTTTGGCCGCCTCGACAAGCGTTCGCACCGATTCGCGCGAAGTCACGTCCTCCGCGGAGCGCGGTCACCTCTTACGCGACCACACCTGCATCGGACAGCGTGTCTTTTGCTCGCCGCCCGGCTGCATTTGAAGCGCAGAACGCGCGGGGCGCTCAGAAAGCTACATCCGAAATGGAAAATGCGCGTCATGCGGGTGGACATGACGCGCGAAGGGGATACTCGCCGATTTCGACCAGCACGAAAGCGTCCAACATATCGGACCTGACGAGCCCTCTCACAATGTCGTTCGGCAGCCCAAGTCTATGCGTCCACCTATGAGACGGCCAGTCAGGATTTCCTGAAAAAATCGTCGTCCTGGCTGCAATCTTTCTGTTGTAAACACAACACCAACGATGTCTGTGATGCTTCCGTCCTGGCAGGCCCAGATGCTGCCCGGCCACGCCCCGGTGCAAGTGATGACGCCTTCAAGTCAGATCCAGACTACCATTGCGCGCCAACCGCGCTTCTTCTACGCTTTTTTTGTCGTTTCCGCTGGATCTGCGATGACCTCCCACCGGCACACCATCTTCACGGCGTTGCTCGCCGCCGCCCTGTTCGGCATCACCACGCCGCTCGCCAAGGCGCTGCTCGGCAGCGTGTCGCCATTCATGCTGGCCGGACTGTTCTATCTGGGCAGCGGTTCAGGGCTGGCGATCGTACTGCTGCTGCGCCGCGTCGCTGCGCGCCGCAACGACGCCTCAGCCAGTCATGACCCTGGGCACCATCCCGTGCAGAACCCCTTGCGCATTGCCGAACTGCCGTGGCTTGCCGGCGCGATCGCCGCGGGCGGCGTGGCGGCGCCCGCGCTGCTCATGCTCGGGCTCGGCACCACGCCCGCCGCCACGAGCGCGCTGCTGCTCAACCTCGAAGGCGTGCTCACGGCGCTCATTGCATGGTTCTGCTTTCGCGAGAACTTCGATGCGCAGATCGCGCTCGGCATGGTGGCGATCGTGGCGGGCGGCGTGCTTCTTTCATGGCCCGGCGCGCATGCCGGTGTTGCACCCGGCGCCCTGCTCGTGGCCGGCGCGTGCCTGTGCTGGGCCATCGACAACAATCTCACACGCAAGGTCTCGACCAATGACGCGATGGTCATCGCCTGCACCAAGGGGCTCGTGGCCGGTCCCGTGAACATCGGTGTTGCACTCGCCGCGGGCGCGCACTGGCCCGCGTGGCACGTGGCCAGCGGCGCCATGGCCGTGGGTTTTGCGGGCTATGGCGTGAGTCTCGTGTTATTCGTCGTCGCGCTGCGCCATCTCGGCACGGCGCGCACCGGCGCCTACTTTTCCGTGGCGCCGCTCTTCGGCGTGGCGCTTTCGCTGCTGCTATGGCCCGAGCGCCCCGCGCTCACCTTCTGGCTCGCGCTCGCGCTGATGGCGTTCGGCGTCTGGCTGCACGTGCGCGAGCGACATGACCACGCGCACACGCACGAGCCGCTGGAACACACGCACGCGCATCGGCACGACGCGCACCATCAGCACGAGCACGATTTCGCCTGGGACGGCACCGAACCGCACACGCACCCCCATCGTCACGCGCCGATCACGCATAGCCACGCGCATTACCCCGACGTGCACCATCGGCATGCGCATTGAGCGCTGGACCCCGCAGCCGGCGCGCTTTCCGATGCGGCGCCGGAACGGTTCCGCCATAGCGTCGGGTATCGGCCGAAAACGACGTCAAGATTTCCCAGGCGCGCCATGCCTTGGACGCGCAACATGCACTCGTCGAACCACACCAGGAGACACGTGCGATGGCGACCATCTACAGGGACATCTCCATTGAAGCCGCTGCGGAAGACGTCTGGGCCGCGCTGCGCGACCCCGCGAACGTTGCCCGAGTGTTTGCCGGCGTGCTGACCGATGCGCGCATGGAAAACGACGTGCGATGGGTCAGGTTCGCCAATGGCGACGTGATCGAGGAACGCGTGATCAGCGTCGATGACGCGCGCATGCGCATCGCCTATACGGTGGGTGGCGGACGTTTCGAGCATCATCACGCGACCATGCAGGTCGTGCCCGAAGTGCCCGCTGCACGCGGCCGCTGCCGCCTCGTCTGGATCAGCGACTTCAAGCCGGACGAACGGACCGGGATGGTCGAGCCGCTCATGGACGCGGGCTGCGCGGCGCTCCGCCGTAACCTCGGCGAGCACGGATGAGCGCCGTTCCCCATCAGGGACAGGCGTTGCCGCGTGCGCCTCGGGCGGACGTCCGACCGACAGCGGGCTTTGCTAAACGTTGGGGACTCGAGCAGGTTGCCCTGCCCACACCGGACTCGCTGACGCCGGCTGCGATTGACAGTTAGTTGCACGGAAAACCGTCGCCGGGCACGCGCTGGGTCGAACGGCACGCTCGTTGCCAGAGCGAAACCGGTCTGTGCGGCGGCGTCCATACCGGCACAGGCCTTGCGTCCAGAATGGTGCCAGATGAATCGATGACAGGAGCGGTGATGGGGGCAGGCAAATTAACGTTGATCGCGCAGGGCGTTGCTCTCTGGGTGAGCCTTGCAGGGACGCCGATAGCGCACGCAGCGGGGACTTTCGACGGCGACTGGAACGTGACGCTCACGTGCCCCAAAGTTGCCGGCGGGGCTTCCGGCTACCGGTACCAGTTTCCCGCCGAGATCCAGGAAAACGTCCTGCACGGCGAACATGGCAAGAGGGACGCCGCCGGCTGGCTCACGCTGGACGGCAAGCTCGAACCCGACGGATCGGCCACGCTCGTCGCCCAAGGTTTGACGAGTTCGCCGCCGGGTCGGGCCGACAGGCAGACGCCGTATACCTACGAGGTCAGCGCTCAATTCGACGCAACTACCGGCAGCGGCTCGCGCACGACCACGCGCAAATGCGACGCCGTGTTCTTCAAGGAATGACCAGTCGGAATTGCGGCCAGTTCGCGCGAATGACGCGTGGAAAAGAAAAAGCCCGCCAGAGAGGGCGGGCTGAATCCATATCGGAGACATGGAGGAGACGAAACAGATTATAGGGGTTTCCCCTAAGTCGCGCAACTGTTTTCTTCACGCCTCTGCATCAGGCCCGATTCATAGGCGCATGGACGTGATAGGCGTAGCGAACGAAGCGCCCACGCTGCGCGCTGTGCTGCCGGTCGACCTCCATGGCTGCGCGCGGCTCCATCTCGTTTCGGCGGCCGGACGCGCTGGCGGCGAGAACCCGCCTGCCGCCGGGCAGGAAGGCACCGGCGCGCAAACCCGTTGTGCGCTACCATCGCCGAATGTCCGAACACCCTCTGCCCGCAACCGCAGCTGCCGCGCCCCTCACGATGACGGCGCTGCGGCAAAGCCCGTATGCCACCGCCATGGCGGGCGCGATTGCACTGCTTGCCTGGTGTGCGCTCGCCGCGCAAACCGACCTGACGATCCACCGCATGGCGCTGCGCGGCTTCGATACGTTCGAGGCGATCGGCCGGCTCACCGCGTACCTCACCAACCTCACGGTGCTCCTCGTCGCGCTCACGTTCACCTGCGTTGCGCTGCGCGTGCGCGCGTGGCCGGGCCGATTCCTGAGCGCACCGGCAACAGTCAGTGCAGTCACGGTGTATATCGTTTTCGTTGGCATTGCTTACAATCTGCTGCTGCGGCATCTCTGGACACCGCATGGGTATCGCGCCTTGCTCAACGAAAGTCTGCACAGCCTCATCCCGCTGCTGTGTGCGGCGTACTGGCTGCTATTCGTGCCGCGCTTCGCCATCACCGCTCGCGAACTTCCCGCGTGGCTCGCCTATCCCCTCGGCTATCTCGCCGTTACGTTCTGGCGCGGCAGCGAGACGGACTTCTACCCGTATCCGTTCATCGACGTGGGGCAGCTCGGCTATGCTCACGTGCTCGTCAACAGTGCCTTGCTGCTCATCGCCTTCATGGTGCTGATGGCGTCCTTCATGACGATCAACGCGCGAAGGCGAGCTGCCGTGGCGGCAAACAACGGGCTCGGCGGAACGGACTTGCGGCGCCCCGACTCACTCGCCTCGCTCCAGCGAAGCAGCGCCCAGCATCACGACGTTTCTACCCACACGTAATCTGGCTTGGCAAGCGCACAGGATTCCAATTGCACATTCGAGCGCGCGTGGTCTGCTGTGCGCTATCGCCACTTCGTTCTGACTCCGATGCCTGTTTATATCGCCCTTCTGCGCGCAGTGAACGTCGGTGGAACCGGCAAACTCCCCATGGCAGAACTGCGCGCCATGTGTGAAGCGCTCGGTTTTGCACACGTACGCACCTACATCGCTAGCGGCAACGTGATGTTCGAGAGCGGCCTTGCAGAGGCCGCAGTAAAAAAGAAGCTCGAGCAGCGTCTGGAGGCATATGCGCGCAAGCCGATTGGCGCGGTAGTGCGTTCGGTTTCGGAACTGGCTGCCGTGCTACGTGCGAATCCGTTTCCCGATGCCGCGCCCGATCGCACCGTCGCCATCTTCCTGGATGCGCCACCGCCCGTCGACGCGCTCGAACAGGTGAGCGGCCAGAAGGCCGAGGAAATCGCTTTAGGTGTCCGTGAGATCTATGTGCATTACAAAGACGGCATTGGGCAGTCCAAGCTCAGGATTGCTGCAGCCAAAGCGGGAACGGCGCGCAACATGAATACGGTGGCGAAGCTTCTGGAAATGGCGCAAGCTTGAGCACCGCCCGGCTCGCGCCGCGACGCGGCAACACCGTAAAGGACGTTTTTTTGAACAACTCGAAGAAAAAACCATGATTACCTGCTACCTGCGTTACGTGATCGATCCGTACCGGCTCGAAGAATTCGAAACCTACGCGAGGATGTGGATTCCGCTAGTGGAAAAGTTCGGTGGCAAGCACCACGGCTACTTCCTGCCTTCCGAAGGCGCCAACAACATCGCGCTTGCGCTGTTTTCGTTCCCGAGCTTCGCGGCCTATGAAACGTACCGTGTGGACTCCATGAAGGACAGCGAATGCCAGGCAGCGTTTCATTACGCGGCACAGACACGCTGCATCGTGAGCTATGAGCGGAGTTTCTTCAGGCCGGTGTTGTCGTAGGCCGTCTGCACCCAACGTTTCGACTCATCGCGGATGACGAAAGCGCTTTGCAGCGAGTCCGCTCGCGAGCTGGCCTCGCGCCTTCACTTTACGGCGGAAGCGGCGGCCTTGCATACTACGGCATCCTGATCACCCGTGCCGCCACCGCAACCGATCGCACCGATGACCTTGCCGTCCTCGATTAGCGGAAAGCCGCCCGGAGATGCCACGAGATCTGGGTCGAGCGTGGCAACGTAGGCGTGGCCGCTTTCGAACTGTGTATAGAACTCGCGCGTCTCACGCCGAAAGCGCGCGGACGTGCGCGCCTTGCGCTGCGAAACCTCGACCGATGCATATTGCGCACCATCCATGCGCTCGAACGCAACGAGATCGCCATGCGGGTCGACCACGGCAATGTTCATTTTCCAGTCGCGCCTGCGCGCCTCGGCTTCCGCGAGCGCAAGCAGATGTTTCGCGACATCGAGAGCGACAGGCGGACCGTAAGGAATGTCGTGAGGCATGCGTTCTGGCACGCCAGCCGAGGACTGAGAGGAAGCGGACGCCGAGGGCGGCGCTGCCGAGGTCTGAGCCTGCGAGGCGGTTGCGAAGACGAGGCAGGCCGCGCCTGCGATCTGAACAGAGCGATGCATCGCACACTCCTTCATCGGCGGGCCGAAGCGCAGCGCGCATGGAGCCCAAGCCGATCAACATACTCGCGCGATACGCCGCGTGCAAGCTCTGCGCGCCCAGAACCTCAAAGTCAGCCCTCCTTTCCATCCACGCGCGCTGCGATGAGCCAACTGGCGTAGCGGCAGCAATACGCCGCAAATGCAACGACCCAGCAGGCTGCCGAGGCTTCGATCCAGAACGCGAGCCATTGCGGCGCGACCCACGGCCCGAGCACGCGAATCAGCGCGGCGAGTACGAGCAGCGCATAGCATGCGACGTCGACATAGCCTGCCACCAGTTTGCGGCCTGTGTGTCCGCGCGCCGTGCGCGTGATCATCGCCATGATCGCGCAACCGATCGCCCCCACCGTGAAGGCGTGAATAGCGATTGTGTGCGCAACGAAGCCCAGCGCGGAGAGCGCCAGCAGCGCGAACCCCACGAGTATCCATGCGTAGGCGACGTGCAGGATGGCAACGATCGGCCGGTTGCCGACACGCCACGAACGCCAGCCCCAAATGCGCGCGCCTTGCACGCACGCCGCTGCGCCCGCAACGACCGCGACGAGGACGCCGGATCCGAACGCGGCATCGAACACGAACGCGAAGAGGCTGAGCGGCATCACCAGGCGCTCGACCGCTTTCCAGCGCCGCGCAGTATGACCGGGCACGGCGTTGGCCGTGAACGATGGAATGATGCGTCCGCCGATAATCGTGATGAAGAGCACCAGCATGCCCACGGCGAGCCAGGCACTATGCAGCGCCCAGTCCGCGCGCAGGGCCAGCATCGAAACCTGGAACGCCACGTTCAGCGCGGCCAGCATGCCGAGCGCAACCGGCAGGAAAATGTTGTGGCTGTTCTTCGCGTGAACCAGCACGCGCAGCAGCACGAGCGCACACGCCGGCAGAAAGAGGCTGTCCACCACGGCGGCGATGGCGGGCGGTGCGTAGGCAACCGCGACGCGCCCCGCGAGCCACAGCAGCCACAACGCGGCAAGGGACTTGCCCTGCGCGGGCGTCACCGAGGTCCAGGCGCGCACGGCTGTCAGCAAAAAACCGGCGACGATCGCGGCGCCAAAGCCGAAGATCATCTCGTGCGCGTGCCAGAACATGCCCGGCAGATACGAACGAATACCCGGCAACGGGTGGCCGGACCACGCTGCCATCCAGGCCAGCAGCGCTGCGGCACCAAAGAGCGCTCCGCCGAGATAGAACGGCCGGAAGCCGAGCGCCCACAGCGCGAAACCGCCGCGAGCCGGCCGGCTGGGTTCTTCGATTCGAAAGACGTTCATGGTCGCTCACGCCAATATATTCATTTCGAATGCATCTTATATCGATTGCGAGAGAAATGCCGCTGCGACATCGATGGCCCCCTCGCCGCAGCGGCCGAAAATCCAGCCAGACGCCCGGGAAACCGACACGGGGCGTGGACGATGGAGGGATAGAACCGAGAGTGCGGTGTAATGTCGCCCCGGATTTTTTGCTTGTCGTTTCGCAGGCCGCTGGGTCTGCGCGAAGCCATGGACGACTGAACCTACACGGCGAGCCATCGTCTCACGGGAAGCATTCGGCAAGGAACCATGCATGACGCATTCAGCAGGCCATATCGATGTTGAAACGCTGTCCCGGATTGTTAACCGCGATGGAGGAAACAGAACATGGCAAAGAAGCAATCAGTTCGAACGTCAGCCAGCAACGCGAACAAACGCGTTCTCTCTGCCCCAGTATTCTCGCAGCCGCAGCCCACGCCCGATCCGCAAACCTTCGTCGTCAGACACGCATCCGATGCGGCCGCTTACCGGATGATCGATGAACTCAACCGGGAGCACAAACTCAAGGCGCTTCCGTTTCCCGCGCCGCGCGGGGGTGTCGAGCCCCGTCTGACACTCGCGGACGTGATCAACAACGATCGGAACGTTCTCGACAAGATCAATGCGAATGGACAAATCGTATTTCACTCCACGGGCGATTGCGGCAATACGAGAGGCCCGCAAACGCAGAATGAAGTCTCAGAAAAGATGGTCAGCGACTTCGACGAAACCGATCCTGCCGAAGTCCCGCAATTCAACTTTCTGCTCGGCGACATCGTCTACAGTTTCGGCGAAGCGCAGTACTACTACGATCAGTTTTACGAACCTTATCGCGACTATCATGCGCCGATCCTCGCAGTAGCCGGCAATCATGATGGAATGATCTCGCCTCTACAGCATGAAAAGAGTCTGCAAGCTTTCCTGCGCAACTTCTGTTCAGACTGCTTTGAGGTCTCGCCCGACGCGGGCCATCTTTCACGTACTGCGCAGATTCAGCCGGGCGTTTTCTTCACATTCGAAGCTCCGTTCGTGCGCATCATCGCGTTGTACAGCAATACGCTAGAAGATCCTGGCGTGATTGCCGATAGGGACATCGGCAACAGTCAGCTGAAATTTCTCAAGGCCGCGCTGATGCGGGTGAAGAAGGAAGGCTACAAGGGGGCATTGCTGTTCGCGCATCATCACCCGCCGTATGTTGCGCGCGGACGTCATGGCTGGAGTATCGAAATGCAGCGGCAGATCGATGCAATCTGCAACGAGGTCGGCGTATGGCCTCACGCCGATCTTGCGGGTCACGCGCACAACTACCAGCGCTTTACGCGCACACGGCCGGACGGCACCCACATCCCATACATCGTGTGCGGCAACGGCGGGCACGGTGTGCAGCGACTGACCACCAACGGGCAACCGCCGCTTCGCGCGCCGCAACTGCTCCAGGCCGCAACGGAGAACACCGATGCCGTTGTCATCGAAAACTACGACGACCGGAATTACGGCTATTTGCGCATCGTGGCGGACGCAACCCAGTTGCGGATCGAATATCACGCCGCAGTCGACGGCCCCTATACCAAGGCGCCCGACGATCAGGTGACCGTGGATCTGGCGACCCGCCAGCTTTCCCACTACGTGGCCCGTAATGCCGGAATACCCGCACTGGCCGAGCGCATTCGGGCGTTCGCGCAAGGCGGGAAATCCAGCGGATGACGTCGTGAAAAGCCACACGACCCGATGACCACGGCTTGAGCATGCGTTAGCCGAGGCCATCGCGTCAGGTAGCACGCCTCGCGAGCCTTGGGGCAGTCACTTCCCTCCAGTCCATACGTGCCCACGAATGCGCCTGCGATCGGCGATCTGTTCGGTGCCTTCCGGTTCCAGACAGTCAAGGAGTCCGAATCAGAAAGCAGGAACGAGGGCGCAACCGGGATGCTCCCACTCTGACTGCGCTGAATAGTATCGCTACAGGCCGCTCGCCCAGGGACTGCTCATGCCCTGTGCCAGGAGACCGAGCAGGTCGAGGCGACTCGTGCACGGCATCAGCCAGCACTGGGTCGCCACGGCGCCGCTTTTTCGAGGTCCCTGGGCGCGCACAGCCGCGTTCGAGAGCCATGAGAGCCAATAGAAACTCGAACGCGTTGTATTTTCATATCATTTGCGTTTTCGTTTGCCGTGTTGAGCAATGAACTGGAGTGCGTCCAGCACGCATGAGCCAGGATCGCGCAACCATGACATGGATCAAAAGGTGCGATCTCCCCCCTCTTACGATGAGACCTGGGCCGAGGCTGCCCACTGGCCCGGCAGTCGTGCGTCAAACGGCATGCGTGAACGACTCGCGCAATCCGCATCGAATGCGGTCCCCTGCGCCGCCGTGGCCACGGAATCGATCAAGAGGGGGAGGCACGCCAAATCATGAACCGCTACCTACATTTCGGACCGGAGCACAGGATTCGCCCGGCCCCGACTGCCGAAGAAATTCTGCAGGACACACAAAACTTCTCACTGGTGCTAGGCGGCCCGCTCTTCCAGCTTCTGCGCCGCACGCACATGGCCGACGATGCGCTCGATCTGGTACGCCAGCGGGTGATCGTCATCTCGCTCGTGGCGTGGCTGCCCCTCCTCGCGCTCGCTGCTCTCGACGGACACTTGCTGGGCAGCCAGGTGACCGTGCCATTCCTGATGGACCTGGAAGTTCACATCCGCTTCCTCGTGGCGGTGCCCCTGCTCATCATCGCCGAACTGGTCGTGCATCGGCGCCTGCGTCCGATCGCGCGGGCATTTCTCGACCGGAAGATCATCCCGGAAGCGTCCGTGACGCGGTTCGACGAAGCCGTCCGATCGGCATTCCGCTTGCGCAATTCGGTAGCCGCTGAGCTGATCATGATCGCTCTCGTGTACGGCGTGGGCGTTCTCGTTGTCTGGCGCCAATACATGGCACTGCAAACGACGTCGACCTGGTATGCGATACCGTCCTCCGGCGGCTTGACTCTTTCGCACGCGGGATTGTGGTACGCCTTTATCAGTGTGCCAATATTCCAGTTCCTGTTGATCCGTTGGTACTTCCGGCTCTTCATCTGGACGAGGCTGCTCTGGCAGGTGTCGCGCATCGAACTGAGCCTCCTTCCCACGCATCCCGATCGCGTCGGCGGTCTCGGATTCCTTTCCAATACTGTCTATGCGTTCATGACACTCCTCGCCGCGCACGGCGCCATGCTCGCCGCCCAGTTCGCCAACCGGATTTTCTTCGCAGGTGCGGCACTCACGGAGTTCAAGGCCGAGACGGGGGCAATGGTTGTCTTCCTGCTGTGCCTCGTCTTTGGTCCGTTACTGGTTTTCGCGCCGCAGTTGGCCCAGGCGAAGCGGACCGGCCTGAGCGAATATGGCATGCTGGCCGAACGATACGTGCGGGAATTCGACACCAAGTGGCTGCGGGGCGGCTCGCCTGACGGCGAGCCGTTGGTGGGGAGCGGCGATATTCAGTCGCTTGCCGATCTGGCCAACAGTTTCGACGTGGTGCGAACCATGCGCATCGCACCGATTACCAGGGATGCGGTCATTCGCCTCGCGGCCGCGGTGCTCATACCGATCCTGCCGCTGGCACTGACGATGATGTCGCTGGAAGATCTGATCAAACGGCTCTTCGGATTGGTATTCTAGGCGTGCCTGGAAGTGCCGGTCTGCGACCGACGTTTGGGCGCCGAGGCAAGCATCAATGCGCGCGGCCGAAAAAAGCCTGCGCGCCTTCCGAGGGTGTCAATCCTGCGGCGAAATAGCCTTCGAGCCGCTCGGCCTTGGCGTCGTCGAGCAAGAACGGCGGACGCACGAGTCCCTCGGCCACGGCGTGGTCGTACCACCGGCTCATCCATTGACGCAGATTCGTCTCGTACTGGGACAAGCCATCCTCCGGCGCAATATCGTCCATGCGCAATCTCCCACGCGGCCGCCGCACCCGTGAACGCGACGTGTCCGCCATTTCTCCATCGGGCAGGCATGACGCAATGCCTGCCGCTCAGTTCAGGCCGCTACGCGCCCCAACCCCATCGAAGGACGCATGGTCTCGGGCGGAAACACCTGCCAGCCGCGATCGGCATGGCGGAAGAAAAAGAGCGCACGCGGCCCGTCCGCCGTCTGCGCCTCGACGTACACGCTGACGATCCGTCCCGATGGAGAACGATGCACCGTCACCACCCGCGCCGTCTGCCTGCTGGTGGGGCACAGCCACTTCACGACCGCTGCCCCCAACGACTGCCGCACTGCCATCGCCTTTCCCCCACACTCCGCCCGAAAGCATCGTAGGCAGCCGTAAAACCGGCCGCCATCGGGACGGGTAGATAGATCCTTCGGGAATGGCTGGTTCGTTTGTCAGGATTTCCTTCCGGCCGCGCGTGGCTCGCGTCTATTCGCTGATCAGACCATGGCGAATCGCGTAGCGGATCACCTCGGCGTTGTTGGTGAGCCCGAGCTTTTGCATCAACCGCATCTTGTGCGTGCTGATCGTCTTGGCGCTGAGCGCGCACGTATCGGCGATGTCGTTGATGCTCCTGCCCGCCGCCAGCATCTGCAGCACCTGGAACTCGCGGTCCGAGAGGACCTCGTGCGGCGGCACATCGCCCGAATGCTTCTCGAACACCATCGCGTCCACAAGTTTGGGGTCGATAAAGCGGCCACCGTCCGCGAGTTTGCGGATCGCGGCGAGGAGCACGTCCGGGTCGCTGTCCTTCGTCACATACCCCGTGGCGCCGGCGCGCAGCGCGCGGGACGCGACCTGCGCCTCGTTGTGGATGCTGAGCACGAGCACCGGCAACGCAGGCTGCTCGGCGCGCACGCGGCGGATGAGATCGACGCCGCTGATGCCCGGCATCGTCATGTCCAGCAGCAAGAGATCGAAGTCGCAGCTTCTCAGCTTTTCGATCACCTCCGAACCCTGCCCCGCTTCCGCCGTCACGGCGATGTCGGCCGTCGTCGCGAGGATCTGCTTGAGTCCGCCACGCACGATGGCATGGTCATCGGCGATGAGTATTCTGATCATGGGCTGGAACTGCCTTCTAGCGGAACATGGATCGAAATCAGGGTGCCCGTTGCGGCTTCCTTGCCGGCCCGGCTTTCGATGATCAACGTACCACCAATCAACCTTGCGCGCTCGGCCATGCCAAGCAGGCCGTACGCGTATTTTCCATGCGCCGCTGCCACGTCGAATCCGCGGCCGTCATCGCGAACGAGCAGATCGAGCGAGCCCGGCCCCGCGGTGAGCATGACGCGCACGCGCGTAGCCGCCGCGTGGCGCGCGACGTTCGTCAACGCGGCCTCGACGATACGAAAGAGGGCCGTCGTCTGCGCGTCCGTCAAGGCGGGCTCGCGGGCTTCGATGTGCAACTCGCACGGGATGGCGTGGCGCCGGCTCCATTGACCGGTCAGCCACTCGAGCGCCGAAACGAGGCCAAAGTTGAGCGCGGCGGGCCGCAGGTGGCTGGCGACGTTGCGGACCATCCAGATCGTGCCTTCGACCAGTTCACGCATGTCGTCTGCCCGCCCGATCGCCTCGGGATCGTCGGTGAGCCGCATCCTCAGCAGCGAGACATCCATCTTCAGCACGGTGAGCAACTGGCCCAGTTCGTCCTGTATCTCCAGCGCGCTTCGCTTGCGCTCGTCTTCGCGAATTCCTTCCAGATAGGCCGACAGTTCGCGCTGCTGCTCGCGCGAGCGAACGAGTTCTTCCTCGACGCGCTTGCGCCCCGATATGTCGTGCAGCCCAACGTAAATGGCGGGCGCGCTCTCATACGTCGACACCCTCGCCGTCGCCATGGCCCAGAACTGCGTCCCGTCGGGCCGGCACAGTTCGACCTCCGCATCGTCGAAGCTGCCTTGAGCGGCAAGACAGCGCACCAGCCGCTCGCGCTCGGCCGGATCGACGTAAAAATCGGCAATCTCGACGTTAGCGCACGCCGCCTCCTCGAGACGAAACAGTTCGCGAAACCGCGCGTTGGCATAGAGAAGTTTGCCGTCCGGCATCGACGTAATGCCCATCGCAACCGGACCTGATTCGACAATCGCGCGAAACCTCGTTTCGCACGCGCTCAGGCGGCCTTCGAGATCGCGCCGCGCGGCGACCTGGGCGGCCAGTTCCACCTTCACGCGGGCGAGTTCGGAGGCACATCGCGCGACGCGCTGCGTGAGCTCCTCGCGCACATGCGCGAAAGCCGCCTGCATTCGACGCTGATTCCCGGCGGCTTCGAACAGTTCGCGCTGCTGCGTGGCGATCCGCTGCTGAGCGGTGCGCAACGCGACGTGCGCGCGCACCCTGGCCATCAGTTCCTCGACGCGTACAGGCTTCGACACGTGGTCGGCTGCGCCGGCCCTGAACGCATCGGAGAGGTCGCGATGGCTGCACGCCGGCATCATGAGCAAGACCGGAATATCGCGTGTGCGCTCGTCCAGTCTGAGGCGCAGACAGGTGGCGAGGCCGTCCACACGGGCGGCCTCGCCATCGAGCAGAATCAAGTCCGGCTGCGAAAGGCGCGCGCGTTCCAGCACATCGAGGCCGTCGCTCGCGGCGAGCGTCCGGAACCCCTCCCATACGAAGTGATCCGCGATCAGGCTGGTCTCGTTCGGCGTGCCGGCCGCCACCAGGATCGTGCCGGGCATCGCCGTGGCGATGCGCAACCCAGGCTGGGCGCTCATGGCGACGCGCCCCCAGGAACGTTCCGTTTCGCGCGCTCCCCCATCCACCCCTCACGCTGGATGCCTTTGCGCGCGCTGCACCACGTACAAGCCCCGCTGGTAGTCGTCATGTCCACAGTCGCTCCGGCCCTGGTTCCATTGTTTTTGCTTGCTGCCGAAGCCATGGCCCTTCGGCAACGTTTATCAGCGGACTTGCTCGCCCCGTTAGCCTTCCCCTCCCACGCTCCAGCGTGGCAGCGAATCAGCGAACGAATGACTCGCGGTGGTTTGCGCACGGTCGATCAATTCGTCGAGATGGCTGGCGAGTTCGCCGAGCACCGACAACGCGTACGGATCGAGCTTGTCCGCGTGGTTGCGGCGCAGATCCTTCATCGTTTCCTGCAAACGCCGTATCGTGTGCGGGCGGCAGTCCGATAGCGGCCAGCAGTGCATCAGGTAAGCCAGCGGTGTGAGATTGCGCGACTCGCACCATGTGTCGAACAGGCGCATGCAGATCGTGTTGACGTCCTGAACGCACGTGTTGCGGCCCACCACCCCGGAAATCATTGCACGTTGCCTCTGCAGCTTCGGATTGACACCCGCTTCATCATGAACCTGCCCAATGACCGCTGGCAGTCGTCTTCGACTGCAAACGAGAAAGGGCAATCCTGAATCGCGCGTCAGGAAATCCTGAACATCGGCCGCCGCGCCGTGGATTGCGCCCTTGAATTGCAGCGCTGGGTTCAGCCCGCAGTTCATCGGATTGTCGGCACGATTCCGTCGCGCTATGCTGCCGAATCATTAAGGCACGGACAGGTATGGGGCTTCGCACCGGCCCCGACACATTGCCCCGTCCATACTCATTGCACCGTCGCCTTGTCGACTGACCCTTCGGTTCCAAAGAGCGCCCCGCGTGGCTTACGCTGATTTCGTATGAACAGAAGACAGATGATCGCGCGATGCATTGGCATCGGCGCGAGTCTTGCGACGACCCGGGCGAGTCTTGCGTTACCGGTCGGCCGCGCGCCGGCGCGAGTCGTGTTCCTGAATCCGGGGGAAAGCGTGGAGCACGATACCGGCCGGCACTGGCAACTCGTCTCGCGCTTCATGGCGGCGACGGCGAAGCGTTTCGGCATGGAACTCGAAGTGCTGTATGCCGAACGCGATCATCTCCTGATGCTCCGCCAGGCCGAATCCGTCGCGGCCCGGTCAGAGGCACCGGACTACGTGGTCATCGTCAACGAAAAACTGGCGGCGCCCCAGATGCTGCAGACGCTGGCGCGCTCCCCGGCCAGAATCCTGCTGATCCACAACGATCTGACCGAAGCCCAGCGGGCGCGAACGGGCAACGAACGCGGCCGGATCGCGAACTGGATCGGCACCATCACCGCCAACGCAGAGCGCGGGACTTTCCGGCTCATGGATTACCTGATGCGAGTGAACGGCAGCACGCCGGCCAGCGTGATCGGCATTACCGGCGACCCTGCCACACCGGTTTCGGCGGAGCGCGCCGCCGGGGCACAGGCCGCGCTCGCGCGCCGGCCGGAGGACCATATCGACCAGCTCGTCTACGGCGACTGGAGTTTTGCCGACGGCCGTGACAAGGCACGTGTGCTCCTGTCACGCTATCCGGATGCCAACATCATCTGGGGTGCCAACGATTCGATGACGCTTGGCGCGTTGAGCGCGGTACGGGAGCGGCATCTCTCCACCACCGTTGGGGGCGTCGGCGCGCTGTCCGAAGCTGTTGCGTCGGTGATTCGCGGCGAGCTGGCCGCAATCGTGGCGGGCGATCAGTTCATCGGCGCATGCGCCATGGTGCTGATCCACGACTACCATCACGGCGCGGATTTCGCGCAAGTGGGCGGACCGCGTCAGCGGCTCGACTACCTGAAGGTCCTCCATGGCGCCAACGCCGAGCGTTACTACGAAATGACCTTTCAAGACCGCGCTTCCCTCGACTTCAGCGGCTTTTCGCGTGTTCTGAGCCACCGCGCAGGCGCGTACACCTTCGATCTCGATGCCCTGCTCAATTCTGCTTCGAAGGCCGCGTGATGGGGCTGGCACGGTGGCCATCACGTCCACGGCAACGCTTCCCGCGCAGCCTGCATGCGCAACTCATACTTTCGCTGCTGGTGCTGTGTACGCTGGTCGCGGGGACGTCAGCCTTCGTCCTGCTCGAGCATGCGCGCGAAAGCCGGATCGCCGAACTCGATGAACGCGCGAACCGCATTGCCGACCTCCTGGGTCAATCGCTCGCACAACCGCTATGGAACGTCGATCGCGACGCGATCGCGCGCCAGCTGAACGCCCTGCAACCGAACCCGGAGGTGGTTCGCCTCACCGTCACCGCGACGAATTATGGCGTGCTCGCGGATGCGCGCAACGCGCCGATGCCTGCCCCGGACCGGCAGGTCGTGCGCGTGCGCCCCATTGAATTCGCGCCGCCCGGCGACGTTCCTGCAGAAAAGATCGGCGAGGTCAGCGTGGTATTGACGAAAGCGCTGGCCGAACGAGGGTTCCAGACCGCGCGTGCCGCCGTGCTCGCGACCCTGGCGCTCGTGCTCGCGGTGCTCTACCTCACGACGTTCCTGCTTACAAAGCACCTGGTACGAGAACCCATTCGACGGCTCGAGGACATGGTCGATCGCATCGCCTCCGGCGATCTCGACAGCCGATGCGCGATCGAATCCAGCGTCGAACTCGGCCGGCTCGCCTCGCGCGTCAACGTCATGGCCGACCGGCTACGCGAGTCCACGGCGTCGCTCAGGGAGAGCGAGCGCAAGTACCGCAGCATCATCGAGCACTCGCTGGAAGGATTCTTCGTGCTCGATCGAAACGGCAAGCTCTGCGAAGCGAATCCCGCGATGGTCCAACTGCTCGGCTATCGCGACATCGAGAGCATGAAGGCGGCGCTTGCGCATGAGGTGCCCGCCGTTCGTGTTCTACGCCCGCCTTTCTCCGCCGCGACGACTGCTCACCTGTTCTCGATGCTCCCACTCACGGGAAAGATCGCGGGACTGGAAATCCAGCTGACTCGCGCCGACGGCAGCGCGGTCTGGTGCCAACTCAATGCCCGCGGGATACGCTACGACGGCGCAGACCCACAATACCTCGAAGGGCAACTGACCGACATTACCGACCGCAAGCAGGCGATGGAAGTGCTCACACGTCATCGCGATCAACTCGCGGAGGAAGTGCGCGAACGCACGCGGACCGAGCAGCTTCTTCGCCATTCGCGCGAACAGTTGCGGCAGCTCTCATCCCATCAGGAGTCGATCCGCGAAGAGGAGCGGCGGCAGATCGCCATGACGATCCACGACGAACTGGGCCAGTTGCTAACCGCAATCAAGATCAACGTGTCCTTGCTGAAGCTCGCTCTGAGCCAGGGCGCCGACTGGAAGCAGAAGGTGGCGGACATCGGCCATCTGGCCGAACGCACCATCGACATCGTCCGTAACGTCGCGAGTCACCTGCGCCCGGCCGCCCTGAACTTCGGACTGCTTTCCGCGCTCGAATGGCTCGTCCAGGACTTCACGCGCCATAACGCGACAGCTTGCAGTTTCCGGCTCGAAGGCCGCGAGCCCGCGTTGAGCGACGATCGCGCGACAGCTGTTTTCCGCATCGCCCAGGAGGCGCTCACCAACGTTAGCCGGCACGCTCATGCCTCGCACGCGGAGGTAGTCCTCCGTTGCGTTCACAACCATTTCGAGCTCGAAGTTCATGATGACGGATGCGGCTTCGACGTCACGAAAGCGGTCCGTGGCAATTCGTATGGTCTGCAAGGCATGCGCGAGCGCGCGCGAATGATTGGCGCGCAATTTCAGATCGAGAGCCGGGATGGCCCGGGGTCGACTGTCCGCCTCGTTTTCAACGAGACGCCGGAGAACGTCGGCCGGGGCTTGCCCGCCGACAACGAATTCAAATAACGACTTCTGCCCGCCGCCGCTACCGGTGCGCACCCTGGTAGTCCTCTACACTTTCCGCATGCTGTGCAGAAATCGTCATGACGCGCACCCCAAACGACCAAGACGCGCACATTTTCGCTACCTAGACTGCATTGGCCGATCCCGCCACGTTGCGCGACGACGCGAAAACCACTCGCCGGCACCGAAGCACCGAGCGTCCGGCATCGCCCAACATGCACCTGAGGGGAAGTGAAAAGTGAAACTGAAGGTAATGCGCTCCGCGCTCGTAGTCGCCGGGGCATGCTCATGCGCCGCCGCCCACGCCGCCGATGTCGTCAAGATTGGTTTTGCAGCGCCGCTCACGGGCGCGCAGTCGAACTATGGCACGGACATGCAAAAAGGCGTGCTGCTGGCCATCAACGATTTCAACGCCACGCGCCCCACGATCGGCGGCAAGCCGGTATCGTTCGAACTCGATTCGCAGGACGACCAGGCCGACCCGCACACGGGTACCGTGGTTGCGCAGCGCCTGATCGACAACGGCGTACGCGGAATCATCGGCCACTTCAACTCGGGCACCAGCATTCCCGCCTCGGATCTGTACAATCGCGCCGGACTGCCGCAGATTTCGATGGCAACGTCCCCGGTCTACACGGCTCGCGGCTACAAGACGACGTATCGTCTGTTGACGAGCGACGCACAGGCCGGCCGCATCGTGGGCGCCTATGTCGTCAAGTCGCTGCACTTCAAGCGCATTGCGATCATCGACGACCGCACGGCGTACGGTCAGGGCATCGCAGACGAATTCGCGAAGGCGGTCGAGGCGGCCGGCGGCACGGTGATCAAGCGTGACTACACGAACGACAAGGCGCTCGACTTCTCTGCAATCCTCACGAATATCAAGGGCCTCGGTCCGGACGCGGTGTTCTACGGCGGCGGCGACGCGCAATCGTCGCCGATGATTCGCAAGATGCGCCAGCTCGGCATCAAGGCGGCGTTCGTGACCGGGGAAATGTCGCGCTCGCCTACCTTCCTCAAGATCGGCGGCAGCGCAGCGGAAGGTGCGATCGTCTACATGGGCGGTTTGCCGAAGGACAAGATGCCCGGCTTCGCCAGCTATGCAACGCGCTACAAGGCGCGCTTTGGCGAGGAACCCATCACGTATTCACCGTACTCGTACGATGGCACGATGGCGCTTCTCACCGCCATGAAGAACGCGAACTCAACCGATCCGAAGGTCTACGGCGCGTATCTCGACAAGCTGTCGATCAAGGGCGTATCCGCTGCGACAATTTCCTACGATTCGACCGGCGACCTCAAGGACGCACCGGTGACGATCTACAAGGTTCAGCACGGCGACTTCAAGCCCGTCCACACCATTGCAGGCAGTTGATGAGCAATTGATTTACCGGCGGGTCCAGGGCGGCCCCGCCGGCTAGTGCCCTTCTCTCCCAGGCTGCATAAATAAACGTGCGCGGAATATCGCGAATTTCTTCGCGCGCGAGGAAGGCGCACGCCCTGTCCAATTCCGCCAGGTGTTGGCGGAATCGGCCGATTGATCTATGGGACGAAGTGGCCCATATTCGATTTGGTGCGCGAACTGCGGCACCCATTTTGCTGCTCTTCGTCAATCGAAGCCAAAGCTAGCTTTCCCATGTTCGACGAACCCGGTCACGAGCAATCTGGCCCGTGGGAGTGCCCCTACTGCGGGATGAGGCTCAACGCGCCGCTTATCCTCTGTCCCCAATGCGGCGCGAATCAATTGGCGGCTGCATCACGCCTTGCCGCTACGGGCGACGGCGCGCCCGACGAACGCGCGGGCGGCGTCGCCGACAACGTGCTCACGAACCCAGGCGGCCCGCCGGGCAATGCCGGGGGCAAACGTGTCTACGACGGCGACTACCCTTCGATCGACGAGGAAACCATCACGCGCCGCCCGCGCCGGCCACTTTACGCATGGGTGGGTCTCGGCGCGCTCGCGATCGCGCTCACCGCCTATGCGGTCCTTCGCAGCGATTGGGAACCGAAGCTCGGCGCCCAGGTGGTCGAGGGCTCCGTGACCGGCGCGAAGGACAAACTCGCGTTGCCGGCGGCCCGCTCGCGCGGCGCGCACGTCATGGCCGCGCTCCCGCGAGCCGGCACGACCCGCGCGAACATGGCGCAGCCGGGCGTCGCGCTACAGAAGGCGCCTGCCTTCAAACTCGCGCCCGCCGCGCCGAGCTATGCGAACGCCCATTCCGACGCCGCCCGAAACCTGGCCAGTGCGCGCGCCAGTCTCGACAGGAATAACCTGTGGCCCGCTCGAAGGGCGATCACGAGCGCGCTGGCCGCGGAGCCCGGCAACACCGACGCGCAACAAATCGAGGCCGACCTCGTCGCGCGCGAGCAGGAGCGCGACATGCTGATCGGCCTCGCACGGCAATGCGAGCACCTGCGGCAGTGGGCCTGCGTGAGGCAGGACGCGGGGCACGCGGTGAACGTGGACACCTCGAGCCGAGAAGCGAGACGCCTGCTCATGCTCGCGGACGCCGGGCACGAATCGGGCGGGGGCAAGCGCCATGGCCGGTACTGGCCAAGGGAGAGCCAGTACGCGCAGGCAGGCGACACACATTCTCACCAGGGGCCTCTGTTCTGGCATCACTGATCGTTGCCCGTCGCGGCACTCGGGCCGCGACGCGAGCGAAGCGTCCCCGCGTTTTTCGTCAGTAAACGCCATTTGGGCCTTCGCCTTTCGCGCGAAGGCAGCGCGGCGCTGCTCGCTCATTGCCAGGACCCCGCGCCATCGGCTGCCGCAGTCGCCACGGTGGCCCGGCGGCGCCTCTCGCGCTACTATCGCGACGTTCCCGAAACCGCAGCCCTTCCCCCACCTGCTCACCCATGAATTCTGAAATGTCGTCAGTCCACGCGTCTCGCGTTGGCCGCGTCGTCGAAGTACTCGTCGTGTTCCTCAAGCTCGGCATGACGAGCTTCGGTGGCCCGATCGCGCACATCGGCTACTTTCGCCGCGAATTCGTCGAGCGCCGCCGCTGGCTGGACGACAAGGCCTTCACCGATCTGGTCGGCCTTTGTCAATTTCTGCCCGGGCCCGCCAGCAGCCAGACGGGCTTCTCGATCGGCTGGCTGCGTGCGGGCTGGGCCGGAGGACTGGCGGCTTGGTGCGGCTTCACGTTGCCATCCGTGCTCCTGATGCTGGCCTTTGCGGTCATTGCCCCGAACCTCGCGGGACCGGCCGGCGCGGGCGTCATTCACGGGCTCAAGCTCGTGGCCGTGGCCGTGGTCGCTCAAGCGGTGTGGGACATGGCGCGCCGTCTGTGCCCCGACCGTCGGCGCGCGGCGATCGCGCTTGCCGCGCTCGCGCTCCTGAGCGTTTTGACGACGGCTTTCGCCCAGCTCATCGTGATCGCCGCCGGGGCGCTGCTCGGTCTCGCGCTGTGCCGCGCGAACACCAGCGAGACCGCGCCCGCAGCGATGCCCTACGCCGCGCAATTCCCCGTGTCCCGCGCGGCCGGCGTCGCGGCGCTGATCGCATTCTGCGTGCTGCTGGCCGGGCTTCCAGTCTCCGGTGCGAGCGTCGCAGCGCAGGGCGTGCGCGTATTCGAGGCGTTCTACCGGTCCGGCGCGCTGGTGTTCGGTGGCGGACACGTGGTGCTGCCCTTGCTGCAGCGGGAAACGGTCGCCACCGGCTGGGTCGCGCCCGGTGATTTTCTTGCCGGATACGGCGCGGCGCAGGCGGTGCCCGGGCCGCTCTTCACGTTCGCGGCCTTTCTTGGCTGGGTGATGACCGAACCGCCCCGGCACTGGAGCGGCGCGCTGCTCGCCACCGCGGGCATCTTTCTGCCGGGGCTTCTGCTCGTCATCGCCGCATTGCCGTGGTGGCAGGCACTACGCGCGCGCCCGGCCATGGCTTCGGCGCTTGCGGGCATCAATGCAGCCGTGGTCGGGCTGCTGGCCGCGGCGCTGTACTCGCCCGTGTCGACGAGCGCGGTCCAGTCTTCGGCCGACTTCGCCATCGCCGTCATCGGCTTCGTCTCGTTGACGCGTTGGCGAATGCCGCCGCTGGTCGTCGTCGCGTTCTGCATCGCGGCGGGAATCGCGCAGAAAGAAATCGCCCCGCTCGTCCACACCGTCTTCTGAGATACCTCGCAACGCGAGCATCAGATCGCCACTGCAGCGGATATCGATAAAAGTCCGCCATGTGGCGAACCCACGCATCGAGTGGCGCGCCTTGCGTGGCGTTCGGGCGAGCGTCAGGTAACCGGGCGCGTACTCGCACTCGATTGCGTACCGCTCGATCGCGTGCGCCTGCGGCAAGCTAAGGGCTCCGAAATTCGCGCGCAATTCATCGAGCGCGCATCGCGCGTGCCCACGCTTTCTCCTTGGTCCCGCAAGTAACCTTGACGCATTCCTTCCCGTGATGCCACTTGCGTCGCAAGTCTTTCCGGATAAATCATCTGATTCGGTAATGTCGACTCTCGCCTATTTAGTAGACCGGCAATTCTCTCGTGGCAGAAATATCAATCAGGAGCACGTTCCGAGCTACTCATGACTTCATGGGTCATTACCCTTGACCTTGAGACATCGGCTACTTACGATCAACGTGCATTCGCATGTTTTTTCATCGATGAGATCGATCGATCCTAAGCCCCGTTTGTCCGCATCAGGGGAACTTTCATGTCCTACCGCCGCTGGTCGTCTCCTGCCGAGACTGCAGAATGGATCATCCTCGTCGGCGCGGCTTTCGCGGTGCTGGGTGGATGGATTCCCTGGATGGGCCACGCGCCTTATTACTTCGTTGCGGGCATTGCGCTGATCGGCGCTGGCATTCTCATGCTGTGGAACCGCGCAGCGGGGCTAGCGTGGTATTTCGGCGTGTTCGCCGCCGCCCTCTTCTGGTCCATCTCCAAGGTCGGACTGGATGGCTGGAGTCTTTTGTCGCGACTCTTCGTGCTCGCCTTGCTCGGTATCGGAATAAGCATCGTCACGGCCACCAGCAATCCGACAGTCGGCCGCCCGCTGCGCCTCGCGGCAACCCTCACCGCAATCACGTACGTAGTCGCGATTCTTGGCATGCTCGGGTCCGCCATTTTCTGAAGAAGACCGGCAATTGTGTCCGCTCGCATCGCAGCATGTAGATTCCTCACTTGCACCACAGCTCCATGTCAGATTTCCCGTAATGGATCATTCAAAAGATCTATCGAGTGGCAACACGTACTGAAAGTAAACGCACTCGGGCAATTGTGCGGTGCGTTTTACCGCAAGCCCATATTCCTCTTACCACCCATCTACCACTCACTAGTCGTTCGCCGCCAATTTCAAGCACCGGAATTACTTTTGTGCGCTGCACGGCTTTTTTTGGATAGATGATATGGGTATGCCTCCGATAGATATACGCCTCTCTTTCGGAGTACACATTGATAAGGGAAATACGTACGAATTCGATACCTCGCCGAATCGGACTACCGGGAAAACACAATGCGAAACTCACCGACCGAGACCGTCTTCCTTCCCGAAATTGCCGCCCGGGAGAACACGGCAAGTATTCGTCATGAAATCCGGGTATGCAGGTCGCTCACCGACTTGCAGGAACTGCGCCCCTCCTGGGAAGCGCTCTGCGCGGCGGGCCCTGCGTCGCTCGAGTTCACCTATTGCGAAATCGCGGCGGCCAGAGCATCGGCCAGGGGTGCGACAGTCGTTATCGCGCTGGTTTACGAAGGAGGCACGCTCGTCGCGCTGTGGCCGCTGTGCATCGCGCGCGAAGGCGCATGCCGGGTTGCACGTGCGCTAGGCTGCGGGAGCAATGAGGAATACGGCGGCCCGCTCGTGGCCAATCGCGACGATAGGCGCTTCTATGACGCCGCCGTGGATGCGCTGCGCAGCGTCGACGCCGACGTGCTGGAAATACGGTTCGTCGAGTGCAACAGCCCACTCCACGCGGCGCTCTCGCGCGCGTCCCAGTCGTGGATTCTGCGGGCCCTTCCGGAGCGCTGGCGTCTGCTGTCCGGTTACTCCATGCAGCTGTCGCGCTTCCCGAGCTTCGATGCTTTCATCACCACGAGGCCCGACTCGCTACGCCGCCCCTTGCGGCGTCTCGCACGGCGGCTTTCGGAGGATGGCGCGGTCGAGTACGGCTGGTGTCACGACGCCAGCGATGCCCGTGCGGTACTGAGCTGGCTCTTCGAGAACAAGCGCAACTGGGTGCTCTCGCGCGGACTCGACGCCCCCTATCTGATGAATGACGATGTGCGCGACTTCTTCGTCGAACTCGCCGAGCGGACAGATCTCGCTACGACTCCATTGGTCTCATTCGTCAAACTCGACGGCGCTCCCATCGCAGCAGCCGTCAATCTGGTCGGGCCGCGCAAACTGGAGTATTTCATCACCACTTATGACGAGGCCTATGCCGCGCGTTCCGTCGGCAACCTGCTCGTCGACAGCATGGCTCGGTGGGCGCAGGCGAACGGCCGTGATTTCGATTTCCGGCCATATTTCTCGCCCTACAAGGAGCGTTGGTCGAATCACAAGAGCTGGTACCAATCGCATCTCGTCATACTCACATGGCGGGGCAGGCTCGCTGAGCTGCCCGTTGCCGCGGAGCAGTTTGGGCGCGTATTTCGAAGGGTGCGCCAGTCTGCCATCGACCCGCTGCGCGCGAAGCTGCGCGCGCTTACCGCAGCGCGATGATCACGGAATGCGCCCGTGCGGTAACGCGCACGGGCGCGTGTGCGCGGCGCGCGGTCAGGCTGGGAGATCGCCCTTGCCGTGGGGCTCGGCGTCCGGATCCACGTCGGGAACCTTCTTGTCATGCTCGGCTTCGTACGGTCCCTGCTCGGGATGGTCCGGGCCCTTGGGAACCAGCGTGCTGTCCATGTTGCCATGCGGCTTCTGTTCGACGGTGCCATCCGGCCGCACATCGACATCGCCGTCGCGCTGAGCTTTCCTGCGGGCGCCAGCGCGTTCGACAGGGTCGGCGGCGTCCTCTTTGGTTCGATCGTTCATGGCTGGCTCCATGCATTGATTAGTATTCCTGTGTTCGCACGGCCCGTGCCACTGGCTGGTCAACCGCATAGCGGCGTATGGACATGGCGCGTCAAATAGTTCCAATGCGACGGCCGCGCCGCGGCGCTGAACCCGCGCGGCGCACGGCGCGGGTTCTCGCGCGGAAGCGTGCCGCCGGGCCGCCCCGCGAGCGCCTCGAATTCCATCATGTCGTGGCTGCAGAAAATGCGTACGTCCTTGTCTTCGCGGCGCAGCTCGCGCAAGCGCGCCTGGTTGGCGAGGCGCGCGCGACGGTCTTTCTCGAGCAGCCATTGATAGAACCGCAGGCCCGGCGTGCAGTGTGGCGTCGCAGCCATTTCATCGTGATAGAAGTAGGCGTCGGCGGCGTCGAGCAGCCAGCCATCGGACCCTTCGACGGCAATTCCCGCGTGACCGAACGTATGCCCGCGCAGCGGCACGAGCAGGATCGATGGCGGCAGCCCGTCGAGTTCACGCACGTGTTCGAAGCCGCGCCAGCGTTCGCCGTCGTCGGACGGATAGGTCTGCCAAAGCTGTGCGGATAGCCATTGTTGCGGTCGAAAACGTTGGCGATCGAGCCAGGTTCGCTGCGCGTGCGCGTACGTCGATTCGACATGGAACATGTGCACGGTCGCTTGCGGAAAATCCGACAAGCCGCCGGCATGGTCGAAATCCAGGTGACTGAGCACGATGTGGCGCACATCGCGCGGATCGTACCCGAGCCGCTCAATTTGGCGAATCGCGGTCATTTCTTCGCGAAAGTCCGGGCTGACCAGCGCCAGAAAAAAGCGGCTGAGTCGCGAGCGCGGATGGCGCACGTCTTCGAGACCGAAGCCGGTGTCCACCAGAACGAGTCCCTGCTCGGTCTCGATCAGCAAACAGTGGCAACAAAGCTCGCCTCGCGTGGCCACGGACGACGTGTGTCCGTCCATGAGCCGCCCGCCGAGTGGGCAAGTCGAAACGCAATTCAAGTGGTGTATGACCATCGCGGGTTCCTCCTCCATGCATGATCACCGCACTTTGTGCGCCTGCGCTTCAGGCCTCGCCCGACGGCGTTCGCGGCGTGGCGAGGAGATTGGGCATCGTCGGCATTTCCGGCACCGTGTAGCGGCATGCAATGGCACCGCAAATGCGATCGCGCGTGGCGGCGGCGTCAGCGCCTTGCCGCCGCGCTTCGAGCGCGGCCTGGGCAACACGTTCGAGGTCGCGGTCGCCGATCACCTCGCCGAACCAGCGCGCGTAATCGCCTCGCTGGAGATGCCAGTCCCACGTTTCATCGTCCACGCCCTGCGCCAGTTCCACGAACAGCGTGAGGTTGTGGGCGCGCAGGTTGAGCGCGCCATCCGGCCCGCGAAACCAGAAGCTGCGCTCCGGAATCAGCATGCCTTGGGCGTATTTGCGCACATGGCGTCGATGCGACTGACGTGCGCGCGCCGGGACGAACGGCACGGCGGCATGGCGATGCCCGCCGCCCGGGCGCCAGAGCACCATGGTTCCCTGAGCGGGCTCAGCCGCAAGCGTGGGCGCTTCGATGCCCCTGCATCTTGCGAACGCGGCCAGCGCCTCGCCCGCCTGGGCGCCCGCCGCCACCACGGTGTCCACGGTGCCCAGCAGCGTGCCGGGCAGCGCCTCGGCGCGCGGGGCCACGTAAAGCGTGCTCAGTCCCGCAGGTGCCGCAGGCATCCTCACGCCCGCCGCGTCGGGCACGAACAGATGCTGCGCTTCTTCGAAGACGATCCAGTGCGGCCTGCCCGTGCGCGCGTACAGCGCATGTAACGAGGCACTGATCTGTGCGCAAAAGCCCGGCCGATCGGCAAAAGGCAGCGCCATGAGATTGAGCGACACGCTCAGCGACGGATGCGCGAGCACGCTTTCGAGCGCCTCCGGCGACGGCGCGGCGCGCGCGTCGCCCAGACTGATCGCCCCCTGCAGTTCGTCGTGATCGCCCTCTGGATCGATCACGCAGAACTGGTAGCCCTGAGCCGTGAGCTGTTCGAGCACGGCGCGCGTGAAGAAGGACTTGCCCGACGACGACGCCCCCACGATCAGCATCGACTGAGCCGGCGGCTCGAGCAAGAGGTCGGCGGCTTCGCCGCCGGTGCGCTCGGGTTCCGTCGTTTCGTTGGTGCCTGCGCGCTCCCCGAGCCGCAACGGACACTTGTTCGTCATACGCGCGGCAAGGTCGCTTTGCACGAGTTCGTCCACGAGTGCGGCGACGCCTGCGCCGTTCGCGACCTCGAGCGTGAAGTCGGCGCGCTCCGACAGCCGCGGCGCCGCGTTGGCGACGGCCACGCCAAGCTCGGCGGCGGCGAGCAGCGGATGATCGTTCTGCGCATCGCCCACCGCCACGGCGTTGCGTGCCGAGAGGCCCAGGTCGTCGAGCGCAGCCATCAGTCCGCTCGCCTTGTTCACGCCCGGCGCGACGACCATCACCGCGTCGCCGTTGAAGACGATGTGCTGGTCCAGGCCCATTTCCCGAATCGTTTCCAGCACGATGCGCTCATACGGGTGCATCGTCGCGATCAACGTCTTGCCCACGCCCAGATGCAGGACGCCGCGTGCGCGCAGCGCCTCGGCAAAGCCCGCCGGCGGCGGGGGCGCGAGCGTGTGCAACTCGCCGGTATCGGGCCGGTAAAGCAGGCCGCCATTCTCGGCGACGATCCGGCTGAACAACTCGGGGTGGGCGCAGATGGCGAGCAGATCGTCGAGCTCGCGCCCTGTCACGAGCACGAGTTCGCGCCCCGAGCGGCGCAGCCTCGTGAGCGCCTCCCACGCCTCGGCGCTGACCGCGCCATTCGTTGCAAGCGTGTTGTCGTAGTCGGTAGCGAGGACTGAGAAGCGCATCCGTCTCTCCTGTTTCTCACGATGCTCGCGAGGCGTGGCGCACACGCATTAATGACGATGCGGTTTCCTCTATGGGATATCCCGCGGCCCGGTTCAGCTTGGCAAGTCCCATGATTGCTGTGGCCGCACCGATGCGCTTTTTCAGCACGGCTCAATCCCGAAGCACACGCGCGAAAACGAGCGGCTGGCCAAGAAGAAATGGGGCGATTGCTGCCTCGGGCGATGGAAGCGCAAACGTTGTGCCGGACCGCACGCGCGATTGCGTACGGAACAGGTCCATTACGGACACGGAGGCGGCGGAGGCGTTCAGGGCGTTCGAGCCTAACCGGTCAACGAAGCCGCAATCGCCTTCCTGAACGGCATCAGACGTGACGCCGCGCGCAACATGAAATCGCGCGCCAGTCGCGCGGGCATGGTGTTGTTCGTGTAGATGTCGGTGATGAACCGAGTGGCGAGAAAGAGCGGCTTCGTCGCGTGGCGGTGCTGGATTTCGTATCGCTGCAATACGGGGGCGGCGCCGATGTCGAAGCCGTTCCTGTGCGCCTCGATAATTCGGTTTCCTAATGTTTCCACGCCAAGCAGCCCGAAATTGAACCCATGCGCGGTCACGGGGTGCATGCCGACAGCCGCGTCGCCCACGGCGGCAAAGCGTTTCCCGACGAAACGATCCGCATAAACCGAAACGAGCGGATAAACGTGCCGGGTGCTGGCCAGCTTCATCGCCCCTAGCCGCCGCATGAAGCGATCTTCGATTTGTCCGGCGAATGCGTCGGGCGCGAGCGCCGCGATCTCGTTCACTTCGCCTACGGGCAGCGTGAGCACGACCGACGACTGATGTGCGTGGCTCGCCCGATCCGCGTTCAAGGGAAGCAGGGCGAGCGTCTGACCATAGCCGAACCATTCCCACGCGGTGTGCGCGTGCGGCGCTTCATGCGTCATGCGGCAAACCAGCATGGCCTTGCCGAAATCGTGCATGCAGGCCGCAATGCCCATCATCTTGCGCGTGGACGAGAAGCGGCTGTCTGCCGCGACGATGAGTCTCGCCGAAAGCGTCTCGCCGCTTTCCAGTGTCACGCTCGCCAGCTCGTCACCGGCTTTCACGCTGCTGACCTTTTGCGCCGCCAGCAGCGTCACGTCGCCGTGCCGCGCGGTGCTTTCCCGCAATGCCTCGTAGGCCGCCTTGCGGATCAGGTGATTGGAAACGAGCCAGCCCAGTTCCGCATGGCCGCTCAGCTCATGCCCGATCTCCAGCGCACCCGTGGAAGGCCCATTGAACACTTTGGCGCTGCAAAGCGGGGCGCGCGCGTGCGGGTCGATGAGATCCCAGAGTCCGAACGTGCGCATCAAGCGGACGGATTTCTGTGTCAGCGCGATTTCGCGCCCATCGAACGGCGGCTCGCTGATGTCGGCAAGGCGCTGCTGTTCGACCAGCACGGTCTTCAGGCCAGAGCCGCTGAGCGCGCGAGAGAGACACAACCCCACCGGCCCTGCGCCCACGATGACGATATCTGCTTTCATAAGTCAACGCTCCGGCCAGGCGTCAAGCGGCTTGATGAGGAACTGCTTGCGCGATGCCGCACTCGAGCAGCGATTCGACCATGAGCGAGTCCATCGTCTTCACGTGCCACGCGAACCATTCGCGCAGCTCGTTCACCAGTTGCCGTCCTGTGTCGAAGCGTCCCTCCTCGACGATCTGTCTGCGCACCTCGCCGACCACGTTCAGGACATGCCGGTGTTGCCCCGCATGGCAATGGCGCGGGCCGAAGTTCATGGTCTCCATCCACGCTTCTTCCTGCGCGAAGTGCTGCTTCGTATGAGCCGCCCAGGCGTCGAGCGCGGCGACCAGGGCTTCGTTCGGCGCGGACGCCGCGGCGTCGAGCAGCGCCACGAACCCGGCATGCATCGTATCGGTCATGGGCTCCCCCAGTTGCAGTTCGGGGGAGAGCGTTGGCGAGCGGTGCGACGCGGATAAAGTCATGAGGAAAATGCGAAGCGCGCCTGAAAGGCGCATGCGGACAAAATTCCAGGATAGCGGGACGCCTCCCTTTGCGCGCTGATTTTTGGCAAACGACCGGTGATCGGTGGTGAGACAGTTGGTCGCCCCTTACGCAAGGCGCGTTCTGCCCGCTCGAACGCATGGGCAGGGAAAAAGCGCGTCAAGCGAGCAGACGAAAGGAAACGTCGAAAGATGCGAGAACGAGATGCCGGGATTCAAGAGTCGCGCGCGAGGCGCGGCTCAGACCATTTCGGCGAGATTGACGAGGGCGCGATCGCCGTCGGATTGTGCTTCGTTTTCGGCGTTGAAAGTCTTCTCGCTGTAAGCGATGACCTTGAATCCGCCGCCAGCGGACCGCTCGATGGTGATACCCCAGTGCCAGCCGCCTTCCTGCTCGAATACGTGCAGCCGCGGACCAGATGGCCGGCTCGGCGATTGCAATATGTTCATGTGAAGCCTCCCGTGGTGGGAATATCGTCTCCGACGATTGCCTGGATGAGAATCAGTCTAAGAACGAACTTGCTGCGACGCAATGCGGATTAACGTGGACGTGAGAACCCTGAGGCTTGCGCATGTTTTCAAGCGGTTAAAGCGCTTCAAGCGCTTCAAGCATTACGCCTGCTACCATTCGCCTTTAAAATTGCCCGCCGCCATGCTTGCGCTCAAGCTCACGCTCGTTCCGCTTTTCCTGTTGATCGTTTCGATGTCGGGCAAATGGTGGGGGCCTGCCGTTGCAGGATGGCTCGCAGGCCTGCCCGTCGTTGCGGGTCCGATTCTCTTCCTGCTCGTGCTCGCCCACGGCAGCGCCTTCGGCGCGCACGCCGCGCTCCTCTCGCTCTCGGCCATCCTCGCTTCGGAGGCCTATAACTTCGCCTATGCGTGGACATGCCGCGCACATGCCTGGCCCACCGCGCTCGCGGCCGGCCTTGCCGCGTGGTTCGTCAGCGCATTCGGCCTCGCGCATCTTCCGGTAACGCCCGCGGCATCCGCTTTCGTTGCGCTCGCCGCGGTGTGCCTCGGCCAATCGTTCCTCCCGCGCAGCACGGCTGTTGCAGCAGGCGCGCCGCTCACGCGCGCCGACCTGCTCGGGCGGATGGGCGCCGGCGCCGCACTCACCCTTGTGGTGACGTCGACTTCGGGCCGTGTCGGTGCTTCGTGGAGCGGGCTGCTCGCCGTGTTCCCACTGCTGGGCACGATTCTTTGCGTGTCGTCGCAGCGCGCGCACGGCGCCGATTTCGTCGTCTCGCTCGTGCGCGGCATGGTGCTCGGGCGTTTCTCTTTCGCCGCGTTCTGCCTTTCCCTCGCGTTCTCGTTGCCCGTGCAGCGCGCGTCGCTAGCGTTTGCGGAAGCCGCCGCGCTCGCCATGCTCGCGCAATGGCTCACGAAGCAGCTGGCCATGAAAAAGCCCGCTCATATTGCGCAGCAAAGCGCCGTAGACGCCGATTGATGACAAGCGAAGCCGCGTGCAGCGCGTGGCTACCCTCTCGATCGCGTGCGCAACGCCGCCAGCACCGCGCGCGCACCCGATTGCCTTCACCCCCGAAAGCTTGCAACGCAACCGTACCGGCCGCGCCGCGTTACGCCCCTTTTTGAATCAGAAAATCTTATCGATTCCTTCAGTTTATTGAGTTTCCCTTAATCGTGCGCTTGCGGCAAAGTGACGCTCATACGTCAGGAGCCTCTCCTTGAACCAACGCATCGATCCCTCGCTACTTGCCGCGCCCGACCTCTCGTACGCCACGCTTCACTCGGGCATTGCCCTGCCGTTTCTCGAACGCGGCGAAGGCGAGCCGGTGCTGTTCGTCCACGGCTCGCTTTGCGACTATCGTTACTGGATGCCGCAGCTGAACGGCCTTTCGGAGCATTTCCGCTGCATCGCACCGAGCCTGAGCCACTACTGGCCGGCTGCCGACGCCTGCATCCAGGGCGACTTCGGCTGGGAGAGCCACGTCACCGAGCTGGCCGATTTCATTGCCGCGCTGGGCCTCGAATCGGTGCACCTCGTCGGTCATTCGCGCGGCGGCTGCGTGGCCTGGCATCTCGCCCGGCGCTATCCGCGCCTCGTGCGCTCGCTGGTGCTCGCGGACCCGGGCGGCCCGCTCTCGCGCGTGGACGACGACGAGGCCGCGCTGCCTCCCGCGACCAATACGCTGCGCACGCGCGCCGCCGACCTCATCCACAGCGGCGAAGTCGAAGCGGGTCTCGAGTTGTTCGTGGACTCCGTGAGCGTGCCGGGCGCCTGGAAAAAAAGCTCAGCGGGTTTTCGCCAGATGGCCATCGCCAACGCGACGACGCTGCCCAAGCAGCTGCAGGATCCGCTGCCGCCTTACGCGCCGCGCGCCGCCGGCGAGATCAAGTGCCGCACGCTGCTCATCGACGGTCAGCGCAGCCCGCTCATGTTCCGCAACAACGTCGAAGCGCTGGAACAATGGATCGCGTTTGCCCGGCGCGTCACGATCAAGGGCGCCACGCACGGCATGAACGGCACGCACCCCGATCTCTTCAACACCCACGTGCACACCTTCATCACGCAAGGCTGAGGCGTCGCCGTCGGGCCTTTGCACGACGACGCGGCGCATGCGCGCCGTGCATGCCGGTATTCGCGTTCTTGCTGCGGAATTGGGCGCGCAGCGTACTCATGCCACGTGTGCCACGCGCAACGCCACCGGCATGCGCTTCAGACGATTGCGAACGCCGTGATTTCCTCGATCGTCGCAGGATCGGGCAAGCGTCCTCTTGAAGCGATTCGTCGGCAACGAGAGCACGAGCCGCGACGCTCAGTCGAGCGACATGCCGAGTTCGGCTGCCATGCGTGCGACGAGCGTCTGCAAGCGGGCGACTTCATCGGCGAGACGCTGCTGCTCCGCGCGCACCGCCTCGAAATCCGCGAGCGAGACGCTCTCGCCGGATTCATCGCGCGCGCCAGGCGCGGCTGCCCCTGCCCCCGCGAAACTGGCCGCGCTCACCTCGCCACACAGCAGATGCATCCAGCGGCTCTCGCGCTCGCCCGGCGCGCGCGGCAGCTTCACGACGAGCGGCGGTTCGCGCTCCGCCAGCTCCTCGAGGAAGCCCTCGACCGACGACACATCGGCGAATCCATGCAGGCGCGACGAGTTCAGGCGCAGTTCGGCGGCCGTCTGCGCGCCGCGCAACAACAGCACGGTGAGGAGCGCCACGGCCTGGCTCGGCACGCCGAGCACGCGGTTCAGGTTGTGTTCGAAGCGCGGCACGCGGCTGCTGCTGCCTTCGAACACGAGGCTCAACAGCTTGAGGTCTTCGATCGCGGCCAGCACCTCGGCTTCGCTCACGTTCATGACGGGGGTGCGCGCCGTCTTCTGGTTGCAGCCGAGCGTGAGCGCGTTGAGCGACAGCGGATAGGTGTCCGGCACGGTGTGCTGCTTTTCGACCAGCACGCCGACGATACGCGCCTCGATCGGCGAGAGTGCGCGCAACGCGCGCGGCGAGGAGGCTTCGGCAGGAGAATTCATGGGCGGATCGGGCTCGCTGAAAAACAGATGGGAATCAGGCGTTCGATCATACGCGCGCCGCGCTTCCCGCAGAAGTCGGGCGCCGCTCGCGCCGCGATCAGCCTGCGATCAACCTGCGATCAGCTTCAGCCCCGCCGGCAGCGCTTCGCCGAACACGCGGCCCGTGTCGGCCGTATCGAGTGCGACGACTTCGCGCACCATCGTCACCCACGTGGGCGGCGCGTTCGCGGATTCGAGGCGCCGCAGCACCGCGTCGCGCACTTCGGGCGCGAGGTCGCGCGAGCGGTCGCCCGTCATGCGCGCGATCTGCGCGGCGGCGAACATCGCCGGTTCGATCTTCTTCCAGTCGAGCGCGAGTATCGCGTCGAGCCAGCGCGTGGCCGTCTCCGGCGGCACGACGCCATGCGCGCTGCCGTAGAACGGCTGGCGCGCGCCGATGCGCCCCACGGCCCACCAGGTCTGATGATTCTCCGAAGGCTTCTGGAGCCGCTGCAACAGCCGCTCGCCGATCTCGACCTTGCGCTCGGCAGCGATCTGTTCGAGCGAGGCATAGAGCCGGATCATGTCCGGAAAACCGAGCTTCGCTGGGTCGAAGGGCAGCTTGTGGCGCTTCGAGCCGGCCGCCTCTTCGAGGTACGTCATCGCCTCCAGTACCTCATTCTGCTGCGCTTCGTTCAGCCCACCCGCCGCGCGCCGCCAGAGCGTCCACCACTCCGACCACACCTGGCCTTCGTTGACGAACTGGATGCCGTCGTCGAAGAGCGTCCATAGCTGTTCGACGCGCCATTCGTCCAGCGGATAGCCGAACCCCGGGCGCAGGCTGAACCCGGCCAGGTTGAGCCACAGACGTTCGTGATCGGCCGAACGCCGGCGCTTGCCGGCGCGCTCCCACAGCGCGCCGAACAGCTCGCGCAGGAGCGGGCCGTCCCAGTTCTGGCGCGGCCCGAGCCGCTCTTCGAGATGCGCGCGCAGACGCTTCACCTCTTTCGCATCGACCTTCGCGGAGCGCGCGCCGAACACGCGTTCGATCGCTTCGATGGCGTCGTCGAGGCCCGCGTGGCGCGACTCGCCGCCCGCTGTCGACGCGCCGCCTTCGTGCTCGGCGCGGCGCAGCGCGAATTCGAGCAGCCAGCGCTGCGAGGCGTCGTCGGTGGCAATGCAGTGCATCTCCAGCGTGCCGACTTCGGTCAACGCGGTCGTGAGCTTGACGGGGCGCTCGCGCGCCGTCCTTGCATCTCCGGACGCGGGCACCACCGTCGCGAGCGGCGGCAGGCGCACGAAGTCGCCCGCCGCGAGGTCGGCCATCTCACCCGGCCGCCACGCGGTGTCGGCAACCGTCGATGCCAGGTGGAACTGCACGGGCTGGCCGAGCTGCAGCGCGAAGGTGCGGTCATCGAGATGCAGTTCATGCCCTTCCTCGGTGCCGCGCGGCAGGACGCATACGCCGCGCGGCGTAGTGCGCGCCTCGTCGCTTGCGGCATCGTCGAGGACGAGAAAGTAACTGCGCGGCGAGCCGCCGCCGATGCGCGGCGCGTGGCCCGCGCGCGCGAGCGCGTAGGCGACCGCGCCGCGCGCGACGGCCACGTCGGGTTGATCGTTTTGCAGCACGTTGAGCGGCTCGCCGCGCCAGGCGCCGAGCGTGTCGGCGAGGCGCTGCGCGAGCGAGCGGGCGCGGAACACGCCGCCGTTGAGCAGCAGCGCGTCGGGCACGGGCGGCGCGGCGTCCTGTGCGCCAACCTCGCCCAGCGCCTCGCGCGACTGCGCGGCAAAGCGCTGCAAGAACGCCGCGATATGGCGCGTGATGGCCGGATCGGCCGCATAGGGCAAGCCGAACTCGACGATCGCCGCGCGCGAGCGGCGCGGCAGGTCGCTCGCGGCGCCCATCGGGAAAAAGCCGTCCAGCACGATCTGCGCGACTTCCTCGCGGCCGAGCTGCGTGGTGCGCGCACCGCCCACGAGGCGAGCGCCCGTGCCGAGCAGCGTGACGGGCACGGACTCCGGCGCGCTCGCGTCGAGCAGCAGTTCCTTCGCCACACGGCAGCGCTCGACGAGCTGCGAAAGGCTCGCGGCGCTCAGGCGTGCTTGCGCGTTCTGCGCGTTTTGCGTATTCACGAGCCGGCTCTCGGCCAGATGCGCAAGCGCAAGATCCATGTTGTCGCCGCCCAGCATCAGATGATTGCCCACGCCTATGCGCGTGAGCTGCGGCTCGCCGTTCTCGAACTGGACCTTGATGAGCGTGAGGTCGGTCGTGCCGCCCCCCACATCGCACACGAGCACGAGGCGCGACGCGCCCAGTTCGGCGTCGAGCGTCGCGCGATGGTGGTACAGCCAGTCGTAGAACGCGGCCTGCGGCTCTTCCAGCAGCCGCAGCGCGGGCAGCTTCGCGAGCCGCGCCGCTTCGAGCGTGAGCGCGCGCGCGCCGTCGTCGAACGACGCGGGCACGGTCAGCACCACGTCCTGGTCTTCGAGCGGCGCAGGCGGAAAACGATGGTTCCAGGCGGCGCGCACGTGCGCGAGATAGCTCGCGCTCGCGACGACCGGCGACACCTTGGCGACGTCGTCGGGCGCGCCCCACGGCAGGATCGGCGCGAGGCGATCGACCGCGGCATGCGAGAGCCAGCTCTTCGCGCTCGCCACGAGCCGGCCCGGCACCTGCGCGCCGAGCGTGCGCGCGAGGCGGCCGACCACGACGCCCGCGAGCTCGCCGCTGGCGCTCTCGGAAGACGCGCTCCACGGCAGGCGCAGATCGCCCTCGGCCAGCTCGCCCGCCGCCGGGTGATAGCGCGCGGAAGGCAGCATTTTTTCCGCCCCCACTTCTCCGGGACCGGTGAGCTGCTCGATGTCGAACACGCGGATGGCGTCGCCGCCAGCCTCCACGTACGCCACGACCGTATTGCTCGTCCCCAGGTCGATGCCGACGACGTATGGCTTCATCGGACTCAGGCGCTTGCTCCGCCGCGCACGTCGAATTCGACCTTCCAGCGCTCGCTCGTACCGCTCGGCATCGCTTCGAGTTCGAGCGTGCCGGCTTCCGTCACGCGCGCGTGCAGCCGCACCGGCACGACCTCGCCGGAGGTGCGGCCTTCGGTCGGCAGCGTGGCCTGGATTTCCTCCAGCTCCTGCAGCTCGTCGGGCGACCAGTAGTCGAGCATCGTGCCCACCAGATCCTGACGCCGCACCGACGAACCGAAGAAGCGGAAATGCACCGGCTCGCCCACCACGAGGCCGAACTCCTGCGGCGGGAGCGGCACTTCCGTGCCCTCTTCCATGCCGAACGGCGCGACGCAAAGCGCCGAGACGGGCGGCTCCATGCCCGGGACTGCCGGCATGGCCGATTCCACGGCCACGTAGTACGCGCGCGCCGTGCCGCCGCGAATGCGCACGCCCTTGCCGCGCTTTACGTAGCCGTAATAGGCCGCGCCGCGCGCCACGGCGAGGTCGAGGTCCGCGCCGCCCAGCAGGCGTGCGGGCGCGGCGCCCTCGGCCGCGAGCCAGCCGTTGAGGATGTCGAGCACGCGTTGCGAAAGCAGCGGCGACTTGAACACGCCGCCGTTGAACAGAATCGCCGTGGGATGCAGGAAGGTCGCGCCTTCGGGCAATGCGCCAAAGCCTTCGAGTTCCGCAAGCGCTTGCACCTGGCGCCCGAGGAAGGCGGCGAGATGGCGCGTGACGCCCGCATCCTGCGCATAGGGCAGGCCGAGCTGCGTGAGGCCCGCGCGCGTGCGCGCGGCGGGGCGCGCGGTGGCGTCCACCTGCGGGAAGAAGCCTTCGAGGATGATCTGCGTGAGCTCGGCTCGCGTGAGTTCCGTGCGGATCGATCCGCCGATGAGCTTGGAGCCGCGGCTCGGCACGACGATCGGCACCGTATCGACGGACGCGTCGCTCAGCAGCGCTTCCTTGGCCGACCGGCACGCGTAGGTCAGCGCGCGCAATTGCCACGGATCGGCCTGCGTGCCCTGGGCCGCGAGCTTGCGCGCGACGACGTGCGCGAGCGCGAGGTCCATGTTGTCGCCGCCGAGCAGGATGTGCTCGCCCACCGCTACGCGGTGCAGCTCGAGGTTCCCTTCGCGCTCGATCACGGCGATGAGCGAAAGGTCGGTCGTGCCGCCGCCCACGTCGACCACGAGGATGATGTCGCCGACCTTCACTTCCTTGCGCCAGGCGCCGCCGCTCTTCTGGATCCAGCTATAGAGCGCCGCCTGCGGCTCCTCCAGCAGCGTCATGTTGGCGTAGCCGGCCGCCTGCGCCGCCTCGGCCGTCAGCTCGCGCGCGGCCGGATCGAACGACGCCGGAATCGTGACGGTGATGTTCTGGTCGGCGAACGGCGCCTCGGGATGCGCGTGATCCCACGCCTCGCGCAGGTGCGTGAGATAGCGCACCGAGCTTTCGAGCGGCGAGACGCGCGTCACTTCTGGCGGCGCGTCGTTGGGCAGGATCGCCGCGCGGCGGTCCACGCCCGGGTGGCACAGCCAGCTCTTCGCGCTCGAAACGAGGCGTATGGGCGTGCCCGCGCCCCGGCTGCGCGCGAGTTCGCCGACGGCGTAGTCGCGCTCGGACGTCCACGGCAGCGTGAGATCGCCCGGCGTCATCTCGCCCGCGTGCGGCAGGTAGAGAAACGAAGGCAGCAGGTGGGGCGACTCGAGCGTGCCCGGCGCCGTGAGCTGGGTGACGTTCAGCACGCCCTGCTCTGTCTTTTCGCCGTCGCTCGCCAGGAGGTCCACGTAAGACAGCGCGCAATGCGTCGTACCGAGGTCGACGCCGATCGAATATCGCGATTCACTCACAGTTCCACCTCCGCGGGGGCGATGATGCTCGCGTCGTGCGTCTTGACGAGCTGGGGCAGCTTGACTTCCTCGACACGCCAGCCGCGGTGCGTGAGGCTGCCGCTAAAGGGCGCCTCGCCGACCACATTGCCCGTGAGGCGCACGGCGGCGGCGTCGAAGCCCGCGGGCAGCGTCACGCGCGCGCCTTCGGCCTCGCTGCGCACCGGGCGGAGCGCGAAATGGTCGCGCAGCGTGGCGCGGCAGCCTTCGTGGACGATGCGCGCGGCGGCGCCGATATCGGCATCGCTGTAACCGGCGATGTCTTCCTCGACGAAATCGACGAAACGCGCGTTGCGCTGGAGCAGCCCGAGCAGCTGAAGCGCGGCGTCGGGAGTCGCTTCCTTGATGACGGCGGGCGCGGGGGCGGGCTGCGGCTTCGCCACCGGCGCCGCGGCGGGCGCGGGTGTGACCGTGGCGGGGGCGAACGACGCAGGACCGCCTTCACGCAGACGGCGCACGTTAGCGGCAAGCTCGGCATCGCCGAGGATCGCGAAGAACGATCCCAGCGCGACCGAAAGCCGGCCGAAGAAAGACAGATTCGATTCGGGCATAGAGACGACTCCAAATATCTTGCCTGGGCTCGCAACGCGAGCCGACCTGCCGGGCTCGCGACGAGGCCCGATCGATGCCTGGAAGGAGGCGGCCAGCAGGGGGACTGGAGCCCGGCGCGGGCTCAAAACCCGTATTTTGCCTTGTCGCGGGCGTGAGCCGGTCAAAATGCGGGATTTGGCGGGGAATTGGCGCCTTTAGCGCGGCTGGGGGGCGCGCGGGTTGGCGGTTCGAACTGCGCGTGGCGCCGGGGCAGAGAGGGACGGGCCGGATTGCTGCGCGGTTCAGATTGGGTGCACCGCAGATTCGACTCGCATTACTTCGCGATTCCCGCGCGGCCGCATCGGCGCGTGGGCGGTGAGCCCCGCGCCGATGCCAGCGAAACCCGGGCGAATTCAGGGAAAGATCGGCGTCGTCGGTTCCGCACCTTCCACGTCGGCGCGCGGAACGTGCTGAGCAATGTTCTGCTCGATCTCGGCTTCGCGCGAGCCGGGAACGTCGGCCATCACGAGCAACTGACCGTCCTCGATCGGCCCGCGAAAGCGCGCAAGCCGCGTGTTCGGTTCGTCCACGCCGATCATGGCGGCCGTCCACGCGCCGAACACCGCGCCGGCGAGCGTGAGCGCGACGACGGCACCACCCGCGATCTCGAGATTCGCGGGCGGAAACATCAGCGCCACCAGACCGACGATCGCACCGGTCGCGCCGCCGAACGCCACGCCGCGCTCCAGCGCATGCACGACGTCGCTGCGCTGCAAGAGCGACGCCTCGGGCAGGCGTTCGAGCCCAACGCTGTGGTTGGCGAGCACGTGGATATGGCGCCAGGTGATGCGGGCGCGCAGCAGATCGTCCACGATTGCCTGCGCCGTCGTGGTGTCGGGAGCGAGGAAATAGAGGCGTCTCATGATGGCCCTCCTTGGGTGATGCGGTCGCGTGCTACCGCTCGATTCCAGTCATCCTACGCCTGACATCCCCGCAACGCGCAAGCCGGAATCTGCTTCGCCGACGTACCCGTTGCTGCCGAGTCAACTCTCCGACACTGCGACACGCGAGGCGGACGCCAATCCCAGATTCGCACGCACTTCATATGATTTCGCATTCCCGCATGACCCGCACGCCGTGCCGGCAGCCCAAACGAGCTCACCGACCGACCGCGATATTGCCCATCCTGCGCTGTGCACATCGAACTGGAGCAATCACGCACCGGCCGTCGGCAAAGGCGCGCACCGAGCCACCGCTAGATCTCGACGCGCGCGCCCACCTCGATCACGCGATTGGCGGGCAGCTTGAAGAATGCGGCGATATTCCCGACGTTGTGCAGCATCACCGCGAACAGGCGCTCGCGCCACAACGACATGCCATGGCCGCGCGTGGGCACCACCACGGCGCGGCTCAGGAACCACGACGTTTCGTCGAGATCGAACGCGAGTTCCGCAGACTTGTATGCGGCCAGCGTGCGCGGCAAGTCGACGTCGTCCTTGAATCCGTAATTGACGACGACGTAGTAGCAGCCCGGGCAGAGCAGTTCGACCACCACGCGCTCGCTCTCGGCTACCCATGGCACATCCTTCGTCATCACGCTCAGGAATACTACGCGTTCGTGCAGCACACGGTTGTGCCGCAGGTTGTTGGCAAGGGCATGCGGTACCGCGTTGGCGTTCGGCGTGAGGAAGATCGCCGTGCCGCCCACGCGCACGGGCGAACGCTCGAGCAGCGCCGTCAGGTAGGGCTTGAGCGGCTTCTTGTCGGCGCGCGCTCGCGCCTCGGCGAGCATCATTTCCCACCCGCGTCCCCAGGTGGCCATGACCGTGAACATGAGCGCGCCTATCACGAGCGGGAACCAGCCGCCGTCCACGATCTTTAGCATGTTGGCCGAGAAAAACATGGCGTCGATCACGAAGAAAAACGCTGTCGCGAAGACGCAAAGCGCCCAGTTGTAATGCCACGCGTAGCGCACCACGAAGAACGTGAGAAACGTCGTGATGAGCATGGTGCCGGTCACGGCAATGCCATAAGCGGACCCGAGCGCCGTGGAAGAGCGGAAGCCGAGCACCGCGGCGACGACGGCAATGAGCAGGATCCAGTTGATGCCGGGCACGTAGATCTGCCCGATCTCGCGCTCCGAGGTATGCACGATATTCATGCGTGGCAGGAAGGAAAGCTGCATGGCCTGCATGGCCATTGAATAGGTGCCCGAAATGACGGCTTGAGATGCGATGACGGTCGCGATCGTCGCGAGCACGATCATCGGCAGGATGGACCATTGCGGGAAGAGCCGGTAGAACGGGTTTTGCACTGCGCCGGGATGCGCCAGCAGCAACGCGCCCTGGCCGAGGTAGTTGAGCGCGAGCGCAGGAAACACGATGCCGAACCACGTGAGGCGTATCGGCCGCTTGCCGAAATGGCCCATGTCGGCATAGAGCGCCTCGGCGCCCGTGAGCGAAAGCACGACCGCGCCCAGCGCGACGAAAGCGAGCCAGCGATGATGCATGCAGAATGCGAGGCCTTGCAGCGGATCGAGTGCGACCAGCACGACCGGCGCGGCGGCGATGTTGACGACCCCCGCCACGCCGATCACGGCGAACCAGAGCACCATCACCGGACCGAACACGGCGCCGATGCCGCCCGTGCCATGCTTCTGTGTGATGAACAAAACGATGAGCGCCGTGAGCGTGACCGGAATCACATAGGTCTTGAGCGCGGGCTCCGCGACTTCGAGGCCTTCCACGGCGCTCAGCACGGAGATCGCCGGCGTGATCACGCTGTCGCCGAAGAAGAGCGCCGCACCCATCACGCCGATCACGAGCAGCGCGCGATGCAGGTGGGGCCGCCCGGAAACCGACGAAGCGGCGAGCGCGAGCAGCGCCATGATGCCGCCTTCGCCGTGATTGTTCGCCCGCAGGATGAGCGCGACGTACTTTAGCGAGACGACGATCATTAGCGACCAGAAGATCAGCGAGATGATGCCGACGATATTGAAGGCATTGAGCGCAAGCCCGTTGCCGGGATCGAATACCGTGGCGAGCGTATAGAGCGGGCTGGTGCCGATATCCCCATAAACCACGCCGAGCGCGGCCAGCGCGAGCGCAGGGAGAGCCGGGCGATGCGGACCGGAGTCGCCAACGTGCCCGTGGCCCGGCGCAGCGGATGCGGATTGTGCCATGTCTCCCTCCTGACGCCGCGCGAGCGAACCCGAGCGGCCACGGCGATTATCGTTTCGCTTTGGGGGCGCGTTTCCTGGCGCGCGCTAGAGAAAGTATAGGAACCTTGGCGTGAAAATGCGCTTCGTACGACGCGCACGCGCCACGGCGCCTTCGCGAAACTCGCGCGCCGTGGTCCCTGGGAGTCCGTGACGATTGCTGACCTCTCGCCCGACTATTTCTCCATACGATGGCAATGCCATCGACGTATGCGTGTGACCACGGGCATGCAACATGCGAACGCCGCCTCCATCAAGACCCTCCCTTTCGCCCCGCAATTCGAACTGCATTGGAGCGAATGGCAAGACGGTCGTTCGCTCCCGCGCTTCGGCGCCCTTGCGCGCATCGCCTGGCTAAAGGGCAGCTTGTGCACTGTCCCCGCTTTGCGTCCCGCGGCAATCATCCTTGTGAGGAATACCGATGATCCTGACCGGCGTGCATCGCCTATTCGCAAAGCAATTACCGGACACCATCGTTCATACGCATCGCGCATTGAAACGCAGCACTAGCCACTCAGACATCCTCCTTTGACCGGATAGCTTTATCGCGGCATCTATGCCAGATTAGATTTCACTCATCCCAAGCGCAGCGCCGGGGTCGCGAAGCGATGCGCCATGATTTCAAGGAGGACGGCTTGCACGATTCCTTTCCTCCCCTTCATGCTGTCACGCGCGTCATGTTCGTGAGCATGCTCACGGATGGCCGTTCGCGAGCGCGCCCATCATGAATGCCGCCAGCATCGTCGTGCTCGGTGCGGGCCCCGCGGGTGCCGCCGTCGCGCGCGCACTCGTCGGGATGGGTTATCGCGTGCAGGTGGTGAGCGACTGGCGCCGCTTCGACGCGGCGGAAACGCTGTCTGCGCGCGGAATCGAAGCACTGCGCCGCGCGGGTCTCCATTACGCGGCCAGCTGCGGCGAAGGGCCGTGCGTGCGCACCACGCTATGGAACGGCGCGCTGCGGACCCTGGATGCCGAATTTCTCGTAGATCGAAGAGTGTTCGACGCGGCATTGCGCGAAGACCTCTGCAGCGCGGGCGTGGACGTCATCGAGGCGAATGTGCGCTCGCTGCAGTCCACATCCGCGGGTCACGACCTCATGATCGAAAGTGCGGATGGACCGCTCACGCTGCGCGCGGATTTTCTCGTCGAAGCACGCGGCCGTCTCGCCCCCTTGTTGCGCGATGCCACGCGCGGACCGCAGACCGTGAGCCTGCTCAATGCATGGGCGGGCAGCCCCGGCGCGGCGGCCACTGCGGTAGAGAGCCTGCCGGCCGGCTGGGCGTGGATGGCGCGATTGAACGACGGCCGTTGCTACTGGCAGTTGACACTCGACGTCGCGAATCCCGAGTTGCCGCAACGCGACGAATTGCTCGCGTTTTGCGAGCGCATGCGCCACTCGCCGCTTGCTGTCGACTTCTTTTCGGGCGACGACGCAAAAGACGCGCGCCTCTATGCGCGCAGCAGCACCGCCACACTGTGCGGCCGTACGGGCGGCCACAACTGGCTGCGCGTGGGCGACGCCGCCATGGCTGTCGATCCGCTCGCGGGCAATGGCGTGTTCCAGTCGCTCACGTCGGCATTGCAGGCGCCCGCCGTGATCCACACGCTGCTCGCGCGGCCCGACCGCGCACCGCTCGCGCTGCGCTTCCACCAGCAGCGCATCGAGCAGTTGTTCACGCGCTTTGCGCGCACCAGCCGCGATGTCTATGCGCTCGAACAGCGCTGGAGCATGCAGCCCTTCTGGCAAACGCGAAGCGCATGGCCCGACGACCGGCCCGCTCATGTGAGCGCCGACTTCAACGAACTGAACGTGGGTCGCGCCCCCGTGATCGAGGGTGGCATGATTGCCGAAGCGGACGTGGTCGCGAGCCCGGACCAGCCGCTCGGCATCTGGCATCTGTGCGACGCTGCGCTCGCACCTGTGGTAGAGGCGCTACGCCGGGAGCCCGCCGAGCAGGTGCTCAAGTCGCTCGATGCGGATCAGGCGCGCCTGATCCGTCATTGGCTCGCGATGCAGGACTTTCCCGAGCGCTACGTTTGACTCGCGTCTGCGCGAGCTTCGTCCACGAAAGTATCGATTCGACATCTATAACCTTCGTACAACGAACTGATGTTGCGCGCGTACTCTCGGTCGAACGCATAAGGTGCGTCGCGACGGCATCATGCCCGCGCTTTCCGGCCGCGGCATCGCCGGTTCCAGGCAGCGTGGCGCCAATGAGGTCGCCCGGTGCAGGTCATGATTGGTTGCACGCGAGAACGATGGGGCGCCGTGAGCCTCGTCAGCAATTTGTAATCAGCGCGCATTGTTCTTGCTAGCCCACTTACGCCCGCCCTATCCAGTCGCGCGGGCCAACCATATCGAGCGAGTAAGGGGGCGCAATGGCAACGATCGATTCCCGGATCCGGGCGGCAATTTTCGCCGCGCTGATCGGCGTGCTGACGGCATGCGGCGGCAGTGGTGGGGGCGGAGGCGGCGGGAGCAGCTCGGGCAGCAGCACGAGCGGGCCGCCGGGCGGTGTCACGCTGCAAGTCGTCTCGTTCGGCGACAGCCTTTCCGATGTCGGCACGTATGCGCCCCTCGCGAGCGCCGTAGGCGGCGGCCGGTTCACGACCAACCCTGGCCAGGTCTGGTCCCAGAATGTCGCGCAATACTATGGGAATACGCTCGGCGCCGCGTACACCGTCGGCCTCGATCACAAGCTGAGCGCGCAAGGCGGCTTAGGCTACGCGGAGGGCGGCGCGACAGTCGCCACGCCGGCCAACCAGTACGATTTCCTCTCCGATGTGATCGGCAACATCGAAATGCCGGTCAATCAACAGGTTTCGAGCTATCTCACCGCTCACGGCAGCTTCAACTCGGGCCAGTTGGTGCTCGTGTGGGCGGGCTCGAACGACGTGCTGCGCGCCGGCAATCCGCCGGGCGCCAACACCGTCGTCCAGGCCGCCGCGACGACGCTCGCGCAGATCGTCGGGCAAATCGTCCAGGCCGGCGCCACGCATGTCGTGGTGATCAACGTGCCGAACGTCGGTCTCTCGCCCAAGGCGATCGCCTCGGCCGACGGCGGCGCGAACCTGACCCAACTGTCGCAACTCTTCAACAGCACGTTGAACGGCGCGCTGCAAGCGAATGGCCTGCAGGGCAAGGTCATCCAGATCGATTCCTATACGTGGGTGACGCAGCTCGTCGCGAACTTCAAGGCAAACGGCTTTGCTGTATCTAACACGGCCCAGGCCTGCGACCCTTCGAAAACGCCGGACAACACCTCCTTGTTCTGTTCGCGGGCCACTTACGTCACGTCCAACGCCGACCAGACCTATATGTTCGCCGACGATCTTCACCCCACCACGCGCACGCATGCGCTTTTTGCGCAGTACGTCGAACAGCAGATCGCAGCGAGCGGCCTGGGGCACTGAATAGCGGGTTGACGCGGCCGCGCCACGGATGCGCGGCCGCCTGGCTCTCCAACGGCGACCTTTTCAACTGGCGGTCAGCCACTTACAAAGGGGCCGAACAACGCGCCCGCGAAGCGGGCACATCGCATCGATTGTCGTCCCCAGCCGAACGCTGCGTCTCGTTCGGCGGGCTTTATCCACGCGTGCGTCGACGGCATACTCCCTCTCGTAGATTCCACGACCACGCCGAACCCATGTTAAACAGGGACGCCATTCGCTCCGGTGCATTTCTCGAGAGCTTCAATTTCCTTCCACCGGAAATCCTGTGGACACAAGCCCGTATCGACCAGTCGCTCGCCGATACGATGGCCGCGCGGCCCGCTGACGAGGACGTCTGGGTGTTCGCCTACGGTTCGCTCATGTGGAATCCGCTGTCCCGTTTCGACCTGAGCGTCAGCGCGACGCTGCACGGCTGGCACCGTAGCTTCTGCATCCGCCTGATGGCCGGGCGCGGCACGCCGCAGTGCCCGGGCCGCATGCTCGCGCTGGAGCCGGGCGGTCATACGCAAGGCGTGGCGCTGCGACTCGATGCCGCGGCGCGAGACGAAGAGCTGCGCATTCTCTGGACGCGCGAAATGCTCACGGGCGCCTACAAGCCCACCTGGACCACGGTGACGCTCGTCACGGGCGAGACGCAGCACGCCCTCGCGTTCGTGGCGAACGGCTGCCCGCGGCAATACGAGGCCGATTCGAGTCCCTCGACGGTCGCGCGCCAGATCGCCGAGGCACAAGGCCCGCTCGGCACCAACGCCGAATACGTCTTGCGCCTCAGGCAGGCGCTCGCCGATCGCGCGCTGACCGATGCCTATATCGAGGAAGTGGCGCAAGCGCTCGGACGTTTCGAAACGCAGGGCTAAACGAGCCGACTCAAACCCGTAGCCACCTGAACAAGACCGAACGCGGCAATCGCGACGGCGGAGAAAACGGAAATGCCGCGCGTGAACGCGAGAGGCAGCTTCGTGCGCAGCGCGGAGGTAACGACGCTGAGGAAGAGCCACCACACGGCAGAACCGGCGAAAACGCCCGTTACCATCGGCACCACGGTGAACCAGTTCATCGCGGCAGGCGCTCCCTGGCTGGGATTCAACGGCCCAAGCGCCGCAAAGGCTGCGATGAAAGAGAAAATGGTCAGCGGGTTTGAGAGCGTGAGTGCAAACGTGGTGAGGAAATCCCGCGTGACCGGTACACGTATCGTGTCCTGCCCGGCCGCTGGCGCGGCAGGCGCCTCGCGTGCGATCGTCCACGCCATCCACACGAGAAACGTACCGCCCGCCGCTTTCAGAACGACGGTCAGCATCGGCAGGGCCGCCACGATGCCCGCCACCCCGAGCGCGCCGAGCAGGCCATAGACGGCATCGGCGCATGCCGCGCCCATGCCCGTAGCGAACCCTGAGAAGAAGCCCCGGCTCAGGCTGCGCTGGATGCACAGCATGCCGATGGCTCCGACTGGCGCTGCGATACAGAAGCCCATCGCCACCGCTTTCACGAACAACATGTTGCTCTCCCCGCAATCCTTGTCGTATAGGCGAATATCGTAGACGGCGAGGCTTTGCCGCAAAAGCGGGTTTTTAAGGGAGAATGGGCGTTTTACCTTAAAGTCTTCGCCATGACGGACGATCTGGACTGGAAAATACTGATGCACCTGCAAAACAACGGGCGCATGACCTACACCGAGCTTGCGCGCCAGGTGCACCTGTCCGTGCCGGCAGTCACGGAGCGGGTGCGGCGTCTGGAAGAAGCCGGGGTGATCGAAGGCTACGCGGCGCGTGTGAACCCGGCCGCCGCCGGTTACCCGATCTCGGCCCTGCTCGGCATTACGGTGCAGCAATCGGCGAAGGCGAAGTTCCTCAAGCTGCTCGGCACCATCGGCGAAGTCCTCGAATGCCATCACGTCACGGGCGCGGACTCCTATGTCATTCGCCTGGTGGCGACGAGCGTGGCCGACCTGGAGCGCCTGATCCAGCGGATCAATCTCTACGGCGAGACGCGCACGTCCGTCGTCATGTCCACACCGCTCGCCGCGCGGGCGCTGGAGCGGCCGCATGCAAACCGGACAGTCCCGGCCAGCAAGCGCTGAACAACAGCCAATGCTCGTGCGTAGCCAGCGCACCGTAGCCGGTGCGCTAGAGCAGATCCAGTCCGCGCTCTTTTTTCATGTACCGCTTCCACCGCGCCACGAGTTCGCCGCGACGCTGCCCGTGCCGCTCGTCCAGAAAACTGGCCTCGATGATCCGGTCCGTCCTGAAGTGACGAAATGCCTGGCGCTGCTCGCACCAGGCCGCCAGCAACCGAACCGTATCGGCGTAGCCAATTAGCACGGGCCATACCGTGCGCTCGCTTACGCGTCCGCCCTCGTCGCGGTAGCGCATGTGCAGCTTGCGGCCCGCGCGAATCCACTCCCGCAGCTGCGTGAAGTCCAGCCCGCCCGCGCTGGCTGGGGACGCGAGAGGCGGCGGCGCACCCACCGTCGGCTCCGCAACGAAGGGGCGCAGCTGTTCCGGAACGACAGTCGCGATCTTTGCCACGAGGTCTCGCGCGGCCCTCGAAAGCGCAGGATCGCCGCGCCCGGCAACCCATTGTGCACCGAGCACGGTCGCTTCGAGTTCGTCGGGCGTGAGCATGAGCGGGGGCATGTCGTACTGGCGATCGAGCACGTAGCCCAGCCCCGCCTCGCCGCGAATCGGAACCCGCTGGGCCATCAGATCAGCGACGTCGCGATACACCGTCCGCAAGGACACCTCCAGTTCCTCGGCCAGGCGGCTCGCGGTGACAGGGCGCTTCGAACGCCGCAGAATCTGGATGATCTGGAATAGTCGGTCGGTTCGGCGCATGGGCGTGCGGATTTTGCTGGGCTCGCTGGATTCGCTGCTGACAAAACGGTGGCAGCAGGCCTTCGGTAGGATGCGAGCGCAGTTTAACCGACACCGCCATGACCCACGGAGGGCAAGATGGATTTCGTTTCCACCCGAATCATTACTGACGACGTCAAACGACTCGTTCAGTTTTACGAAGCAATTGGACTCACGGCGACCTGGTACACGGATGAGTTTGCGGAGCTTTCAACGGCCAGCGCTACGCTGGCCATTGGCAGCAGGCGCACGATGGACATGTTCGGTGCGGGCGCCGCCGTTCCCGAGCGCAACCAGTCCGTCATCGTCGAGTTTCGCGTGAAGGATGTCGATGAGGCTTGTCGCAAGCTCGAAACGATGGTCACCGAGCTTGTGCAGCGCCCGACAACGCAGCCCTGGGGCAATCGCTCGCTGCTCGTTCGCGATCCGGACGGCAACCTCGTCAATCTCTTCACGCCTGTCACGGCGGAAGCCACTCGAAAGTACAGCCGTAGTTAGTGGCGATGGTGCGGCCGACGTGGCGGTGGGACGCGAAGTGGCGCACCGCACGCTCGACGCACCTTCCGGCTTGGCGTCATGCGCGTCAAAGCTTCGGCTGGCACTCGAAGTTGATAACGGACGATTGTTCCTTAAGCGCTTCGAGGCCCTCTGTATGCTCCAGCCCGAGGCTCGTCTGCATGCCGCGGCCCTCGCAGTAACGGGTCGCCTCGCTCACTGCGCGCTTGTGCGCGCGCGCCCACGCGAGACGGCCGCCCGTTGCAGAAGCCGTGACGACATACGTACCCTGTTTGTCGGCGGCGGCCACATCGCCAGCCGAAGCACAACCGGCGAGGACTGTGCAAGCGGCGGCCACGGCTACGAGTGCCTTGGGCAACGGCTCCGCGAAACGGGGCCACGGCCGCGAGCGCTCGCCTGCGCAGCTCGCCTCGGTCTGCGCATTTGCGGCCCCTTTGAAAACTTCCTCCATCGATCCCTCTCATGATCGAGCGCCGTTGGCGCTCACATGGAGGAGCAGTTTAGGGGCGTGCTATCGAAAGTCTATGCGCATGCAATGAATTCACTGTTACCGCCATCCAGACAATCGCAGCGCTTCCGGCCCCTAAGCGGGCACGCCCGCCATCGCGCGCCCGGAACGCCCCCACGCAACGAGTGAGCCGAGGCCGAGGACCGCGAGGCAGACGATCGGCACGATCATCGGACCGAATGCCGTGCCCGTGACTTTGCCCGCGAACGGCATCAGGTTCTGTCCGAAGAAACCGCCGAGATTGCCGATCGAGTTGATCGCCGCGACGCTCGCCGCTGCACGCGCGCCGGTGAAGTAACGCGGCGGCATCGACCAGAAGCACGGATACAGAAGTGGAATGCAGGCTCCGCCCATGACGAGCGCGATGAAGCGCAGCGGCGTGGAAGGCAGCAGAAGGCTCAGCAGGAAACACACCGTGCCGAGCGCCGCGACGATCGCCATGGCGCGCAGCACGCTCGTGGCGCGGCGCAGCCTGGAGGGCAGCCACAGCAGCAGCAACACCGCCAGTGCCCAGGGCAGCATGCTCAAGAGACCGTTCGTGCTGCTCGACACGCCAAACGATTTCACGAGCGTAGGCAGCCAGTAAGTCACGCCGTACAGCGACGTCGACATCAGCATGTACGTCGCGGCGAAAAGCATCACGCGCGGGTCGAGCAGCGCCTTCCACGGCTGCGCGTGCTCAGCGTGCTGCGGTTTTTCGCGTTCGAGCGCGGCCGCCACGATCTGCTTTTCGCGCTCGTTCAGGAAACGCGCCTCCTGGTAGGACGCAGGCAGCAGCCTGAAGACGGCAATGCCAACGAGCACCGCCGGCAGGCCCGTGGCGATGAACACCCACTGCCAGCCCGCGAGGCCGCCCAGGCCATCGAGGCTCAGCAGCCAGCCGCCCACGAGCGAGCCCAGCATGTTCGCGAGCGCGCTGCCGAGCGTGAAGATGCCGAGCACGCGCGCTCGATAGCTTTGCGGAAACCACAGCGTGAGGTAATAAATGACGCCCGGATAGAAGCCGGCCTCGGCCACGCCCAGCGCGAAGCGCAGCCCGCAGAACACGTTCATCGACGTCGTGAAGCCCATCAGCACCGTGATCACGCCCCAGGTGAGCATGATGCGCGCGAGCCAGACGCGCGCGCCGTAGCGGTGCAGCGCGAGCGTGCTCGGCACCTCGAACAGCAGATAGCCGATGAAGAACAGCGAGGAAGCGAGGCCGAACGCCGCTTCGGTCATGTTGAGGCTATGCACCATCTGCAGCTTCGCGAAGCCGACATTTTGCCGGTCGATGAAGGAGATGAGAAACATCACGACGAGGATCGGCATCAGGCGGCGCGCGATCTTCGACATCACGTGCCGCTCTTCGGCGGGCCGCTGGTCAAGCATTGAATCAGTGTTCACTACGTTCTCCTACGGGTTTTCGTTATGTTGTCCATGGTTGCGGGGTTCGCTACGACGGGCGGAACTCCCCGAGCATCGGCACGAACATCTCGTTCCACGTGCGCGGTTTGGCCTTGATCGTGCCCACCATGTAAAGAAAGTCCACGTACTCCATCAGTTGCTCGGGCCAGACCGAAAAGCGCGACTCCGGCGCGGCGAGCGTCTGCACCACGTGCTCGCGCGAGATGCCGAATCCCGATGAGGCGACGTAGATCTGCGCGGCGGCCTGCGGGTTCTGCGCGATCAGGCGGTTCGCTTCGTCGAGCGCGCCAAGGAACGCGCGCGCCAGCGCCGGCTCGGCGTCGACGAGGCGCTTGGGCGCGAACACCACGTCGAGTGTCAGCGGGCCGAGCACGTCGACCGAATCGACCACGCGGCGAATACCGCGCTGCTGCAATTCGAGCGTCGAGAATGGCGGCGACGCGAAGTGCGCGGTGATGCCGCCCTCGCGCCGGATCAGCGACTGCATGGCCTGCGGATGCGGCATGCCGACCGTGATCGAATCGAGTTGCGCGAAGTGCTGCGGCCCAAGCAGCTTGCTCGCGACCATCTGCAGCACGACGGCCGAGAGCGAGGTGCGGATGCCGGGCACGGCAATGCGGTCGGCGGGTGTAAAGTCGCGCAGCGTGTCGATCTGCGGCCGGTTCGTGTTGAGCGAGAGCGAGGTGGCCGAGAGACCGCTGATGCCGATCACCTCGACGTTCGGAATACCCCGCGCCCGCGCCCACAGCACGATGAAGCCTGGCGCGCCCACGGCCGCGAAGTCGAGCGTGCCGGCCATCATGGCGTCGTCGACGGAATTGCCGCCGTCGAGCAGCACCCATTGCACGCCCACCCCCGCCAGCCCCTGGCGGGCGGCGTGCCGCTCGAAAAGCCGTGCCTTCTCCATGACGAGCAGCGGCAAATACAGCAGACCGTAGCCCTTCGAGATGCGTACCGTGCGCGTCGAAGCGTTGACCCACACAGGCGCGAGCGCGGCGCCCATGCCGGCCGCGCCAAGCCCTGCGGCGACGAGGGCGCGCCGCCGCAGCGAAGGCCGCCGTGGCGACTTCGGTCGCATGTTGCCGTCTCCTTTGGTTCGTGTCGTAATCATGTCGCTGCATCTTCCATGGTTCGCGAGGTTACCGGGCGAGTCTGAGAAAATGCTGAGAAAACGTTGAGTGCAGACCTCGGGAAAACCCGCAATCGGACCCATGAAGATTTCGGCAGGAACAGCATCATGCGCATTCTGGTGGTAGAGGACGACGCGGAAATCGGCGCGGCGATCGCGAGCCGCCTCACGCGCCTCGGGCACGCGGTGGACCTCGAAGCGCACGGCGGCACGGCGAACAGCCTGCTGGGCATCGAGCGCTTCGACCTCGTCGTGCTCGACGTCATGCTCCCCGGCATGGACGGTTTCGCGATCCTGCGCAATCTGCGCGCGGCGGGCTCCGCGACTCCGGTGCTGCTCCTTACCGCGCGCTCGGCCATCGACGACCGTGTGAGCGGCCTCGGACTCGGGGCCGACGACTACCTCGTCAAGCCGTTCGACTATCGCGAACTCGAAGCGCGCGTGCAGGCGCTCTTGCGCCGCAACAGCGGGCACGCGAACGATGTCGTGCGGCTCGGCGGCCTTGCGATCGACCGCAGCAGCCGCCTTGCCGAACTCGACGGCAAACCGCTTTCGCTCTCGCGCCAGGAGTTCGCGCTGCTCGAAATCCTGGTCACGCGCCCGCAGCGCATCTTCCCCAAAGAGGAACTGCTGAACCAGCTGTTCAGCTATGGCAACGAGCCGAGCGCGAACGCCGTCGAGCAATACGTCACGCGCGTACGGAAGAAGCTGCAGGGCAGCTCGGTGGAAATCCGCACGGCGCGCGGCATGGGATATCAAATTGCCGCGCTTTGACTGGTTCCCGAAAACGCTGCTCGGCCGCACGCTCCTCTTCGTCGCGCTGGTCGTGGCGTCGGGCGCGGCGGCGCTCGCGGGCATCGCCCGGTACTACGCGGGCGTCGCATCCGAGCGCGCGTACGATCAACTGCTTGCGGGCGCAACGATCCAGGTCGCCGAAAACCTGTACGTGCAGGGCGGCGTGCTCGCGCTCAATCCGCCGGTGGCCGCGCTCTCCTCGCTCTCGCGCTATGACGTCGTCTACTACCGGGTGGTCGACGCACGCGGTGTCGTGGTGGCGGGCTACGGCGACCTGCCCGGTCCGCCCAGCGTCCTGAGCGCGCGGCAAGGTCCCGCGTTCGCGAACGGGCACTATCAGGGCGAGCGCGTGCGCACGGCGACCATCGCGCGCTACATGCCCGATGCCCACCCGCCCGGCTGGGCGGTCGTGACGGTCGCCCAGACCACCCACGCGCGGCAGCAGCTCACGAACGACATGAGCCTCAAGGTGTGGACACTCATCGTGCTGATGAGCGTGCTCGCCATTGGCGCGAGCGGCCTTGCGATCCGGCGCGGTTTGCGCCCGCTCGCGCAGATCGAGCAAATCATCGCAGCGCGCGACCCGGCCGATCTGCGGCCCGTGGCGCACGACACGCCGAGCGAGATCAACGCGCTGATAGGCGCCATCAACGGGCTGATCGGCCGGCTCGCGGAGCGCATGACTGCGATGCAGCGGTTCATCGCCGATGCCGCGCATCAGATGCGCACCCCGATTGCGCGGCTCGATGCACAGATCGAGTTGCTCAGCACCGAATCCGATCCCACGCGCCAGGCCGCGCGGCTCGAAGCCTTGCGCGCGACTTGCTCGGACGTCGGCCGGCTCACCGGCCAGTTGCTCAATCACGCGATGGTGATCCATCGCACGGAAGTCGTGCCGCTGCAGCGGGTGGATCTGGCGAAGCTCGCGAGAGAAGTGCTGGGCCGCACGATTCCGCTCGCCGACGAGCGCGACGTGAAAGTGGCGTTCGAAAGCAATGCGCCGCAGGTCTGGATTGCCGGCGATCCGGTGAGCTTGCAGGAAGCGCTCTCGAACGTGCTGCACAACGCGCTGTTGCATGGCAAGGCCGACGATATCGTCGTGACCATCCGCGCCTTGCGCGACGCCGTCACGCTGACCGTGACCGACAACGGCCGCGGCATTGCGCGCGAAGATTGGGAAGCGGCGCTGCGCCCGTTCGAACGTCTGGGTCAGGAAGGTGCGGAGCGCACTACCGGTTCCGGACTCGGGCTCGCGATCGTGCAGGAGGTGATGAAAGCGCACGGCGGGCGCGTGGGTTTCGCGTTTCCCGCCGATGGGGGGTTTGCCGTGGTGCTGACGTTTCCTTCGACGGAAAGTGCGCAAATCGGGATCGAGAACGGCGATCCACAGAAGTCAGCCGGAGCGGCGTTGCGCAACACCGCTCCATGATCATGTGATCGCGGCAGCGCCAGTTCGCGCACGGCGGGCGTCAGCGCGTCGACCGCCGTACAGATGTCGTAGAACGCACACGACGGCCGCTCGCAGCGCGTTACTTCACCACGACCTGCGTATGCCCGACCACGGGCGGCTTTTCGAAGTACGGGCCGACGAGGCTGCGCCACGCCTGAAAGTCCGCCGACTCGCGAAAGTGCACCATGTGGTCCTCGACGGTATCCCACTGCACGACGAGCACATACTGATTCGGCTCTTCGACGCTGCGCTGCAGTTCCACGGCGCGGCAACCGCGCGCGCGGTGAAACAGCGGCAGCGCCTGCGCCACGCCTGCCTCGAATTCGGCGTTCTTGCCGGCGCTCACCGTGATATGCGCCATCTCGTAGACCATCCTGTTCTCCTTGTGATTCACGTTGATTTGCTGCTGCATGCCGTTCTGTTCAGGCGTTCGATCAACCCGGGACGACGTATGCCCATTGCCGCGTTCGCCATCCGCGAACTACGGACGGTTGCCAGCATAACCCGGTTCCTGGGCGTCGTCAGGCAGCGGGGGCCGAGCGACAGGAGATGGAAACAGGGGGCACCCGATCAAACGGTCGGGCCGCGTCAAACGACTGCGTTGCGCAGCGCGCTTCTGAAACGAGGTGCTTCGCCACCCCATCGCCGAACTCTCGAGCCCGCGCGCCGCAAAGCTTTTTTGCAGGCGCTACGCACGCGCATCCTTTCCGGCAAGTTCGCACCCGGGGAACGGCTCGTCGAGGCGCAGCTGCGCGAAGGTCGAAGGCAATGCGATTTTCGCAGCCGGCCCGCTCGACAGCGAGGGGGGAGACGCGCTACGCCGCGACGAATGGCCGTTTCCACGCAATGATCGTGGAAGCGGCGCACAATCTCGCGGTAAGCACCGCGCTCGCGCTCAACGACAAGCTTCCGTTCGTCGCGCCGGGCACGGTGGTGTTCGACAAGACCGCGCAGGAGCGCCAGTTCATGATGCTCTCGTATGCCCACCGCCAGCATCACGCCATCGTGGGCGCGCTCGTGAATGGCGAAGGCGTGCGCGTCGAGGCGCTGATGAAAGAGCACACGCACATTTTCGAAGGAGAGCCTGAATCTCCCGGTCGACCGCCTGCACCTGAGCGCCGTCAAGGCCGCGGTTGACGCATGAGACACGGCACGTTTCCCACCCAAAACGACATGATCGAGACGTGAGCCAGCCCGAACTCCTGAATCTCGCGCATCTGCGCGCCTTTCGCCTCGTTGCCGACACCGGGAGCGCCACGCGCGCCGCTTCGGCCCTCTACCGCGCCCAGTCGGCCGTCACGCGCTCGGTGCAGGAGCTGGAGACTGCGCTTGGCGCGCCGCTCTTCGAGCGCAAGCCTTCGGGCATGCTTCCGACGGCCGTAGGCCGCGTCGTGCTCGAGCGCTGCGCGCGCATTTTCGGCGAACTCGAAGAGCTCGCGCAGTGGTGCGCGGCACGCCAGGCGCGCCGCCGCGCGTTGAGCGAGGGCACGCTGCCCGCGTATCTACTCAATACGCGCCGGCTGCAGCTTTTCGTCGCGCTGGCGCGGCACCGCCACATGCCGAGCACGGCCAATGCATTCGGCATAAGCCAGCCCGCGGTGAGCAGCGCCATGCGCGTGCTCGAAAGCGGCTCGGGCGTCACGCTGTTCCATCGCGGGCCGCGCGGTGTGCTGCTCACGGCCGAGGGCGAAACCTTCCTGCTGCACGTACGGCGCGCGCTCAACGAACTGCGCCACGTGCCCGACGATATCGCCGCGCTCCACGGCAATATCCAGGGCTCGGTGACGGTAGGCGCACTACCGCTCGGCCGCACGCTGATCCTGCCGGCCGCCATTGCGCGCCTTTGCGCGCAGCATCCGGGCGTGCGCGTGGTCACGGACGAAAGCGCCTATGAACTGCTGGTGGCGGGCTTGCGCGCGGGCGACGTGGACTTCGTGCTCGGCGCGCTGCGCGAGAACGATGCAGCAAGCGGCCTCTCCAACGAGCGGTTGATGTCCGAGGATATGGTGGTGCTCGCGCGGCGCGACCATCCGCTCGCGAAACGGCACGGGCTGACGCTGAACGATCTGCGTGATACGCAGTGGATTCTTTCGCGTACCCATTCGCCCTCGCGCGGGCTCGTGGAGGCGCAGTTCCGGCGCGCGAAACTCAAGCCGCCCATGCCGACCGTCGAAACCGCCGATCTCGCCGTGATTCGCGGCCTGCTGCTCGGAACGGACATGATCACGGCGCTTTCGGCGCAGCAGTTGCACTATGAAATCGAGTCAGGCCAGCTCGTGATTCTCGACGTGCCGCTGCAGCACACGCGCCGCGACATCGGGCTCACGCTGCGCGCACAAGGCTCGCCCTCGCCCGCCGCACGCGCACTGATCGACGCGATCCGACTCGCGGTGATGGATGTCGCGCCAGGAACGCGCGTGGTGGAGGGTCGGCGCACCGGTTGAGCGCGGCGCGCGGGTTCGACGTAGAACGAGCGCCCCCGGGGGCGCTCGTTGTCATTTCAGCGAGAAGAATCCAGCGCGCGACGGGAGAGTGCTGAAGGGTTTCGTTGCCAGAACGATCCGCGCTGTGCTCGCTCACCACGAGCATCGATTTTTCAGTCATTTCCGGTTCACCAGACGTCGATCATCACGAAGGTTTTGGGCGCGCCTCGCGAACCAATGAAAGGACTGTCAAAGGCATCGAATTTGCTTATCGCTAGTTGCGCAGCGTGACGCATGGTTGAGCGCGCAACGTTGGACGACAACGATGTTCGCCCCCGTGTCGCGTTCACCGTTTCCGGCCCCACAACCAGCGGGCGAATCACGATCTTTCGCACAGCCGCCGTCTCGAGCCACGTGTCGTCTCCCCTGCAACCGGGCGCGAAATATCTCGTAGACGTTCGGGCTCGCCTCAGAAAAGCGTTGGTCTCCCGCGGCCTCTTGTGAACGGATGCGAATCGCCGTGGAAGAGCTCCATCGTGAGCTGCGTCCAGTCGGGCACCCGGGAGAGGTGGCGCGTTCGGGCGCCGCCATGACGCAAAGACGCCGTGTGCTCGGCAGGCGGCGCATCGAAGAGATCGCGTGTGAAGCCGCGCGCCTGCTGCGCGCACGCCTGGCTGCGCACCCGCTTCGTGAGTTCCGCGTACGTTTCGAAGTCGCCCATGCGCGACGCCTCGTGAATGGCCGCGAGGTCGCGCGCCTTCACAGGCGTGGGTTGCGTGAGGCGCACGAAATACGGCGCCTCCAGCTCCGCCGTGAACACGAGCGGATGGCTCTTGCCGGCCGCTTCCGCGGCGCGCTCGACGCAATCCACGACGACCGTGCCCTGTGAAGGCCTTGGCGCCTTCGCCGTGCTCACGCTGCGCAGGCGTTGGGGGAACACGCGCAGCGAGTTGCCGACGCTGAGCTCCGCAGGCGAGACGCAGACGAGCGCGTAGTAGTGCTCGCGTGCGGCGCCCGAGGGCAGCGTGGCGCCGCTCGTGACGAATACGTGCGGTGGAAGCTGGCGCACCTGGCCGCTTGCGTCGATCCACGCATTCCAGACGACCACGCCGGCGCGCTTGCCGCACTTGTCTTGCGTCGCGCGCGGACGGCTTGCCGACGGCGAGAACAAGGCGAGAAGCGAGCCCGTGCGCAGCGCGGCGACTTGCGCGCTGCTCCCGAGCGACTGGCCGATGCCCCACAGAAAACGTCCGCCTCCCAGCCGGCGCTCCCACTCCTTGCGCACCACGAGCGTGGTGAGATCAACGCCTGCCTCGGGTGCGATACGGGACCAGCAGAAGGTGGGCGGTAGGTGTTTCAGTGCCATCGGCTTCCTCGGAATGCAGCTGCCCGCCGATTCCGGCAAGCAATTCAATAACCATTACTGTATAGGTATAATGCATGACATGGAAGCCCCAGACACTTTTTTCCCGGTGCAGGAACTGCTGCGGCGGCTAACGGACGACTCACGCTCTGCCAGCGAGATTGCGCGGCTTTCTGGCGTCAGCCAGCCTACGGTTTCGCGCCTTCGCACGTCGAACGGGCGGCGCATCCGTCGGAGTGCGTCATTCAATAAGCTATGCAGTTTCTATGGCGTGAAGGCTCCGCCTGCTGGGCGGCACGCGGCCGCTTATAACGAATTGCTGCGCAACGCGATCGTCGAGGCATGGGACGGCTCAGAAGAGCACGGCCGCGCGCTGCTGCTCGTGATCAAGGGATTGAAGGAACTGAGGGAAAGGCCGGGTTAGGCGTGAGAAGCGGGGCACTGTGAGAAAGCGCGAAAGGTAACCGTTTATGGGAATTTTGCTGTGCTTGCGGGGCTTCCAGGGGCGTCGCGCCCCGGGCGGAGGCTGTGGCTGGCGGTCAAATCCCCATATGTGGTGACCTTGGCTTTTTTCTGCCCGTATGCGTCACCGTACGTATGATGATGACGCCCACTGGGCAATCGCCCATCGCAAGTTTTGACATTGGCCACTTCACCCTCGCATCCGCATGTCCGCCGACACCGCACGCACCCACGCGAATTCCCCCGCAACGCTGCGCGGCCAGTGCCTGTGTGGCGCCGTGCGCTATGCCGTCAAGAACGCATTTCGCTACGCCTTCATCTGTCACTGCTCGCAGTGCCGCCGTGCCACAGGTTCGGCGTTCAAGCCGTTTGCGGGCATCGAAAGCGCGGCACTTCGCCTCACCGAGGGAGAAGGCCGGACAATGATCTACGGCGATCCACCAGGCGCCCACGACGTGCATTGCGGCCGCTGCGGCTCACTGCTTTATTCGGTCGTGCGCGAAGGCGCTTATGTTCACGTGACGCTCGGCACACTGCTCGATACGCCGGATATCCGCCCAAGCGCCCATATGTTCGTGAGCTCGAAAGCGCCGTGGTTCGAAATCGCCGGCTCGCTGCCGCAATACGATGAATTCCCGCCCTGACGCCCCGGGGCCGCGAACAGGTGAGCATAGGAGCGGCCATACCGGTATCGCCACACGACTGCCCGCCGTCGTGCCGATGGGCTAGTCTCGGGACATCGTTTCCTCTTGTCCCCGTGGACTGCGAGCCCCATATGGACCTCACGACGATCGAGACTTACACGAGCCGCGCCGGGAACTTCGCGGCCGAATGGGCAAACCAGCCCGCGCCCGACGACCTCTACGCGCGTCTGGGCGAAAGTGCGCGCGACGCCGCTGGACGCCTGTATAGCGCATTCGATCGGGCACTCGTGAACGATGCGCTCCAGGGCACCGCCATTGCGCTCGACGAGCGCTCAGTCAACCGGTCTTCTGGCAAACGCGTTCAACGTATTGTCGCGATTCGTGCGTGAGGGGAACCCTGCACGGGCGAAGGCTGCGAGCGCACGATCGGCTAACGGGGAACGATTCGTGTGTCCGTCGGACGCGAAAAACGGGCGAACCAATGGCTTGAAAATTGGTCTAAGCGACTCACGTAGGAAGTACGTCAGTTGGAGCGTTGCCAAACGATTCGACCCTCAAAGCGGCGATGTGCCGCAAACACGACGATTCGGGTTGCCTCGCATGCCGTAACGCACTACCATACGCGGTCTTTCTGCATTGCACGAAAATCCAGGCTGCCACGCCTCCAGGCGTTTGGCGCTCGCTTGGCGGGACCGGCGTGCGCCCCCGCCCAACTCCCCTGCAATTTCGTCATCGCCAGGACGCCACGCCGCTGGCGCGTGACCCTTTTTGCCCTTGTCGGGCTATCCCTTCGAGGAGAATGTATTGACAAGCCATGACCGGGACGACGCGCTGACCTCGTCTGCCCGCCCCGCACGCCGCTCGTCGAAAGACAGGACCGGCGATACGACTCCAGTGGACGCAGGCTCGCAACTCGAAAAACGCCAGCATCAAATGCGGGCGCTCATCAAGCTCGGCCGTGAACGCGGCTACCTCACGCACGCGGATATCAACGACCATCTGCCCGACAACTTCGCGCAGACGGCCGCGCTCGAAACGATCGTCGCCACGTTCAACGACATGGGCGTGCAGGTCTACGAGCAGGCACCCGACGCCGACACGCTGCTCCTGAACGAAGATTCCCGCGCCGACCAGCAGGCCGACGACGAGGCGGACGAGGAAGTCGAAGTCGCGCTCTCCACCGTCGACTCGGAATTCGGCCGCACCACCGACCCCGTGCGCATGTACATGCGCGAAATGGGCTCGAGCGAGCTGCTTACGCGCGCCGGCGAAATCGAAGTGGCCAAGCGCATCGAAGACGGCCTCCAGGAAATGATCCAGGCAATCGCGGCATGCCCGTCGATCGTCGCGACGATCCTCGCCGACGCTGACCGTATCGCGGCTGACGAAATGCGCATCGACGAGCTCGTCGACGGCATCGGCAGCGACGAGGCCGCGCAGGAACCGGCCGTGGCCGAAGCCGACGGCGGCGAAGAGATCGAAGCGCAGGCATCAGACGAAGAAGAATCGGACGACTCGAGCGATGACGAAGACGACAGCGGCGACAACAGCAAGGCCAACGAAGCCCTGCTTGCGCAACTGAAGGCGGACAGCCTCGCCATCTTCGCACGCGTTCGCGCGCTGTACGAGCAGATGGCGTGCACGGCGGACGCGGATGCGCGTGCGTCGGCAGCGGAAATGCAGATCTGCGCCGACATCCAGACCGAACTCGCGCCGATCCGCTTCACCGCCCGCACGATCGATCGCCTGTGCACGCTGCTGCACGATCAGGTTGCGCAGATTCGCGCGATCGAGCGCAACGTGCTGTCCATCGTCGTCGATCGCTGCGGCATGCCGCGCGAAGCCTTCATCGAGCAGTTCCCGGGCCACGAAACCGACCTGGACTGGGCTGTGCGCGCCGCCGCGGCGTCGAGCAAGTACGGCCCCGCGATCGAGCGCAGCCTGCCGGCGATTCAGTCCGAGCAGCGCAAGCTCGCCGACATCGAAGCGGCGGCATCGCTGTCGCTGCAGCAGATCAAGGCGATCAACCGCCGCATGACCGTCGCTGAATCGAAGATGCGTCAGGCCAAGGGCGAGATGGTCAAGGCCAACCTGCGTCTCGTGATTTCGATCGCAAAGAAGTACGTGAATCGCGGCATGCAGTTCCTCGACCTCATTCAGGAAGGCAACATCGGCCTGATGAAGGCGGTGGACAAGTTCGAATATCGCCGCGGCTGGAAGTTCTCGACGTACGCGACGTGGTGGGTGCGTCAGGCCGTCACGCGTGCGCTGGCCGATCAGGCGCGCACGATCCGCGTGCCGGTCCACATGATCGAAACGATCAACAAGCTCAACCGCATTTCGCGCGAGATCCTGCAGCAAACGGGCATGGAAGCGCATCCGGCGGATCTCGCCGCGCGCATGGGCATGACCGAAGAGAAGGTGCGCGGCATCCTCAAGATCGCCAAGCAACCGGTTTCGCTCGAAAGCCCCGTGGGCGACGATGGCGATGCGACGCTCGGCGACATGATCGAGGACGCAGGTTCGGCTTCGCCGGCAGACGCCGCGATCCACGCGAATATGCGCGCAGCAATCGACGAGGCGCTCAAGGCGCTCTCGCCGCGCGAAGCCAAGGTGCTGCGGATGCGCTACGGCATCGACACGACCTCGGATCATACGCTCGAGGAAGTGGGCAAGCAGTTCGACGTGACGCGCGAGCGTATCCGCCAGATCGAAAGCAAGGCCATGCGCAAGCTGATGCACCCGAGCCGTGCCGACAAGCTGCGGCCGTTCCTCGAGCGTTAAGCCGTTGCTACGCTTTTTGCAGCTGTAGCGGGAAAAGCCCGTCACTTGCGTGACGGGCTTTTTGTTTTGCGCAACGGCGATTTTGCGGCGTCTCTGGCAAGAGCGGTCGGTATAGCGTCGGCGTGACGGCCGCGCAATGGACCGCTATATTGAGACACTACCGTGACTTCCGTGTGCCTCGCCCGAAAACTCACATAGGCACTGTTCAACACTTATGACGAAGACGATCTCGCGAATCCTGATCGCGCATCCCCGCCTTCCACCATTGGCCGATGACTACGCCGATGCTTTCGACAGGGCTGGCGTAGAAGCGAAGACCTTCATCATTGAGGAACAGATCCACTGGGTTTCGCGCTACGTCTTTCGCAGGATAAACAAGCTCGCCCGTACGCTTCGCCTCGTCCCGAGAGGCACGGATTTATTCCGACAGCACCGCCTTGGTGAAGTCAACCATCTTGCGACCCGGCTCAGCGAAGAAGTGGCAGCATTTGAGCCCGATGTCGTTCTTTGCATTCATGGCAAAAGAGCGGAAATCTGCAAGCTGCGAGATTCAAACGTGGTGAAGATCGGCTGGTGGGTCGAGCAAAGCAACGACTGGTCCGATCTGGAGGCTGCCTCGCGAGGCTTCGATCTCTACTTTGCATTCGCACCCGAAGTCGTCGATGCGATCGTTTCTCACGGCCGTGATGCACGCTACTTGCCGCATGGTGCGAATGCTCGTCAGCATTATCCGATTGCCGGCACTGCGAAAGAAATCGACCTGGTCTTTGTCGGAGCATGGAGTCCGTGGCGAGATCAGGTCATTGCGAGCGCTTTCGACGTGACTCAGAACATCGCGCTTTACGGGCATTCGTGGCTCAAGAAAAGCCGGTTACCTCGCGATATGCTGCGCAGCATCCACAAGGGAGACCTGATCCTCGGCACGCAACTGAACGCGCTTCACAACAGGGCCCGCGTGGTCCTCAATGCGGACCGGACGGTGAGATTGGGGCTGAACATGAGATATTTCGAGGTTCTAGCCAGCGGGTCATGCCTGCTGACGGATAATGCCCTCGATCTCCACAACTATTTCGCCGATAACGAACACCTGTGCGTCTATCACGATCTCGAGGACATGCAGCGCAAGCTGCGGTGGCTTCTGGACAACGAAGACGAGCGTCTACGAATCAGCGGGAACGGTTTCCGGGAAGTCACCCAGCACCACACTTGCGACCACCGGGTGCAGTCGCTGCTCGCGTCGATCAGCGAATGGCGGTAGCAAAGGCGATGGGCGATCGACCTCGTCGCGTTGCGTCGGGCAGCGCCGCTGCCGCCACCGAAGCCGCGACGGCCGGGCCGACGTGACGGAGGAGTCCGGCGCTTTACCGGAGCCC
>NZ_BBJJ01000041.1 GCF_000739815.1 Paraburkholderia mimosarum LMG 23256 = NBRC 106338
CTGACATCTTTAATTTGGTCTACGACAGGTGCGCACGGCGAGTCAACTAGCCAATATCGAGGGTCACGAACATACGTTCTCCATTGCGCAAAACCAGCAGGGCAACCGCATTTCCACTCTTCTCGACTTTCTGCCGGAACTGGTCCGGGTTCGATACGCGCGCGTTATTGACCATCAGAATGATGTCGCCCGGTTCGATCCCGGCGAATGCGGCAGGGCCGACACTCTTTTCGACGCGCACGCCTCCCTTGGCGCCGACTTCGCGCTGTTCGTCGGGCGTCAACCCGCGAACTGTCAAGCCGTCGGGAGCGGTGGCCTGTGCCATGGCAGTTGCCTCCGAAGCGCCTTCGTCAAGTCGGCCGAGTACGACAGCCGTATCGTGAACGGCGTTTGCCCGCCAGTACGCGAGACGTACTGTCGAGCCTGGCTTGAGGTCAGCGACAAGCACCGGCAACTGCGCGGAATCAGTGATTGCGACACCGTTCATCTTCAGGATCACGTCGCCTGGCCGCAGACCTGACCTTGCCGACGGCCCACGTGGCTCGACGGAGCTGACGAGCGCGCCTTCTGGTTTGGTCAGGCCGAACGATTGCGCGAGTGGGCCGCTGACATCCTGGATGACGATACCGAGCCGTCCGTGTTGCGCCTTGTGGAACTGCTGCAACTGCCGCTCGACCTTCATGGCTTCGTCGATTGGGATAGCGAATGCGAGGCCCTCGGCGTTGCTGACCACAGCGTTGACCGGAGTCTCGATGCCGATTACGTCTCCGTGGAGGTTGAAAACCGGGCTCCCTGCGTCGCCACTTCCTTCAGTCAGGTCCGTCTGGATAAGCGGTATGTACGAATCCTGCGGGAGTGCCCTCGCCATGTTACTGATGATCCCTGCCGTCACCGTGTCGTTCAGACCATAAGGGGACCCAATGGATGCCACCCACTGACCCGCCTTCGCATCGGATGCCGATCCGATCACGACGGTCGTCAGGCCCTTCGCGGGAATCTTGAGTAGTGCGATTCCGCTGGCAGGGTCGTTGCCGACCAGCTCGGCCTTGAATTCGCGGCCGTCCCTGAGCGTCACCCGGATTCTGGAGGCACCGGTGACAACCTTCGAATCGGTGAGAATATATCCGCCGGGGTCGATGACGAAGCCAGAGCCGAGCGTTTGCGATGGGGTTCCATTGGTGTCGCCGAATTCCGATGAAAACTGCTGGAACAGGCTGGAAAGTGGATTATTGCCATTTCCCATTGGCGGCCAGAGCGGTGTCATGCTGGCTTGCGGCTTTGCACCCGTTGTGCTGATGTTGACGATGCCGGCCCCGTTGTCGCGAGCGAGAGCGGAGAAGTCCGTCACAATCGGCGGTGCCTGATCAGGCTTGGCCGCCGCAACACTAGCCGATGCCGAACCGGGCCGGGCCTGCGTTGGACCCGGCTGCGCCACGCAGCCCTGTGACATCGCCGCAGCCGTCACGATCGTCAGGCGTTTCAGAATGCCGTACGTCATCTCGCTACTCCCAATCGGGGTCGCGCCACATGCACTGCGCCCATCAGATGAGACTCCAGGGCGCGATCCCGGGTTGCAACAATTTCAATCTAGGCGGGGATCGTTAATTGAACCTTAAATCGAATGCAGGAGGCGTGGATGGTCACCTTAAGCACGCTTTAATTCTGCCAACCTACTTTCGAGTCGTGGAAAGCGATATTCACTGTCGCGTGCGCCGTCGGGTGTCGGAACAAGCAGTTTTTTTGCCCGGAAGCGTCAGCAGTAGCAGAAAGTGGGGGCGATGCCATGCGCAACGTTTTGCATAACTGGATCATGATCGGAAGCAACGCGTACGACGAGTACACGTTCGTGCCCTGGCTGGAAAAGAATGTCTATCGGCGGATGGTCGATCTCAGTCGAATCTGTATTCAGTGAACCGATCCTGGCGGCAAGGGACGTCGTACGACGATGGTCGCCCGCAATGCGTCGATGAGTCGCAACATTGCTATCGGACTCACGTATCAGGTTTGCTGGCGCAGCCACTGGCGTCGACGGTATGGTCACAGCTCTGAATAGCGTTACCGAAAGGAACCTGAAGGCGCGCTTTAACAAGCTGCCCATTTGGCTTGACGTAAATCAACGTGAAGGTCGTTCATGGGCAATAGTCTGACAATCGTCATGACCGTCCTGTACTACAGGCTATGCCGGGTGACGGGCGCGCCTCTATTTGGTTGACGTTACACACAGGAGGCGACCAGACATCGGCGTGGCGCTACGGAACGGGCGAAACGTATACCGCTTGTGCCACAACCGGATCTGGGTGGGCAGCCATCGCCAGTATGCCAATCGCAGTTGCCACTGCAGTGACGAGGCGCGCAATTGCAGTTCACGGACCGGACAAGGCGCGACTCGAATTCGGATAGAGCGGGAGTTGGATTGATATGAACCAGGATCAGCGGACACAGGATAAATCTCAGGTCGAGGCCGATGAGACTCCGGTGAGTGGAAGCCAGGGCCTGACCGAGGACGAGGCGGCCAGGCGACTGGCGAGGTTTGGCGAGAATGTCCTGAGCGAGCACCACGTTACCGCATTCGAGCGCCTGGCGCGTTTCTTCTGGGGGCCGATACCCTGGATGATCGAAATCGCCGCCGTCCTGTCTGCAGTGCTTGAGCACTGGGACGATCTCGCCATTATCGTAACCATGCTGCTCGTCAATGCGAGCGTGGGGTTCTGGCAGGAATTCAAGGCCGACAATGCAATCGCGCTCCTGAAGCAGCGGCTCGCGCTCAAGGCGAGGGTGCGCCGCGACGGCCAGTGGAAGGACATCGAAGCTCGCCTGCTCGTTCCGGGGGATCTCGTACAGGTGAAGCTCGGCAACGTGATACCGGCTGATCTGAAGCTCGTGGACGGCGAGTACCTGAGCGTTGATCAGGCAGCATTGACGGGCGAATCGCTGCCCGTCGACAAGAAGGCTGGCGACGATGCCTATTCCGGTTCGATCGCGAAGCAGGGAGAAATGAGCGGTGTCGTGACCGCAACCGGCATGCACACGTATTTTGGCAAGACCGCGCACCTGGTCGAACAGGCGAGCACCGTCTCGCACTTTCAGCGCGCCGTGCTGCGCATTGGCAATTTCCTGATCCTGGTTACGATCGGCCTTGTCCTGCTGATCGGTCTGGCCGCTTTGTTTCGCCGCGATCCTGTGGTCGAGACGATCCAGTTTGCTCTCATCCTGACGGTCGCATCGATTCCAGTTGCGTTGCCTGCCGTCCTGTCCGTCACGATGGCTATTGGAGCGGAGCGTCTTGCGAAGCTGAAAGCCATCGTTTCGCGGCTGGTGGCGATCGAGGAAATGGCGGGCATGGACCTGCTGTGCAGCGATAAAACCGGAACGCTCACCAAAAACGAGTTGACGCTGGGCCAGATCGAGCCCGCGGCATCGGTCAAGCCTGAAGAACTTATGCTGGCCGCGGCACTGGCCTCTCGCCGCGAGGCGCCGGACGCGATCGACGCCGCCATCCTCGCCGGCACGCCGTCCGGCGCAACGAATCGCTACACGATCAAAAGCTTTCGCCCGTTCGACCCGGTCGCCAAGCGCGCAGAGGCGGACGTCCAGGGCGAGGGCCGCGGCTTCAAGGTGACCAAGGGCGCCCCGCAGGTTGTCGTCGACCTCTGCGCACCGGACGAGCACACGCGCCGCACGATCGCGGATAGCGTCGAGCAGGCGGCGTCGAGAGGGTTTCGCACGCTCGGCGTCGCACGAACCGACGAAACGGGGAAGTGGCACTACCTGGGACTTCTCCCGCTTTTCGACCCGCCGCGCGACGACTGTGCGCAGACGATCGCGGCCACCCGCGAGATGGGCGTCGTGATCAAGATGGTGACGGGCGATCACGAGGCGATTGCGAAGGAGATCGCGCGGCAACTCGAGCTTGGCCAGAATATTGTCGTCGCGGAATCGGTTTTCGCACATGACAACGAGGGCGAGCAGCTAGGGCGCATTCTCGCCGCAGATGGTTTTGCGCGGGTGTTCCCGGAACACAAGTTCCGGATCGTCAAAACGCTGCAGGATGCCGGGCATATCGTTGGCATGACGGGCGACGGTGTGAACGATGCTCCAGCGCTCAAGCAGGCCGACGTCGGCATCGCGGTGAGCGGCGCGACCGACGCAGCACGCGCTGCGGCCGACCTCGTGCTGACCTCGCCGGGTCTATCGGTTATTACGACTGCGATCAAGGAGGCGCGCCGGATCTTCGAGCGCATGACGAGCTACGCGATCTACCGGATCGCCGAAACGATCCGTCTGCTGCTGTTCATGACGGCAAGCATTCTCGTCTTCAACTTCTATCCGGTGACGGCCATCATGGTGGTGCTGCTCGCGCTGCTCAATGATCTGCCGATCATGATGATCGCGTATGACAATGCACCGATGGCCATGAAGCCTGTAAGGTGGGACATGACGCGGGTGCTCACCGTCGCGTCGGCACTCGGCGTTTATGGCGTGATCGAAAGCTTTGGCCTGTTCTGGCTCGTACGGGATTACCTCGCCTTGCCACTGCCGGTCGTGCAGGCACTCATCTTCCTGAAACTGCTCGTTTCCGGTCACATGACGATCTACCTCACGCGCAACAGGGGCGCCGTGTGGCAGCGCCCCTGGCCCAATCTGAAGCTCGTCGTGCCGTGTGAACTGACCCAGCTTGCCGGCACGCTGGTGGTCGTCTACGGCCTGTTCATGGCCCCGACCGGCTGGCGTTACGCACTGCTGGTTTGGGCCTACGCGCTGCTGTCGTTCGGTGTGGCAAGCGTGATCAAGATCGCTGTGTACCGTCTGCTCGATCACCGCGAAGCGAGACAGGAGCGTCATCTGTCACGAGTGGAAGGTAATCTGATGCCGCACGCAACGAAGTTTCGTTGACTACGGGGCCGGTCGTGCGCAAGCCCGCACGGCCCCGTTACCCATTCACATTATGGAAATGCATATGCCGAAAGAACCCTCGATCAAAACATCCGGGCTGTCGTTGCTGAGCGTACCCGCATTCTGGCCCGTGGCCATGGCACAGGCACTCCTCGAGGAAGGCGGAGAGCTTTATGCAAGGAACCTCAAGTTCATCGAGGAAGAGATCAGGATCCACGAGGAGTCAAGGCCAAAGCTCGCAACGGCGAACCAGATCCGTCTGGACCTGCGCACGATGCTGCTGCGGGACTATGGCAAGCCGGGTGACGGGGTACCGACGCTGGTCGTCGCGCCCTATGCAGGACACACCGCGGTGATCGCCGACTACCGCCAGGGGCAGAGCCTCGTCGAAACCTTGCTTGCGAACGGCATAGGCCATGTGGCGCTAACCGACTGGAAGTCGGCCACGCCCGACATGAAGGACCTGGAAATCGACAACTATCTGGCAGAACTGGTGGTGGCCATTGACGACCTGGGCGGGCGCGTGAACCTCGTCGGGCTTTGCCAGGGCGGCTGGACGTCGGCCATGATCGCGGCGCGCTTTCCCCAGAAGGTGGCTAAACTTGTGCTCGCGGGCTCACCGATCGACACCGATGCCGGAAACGGAGCGATCAAACGGATGGTGCACACGTCGCCGCCGTCGTTCTACGAGGAACTGGTCGAACTGGGCGGCGGCCTGATGAAAGGTAAATTCATGCTGCAGGGCTGGAAGAACATGCACCCGGACCAGCACTACATCCAGCAGCATGTCGATCTGTACGAGCATATCGACGATCCCTCGTACCTCGCGAAGGAGGAAGCGTTCGAGAGCTGGTACGAAAACCCGATCGACCTGCCTGGACGCTGGTACCTCCAGGCGATCACGCAGCTTTTCAAGGAGAATCGGCTCGCGAAAGGCACGTTCGTCGGGCTGGGCCGCAGGCTCGACCTCCACGAAATCGTCTGCCCCGCGTTTTTGCTCGCGGGTGCTGCGGACGACATTACCACACCCGAGCAGGTCCTCGACGCCAGCCGGTATCTCGGTACAGCAAAAGACCTGATTGTCCGGAAGACCATCGCGGGCGGGCACATTGGTCTATTCATGGGGGCGAGAACGCTGTCGGAACACTGGCCGCAGATCGCCCGTTGGATCGCGGGGCAGTGAGGTCGATGATCGACGAGGGCGCGTCGACCGTGCCATGTACATGGCGCCAGGAGGCATGACGCGCAGGCTGGGAGAGGCAGGATGAAAATCGATTCCGCTGACTTTCGGGTACGCGAGGGCGCACTGGTTCAACTCGGGAAGTGGCCCACGCGCGTGGCCCCAATCTACAAGTCGAAGAGCCAGTATCACGCCATGCTGGACGAACACATCCGGCAGTTGAGCGAGCAGCAAAGCCTGCTCTATGCCGACGATCGTTACGCGGTCCTGTTCATCTTCCAGGCGATGGACGCCGCGGGAAAGGATGGAGTGATCAAGCACGTCATGTCAGGTGTCAATCCACAGGGCTGCCAGGTGTTCAGCTTCAAGCATCCGAGCGCGCAGGAGCTTCAGCACGATTTCCTCTGGCGTACCACGCGCGACCTGCCTGAGCGCGGCCGCATCGGCATCTTCAACCGCTCGTATTACGAGGAAGTACTGATCCTGCGGGTGCATCCGGAGATACTGGCCGGTGAGGGCGTGGCCTCCCACGCCAGGCAGCCCGCACCTGCCGCCATGATGGACTGCAGCACGTGACGGCGACCGGAGTGATATCCGTCGTTCATCGCTTGCTCCGAATCGGAAAGAAATTGGCCTGTTTTCCGCACTGAGCGGCTTACGCTCCCATCCTGATCAATATATGCAGCACGACGGCGAGGCTCCACGAGGAGTTACCCGATGAACGCTGACTTCTCATTCGAACTGCCAGGGAACCAGGTGCTCATAACGGGCCGTTGTCTCTCGCTAATGGCGTTGCGAAGCGGGCGAGCATACGACCTTCAGGCTTGGCCGGCAGCAGCAACATCGTCGCCCCGGGGGGTCGAGGCCGTTCATACGTGCTGGGTCGATCGGCCATATCGCTCGGTCGCGCGCGCGAGCGTACCGGATGAGTGAATGAAAGCGGAACAGATCGGTGAGCCTTTGCGGGAGGCCCTGCACGCGTCGTGTCCTTCGGCGCCGCCGCATTCCCGCGCCGCCCGCAACCGTAATGGTGGAAATCGGCCGGCGCGGTCTGACGGGAGGCTGCAGCCGGCGCCGGGCGCCCCTGCTTCTGGCGACATGGGCTTGCGCTCTGACGGACTCAGCGATCTGGAGATCGGGCACGTCACCATCGAGTGTGCGCGGCAGACCGTGGTGCCACAGCGATGCGACTAACGTCGCCATCGTGCGGCATGGCCACACACGAGTCAACCAGCAAGATAGACTATCAGAGGTGCATTCCTCCATCTGACGCGACGTCCAGGAGAACAACCATGAACCGCCCGTCGGTCGGCTCTCCTATTACTGCCACCCATGCCGGTTCAGTCTGGCGATGGATCAGGTGGGGTTTGGTCGTCGCGATTCTGGCGGCCGTCGCCATTGTGGCGCGCATGGTCCAGATCGAAATCGACACATCGCGCCTGCAAGCGCGCTATCTCTCCGAGCTTACGCGTGACATCGGCTATACGGTCGAGCAAGGGCCGAGCCACCGCATCCGCTTTCCTGCGACGAATGGCCCTTACGACGTGAGGCTCGGCTACGCGCAACTGCCGGCGTTCACCGACCGGCTCGAAAGGCACGGCTTCGCGATCGCCGCGCAGGCGCGAGATTCGGACCGCATGATCGCGCTGGCCGACGACGGCCTCTTCCTGCCGTATGAGGAAAAGGATCAGGCCGGCATCGTGCTGCGCGACGCGAACGGCGCGATGCTCTTCCAGACGCGCTATCCGCGGCGTGTCTATGAGAATTTCGACGCAGTGCCGCCCCTCTTGCGCGATTCGCTCGTCTTCATCGAAGACAAGTACCTGCTCGCCGCCGACCAGCCGAACCGCAATCCGGCCATCGACTGGGGGCGCTTTAGCCGCGCGCTCGTCGATCAGGGCTTGCGCCTTGTGAACCGGCACCAGCACACGCCGGGCGGCAGCACGCTCGCCACGCAGCTCGAGAAGTTCCGCCACTCCACGGGCGGGCGCACCGCCACGCCGCCAGAGAAGCTGCGCCAGATCGCGTCGGCCTCGGTGCGCGCCTACCTCGACGGTCCGCAGACGATGCCCGCGCGCCAGAAGATCCTCGTACACTACCTGAATTCCGTGCCGCTCTCGGCGAGGCCGGGCGTGGGCGAGATCAACGGCATCGGCGACGGCCTCGCGGCCTGGTACGGACGCGACTTCGGCGATGTCAATCGCATCCTGCGCGAGCCCATTTCGAACTCGACGCTCGACGAGCAGGCGCTCGCGTTCCGGCAGGTGCTTTCACTGCTGATCGCCCAGCGAGCGCCGTCGTATTTCCTGCAGAAGAACAACGACGCGCTTGCGAAGCTCACCGACAGCTATCTGCGTCTGCTCGCAAACGGCGCCGTGATCTCGCCCGCGCTGCGCGACGCCGCACTCGCGACGCAGCTCACGCTCAACCGCTCGAAGCCCGCGCCGCGCCCGGCGGTCCCCTACGCCGAGCGCAAGGCGGTGCTCACGATGCGCACGCAGTTGATGCAGGCGCTCGGGCTGAAGACGATCTACGATGTCGACCGCCTCGATCTATCGGCAACGTCCACCCTCGACAACGCCGTCCAGCTGGCCGTGAGCGATCGCCTCGCCGATGCCGAGACCATGGATGGCGCACGCGCGGCAGGAATCGTGGGCTTCGAGATGCTGCGACCTGCCGACGATCCATCAAAGATCGCGTACAGCTTCACGCTGTTCGAGCGGCGCGGCGGCGAGAATCTCGTGCGCGTGCAGACCGATAGCGTGAACGAGCCGTTCGACATCAATTCCGGCGCACGCCTGAATCTCGGCTCGACGGCGAAGCTGCGCACGCTTATCACGTATTTGCAGATCGTGAGCGCGCTGCACGCGAAGTATGCCAACGAAGATGCGAAGACGCTGCGTGCGATGATTCCGCAGGTCGATCCGAGCGATGCGCTCACGCGCTGGGTGCTCGACTATCTCTCGACGACGCCCGACCGTTCGCTGACTGCCATGCTCGAAGCGGCCGTGCAACGCAAGTATTCGGCGAATCCGGGTGAGGTCTTCTATACGGGCGGCGGCGCGCAGACGTTCAACAATTTCGAGTCGAGTGACAACTCGCAGATCCTCACCGTGCAGCAGGCCTTCCAGTATTCGGTGAATCTCGTGTTCGTGCGGCTCATGCGCGACATCGTCCACTACGAGATGATCCAGACTTCAGGGCCGCCCTCGGCTTACCTCGACGATCCGGCCGTGCGCAATCGCTACCTCACGCAGTTCGCCGACGGCGAAAGCCAGGTCTACATGCAGCGCTTCTACACGCGCTACGCGGGCAGGAGCAACGACGAGGCGCTGCAGATCCTGCTGCAGCACACTCGCAAGGGCCCGGCGCGGATCGCGACGGTGCTGCGCAGCGTGAACCCGAACGGGGGGCTGGCGTGGTTCAACGCGCAGATGCGCGCGCAACTGAAGAACACCCAGTTCCAGTGGCTCGACGACGAAGACCTCGCCAGGTACTACACCAGGTACGCGATCGACAAGTTCAACCTCAACGACCGCGGCTATATCGCCGGCATCCATCCGCTCGAACTGTGGCTGCTGAACTACCTGCGCGTGCATCCCGATGCGACGCTCGCCGAAGTCCAACAGCAAAGCCACGACGCGCGCCTCTATACGTACAGGTGGCTCTTCAAGACGCGTTATCACGCCACGCAGGACCGGCGCATCCGCCACATGATCGAGCTGAAGGCCTACGTCGCGATCGGCAGGTCGTGGCGTGCGCTCGGCTATCCGTTCGACAACATCACGCCATCGTATGCCTCGGCCATCGGCGCGTCTGGCGACCGGCCGTCGGCGCTCGCGTATCTGATCGGTCTCGTCTCCAGCAACGGCGAGAAGCTGCCGACGCATAGCTTCGAATCGCTCGACTTCGCACGCGGCACGCCATACGAGACGAGCTTCGTGCACGCAGATAACCCGCCGCAGCCGCTGATCTCGGCGCAGATCTCGCAGGTGGTGCGCGAGCTGCTCACGTCAGTGGTGGAGGGCGGCACCGCGAAGCGCCTCGCCGCTGGCATGACGCTCCCGGATGGCAAGACGCTGACGGTCTATGGCAAGACCGGCACAGGCGACCAGCGTTTCAACGTCTACGCAAGGGGCGCACACCTGATCGAGTCGCGCAAGGTCAATCGCTGTGCGACCTTCGTCTTTGTGATCGGCGGCCGCTTCTATGGTGCGATCACAGCCTGGGTGCACGAGCCTTACGCGGCGCACTACACGTTCACGAGCGCGATGGCGGTACAGTTGCTCAAGTCGATGGCGCCGGTCCTGCAGCCGCTGCTTGAGGACAAGGACGCGGCAAATGGCATGCTAAAGGCCGGAACCAACGCACAGGAGGTAAGGTAGGTCGATCAGCGGGCGACGGCGATGCAGCGCTTGAGATCGCTAGCCAGGCAATTTGTGCAACCGCGAGTGGCGGAGAACGGATCCGGGCCGATACCGGGATCTCTTATTGGGTGCCCAATCTGTTCCGGTGAATATGCACGGTGGGCAGTGAACAAGGGGGAGAATTCCTTTGACCGGCGCTCCAGTCGTCAAAACGGCGCGCTTTTCAAATGCCTGCAAGGCCAAAACCATGGATAACCGACGGATTGCTGGAAAAAGGGTCTTTGGCGGAGCCGCATTTATCACACTCACTGCGATTCTAGTGGGGAGAAGCTACGTCCGCCGCCTGATGACGGATGTCGGCGCTGAAACAGCTGACGTTGCACTCGGCGCTGCTACGATCGCCTGGTGGTGCATCGCAGCCTGGTTGGCTGCAGCGTTGTTCAGGTATGTATTACACCGGGTTCTTTTCCCATCTGACGGACAACTCAAGAGACGCGAAATCCTTTCCGGTCTGGTCACTGGATTGATCTATCTTGGTGCCCTGTTCGGCATCCTGAAGTTTGCGTTTCACCAATCGGTAGAGGGTCTGCTGACGACGTCGGGGATCGTTGCTGTGGTGCTCGGTCTTGCGCTGCAAAGTACTTTGGCCGATCTCTTTTCAGGCATCGCGCTCAACATCGAAGGCCCTTTCCGTGCCGGCGACTGGATAACGGTCGACGGAGACAACGAGGGCGAAGTTATCGAGATCAACTGGCGGGCGACGCGGCTTCGCGACCGGAGCGGCGACATTACGATTATTCCGAACAGCAGCATCGCCAAGTCGTGCGTAACCAATCACTGCCTGCCCAGGAGGCCTCACCCTGCCAGCATCAGCATCGATTTCGAGGCTCAGTCATCCGCCGACACGGTAACAGAGGTCCTCATGGCGGCAGTCCTCAAAGCCAGTCATGTGCTCCGCGACCCGCCCCCAGAAGTCACGGTGCAAAGAATTCGAGGCCGGACGGTCTCTTACGCTGTTACGTTCTATGTGGTCAATTTCGCCGAAATCCCTTCGGCGCAAAGCGACACGCTCAAACAAGTACTTTCGGACATATCAAGCGCCGGCCTGCGACTTTCCAGTCCGCGAACGGGAGCATCTGTCGCACCGGAGGCAAAACCGGTCACAGCAGCAGCGCCGCCGGATATCCGGACAGGCCGATAAGTGGCACCCGTGGCCATGATTTCAACTATTGGAGGCCAAAATGAAATCAAGAAAGGAGATCGGGAATAGCGACCAGCAGCGACGTATGCTTCGCGAAACGACGCCCCCCAATTTCCTGGATTCGTCGCGGCGAGATAGTTGTCGATCTCGGGTCCTTCATGCCGAGAGTCGCGGACTTCCAGTCAGTCAGCGCAACATGACCGATGCCATTGGCGAGCAGTGTCTCGACGAGACTCTGTCCTTTGTGGTAGCCGGCGATCATCGCGGTATGTACGGCGTAGGGCGCATCGACGAGGGTGGGAATCCCTCCCGGCCTGCCGTAGTCGCGTAGCAACATGGTGCGTAGATCCAGGCGCATCTCGTTTGGGGTTGCAAGCTTGGGCTTCAACTCCTCGCGAATCCTGATTTCCTCTTCAACGAATTTCAGGTTCCTTACATAGAACTCGCTCTCCTCGTCGAGCAGCGCCTTGGCCATTCGAGGCAAACGCGCTTTCGACATGCGTGTCAAATGCGACAATTAAATTTATGTTAAATTCCCCCCCCCGCAAAGCCATTTGCGCGTCTCTTACGCGGCCTCGTTGCTCCCGTCCTCGCTGCGTGCGCCACCTTGGCGGCGGCTCCGCTGCGTCTGAGCCGCCGAGAGCAGTACGTCTCACACGGTCTCAAAAGAACGGGTTGATCAGGCTCAGTCGATTGAAGACGACTTTACCGTGGTGCATGTCTTCGCTGTACAGGACGTCGCAATCCGCGAAGTTCGAAGCCAGTCAACGGTCCCTGGTGATGAACGAGGTCACGCTCGTGACGAGTCGGAAGATGGGTCTTTCGCGGCCCGAAATCGAGTGTGTCTCGGACGACGTCTAAGTGTTGTGCGAGGTCGTGCCTCTAGCGCTTGAAGTTCACAAAGAAGCACATCGGATTGCTGCGCGATACGGATTCAGGTTTTACGATTCCTGCATCGTTACTTTCACATTTAAGTCCGACGGGAGCGCCGTTAATGCGCCTGATCGCGGGCGGAAACTAGCACGTATTAACTCTACCCCCGCACAACGCCCTGAAATACGGCTCGTTTCACGAATTTCAGCACGCTCGCGCGTCATCCATCTCCATGGCAACACTTCTGCTTATTCGTCACTCACGCAGCCGTCGACGATCCCACCGTTGGCAATTCGCTCGGCGAGCCTTCGAACTGCACCTGCCAACTTGTCGGCACGCATGCGCCCTTCTGCGTCAAGGTACCTTGCATCTCTCGTGACACTATGCTCAAGACCCAGCGCAGCTTCCTGCAAATCGATGTCGAGGGCACGCCTTCGAAACAGTGAGTCAAGCGTTATCGCGCCTGACAATAGCCGAGACAATTCTGGTTTGCGACCGGCCGCCTGTTCGTCGAGCGAATACGCAGCGTCAAGCAAGCCGAAATACATCCGTTGGCGGTTGGCCATTTTCACTTCCCGTCAGTAGAGAGTCATCGCTCGCACGCGCCGCGCCGCGCGGGCGCTTGTTTTGGAGCGCGATTGCAGGACTCGAGTTACATGTCTTCAAGTGTTTCGTTACGTGTGCGACGGCCTCTCTGCAAATCGATTCGAGGAGCACCTGTCCCTGATGACCAGAACCCAGGCGGAGATATTACAGCGCTGCCTTCAGCAGGCGTCCGTTGGGTCATTGCACATCTCGCCTCCTCAGCATGCCCACATTTCCATGCGCGATCAGGAAGCGTCTTTCCTAAGGCCACCAAATTGGTCTGCGCCGCGATAAGCGTGGCGGTTAGAACGATCTGAGCGAAGGCCCTGACTCTTTCGCCAAGCCAGGCTTTCGACAGCTCCGCCGTTTATCGAATGGCGGCGGTAGTCCTGCGAATTTCAGTCAAATACCACCGGCAAAGCCGGTGGCTTGAAATTGTGAGCGCCTCAAAGGCGCCCATAAAACCGTGAGCCGCCGATGGCGGCTTACTCCATGACCAGCTTCATCTGGTCATACCGCTCATCTTCTGCCTCCTGATTGCGGATGTACGCTCGCACCATCTGCTCGTCCAGCCCCACCGTGGAGACGAAGTAGCCACGGGCCCAGAAATGCTCCCCTGTAAAATTCCGCTGTCGCCCTCCGAACTTCCTGGCTATCTGGATTGCGCTCTTGCCCTTGATATAGCCCACTACGTTCGAAACCGCGTACTTCGGCGCAATACTCAGGCACATGTGAACGTGATCTGCCATCACATGCCCCTCGACAATCTTCGACTCCTTGTGCGACGCCAGCTCGTGGAACATCTCTCCCAATTGCCTTCGCAACACGCCGAAGATCTTCCTCTTGCGTCGCTTCGGTATGAACACCACGTGATACTTGCAGTCCCATCTCGTATGGCTCAGGCTTTGGTACTCTTTCATCGTGAATCTCCTTCTCTTGGCGGAGATAGGAAATTCACGCGGACCGTCGTAAAGGTCAAACCTTGGTGAGTCCACCGGCAAAGCCGGTGGCTTACCTCACTGAGTTAGTTGGGATTGTCCCCTTATCGATCGAGTCGAGCTTGTCGGTCCAGTTCCTGCTCGTAGATACCCTGGTCGGAGTAGACCAGTGGGCTGATCGTCCCCGCCTCTTCGTCGAACAGCGCGGAAGCAGGATAGCCTTGAATGGTGGTATCAGGCACTTGCGTCTCCTGGATAGTTGCGCATGGCGAAGCATCGGCTCTTATTGCGGTATGCGGCCGTTGGTGTGAGCGTCGCGCGCATTTCCGTTACTGGAACAATAGGCGTTCGCGGACTGTCCACCTTTGCTCACAGCGCGGAAAAGCCTTGCTTGCCGGGCAGCGACATCCGCGGATCACATGGCGATGCTTCGCCGGACAGCATCGATGGACGATGCTGCCGGCCGCAGAGTGGAAACGTTGGGAGGGATGCACGAGAACGCGCGAGGGCCCAAGTAATACCACTGACCCAAGGAGGTCGCGATGTTGATGTAGCAAACCCTCTCCCAGCCCTCAAGCTGGACGGCATGGCTCGCGCGTTCGAGGAACAGGCGGCGCTGACGGCCAGCACGAGCCTGTCGTTCGAGGAACGCTTCGGCATGGTCGTGGATCGTGAGATCGCCTGGCGCGATACCCGGCGGCTCGATCGATTGCTCAAGTCTGCGAAGCTCGAGAACCCCCAGGCCTGCGTTGAGGACATCGAGTACCGGCAGAGCCGTGGGCCCGACAAGGGTATCGTCGCCACCCTCGCCGGCTGTGACTGGATGCGCAATGCACAGAACCTCATCCTGACAGGGCCGTCCGAGCACGCGACATGATGCTCACCTCGCCACGTTATTGAAGTTCAAGGGGAATTTGCCGAGGTTCTTGTGATAGCGGACCCGCGCCACGGGTTGCGACCAATGCGCAGACCTCGGGGCGCTGTACATCGACGGCTTTGATGACCCAAGGTGCTCCCTTGCAGGCCTGTTTAGCCGCGAGTGTCCCGGCGCTAATCATGCGAAGTACCGTCATCTTGCTCGTGCCGAGAGCTCCAGCGTCAGTTCGCTGCGCGCTTCCCGCTCGCCGATTCGGTAGACCGCAATGTGGTGGTCACTTCGGAACGAGCGCACCCGCATCTCTGTCCAGGTGTGCCCCTTGCCAGTCCGATGACCGAGACGGTTCAGCAGCGAGGCGATGCTAGAGTCATTGAGCTGGCGTGCGATCCGCGTGATCAGAGCCTTGACCGCGACATCGGTGGCCCAGCCGTGCTGTCCGGTGCGGTTCTTCACCACGCTTAATTCGGTGTGGTCGCCAGCCTCCCAATGAATGACGAGTTCAATATGCGTCTCGACGACGCGCGCCACGATCTCTTGAGGACGGAGCGCAAGATCCGCTTGCGCACTTCGTTGCCTGCCGAAGGATGAGACCACACGCGCGGCAAGTCCCTGCCCAGTGCCATCAGTTCGTCACGCTGCCGTGGCGTCAAGATCGAATCAGCTTGGCTCCTGTTCGACTTCACCGAAACGGGCGTTCAACTTCCCCGAAATACGCACCAACCGTTCTTCGTCGGAGCGAATCGTGCCGATTGACGTGGCTACCTCTTCACCGTTTTGCGCGAGTCCGATTCGTCTCAAATGAAGCCAGACATCAACGCGCTGCACGAATCTCCAACAAGTCCTGAAACGACGCCATACCGCCCGAGTTCAACTCCTTCAGGATCGACCCTAGCCGGGAGAGGCCGAACACTCCTGAGCCGCCAGTAGCAAACAGCAGCAGTAGGAATACCCCGCAACCGATAACCATTTCAAACTTTATCCTTCGCGCCCTTCGGCTCATGTCGTCTCCCTTACCCTTCACTCGGCGAATTTGGAACCGCCTGACTTTGCCTTCTGGGCGCCTTCATTTTCAGGCATCGTTGCTGTCACGTTCTTGCTGCTGAAGCAATCGCCATTGAATTTTCCCACTGCCGGAACGAGGAAGTGCGGAAACGAACTTCACTACGCGAGGAACCTTGTAAGACGCCATTTGCTCGCGCGCCCATGCAATGACTTGCTCCTCGGAGAGGTTGCAGCCATCCCGCAAGACGACAAATGCCTTGACCGTCTCGCCACGGCGAGCATCGCTAGCCGCCACGACACATGCTTCTTGAATGGCGGGGTGACTATAAAGTATCGCCTCGACTTCGGATGGCCACACTTTGAAACCGGATGCATTGATCATTCGCTTCAACCGGTCGACTATGAATAGGTAGCCATCTTCATCAACGTATCCAATATCACCCGTGCGCAGATAGCACCTCTCATCGATTTCCACGAACGCCTCCCGAGTCTCATCGGGACGCTTCCAATAGCCTTCGAAAACTTGCGCCCCGGCGACCACGATCTCGCCCGGCGCACCTGTTGGCGTGCGTTCAAGCGTCGTCGAATCGACAATGAGTGAACTGACGCCTTGGATCGGCACTCCCAGACATTGCTGCTTGACTCGATCCGGAGGATTGAAATGGGTCGCTGACATGGTCTCAGACAACCCATAGCCTTCAATATAAGAGATGCCCCAGCGAGATTCGATTTTTTGCGCCACAGCCTTCGGCATCGCAGCGCCGCCGCCACAAAGGCACACGATGGAACTCAGATCGAAGCGGTCGAGTTCCGGCAGGCTCATGAAATCGATCATCATGGTCGGAATCGAAACCCAGGTCGTAGCACGGTGACGCTCAATCAATCGAGCCGCACAACCGGCATCCCATCGTGTCATCACGATCATGGTTGCGCCGCACAGAATCGCCATATTCATGCACAGCTGCATCCCGGTAACATGAAACATTGGGACCGCGCAGAGGAAGACGGCGTCCTGCGCAATTGACAACCATTGCGCACTCGCCCTTGTGACGTGCATTGCGCTGCCATGGGTGTGCATGCAACCTTTCGGCTGGCCCGTTGTACCTGACGTATACGGGATCACCGCAAGATCATTCCGCTCGGCGACGTGCTTCGACGGCACACAGTTGGACGCCAGCGCCTCACGCCACTGCACCGCGCCCGACATTTCGCAATCTGGTCCGCCCGATCGATCCGCAACGTTCTCCGCTTCCCGGGTTAGCACGGCAGGTAACGGCAAGTCCGTGAACTCGGGTAGATAGTCTGCGTAGCGGGCGACAACGATGTGACTCAGTATGTTGCCGAGTAACGGCCTGGCGTTCTCGTGCACCTCATCCCCAATCAGAGCGACCTTCGCGCCACTGTCTGCAACGACGTGACGAATCTCGCCCATCATATTCATAGGATTTACAGGCACAACAACCGCATTTGCACGCGCAATCGCATAAAAGCCAATGATGAACTGCGGGCTATTCTGCATATAAAGCACGACGCGATCGCCACGCACAACACCACACCGCTGCTGAAGGAAGCCGGCAAGAGCGTCGACTTTTCGCTTCAGCTCGGCATATGTCATGTCGCAACCGTAGTATGAAATCGCGATTTTTTCCGGATGGCGAGTCGCAGCAACATCGAGGTTGGAATACAGCGACGCACCCGACGACGGCAAATTGGCAAAACGATTCACATGAGGCTCCTCTAACACACTGGCGCGATTCAGCGCGCCGTTCAGCTGCGTGCTTCCGTGGTTGGCGGACAAGATCACATTCTCACAACTTGACGAAAGCACAGCTCCGCGCGCACTGGGCATCGTTCAAAATAGCGCCTCGCCAATCCCCATGATGGTCGTCGCACCGGAGCGTGCTGTTGGGTCACGAGTTCAAAAAGTTGACCGATACCGGTCGCACCGAGCGGATGCCCTTTCGATTCCAGGCCGCCCGACGGGTTGATCGGAACGCGTCCGCCAATCGTGAAATCGGTGGCTCCGCACAAACGCCTCCCAGCCCCCGAGGCGTCAAGCCCAGATTTTCGGCCTGAGGGATTTCGCCCATCGGCGAGGCGTCGTGCACCTCGGCAACGTGGATATCCTCCGGCCCGATGCCCGCGATTTCGTAGGCCTGCGGCGCCGTAAGTGCCGCAACATTCTTCTCAGGCTCGGCCATGGTCCGCTTGCTAAAGCTGCGCATGACACTTGCCGAGATGCGGATCGCGCGCGACTTGTCGCCGCCAATGCGCTTAAGCCCTTCCTGGCTACACAGGATTGCCGCCGCCGCACCATCGGACATTCGATTATCTTATGGGGTCATCAATCGAAAAATTCTGTCGTAATGATTCGGAAAAAGGCGACTCAACCAGTACGCCTTCTTTGCTCCATTTCCGACAAGTACTCGACGATCTCCACGTTCGACTCCCGCCAGAATATCGGCAGCGCATTTCTGTGGCGGTGTGGTCAACATCTTGGCGAAGCTATCAAAGCGCGCCTCTTCCACACCCGATGCGGCCGCCCTTCGCGAGGCCTTGTCGATGTTGGTGCGAATGCCACCGGGATGCACGGAGACTGCACGTACCCCGGTTCCTTCCAGCTCTGCCCAAAGGCATTCAGTGAGACCTCGAACGCCGAACTTGGAGATATTGTAGGCAGCTTGCGTCTGATAGGCCACTAAGCCGAAGACACTGGAGATATTGACCAAGCACCCTTCACGCTGCTCGAGCAGCATGGGCAAAAATGCCTTGCATCCGTATATGACGCCCCAAAGGTTGATACCCAAAAGCCACTCGATTTCCTCGATGGAGACGTGGGCCAAGGTGCCAATTACATTTGTACCAGCATTGTTGATCACAAAATGCGCCGTGCCGAAATCGCGCCGGACCTCGTCGGCGTGATCAAAAACCTCATCACGCCGAGAGACATCAACCCGATATATCTTGGCTTCTGTTCCTTTCGGCAACTGCTTCTTCGTCTCGTTCAGCCCATCCAGGCTCACATCGGAGAGCGCGAGCAGGCCGCCCTTTTGGGCAACCTGAATCGCCAGGTCGCGCCCGATTCCAGAACCCGCACCGGTTATGACAGTGACCTTTTTTTGGAAACAACTCATGATAATCCTCGGCAATTACTTCCCGTGGTCTGAACCAGGTTGAGGGGTCAGCATTGTTTCAACACATGCGTACCACGACTTCACCATCAGAAGATGTCGGAATCGCGCCTTCCTTGTATTCGAAATCTTCGTTCGTCAAGGCTCCCACCGAGCGCCGTGGAAGCAGCCACTGAGCTTCGCGGCTTGCCGTTGATCTTGGCCGGTGGCGGCGGCACCGAATTGCGCCGGCCGCTGGGCGTGGTGATGGTCGGCGAGCTGGCCGTCAGCCAGATGCTGCCCCTGTCCACCACGCCCGTCGTCTACCTGGCCTTCGAGCGGCTTTCGCGTCGCTGGCGAGGCCGGAAAGCGCGCAGGAAGAAATAGGCACTTTCCTTGTCATCCCCTGCTAATCGGCGAATTCGTGAAGTTGTACGCGGCATTTCGACGGATCAAGGATTGCACCAACCCTCCGCATAGAGCTGCTGACAGAGAAGCCCAAGGCGCATGGTCACCGTGTAGCTCTCGCCATCCCCGATAAGGGAGGGGCGGGTGTCGCGGAACAGCTTCTCGATGGGATATTCGCGTGTCGTGCCCACCGCGCCGAAAAGCTGGAGCGCCTCGTGAACCACTTTCATCGCCTCTTCGGTTACCGTCACCTTGTTGGCTGCGGTGACATAGGGGTGGGTCCGCTCCGAAAGGCGAGCAAACGCGAGTGAGCGCCGAGAAGTCGCGCGGGCCAGCTCAATCCGGCGCAGCATGTCGCCGAGACGATAACGCGTCAGCTGATGATCAATCAGCAGCCTTCCGCCCTGTTTGCGTTCATGGCAGTACTGCAGCGCCATCTCGAACGCCGCGCGGGCGACGCCCACGAATATCGGCGACGTGTGTGCTCCGGCGTAGGACCAAACCGAAGCAAAATTGCCGTAGTATTCGTCCTTCAACGCGACGGCGAAGCGTTTCGGCACACGAACGTTGTCAAAATAGATTTCCCCTTGAGGAAGCGCGCGCAGGCCGATTTTTTCAAGCGGCTTGCCGCGCGAGACCCCGGGAAGGTCGAGAGGGATGATCACCCCGACACCGTGCGGCAGGCCGTTCTTGTCGAGCCGTCCATCGCCATAGTCCGCACCCATATAGGCGATCGCCACTTGCGCAACGGCGCCGTTGGATACCCAGGCCGAGCTTTGTCCGTTGATCACGATCTCGTCGTCGCCCACCTTCGCCCACAGGTTGCCTTGATTACCCGGCGTGCCGTGGGGCCAATCGCGTTCGATGTCGAACACCTGGAAGTCACTGCCCCGGTCGGGCTGCGTTCCAATCCAGCACCCGATGCGGCCGGCACACAGCTCGACCAGTTCCTGCTTGCCAGCCGTAACAGCCAGTTGCATAGGGAAGTTGGCGATGCCCAGCGACAGAGCAAGCCCGCTGTCGCCCCATCCGAGCTCCTCGGCGATCATCGATTCCATGCGCAACGCCGTCTCGGCGGGCAGCGAAGCGAACAGCGCGGGATCTACGCCGAGCTTCGCGAACTCTGTAAAGACCGAGTAAAAAGGCGATCCTGGGGCAATGGCCTGCTCCGCGGTCATCTTGTCCAGCGCCGTGCCCATTGGGCGGAGGACTTCCTTGGCAAACCGATGAAGCGTCTCCTGAACGGCGCGCTCCTCTTCAGACAGCGGCGTTTCGAAACCGGTCAGGCAAACGTCCGGCAAGTTCAGTTCAGTTTTCAGTTGCAGCACGTTCGTCTCCTTTGGATTTAAGCAACGCGTTATGAGTTGGGCAGACCTTTGGCATATTTCGTCAGCGCCGGATCCATGAAGTCCCACGGCTGAGCACTGGTGGTGTAGAAGTCCATCGAGGGCGAATACTGGCTGGGATCATCGAGACTGCCGCAGAAGATCAGCACTATCTCGGGCTTCTCCGCGATCGTTCCAAGGATGGGCGATCCGCAATCGGGGCAAAAGCCGCGCTCCACGTCGTGGCCGAGATCACTCTTTACCCTGTGATATCGAGGCTCGCCCGATACGATCCGAAACGCGGGAGCAGGCACGATCCGCACCGAGGCGTAAGCACTGCCGGTTGCACGTTGACAGTCACGGCAATGGCAGTTCAATGAGAAAATCGGCTCGGCCGAGCACTCGTAGCGAATCGCCTTGCAGGCGCACCCTCCACTGTATGAAATACTCATGTACACCTCCTCTTCGGTTGTTGAGCGGAGGACGCTTTACGAACCTCCGACGCAGTATGTTCAGCGTATGCTTACGTATTTGCGCGCCTCTATTTGCATGGGCGCCTTTTGCCGATGACGCCGACCTGATCATCAAGGCCGCCTTCGACGAAATGAGCGTGAAGGAAAGCGTGTTCCGCAGGCTCGACGCCGTAGCGAGGCAGGGGCCCTTCCTTTTGCCGAGCTGCAACGACGGGATCCTCCGCCATGTACGTGGAGAGGAAGTCCCCGGTCTTGGGAATATGTTTCTCGTGAGCGATGAACATCCACGACCGCCCGAAGATGCGGGCCAGTTCCTGTCTCGTGGATACCCCGGTCGGAGTGGACCAGTGGACTGATCGTCCCCGCCTCTTCGTCGAACAGCGCAGAGGCAGGATTGCCTTGAATGGGGGTATCAGGCACTTGCGTCTCCTGGATAGTTGCCCATGGCGAAGCATCGGCTCTTATTGCGGTATGCGGCCGTTGGTGTGAGCGTCGCGCGTATTTCCGCTACTGGAACAATAGGCGTTCGCGGACTGTCCACCTTTGCTCACAGGGCGGAAAAGCTTTGCTTGTCCGGCAGCGACATCCGCGGATCACATGGCGATGCTTCGCGGGACAGCATCGATGGAAGATGCTGCCGGCCGCAGATTGGAAACGTTGGGAGGGATGCCCGTTGTGACGGACGAGCGTCATACCGCAGAGAGCGATGGACTTTAGTTGATAGCGCGTTCGCGCAGTGAAACGTGGCGCGTCAGCACGGGCACGGGCACACAGATGCTCACATGACTTCCAGCTGGACGCCCCTTTCGGCGTCGACTGACGGAAGGCTTTCGCAGCGGATACGGTCTCTCAGTTGGCCTGGGCTTTCGCCAAATCGATTCTTGAAGGCTCGATTAAAGTGGCTAATGTTTTTGAATCCTTCTTCGTACGCGATTTGGCAAATTGTTTCCCTAACCTGGCTTCTATGAAGCAATCGATTTCTGCATCGCTCGAGTCGCTCCGCGATGATCCACTCTGTTACCAGTTGCCGGCTTTCTGTGTCGAGTGCATTTCTGGATCACGGGTGCCGGAACCGTTCTTTGTGGAACTGGGCGCGGCAATCAAGGTGGCGCCCACTGCCGATCCAGCCTTTAGCATCAAGCCTTTCTCCGTCAGGATCTCATTGACCAGTGCGAGCATTTGTGCCGCCAGACCATGCGTTTCGAGCAGATGGCGAAACCGCAGAATCGTGCTTTGATAAGGCAAACGCGCCATACCGTCGTCAAGGCGTGCGAACTGGCGACACAGCGGCACGTTCCAGATTACGGTTGAAATTCGCCCAGCCGCTTGCGCCCGGGCCAGAACCATGGAGCATGACTACGGTCTCGGGACCGTTGCCCATATCGTTGTATTGAATCTGAAGGTCAAGGCCGCCTTCCTTGATGCGAGCGAATTTGCTCGTGGAAGCTTCGGTGTGTGCAGTATTCGTGCTCATACTCGATTCCTGTGAAATTTTAGGTGGAACAGAGCAGCGGCGCTGGCCGCTGCATTCAAACTACGGCCGGAAGAATTCTCAAACCGTGCCCAGTACGCTCTCGAGAGCCGACCGAAGCATCTGTCGCGCGGTAGCGCGGTCGGATACATCGTCAAGTTGTCGCCACGCCATGTATCCATCCGGCCGCACACAAAATTATAAAAACGCATCCATGGGCACTTCCCACTGGCTGCACACGAAACTTTGCGTGCAGGGCGCCACAAGGGCGCCCCCCGTCGTCTAAATGTGGTCTCGTTTTACGTTGCTGGCCGAGCCCTTAAGCCTGTTCGAAACCTTCGAGCACGTCCTTGCCACGTACGCGGACTGCTTGCTCAGGGAAGGCGAAGGCGATACAGAGCGCGCCGACAGCAGACAGCAGCGCGATGCCAATGACGCCTGGCGTCAGACTTCCCGTCGTCATCTTGATGTAGCCAAGCAAGGGCGGGCTTCCGAACCCAGCGATATTGCCGAGCGTACTGATGAACGCGAGACCGACAGGCGCAGCCTTTTTGCCGAGGTAAGCAGGCGGAATAGCCCAGATAAGGGGGCCACTCGCGCCAGTTGCAAAGCTTGCAACGGCGAATGAGACGAGCATTAGCGGCAGAGAATGCGTCGACGTGCTCGCAATCAGGCCCAGCGCTAGCAGGCAAAAGCAAAGGGCCAGGTGCCAGCGCCGCTCCTTGAGCCAATCAGAACTCCAGCTCAGGAACACCGCGCCAACGAAGCCCATGGCAAGAGGAATGGCCGTAAGCAGACCAACGTTCAAGAGAGAGGCGACGCCACTCTCTTTGACGATGGTTGGCAACCAGAAGAAGAGCAGATAGTTGCTGCAGATTGCCGTGAAGAAAAGGAAGGCGACCATGTAGTTAATCGGGTTTGCGAGGACCTGACGCAGCACACCCCTGGAATGGTCGGGATGCGTCACCGCCTCCGATGCAAGGTCAGCCTTGATTGCTGCCTTTTCCGCGTCGGTGAGCCACTCGGCTTCTTCCGGCCGGTCGCGCAACGCTTTCAGGCAGACGAGGCCCATAACGCATGCAGGCAGCCCCTCGAGGATAAAGACCCACTTCCACCCTTCGAGCCCCCAAACGCCGTTCATGCTGCTGAGAATCCAGCCACTAATGGGCGCCGCGACAGAGCCGGCTGCGGCATTGGCAACAAAGATGACTGCGGTCACGCGAGCGCGCATGCTCGCGGGAAACCAGAACGTCAGATAAAGCACGATACCCGGCAGGAAACCCGCTTCGAACGCACCAACCAGCAGGCGAAGCGTCACCAGATGGCCAACGGTCGTGATGAATGCTGTGGCACCGGTTGCGAGTCCCCACAGAAACATGATGCGGACAAACGTAATACGCGCTCCCCACCTTGCCAGGAGAATGTTGCTGGGAATCTCACAAAGCGCGTAAGTGATGAAGAACGCTCCGGCCGCAATGCCATACCACGTAGCATTGATGCCCAGCGCATCGCTCATCTGAAGCTTGGTAAAGCCAAGGTTGATACGGTCGATAAATGCGATGCCGTAGCAAACAAACAACAAAGGAATAATGCGCCACCATACTTTCCGGTATGCACGACGCTTTATGACGTCGCTATCGTTTCCCGAAGCAACATACTCGTTCATGTCTTCCTCCAAACGTGGATTGAATTTTTCTTCTTGTGATTGCCGGGCTCGTTCTCGAGGCCGGTCATTTACCAACTGCTCTGCTGTATCTCAGACTGCCTGTTCGTCATGTTGCCGAACCGATGATGGCCACTTTGGTTTTGGACATTGCAAACCTCTTAAAACGAATTTAACCGTGACTTCGCCGAGTCCCGACAGTTGAGCAACGAACGTGTCGCCAGCCATGACCGGGACCATCGGACCAAGTGCGCCGGTCAACACTACGTCGCCGGCTTCGAGTGGGCGGCCACGCCTTGCCACTTCCCCCGCGAGCCAGACCGCGGCGTTCAGGGGATGGCCAAGACAGGCGGCTCCGCTGCCGGTGGAAACCACATGCGGGCCTGTGGTTACGCCCGCATGTTCGCGTCGCATCGTCATTTGAAGACCGCGCAAATGGAGGTCGTCGGCGGGCCGGACCGCCGAGGACGAACATGCCCGACGAAGCGTTGTCAGCAACGGAGTCGAAAATCCGGATGTCCCAGTTCAAGACACGGCTGCCAACAATTTCGAGCGCCGGCACGACAAACGCAGTCGCGAGAATCACATCCGCAATGGTCGGCTGCTCGATGTCGGGGTCCTGCCCGAGGATGAGCGCAATCTCAGCTTCAACCTTCGGCTGGTGCAAACGGCTCACTGCGATTTCTTCGCCTTCGCCTGCCGCCACATCTGCGAACAGCATCCCGAAGTCCGGCTGGTCGACGCCGAGTTGCGCCTGTACGACCTTGGAGGTCAGGCCAATCTTGCGGCCGATTAGGCGGCGGCCCTGGCCTTCATAGAAGCTCGTGTTGGCATCCTGAATTGCGTATGCCGTATCGACGTCATCGCGTGTGGTCCGTGTGCGCAAGGGGGCAACCGTCTGCCCCGTCTCGAAGCAATTGCGCAGTTCCGCAGCCAGCGCGGCAACATTCGCAGTATCGAGAGCCGGTCGGTCAATGATTGCGTCCGACATGTAAAACCTCTTTGTGTGTCGCCGCAGCAAAGTAAAAGTCAAGAGAGCGCGCCGACTTCAAGTGAGTGGTACGCTCCCCGCCAATGAAGGAGCGGCGACTTTTTGGCGACCCGCGTACGGAGCACGCGGCCGATGAAGATGGTGTGATCGCCTGCTTCGACTTCGCGTTCACGCACACACTCAATCCAGCCGAGGCAACCTGCAACGAGCGGAAGACCTTCGACACCTTCCAGCGAATCGACATGCGAGAAGCGGTCCAGCGGTTTGCAGAAAATTCGGGAAACATTCTCCTGGTCCGAGGCCAGGATGTTCACCGCGAAGTAAGTTGCCTGACTGAAGATGCGATACGAGTACGACGTCGTGGTTAGGCTCCACTGAATGAGCGGAGGGTCGAGCGACAGCGACGCAAACGAGCTTACTGTCGCGCCATAAGGCTTGCCCTGTGCATCCCGCGTCGAAATCACGGTAATACCCGTCGCGAAATGACCGAGTGCATGGCGAAAGTCAGCCGCGGCGATGTCGCACTTGCGTTCCGACGCGCCATCCGTAACGTTGATTGAAGACATGGTTCGCTCCTGTGCAGCGAGCGGTCCGGGAACGGGCTCTGTTCGCGGACCACATCGACGTGGCTAGTCCAGTGCGGGCTCCAGCTCTTTGACAGAGCTAGCCTTGACGTCTTTTCCCACTTCCGGACGGCCTGCGAGTGCTAATGCGTTATCCACGAGGCGCTGCATGTCCGGGCTCTGGTTGCTCAGGTAGTTCATCGCGAGATTACGGACGGGGTCACCGGCGTAGTAGCGCTCGTACTGCACGAGGCGTTGGCCGAACGCTTCGCCCGCGAGGTCCCATGCGAGCTTGAAGAGACGCACACGGTCCACGGACGGCATGCCACCGGCACCCTGGTAGTACAGTGCGAGGTCGTCGGAAAGCTCCGGCGCACGGAAATCAGCTCCGCTCGGCATAAGCATGAAGCCGCCCGCGCCGATGGTCTGCAACACTTCGATGACGCGCGGATACGCGAAGGGAAGCATCGTTCGAATTGCCTGCAACGGAGCGAGAGACGGACGGATGGTACCGACTTCCGTCAGCTCGGACTCGTACTCCGAACGCACCAGCGCGCTCTTGACTTGCTCTATATAGCCGAGCAGTTCACCGAGCATCTGCTGAACGTGGAGGAACTGGTCAGCCTTGATGGACTTCGCCACAGCAATAGCGAGTCCTACCGAGAACTGCATCTTCACGAGCGCACGAGTATTCGTCTGGTGCGCGGTGTGATTGCGGACTGCGGTGTGCGAGTACAGCTTGTTCGACAGTTCAACCTGCCGATAGCAGAAAACACGCTCCCACGGCACGAGGACATTATCGAAGATGAGCAGCGAGTCGTTTTCTTCGAAGCGCGTCGACAGCGGATGGTCGTAGCTCTCGTGCGCCTCGACGTAGTACGGGTCGCGAGCAATCTGGCGCAGGCCCTTCACGTCCGTCGGGACCGCGAAGATAAGCGCGTGGTCTTCATCGCCTGCCTTGAACTGCGGCAGGTTGTACATAATCATTTCGTCGGAGACCGGGCCGAGGGTCGCAATCATGCGGGCGCCGCTGACGTAAATGCCTTCCGACGTTTCCTTCACGACGCGAAGGTGCATGCTCGCCTGCTCCGACGACTGCTTCGAGCGGTCGTTCTGTGGCGTGATGAGCGCATGACTCAGGAAGAGGTCGTTGTCGCGGATGTACTCGTAGTACTTGACGATGTTCTCGCCAAACTGCTCGCCGCCTTTCGCGAAGTCGTCGCGTGCCTCCCAGAATGAGAGCAGCGTCACGTTCATGAAGTCCGGCGAGCGGCCCATGAGGCCAAAGTTCGTTTCCGCCCAGATGCGATACGCTTCACGACGCTTGCGAAGGTCGTCAGCCGACTTCGCCGGCATGAACGCAAGACCAGCGCGCTCACCAGTCTCCTGCACGACGTAGGTGACCTTGTCCCGCAGTTCCGGGTCATGCTGCGTGTCGTAGAGCGCCGCCAACTGCTCGACAGCGCCCTTGAATGCCGCATGAGTCGTTACGTCCTCCACGCGCTCACCGCGCACCCATACGTCTCGCGGACGATTGCGAAGACCCTCGATGAACTGCTTTCCGGTTCTGATACCCATGACATATCTCCTTGATTCGCGCCTAAGCTCATGCACGCGGCTTCTTCGATTGAGCGAACATCATTGCCATCCCAGCAATCCAGCCCTGGATGGCTTCGTAGTAAATGAGGTCGGCCGTGTATTCACAGTCGACGGAAAGCGCGGCGAAGGCCGCGACCCAGGCGAGGACTTCCGGACCGCCGCGGCCCGCTTTTTCGCGGACCTCCTTCGTCGTCATCGCATCGAGTTGCGAGACGTTTCCGGACTGAAGCTGCTGGATGAAGGTCGCGACCCAATCAGCGTCCACCGGCAAAATCCCCGGCTCGCCTGCAAACGCGCGTGCGCCTGCGGCTAGGACACGTTGCTCACGTGCGTGGCGCATTTCCTCAGTTGCGTTACGGCCATCAATGAGACGCGCCTTCACCTCATCAGGGGCAGTAGCGATGCTCGGCGTGGGCGGGTCGTGAGACAGGCCGCCCGATGCCGAAAACAGCACACGCTTTCCTGTCGCCGCAGCCCAACGGCCCACGGCCTCGCCAAGGACCCGGGCGCGCCTGAAAGCAGGAAGCCGAGGCGCAGCGCTGTTGATGAAAATCGGGATGGTCGGATATCGGGAAAAGTCGCCGAACATCTCTTCCCAGATTTGCACGAACCCGTGGTCGACCTGCATGCGATACGACACGGCGATATCGAAGCCGTCTTCAATCAGGAACTCACTCAACTCCTGAGCTTCAGTCGATGTGACAGGCAGCGTGCCAGTGGATGTGCCGCAGTCACCGACGGACGACGCGTTAATACCGACGCAAAAGCTCGGCATTACGTCGTAGAAGAATCCGTTGAAGTGGTCAGGCGCAAACTGGATGACGAGGTCAGGCTGGAACTGTTCAGCGCGTTCGGCCAGTTCGCGAAAACCGCGTTTCACAGCAACCCGGACATCATCCGTGGTGACGCCGTCTTTCATAAGAGGCGTATGGGATGCGCTCAGCACGGCCAGTGACACGGTCTGTCTCCTATGTATGTTTGATTCCATGCGCGATGGCATGGTTTGACTGACTTACGGGAAGGTCTCAACCACGGCTTCCTGGAGCGTCAACCCGCTCCCAGTGCTTGACCTTGGTCAAATAGTAGCGATGCACCCGTTATGCCGATAATGCGGATTCTCTATAGAACTAATCCGCCTTCTTGATATCGGTGAAAACCCTCGCTTTTGAGGGTATAGCAAAGCGAACTTCATCTGCCAATACCTTTGTCTTCAATGACATACATCCTATTTGAGGAGGATCGCGGCGCCCCCCCTGACAGGATGCCGGCCTCCACAACCACCCTATAATTGAAATGCGATAACAAGCGCCGGGGTTGAACGAATGAGGCGTAATGGAGGCGGACGATGGATTCCAGACTTATCGAATATTTCTTGCGTGTCGCTGAGCTCGGCAGCATCAACAAGGCGGCGAGCGACCTTCGCCTGTCACAGCCGGCGATGTCGCGGCATATTGCTTTGCTCGAGCATCAGATGCGCGCGAAGTTGTTCACCCGCACGCAAGGCGGAGTGACGCTCACCGAGGCGGGAACACTGCTATTGGAGCGCGCGCGGCCAATCCTGCGTCAGCTGTCCAAGCTTGTGGAAGAAGTTGGGGACCGCGCGGCAGGCCAGTTGTCCATCGGCGTTGCGCCGTCGTGGCAGCACATGTTCACCTCCGCGTATATCTCGCAGCTCGTTCAGGAGTTTCCTGGGGTCTCGTTGCGAATCCATGAGGGCGCGAGCCACGAACTGCGCGAAGTCATGCACTCCGGCATGCTCGACCTGGCAATAGTGCCTTTTGAAGGGAATCCGCCGCAGGGCTATGTTCATACTCCACTGGTGCGTGAGCCGCTCATTCTCGTATCGCACAGCAGCACGCCGCTTCGGCCGGACAGACCGGTTCCATTGTCGCGCCTGGAGAACCTGAAACTCGCGCTGCCCGGCAAGCCAAATGTCATCCGCGCCCAGATCGAGAACTCGCTTGAAAGAAGAGGACTTCAGTTCAGGACGCTATTCGAGATTGACGCGATGAACCTCTCGATAGAGCTTGCTCGACAAGGTATCTGCGATACCGTCACGCCCTGCTGCGCGGTGAGCGGTAACGCGCGCTATCAGGATGAAGTATCCTGGAGCCCTATTCGCGGGATGTTCATGAGCTGGGCACTCTGCGAGAACACCGCGAGGTCTCATTCACCGGCCGTCCGTGAAGGCCAGAAGCTCGTCCACAAACTGGTGGACGACATTCTCAGGCGTGGAGAGTGGCTGGGGGCAGAACGGCTGTCCAAGACATCTAAGGCAAACACCTTCGAGCTCGTTGAAGAAGCATAGCCGTCAGGCGTCATGCGGAGCACCGGTAGCCTCGATGAAGGCAACCTGGCGGCCCATTCTTCTGAATGGCGCAAACGCCTTGCGCCACTCTCTGGCTTCAGAACAACGTGCGCACACCGAGGCGAAGAACGTCTGGTTAGGCCCCCCGAAAACTGTTTATTGTGCGCTGGCGCCGCCGTCTAGAACGAGCTCAGCACCATTCATCCACTTTGCAGAAGCGACATAGCAGACGCCGTCGGCGACATCTTCCGGCTCACCCAGGCCCATCGGATGAAAACTGTTTAGGGCTGCTTCGGCGGTAGCCTCATCGGGTACCAAACCCGCCTTAACCATGTCACTGAAAACCGTGTCTCCAAAGCCACCTTTGACAACCGCAGGGTGAATAGAATTTACCCGGATGCCGTGGCGCAAATGGGCGCATTCGATAGCAGCGGCCTTTGTCAGAAGCCGCACCCCGCCCTTCGCAGCCGAATAGCCTCCAAGACCGACCGATCCAACAATGCCCGCCAGAGAGGAGATGTTTATGATGCATCCACCCTTACCGGCCAAGCCGCCCGGGCGCATTGTCTGGATACCCCATTTTGTGCCGAGAAACGCTCCATCCAGGCACACACGCTGCATGAATTGGAATTTCTCCAGCGACAAGTTCTCCAGAAGCGAAAAAACCGCAACTCCCGCGTTGTTCACGACAATGTCGAGGCCCCCAAAGTTTTGCATCGCGGCCTCGATAGCGTGTTGCCAACTGACCTCGTTTGTGACGTCATGCTGGACGAAGCGGGCGCCCTCGATTGTGCTAGCAACTTTCTCCAAGCGCTCTTCTTGAAGATCGGTTAGCAGAACCTTTACACCACGCTGAGCGAGCTCCGCTGCGATCGTCGACCCGAGTCCGCCTGCTGCGCCAGTTACGAGCGCCGTTTTTCCAGAAAGCTTTTCCATGATTTCTCCTGTGATTTAAGTGACTAACGCCAATTAATTACGACCATCAACGACCTGGATCAAGCAAGGACGAACGCATTGTCAACAACGCGACGGATTTGCTCGGCCGCATGCTTGTTCAGTTTTCCTCAGCATCAACCGGTAGCCGATCTACGCTGCGAGCCGCCTGCATTGTTCGAGGTCGTGCGGCAACGGATCGGAAGCGGGCATCACGGGGACGCCGGCGGCGATCGTGGAGTTGCGCGCCGCGACCTTGTTGCCGAGCATGCGCTTCACCTCCGGCGTCGGGCCGATCCAGCGCATGCCAGCATCGATCACCGCCTGGGCGAATCCCGGATTCCCGGAGAGAAAGCCATACCCGGGATCGATCGCATCGACGTTAGCCTGCCTTGCGACCCGAAGGACGTCATCAATATCGAGATAGGCCGCTAGCGGCTCTTTTCCCTCGCCCACCAGGTAGCTTTCGTCGGACTTGAATCGTTGCAGCGCGAGTCGGTCTTCCTTCGAATAGATGGCGACCGTACGAATGTCCATCTCCGCCGCGGCGCGCATCACACGGATTGCGATCTCGGAGCGGTTGGCAATCAGGAGGGATTTAATAGGTGCGTAGGTCATCGTATGCAGCCCGCCCGTCCAAACGGCTCAGTGTTTGTCCAAGTCGCCAGAAAGCGTGTGTGAATCCATCCAGTCATATTGGTCATGCGGCGTCGCCCACGCCCAGTTTGCGGCTTGGCGCGTGCGCGCGCGACGACTTCGATCGCCAGCACTGGCCTCTCGAATTGGCTGGGACCCGGTTCGGCGATCGTTCGCCGGTCGCCCTGCTTTTTCGCTGTCGCTCATGTCGATCTCCTATGGTAATGGTGTTCTGGCTGCCACGCTCCGATAAAGCCGGGCGGTAGACTTTCATGCCGTTTCGCGTCGTGCCAGCATCTTCAAACCGAAACGCGCCATGCAAGAGTTGCCCGCCGTGATTCCGCGCCTCAATCACGCAGGTGCATCACCGCATAGATTGATTCCTGAGAAAGGGAACACAGCGCGAACTTCACGGAGATATCCGCAGCATCGAACGCGTTGCCGCAATAAAGCTCGTCAGGTTCGCATGCGATTTCTAAGCCACTACATGAATCGCGTTGTGAGCCATTCAATCCATGGCGACAAACCGGCATCATCGCAAAATGCCGCCCGGTATCGAGATCAACGTGGAACGCCTCACTCCCTGCGGAAAATTGCGGCAATTCCCTAGCCGCCCCCAATGCACATCGTCACGAGCACGTGCTTTCATCCTACGCGCCGCAGTTCGTATAACGCCTTGACGGTCAGAATCGCACCGGTCGCGCCGATAGGATGCCCACGCGCGATGCCTGATCCGTTTGGATTTACTTTGTCCGGATCAAAGCAGAGATAAATTCCTACAGCACATGGTCATTCAGGAATATCGGGCGATCAAGCGATGCGCTCGATAAAGTGCCCGCAGTTTTCCCGTGCTAGTAGCTTAGATATTGGTTTCGCGTGGCACCCAATCACCACTGCCACGAACTCTGAACGAAGCTCAATTGGGTCCGTTTAGGTACAAATCACGCGAAGTGTCCAATGCAATCTATAAGATCAGGCACAACTGAAAAAAGATCACCGACCAGGCCGTAATCTGCAACACTAAAGATCGGCGCTTCTTCGTCCCTGTTGATCGCGACGATGACCTTCGAGTCCTTCATGCCGGCGAGATGCTGAATGGCGCCCGAGATGCCGACCGCGACATACAGTTGCGGGGCGACGATCTTGCCGGTCTGGCCGACCTGATAGTCGTTCGGCACGAAGCCCGCGTCGACCGCCGCGCGCGATGCGCCGAGCGCCGCGCCGAGCTTGTCGGCGAGCGGCTCCAGTACCTTCGTGTAGTTTTCGCCATTGCCCAGACCACGGCCACCCGACACGATGATCTTTGCGCTCGTCAGTTCCGGACGGTCCAGCTTCGTCACTTCGCGGTTAACGAACTGCGCGATGCCGGCGTCGGCGGCAGATTCGATCTTCTCGATCGCTGCGCTCCCGCCCTCCGCTGCGACCGCGTCGAAGCCGGTCGAGCGAACAGTGATCACCTTGATCGGATCCTGTGATTGGACCGTCGCGATTGCGTTGCCCGCGTAGATCGGACGCTCGAACGTGTCCGGCGAATCCACTGCGGTGACGTCGCTGATCTGCGCGACGTCGAGCTTCGCGGCGATCCGCGGCGCGATGTTCTTGCCGTAGGCGGTTGCCGGCGCGAGGATGTGCGTGTAGTTCTTCGCGATCTTCAATACGGTCGCTTCGACGTTTTCCGCAAGCCCTTCGGACAGTTGCGGCGCATCAGCGAGCAGCACCTTGGCGACGCCCGCGATCTCCGCGGCCGCATCGGCCGCGCCCTGCGCGTTATGCCCCGCCACCAGCACGTGAATCTCGCCGCCGATCTTCTGCGCCGCTGCGATGGCGTTGAGCGTCGCGGCCTTGATCGACGCATTATCGTGTTCTGCAATTACCAGGTTCGTCATTTGTCGGGTCTCCTCACAGCACCTTCGCTTCGGTCTTAAGCTTCTCGACCAGCGTCTTCACGTCCGGCACCTTGACACCGGCGGAACGCTTCGGCGGTTCGGCGACTTTCAGCGTCTTCAGACGCGGCATGACATCGACGCCGAGGTCTTCGGGTTTGATCGACTCCAGCGGCTTCTTCTTCGCCTTCATGATATTGGGCAACGTCACGTAGCGCGGCTCGTTCAGGCGCAGATCGGTCGTGACGACCGCGGGCAGCGTCAGCGACAGCGTTTCGGCGCCGCCGTCCACTTCACGTGCAACGGTGACCTTGCCATCGGCAACGGTGACCTTCGATGCGAACGTCGCCTGCGGAAGGTTCGCGAGCGCAGCGAGCATCTGGCCGGTCTGGTTGGAGTCGTCGTCGATCGCCTGTTTGCCGAGGATCACCAGTTGCGGCTGCTCCCTGTCGACCAGCGCCTTGAGCAGCTTCGCGACGGCGAGCGGCTGGAGCTCTTCGTTCGATTCGATCAGGATCGCGCGGTCCGCGCCGATGGCCAACGCCGTGCGCAGCGTTTCCTGCGCCTGCATCACACCGGCCGACACGGCGATCACTTCGGTCGCGACGCCCGCTTCCTTCAGACGCACCGCTTCTTCCACGGCGATTTCATCGAACGGATTCATCGACATTTTTACGTTCGCGATATCGACGCCGGTACCATCCGATTTCACGCGGACTTTCACGTTGTAGTCAATCACGCGCTTTACCGCGACAAGGACTCTCACAAGACACCTCTTTTCATCAAAACATACGGCGTTAGACACCGAACCAATCGTAAGTTATCGCCAGACCAGACTTGCGGACGCTTCTCGCGGTTACACATTCGCGAGGCAAGTGTGATAAACAGAATTCGCTTAGCCGACGTTCCCGGCTGCGGGTTGCAATTGACCCAATCTTACGCACCCCGGACGGCCGCGCCCCGGGTCTCTATTGACCTCATAAATGCTCCGTTGTTGAAGCGCCCTTATCGGCGATTACGGCGTAGGCTCTCTTCTTCGCATCCGTAGTCAGATACACGTCGCTTTGCAATGCACGAGCATGAATCTGGATATGCCAGGTCGCTGCTCGCCGATCTCACCCACTATTCCGTCGACTTCACCATATCCTCGATGACCTTCTTCGCATCGCCGAACACCATCATCGTCTTGTCCATGTAGAAGAGATCGTTGTCGAGACCGGCATATCCTGCCGCCATCGAGCGCTTGTTTACAATGACCGTGCGTGCCTTGTACGCTTCGATGATCGGCATGCCCGCGATCGGCGACTTCGGGTCGTTCTTCGCTGCCGGATTCACGACATCGTTCGCGCCAAGCACCAGCACCACGTCGACCTGACCGAACTCACCATTGATGTCTTCCATTTCGTGGACGATCTCGTACGGCACCTCGGCTTCGGCCAGTAGTACGTTCATGTGGCCGGGCATCCGCCCCGCAACCGGGTGGATTGCGTACTTCACGTCTATACCCTTATCGACGAGCTTGTCGGTCAGTTCCTTCAGCGCATGCTGCGCGCGCGCCACCGCGAGACCGTAGCCAGGAACAATCACGACGCTTTCAGCATTGCCGAGCATGAACGACGCATCCTCGGCTGACCCAGGCTTTACGGGACGCTGCTCAGCCGATCCGCCCGAAGTCGCCGCAGCGGCTTCGCCGCCAAATCCGCCGAGGATCACGTTAAAAAACGATCGGTTCATTGCCTTGCACATGATGTAAGACAGGATCGCGCCGGATGAACCGACCAACGAGCCCGCAATAATCAGCATGGCGTTGTTCAGCGAAAATCCGATCCCCGCCGCCGCCCAGCCCGAATACGAGTTCAGCATCGAAACGACCACGGGCATGTCCGCACCACCGATCGGGATGATGATCAGCACACCGATGGAAAAGGCGATCGCCGTCATGACGATAAACGGCAGCCACCACTGCGTAACGAAGAACAGGATGCCGAAGCCAATCATGCCGAGCGCGAGCATCAGGTTAATCAGATGCTGACCGGGGAACACCACGGGAGCGCCCTGGAACAGGCGGAACTTGTATTTTCCTGAGAGCTTGCCGAATGCGATGACCGAGCCGCTGAACGTGATCGCGCCGACGAACGTGCCGACGAAGAGCTCGATGCGGTTGCCATACGGCAGGAAGCCTCGATACGGTGCATCCTCGGCAACAAGGCCGAACGCGGCGGGCTCCGAAACGACCGCGTATGCGATGCAAACCGCAGCGAGACCAATAAGCGAATGCATGGCCGCGACGAGTTCGGGCATCTTCGTCATCTCGACGCGCGCGGCAACGAACGCACCTATCGCGCCTCCGAGAACAAGCGCAACAAACACGAGCAACAATCCGAGCGACAGGTCCGAACCCAGCATCGCGGCCTGCTTCGCGATCAGCGCGACCGTCGTAAAGACGGCGATCGCCATGCCAGCCATGCCGAACACGTTCCCGGCCCGCGCGCTCCTGGGATTGGACAAGCCCTTCAACGCCTGGATGAAGCACACCGAAGCGAACAGATAGAGCAACGTAACGACGTTCATACTTATAAACCCAAGGCTCATCACGCACTCTCCCTGGATTCGGCCGGAAGTTTCCTCGGCTCTTTCTTTTTGAACATTTCGAGCATTCGTCGTGTGACGAGGAACCCACCGAATACATTGACAGCTGCCAGCGCCACGGCGACCGCGCCGAAAGACTTTCCCGCATTGCCAACCGTGAGGCCCGCGGCGAGCATGGCACCGACGATGACGATCGCCGAGATCGCGTTGGTGACAGCCATCAGCGGAGTATGCAGCGCTGGCGTGACGTTCCAGACGACGTGGTAACCGACGTAGATCGCCAGCACAAAAATGATCAAGTTGATCACGGTATGATTGATAACTTCCACTGATCGGTCTCCAAGTATGAGTTATGCGGCCTTGCGCAACAGCGAGCCATCACGTGTAATCAGCGTCGCCGCGATGATGTCGTCGGCGAGATCGATATTGAGCGCGCCTTCGCTCGTCAGGATGAGTTTCATGAAGTCGAGCAAATTCCGCGCGTACAGCGCCGAAGCGTCCGAGGCGACCATTGATGCGAGATTCGTATAGCCAGCAACAGTTACACCGTGCCTGATGACGACCTTGTCGGCTTCCGTCAGCGGGCAGTTTCCGCCGCGCCTGCCCTCGTATTCGCCACCACGTCCTGCAGCGAGGTCGATCAGCACAGAGCCCGGCTTCATCGCCCGAACGGTGTCGACCGTGATCAGCGTGGGTGCAGGACGGCCTGGAATCAGCGCCGTCGTGATGATCACGTCGGCCTGCTTTGCCCGTTCATGCACGAGGGCCGACTGGCGAGCGAGCCATGAGGGTGGCATCGGCCGCGCGTAGCCGCCGACGCCTTGTGCCGCTTCACGTTCTTCATCGGTTTCGTACGGCACGTCGAGGAATTTCGCTCCGAGCGATTCGATCTGTTCCTTCACGGCTGGCCGAACATCGGATGCTTCGATAACTGCACCAAGGCGCTTCGCTGTTGCAATTGCTTGCAGGCCTGCTACGCCCGCGCCCAGAATCAACACGCGCGCGGCCTTCACGGTGCCCGCGGCCGTCATCAGCATCGGCATGAAGCGCGGATACAGGTCCGCAGCCAGCAGCACCGCTTTGTAGCCCGCGATGTTGGCTTGAGATGACAAAACGTCCAGACTTTGCGCGCGCGTCGTACGCGGCGCGGCCTCGAGTGCAAACGCAGTAACTCCCGCTGTCGCAAGCTTTGACGAGTTCTCGACATCAAAAGGTTCGAGCATGCCGACCACGACGGCACCACGTTTGAGAAGAGGGATCTCGGAATCGGTCGGTGTCTGGACCTTGAGCACCAGATCGGCGCCAAACGCGGTCTGCGCATTAACGAGTTGCGCGCCCGCTGATGCGTAAGCTTCGTCAGGGTAGCTGGCGCTGGTTCCTGCACCGCTCTGTACCGAGACCTTGTGCCCCATGGACACGTACTTTTTGACTGTCTCGGGTGTCGCGGCGACGCGTCTTTCGTATTCCCTTGTCTCAGCTGGTATTCCAATATGCATGTGCTGCCTCTTTAGTGATCGACGTGAGCCTGCCAGGAATGCTCAAGAGTCGAAATCCGGAAAGCCGATACGGCGGTTTCCAGCGCTCTTGCCCGCTCGGTAAGAGACTGAGTCCCAGCGGACGTCTGCTCGATCAGCGTCGCGTTTCTTTGCGTGACATGATCCATCTGCACGAGAGCCTGACTCACTTGTCCGATTCCGTAACTCTGCTCGTCAGACGCCCTGGCGATTTCAGCCACAATGTCCGATACGTGCTTAATTGCCTGTTTTACTGCGGACATCGTTTCGCGAACGTCCGCCGCTTGCTCGTCGCTGGTCCGGATCAAGGCGACCGAAGCCCCGATCAACTGACTGATTTCCTTTGCGGCAGCCGAAGCATGTTGCGCAAGCGCACGTACTTCAGCTGCGACCACGGCGAAGCCACGGCCTAGCTGTCCTGCCCGCGCGGCTTCAACCGACGCGTTGAGGGCGAGAATATTCGTCTTGAAGGCGATGCCCTCGATGGTGCCTGTAATCTCCGAGATTTTGTCCGAGCTTGCGCTGATCTCTTTAATCGTTGCGACCATCCCATGTACTAGTTCGTTTCCGGTATCGGCAGACCGACTCGCGTCGTCTGCCAGCGCGTTTGCATGTCGAGCGTTGTCGGCGTTATGCCTCACCGTCTCCGTCAGTTGCAGCATGTTCGCGGACGTCTGCTCGAGGGAGGCTGCCTGCTCCTCGGTCCTCGCCGACAGATCAACGTTACCGGCGGCGATCTCGCGTGACGTTCCTTCGACGATCGCGGATGCCCCTTGAATCGCACCTACCATTTCTCGAAGCTGGTGATCCATCTTCCCCAAAGACTCCAGCAGACGACCGAATTCGTTCCGGGAGGTCACTTCAATCGCGTTCCCCAACTTTCCTGCCGCGATTTCGTCGGCGATCAGGACTGCTTTGCTTAACGGCCCAAGCATGGTTCGCATCATGTATCGGGTGACCGAAACCCCAATCATCACGCTGACGACAAACAACATGCCTATATAGCGGCGCGCGACGCCGAACGTCCTGTCTCCATCGGCAACGGTCGCCTTCGCTTGTGAAGCGATATGACCGATATTGTTCTCGATCGAGCCATTCAGGCTCGCTGTTACGCTCTCGAGCTCCTTCATCGTTGATCGAACAGTGTCGATTTCGTCTGCGTTCGATGCCAACTCGATGCGATCGATGAGTTCCCCGATTTGCACTACGTATGATGCGGTCCGCGCGACATTCTCGCGCTGCGCTTCGTCTGTCATCCGCTCCGATGCGCTTCGCCACGCACTATTCAACCGCTGCAGGTCCGACCGAATTCGACCGAATGCAGCGGTTGTATCCTCTTTGCTCCGAGCGATGTCGACTTTTCTCAAGTCAAGCCAAACGTCGACCTCTGCAGACCTCATGTCGGAAAAACCTTGCAGGCCCCTAAAAGTTTCTGAATCCAACGCGCGAAGATCCGAGCTGATCGTGGAAAGTCCATGTAGTCCGGAAAAGCTGATGGCGAATAGCAGCAGCACAAACACGCAGGTCACGACGACCAGGTCCACCTTGATGCTTCGCATCCTTCCGTCCATCTCATCCTCTTGACGCTTCACTTCTCGCGATTCGAACTTCGTTCGGATGCGCGTGGGCGTTTGCTCGCCTTAGTTTAAGTCTGCTGCCGCACGTGGCATCACGGTTTCAAGATCAGCTTGCCCGTTGACTGGCGAGATTCAAGTAACGCATGTGCGCGAGCCGCCTCGGCAAGAGGGAAGCACCCGCCGATCGGCACCGTGATCCGCCCGGACTCAACCCATCCCATCAGGCGGGAGAACTGCCGTTTCATTCGCTCGGCGTCAGCGAGGTGCACCCCCAGATAGAAGCCGCAGACACCGAGGTTGCCCCCGAGCATGTGTGCAGCGTCCACTAGCATCGGCTCGTTGGAAGCCGCCCCGTACGCGACGATGCGCCCAGAAGGCCTGAGAAGAGCCAGCTCGCGAGCGAGTGCCTCCCCGCCTTGGACATGGAGGATGAGATCGAAGCCTTCGTTATTCGTGAGGGCACGCGCCGCCTCCTCCCAGCCCGGCTCCGTATAGTTGACTGTGCCAGTCGCGCCTAGCTCACGGGCGAGCTCACCCTTGTCCGGCGAACTCACCGCGCCGATGACATGACGGGCGCCGAGCAGTCGCGCAATTTGCACCGCCAGGCCGCCTACGCCTCCGGCCGCCCCTTCGACGAGCACGTTACGGCCCGTCACGGGACCGCCGACGTCATCAAGCACCAGAAGCGCGGTCATACCTTGCACGAAAATGGCCGCCGCAATGGATGAGTCCGTATCTTCCGGAATCGAAATCGCACTACGAGCTTCGACAATGACATATTCGGCGTAGCCGCCGTGATCGAGCAGGCCGATAAGCCTTGAACCCGGCTGCCAGCCGGTCACTCCATCGCCAACGGACACAACGGTTCCACATATCTCGCTTCCCAGTACGATCGGAAGGCGTGTTGGGGCGGGATAAAATGCACCCCGGCGACGGACTGTATCGGCAAAATTGACGCCGGCGGCGTCCACCTTGACCAGTAGTTCTCCAACACGGGGTTTAGGCGCCTCGATGTCGACTAACGTGAGTACCTCCGGCCCACCGGTACGTGCGATTTGCATTGCCTTCATTATCTGTATCTCCTTTCACCAAACTAGAGCACGGCAGTTGCGCCACCATCTACTGCAAGGATTTGCCCCGTGATGTGCTTGCCGGCATCCGATGCGAACAATGCGACGGCCCCCTTCAGATCTCCGCTGTCGCCGATACGGCGCAACGGCACTTCCGCGGCGACACTATCGGCGCCTAACTTGTTGAGCAACCCGCGCGTCATGTTCGAAGGGAAAAAGCCCGGGGCTATCGCATTGACGGTAATCCCGTGCCGTCCCCACTCGCCCGCCAGCGCCCGAGTGAAATTCACGACGGCCCCCTTGCTCGCGTTGTAGGCAATCGTGCTCATCGCGTCGGGCGCATTACCTCTGAGCCCGCCGATCGATGCCATGTTGACGATTCGGCCATACCCGCGCGGGATCATTGATCGCTTGCCGATTTGCTGGGTAAGCAGGAAGAGGCCTCGGATGTTGAGGTCCATCACCTTATCCCATGCGTCGATGGGATGATCCTCCGCCGGCGCGCTCCAGACTGCGCCCGCATTGTTTACGAGGATATCGATGCGCCCCAACCTGGCGAGCGCCTCGTCAGCCAGACGATGAATATCTGCCTCGATGGAACCGTCCGCTGCGATGAAGTCGGCCTCAATGCCGAGCGACGCCAGATGCGCCTGCGCCTCTTGCAGCTCGCCGGTTTTGCGCGCAGACAGAACGATGCGTGCACCAAGTTCGCCGAGTGACTCGGCGAGTTGGAGACCGAGCCCGCGTGAGCCGCCAGTTATGAGCGCAGTCTTGCCTGAAAGATCGAATAATTGTTTGAGCGTACCCATTGTGTCTACTCCGCATTATTCCTGTTTCTGCGACGCTTCTTGCGCAGACATCAAAATACCTCGAACAGCCCTGCTGCGCCTTGGCCACCCCCGATGCACATCGTAACAACGACAAATCGAGCACCACGGCGCTTACCCTCCAACAGCGCATGCCCGACGAGGCGAGCGCCGGAAACACCGTACGGATGTCCCAATGCAATGGCGCCGCCATTGACGTTGAGGCGCTCCATCGGAATGCCGAGTTTGTCGGCGCAGTAAAGCACCTGGACAGCGAATGCCTCGTTCAACTCCCAAAGGCCGATGTCATCGACCGTTAAGCCGGCCTTCGCAAGCAGCTTGGGTACGGCGAACACCGGCCCGATACCCATTTCGTCCGGCTCACAGCCGGCAACGGCAAAACCCCGGAATGCGCCGAGTGGCTGCAGGCCGCGGGCGGAGGCCAGCTTGCCGTCCATGACGACAGCAGCCGATGCACCATCGGAGAACTGGCTCGCATTACCGGCCGTAATCACGCCACCAGGCAAAGAAGGACGAATTTTCGAAAGACCTTCCAGCGTCGTATCGGCACGGATGCCTTCATCGACAGACACCGTGACTTCGCGCGTGCCGAGTGCCCCGGTCTTCGCGTCAGCGACGCCCATCACTGTCGTGATCGGCACGATTTCGTCCGCAAACCTTCCGGCGGCAACGGCATCCGCCGCCCGCTGCTGGCTTCGCACGCCGTACTCATCCTGACGATCTCTCCCGATGTTGTAACGCTGGGCGACGGTTTCAGCGGTTTGCAGCATGCTCCAGTAGATGGTGGGCTTGTGCTTCTCAAGCCAGCCGTCGTTCAACATGTGTCGATTCATTTCCTGCTGGACACAGGAAATGGATTCGACACCGCCCGCAACGAAGATATCGCCTTCACCGGCAATCACACGCTGCGCGGCCGTCGCAATCGCCTGCAGTCCAGAAGAGCAAAAGCGGTTGATGGTTGCACCTGGCACGCTCGCCGGGCAGTCTGCACGCAGTGCGATCTGCCGCCCGATGTTCCAGCCAGTCGCGCCTTCCGGAACGGCGCAGCCCATCAGAACGTCCTCGACTTCACCCGGCTCGATGTGCGCACGCTCGATCGCGTGCCTGACGACGTGCCCGCCGAGCGTAGCGCCGTGCGTCATGTTGAAAGCGCCCTTCCAGCTCTTCGCGAGGGCCGTCCGAGCGGTGGAAACAATCACTGCTTCAGTCATATTCGTGCTCCACATCAATCGTTGAAACTTTTGCCCACTTCGGCCAGCCGCTCGAGCAACGAGGCCGATTTCCACGCTTCGCCGCGATACCCCTTGCCGTAGCGGCGCGTCGCATGCGCCACGTTGTAGAGGCCTACGGTGTCGGCATAGAACATTGGACCGCCGCGGAACATCGGGAAGCCGTAGCCCGTGAGATAAACGACATCGATATCAGATGCTTTCGATGCGATGCCCTCTTCCAGTATGCGGGCACCTTCGTTCACGAGCGCATAGACAAGACGCTCGACGATCTCGTCGTCCGAAATCACACGCCGCTCCAGACCGATATCTCGGGATTGCTGGACGATCATGTCATTGACAGCCGGTGACGGATACGCCTTGCGATCGCCCGCCTTGTAGTCGTACCAGCCTGCACCGGATTTTTGGCCGAACCGCCCCATCTCACAGAGCAGATTGGTGGTCTTCGAATACACGAGATCCGGCCTTTCCACCGCATGGCGCTTGTGGATCGCCCAGACGATGTCGTTGCCGGACAGGTCGAGCATGCGGAACGGGCCCATCGCAAAGCCAAACTTCTCGATCGCACGATCGATCTGTTCTGGTGGCGCCCCCTCGTCCAGCAGATAGCCTGCTTGGCGCAGGTACTGATTGATCATCCGGTTACCAATGAAGCCGTCGCAAACACCGGAAACCACCGCCGTCTTGCCGATCTTCCTGGCGAGACTCATGACTGTCGCCAGCACGTCGTGTGCGGTCTTCTCACCGCGTACGACCTCGAGAAGTTCCATCACGTTGGCCGGACTGAAGAAATGCATACCGACCACGTCGTGAGGCCGCTTCGTGAACGCGGCGATCTTGTCCACGTCCAGGGTCGAGGTGTTCGATGCCAGGATGGCTCCATGCTTTGCGACAGCATCCAGCGCCCGGAACACACTTTCCTTCACGCCCATTTCCTCGAACACCGCTTCAATAATGAGGTCGGCGTGCCGGAGGTCGTCATAGGAGAGCGTCGGTGTCAGAAGGGACATACGCTGCTCGACCTGTTCCTGCGTGAGCTTGCCCTTTCTGGCGTTGTCGTCGTAGTTTTTGCGGATCGCCGCGACACCGCGCTCGAGCGCGTCTTGCCGCGTCTCAAGAATCGTGACCTGAAGGCCCGCACTGAGAAAGTTCATCGCAATGCCCGTTCCCATCGTGCCCGCACCGACGACAGCCACTTGCGTTACCGTCCGCACCGGCGTGTCGCGCGGCAGGTCAGGAATCTTCGCGGCAGCGCGTTTTCCGAAGAACGCATGCCGCAGCGCGCGCGATTCCGACGTGTTCATCAGCTCCATGAACAGCTTGCGCTCGACCCCGATGCCCTCATCGAACGATCGCTGCACGCAAGCGCGCACTGCTTCGACGCATTTGAGCGGCGCTGGGAAATTGCGGCTCGCGGCCGCAACGGTGTTTTGAGCGAATTGCAGGAATGCGTCCGGGTTGACGTGATCGATCCGACGGTCGCGCAGCTTCGGCAACTCACCCCGCTCTGCTGCTTGCCGTGCAAACTTCATGGCGCCCGGCAAGAGATCGCCTTCTACCACTAAGTCGAACAGGCCGCTGTCCGATAGTTCGTCCGAAGAGACGACGCGGCCCGACACAATCATGTTGAGCGCCGCTTCGAGGCCAATGGCTCTGGGGAGCCGCTGCGTCCCACCTGCTCCGGGGAGTACGCCGAGCTTCACTTCGGGCAGCGCGATCTGAGCGCCGCGCGTGACGAGTCGATAATGGCAGCCCATCGCCAATTCGAGCCCGCCGCCCATTGCTAACGAGTGAATCGCGGCAATCACCGGCTTGGCGCTGGATTCCAGAGCCGCGATAACCGTGTGTATGCTCGGCTGTTGCATTGCGCTGGGCGTGCCGAATTCGCGCACATCCGCCCCGGCCGAAAAGCCGCTGCCCGCGCCCGTGATGACAATGGCCCGCACGCGGACGTCATCCGTTGCGGCCTCCATTGCCTCTACGATAGCGAGACGCGTTGCATGGCCGAGGCCGTTAACGGGGGGATTATCGAGCGTGATAACCGCTACATCTTCATGCACGCTGTAGTGTGCAGTCATGTCCATTCCTTTCTATGTGCGATGTACGGGGCTGCTGCCTGGATCAATCAGCGGGCATCGCGATAGCGAGCCAGCTCCATGCGCCCAATCTGATTTCGATGCACTTCGTCCGGGCCATCTGCGATGCGCAACGATCTCGCAGCGGCATAGGCTTGCGCGAGAAAGCGATCCTGCATACCGTAACCTCCGCAGGCCTGGATGGCCCAATCGATCACCGTGCATGCCATGCTGGGGGCCGCAACTTTGATCATTGCAATTTCCCGGGCTGCCGCCTTGTTGCCGATCGTGTCCATTTTGTGTGCGGCGTCGAGCACCAGTAGGCGTGTCTGCTCGATGGCGATTCGAGCGTCGGCGATGCGCTGCTGCGTCAGCGTCTGCTCGGCAATCGGCCGCCCAAACGCCGATCGCGACAAGCCGCGCTTACACATGATCTCCAACGCTCGCTCCGCCAGGCCAATCAACCGCATGCAATGATGGATACGTCCGGGTCCGAGACGTCCCTGCGCAATCTCGAAGCCGCGGCCCTCACCAAGCAGCATGTTCGCGACTGGAACGCGGACGTTCTCGAAAAGGATCTCCGCGTGCCCGTGCGGCGCATCATCGAAGCCGAACACGGGCAGATGCCGAACGATGGTCACGCCGGGCGTGTCGCGGGGGACGAGGATCATCGCCTGCTGACGATGACGCTCGGCCGCGTTCGGGTCGCTCTTCCCCATGAAAATGAACACGCGGCAACGCGGATCATTGGCGCCCGAGGTCCACCATTTCCGGCCGTTGATGACGTACTCGTCACCGTCGCGCTCGATCGAACTCTCGATGTTCGTCGCGTCCGACGAAGCGACGAGCGGCTCGGTCATCGCGAAAGCGGAGCGTATCTCACCGCGCAGCAACGGTTCCAGCCACGCCTTCTTCTGCGCGTCGGTACCGTAACGGACCAGCACTTCCATATTGCCGGTGTCCGGTGCTGAACAATTGAACACCTCGGAAGCCCACAGCACACGGCCCATGATTTCGCAAAGCTGCGCATATTCGGCGTTCGTCAGCCCTGCACCATATTGCGAATCGGGCAGGAACAGATTCCACAGGCCTTGCTCCTTCGCACGCGCTTTGAGCTCCTCGATGAGCGCGATCGGCTGCCAACGATCTCCCTCGCTGACTTCCCGCTCATAACGGTCCTCGTTCGGGTACACGTATTGCTCCATGAACGCCGAAACGCGGCTCTGCAGGTTTCGAACGTTTTCCGACGGTGCAAAGGTCATCGATTCCACTCCCAAATTAAGATCCGCACGGCGTTCACTCGGACATTGCGCGTTCCGCGCAGCGCCAGCCAAAGTCGCCCATCGCGGCTGCCAGTCGGCCTTGTTCGAACGCTTGCTCGCTGCTGGCGTTGCCATCGAGTGCGCGTTTCATGATTCCTTGCCGAATCCCGGCCACACGAAAGAAGTTGTAGGCAAGGTAGAAGTTCCAGTCGCGCGCTTCCACTTCTTCGATACCGACGCGGCGGCAATACTGCGAGACGAATTCCCGCTCCTGCGGTATTCCCAGTTCCGTCAGCTCCACGTCGCTGAAGTTTGAGAGCCCGCGCAGGCTGCCGGCCGGCTGGTGCCAGGCGAGACACAGGTAGGCGAAATCCGCCATCGGGTCGCCGAGCGTCGACAACTCCCAATCCAGGACAGCCATCACGCGCGGAGCACCGTGCGCGAAAATCAGGTTGTCGATACGGAAGTCGCCGTGAACGACCCTCGTCGTCTCCGTGGACGGCAGATGGAGCGGAAGCCACTCGATCAGCCGCTCGATGGAATCGATGCGGTGCGTCTCGGATGCGCGGTATTGTTTAGTCCAGCGCGATACTTGCCGCTCGAAGTAACTGCCGGCCTTGCCGTAATCACCGAGCCCGATGGCGTCCACATCCAGCGTATGAAGCGCCGCCATGACACGATTCATTTCATCGAAAACCAGGCGGCGTTCGTCGGGCGTCATGCCCGGAAGGCTGGGCTCCCAAAGCACGCGGCCTTCCACATAGCTCATGACATAAAACTCGGCGCCGATCACCGACGCGTCGTCGCAATAGCAGTGCGCATGTGCGACCGGCACCGCGGATCCGTTCAACGCATGTATCAGGCGATATTCTCGATCGATCGCGTGAGCGGACGGCAATAGCGTGCCGGATGGCTTGCGGCGCAGGACATAGCGGGCGGATGGCGTCGTCAGCAAATAGGTTGGATTCGACTGGCCTCCCGAGAATTGCGATGCTTCGAGTGGCCCGCTAAAACCACGCAAATTTCCGCCCAGCCACGATTCCAATCGCCGCATGTCGAAATCAGGGGCTCGCCTCATGGCCGCCTCATGCGACCGTGTATCAGTGTTGCTTTTATCCATCACGTTATTGAAGCTTCGAGAAATCGGGACGACGCTTTTCCTTGAATGCAGCCAAGGCTTCACTGCACTCGTTCCCTGCCAATTGCTTGTCGATCGCATCGAATTCCGCGTTCATTTGATCGATCACTCTCCTGCGCTCACTCATCAACCGTTTCGTCGCTCTGATCGCGCCCGGCGCCTTCGCAGCGATAACCTCCGAAATCGCCTTCGCTTCGGCTCGAAGCTGATCAGCCGGCACCGATCGATTGGCGATTCCCCATTCCACGGCGGTCTGCGCATCGACAGGGCGGCCGAGCGCGATCATTTCGAACGCACGAATGTTTCCGACCTGGAACGGAAGCAGGTAGCCCGACGCCGCTTCAGGAACCAGCGCCAGGTCGACAAACGGCGCGCTGAGTTGCGCGTCGTTCGCAAGGATGACGTAGTCGCAATGCAATAGCATGGTGGCTCCGACACCAATGGCTTTGCCTTGTACGGCGGCCACGACGGGAACCTCCATTGCCGCCAGACATCGTAGAAACCGCGCACCGCGGCTCTTGCCGATGCCGTCACGGATTGCCTCGCCGGAGAATTCACCCAGGTCGCTTCCCGCCGAGAAGGTGTCGCCATCAGATTGAATGAGAACGGCGTTCACGCGCCCATTAGCGGCAGCTGATTCGAGCGCGTCCGCAAGCGCGCCGTACATCTCACCGGTCAACGCATTCTTCTTTTCCGGCCTGGATATCGTGAGACTCATTACCTTCCCATCGACTTGAACGTTTACGTCGCTCACGATAAAATCTCCTGTTTCGCTATACCATTCAGACTCGAGCAGCTGCTCAAAATCGATAAGAAACGCCAACAAAGCCGATGATCGGATTGGCCGTGATTCTCGACGTATTGCTCAAAACGGTGGTTCCGTTGGCGCTGACTGCATTGAATCTTCCAGTCGTCTTTAGCGGAATGTAGGTAATCGAGCCCAACACTGACCATCTGTCGTTGAGGCGATAGGTCACCCCCGCAGAAAAGGCGGGGTTCCACGACGAACTCGCCGATGCGTCAGCCCTTCCTCCAGGTCCGGCAAACTGACCGAGCGCCCCACTAAATGCCGGATGAAGCTGGACAGAGCTGAACCACGTGTAGTTCACTCCGACACCCAGGAATGGCCGCCACACACTGTCCTTCTGTCCGAAGTAGTACTTCACGAACAATGTGGGCGCCCACACCCGAGCCGATACCAATGGCTTGAGATCGCCGACCGGCATTGACGGCCCCTGCGGCCCAAGCGGGGCGACAACGCCATGGGCGTAAAAATTCAATTTCGGCGGAATCCCCACTGCTCCTTCGATCGCAATATGCTCGGTTGCGAAGTAAGTTACGAGAAACTCTCCCGTGAAGGTGTTATGAATTTCCGCGCCTGTTCCAGGAGAAGTGAAAGTGCCGAACTGGGAGCTGCTTTTTACTTCCTCTGCACTAGATAGCGTCATGTCGATCCACGCCGCACCACCCGTCACGACAACGCTTCCCGCCTCCTGTGCGTACGCCGTACCCGTGATACCGCACATCGAAATCGCCAGCGCGATCGAATTCAGTTGCTTCCTCATATTTCGTCTCCTCCATTTTACGGCGACCTCAGTCCCGAAAGGCGCCGGTTGGGCTCTCAATGGCCACTAATTGTCGAGCTTTATTTTGCATTACTAATTACATAACTTACTGCGCCGATTATTTTTGCCGATTGAAAATCTCTCGCTTGACCGATCCGCTATCCTTGGACCACCAGGTTTCCTACGACTGCTGAGCGTGAAGAAGATCGAGCGCCACGTCGACGATCATGTCCTCCTGCCCGCCAACCATGCGGCGTCGCCCCAGTTCGACAAGGATGTCGACGGTCTTCAATCCGTATTTCCGAGCGGCGCTTTCGGAGTGACGAAGGAAGCTCGAATAGACGCCCGCATAACCCAGCGCCAGCGTTTCGCGATCGACACGAACGGGCCGGTCCTGGAGCGGACGAACCAGATCATCGGCAGCATCCATCAAGCTATAGAGATCACAGCCGTGGTTCCAGCCGAGCCGTTCGGCCGCGGCGATAAACACTTCGAGCGGCGCGTTTCCCGCACCGGCGCCCATGCCGGCAAGGCTCGCATCGATGCGGTCGCAGCCTTCCTCGACGGCGACGATGCTGTTAGCAACGCCAAGGCTCAAATTGTGATGCGCGTGAATGCCTGTCTCGGTCTCCGGCTTCAATACGTCCTTGAAGGCGCGAAACCGCTCGCGTACGTCATTCATTCCCAATGCGCCGCCGGAATCGACGACGTAACAACACGTCGCCCCGTAGCTCTCCATGAGCTTCGCCTGCTGTGCAAGGTCGCGCGGGGTGGTCATGTGGCTCATCATGAGGAAGCCCACCGCCTCCATCCCGAGCTCTCGCGCGTACTCGATGTGCTGTTTGGAGATGTCGGCCTCGGTGCAATGGGTGGCTACTCGGACAATACGAGCGCCAGCATCATAGGCGTTGCGCAAATCGTGAATCGTGCCGATGCCGGGAAGCAGCAATGTCGCGACCTTCGCGTGCTTGACCGTTTCCGCCACCGCGGCTATCCATTCGAGATCGGTATGAGCGCCGAATCCGTAGTTGAAACTCGATCCTTGCAGCCCGTCTCCATGCGCCACCTCGATCGAATCGACTTTGGCTTCGTCGAGCGCTTTCGCAATCGCCGCCGCCTGTTGCACGCTGTATTGATGACGAATCGCATGCGAACCGTCTCGCAGCGTCACGTCGGAGATGTACAGTTTTTTGCCGAGTGTCATGCCGTGTTTCCCCTAGGTCGTAGCATGGGCGACCATCTCGGCGGCCATGCGCTCAGCACAAGCCTTCGCCGCGGAGGTCATGATGTCGAGATTGCCGGCGTAGGACGGGAGATAATGCGCGGCGCCCTCGACCTCGAGAAACACCGAGGTTTTGAGGCCTGTCATACGCGCGCCCACACCAGGGATGTTCAAGGGTACATGGGCTTCTATCCGATCGAATTGCACCCGTTGCTTGAGGCGATAGCCGGGCACATAGCGATTGACGGCGGCGACCATGTCCTCGATCGACCGCTCCACGGCCTCTTCGTCGGCCGAATCGGACAGACAATAAACCGTGTCACGCATGATGAGGGGTGGATCGGCCGGATTGAGGATGATGATGGCTTTCCCCTTTGCCGCGCCGCCAACCTGCTCGATCGCTTTGGACGTCGTCTCCGTGAACTCGTCGATGTTCGCGCGCGTGCCGGGCCCAGCGGATTTGCTCGAAATGGAGGCAATGATCTCGCCGTAGTGCACTTTTGCGACGCGCGACACCGCTGCCACCATCGGAATAGTCGCCTGGCCGCCGCAAGTCACCATGTTGACGTTTAGCGTATTGACATGTGCGTCGAGATTCACGACCGGGACGCAGTACGGGCCGATCGCGGCCGGCGTCAGGTCGATCATGCGAACGTTGGGCTTGAGCTGCCGCAAGAATGCGTCGTTCTTCACATGCGCTGCCGCGCTCGTAGCGTCAAAGACGATATCGATGTCCCCAAACACCGGCAGGCGCGTAAGCCCCTCGACGCCTTCGTGCGTCGTCGCGACACCCATACGTGCAGCACGCGCGAGACCGTCGGAAGCGGCATCGATGCCGACCATCGCACCCATCTCGAGATGATCACCGTGTCGCATGATTTTGATCATCAGATCGGTGCCAATGTTGCCCGAACCGATGATCGCGACTTTCAACTTGCCTGTCATGAATTCTCCCGCTCGTTAAATCGATCGCCTACGCGGCGATACAGGAAACTTTGCCTAGCCCGTCGACTTCCAACTGCAATGCGTCGCCTTTGCGTATAGGGAACATCGGCCCCAACGCACCCGACAGCACGACATCGCCAGCGCGAAGCGGATCGCCGAGTTGTTGCATCGTCTGGGCGAGCCACCAGGCGGCAAGAAGCGGATGGCCCAGACATGCGGCCCCATGCCCCTCCGAAACCAGCTCGTCCGCTTTCAGGAAGCGCATCTGGCAAGTAGCGAGATCGAGATCGGAAATGCGTTTCGGATCCGTGCCGAGGACATAAAGGCCACACGAGGCGTTGTCTGCCACCGTATCGACGAGCGTGATGCTCCAGTTTTCGATCGCGCTGTCGACAATCTCGATCGCCGGTAACGCGTACTCGATTCCCTGCAGGAATCGGCCCCAGCTCAGCTCTTCGGTCAGATCGCGACCAATGACAAATGCCACCTCGCCCTCGGCCTTGGGCTGAATCAGGCTACTGACCGGAATGTCTGCGCCGCTGACAAACTCCATATCCCTGAACAGGACGCCGAAATCTGGCTGATCGACCCCGAGTTGTCGCTGGACCGCAACCGATGTCAGTCCAACTTTCTTCCCGCAAATTCGTTTCCCAGCGTCGATAGCACGGTTCGTGTTGATCGCCGCTACCCGATACGCGTCGTGCAGACTCTCGATCCCGAACCTTTCCGAAATCCTGGAAACCGGGATACGCGTACTGCGGGCTTCGTGTAAGACATCCGCAGCTTGCTGAAGAATAGATGAATTAGCCATACGTCCAACCGTCATGAACCAGGATCTTCGGCGCGGACTGCCGTTCGTTCCGCAGCCTTGAAATAGGTGGTGTGTTCCATCGATAAGCTTCGATATTCAGCCCGTCGGCAATCGATACTCCTTGAACTGCTCTCGCAGTGCGGCTTTTTGAAATTTCCCGGTGGCGGTCATGGGCATGGCATCGACGAAAACCACATCGTCCGGAACCCACCACTTCGCAACCTTTCCTTCAAAAAACTGCAGCAATTCATCTCGACTGACATTCGCGCCGGCTTTTTTAACCGCGACCAGTAATGGGCGCTCGCCCCATTTCGGATGGCGCACGGCAATGCACGCGGCCATATGCACCGCCGAGTGAGCCGCTGCGATGTTCTCGATGTCTATCGACGAGATCCATTCACCTCCGGATTTGACGACGTCCTTGCTGCGGTCGGTGATCTGCATGTAGCCATCCGCATCGATCGTCGCCACATCGCCAGTTGGAAACCAGCCATCCTGCAGCGGCGACGTGTCGTTGCCGTAGTACGAATCGATCACCCACGGGCCACGAACGAAGAGGTCGCCGGCCGCTTTGCCGTCCCAGGGCAATTCGTGACCGTCACCATCTTCGATCTTGATGTCTATGCCTGCAATCACAGGACCTTGCTTCTCGAGGACCTTTTCTTGCTCGGATTCGGAAAGCGCGGCATGCTGACCTCGCAGCGTGCAGCTGGTGCCCATCGGCGAAGTCTCCGTCATGCCCCAGCCATGAACCACGTCGACAGCCAATCCTTTGAAGGTGCGAATAATCGAACGGGAGACGGCGGACCCGCCGATACCTGTTCGACGGAATGTCGAGAACGCGAGGTTGTTCGACCGGACGTATTCGAGCAAACCCAGCCACACAGTCGGCACGCCGGCGGAGAACGTAACCTTCTCCCGCTCGAGCAGCTCGTAGAGAGAAGCGCCGTCGAGCCTGGACCCCGGAAGCACCAACTTCGCGCCGACGAGCGCCGCGGAATACGGCAGCCCCCATGCATTCACGTGGAACATGGGAACCACGGGCATGATGACCTCCGACGCCGAACAACTCAGCGAGTCGGGCAAGGCGGAAGCGTACGTATGCAGAACCGTCGAACGATGCGAGTACAGCACGCCCTTTGGGTTGCCGGTCGTACCGGACGTATAGCAAAGGCCCGATGCGAGGTTCTCGTCCAACATCGGCCATTCGTAATTTCCGTCCTGCGCACCGATCAATTCTTCGTAGCAGAGCAAGGAAACGTTGCTAGCCGCGGGCATGTCCTCGCGACCGGCCATCATGATCCATGCCTTGACTCTTGGGCACCGTCCTCCGATTTCCTCGACGAGCGGCAAGAACTGAGCGTCGAAACACACGTACGTGTCTTCGGCATCGTTGACGATATGGACGATTTGCTCAGGAAACAATCGTGGATTGATGGTATGGCAGATCGCACCCGCACCTGGCACGGCGTAGTAAAGCTCCAGATGGCGATAGCTATTCCACGCCAGTGTGCCGATGCGATCTCCTTGTCGCACGTCGAGCGCCTCCAACGCCTGGGCCAGCTTGCGCGCGCGGAGCTCGCACTCCCGATAGGTATAGCGATGAATGTCGCCATCGCTGCTGCGCGAAACAATCTCGACGCCGCCGTTGTATCGGGCCGCGCGCCTTATGATCGAAGAGATGAGCAGGGGCGTGCTCATCATCCGGCCTCTCATTGCCATGGAAGATCTCTATTAGGTCGTGGTTCAACAATCATCGGCGTCGTATTCGCCTCAGCCGCCCTGCGCTTCTCGCGCCCGTCAACGCTCTTCCGAGAGGAAGGACGAAACGACTCGATTGAACCGATCCGCCCATTCCCATTGCGCCCAGTGGCCGCACTTCGGGAAGGTGTTGAGTTGCGCATTGGGAATACGCTTGACATAGATCATTCCGGTATCGAGTGGAACCACGCGGTCCTCTCTGCCCCAAATGATCAGTGTCTGGTGTGGCAGCGTCGCAAGGCCCGGGTCTCGCCAGAGTTCTTCGAACGGTTGTCCGGACTCCAGGCGCATCGGCGGCTGCGCAATGATGCGCGGATCCATTGCCGCTTCAAGTCTGCCCTTGACCAGTTCATCGGTGATCGCGGATTGATCGAACAGGCTCTCGCTGATGAAACTCTTCACCTTTTCCGCCGTAATGCCATCGCCCTCATAAGCGGTCGCCAACGTGCGGATCGCGGGCGTGGGCCATTGGCCAAGCGTCGGGAAGCCGCCGGCCGGCCCCATCAGCACGAGGCGGCCGATACGTTCCGGAGCAGTCAAGGCCATCTTCAGGGCAATCATTCCGCCGAGCGAATTGCCGATGACGTCAGCCTGCGCAATGGACAAAGATTCCATGAGACCGAGAATCGAGTTCGCCCACCAGCCAGGAATCGATACGCCAATCGGCCTCATGTCGGATTTGCCCCACCCGGCGAGGTCAGGCACGATGACACGGTGGCTGCGCGCGAAGAACGGCGCATTCCGGCTATAGTTCGACCAACCGGACGCGCCCGGCCCCGATCCCTGCAGCATGATCAGAGCCGGACCTTCACCCGCCTCCTGGTAGTGGATTCGGGTGCCTTCGAATTCGACGAACGCGCTGCGGAAATTCACTTCACTCATGTTGTTCTCCCAATCTCACTGGCCGGTACGCTGATGGCCCCACAGGCTGATCCGATCGTGACTCACCACCGTCCACGACTCGTCGACGCTTACCGCTCCCGCGCCGTATTCGACTTCAAACCCAGACGGCGTTCTCGCGTAAAAGGAGACCATCTGGTCGTTGGTGTGGCGACCCAACGTCATCGTGACCGGAACGCTCTGCTGCTTTGCGCGATCGAGCGCGAAGCCGACGTCGTCGATCGACGGCACCTGCAACATGAAGTGCTGCAGGCGCTTTGGGGCAGGCATTTCGGCGAAAGCCAACGTGTGATGCCGCGGGTTGCAGTGAAGGAAATGCAGTTCGAGCGTGTGGTCGGGACCGATCGGCATCGTGATGATGTCGGACAGTTTGAAGCCCAATCCCTGGCAGTAGAATTTGAGCGCTGCTTTGACGTCAGGAACAAGCAGCACGATATGCCCAAGCCCCTGGTCGCCGGTTTCGAAACCGTCGACCACAGCCGATCGGAACGGTGCTTCGCCGCGTTCGGTCGCGCCCCAGTACAGTTCCACTTGCATGCCGCACGGATCGGCGCAACGTGCTAGCCCGCGCACCTGCCGGCTGCGCGCGAGCTCGCCGGAATCGCTTTCGACGCTGTACCCCAGGTCCTGCAGGTGCCCGGCCATTCGCGCGAGGGCTTCCGGCCCTTCCAGTTCGAACCCTGCATAGGCGATGTCATCGCGTTCACCTTGTTCAACCGAAATCCGCCAGAGACGGTTATCGATACGATAGCGATCACCGGACGCGCTGTTTTCTCCAGGCATCAAGCCCAGGAATTCGGTCGCGTAACGTTTCCAGGCGGATAAGTCGGAAGCGTCGATTCCGATATAACCCAACGATTGCACCTTCATGCGACTGTCTCCTGATTGATTGAAAGTTTTTCGAGCAACCCGGCTCCGCCGCGGCTATCGATAAATCCTTGAACGGCTAACCCGCCGTCGTGTCTCAGGACCGTTCCGGTCGCCGGCACGTTGTCTTCGCGTGATGCGAAGAAAACATAGGCGCCGGTGTAGTCGGCCGGAGTCGGCAGATGACCGATCGGCACCACATGGCGAGCCATTTCGACGAACGGCTCCGCCGGAATCGTGGCATCCGAGAGTCCGAGCGACTTCACGCCGCTGAGGTTCGTGATCATTCCCCCCGGGGCAACGGCGTTGACGCGGACGAACGGCGCCAATTCGAAAGCGAGTTGCGTAACGATGCCGCGAATTGCGTGCTTGCTGGCTGTGTAGAGGACCCCGCCACCGTCCGACTGAAACGACGCGTTCGATGCCGTAAAGATCAGACTCCCGCGACTTTCGGCCAGCGCTTTCAAAGCGGCCTTGGCGAGCAGAAGATAGCCCTTCACGTTCACGGCGAACAATTCCTCGAACGCCGAAGAGAGCTTGTCTTCGGCGAGATCGACCAGTGCGACCTTGAAATCCCAAATCCCGGCGTTCCCGATCGCGCAATCCAGGCGGCCGAACTGAGCGACCAATCCATTCACTGCGCGAAGATTGTCCTCATACGACGTAACATCGCCCTGAAAGCTCATCACAGCATCACCGAGTGCAGCGCGGATTTCGGCGATCCGATCAGCCGAGCGGTCAAGCACGCCCACCCGCGCGCCTTCCGAAACGAACCGCTCGACGATGGCGCGGCCCAAGCCAGATGCGCCGCCTGTCACCAGCACGACCTGGTTTTCCAGTTTTTTCATTTAGTTCACCTTGTAGCTAAGCAAGCTGCGAAGCTCGGTAGAGGGATCGGCCAGCAGATCGGTCGGCACCGCGATTCGCGACTCAACGAGCCGTTTGGCCGTCGCGTATTCACGCGGGGCGTCGACTGTCGCAACGCCTTCCACCCGTCCGTTCGATACACGGAATACGGAAAAGGACGCGCCTGTCTCATCGCCCCGAATAACCATCCCTCCCGAGCCAGTGAGATCGCCTGCAAGTTGAATCTTTCGCCCGGCGATTTCGGTCCAGGAGAGCGCGGTCTGAGGCTGCTCGTTCACGCGCCCGATCATTGCGCATGCTGCGACGGCCGCCTGCGCCTGGCTGTTGAGAAAACTCTCGAGAGAGCGGCGCCCGCCTTCTACGAGCGGCCACGAGGCAACATCACCGGCAGCGAAGATTCCGGGAATGGTGCTGCGGCCCGCGGCATCGACGACCACGCCGCGCATACACGCCGCGCCTGCGGCTTGTGCGAGTTCGTCGCATGGTTGGGCTCCCACACTCAAGACAACGACGTTAGCCGGCAAGTAGGCGCCGTTCGACAATCTCACGCCTTGCGCCCGTGTATGACCTTCGATCGAAGCGACCGTCGCTGATCGATGAATAACCACACCGAGTTGCTCGAGTTGAACCCGCGCCCAATGGCCCATCATTCGCCCGAGCGCACGCTCCATCAGTTCCTCGCCAGACTCGACGACAGTTACCGCATGCCCGGCCTTGCGCGCGGTGCTCGCGACCTCGCACCCAATCAGGCCACCACCGATGACGACGATCTCGCTCTGCGCCGCTAGCGCGTCTCGAAGCGCGAACGCATCACCCAGCGCACGTAGCGTATAGACGCCTGGCAACGACACGCCGGGCAAGTCGACCTTGCGAGCCCGGGCGCCGGTCGCCAGCAAAATGCCGTCGGTCGCCACCGACGTGCCGTCGTCAAGCGCGAGTACGCCTGCGTCAATCGACACCGCGCGCGCGCCTCGACGCCAGTCGAGCTCCAACGCATTCAAGTCTTCCGTCGAGCACAGCACCGGCGGAGCGCCCCCGCACAGTGCTTCCTTGGATAACGCAGGCCGCTCGTACGGGTGCTGGGCCTCCTCGCCGACCAGGATGATTCTGTCGCTATACCCATTGGCACGAAGCGTCTGCGCCGCGCGTACACCGGCGAGGCCCGATCCGACAATCGCAAGCGGCTGTTTCATATGCCGGCCTCAGGTTCAAGATCGATCAGTACCCGGTCACCCACTACCTTGACCGGAAACACTTTGACGTCGCGTATGGCCGGCGGCGCACAGACCTTCCCTGTCTTCACGCAGAACTTCGCCATATGCAGGCTGCACTCGATCAGCCCGCCATCCAGGTAGCCGTCAGACAAGGACCAGTCGCCGTGCGGACACTTGTCCTCGATGGCGTAGAAATCGCCGTCGATCTTGAACACAGCGACCGCCTCGGGTCCAGCGTCGATCCTCAGCCCGGCGTCGCTCGGGACGTCCAATACTGAGCAAACATCCGTAAACGACATTACGCTCACCCTCAAAGGAAGAAACTGAGGTTGTTCGCGAGAAACGTCGTCTGATCGAGCAAGATGCGCCGACTGACGATCTGAAATCCCGCGTCCGTCTCGACGCAGCGCAGGCGATCATGGCGTTCCCCGATCAGGTAGTCGGTTTGTCGTTCCGACCTGCTGCGATAGGCGAGGAAGTTCGAGCGGACGAGGTATTCGCCCTGCCCAGCAGCGCTTGCGCGTACGTTCGTGATCAGATGCCGCGTGTGAGACGGCGGCTCCTCGGCCCATGCGGCGCCCGATTGAAGTTTGCGCAGACGAAGCTTGAGGTTTTCCTTGCTTTCGTCGAAATACGCGAGTTCATCAGGACTGGTCCATTCCAGTTTTCGCTCGCGCGGCCCCACGTTGCGGCGGATCGGCATCACATAACGGAGGTCGTCGGCCATCAGCTCGATCCACTCCGCGATGTTCCTGCCGTCGAGAAGCTCGGCTTCGAGAAAGAGGAACTGTTCGATCGCGAAGTGCTCTGCTGCCGAAACTGCGTTCGCGCGCGTCGCGGCGATTTCCTTAGCAACCATGGCCGGCCTCCTTGGCGCACGTATCGTTTTGCGTCGGAATACACATCAACTTGAGCCAGTGGCTATAGAGCCGCCGTGCGGCCTCCTCGCTGTAACAGCCCTCGACAGTGCCGGGGAACGCGGGATCCGCAGCGGGATTCATATCCTTACCCATCTGAACGCTCATGGTGGTACGGCGTGCCTGATGTCCGCGCAGCACGCGCTGGATCTCGACCCAGTTCTCGCCGTCGTCCTGTTCCCATGTTCCTGCGGGCGAGAAGGTACGCAACGTGGCTTGCCGGAGTTGCTCCTTTTCGGCAGGTGAAGCGTCGGAGTCGACCAGACAGAACGCCCAGACTTCGATTTCGCCAGGGCCACGCGGATGCCAGACGCGGCAGCTGTGCACGCCCCCGAAAAATGAGAACGTGGGAAACACGGTCATGTGTTGCGCGGTCACCGCGCTCACGCCAGCATTGTGAGCGGCATGCCGCTGAGCAAGGGCCACCGAATCGTATCCCGGCTCGCGCTGGCCAGCCTGCGACACAATCCAGTCTTCATGAAGGCCCGGGGCAAGGAAAAAGCCCGTGCCATGCCCCTGGTCCGATAAAAGTTGACGCCCCGGCAGCGGCAGTTCTTTGCCCGCATACTCCGGTGTTGTCGCAACTTGCACAGACACATGCGACATGACCCCGTGGTGCATATCGCTGGCGAATTGCTCAGCGGCAAGCTTCCAGTTGCAGGGGATGACCCACTTGTAGATCCCGCCGATCGGCTCCGTACCGGCAGGCGACCGATCGAGCAGTGCGTCCAGATACAGCGCGGCTTCGCCAAGCGATTCTTTCAGCGATTGTGCATGCTCGTCCCAGTTGGCGAAGATCAGTCCCTTGTAGCTTTCAACTCGAGGGACGCGCCTTGCAGGCCATTCTTCTTTGTTGAAACACGGCCCGTAGTGCTCCTCTGACGGGACGTTCACGAGAGCGCCGTCAATCCCATAGGCCCAACCGTGGTAACTGCATGTGAATGCCTTCGCGTTGCCCTGGTCCGCACGGCAAATCTTCATGCCGCGATGACGGCACTGATTGAGCATGACGGCGACCGACCCGTCCTTTTGCCGAACTGCAACGACGGGATCCTCCGCCATGTACGTGGAGAGGAAATCCCCGGTCTTGGGAATATGTTTCTCGTGAGCGATGAACAGCCACGACCGCCCGAAGATGCGGTCCAGTTCCTGCTCGTAGATACCCTGGTCGGAGTAGACCAGCGGACTGATCGTCCCCGCCTCTTCGTCGAACAGCGCAGAGGCAGGATAGCCTTGAATGGTGGTATCAGGCACTTGCGTCTCCTAGATAGTTGCCCATGGCGAAGCATCGGCTCTTATTGCGGTATGCGGCCGTTGGTGTGAGCGTCGCGCGCATTTCCGTTACTGGAACAATAGGCGTTCACGGACGGTCCACCTTTGCTCACAGCGCGGAAAAGCTTTGCTTGCCGGGCAGCGACATCCGCGGATCACATGGCGATGCTTCGCGCGACAGCATCGATGGATGATGCTGCCGGCCGCAGAGTGGAAACGTTGGGAGGGATGCCCGTTGTGACGGCATGACGAGCGTCATACCGCAGAGAGCGATGGACTTTAGTTGATAGCGCGTTCGCGCAGTGGAACGTGGCGCGTCAGCGCTGGCACGGGCACGGGCACGGGCACGGGCACGGGCACACAGATGTTCACATGACTTCCAGCTGGACGCCCCTTTCGGCGTCGACTGACGGAAGGCTTTCGCAGCGGATACGGTCTCTCAGTTGGCCTGGGCTTTCGCCAAATCGATTCTTGAAGGCTCGATTAAAGTGGCTAATGTTTTTGAATCCTTCTTCGTACGCAACCTGACAAATTGTTTCCCTAACCTGGCTCCTAAGAAGCAATCGATTTCTGCATCGCTCGAGCCGCTCCGCGATGATCCACTCTGTTACCGTCGTCTGACATTGAGCGAAGAGTTCATTCAGGCGACGAACGCTTATGCCCATGGCGCTTGCGATGGAAGATGGGGTAAGGGTGTCGTCGTGCAACCTGGCGACGATGTAAGACTTGATCCGCTGCAGAGTCGCGCGACTATACGTCGTTGCATGCCCCTCTCTCGCCACGATCGAACTCGCGCTTACCGCCGCCGCGATGAGATCCAGCAAACTGCTCTCCAGCCACGGGACGCTATCCCCTGCAATCGAATTCGCCGACTCGTATGTGGTCAGCAGCGTTCTCAACAGGACATGCATGATCCCGTGTCGGCTATCAAATTTTCTGTCTACGGCATCCTGAAAGATCACGCGTCTAATGTGTGATTCGATTTTCGGAAGACGTACCCATAGCCCATCAAAGCCTGCTGAGAACTCCATCCGGCTAGGGTGCTCCGGGCCGATGAGCGCAATGTCGCCCTCGTCCAGAGCGTAGTAGCTATTCCCGATTTCACATGACAGTTGACTTGCCAGAACGACAACTAGAATTAATTCGTCCTGCCCTCCTCTGCTGCTTTTCGAATCCCGATGGATTCTGAACGGACGACTGGAGGTCGCCGCCTTGGAACGCAGCATTTCAATGCTACTCAATCGGCGACTCGTAATCTTTCCGACCGGCTCAAATCGATTCTGGGAAGCCTCGAGTTCCAACCGCTCGCCGTGAAACGCCTCGCACAGCCGCTGCGATGTCAGACGCTCGAAGCCTTGTGGATCGGACGATAATTGTTGAATAGGTGCGTACATGTGTCTCCCCCATCATTAGTGGGTCATTTACGTTGTATTACCTTCTCGTGCCGCGCTACTGTGGAGCACAGCTGAGCGCCCTCCAGACAGCCTTCGTCGCAGCGCGAAGTGTTTCATCGTCTGACGATGCGCCATGTGCCGGCCGGACTAAAACGATTAAACCGGCCAAATGGGAGTACAGCAGACGACCGCGTAACGCGCACTCCCGGGGTGTAAGCGATCGATTGATCTTGGCCAGCAATCGGGCGAACGTCTCCTGGAATCGACGGTTGAAACTTGCCATCAAGTCTCGGGCAAATTCTTCGCGCTCGGCCATGCTCCAGACTTCCAGGCAAAATGGTGCAATGTGTGTACCACGCTTGACCAACTCGTCAAAGGCGATATCTGCGATGGCATCTAGCCGAGCCTCCGGCGATAGATCATCGTCGTCGACAACACTTTCATAGAGCGTCAGATATCGTGTTGCCACCGCCTCCAACGCCGCTCGCAAAAGGTCTTCTCTGGTCGGGAAGTAGTGCTGCAAGGTCGCCAGGTGGATCCCAACATCGCTCGCCACGCGGCGCAAAGCGAAGCCAACGTTACCGTACTGCGCGAGCACATTGATCGCGGCCTCCACGATTTCGGGGATTCGTGTCGTTCTGTTGCCGCGGCGCTTTGGCTCGTCGGCTAACTCTTTAGCCTCTGTCAGTTCAATCGCCAGTTCCCTCATCTTTGACCTCTTGCCGGCTGCCGCCGGTGTGCGCTTCGGACAGTCCAACCGCTCAAATCTCAACCCTCCCTCGACCGAGCGATCGCAGTCAGTTCATCGGTCCTCACCCTGGCCACCATGGCGAGCAACCACCTTGTCATGAAGAATATGTCACTCGACTGATAATTACCAGTCAATCGACCATGTAAAGATCTGACCCCCATAAATATAAGCTCTATTCTTCAGGGATATAGGTGATTTTCCTGGTGCTGACGGCCTTGATGTATCAGTCGCGCGACTGTATAAATCAGTCAATCGACCAATACTTGGTGCCCGACGCCCGCCCGGAAGTCAAGTTACCCGAAGACAATCGGAGCACCCGCGCCTTGGCGGTACCGCATGCGCCAAGGCGCGGACTCACAAGGTGGTCGAGTCGCAGTGACGGGTCATGGAGAGTAGGATGAACTACGATGGGTATTGTTTGCGCAGGTTGATCGACAAGTGGCTTGCCCCCTCCGACACGTCACCGATTCGCATCAAGCGCTTCCAGCTCAGCGACAAGGTATATCGCGAAGGACGCTGTGTCTGTGTTGAGTCCACCAAGCCTGGTCGATCGTTGGCGATATTTTTCTTCCGACACGATGACGGCTTATGGTATGTGTTTCCCCCAGCAGCAACACGACCGGCGATGCGCGCCGCTTGACTTGATGACTGGGTTCCCAGGACATCAAGTCGCTTGATCGACACCGGGCGCATGCATGCGTGTCCTTTTGCACCGTATCGGAAATACTGCCGGCTGCTGTTCCTCCAGCCCGTTAGCCACATGCGCTTGTGTCGGGGTCGTTTAGAAATCGCATCGGCGAAAGCCATTACTCAGAAAACGGTTCGCTCCGCCGAAGATGCACGCAGGGTTCTACGCGATCAGCGTCGAGTCAGATCCAGCAGGACTCAAATGGTCAGCACCGTTGGCTGCAGGGGTCTTCGCCAGCAATGCGTCCAGCATGTCCGCCCATGCCTGGAGCATCATCCTCCTCTGCTCGGCATATTCGGCCTTGTTATACACGGCCCGCACACCGCGCTGTTCATGCGCCAGACATTTTTCTATCCAGTCGCTGTTAACCTTCTTGAGTTTCTCCCGCATGCGGTCGCCCCGGGTCTTACGTTGAAGCTGGAAGGCACCGCGACGAGACTTGCCGCAGATAAAAATAAAACCCAGAAAGGTGAAGGTCTCCGGCCGTCCAAGACCACGACTTTGGCGGTTAGCCGCTGCATAGCGGCGAAAGTCCAGCAGCCTCGTCTTGTCCAGGTGCAGCGCAAGCGCAAACTCCTCCAACCTCGAATGCATTGCGTCCCAGAAGCGCCTCGCGTCGGCTTCGTACTCGAAGCCAACAACGATATCATCCGCATAGCGCGAAATCTGCGAGAATACATAAGCGCGTCAGGTGGAAACCTCGAGGACGCGTTATATCGCTATAGCGGGGGCGCCAAGGGCTATACACGACGCGTAGCCGATCGCTTAGCATGATGAAAGCGGAGTTCGGTTTGTAGTCGCGGCCTTGTTTGGATTCGGTTGTGTAATTCAAGAAGTAATTCGAATATTGTCGTGCGCAGGGAAGGCAAAGGATGGATCGCGCGGGAGATCTTGCCGCGGCGGCAGCGCCGCCTGGCCTCTTCAATTCTCAAAAGTACTGTTTCTGCCGATCAGGAACCACGTTTGGAGTTCGCCGATGCCTTTTGCCGCAATCGTGCCGCGTACCTCGAACACGAAAGGATCCCCCAGCCTCTCGCGAGTGGCCGCCGTCACCTGCACGCGCCCGGCCATGCCGTGCGACTCCATCCGGCTCGCCAGATTGACCGCGACGCCCCACAAGTCGTAGCTGAACTTGCGCTTGCCGATCACGCCGGCCACGACTTCGCCGCTGTTGATGCCGATTCGCAGCTGCAGGTTGGAGCGCCGCAGCGTGTTGAAGCGGGCCATCGCATCGATCATGTCGAGCGCCATGTGCGCCGCGCGCGCCGCATGGTCGTCCACCGGAGCAGGCAGTCCGGCGGCCGCCATGTACGCGTCTCCGATGGTCTTGATCTTTTCGAGGCCGCGAGCGTCGGCGATGGTGTCGAATTCCGTGAAAATATCGCCGAGGATCTCGACGAGTTGCTCGGGGCTCAGGCCAGCCGAAAAGCCGGTAAAGTTGACGATGTCCGCGAACAAGACCGACACCTCCGGGAAGCGGTCCGCAATCACCTGCGGGAAGCTGCTGTCGGCAATGTCATGAAGGTGGGCCTTCAACCGCTCCGCAATCGGGTGGGGCAGCATGTTGCGTAACAGCCGCTCCGATACTTTCTGCTCGGCGACGACCTTCGCATACAGACCTTTGAGTTCGTCGCTCTGGCGGCGAATCAGCTCGCGGCTCGCCTCCACTTCCCGCACCTTCTGCTCGAGCGCCTTGCCGTACTCGCGCGACTCGCGGTGCAGCAAGCGGACCTCCAGCATGTTATGGACACGCATCAGCACCTCCGCCAGATCGAACGGCTTGCTGATGAAATCCTTCGCGCCGGTTTGCAGCGCGCGCAATTTATGCATCGGCTGGGCGGTGATCGCGATGACCGGAAGATAGTTGTCCACTTCGAGCGACTTGAGACTCTCCATTACCTGAAAGCCGTCGAACCCGGGCATCTGGAGATCGAGCAGAATCAGGTCGTAGCGGTTGTGCCGATGAAGCTCGCCCACTGCAGCCCCATCCATAGTCGACGTGACGTGAGCATAGCCCGCCCGGCGCAGTATCTGCTCGAGCAGCAGGACATTCACTTCCAGGTCGTCGACGACCAGGATTTTCGCGTTAAGGATCGCCAGGGAATCGATCATGGTTCGGTGCCAGATGACCTGAATGCCACTAGCTCTTGCTTTCCACCAGTGCGATGGCTTCGCCGAGCGCATCCATGAACTGGTCGATCCTGATCGGCTTCGTTAAATAGCGAAAGAAGCCCGCCTTCAGCCCCTTCTCCACGTCGCGCGGCATCGCATTCGCACTGAGGGCCATAACCGGGATTTCCGCAGTCGCGGGATTCTTGCGCAATATCCTCAGAGCCTCGACGCCGCTGATGTCGGGCAGATTGATGTCCATCACAATCACCTGCGGCAGCGCACTGCTTGCCAGTTCGATACCGAGTTGTCCCGTCATGGCACTGAGCATCTGGATGCCCGCGTGCCTCGCCAACAGTTGCTCGACGAGTTTCAGATTGGCCGGATTGTCCTCGATATAGAGCACCGTATGCACGGGCGCCTCGGCGGCGGCCGCGCTCTCATGGACTGCGTTCGCGGGCACGGTGCGTGATGCGCTAGCCGTCGGCGCAATATCCGGAGCGGGCGCCGCATCGAGCTCGATCCAGAAGATGCTTCCTTTTCCCACGGCGCTTTCGACGCCGATCGCGCCGCCCATCAATTCCGTCAACCGCTTGGCCACCACGAGGCCGATGCCTGTGCCCTCTTCAGTGCCTGTGTCCTGTCCCAGACGGTTGAAGGGCTGGAAGAGTTGGCTTAACTGATCCGGCGACAAGCCCGAGCCTGTGTCGCTGACTTTGACGCGAACCCGATCCGGTACGCGCGTCGCGTCGTAACCGACGGTCACCGATCCCGAGGGGCGGTTGTACTTGATCGCGTTCGAGAGCAGATTAATCAGGATCTGCTTGAAGCGAGTCCGGTCGGCGCGGACGTGGCAGCGCGGCTCCACGCAGGGAAAGCTCACCATGATGTCCCGTTGCCGCGCCTGCGGCTCGATCATGGATTCACATTCGCGCAAGGTATCGCTCAACGATACCGGTTCGGGCGAAATGGACACTTGCCCGGATTCAATCCTGGCCAGATCGAGCACTTCGTTGATCAACGCCAGCAGGTGCCACCCCGCACGCAGAATCTGATCGATGCTCGCCTGTTGCGAGGGCGTGGGAGGCGGCGACTCGGACGCCATGAGCTGGGCAAAGCCCAGAATCGCATTGAGCGGGCTGCGCAATTCGTGGCTCATGCTGGACAGGAAGTCCGATTTCGCGCGGTTGGCGCGGTCGGCCGCGGCCAGCGCCTGCTTCTGGTCATCGATGTCGGTGACCGTCCCAACCCACTTGATGACACGACCCTGCGCGTCTTTCACCGGCGATGTCCGATTGAGATGCCATCGCCAGGTGTCGTCGGATTGTCTTTTTATGCGCACCTCCATTTCGGTTTCTTCGCCGCTTGCGAGCGCGCGCTTCCAGTTCGCGATCGCAAAATGCACATCATCGGGGTGTACCGTGGACGTCCAGTTCCATCCCTCGACCTGGGAAGAATCGAGCCCTGTATAGGTTCTGAGGCGCTGGCTGACGAAGTCGATCGAACCATCCGGTTCAGCGGTCCATACGATATGCGGTAGCGCGTCCGCGAGCGACCTGAAACGTCGTTCAACGTCGTCAACCTCAGTTTCACTACAAAGGCCATTTACTGTTGAAGGCTGCTTTTGCATGATCCAACCCCGAAACGCACACCGACGCATAGGTAGCGCAGCCACTGAACGTCATCTGGGCTGGACGGCATGGCCACGTCGCTAGCTCCCATACTCCTGCTGGCGTAGCAAAGCGTCAATGGGGACAGGGTATCCCTTGGACTGGTGCCCGGAACCGGCGGGATCGCAGCCTCGCCGCACTGGATCGCGCGAACGGTTCGCACTGGCGCCTCGCGCCGGCGCACGTTCGACCTACAACTTCCGCCGCGTATGTCATCACGGTTGTAAGGCAGTGGACGGCCGGGCGACCAAAAACACTCTAGTGTGAGCGTGAGTCTTCCGCAGAAACGTGCAACTCAACACGCCTATTAACATAAGTGTT
>NZ_BBJJ01000040.1 GCF_000739815.1 Paraburkholderia mimosarum LMG 23256 = NBRC 106338
GGCATCCCGCCGTTCTGATGTGTCGAGTCGAGAGGCGTTCCAGCGATCGATCAGGATTGCCAGGTAACCGGACAGCGCGAAAGCCATCGAACGCCTGATCCTGGACGGCGCTCGCCGCTGTCCTGACGGATTTAACAATCCCTGACAGTAAATCTACAGCGTTCAGGCGAGAATGAGTCGTCGTGGCAAATCGCATATCGGCCGCATGGCGCTTTGGGTGCGCGAGCAAGGCGCCCGCGCAGAGGCGGCGGATCACTGCGAAGGGGGGGCTGGCTCGCGCGGGACCTGGGGAGCAGCCAGAAAGGAAGTTAGAGCGAACCTGAGTTCGCCGGATAACGCTGGTAAAAGCCAGTGCTTTGAGGTGGATGTGGCGATGGCGGCACGTGCCGGGTCGTGCAGGGCGGAGGCGGCGGGGCTCGCGCCGCGCACGGCGATGGCTGCGCAGGCGGTCCGCTTGCGGGGGCGGTTTCCGGAGACCACGCAGCGCGTAGCACGCGGCCGTCGCCACTTTTTTCCGCAACTGAGCCGAGCGAATGTTCCTTTCCGCTGCGTACCACGAGCGGCCCGATGGTGTTGCGTCCGCGAAAAAAGATCTGGCGTCGATTGCGGATTTTTGCACTGTCCCGTCGCATCCTGTTCGGGCTCGACAATTGGCGCGGTGCCAGGAGGCGGACAACGCCGCCCCGGCAGCTTCGGCTCGAACGAAGGTAAATTCGACTACTATGAGCGGTTAATGTGAAAGCGATCCGATTACCGCAGCCGGCCATGGCGTCGCGCACCCATTTTTTCCGGGATGCGGCGAAAGTAGCGGTCCTCGGCGCGCGGCAGGGCCGGCGCGCCGCAAGCTCGAGAGTCGCGAGCCGGCGACCCGGCGCCGGTTGGCGCGCCGCGCCTCGCAAGAGGGCGATGATGGCGCTGGTCACGGCCGCGGCGCGGTGCGGCAGGCAGTCCATCCTGAGACGGTAAAAACAAACCTGGTGGCGGGGTGTTATGAGAATTGCAGTACTGGATGACGATCCGGCGCAGACAGATTTCGTCTGCCAGACCTTGAGCGCGTCGGGCCACGCCTGCCACGCGTTCGTGAAGGGCAGCGAACTCGTCAGGCAGCTTCGGCGGCAGACGTTCGACCTGCTCGTCCTCGACTGGAACGTGCCCGACATGGCAGGCGACGAAGTGCTGCACTGGGTGCGGCAGAGTCTTTCCACGCGCTTGCCAGTGCTCTTCATGACGAGCCGCAGCCGCGAGACCGACATCGCGCAAATGCTCAACGCGGGCGCCGACGACTACGTCGTCAAACCCGTCTCCGCGCCGGTGCTGATCGCGCGCGTCAACTCGCTGCTGCGCCGCGCGTATCAACTTCATTCGCCCGCGCTGAGAGAAACTTTCGGCGAGTACGAGTTCGATCTGAAATCGCGCCAGGCTTCCGTTGGCGGCCGCAACGTCGCGCTCACGCAGAAGGAGTTCGATCTCGCGCTGCTGCTCTTTCAGCATCTGAGCCGTCCGCTATCGCGCGCGCACATTCTCGACGTGATCTGGAAGCAGTCCGACGACATCCCCTCGCGCACCATGGACACGCACGTTTCCATGCTGCGCTCGAAACTCGGTCTGCGTCCGGAAAACGGCTATCGCCTCACGCCGATCTACGGCTACGGTTACCGCCTCGAGCGCATCGAGGGGGACGACGCGTGAGGGGCGCGCGTGCGGTGCGCGCGTCTGCAGTTCCGTTCATTGCCTGCGCGCTCGCGCTCTTTCCCGTTGCCCGCAGTGCCGGTGCGCGCGAGAGCGCGCCGCGCGCACCGGCGCCGGCGCCCGAAATGACAACCTACGTCACACGGCCCGGCGACTCCCTGGACAACATCGCTACGCGCTATCTGCGCAGCCAGGACGACTGGAAGACACTCGCCCGCCTGAATCACGTGAGCGCGCCGCGCCGCCTGCAGCCGGGAACGACGCTGCGCGTGCCCGTCGCGCTGCTGCGCCAGGACGGCCTGGGCGCGAAGGTGATCGCCGCGAACGGCACCGTGCAGCATGCGTTCCACGGCGGTCCGCTCCTGCCTGTCGTGGCCGGCATGAGCCTCGTGGAAGGTGACCGCGTGCAAACAGGCCACGACGGTTTCGCCACGTTCGAACTGGCCGACGGCTCGCACATCGTGCTGCCGCCCGACACTACGCTCGACCTCGCCACGCTGCGCCAGACCGCGCTCACGGGCGCGACCGACCGCATCGTCGACCTGCGGCGCGGAGAGGTGCGCAGCGAGGTCACGCATGCCACGAAGAGGGACGATCGTTTCCAGATCCGTTCGCCCTCCGTTGTAGCCGGCGTGCGCGGCACGCAGTTTCGCGTGAGCTACGACGGCAGCAAAGGCGCGACTGCGGTCGAGGTGCTGGACGGCGCGGTGGGCGTGGACGCCGATTCAACCGCCCAGACCGGTCATCAAGGCCGTAGCGGCAAGGCCCCATCCGCAAAGTCCGTTGCACCGGCGCCGGGCACGCCGCTCGCCGCTTCGGAGCAGCTCGTGGAGGCTCGCCACGGCAGTTTGACGCTGGCAGGCCAGCCGGCGGGCGCGCCTGTCGCGCTGCTCGACGCCCCCGAGCTTCTGCATCCGTCGAAGGTGCAGGAAGACGATGAAGTCGCCTTCGATATCGCGCCGCTCGCGCTCGCGCACGGCTATCGCGTGCAGATCGGCCGCGACGCGGGCCTGCTCGACATGATTCGCGACACGCGTAGCGCCGACCCCCATGTATCGACTGGCGCCCTCGAAGACGGCACGTACTTCGTGCGCATCGCCGCCATCGACGAGCGCGGCCTCGAAGGCATGCCGGCCGCCTATGCGTTCGAGCGCCGGCGCGTCGCGCTCGGCGCGAGCGCGGGTGCGATCGAGGGCTCGCGCGACTTCGCCTTCCGCTGGTTCATCGACCGCAACGCGCAGCACACGCGCTTTCGCTTCGTGCTCGGCACGACGGCCGATTTGCGCGCGCCGCTCGTCGACCGCACCGACATCATGGCGGGCGAGCTCGTCGTGCGCGATTTGCCGAAGGGCGTCTACTACTGGACGGTGATCGCCGAGCAGTTCGACAACGGTCGCTACTATCAGAAGGCGAGTCCGGTCCAGTCGTTCAGGCTCGACTGGTGAAGCGGCCGGACGAGGTGGAGCCCCGCTCGAGCGTGAGTCCGCCCGCGGGCCTTGGCCGGTCCGTCGGGCGTCGCTTTCTGTTCGAGTGGGCCGGGGTGGGCTGCGCGGGCGTGCTGGTGGTCGTGCTCTGCGTGATCTGGCAGCTGACGAGCGGCGCGGACCACCTGGTTTACGACCAATTTCTCGCCACGCGCTCGCTGCCGGTGTCGCCCGACATCGTGCTGGTGGAAATCGACAACGCGAGCGTCGCTGCGCTAGGGCGCTGGCCCTGGCCGCGCGCGCTGCACGCGCGGCTCGTCGACCAGCTCGCGAAGGCGGGCGCGGCTGCCGTCGTCTACGATGTGCTCTTCACCGAATCGTCGCCTGACGACGCGCGTTTCGCTCAGGCACTGCGCGCGCGGCCCGCGTTCCTGCCCATCCTTCTCACGCCGGCCGACGATGCCGGCCAGCGCGACGCCGTGCGCCCGGTCGCGCCGCTTGCCAAGGCGGCGGCGGGCATGGGCCACATCAACCTCGAAGTGGACAGCGACGGCATCGTGCGCAGCGTCGCCCTCTTCGAAGGCGATGCGCGGCAGCGCTGGCCGCAACTGATGGTGCCGGTCTGGCGCGCGGTGCGCAGCGGCGCCGTCGAGCTTGCACACGGCACGCCCGCGGCCGCGCACGGCGACGAGGTCCTGCGCGCGGGTGCGCCCGGCAGCGAGTCGCGCTTCCTGATTCCGTTCGGCGCGAATTCGCAAACGTACCGCAAGGTGTCGTTCGCCGACGTGCTCGAGGGCCGCGTACCGCCCGAGCAGTTGCGCGGGCGTGTGGCAGTCGTCGGCGTCACGGCCTCGGGGCTTTACGATCGCTTCGCCACCCCGCTTTCGGGCACGCTGGGGCCGCTGCCCGGCGTCTACATTCACGCGGTCGTGCTCGACACGCTGCTCAACGGCACAGCCATTCAGCCCGTTGCGCCGCTCGCCGTCGTGCTCGCCTCGTTCGTGCCGCTCGCGATCCTGCTGGCGGGTTTCCTCGTCCTCTCGCCGCTGCGCACGCTGCTGCTGCTCGCGCTCCTGATCGCCGTCTCGCTCGGCACGAGCGCTGGCATGCTGCATGGGGCGCGGCTCTGGCTTCCGCCCGTGCCCGCGATCGTCGCACTCCTCATCGTCTATCCGGCGTGGAGCTGGCGGCGCCTCGAAATGACCATGGCGTATCTGCGCAAGGAACTGCGCCAGCTCGCCGACGAACCGTACTTGCTGCCCGAGGCGAGCGCGCCGCGGCGCGAATTCGCGGGCGACGCGCTCGCCCAGCAAATGGCGCTGATGGCGCAGGCCGCGCAGCGGCTGCAGGACATGCGCCGCTTCGTATGGGACAGCCTCGATTCCGTGCCCGAGCCGATTCTCGTCGCCGATCTGCGCGGCGTCGTGCTGATTGCGAATCACGCATCGCGCGAGTATTTCGCGCGTCTGAACGTGGGCGCCGCGGAAGGGCGCGCGATGCAGGATGTGTTCGGCGACCTTGCGATCGTCAAGCCGATCGACCCGGGCCCCGAAGCCATGACGTTAGCGCACGCGAACTGGCCCGCGCCGCTCGACCCGGCGCGCAGCGAGTTCGCGGAGCTGATGGAACGGGGTGTCGAAGTGCGCGCGCGCGACGGCAGCGACTACCTGCTGCGCTACGCACGCTGCACGAACGCACAAGGGCAGGCGGTGGGCTGGATCGCGGGTCTCGTCGACGTGACGGCGCTGCACGACGCCGAGCGCCAGCGCGAGGATGCGCTGCGCCTGCTCTCGCATGACATGCGCTCGCCGCAGGCCTCGATCGTCGCGCTCGTGGAAACCGAGCGGGAGCGCGGCGCGCTGGCCTCGGAGCCCGTGCGCGGCGTGATGGAGCGCATCGAGCGCTATGCGCGCCGCTCGCTCGAGCTCGCCGACGACTTCGTTCAGCTCGCGCGCGCCGAGTCGCAGGTCTACGCGCTCGAACCCACGAGCCTCGCGGAACTCGTGATCGACGCGAGCGACGAAGTCTGGCCGCAGGCGCGCGCGAAGCGCATTCATATCGACACGGCGTTCGAAAGTGAGCAGATGGGCTGGATCAACGCGGACCGGTCGCTGATGACGCGCGCGCTCGTGAACGTGCTGAACAACGCCGTGAAATACAGCCCCCCCGATACGCGCATAGTCTGTACCATCGCGCTTGACGAGCGCCAGCCGCTGCACGTGATCTGCTCGATCCGCGATCACGGCTATGGCATTGCGCAGGAAGACCAGGCGCGGCTGTTCGAGCCGTTCCGGCGCTTTCACGCAGGGCCGCGCCCGGAGCTGAGCGGCGCCGGGCTCGGCATGGCGTTCGTGAAGACAGTCGTGACGCGACATGGCGGCGACGTGCACGTGGAGAGCGAGCCGGACAAAGGCACCACGGTGACGATGTCGCTCCCGGCGTTCGACGCGCCGGTTTGAGCCACGCGGGTCGAGTCACGGCGGCTCGAACCGCACCCGAGCCGCACCCGATCCGCGCTCGAATTGCCCAACCGCACGCTGCAGGCCGCCCGCCGGCGGCAACCCGATGGAGTGTTCCGTGAAGACCCTGTTGTCGATATGCCTCTTACCGCTGCTCGGCGCCCTGGCCGGATGCGCGGGCGTGACGACCGATATCGCGGCGAGCGGCGGACTGCCCGGCCAGGGCGTCGCTGCCGCGAACGCCCCTGCGACCTACCATCTCGCGCCGACGCCGGCGCAGGCCGAAGCGGGCGAGATACTGCCGTATCAGACGCTGCTGCGCGACGGCCTCGCTCAACGCGGATTCCAGGCTGGAGCGCCCGAGGCGGCACGCTATCTGGTCTCGGTGGCCTGGGCCACGCGTCCCGCCGACGTGAAAGTCATCGCCAACGATTGCAATGGTGGCTGCGAGTCTGCGGAAGGGCCTGCGTTCCCCTGGTTCGGACGGCCCTACGTTCACACGCTCACGCTGCGCTTTTTCGCACTGCCCGATGGCGCCGAGGTCTACAAGGTGAGCGCGATCAAGCGCGACCGCAATGCCGACGCGCAGCAGGCGCTGCCGTATCTCGTGGCGGGCGCGCTGGCACGTTTGCCGTACGCGGGCGCGCAGCAATGGCGCGTCAAGCTGAAGAGCCCGGCTGATGCGGGCGCAGCAGCGCCGCAGATGCCCGAAGTGCTCTCGGTCTCGCCGGTCGTTCCGCAATAGCCGAGGAGTGGCGCAGGGTCAATTTTCCCCAAGTCGCGACGTTGCCGCGCGCGCTATGCTGACGCCCGTATCTGCCGCAACGGCTGCGCGCAGACATCACCGGAGTCGCTCATGTTCGATCACATTGGATTGCGCGTGCAGGATCTCGCACGCAGCGTGCAATTTTACGAGGCGCTGCTCGCGCCGCTTGGTATCGTGGTGTGCATGCGCGACGACACCTATGCGGGACTCGGTCACCCCGACGAGCCGAAGCTCTGGCTGCATGCCGTACCCGCCGACTCGGGGCTCGCGCCGCGCGGTGCGCACGTGGCGTTCGCGGCGCCGAGCCGAGCGGCAGTCGTTGGCTTCTACGAAGCTGGCCTGCGCGCAGGGGCGAAGGACAACGGCAAGCCCGGCCTGCGTCCCGACTATAGTCCGGACTACTATGCGGCATTCCTGATCGACCCCGACGGCAACAACGTCGAAGCCGTGTGCTACGCACGCGAAGCGTGAGCTAGCGTCATGTGCCGGGCGTTGCGTTCGCCGCCCGGGCGGTTTCGGAGGCCGTGTCGTCTTGCGGCCAGCGATTCTCGAACACACATTCGCCGAGCGCCCGGCGCTGTGCCCACTTCTCCATTTCGAGCATCGGCTGCGGATAGAACGCGTCGACCTGGCCCACGCACAGTATCGCCACGGGCTTGGCGCCGGGCGGCATGGCGAGCAGGGCGCGCACCTCGTCGACGTCGAAGATCGAGACCCAGCCCATGCCGAGCCCTTCGGCGCGCGCCGCGAGCCACATGTTCTGGATCGCGCATGCCACGGATGCAAGGTCCATCTCCGGCAGCGTGCGCCGCCCGAAGACGTGGGCTTCGCGCCGGTCCATGAGCGCGACCACGAGCACCTCGGCGCACTCGCGCATGCCCTCTACCTTGAGCTTCATGAACTCGTCGCGGCGTTTGCCCAATGCATCCGCAGTGGCGATGCGCTCGCGGTCGACCGTATCGTGAAGCTGCTCGCGCAACGACTTGTCGGTGATGCGCAGGATGCGCCACGGCTGCATGAAGCCCACGCTGGGCGCATGGTGCGCGGCGTCCAGCAGGCGCGCGAGCGTTGCGGGATCGACCGGTCCGGGCACGAAGTGCCGCATGTCACGCCGCTCGTAGATGGCGCGGTAGACCGCCGCGCGGTCGGCTTCGTCAAAGGGCTGTGCCATGAAAGAGTGCGGCCGCGAAAGCCGGGTTGGAGGGCCAGTAAGCGTGCATATAGGTCGCCGCGATGGAGCCGTGGCGATAGAGCGCCTCGCCATGCGCGCCTGTTTGCGCGTGACGCGCAACGAGCGCGGGTGCGACCGGCGTGGTGACGCGCGAGTAGTGAAACGTGTGCCCGCGCAGCGCGCCGTGTGCCCCATCGAGCTGCTGCATGCCGAGCGCCGCGAATCGCCTTTGCATGACCGCCTCGCCGGGCACCAGGCCGAGCATGGGCGTGCGCGTGCCTGCCACGTCGGTCAGTGCGTCGAGCAGATACAGCATGCCGCCGCATTCGGCGACGAGCGGCTTGCCCGCCGATACATGCGCACGCAACGAAGCCGCGCTCTGCGCATTGCGCGCCAGCATCGAAGCATGAAGCTCCGGGTAACCGCCTGGCAGAAAAATCGCATCGGCGTTGGCGGGAGCGGGCTCGTCAGCGAGCGGCGAGAAGTAGCTCACGCTCGCGCCCATCGTTTCGAGCAACGCGATGTTTGCGGGATAGAGAAACGAAAACGCGGCGTCGCGTGCAATCGCGATATGACGGCCGTCGAGCAGGCGCGGAATCGTTACGTTATCCGAAGGATAGGTGAATGCGATCGGGGGCGGCAAATCGGCGAGCGTGGTTTGCGCGAGCGCGTCGGCGGCGCGCTCGATACGCGCGTCGAGGTCGTCGATTTCATGGGCCTGATGCAGGCCGAGATGACGATCTGGCAGTTCCATCATCTCAGCGCTTGCCACGTGTCCGAGCCAGGGCGCATCGGCGGGCAGCGCTTCCTGCAGCATTTGCGCATGGCGCGCCGAGCCCACGCGGTTTGCCAGCACGCCGTGAAACGGCAGCCCGGGCCGAAAACGCGCAAGGCCGAACGCGATCGCGCCGAACGTCTGTGCCATCGACTTCGCGCTGACGACAGCCGCTACTGGCACGCCGAACGTGGTGGCAAGATCCGCGCTGCTCGGCGTGCCGTCGAACAGGCCCATCACGCCTTCGATGAGAATGAGGTCGGCTTCGCGCGCGGCCTGTGCGAGCAACTTGCGGCACGCGTCTTCGCCCACCATCCACAGGTCGAGCGAGAGCACGGGCGCGCCGCTCGCACGCGCAAGGATCATCGGATCGAGAAAGTCGGGGCCGGTCTTGAACACGCGCACGCGTCGCCCCGCGCGCAGGTGCAGGCGCGCGAGGCCCGCCGTGAGCGTGGTCTTGCCCTGGCCCGAGGCGGGCGCGCTGATGAAGAGGGCGGGGCAGGCAAGCTTTGCGCCCATGCGCCTAGAACTCCACGCCCTTTTGCGCCTTCACGCCTTGCTCGCGATACGGATGCTTGACGAGCCGCATTTCCGTGACGAGATCCGCGGCCTCGATGAGCGCCTCCGGGGCATGGCGACCCGTGATGACCACGTGCACGTGCGGCGCGCGCGACGCGATCACGCCGAGCACTTCGTCGAGCGGCAGGTACTCGTACTTGAGCACCGTATTGAGTTCGTCGAGGATCACCATCGCGTACTCGCCGCTCTCGATCATGCGCCTCGCCTCGTCCCAGCCCTTGCGCGCGGTGGCGATGTCGCCGTCGCGATTCTGCGTGTTCCAGGTGTAGCCGTCGCCCATCGTCACGAAATCGCAGTGCGCGACGCTGCCGAGAAAATCGCGTTCGGCCGTGTGCAGCGCGCCCTTGATGAACTGCACGACGCCGAGCTTCATGGCGTGGCCGAGCATGCGCACGGCCATGCCGAACGCGGCCGTGCTCTTGCCCTTGCCGTTGCCCGTGTTGACGATCAGAAGGCCTTTTTCGAGCGTCGCGGCGGCCTGCTTCTTCTCGTGGCCCTCGCGGCGGCGTTGCGTCATGCGTTGGTGCGATTCGGGGTCGGTTTTCATCGTCGGGTGTCGGCTTTTTGTGATGTGAATGAGGCGGTGTTCGATGGCACATTCGCGATGCGGTGCTGCGCGATCGCGACCGTTACGCCATCGAGCGCGATCTTGCTGCGCACGAGGGGACCGCCGTTGGCCGCGAGCCTGGCGCACGGTTCGCACACACCGTCGACACCGTACCGTGCTTGCGCGGCTGCGCAAGGCGGCGCTTGCGTGCATGTCGCGGCGATTTGCTCACGCGTGTAGGCGCACAGCGGTAGTGCATGCGCCGCACAAAATGCCTGCAATGCCGACTCGCCGGCTTTGGCGTCGAGCGTCGCAACGGCCGTTACCCGCTCGAGCGGCCACTCGCCGAGCGCGGCGCGCACCGCGGCCTCGACTTGCGCTAGCGTCACGCCGCGCCGGCAGCCGATGCCGACCACGAGCAGCGGCGCGCCATCTGCGGTTTCGACTGGAGCGGACGGCGAGGCGAGATTCACAGGCGAGAGCGTCGATCGAAGGCGTGAGTCGAACAGAGAAGACAGGCGGCAAGGTGAGCGTGCCCGGCCGCTGCCGGATGCGCGCTACGATAGCACAGGCCCTGCGGCCCACGCCTTCCTTGACGCGCAGACGCCCCGCGCCTACACTCGCACGCACTCTGGTGCTCGCGTGCGCGATTCAATACTGCGCGCGCAGTTAAACGGGAATCAGGGAGCCATCCCGCCTCGGGCACGGCCAACCTGAACTGCACCCGCAACGGTACAACGAGCGCGGCGTTCGAACGAATGCCGCAAGCCGCTTCCATGCTTCAAGCAGTCCACGCCACTGCGCGATGCAGCCGCAAGGCCGCTCGCGCGGGAAGGCGAAGCGGCGTTTCGTCAGTCCGGATACCGGCCAGATACGTGGGATTCGCGCTGCGGGGATGCGGTGCCGGGTCCGTGATTTTCATACGTCAGCCGGGCGTGGCCTGGTGCGTCTCTGGCCGTTCGTCCCTGCAGGGTTGTCTGAATCGTTACGCGTGACCGCACATGCAGGCAGACGTGCGTTCCGGTGACGACGCCCGCACGAACCGCAACCACGACGCGCCATAGCCCCGCTTGTCGCCTGGCGGCACAGGAGCACTTCATGCAAATGCGCAAGACTCCGGTCACGATCGTGACGGGCTTTCTCGGCAGCGGCAAAACCACGCTGCTGCGTCACATTCTCCAGCACGCGGATGGCTTGCGCGTGGCGGTCATCGTCAACGAATTCGGCGAACTCGGCATCGACGGCGAAATTCTGCGTGGCTGCGGCATTGGCTGCGACGAGAACGGCAACGAAACGCAAGGCCAGCTCTACGAACTCGCGAACGGGTGCCTGTGCTGCACTGTGCAGGAAGAGTTCTTTCCGGTGATGGAGCAACTGCTCGAGCGCCGCGGCGAGATCGATCACGTGCTGATCGAAACCTCGGGTCTGGCGCTGCCCAAGCCGCTCGTGCAAGCGTTCAACTGGCCGTCGATCCGCAACGCGTTCACCGTCGATGCGGTCGTCACCGTCGTGGACGGTCCCGCGGCGGCGAGCGGCCAGTTCGCCGAAGATCCGCAGGCCGTGGACGCGCAGCGCCGCGCCGACCCGAATCTCGATCACGAGTCGCCGCTGCACGAGCTGTTCGAAGACCAGCTTTCGTCTGCCGATCTCGTCATCCTCAACAAGACCGATCTGCTCGACGAAGCGGGCCAGGACGCGCTCGTCGCCGCGCTGCGCGAAGAACTGCCGGCGCAGGTGAAGATCGTGCGCGCGCAGCACGGCAAGCTCGACCTGCATACGCTGCTCGGGCTCGAATCGGCTGCGGAGGAGAGCATTCATCTGCGCCACGATCATCATGGTTCCGCCGACGATGCCGATCACCACCACGACGAGTTCGATTCGGTCGTGGTGTCCGGGACGGCGGCTTCGCGCGAGACCGTGATCGAGGCGCTGCAACAACTCGTCGACGCGCACACGATCTATCGCGTGAAGGGATTCGCCGCGCTGTCCGGTGCGCCCATGCGTCTCGTCGTGCAAGGCGTGGGCCGCCGTTTCGACAGCTATTTCGACCGCCGCTGGAACGCGCAGGAAGGCGCGGCGCAGCCGCTCGCGAGCCGCTTCGTGCTGATCGGCGAAGAACTCGATGGCGCGACGCTGCAGCAGGCGTTCGACGCGGCCCTCGCGAACGTGCAGACCGCGGGCGCGAAGTGAGCGCAGATTCGCGCGCACATCGCGCAATGCTTCGTACTTCGAAGCGCTGAGCGACACGAGGCCGCAACATGCATTTGCTGCGCACCACGCCGGGCGGTTTTGTCGACGACACGCAGGGCGTCATCCGCATCGATCAGCAGCCCGCCGAGATCGTCGTGCTCAGTTCGGCGGACACGACGCTCGCGCTGCTCGCGAGCGTCGTACCGCGCCTGCCCGCAGGTTTCCCGGGCGTGCGGCTCGCGAACGTCACGTATCTGCGCCAGCCCGCCTCGGTGGACTTCTACGTCGAGGACGTCTTGCAGCACGCGCGCGTCGTCGTGGTCGACCATCTGGGCGGCGAGACGTACTGGCCGTACGGCATCGAGCAGGTCGTGTCGCTGGCAGAGCGCCGCGGGCAGCTGCTCGCGATGTTTTCCGGCGACCTTCAGGAAGACCCCAATCTCATCGCGAAGAGCCGCGCCGAGCCCGAATTTTGCCGCCTGCTGTGGCGTTATCTGCGCGAAGGCGGCGCGGCCAACGCCGAATCGTTCCTGCGCGCGCTCGCGTGGCGCGCATTCGAATGGGGCAGCGAGCCCGCACCGCCCGTCGTGCTGCCGGCCGCCGCGCTCTACTGCCCGCAGCGCGACGTCGCGACCATCGACGAATGGCGCGCGCGTTGGCAACCCGGCGCGCCCGTCGTCGCGCTGCTGTTCTACAAGGCGCACTTGCAGGCCGCCAACACGGCTGCATTCGATGCGCTGATCACAGCGCTGATCGAACGCGGCATGAATCCGCTGCCGCTCGCGATCACTTCGCTCAAGGACACGCTGAGCCGCGACGTGCTCGATCAACTCGCGGCCGAGCACGATGTTGCGCTGGTTTTGAACACGACGGCCTTCGCGGCCTCGTCGCTAGACGACCCCGAGCCGCTCGCCCTGGCCGGCGACGCCCCCGTGCTTCAGGTGATCCTGAGCGGCGGCAATCGCGAAGACTGGGTGAAGGACAACCACGGTCTGAACTCGCGCGACATCGCCATGCATATCGCGCTGCCCGAAGTGGACGGCCGCGTGATCACACGCGCGATCAGCTTCAAGGGGCTTGCGTACCACTGCAAAGAGACGCAAGTCGATGTCGTGCGCTATCAGCCCGATATCGAACGCGTCGCGTTCGTCGCGGAACTCGCGCGCCGCTGGTGCCGCTTGCGCAGCCTGCGCAACGAAGAGAAAAAACTCGCGCTCGTGCTCGCGAACTACCCGATGAGCGAAGGACGCATCGGCAATGGCGTGGGGCTCGACACGCCGGCCTCGGTGGTCGGCATCTTGCGGATGTTGCGCGACGAAGGCTATCGCGTGGCCGACGTGCCCGAAGACGGCGACGCGCTCATGCGCATCCTCACGCAGGGCGTGACCAACGATCCCGATACGCGTGCGCTGCGTCCCGCGTGGCAAAGCCTGTTGCTCGACGACTATCGCGCGCGCTTCTCGCGGTTGCCCGTCGAGGCGCAGAACGCGCTGATCGCGCGCTGGGGCGCGCCCGAAGACGATCCCACGGTGCGGCGCGGCCGCTTCATGATTGCGGGCTGGCGCTGCGGCCAGGTGTTCGTGGGCATCCAGCCTTCACGCTCGCGCGGCGACGACACCTATGCGAACTATCATGACGCCGAACTCGTGCCGCCGCACGCGTACCTCGCGTTCTACTTCTGGTTGCGCGAGACGTTCGGCATCGACGCGATTGCGCACGTGGGCAAGCACGGCAATCTCGAGTGGCTGCCGGGCAAGAGCGTGGCGCTCTCCGACGCCTGCTGGCCCGACATGGCGCTCGGCCCGCTGCCGCATCTCTATCCGTTCATCGTCAACGATCCGGGCGAGGGCAGCCAGGCCAAGCGCCGCGCGCAGGCCGTGATCGTCGATCACCTGATGCCGCCGCTCACGCGCGCGGAGAACTACGGACCGCTGCAAGACCTCGAACGGCAAGTCGATGAGTATTACGAAGCATTGATGGTGGACCCGCGCCGCGCAAAACTTTTGCGCCGGACCATACTCGCGACGATCATCGAGCATCGCCTGCATGAAGAACTGAGCGTGGCGGCACCGCAGGATCAGGCGGGCGAGGACGAGCTGCTCACGCGCGCCGACGCCTACCTCTGCGAGCTGAAGGAAGCGCAGATACGCGACGGTCTGCATACGTTCGGTGCATCGCCGCAAGGGCAGCAGCGCCGCGACACGCTGCTCGCGCTCGGCCGCTATGCGTGCGGCGACGGGCAGGGCGCGAACGCGGGCCTCATCGACGCACTGGCGCGCGACATGCGCATCGATCATCTGCTCGATGCGGCCACCGTGGATTGGGCCGCACCCTGGAGCGGGCCGCGACCGCCGCTGCTCGCCGGTGTGAGCGACGCGCCGTGGCGTCACGCGGGCGACACGCGCGAGCGTCTGGAAATGGTCGCGGCCACGCTGATCGAAGGTATCTGTTCGGTCGATCGAGACGATGCGGCAACGCTGGCGCTGCCGCACGCGGCCAAGGTGCTCGCGCGTTTGCGCGACGACGTGCTGCCTCGCCTCGACGCTTGTGGCCGCGAGGAGATGCGCCAGCTGCGCCGAGGCTTCGAAGGCCGCTTCGTGCCGCCGGGGCCGAGCGGCTCGCCTTCGCGCGGCCGTCCCGACGTGCTGCCCACGGGCCGCAACTTCTATTCCGTCGATACGCGCGCCATACCGACACAAGCCGCGTGGGCGCTCGGCATGAAATCGGCGCAGCAACTCGTGGAGCGGCATCTGCAGGAGCACGGCGATTATCCGCGCGCGGTGGGGCTCTCCGTGTGGGGCACGGCGACGATGCGCACGGGCGGCGACGACATCGCCCAGGCGTTCGCGCTGATCGGCGTGCGGCCGAAGTGGGCCGCCGGCAGCCAGCGCGTGTCCGACTTCGAGATCATGCCGGTCGAGGCGCTAGACCGGCCGCGCATCGACGTGACGCTGCGCGTATCGGGCTTCTTCCGCGACGCGTTTCCGAACGTCATGCATCTGTTCGACGCGGCGGTGCAGGCCGTAGCAGAACTCGACGAGCCGGCGCACCAGAACCCGCTGCGCGCCCGCGTGCAGCAGGAACGCGACGCGCTCCTCGCGAGCGGCATGGCGGCGGACGAGGCGCGCCGCCGCGCGGGCTGGCGTGTTTTCAGCGCGCGTCCCGGGGCGTACGGCGTGGGCCTGCAGTCGATGATCGACCATCGCCAGTGGCAAACCGACGCCGATCTCGCGAACGCGTACCAGGCTTGGGGCGGCTACGCGTACGCGCAAAAGAGCGCGGGCGACGAAGCGGGCGACGCGTTTCGCGCACGTCTTTCGACGCTCGACGTAGTCCTGCAGAACCAGGACAACCGCGAGCACGATCTGCTCGATTCGAACGACTACTACCAGTTTCAGGGCGGCATGGCCGCGGCGGCGCGCCACTTTTCACAGGCGCAGCCCACGCTCTATCACGCGGACCACAGCAATCCCGCCGCGCCGCGCATCCGCCCGCTGCACGAAGAGATCGCGCGTGTGATCCGCTCGCGTGTGGTGAACCCGAAGTGGATCGACGGCGTGAAGCGCCATGGCTACAAGGGTGCCGCGGAAATGGCGGCGACCGTCGATTATCTGTTTGGTTATGACGCGACTGCGCGCGTGGTGGGCGACCATCAATACGCACTGGTCGCGAACGCCTACGTCCACGACGACGACACCCGCGCGTTCATGCAGCGCCACAACCCGCACGCGCTGCACGCGGTGTGCGAGCGCCTGCTCGAAGCGATCCAGCGCGGCCTCTGGCAGGAGCCCGGCGAGCATCGCGCGCAACTCGAACAACGTCTGCTCGAAGCCGGGCAACAACTGGAAGGATCAGGATCATGAGCGCAGCGGCCCAGCGTCCCGCGTTTCCCTTTACCGCACTCGTTGGCCAAGTGCTGCTCCAGCGAGCGCTGCTGCTTGCGGCGATCGACCCCGCGATCGGCGGCGTGCTCGTGAGCGGGCCGCGCGGCACCGCGAAATCGACGGCGGCGCGTGCACTCGCGGCGCTCTTGCCCGAGGGCGCGTTCGTCACGCTGCCGCTCGGCGCGAGCGAGGACAAGCTGATCGGCACGCTCGACCTCGAAGCCGCGCTGCGCGAGAGCGCGGTGCGCTTTGCTCCCGGGCTGCTCGCGCGCGCGCATGGCGGTGTTCTGTACGTGGACGAAGTGAACCTGCTGCCCGATGCGCTCGTCGATGTGCTGCTCGACGCGGCGGCGAGCGGCGTGAACACGGTGGAGCGCGATGGCGTTTCGCATACGCACGACGCGCGTTTCGTGCTGGTCGGCACGATGAATCCCGAAGAAGGAGAGTTGCGCCCGCAACTACTCGATCGCTTCGGCCTGATGGTCGAACTCGGCACACCGCACGCGGCAGCGGAGCGGCAGCGCATCGTCAAGGCGCGTCTTTCGTTCGACGCCGATCCGCAGGCCTTTTGCGCCGCGCATGCGCCTGAACAGCACGCGCTCGCGCAACGCATCGCGGCGGCGCGTGGGGCGCTCGGCGCGCTCGCGTGGAGCGATGCGGTGCACGAGCGTGTAGCGCAGCGTTGCATCGAGGCGGCGGTGGACGGCTTGCGCGCGGACCTCGTGATGCTGCGGGCGGCGCGCGCGCTGGCCGCGTTCGAAGGCGCGGATGCGGTAAATCCGGAACATGTCGATCAGGTCGCGGATTGCGTGCTCGCGCATCGGCGGCGTGCGACTGCTGAGCCGCAGCGCTCGCCGTCTGCTGGCGAGCCGCCGCCCGCGCGCGGCGAAAAACAGGCGCAAGCCATGGCCGCACCGGATTCCGATTGGGGCGAGCTAGCGCCCGAGCCCGTCGCCGCGAGGCCGGTGAAGGGCGTGATCCCACTGCCCGCAAAAAAACGCTGAGCCGTCGGGCAAAGGCCGCCGCCTTCTCACAGGGCGGCGCTCGACGGCGAGAAGGCCCGGGAAGCGGCGCCGCACGAATGGCGCGGCACGGCACCCGTACCGCCTGGCCGCCCACCCTGGCGGCCAAGCGATCAGACCCGTTGCAAGCGCAACATTTTCGCTTCGCGAAGCGCGACACCGGTACCGGCGCGCTCCATTGCTTCGTGCTCGATTGCTCGGCCTCCATGCTGGCGCGCGGCCAGCTTGCGCTCGCCAAGGGCTTGCTGATCGCCTTGTTCGATCGCGCCCGCGCGGAGCGGGTGGAAGTGGCGTTGATCGCATTCGGCGGCGCGGGCGCCGAACTGCGTTTCGGGCCCGCGGTGCCGCGCTGGTGGAACGAGCGCTGGATCGAGCCCATCGGCGGGGGCGGCGGCACGCCACTCGAAGCGGGCATGGCCCGCGCGGCGCAATTGCTGGAGGCGGCCGCGCGCCGCGATCCCGCGCGTGCGCGCCATCTCTGGCTCTTCAGCGATGGCCGAACGACGCAGTGGCCTGCACGGCCGCGTCGAGCGGACCATGTCACCGTGATCGACTGCGAATGTGGCGCAGTACGTGTGGGGCGCTGCGAGGCACTCGCGCAGGCATGGGCCGGGGAGTGCCTCGATGCGCAGGCGCTGCTCGCCTGAAGCGCAAAACAGCGAGCGCCTGAAAACGCGCGTCAGCGCATGCTGCCGGTCCAGTAGAGCACGTCGTCCTGACGATCGAACACGTAGACCTTCATCGCCATCTGCTCGGCGGGCGTGAGACGGTCCAGTTCGAGTCCGAGCGTCGCGGGCGCGCGATCGCCGGTCTCCGTCTGCAGATTGCGGATGATCGCCGTGGTTTCGATCCGCGTATCGCCTTCGCCCGTCTGCAACTGGAATGCGATCCGCAGCCGTTCGCCGACCTTGCCGAGCGCCCACGGCGCGCTGATCGAAAGGCCGAGCGCGCTGATGCCGCGCGCGAGCGCCACACCGTCATAGCTCGCGCCGGCCTCGCCGATGCCATAACGCACGGGAAACCGCGCTCGTACGCGAATCGAGCGGCGTTCGCGCAGGCGGCGAATGTTGGCGGGCTTCGAAAGCACGAGATAGTGGAGCGGCGACGGGCAGATGGCGTGCACGGTGCATACGAAGCGATACACGGCCTGGCTCGCGATCGCGACGATCTCGACGTTTTCGCCAGGCGTGATGGCGAGCGGGCGCCCGTCCGCATACGGCGTCGTGACGAAGAGCGCTTCGTTCGGCGCGAAGCCGATCAGACGGCACTGCTGCATGGGCGCGCTGCTCGAACCGATTTGCGGACGCAGGCCCATTAACGCGCCGATCGTCAGATGCAGGTCGCGCGTACCGGTAGGCGCATCGGCTGCGTTGGCGGCTGCCGCGTCGTCCGGCCCCGCGTCGGCTCGCTGCACGTCGCCGCGATGCGGCGCGAAGTGCAGGAACAGGAAGTCGCGCTCGGCCTCTCCCACGAGCACCGATCCGGCATCGAGCAGCAAGGTGCCGTCGCCGTCGACAACGGGCCAGACGAGCGGCGCGCCCACCGGGACGGCGTCGGGCGTGAGCGGGGCGATATCGGTTGCGGCAGGGGTGGCTTCGGTTTCGGCTTCAGCTTCGGGGGTGACGTTGGTCATCGGCGCTTGGTATGGCAATCAGGTTGACTTTGCGGGGTCACATGCTTTTACGGCGCGCCAGCGCCGAAATTGAGGGTGTGCCGCACGAGACGAAGGCATGCGTATTGAGCGAGGGCCGACGGCCCCGTTGTTCGTGCCTGACTTGAACGTTGAACGCGTGCGCGCGAGCTTTTATTCGCCCCCGGCTTCGCGCTTGAATTGCACATCGTCCCGATACCAGCGCGGCGTATAGATCCACTCGCCGCCGTCGCCGCGAGCGAACCCGCGCGTAGTCGACGAGCCGACGATCACCATCGTGCGCATGTCGACGTCCGCGGAACGCAGTTCGCCGAGCGTCATGGCGCGCAGCGTCCCGCCGGGGCGGCCCACGTCGCGGCCCAGCACCACGCGCGTCTGCGGCGCTCGCTCGCTGCGCACGATCTCCAGCGCGCGGTCGAGCTGCCAGGGCCGCGCGCGCGAAATCGGGTTGTAGAACGCCATCACGAGATCGGCCTGCGCCGCATGCAGCAGGCGCTGTTCGATCACGCTCCACGGTTTCAGGTTGTCGGAAAGCGAGAGCATGCAGAAGTCGTGGCCGAGCGGCGCGCCCGCCTGCGCCGCTGTAGCGAGCGCCGCGGAAACGCCCGGCACGATCGTCAGCGCGACGGCGTGCCAGCGGGCGTCGTCCGAGCCTTCGAGCGCTTCGAGCACGGCGGCCGCCATGGCGAACACGCCGGGGTCGCCCGACGAGACCACGGCCACGCGCCGTCCCTCGCTCGCCATCTCGAAGGCGTGACGGGCGCGCTGCAGCTCTTCGCGGTTGTCGGTGGCGTGGCGCTGCTGGTCCGCGCGAAACGGGCCCGCCATGTCCACATAGGTTGCGTAGCCAACGATATCGGTGGCGTCGTCCAGCGCCGCGCGCGCGGCGGGCGCGAGCAGATCGGCGCGGCCGGGGCCGAGACCCAGCACCGTGAGCTTGCCGCGTGCTCGACCCAGCGTGTGCGGGTCGAGCGGCGCGGCGGCGCAGGCTAGTGCAATGCCGTCTTCGTTCGACGTGTAGCGCTCGATGTCCGCGCCGAGGTCGAGCGCACAAAGCACGGCTTGCGGCGTAGGGTCCGCGCCGTCGACGAAGCGCAGCGGCACGCCGAGTTCCGTGGCCGCCTGCGCAAGCGACGCATCGCGCATGTGCGACGAAGGCGCGACGAGCGCCGCGAGCGCAAGCGGCGCGAGGCCGTGTGCGGCCAGCGCACGGCGCACGCGTTCGGCGATCGCTTCGCGCGGCGCGCCGACGGCCGCCACGATGCTGCGCGGATGGATCACGAGGACGGCGGGATTGCCGTCCCAGGCCTGCGCGCTCACGCGGATGGCATGGCGCGCGTCCCCGTCGCGCGGCAGATCGACGTTTTCGAGCCACGGCGCATTGCCGGCGACGCGCGTGGACGCGCCCGCGAGCAGGTCGGACACGAAGCGCTTGCCTTGCGCGAGGCTCGCGAGCGCATAGCCCGCGGGCGGATTGAGCAGGCAGGTGCCGAAGCGCAGTTCGCCGCTCGTCGTGATGGCGGGCGCGACGGCGAGCGCCGCGCCGATCTCGCGCGCCATGACGTTCACGCCGGTCAGGCCGCCAAGCAGCGGCACGACGGCGCTGCCGTCCTCGGCGAGCGCGAGCACAGGCGGCTCCGCGCCCTTGTTGGCGAGCAGCGGCGCGAGGCAGCGGATCACGATGCCCGCCGCGCACAGTGCGACGATGGGCGCACCGCGCGCGTAGCATTCGCGCAAGTGCGCGCCGAGTTCGCTGAACGCAACATCGCCCTGTACGCGGCCTTGCAGCGCATGGACCCGCGCGCCCGCATAAAGCGCCTGCACGCGCCGCGCCGTGGCGAGCGCGCCGGGGCCGAGAATTACGATGGCGGGCGGCGTCACGACTGCCATTTCACCCCCGGTACGACGAGCAGCGAGAAGTAGGGCGAAGCCATCGGATCGACTTCGTCGAGCGGCACGATGCGCTGGTTCGACATCGTTGCGCGCTCAACATAGTGCGCGCGGTGCGCGAGACCGAGCTCGCCCAGCACGCGGCGGACTTTTTCGAAGTTGCGGCCCAGCTTCATGATGACGGCGGCGTCCGCGTCGGCGAGGCGGCGGCGCAATTCGTCCTCGGGCAGCACGCCCGAGAGCACGGCGAGGCTCTGGTTGCGGTAGACGAGCGGCACGCCCAGCACGGCCGTGCCGCCCAGCATCGAGCACACGCCGGGCACGACTTGCGCCTCGTAGCGCGCCGCGAGCCGGTCGTGCAGATACATGTACGAGCCATAGAAGAACGGATCGCCTTCGCAGATCACGGCCACGTCGCGTCCCGCGTCGAGATGGCGCGACACCATTTCCGCCGCGCCGTCGTAGAAGTCCGCGATGATCGCTTCGTAAGAGAGCGGCGGCTCCAGGGCTTCGGTCGTCACGGGGTACACGAGCGGCATGCGTTCCTGCTGCGCTTCGAGATGCGCCTCGACGATGCCGAACGCGTTGCCCTTCTTGCCCCTGGCCACGAAAAAGGCGACCACGGGCGCGGCTTTGAGCAGCCGCACTGCCTTGAGCGTGAGCAACTCGGGGTCGCCGGGGCCGACGCCGATGCCGTGCAGAACGCCTTTGCGGTTCATTTATTCGGTCTCCGAAGCGAGTGCGTTGACGGCGGCGGCGGCCATCGCGCTGCCGCCGCGGCGGCCGTGCACGACGACGAAGGGCAGGCCATGGCTTTCGGCGGCGAGCTGCGCCTTGGACTCGGCCGCGCCGACAAAGCCCACGGGAAAGCCCAGGATGAGCGCGGGACGCGGCGCGCCCGCGGCGATCATGTCGAGCAGATGAAAGAGCGCGGTGGGCGCATTGCCGATCGCGACCACGCTGCCCGCGAGGTGCGGCCGCCACAATTCGAGCGCGGCCGCCGAGCGCGTGTTGCCCATCTCGCGCGCGAGGGTGGGCACGGTGGGGTCGTCGAGCGTGCAGATCACGGCGTTATGCGCGGGAAGGCGGGCGCGCGTGATGCCGTAGGCGACCATCTTCGCGTCGCAGAGAATCGGTGCGCCGTTCGCGAGGGCCGCGCGGCCCGCGAGGCCGGCGCCCGTGGAAAACGCGAGGTCGGCGACCACGTCCACCATGCCGCACGCATGAATCACGCGCACGGCGAGTTTTTCGAGGTCGGCGGGAATGCGCGAGAGGTCGGCTTCTGCGCGGATCGTCGCGAACGACTCGCGATAGATCGCGTGGCCGTCGCGGATGTAATCAGACATCGTGGGTGCTCCGGGGCTGCTGGGCGAGTGCAAGCGCAGCAGCTTCGATCGTCAGGTTGGGCGCGAGGAGTTGACCAAAGCGCGGGCCAAGGCCGGCTTTGCTGTCTTCACGCCGGTAGAGGTCGTAGCGCTCCGGCGCGCTTGCGAGCAGCGTGAACGGCGCGCGATGCGCAGCCGCGCAGGAGCGCTCGCAGCCGCTCAGGTGGACTTCCGTATCGTCCGGCAAGAGCGTGGCGAGACGCAGTGCGTCGGCTTTCGTGTCGGCGCGGCTTTTCGCGCAGCCCGTCGAGCCGGTGCAGGCGACGAGGCGTGCGAGCGGGTCCGCGTTCGCGCAGACGAGGCCGAGCGCGCGCAGGCGTTCGAGCGTGGCGGGCATGGCGTGTCCGGCCACGTTGGGCAGCAACAGGCCCTGCCAGGGCGTCACGCACAGCGTCGCGTCGCCGTGTTCAACTGCGAGGTCGGCGAGCGCATGCAGTGTGTTCGAGTCGATGCGGCCGAGTACGGGCTGAGCGCCCACGTAGCCGCTGCCGTCGGCGTGGAGCGCGTGAGCGCCGAGGCGCAAGCGGGCATCGCTCGTGGCGCGTCGCCATGCGTGCGACGGGGTGTCGTCGCGCATCAACGCGAATTCGCCGTGCTCTCGCGCGCGTTGCAGCAGCGCTTCGAGCGAGTGTGCGGCCAGTACGTCGCGCATGCGTGTGGCGTTCGCGTTCGCGAGATCGAGGAACGCATGGAGCAGCGCGCGGATCGATGTGCAGACGTCTTCAACAGCGAGCGCGCCAACCGGCGGCTCGCTTGGGCAGCCTGCAAGGCCCAGAACGAAGCGCACGGTCGCGCCATGCTTGCGCGCGGCGAGCCAGATGTCGTGCGGATGCTCGAGCATCGCAAGACGCTCGCCGCCGTCCAGTTGCAGCGCGAACTTCGGCGAGAGCGCGGCGAAGCGCGGCTCGCGCTGCATCATGTCGATGAGCGCCTGGGCGAGCGCTGTGGTGTCGCTCGCGGCGTTCGGATCGAGCCCCGCGAGCGGGCTCAGCATCACGTTGCGCAGTTCGTCGGCGGCGCAGGCGCGCTCGACCGGGCTCGCGGCGTCGATGCCGGCGGGGCCAAGGCCCGCGCCGATCAGCATGGCGCTCAATGCCGCTTCCTCGCCCGCGCGCACGCCGCGAATCTGCACGTTCGCGCGATTGGTCAGTTCGAGCACGCCGCTTGCGTGCGCCCGCGCGGCATCGGCGAGGGCGCGCGAGTGCGCGGCGCTCAGCACGCCGCCGGGGAGACGGATGCGGCACAGGCCGCCGTCGCGCGCGGCGACCACGCGCATGAGCCCGGGACACGCCGAAGGGCGGACCGCGGCGAGCGCAGCGAGGGGCAAGACGGGCTTCGTTTCGTGTTTCAAGGGAATACCGGGTAATCGACGCGCGAGAGCGGCGCGCTGCCCGCGGGGCATGCGGGCAACGGCTGCGGTATCGGTACACCCCGCCCGATATGGCTTCGCACGAATAGTCGGCCGGCAGGTCTCCTGGCTCGCAGGTCGTGGACCGCATCGGCCTTCCCGGTGAAACCAGTGGCTCGGGTGGATGCGGTCTCGCTGCTCACAGTCGCGGGGGCGGCCACAGCTTGCTGTGTTCCCTTTTATGCCTCAAGGCTTTTGGGCCTTAAAGGCGCCGGCGGACACGGTATTATGCCCGTTTTCAGGCGCGCTCCGCCCCGCAATCGGGTCGCGGGGCCGTGGCGGCGTAGAGAATCGGGCAACAGCGCGAGCAAAGGCGGGAGAACGAATGCAGGGCATGCAGGCATGGCTGACTGTGGTGGGCATAGGCGACGACGGCTATGCGGGGCTCGGGCGCGACGCGCGGCGCGCACTCTTCGACGCGGCCATCGTGACCGGCGGCGCGCGCCATCTCGCGATGCTGCCGGCGCGCGTGCGCGCGCGGCGTGAGCCGTGGCCGCAGCCCTTCAACGTCGAGGCGCTGCTCGCGCATCGCGCGTCGAACATGCCCGTATGCGTGCTCGCGAGCGGCGACCCCATGCTGTTCGGCGTGGGCGCGACGCTCGCGCGGCGCCTGGCACCCGGCGACATGCGCGTGTTGCCCGCGCCGTCGTCGCTCTCGCTCGCGGCGGCGCGCATGGGATGGGCGTTGCAGGACACGGCGATGGTTTCGCTCGTCGGCCGCCCGCTCGATGCGCTGCGCCGTCATCTCCATGCGCGCTCGCGCGTGCTCGCATTGAGCGCGGACGGGCGCACGCCGGCGGCGCTCGCCGCGCTGCTCACCGAGGCGGGCTTCGGCGCGACGCGTCTTGCCGTGTTCGAGCACGTGGGCGGTCCGCTCGAGCGCCGCGTCGAAGGCCGCGCCGATGCCTGGCACGTCGACGAAACCGCGGCGCTCAATCTCGTCGCGTTCGAATGCGCAAGCGACGCTGCCCACACCGGGGCGCGCGGCTGGACGCTCACGCCCGGCCTGCCCGACGACGCGTACCGCCACGACGGCCAGCTCACGAAGCGCGACGTGCGTGCGCTCACCCTGGCGCGTCTCGCGCCCGCGCCCGGCGCGCTGCTTTGGGACGTGGGTGCGGGCAGCGGCTCGATCGGCATCGAGTGGATGCGTTCGCATCCGGCTTGCCGAGCGATCGCGATCGAAGCGCACGCCGGGCGCCAGCGCTTCATCGAGCACAATCGCGCGGCGCTGGGCGTGCCCGGTCTGCAACTCGTGGCGGGCCGCGCGCCCGAGGCGCTCGCGGGGCTCGCCACGCCCGACGCGGTGTTCATCGGCGGCGGCGTGACTGCCCCTGGCGTGCTCGAGGCATGCTGGGCGGCGCTCGCGAGCGGCGGCCGGCTCGTCGCGAACGCGGTGACGCTGCAGAGCGAAGCGACGCTGGTCGCGTGGCGCGCGCAGCATGGCGGCACGCTCACGCGCATCGGCATTGGCGAGGCTCAGCCGTTGGGTGGCTTCGACACATGGCGTCAGGCCTTGCCCGTCACGCTCTACGAAGTCGTCAAGCCATGACGGCGCGCATCCTGCTGCTGGGGGGCACCGGCGACGCGCTGGCGATCGCCCGTACGCTCGGCGCGCCGCACATCTACTCGCTCGCGGGCCTGGGACGCGTGCCCGCTGATCTCGCCTGCGCGGTGCGCGTGGGCGGTTTCGGCGGGGCGCTGGGGCTCGCACGTTTTCTCGCAGAAGAAGATATCGCGCTCGTTCTCGATGCCACGCATCCCTACGCCGCGCAGATCAGCGCCAACGCGGCGCGCGCCTGCGAAGCCGCGCACGTGCCGTACTGGGCGCTGCGCCGCGCGCCCTGGCAGCCGCAGCCAGGCGACGACTGGCGCATGGTGAACGGCTGGGCCGGCGTAATCGAAGCGCTCGCGCCGTTCGCGCGCCCGCTCTTCACGCTCGGGCGCGAGCCGCTCGCGCATCTCGACGAAGTCCCCGAGCGGCAGCACTGGACGATTCGTTGCCTCGACGCTCACCCGGGCCATGCGCGCGCCCGCGTGATCGACGCGCGCGGGCCGTTCACGCCGGAAGGCGAGCGCAAGCTCTTCACCGAGGCGTGCATCGATGTGGTGGTCAGCAAGAACAGCGGCGGCGCAGCGACCGAGGCGAAGCTCGCGGTCGCGCGCGAAATGGGTCTGCCCGTGGTGATGATGCGGCGGCCGCCGCTGCCCGATGCGCAGCGCGAATTCGCGTCGGCGCAACAGGCGATCGACGCGCTTGCGAACGACATTCAGCGGAGTCTCAACGCATGACAGTATTCTTCATAGGCGCGGGTCCGGGCGATCCCGAACTGATCACCGTGAAGGGCCAGCGTCTCGTGCGCCATTGCCCGGTCATCCTTTACGCCGGGTCGCTCGTGCCGCCCGCCGTGCTCGAAGGCCACCGCGCACACAAGGTGGTGGACACCGCGCCGCTCACGCTGGACGAGATCGTCGGCTTGCTCGAAGATGCCCACGCCCAGGGGCTCGACGTGGCGCGCGTGCATTCGGGCGACCCGTCGCTCTATGGCGCGATCGGCGAGCAGATCCGGCGCTTGCGCATGCTCGGCATTCCTTACGAAGTCGTGCCCGGCGTGACCGCGACCGCCGCATGCGCGGCGGCGCTCGGCAGCGAGCTCACGCTGCCCGGCATCTCGCAAACGCTCATTCTCACGCGCTACGCCACGAAAACGTCGATGCCCGAAGGCGAGCAGCTAGGCGACCTCGCGCGGCACAAGGCGACGCTCGCGATCCACCTGGGCGTGCGCCATATCGCGCGTATCGTCGAGGAGTTGCGGCCGCATTATGGCGAGGATTGCCCCGTGGCGGTGATCTATCGCGCGAGCTGGCCCGACGAGGAACGCGTGACCGGCACACTCGCGGACATCGCCCACAAGGTGCTGGCCACCGATATCGAGCGCACGGCGCTCATTCTCGTGGGCCGGGTGCTCGCGGCGGACGGGTTCGCGGATTCGACGCTGTATGGGGCGTCGAAGCGGTAGGCGCTACGAAAGCGCACGCAAGTGATCGCGCAGCTTGTCCACTTCGCCTTCGGCAAAGTCCTTCTCGATTTCAGCATGCGTTTGCTGCCATAGCGGGAACGCCTCGTTGAGCAACTGATGCCCCTCGGGCGTCAGGCTCAGCAGGCGACTGCGCTTGTCCTGCGGATCCGGCTCGATGACCACGAGCCCGCGCCGCTCCAGCGGCTTGAGCGCGGCCGTTAGCGTGGTGCGGTCCATGGCCAGCAGCGACGCCACATCTTTCATGCCGGGCGGATACGGCCGGTTCAGCGACATCAGCAGCGAAAATTGGCCGTTCGTGAGATCGAGCGGACGCAGCACGTCGTCGAAGATGCGCGCAAGGTTGCGCGCCGCCCGCTGCATATGCAGACACAGGCAGCAATCGCGCACCAGTAGCGTGGTTTCGAAGGGAAGTTTCTTTGCGCGTGCCATGTTGAAATTATGTTGATATCAACCTATGCTGTCAAGGCCGGACGGGCGACATGGCGTTGCTCCCGGTTTTCAGACGAGTAGACGGAGGACACATGAGCGATCAGAAGCTGTTTCTCGCTGTTTTTCTCGGCAGCAAGGATAACGCGCGCATGAAGGCGTGGTCGGCGCTTCCCGAAGCAGAGCGGCATGCACGAGAGAAGGAGGGCATTGCGGCGTGGCATGCATGGGTCGAAAAACACAAGGAGTCGATCACCGACTTTGGCGGACCGCTCGGCAAGACGAAGGCGATCGGCGAAAACGGCATCGTGGATGCGTCCAATGCGCTGACGGGCTTTACGGTCGTGCGTGCCGCATCGCATGAAGCGGCGGCGAAGATGTTCGAAGGCCATCCCCATTTCTCGATTTTTCCGGGCGAGTCCGTCGAAGTGATGCCGGTTCTCCCGATACCGGGCGCATAAGCCTTCGGAGACTCGCGATGAAGCTCTACGGATTTGCCGGCACCCGTTCGCAACGCGCGTTATGGGGCCTCAAGGAAGTCGACGCCGATTTCGAATTCGTCTCGGTCAATCTGCTCGAAGGCGAGCACAGGCGGCCCGAATACCTGCGCCTCAATCCAGCTGGCAAGGTGCCGGTGCTGGTCGACGGCGACCGCGTGATTCCCGAATCGGCCGCAATCGTGCTGTATCTCGCGGACAAATATCCCGGGAAGCGGTTGATGCCCACGGATCTCGACGAGCGCGCGCAGGTGTATCGCTGGACGCTGTTCGCGGTTACCGAACTCGAACAGCCGCTCTGGCGAATCACGCGGCACTCGTTTCTCTATCCGCCGGAAAAGCGTCTTGCAGCCGATATCGAACTGGCGCGTGAGGATTTCAGGAATATGGCCACGGTGCTCGAAAAGCATCTGGAAGGGCGCGAGTTCATCGTCGGCAACAGGCTTTCGGCTGCCGATTGCGTGACCGTCTACCTGATGGACTGGGCCAACGAGGTGCAGCTTCTCGATGGGTTCCCGCGTTTGCAGGCCTATCTCGAACGCTTGTATGCAAGGCCCGAAGCGCCGCAACGCATTGCCGAAGCACGCAAAGCTGCATAACAGGAAAAACAGCCCAATCAGCACATGCCGATTGGGCTGCTTCGTGATGCGAAGCGTTATTCAATGCGCCCGCGCGTGCTCCACATGCGCGCGTGGCTGCGTCACCACGCTCACCAAGGCCAGCACGATCACATTCACGAACAGCGCGAGGAACCCGATGTTGATGTCCTTGAGCGCATCGGGTGCGAACGGAATCAACTGGGCCACGCTCAAGTGGGTCAGTGTCGTGACGATCACGACGAGCACCCCCGCCACGATGCCGCAGAACGCGCCTTGCTTCGTCACGCGGTTGCGCGCGGAGAGGCTGCATATCATCGCCGGGAACAACTGCGTGACGAAGTTGTAACCCATCAGCAGCAGCGCGACGATGGTCTCGCCGCCCCTCAGCGTGAAGCCTACCGCGACGAGCGCGATCACCGGCACGAAGCAACGCGCGAGTTTCGCGACTTGCGCATCGTCAGCGCTTTTCGCGAGGCCGCCGCGATAGACGTCGTTGGCGAGCAGCGTGGAAGCCGTGGTGAGGATCATGGAGCCCGGCACGAGCGCGGTGAGGACGCCCGCCGCGCCGATCACGCCCACGAACCACGGATCGAACGTTTGCAGCGCGAGGCGAAAGAGCGAGAGGTCGATGTCGGAGCCCTTGAGGCCCGGCACCTTGAGCACGGCCGCGAAGCCGCAGAAGAACACGAACAGCAGGATGAGCTGGTAGAGGGGCAGGATCATCGCGTTGCGGCGGAAGATGCGCGCATCCTTCGCGGTGTACACCGACATGAACGTGTGCGGCCACATGAAGAAGCCAAGCGCCGTGAGCAGCACGGTGGACTGGAACCAGGTCACGCTCTGGCCGCGTGCCGGGAAGGTGAGGAAGCCGGGCTTGGCCGCGTCGATGGCGCGGAACATCTCGCTCAGGCTGCCATAGTGGTGAATCGGCAGATAGATGCCGAGGAACACCGCAATGGCGAGAATCAGCGTGTCCTTGACGACCGAGTTCCACGCGCAGCCGCGCACGCCGGAGACGATCACGTAAGACGTGACCACGGCCGCGCCGATCCAGATGGCCGCCGTGGAGGAAATCGCGCCATAGGAGGCCGTCGTCACGATGATGCCGAGGCCCTTCAGTTGCAGCACGAGATACGGCACGAGGGCGAGCACGCCCACGCACGCCACCAGCACGCCCAGCGCGGGGCTTTGATACTTGCGCGCGAAGAAGTGCGGCTGCGAGACGAGCCGGTGCTGCTTGGCGAAGCGCCATACGGGCGGCAGCATCCAGTACGAGAGGATGTACGCGAGCGTGCCGTAGGCAAGAATGTAGTAGACGGGCGCGCCCTTGCCATACGCAAAGCCGCTGCCGCCGAGGAACGTGAACGTCGTGTAGATCTCGCCCGCCATCAGCAGGAAGACGAACGCGGTGCCGAAACTGCGTCCGCCTACCGCCCACTGCTCGAGACTCATGTCGTGCCCGCTGCGAGCGCGCATGCCGAGGAAGAGCGCGACGACCGTGATTGCCGCGATGATGAAGAGGGCACTCATGAGCGCACCTCCGCGTCCGCCTCGCCCGAAAGCCGGTTGGTCGGATCGAGCCGGTAGACGATCGCCATGATCGCCGCGGCCAGCACGACCCACATGACGATCCACGCCAGCACGAGCGGCATGCCGAGCACGAGCGGCTCGGTGCGGTTGACGAACGGCACCCCTAGCAGGATGCCGATAAAAGGCAAGGCAGCGAGCAACCTCAGTGACATGGCAACTCCTCTTGTAATTGAGAAGAAAAGAAACGTCGCGCCTGGGTGCGAGGCAGTCCACACTACGCTTGCGAACGCGCCCCGTAAAGTTGCCAAAATTACTGAAGACAGGAGCGGAAGGTCGCCGAAAGCATTGGTGCATTGCGCCATTTTTTCGATCCCGCGCAACATCGTCGAGCCACGCCTGGCGCCGATCCGGCTACACTTCTCGCCAACCCGGCGCGCCGGTTGCGCATGCCTTCAACGGATCGACTTCATGATCGAAAGCCTGATTTCAGACATCCTGTTCGGTTTCATCGGACTCATCAGCATCATCAATCCCTTCAGCGGTGCTTTTGTTTTTCTCGATCGCACCGCCACGCTCGACGACGAAGGGCGCCGCCTGGTTGCGAGGCGCGTGGCGATCAACGCGTTCTTCGTGCTGCTCGCGGCGTTTTTCGTCGGCACGCCCATCCTGCATTTCTTCGGCATCTCCATGGAAGCGCTGCGGATCGGCGGCGGCCTCGCCGTGGCCGTGGCCGGCTGGCAGATGCTCAACGCGCCCGAGCCCGAGCCGGCGCCGGTCGATCATCCCGTCAAGCCCATCAGCCCGGGCGCGGCCGCCGGCAAGGCGTTCTTTCCGCTCACGATTCCGCTCACCACGGGGCCAGGCTCGATCGCCACGGCCATCGCGCTCAACGCCAACCGTACGCACAAGCTTTCGGCGTGGCTGCTGTCGAGCGTCGCGTCGATCGTGATCTCCACGCTCGTCATGTTCGTCATCTATTACGTGTACAGCCGCGCCGCGAGACTTTCGCAGTACCTCGGTGTGGATGGCACGCGCGTGGCGATGCGCGTTTCCTCGTTTCTGCTCCTGTGCATCGGGGTGCAGATCATACTCACAGGCCTCGACGGCTTTCTCACGCCCATCGCCGACCTGCACGCCGCGAAATAGCGGTCATCAAGCAGGGCACGAAGCAGGGCATGAAGCCGGGCATGAAGCCGGCCGACTCATAGAGGCGTCTTGCCGAAGGAGACCACGATGTGCCGCTGGCTCGCCTATACCGGGAACCCCGTGCAGCTCGAAACCGTGCTGTTTCACGCGCGCCATTCGTTGATCGATCAGAGCCTGCATTCGACCAAAGGCGCGACCACCACGAATGGCGACGGCTTCGGGATGGGCTGGTTCCAGGACCCGCACGACATTCCGTTTCGCTACCGCAGCGTGCATCCGGCATGGAACGACCGCAACCTGCGGGAACTCGCGCGCGCGGTTCACGCGCCCATGTTCATCGCGCATATCCGGTCGGCCACCGACACGCCTGTGCAGGAGACGAACTGCCATCCGTTCCGCCACCGGCGCTGGATTTTCGCGCACAACGGGCTCATTCGCAGCTATCCGCTCCTGCGGCGCGACCTGCTCGTCGCGATCGATCCGGAGCGTTTCAACGCGCTCGAAGGTTCGACGGATTCGGAAGCGATGTTCTATCTGGCGATGACGTTCGGCCTCGAATTCGACCCCGTCGCCGCACTCGAACGCATGGCGGGCTTTGTCGAGGCCACGGCGAAAAGGCACGGCGTCGAACCGGCGCTCAATATGACCGTCTGCGCGTGCGATGGCGAGCAGATCGTCGCCGCGCGCTATTCGAGCGAGCGCAATTCGCGCTCGCTCTTTCACACGACGGCGTTCAGTCATCTGCGGGAGCTTTATCCCGACGATCCGCGCATCGCGGCGGCGGGCGACGACGCTTATCTGCTGGTTTCCGAGCCGCTGGGCGACCGGCCCGAGGTATGGGCCGAGGTGCCCGAATCGACGGCCATCGTCGTGCGCGGGCCCAGGGTCGAATACCGGCCATTCGTGCCGATCGCGCCGTAGCCCGACGTGAGGCGACGTGACGCGACGCAAGGCAATGTAAGGCGCTTCAGGCGCTCCGGCGCCGGAGCCTCGCCGCCGCGAGAGCGAGCACCTCGTCGAACAGCGTGACATCCACGGGCTTCACGAGATGCATCTCGAAGCCGGCCTCGCGCGTGAGTTCGATGTCGGCGGTCTGGCCGAATCCCGTCATCGCGGCGAACAAGGTTTGCGAGAGCGGGGGCAGCGCGCGCAGGGCGCGGAGGGTTGCATAGCCGTCGATTTCGGGCATGGCGATGTCGATGAGCGCCACATCGGGTGTGAAACCGTCGACTTCGTTGCAGGCCTGTGCGGCGCCATAGGCCACTCTTACGTCGTGCCCCTTGAGTTCGAGCAGCATGGCGAGGCTGTCCGCCGAGTCGCGGTTGTCGTCCACCACGAGCACGCGCAGCGGCGGGATGCCGGCCTCGGCCAGCGCGGCAAGCTCGGCCGTATCCGGCGCGAGCGGCGGCTGATGTGCGGCATGCGTGGTCTCGCGCGCGAACGGCAGGCGGATCGTGAACGTGCTGCCCTTGCCGGGACCGTCGCTCCGGGCGGAAATCGTCCCGCCATGCAACTCGACGATCGAGCGGCACAGCATGAGGCCGATGCCGAGCCCGTTGTCCGTGGGGCCCGGCACTGCGCGGTCCTGGCTGAAGAGGCCGAAGATCGACTCGTAGGTTCCGGGCCGCAGCCCGCGGCCTTCGTCGCGCACCTCGATCTGCACGGCGCGCGCGACGGGGCGCACGTCCACGACGATGCGGCTGTCGTCGGGCGAAAATTTCGAAGCGTTGTGCAGGAGGTTCTGCAGCACCTGCACGAGGCGCGTGTGGTCGCCCATCATGACGAGCGTCCCGGCGGGCATCTGCACGTCAACTCGCTGGCCGCGCGACGCGGTGAACGGCCGCGCGGCGTCGATCGCGTGCGCGACCACTTCGCGCAGGTCGAGCGGCGCCTCGCGCAGTTCGATCTTGCCCGACGTGATGCGCCCGACATCGAGCAGGTCGTCCACCAGCCGCGTGAGATGCGCGATCTGGCGGTCGATCATCTCCTGTGCCTGTTCGATTTCGGGGCTCGGCGCTTTCGCGAGGCGCATCGTGGCCACCGCGTTGCGCACGGGGGCGAGCGGGTTGCGCAACTCGTGCGCGAGCATCGCGAGGAACTGCTTCATCTGCTCACTCGAATGCTCCAGTTCGGCGGTGCGCCGGCTTTCGGTCATGTCCCGCGTGACCTTCGCGAAACCGGTGTGCCGGCCGCTGCTGTCGTGCACCGCGGTGATCGTGACATTGGCCCAGAACATCGACCCGTCCTTGCGCACGCGCCAGCCTTCCGTCTCGACGCGGCCCAGTTCCTTCGCGCGGCGCAGTTCGCGTTGAGGCCGGCCGGCGGCAATTTCCTCGGGTGCGTAGAACACGGAAAAATGCTGGCCGACGATCTCGGCTGGCCGATAGCCCTTGAGGTTGGTCGCGCCGCTATTCCAGCTCACCACGACCCCTTGCGGATCGAGCATGAAGATCGCGTAGTCGCTCACGCTTTCCACGAGCAGGCGAAAGCGCTCTTCGGAAAGGCGCAGCGCCTCGACCTGGCGGCGCTCGGCGGTGAGGTCGCGCGTGACCTTGGCGAAGCCCGAAAGCGAGCCGTCGCGTTCGTGCAGCGCGGTGATGACGACGTTGGCCCAAAATGTCGTGCCGTCCTTGCGCACGCGCCAGCCTTCGTCGTTGAAGCGGCCATGCAGCGCGGCCTGCTCCAGCTCGTGCTCGGGCCAGCGGCGTGTCCTGGCTTCCTCGGTATAGAAGCGGGAGAAATGCTGGCCGATGATTTCGTGCGCCTCGTAGCCCTTGATGCGGGCCGCGCCGCGATTCCAGCTCGAGACGTAGCCGCGCGTATCGAGCAGGAAGATCGCGTAGTCCTCGATCGGCTCGACGAGCGCTTCGAAGCGGCGTTCGCGATGGGCTTCCGGTGTGGTGCGATGCGGGGTGGCGCGGGCGTCTAACGTCGTCATGGTCCTCGGTTCTGTCATGGGGCCTGGTCCTCGGTAACAGGCGCTGGCCGCCTGAACGGACGCCGGCGCGCGGCGGAACCTGCGCTTACCATGCGCGCTGCCCGGAGCGGTCATACTTTTCGGCCATTGCCGGGATGCCTGCGCGCACGTGGCGTTCCGCGCGGCGCACCTGGCGCGTGAGCAGCACGACGTGCTGCGGCACCACGCGGCGGGCGCGCAAGGTCCAGAACGCGCCGCGCAGCAGCGCCACGCCTGCTGGCCCGAGCGAGCGCTGGCGCGCGAAGACGGCGAGCGCGCGGCCGGTGGCGGCAATCGCGTCGCGCACGGGCAGGCGCATCCATGCGACCCACGCGGCGTTGCGCGCAAGCGCGCATTGCTGCTTGCGCGTGAACCAGCGATATAACGGCTCACGATGCGCGAGCGCCTGCTCGCAATATACGATCTGATGCCCGGCCGAGAGCATGTCGAGCGCGGCGAGTTCTTCCGCGCCGCCGTGCGAGAGCCGCTCTTCGTAGCCGCCGAGCGCGCGGAAAACGCCTGCGCGGAAAATGCACGCGCCGCCCATGAAGTTCGCAAGCGCCGGGCCGGCGAGACCTTCCGCGCCCGGCGAGGTCGCGGCGAGCATCAGGCAGGCCGGGTGGATCTCGCGCTCGTCTCCGCTCACCACGCGCGCGTTGAGCACCGCGACTTGCGCGTGCGCGTCGAGCAGTTGCGCCGCGCGTGTGAGCGCGCCCGGCGCGAACCAGGTACTGTCCTCGCAGCAGGCTACATATTCGGTGCGCGCGAGCAGGACGGCGCGATTGAAGCCGGCCATGCCGTGATCGCCCAGCGACTGGACGATGCGCACCTGCGGAAACAGCGAGCCGAGCAGGGACACGGTCAAATCAGTCGAGCCGTTGTCCGCCACGATGACGTCCGGGTGCTCCGGGAGCGCGGTGAGGCGCGCAACGGTATCGACGATTTGACGCACGTGGTTGCGCGTGAGGACGACCACCGTCACGCGGGGCGCGCTGGAGGGTCCGGGGGCAGGGGCGGAGTCGTTCATCGCAACAGGCGGCGCGAGCCGGTCGGTGGAGTTGTCGAGCTGACCTGTGTCAGCATACGCCGATGGCGTGCCATATGCAGCACAGGCTGTAACGCCCGCGGTGGCTGGGCGCAGCAGCGCTGCTGCAGGGCACTGCGCAGGATTGCGCAATTTTCGCGCCCGCTGGACAGTGTGGGCGGCATTCAAGGGGGCGCGTTCAGCGCCCTGTCCAACCGCTGATGCCGCTGCTCAATCGCGAGCGCAGACCTCGTCGAGGTGGCCGAGCAGGTCGGCGGGATCTTCGTACACGCGCAGCGCGCCCGCGCGTTCCAGCTCCTCGGTGCCGTAACCGCCCGACAGCAAGCCGATGCCCAGCGCGCGGCAGCGCTGGGCCGCAAGCATGTCCCAGACGCTGTCGCCCACCACGAGGCAGCGCTCGACCGGCACGTTCAGCCGCAGCGCCGCCGCCACGAACAGGTCGGGGTCGGGCTTGGCATGGCGCACTTCATCGCGGGTGACGACGGTCGTCACGGCGGGATCCACGCCGAGCGCCTGCAGATTCACGGACGCCGTGGCGATGCGCCCGCTCGTCGCGATGGCCCACGGCACCTGCGCGGCGCTGAGCGTATCGAGGAGCTCGCGCGCACCGGGCAGCGGGCGCACCTGACCGGCGTAGCGGCGGTAAGCTTCGGCGTGTAGTTTCTGCAAATGCGCAATGCGCTCCGGCGAGATGGCCGCATGCGTCTCGCGTAGCAACTGGTTCATGAAGAGCCCGCCGCTCATGCCGATGCGGCGGTGGATGCGCCAGACCGAAAGCTCGATGCCGTCCGCGTCGAGCGCCTCCTTCCATGCGAGCACGTGCTGATAGACGCTGTCGACGAGCGTGCCGTCGAGATCGAACAAAAAGGCCGATTCGTTGCGCATGGGAAGCTCCTGAGCCAGCACGAGGATGAGGCTGCGGTGACGCAAAAAGTGTACGCCGGAGTCCGTCTACCCGCGCCGAGGCGGGCGCTCTCACAAAGCGTCGAGAGTCAAGGGGCGCTCGCGGGCGCGCCCGACGACGCTTGCGCGCCTTGCGCGGCCGCGGCTCGCGGATACATCTGCAGCAGCACGCGCAACACGCCATTGGTCCAGCCAAAGCCATCCTGCAGCGGATATTCGCCGCCACCCGCCGAAGAGGCCTGAGTCGCCGAGGCGCTCACGTCATACTTTTCGACGAGCTTGTGCGTGCGCTGATAGTAGGCGAGATTCGTCGCGATCCAGCGCGTGGCGATTTCCTGCGCGAGATCCTGCTCGCCGTAGCGGCGCAGCCCCATGATCGCGAGATATTGCAGCGGCGCCCAGCCGTTCGGCTCGTCCCATTGCTGGCCCGTCGCGATCTGCGTCGTGGCGAGCCCGCCTGGACGCAGCAGCCCGTCGCGCGCCGCGGCGGCCACCTCGCGCGCCTCTTGCTTCGTCGCGACGCCGGCGTAAAGCGGGTAGACGGTCGCCGCCGTGAGCCGGTGCGTGAGCGTGTGGTGCGCGACGTCGTAATCGCTGTAGGCATGCAATTGCGGATCCCACAGCACGCGGTGGATGGCGTCGGCGCGTTGCTGCGCGCGCTTCGTCATCGATGCGGCCTCGCGCGCGTCGCCCTTCAGGCCGTAGGCCTTCGCGAGCGTGCGTTCGAGTATCGCCATCAGCGAATTGAGGTCCACCGGCGCGAGCGAGGTCACCTCGATGGTCGCGAGCGTGCGGCCGTCGGCGAGCCAGCGCGAGCTATAGTCCCAGCCGGTTTCCGCGCCCGCGCGCAGGTTGCGCCAGAGATCCGGGGCGTCGCGCTGCGGCGTGGCCCGCGCCGTGAGGAGGTCCTCGCGATACGACTCGTCGCGCGGCCGGTTGCGCGCGTCCCAGTAGCGGTTGAGCAGCGTGCCGTCGGGCAGGCGCACGACGTGGCGCGTGGCCCGGCCGGGCGCGAGCGTTTGGGCGCCGGCCATCCAGTAGTCGTATTCCTTGCGCAACTGCGGCAGGTAACGCAGGTAGACGGCGTCGCCGTCCTTGTCGGCGATGAGGCTCACCATCTGCGCAAAAAACGGCGGTTGCGAGCGGCTCAGGTAATACGTGCGATTGCCGTTGGGGATGTGTCCGTAGCGGTCGATCAGCGCGGCGAAATTGTTCATTTCGTCGAGCGCGAGTGCGTGGCGGCCGCTTGCCTCGAGTCCCTGCATGATGAAGTACGAGTCCCAGTAGTAGACCTCGTTGAAGCGGCCGCCAGGCACGACGTACGCATGGGGCAGCGGCAGCAGCGACGAAGCGTGGTTCGTCTGCGCATCGGGGCGGCGGCTCAGCACGTTCCAGAGCGTGTCGATATGGCCGACCGCGTCCTGCTTCGGATCGGAAACGTAGTGATCGTCGATGTGCACCGGGGCTGCGAAGTATTGGTTCACGAACCGCGTGAGCGCCGCCTTGCGCTCATCGGCGTCTCGCTCGCCCGCGTGCTGCTGTCGCCAGCGGTCGTAGGCCGCCGTGATCTGGGCGGGGTCCGTGTTGGGCACCATGTCGGCAAACGTCTTGCTGTCCGGAAAGACCCGCGCGAGCTGGACATCGTGATAGAGGCGGCCGTAGAGGTCGGCGGGCGTCGCGGGTTGGCTGTCGTTCGTGGCGGCGTGCTGCGCCGGTGAGCGGACCGGTTTCGCCGATGTCGATGAGCTTTGTAATTCCGGCCCGCTGTGCACGGGTGCGGACGCAGCCGGTGCATCGACGGCATGAGCGATTGGCGCGAGAGGCGCCGCGAGGCAGAACACTGCCGCGAAGGTGACGGCGAAGGAGGCGGGTTTCGTTGCGAATGCAGGTGGCTTGCAGCGGAACGGAAAAGGCATGGGCTGGAGGGTCGTGGTGGGCGAGGCGCGCGCTTGCGGCGGATGATCGAGCGAGGCAAAGCGTGCCGATGGAGCAATTGCCATTCCGCGCGGTCTGGCGGTTTTTGATGGGCTATTCGAAATCGGGATAGTTCTTATTCGTCATATTGCGTTGCGCGATAACGGTGTCAGCGGTGAAACTTGCGAAAAATCAATTCAACGCCGCATCAGGAGACATGACATGCGCACCCAGGTTGGCATCATCGGCGCGGGGCCCGCGGGCCTGCTGCTTTCCCATCTTTTGCATCTGCGCGGGATCGACTCAGTCGTGCTCGAACTGCGTGGCCGCGAGCAGATCGAATCGACCATTCGCGCCGGCGTGCTGGAGCAAGGCACGATGGACCTGCTGACCGAAGCCGGTGTTGGCGAGCGCATGAAGGCCGAAGGCGCACTGCATCACGGCTTCGAGCTCGCGTTCGAAGGCAAGCGCCGCCGCATCGATCTCACTGGTCTCACGGGCAAATCCATCACCGTCTACGCGCAGCACGAAGTGCTCAAGGATCTGGTGGCCGCGCGCGCGGCGGCGGACGGCAAGCTCTTCTTCAACGTCTCGAACACGTCGATTCACGGCATCGAAAGCGATACCCCCTCGATCCGCTTCACGCACGAAGGCGAAGCGCACGAACTGCACTGCGATTACGTGATTGGCTGCGATGGCTTTCACGGCGTCTCGCGCGCGGCCATTCCGGCGTCGCTGCGCCAGGACTACGAACGCGTGTTCCCGTTCGGCTGGTTCGGCATTCTCGTGGAGGCGCCGCCCACCTCGGACGAACTGATCTACGCGCGCCACGAACGCGGCTTCGCGCTGATCAGCACGCGCTCGCCGAACGTGCAGCGCATGTACTTCCAGTGCGATCCGAAGGACAACGTCGAGAACTGGTCCGACGATCGCATCTGGGCCGAATTGCATGCGCGTGTCGATTCGCTGGAGGGGCACCAGGTGGTGGAAGGCAAGATCTTCCAGAAGAACATCGTCGGCATGCGCAGCTTCGTTTGCACGACGATGCAGCATGGCCGTCTCTTTCTCGCGGGCGATGCTGCGCACATCGTGCCGCCCACCGGCGCGAAGGGCCTGAATCTGGCGGTGTCGGACGTGCGCGTGCTGACCGCCGCGCTCGTCGCTTTCTACAAGGAGAGCCGCACCGATCTGCTCGACGCCTATAGCGAAACGGCGCTGCGCCGCATCTGGCGCGCCGAGCATTTCTCGTACTGGATGACGCGCATGATGCACCGTCTCGACGATGCCTCGCCGTTCGAACAGCGTCTGCAGGTCGCCGAACTCGAGCACGTCACGACGTCGCGCGCCGCCGCGACGGCGATGGCCGAGAACTACGTGGGCGCGGTGGCGGTGTGATGTCCGCGGTCTGAGCCGGGATTGCAGTCAACGCAATGGCCGCGCGAGTGTTGCACTCGCGCGGCCGCTGCGCGTTGAGGTTGCCTGCGAGGACGCCCGGCCCTCCCTTCGAATCGCCGTGAGCGGTGCAACGCGCAGTTCGTTCGCGAGCCGATGGAGACGCCCGGCAGGCGTCTTTGCCGATCCGTCACGGGGCCGAGTTCGCGCAGCGCGGCCGCGCCGCCTTGCTTGCCGCCCGCGATCACGTCGGCCGCGGGCGGCTACATCTTCGGCACGATGAAACGCAGCGTCACCGACACCACGATTGCCCACGGTGAGCAGATGTGCGCGGCGGCGGTCCGTATGCCGACGTGTCGCGGGAGACGCTCAGCGCTGCAACGCGCGGACAGCGGTTGCACGAAGGCGGGGAAGCGGCGGAGGTCGAATGCGTTTCAACCGGCGCTGCGGCCGGTCAAAACGCGACGCGGGAGACCGCGATGGTACGAAAACCCGAAAACCCGTGAAAAACCGGGGATGACGCTCGATTATTGGCTGGCGCCAGCGGCGGCGTTGGCTTTCTTCTGGGCGTCCTGCAGATTCTGCGGATAGTTCGGGTCGTTCTGCGACGGCTTGTAGCCCGCATCTTCCAGCTTCTTCAACTCGGCGTTGTTCTTCGCGCGAGCGGCCTTGCGTTCGGCCTTGTGCTGCGCTTTGGCTTGCGCCTTGGCCTGTTGCTTCTGTTCCTTGGTGAGCGGTTGCGAAGCCGCTGCGGCGGCCGGTGCGCTGGCCTCCGTCTGTGCGAATGCTGGCGCGGCGACGCCGATCAGGTATGCGGCAGTGGCCGCGGCGAGAGTCAGCTTGCTGGTGATGGAGCGCATCGATTTCCCTAATGATTGGTTTGAACGGCTTGCCCAGGGCTGGGCGGATGGGCGCCGGTGCGACTGCGAGCTTGCATCGGTACGCCCGTCGACCAATGTAAACGATCCGCGCCGGGGACGGTAGCAAGCGCTGACCCTGGCTAGACGGCGATCGTGGCAACGCCGGGCGCCCGGGCTCAGAGCCTCGCGGCGGCCGCCGCGACGATGCGTGCACGTTCGGCCAGCGACGCAGCTGATTGCGCGCGCAACCGTTCCACGACTGCGGGCGGCGCGCTAGCCGGATCGCCCGCATCGAACGGCGGGGCGGGCGCGTATTCGAGCTGGAGCTGAAGCGCCTGGGCGGCTTCGTCGCCGATCAGTTCGGCCGCGAGCGTCAATGCGAAATCGATGCCCGCCGTAATGCCGCCGCCGGTGAGCACGTTGCCGTCGCGCACCACACGCGCTTTCACGGCGATCGCGCCGAGCGGCTCGAGCAACTCGTGGAAGGCCCAGTGCGTGGTCGCCCGCTTGCCGCGCAGCAGGCCCGCCGCGCCGAGCACGAGCGAGCCCGTGCAGACCGAGGTGACATAGCGCGCCGTGCTCGCCTGGCGGCGCAGGAACGCGAGCGTGTCGTCATCGGGGATGAGCTGGGAGACGCCGCTGCCTCCCGGCACGCAGATCACGTCGAGCGGCGGGCAGTCGCCGAAGGTCGTGTCGGGCTTGAGCACGAGGCCGGTGCTCGAGCGGACCGGATCGAGCGTCTTCCAGACGAGCCGGGCCTGGGTGTCCGGCATCGAGGCAAGCACGTCATACGGACCGGTGAGGTCGAGCTGTTGCACGTTGGGAAAGACGAGAAAGCCGATTTGCAGCGCCATGAGGATCCCCGGGTCAAGGTGTGAGCATCGAGAAAACCGGCGGCGTGCCGGTTTGTCGATCACCAATGTAGCCTTGCGCGCATGCGCGACCCTGCCAAAAGCCGCGCAAAAACTGTCGCCCGAAAGATGTGCAAGCGGCCAGGAAGCCACACTCGGAAAGTGTCCAGCGAGATGCGCGGCGCCGCGGGTTTGAAACTCAGGCGGGCAACTTGCGGAACGTCACCGCAATGCGGTTCCAGCCATTGATCGCGATGATCAGCAGCGTGAGGTCGGCGATCTCCTGATCGGTGAAATGCGGCTTCACGCGTTCCCATACCTCGTCGGGCACGTGGGTTTGCGCGAGCAGCGTGACCGATTCGGTCCATTCGAGCGCGGCGCGCTCGCGCTCGGTGAAGAACGGGGTTTCCCGCCACACCGAAACGGTGGCGAGCCGGCGATCGGTCTCGCCTCCCTTGCGGGCATCCGCGGCATGCATGTCCACGCAGTATGCACAGCCGTTGATCTGCGACGCGCGCAGCCGCACCAGCTCCGCCAGCGGCTTTTCGATCGAGCCTTTGCTCGCGCGCTCTTCGAGCGCGATCATCGCCTTCGTGCCTTCCGGGCTGGCCTTGAAGAAATCCAGACGTGCCTGCATGACCGTTCACCTCTCCAGTTGAATTGAGTTGCGCCGACGCAATGGATCGAAACCTGCGCATTGCATCGACCACGGCTGCACTTTAGGCGTGACGCTGGCGCGTTCATATAGCCATTCTGGCAATATTTCGGGTGACCACTTTCCTTCCCGCAGTCCGCTACCTGCCGCGTCATCATGGAACTCCACGTCACCGTGTCAGGCCGTCGCGATCTAGCCGGCCAGATCTACCGCCAACTGCGCGACAGTATCGTCGATGGCCGGCTTGCGGGCGGCACGCGCCTGCCGTCCACGCGGGATCTCGCGTTGCAACTCGGCGTTTCGCGCAAGACGACGCTCGACGTTTTCGAACGGTTGCTCGCAGAAGGCTATCTCAACTCGCGGCGCGGCTCCGGCACTTTCGTGGCCGATACGCTCGAACGCCTGCCCGCGCGCGAGCGCGGTCATCCCAATGGGCAGATCCGCGCGGCCACCGCGGCTTCCATTGCCGCCCGCACAGCGGCGCCCGGCAAGCGGGCGCCGCGCGCCGTGCAGGCCACCCCCTGGTGGCATGCACAGGCGCGCATCGACGCGCTGCCGCGCCGCGATGCGCGGCTCGCTTGCGACTTCGCGGGAGGCATCACCGACAAATCGCGCTTTCCCTTCGACATCTGGCGGCGCTGTATCAACGACGCGTTGCGCGTGCAGGCGCGCGGCCTCGGGATGTATCGCGAGCCGGCGGGCGAGGAGAAACTGCGCCTCGCGGTGTCGCGCTATCTTGCGTTCAATCGCGCGGTGCAGAGCAACTGGCAGGACGTGATCGTCACGCAGGGCGCGCAGCAGGCGCTCGACCTGCTCGCGCGCGTGATGCTCGCACCGGGCGACGTGGTCGCCGTCGAAGACCCGGGCTATCCTCCCGCGCGCGACATCTTCGCCGCGCTCGGCGCGAAGGTCGTGCCGGTGCCCGTGGATGGCGAGGGTCTCGTCGTCGAGCGGTTGCCGAGGGCCGCGCGGCTCGTCTACGTGACGCCTTCGCATCAGTTTCCGCTCGGCATGCCGATGAGTCTCGAGCGGCGCGTCGCGCTGCTCGAATGGGCGCAGGCGCGCGGCGCGCTCGTGATCGAAGACGACTACGACTGCGAATACCGCTTCGAGGGGCGCTCGCTGGAGCCGCTCAAGAGCCTCGACAACGCCGGTCTCGTGGCCTACGTCGGCACGTTTTCGAAGACGATGTTCCCCGAGCTGCGCGTGGGCTACATGGTGCCGCCCGCAGCGCTTGCCGGCCCGCTCGCACGCGCGCGGCAGATCGGCGACGCCTACGGCTGCGTGCTCACGCAGACGGCGCTCGCCGACTTCATGCTCGACGGCCATTTCGCGCGCCATTTGCGGCGCATGCATCAGACGTATGCCCAGCGCCGCGACGTTTTGCTCGCGCACCTGCGTGGCCCGCTAGCGCCGTGGCTCGAAGCGGTCACGCCGAACACGGCCGGGCTGCACCTGGCGGCGCGTCTCGTCGCGCCGCTCGACGCCGCGACGGTCGTGCAGGCCGCGCGCGGCGCATCGGTCGGACTGCATCCGCTCGCTCCGTTTCATCTAGAAGCGCCTGTACAAAGTGGTTTTCTGTTCGGTTACGGCGGCGTCGACGCCGAGCGTATCGATGCTGCGCTGACATCGCTCGCCGCGCTGCTGCGTTCGCTTTGACTGCATCGTGTCGGCGCGCTGCCGCCGGCATGGCAGTCGGAATCGTGCAAAAACACCCTGCGCAAAGCACTTTTCTGACGACGAGCTTGCGCGCGGCGCGGGCGAAAGGGAGGCATTCGAGGCGCTTGCGCGTGTCGCACGTGCACGTTTACCCCTGTAAACAGGCGTCGAAATGTGATCGGGAGTCTGCGCCGCGCAACAAAATCGTAACGACAACGCAAAAGCTTCACGCAAAACGCTTGCGCGTATGTAGAATCCGCCGTTGAAGCACGTGCATTCCGCAGTGCTTCTTCGATTCACTGACCAACACTGGTAGGAGAAACATGCCGACTTCCGCAAAGAAAGTGGCCGCAAAAAAGGCAGCAGCCCCGGCCAAGAAGGTTGCCGCAAAGAAAGCGCCCGCCACCAAGACGGCCGCAGCTAAGAAGGTCGCCGTGAAGGCGTCCGGCGCACCGACGCCGATCAAGGACACCTTCACGAAGGCCTCGCTGGCTACCCACGTCGCTGAGCGTGCAGGCGTCGAGCCGAAGGCAGCCAAGGCTGTGCTCGCCGCGCTGGAAGACACGATCCTCGGTTCGGTCCACAAGAAGGGCGCCGGCGAGTTCACGCTGTCGGGCCTTCTGAAGATCGTCGTGCAGGCCGTGCCGGCGAAGAAGAAGCGCTTCGGCAAGGATCCGTTCACGGGTGAAGAGCGCTGGTTCCCGGCCAAGCCCGCATCGGTCCGCATCAAGGCGCGCGCCCTGAAGAAGCTGAAGGACGCAGCAGCAGCCTGATCGCGCTGAGTGCGCTGGAGCCGCGACCTTCGGTAGCGGCTACCGTCAGTACCCAAAAATCCCCGTCGGCGACGAGCCCGCGGGGATTTTTCGTTTGGTGCGTGCAACGGGTGCCGAAGTGTGCTGCTATGCTCTTATCTTATATAGCGATATCGATAAGATGACGCTGATATGCAGCACGTAAGTCGCCGGAAATCGCTTATTGGCGGTGTCACCTTCCATAGACCCATAACATAACGATATGTCCGCAGCCGACCTCAGTTTGCGCCAGGTTGAAGCCTTTCGCGCGTTGATGCAGTGGCGCACGGTCACGCGCGCGGCGCAGTCGCTGGGCATTTCGCAGCCCGCGGTGAGCCGCTTGCTCGCCGATTTCGAAGCGAAGATGGAACTCGCGCTCTTCGAGCGGCGCCAGGGCCGTTTGCTGCCGACGGTCGAAGCGCATGCGCTGCACGACGAAGTCGAGCGCGCGTTCTTTGGCTTCGCGCGCGTGGCCCAGGCCGCGGCGCAGATTCGCGCGCAACGGCGCGGCGTCGTGCGCGTTGCCGCTTCAGCGGATCTATGCGCGGACTTCCTTCCGGGCGTTGCTTCTGCGTTCGCTAACGAGCACGAAGGTGTCGAGCTGGAACTGCTGACGGGAGATGCGGCGCAAATCGCCGAGCGGGTGGCCGCGCAACGCTGCGATCTCGGCTTCGTCGCGCAGGCTGTCGCGCATCCCGGCGTGCGCCTGGAGTGTCTCGGGGAATGGCCGCTGCGCTGCATCATGCCGCGTGGACACCGGCTCGCTCGCAAGCGCGTGATTCATGCCGAAGACTGCGCGGGCGAACGTTTCATTTCGTTTGCCGCTGCGAGCGAGTTGCGAATGGGCATCGACCGGCTGTTCGCCGAAAGCGGAGTGACACGCGAGCTTGGCGTCGAAGCGGCGCTGGCGCAATCGATCGTGGCGATGGTGGAAGCGGGAACGGGCGTGGCGCTGGTGGACGCGCTGACGGCCCAGCACGCGAGTGCACGCGTGAGCGTGAAGCGCTTCGCACCCGCGCTGCCGGCCGCACTCCATGTCGTGCGCGGTGCGCAGCGGACGGCGACGGCGCTGGGCGATGCGTTCGTGCGGCATGCGGTTGCTGCGCTGGCGCGCGTGCGTTGAATCGTCCGCTCGATTGTGCGCCTGTACGAGGCGCGGGCGAAGCGAGAGGCATTGCGGGCCCCTACGCGTAAGTCTTCTAAATTCCAGCGCCCATAAAAAAACCAGCCAGGGCTTGCGCCCGAGGCTGGTTGTGCAGCGTATGGTTTTTAGCTGCGTGGTCTCGCTCGCTTCGCCGGAACGGCTTGTCAGCCAGTTCCGGCGCCGGGCCGAAGCCCGGAGTAAAGCGTTGCTTAGAACTTGTGGCGGATGCCGAGGCTGACCATCGTCTGCGAGCTCGTAGCCGAGTTGTAGCCGTACGAGCCGATCGAAGCGCCTGCGATCGACGTCGTGGTCGCGCTGTCGCGCTGCGTGCCATTGGCGTGCTGCCAGGCCGCCACAGCGTACAGGTCGGTGCGCTTCGACAGGTTGTAGTCCGCGCCGAGCGAAATCTGGTTGTACGTGTTCGACACGTCGCCAGCGCCGTGCGTCCAGGTGTAGCCGAGGCCGAGCAGCGTGGCCGGGTTCAGCTGGTAGCCGACGAAGCCGGCTGCGACGTTGAATCGTTCGTTCGACGGGAACGCGGAAGCGCTGTCACGACGCATTTGAACGTTGCTGTAGCGGCCGCTGAACGTGAACGGACCAGCGACGTACTGCGCAGCGATCTGGCCGGTGCCGACCGACTTGGCCGAAGCGTAGGCCGCGTTGATCTGGCTGCCGTTCCAGAAGACGTTATCCGACGTTGCGCTCTGCGACCAGCCGCCGAAACCCTTGGCTGCGCTGGCTGCGCGGGCTGCCGGCGACGACGAGTTGTCCATCATGAAGTAGCCGCCGGCTACGTTGAACGAGCCGATGCCGTACGTGGCGGCTGCGCCCCAGCTCTGACCCGAGCCCGTTGAGCCAGCAACGCCGCCCAGCGCGTACATGCCTTCGAACTGGAAGCCCTGGATGTTCGGCGAGACATACTTGATGGCGCTGCTCGTACGCGAGGTGTTGTCGTTGTTGTCGACGTCACCGGGGGTTGCGAACGTGCTGCCGAAGTAGTTGTCGGCGGTCAGCGGCTGGACCAGATCGACCAGCGGGTCGTACTGGCGGCCCAACGTGACCGTACCGTACTGATCGTGCGTGACGCCAACGAATGCTTGACGGCCGAAGATCGCCTGGTTGCCGTTATAGCTGCCCATAGCGCCGCTGTTGATGTTGAAGCCGCTTTCCAATTGGAAAATTGCCTTCAGGCCGCCACCCAGATCTTCCGTACCCTTCAGGCCCCAACGGTTGCCAGACAGGTTACCGCCAACGAGGGCGACCAGGTTCTTGTTTTGACCTTGGCTGTTCATCGTGTGGTTGACGTACTGGATCGATTCATCGATCACACCATAGAGCGTCACGCTGTTCTGGGCGTGCGCGGTGCCGGCTGCGGCCAGCAGGGCCACCGAGAGGGTCGAGAGAGCGACTCGTTTCATTCTGTTTTCTCCACGCTGAAGATTGTGTAGTTGTTGCGCGATGGAGAATAACGCAGCAGGCCAATGCACCAGAACTGAAAAAAAAAGTTTGTAGCAAAAAGCTGACACCACCCACGATCCCTTGCCAGGCGGGCGCTGCGTCGATTATGGCAATTTAGGAAATATTGGATTGTTGATCGCCCATTATTGCTGGTTTTGATAAAAGTTCCGCAAATGGGCGTTATTTTTTAGGCTGGGCGCGGCCAGCGGCCGCCTGCGCGGCCGGGCCGGCGATCGTCCGAGGGTGGCGTCCGCCGGCAACGGTCATGGCGAAGGCGGCGCTCGCGGCCAGCAGCACCGAGCCCCACGGATGGCGCTTGACATAGCGGTCGGCGGCCGCCACGCTGCGGCCCGCCTGCACCAGCGTGAGCGCGGCGGCGTAAGTGGCCGTGTCCTCGATCCTGATGACTGAGCGGCGGATTCGCAAGCCCGATCCGGGCCGCTCGACGCCTCCTCCATGCGCGCTTGCGCGCCCGACTGAGGAAAGCCGCGTTTCCGATAGTGTCGATTTGTCTGCTGAAACGACGGCGGCAGGGCGACGCGTCCCGGCCATTCTGGACGCGGCATGGCTTCCGATCGGCACGGCCGGTGCCGGCGACGTTGCCGGATCACTGCTCACCCGCGCCCCATCTTGCCGCTGGCCAATGGTCGAGGCAGCGAGGACCGAAGCGAGCTTGGCGCGGCTGCCGGGCGGCGTTTCCGTCAGGAAACCCCACGCGCCGCGCGGGTCGTGAATCCGTGCGCGCGCCGCCGAGAACTCCGCGCCCAGCAGCAGCACCGCCGCCGAAAAATACAGCCACATGAGCAGCACCGCCAGCGAGCCGGCGGCGCCGAATGCCGTCGCCATGCCTGCGTGCGCGAGATAGAGCGCGAAGAGTTTCTTGCCCGCCGTGAACAGCACGGCCGCGACGGCGCCGCCCACCATCGCGTCGCGCCACTGCACGCTGGCGTCGGGCAGGAAGCGCAGCAGCGCGGCGAACGCCACGGCCAGCACGGCGAGCCCCACGGTGAGTTGCAGCAGGTTGCCGATGATCACGAACGGCGAGTTGCCCCAGAGCCATTGGCCCGCAAAAATGATCGCCGTGTCGAGCACGAGCGAAACGATCAGCAGGAACGCCACACCCAGCACGAGGCCGAATGAAACGAGCCGCACGCGCACCAGCGCCATCACGCTGGAGGTGCGCGCCGCGTCGGGTGGCCAGACGATGTTCAGGGCGGAATGGAGCGATGAAAACGTTGCGGACGCGCCAATCACGAGCAGTGCCAGCGAGACGATCGCGGCGACGCCGCCCGTGCTGCCGGCGCGGTGCGCGTGCTGCACGATGGTGGTGACGGCCGCTGCTGCGTCGTCGCCCAGCACCTTCTGGACCTGGCCGAACAACTCGCCGCGCGCGGTGGCGTCGCCAAAGAACCAGCCCGCCACCGCGATCACCATTACCAGGGTAGGCGCCAGTGAAAATGCCGAGTAGAACGCAATGCTCGCCGCAAGGGACGGGCAGCGGTTGGCGATGAACTGGCGCAGCGCGCCGACCACCCACGACGCTTCCTTGCGCGCGGCGGACTGCAGTCTTTCGGTGGAAAGCGTTGACATGATGGCGCGCCCCGCGGTGGCTTCGTTGCGTTAAGGGATGGCTGGTTTGTCCGTCTAATATTAGCAAGCACGGTTCCCGGGCCAGGTCGCCGGTACATCGGGTTGCGCACCCTCAAGCTTGCCGGCATCCTGCGCGATCCGTCTCCCAAAACGTCATATACTTAAAAAACCCACAACCAGAAGCCGAGGACGAATCATGCTGCAAATGTCCCGGCGTCAGTTCCTCAAGGTCACGGCAACGTCGCTGGCGGGTTCCAGCCTCGCGTTGATGGGTTTCGCACCCGACAACGCGCTTGCCGAAGTCCGACAATACAGACTGGCGCGCACCACTGAAACCCGCAATACCTGTCCGTACTGCTCGGTCGGTTGCGGGATTCTCATGTACGGTCTCGGCGATGGCGCGAAGAACGCGACGGCGAGCATCATCCATATCGAGGGCGATCCCGATCACCCCGTCAATCGCGGCACGCTGTGCCCGAAGGGCGCGAGCCTGATCGATTTTATTCATAGCGAGAGCCGCCTGAAGTATCCTGAGTACCGGGCGGCCGGCTCGAACGAATGGAAGCGCATTTCGTGGGACGAGGCGCTCGACCGTATCGCGAAGCTGATGAAGCAAGATCGCGACGCAAACTTCGTCGAGAAGACCGCCGACGGCAAGACCGTGAACCGCTGGTTGACCACGGGTATGCTGGCCGCATCGGCGAGCAGCAACGAAGTCGGCTATCTCACGCATAAAGTGGCCCGCAGCATGGGCCTGCTCGCATTCGACAACCAGGCGCGTGTCTGACACGGCCCGACGGTGGCAGGTCTTGCCCCGACGTTTGGCCGTGGTGCGATGACGAACCATTGGGTCGACATTCGCAATGCGGACGTGATTCTGGTGATGGGCGGCAATGCGGCCGAGGCGCACCCGTGCGGCTTCAAGTGGGTCACGGAGGCGAAGGCGCACCGCAAGGCGCGGCTCATCGTGGTGGATCCGCGCTTCACGCGCACGGCATCGGTCGCGGACTTCTACGCGCCGATCCGCACTGGCACTGACATCGCGTTCCTTGGCGCCGTGATCAACTATTTGCTCACGAACGACAAGATCCAGCACGAGTACGTGAAGAACTACACCGACTTCACGTTCATCGTGCGCGAAGACTACGCGTTCAACGACGGCATCTTTTCCGGCTACGACCCGCAGAAACACGCGTACCCGGACAAGTCGTCGTGGAACTACGAGATCGGCGACGACGGCTTCGTGAAGACCGACGACACGCTGCAGGACCCGCGCTGCGTGTACCAGTTGCTCAAGCAGCATTACTCGCGCTATACGCCCGAAATGGTCGAGAAGGTGTGCGGCACGCCGAAGGACAAATTCCTCAAGGTGTGCGAAATGCTTGCAAGCACGGCCGAGCCGGGCCGCGCGGGCACGATCTTGTACGCGCTCGGCTGGACCCATCACTCGACCGGCTCGCAGAACATCCGCACCGGCGCGATGGTGCAACTGCTGCTGGGCAACATCGGCATTGCGGGCGGCGGCATGAACGCGCTGCGCGGCCACTCGAACATCCAGGGCCTCACCGATCTCGGGCTGATGTCGAATCTGCTCACGGGCTACATGACGCTGCCGTTCGAGGCCGAGCAGGACTACGACGACTACATCAAGAAGCGCGCAGCGCAGCCGATGCGGGCCAACCAGCTCAGCTACTGGCAGCGCTACGGCGCGTTCTTCGTGAGCTTCATGAAGTCGTGGTGGGGCGACGCGGCCACGAAGGACAACAACTGGGGCTATGACTGGCTGCCCAAGCTCGATAAGCCGTACGACCTGCTGCAAACGATCGAGCTGATGAATCAAGGCAAGATCAACGGCTACATCTGCCAGGGCTTCAACGTCCTCGCGTCCTCGCCGAACAAGGCCAAGACCGTCTCGGCGCTCAGCAAGCTCAAGTGGCTCGTGATCATGGACCCGCTCGCCATCGAAACTTCCGAGTTCTGGAAGAAGTATGGCGACTTCAACGATGTCGATACGGCTTCGATCCAGACCGAGGTGTTCCGCCTGCCCACCACTTGCTTTGCCGAGGAAAACGGCTCGCTCGTGAGTTCGAGCCGCGTGCTGCAGTGGCACTGGAAGGGCGCGGAGCCGCCGGGCGAAGCGAGGAGCGACCTCGAAATCATGTCGGGCTTGTTCCTGCGCATACGCGAGGCGTACCGGAAGGACGGCGGCAAGCTGCCCGACCCGATCGTCAAGCTCGACTGGCCCTATTCGGATCCGGCGAGCCCCGCCCCGGAAGAAATCGCGCGCGAGTACAACGGCAAGGCGCTCGCCGACCAGACCGACCCGAAGGACGCCACGAAGGTGCTCGTGAAGAAGGGCGAGCAGCTTTCGGGCTTCGCGCAGCTCAAGGACGACGGGACGACCGCGAGCGGCTGCTGGATCTTCTGCGGCGCGTGGACCCAGGCGGGCAACCTCATGGGCCGGCGCGACAACTCGGACCCCACGGGCATTGGCCAGACGCTCAACTGGGCCTGGGCCTGGCCGTCCAATCGCCGGGTGCTTTACAACCGTGCGTCGTGCGATGCGGCGGGCAAGCCCTTCGATCCTTCCCGCAAGCTGATTGCGTGGAACGGCAGCGCGTGGACCGGCCCGGACGTGCCCGACTTCAAGATCGACGAAGCACCGGACCAAGGCATGGGCCCGTTCATCATGAATCCGGAGGGCGTGGCACGCTTCTTCGCGCGCGACGGCATGAACGAAGGACCGTTCCCCGAGCATTACGAACCGTTCGAGAACCCGCTCGGGTATAACCCGTTCCACCCGAACAACCCGCTCGCCACCAACAATCCGGCCGCGCGCGTGTTCCCCGACGACCGCAAGACGTTCGGGACTGCGCAGCAGTTCCCGCATGTCGCGACCACGTACCGCCTCACCGAGCATTTCCACTTCTGGACGAAGCACGCCCGCCTGAACGCGATCATCCAGCCGCAGCAGTTCGTCGAGATCGGCGAAGTGCTGGCGAAGGAGGTGGGCGTGGTGGCGGGCGACCGCGTGAGGGTGACGAGCAATCGCGGCTACCTGATCGCGGTGGCGGTAGTGACCAAGCGCATCCGGCCGCTCAACATCGACGGCAAGACCGTGCACACGGTCGGCGTGCCGCTTCACTGGGGCTTCAAGGGGCTCACGCATCCGGGCTATCTGACGAATACGCTCACGCCTCCCGTTGGCGACGGGAACTCGCAGACGCCCGAGTTCAAATCGTTCCTCGTGAAGGTCGAAAAGGCATAGGGGGACGCGAACCATGGCATTGCAATCACTCGACATCAAGCGCGTGTCCGCCACGACCACGCCGTCGCCTGGCGTGCGCGAGCCGGCTACCGGCACGGTCGCGAAGCTCATCGACGTGACCAAGTGCATCGGCTGCAAGGCGTGTCAAACCGCGTGCATGGAGTGGAACGAGCTGCGCGACGAAATCGGCTTCAATACGGGCGTCTACGACAACCCGCACGATCTCACCGAGCACTCGTGGACCGTGATGCGGTTCGCCGAACGGGAGAATCCGGACGGCAACCTCGAATGGCTGATCCGCAAGGACGGCTGCATGCATTGCGAAGATCCGGGCTGCCTGAAGGCGTGTCCCTCGCCGGGCGCGATCGTGCAGTACACGAACGGCATCGTGGATTTCCATCAGGAAAACTGCATTGGCTGCGGTTTTTGCATTGCGGGGTGCCCGTTCGATATTCCGCGTCTTTCGCGGAAGGACCGCCGCGTCTACAAATGCACGCTCTGTTCGGACCGCGTGGCCGTGGGGCAGGAACCCGCTTGCGTGAAGACCTGCCCGACTGGCGCGATCGTGTTCGGCACGAAGGAAGACATGAAGCAGCATGCGGCCGAGCGCATCGTCGATCTCAAGGAGCGCGGCTTCCAGAACGCCGGGCTCTACGATCCGCCTGGCGTGAGCGGCACGCACGTGATGTACGTACTGCATCACGCGGACCAGCCCTCGCTCTATCACGGCCTGCCCGAAAACCCGCGCATTAGTCCGATGGTGCGGCTGTGGAAGGGCGCGGCCAAGCCGATTGCGCTAGGCATCATGGCGCTCACGGCGCTGGCCGGCTTCTTCCATTACACGCGGGTCGGCCCGAACGAAGTGACGGACGAGGATGAAGCCGCGGCGCGTGACGAGGCGCGGCGCATGCGTGGCGAATCACCCGAGGAGCGCAGCGATGAAAGACGATGAACCGCAATTGATCGAGCGCTATACGCCCAACGAGCGCAGCAATCACTGGATCACGGCGCTCAGCTTCATCCTGCTCGCGCTCTCGGGCCTCGCGATGTTCCATCCGTCCATGTCCTTCCTTTATGCGGTGCTCGGCGGCGGGCAGTGGACGCGCATTTTGCATCCGTTCATCGGCGTAGTGATGTTCGTGTCGTTCCTGATCCTCGCGCTGCGTTTCTGGCATCACAACTATCTGGATCGCGACGACATCCAGTGGATGAAGCAGATGGGCGACGTGCTCAACAACCGTGAAGACAGACTGCCCGAAATCGGCCGCTACAATGCGGGACAGAAGCTGTTATTCTTTGTGATGGTGGTTTGCCTCGTGCTGTTGCTCTTGAGCGGCATTGTGATCTGGCGGCGATATTTCTCGTTGTATTTCCCGATCGAGATCATCCGGCTCTCCTCGCTGGTGCATGCGATAACGGCTTTCGTGCTGATCTGCGGCATCATCATCCACATTTATGCTGCCTTGTGGGTGAAGGGATCGATCGGCGCGATGACACGCGGTTACGTGACCTGGGGCTGGGCCCGAAAGCATCATCCGCGCTGGTTCCGCGAGAGCATCAAGTAACGCACAGGCTGCGCGCCGTCTGCCGGGCCGTGCGGCAAAGGCAGCGGCGGCGCGAGCGGCAAACCGCCGGCGCCCGCGAGGGCACGGCGGTTTTCTATTTGTGAAGCCGTTCTGGAGCAGGCCGTCGTGACACAACGCATTCTCGACCCGCAGCAGATAGAGACGCTCGATCCCTCGGCCATACCGCGCATCCGCCTGCCCGAGCGTTCCGCCTTTTTCAGCACGCGCGCCGCGCGGCTTCGGCACCTCGCTGACCACAATCCGATCGGTGGCTATGTGCGGCTGATGGCAGTGCTCGTCGACGCGCAGCAGCAAGCGCTCGAACACGCGAACACTGCGTTGCCCGTCCGCGAATCGATCGAAAGCGCGCAACGCCATTCGATGCCGATCCTACCGGCGCTTGGTGGCGAGCGTGATCCGCAATGGCGCGAGGTGCTGTACCGCCTCGCCGATCGCATCGAAGCTGCCGGCGCCGTCACGCCCGCGCTCGCAAACGTGCTCGACGCATTGCGCGCCATGGACCAGGCGCAGCTCGACGCCCAGGCCGATGCGATCCTCGCACAGCGCTACACCGAAATCGCGCCCGCCACCGCGCCGTTCATCATGGCCGCGCTGCAGGTGGTGTGGACCGACCTGGCAAGCCGCATCGACGCGCGGGACGTGCCCTACGTCGATGCGCCCGGCGTGTGCCCCGTGTGCGGCTCGCCGCCCGTGGCCAGCATCGTGCGCATCGGCGGCGCGTATCAGGGCTATCGCTACGCGCAATGCGGCCTGTGCGGCACCGAGGCCCACGTCGTGCGCGTGAAGTGCACGAACTGCGATTCGACCAAGGGCATTGCGTATCACGGCATCGAAGGCGGCAATCCCGCACTCAAGGCCGAATCGTGTGACGAGTGCCATACATACCGCAAGATCGGCTATCAGGAGAAGGATCTCGACTTCGAGCCGCTTGCCGACGACCTGGCGAGCCTCACGCTCGATCTGCTGATGAGCGAAGCGGGTTACCGCCGCGCGAGCCCGAATCCGTTGTTGTGGCCCGAAGTGCCACGTGACCAGTAAGGAGCCGCGCGCGCCATGAGTGAAACCGTGGGACGAGCAACGGAGCACGATGCGCGGGCGCTCAACACGCTGCTCGCAAAGATGCCGGCGGTCGAGCGCGTGATTGCCTCGGCCCACGCGCAACCGCTGATCGCGCAGTACGGGCGCACCCAGGTGCTCGATGCGATACGCGCCGCTCAGGACGCCTGGCGCCGCGATGTGCAGGCCGGGACCTTCGAGCATGAAAACAAGGACATCGAACCATTTGCGCTGGAGCGCGTGATCGCGGCCGCCGCCCAGCGCCTGGCCGATCGCGCGCAAAGCCGTCTGCGCCCCGTATTCAATCTGACGGGCACGGTGCTGCACACGAATCTCGGCCGCGCGCTGCTTCCCGACGAGGCAGTCAAGGCCGTGGTGCAGGCGCTCACACAACCCGCGAATCTCGAATTCGATCTGGCGAGCGGCAAGCGCGGCGACCGCGACGACCTGATCGATGCGCTGATCTGCGAGCTGACCGGTGCGGAAGCCGCAACCGTCGTGAACAACAACGCGGCGGCGGTGCTGTTGCTGCTGAGTGCGCTCGCCACGCGTAAGGAAGTCGTCGTGTCGCGCGGCGAACTGGTCGAGATCGGCGGGGCGTTTCGCATACCCGACATCATGAGCCGCGCGGGTGCGCGGCTGCGCGAAATCGGCACGACCAACCGGACGCATCTCAAGGACTACGAAGCGGCGATCAATCCACGCACGGCGCTGCTGATGAAGGTGCATTGCAGTAACTACGCGATCAGCGGCTTCACGAAAAGCGTCGGACTCGATGAACTCGCGCCGCTCGCGCGCCGTCATGGCCTGCCCGTTGCGGTCGATCTCGGCAGCGGAACACTCGTCGATCTCGCGCAGTGGGGGTTGCCCGCGGAGCCCACGGTGCGCGCGACCATCGAAGCGGGCGCGGACCTCGTGACATTCAGCGGCGACAAGCTGCTGGGCGGCCCGCAAGCCGGGCTGATCGTCGGGCGCAAGGACATGATCGCGAAGATCAAGAAGCATCCGCTCAAGCGTGCGCTTCGTGTGGGCAAGCTCACGCTCGCGGCGCTCGAACCCGTGCTGCGCCTCTATCGGGCGCCTGAATTTCTGCAGGAGCGGCTTACGACATTGCGCCTTCTCACGCGTCCCGCGATGGAAATACAGGAGGCCGCGCAGCGCGTGCTGTCGCCGTTGCAGCGCGCATTGGGCGAAACGTATGCCGCGAACATCGAGCCGATGTTCAGCCAGATCGGCAGTGGCGCGTTGCCCGTTGACGTGCTGCCGAGCAGCGGGCTCGTCGTGCGCCATGCCGGCAAGGGCGGCAGCGGCCGCGCGCTGCTCAAACTCGAGCGCGCTTTATACAGCCTGCCGCGACCGGTGATCGGCCGCATTGCCGACGACGCCTTGCGTATGGACCTGCGTTGCCTCGAGAGCGCGGATGAGCCGGCGTTCGTCGCTCAACTCACGGAGCTGCGTCTGTGATCGTCGGTACGGCGGGGCATATCGATCACGGCAAGACCACGCTGGTCCGCGCGCTGACCGGCGTGGACACCGACCGCCTGAAAGAAGAGAAGGCGCGCGGCATTTCGATCGAGCTCGGCTACGCCTACTTGCCGCTCGCCAACGGCGACGTGCTCGGCTTCATCGACGTGCCGGGTCATGAAAAGCTCGTGCACACGATGGCGGCGGGTGCGTGCGGCATCGACTTCGCCTTGCTCGTGATCGCCGCCGACGACGGGGTCATGCCGCAAACACGCGAGCATCTCGCCATTTTGCAGTTGCTGGGTGTGCGGCAGGGCGCCATCGCGCTCACGAAGGTCGATCGCGTGGATGCGGCGAGGCTGGGAACAGTGCGTGCGGAAATCGCCGCGTGGCTCGCGAAAACGACGCTTGCGGACGCACCGATTTTCGAAACCCGCGCGACGCAATCCAACGACGCAGGCGTGGCGTGCCTCGACGCCTGGCTGCACGAGCGCGCCGCCGCATGGCGGGCGCGCCGTGACGATGGCCTCTTTCGCCTCGCCGTCGATCGCGTGTTCACGTTGACCGGCCAGGGAACGGTGGTGACGGGCACCGTATTCGCCGGACAGGTGCAAACGGGCGACACGCTCGTGCTCGCGCCGGCTGGCGCACCGGTGCGCGTGCGCGGACTTCATGCGCAGAATCGCGCGGTCCAAACGGGGCGCGCGGGAGAACGTTGCGCACTCAACGTTACCGGCGTCGACAAGGAGAAGATCGCGCGTGGCGACTGGATTGTCGACGCGCGCCTGGCCGAGCCTGCTGTGCGCCTCGACGTCGAACTGCAACTGCTCGGCGATGCAGGCATCACACTGCAGCACTGGTCGCCGCTTCATGTGCACCTCGGCACCACGCACCGCGTTGCGAACGTTGCGTTGCTCGAAGGCGAGACGCTTGCGCCCGGTGCGGCTGCGCGCGTGCAGCTCGTCTTCGATGCGCCGTTGCACGCGTTGCCGGGAGACCGTTTCATCGTCCGCAATGCGCAGGCGACTCGCACCGTGGGCGGAGGGCGCGTGCTCGATCCGTTCGGACCATCGCGGCGGCGCAGAACGCCTGAACGGCGCGCATGGCTCGACGCGTTGCGCGCGTGGCTCGACGAAGCGAGTCTTGCGCCGCTGATCGGAGAAGCGCCGCGCGGCATTTCGCGCGCGACGTTGATGCAATTGACGGGCTACGACGATGCCACACTCGAACTGCCCGCGAATGCGATACCCATCGCGCCGCAAGGGCGCGACGATGAAGGCGCGGTGATTGCACACGCGCACTGGACGCGGCTCAAGGAGCGCGTTGTCGAAGCGCTCGCCGAATTTCATGCTCGCTCGCCCGATGAACAGGGGCCCGATTCAGCGCGCTTGCGGCGCATGGCGGCACCGCTCGTGAGTGACGCCGTGTGGCGCGCCGCGATCGAGTCGCTCGCGGCAGAGGGGAGGGTGGCGCGCAGTGGGCCGTGGCTGCATCTGCCTTCGCATGCGGTGACGCTCGACGCCGGCGAGGAAGCGCTGGCTGCGCTTCTCACGCCGTTGATTGCGCAGGGGCGCTTCGATCCCCCCTGGGTGCGCGACCTTGCGCGCGAAACGCGGCAACCCGAAGAGAAGGTGCGTGCCTTGTTGCGTAAGCTCGCCCGGCTCGGCAGGGTGTACCAGGTCGTGCGCGATCTCTTTTACGATCGCGACGTGGTGCAAATGCTCGCGCGTGTCGTCGCGCAGGTTGCTATCGAACAGGGCGGCGCTGTGAGCGCCGCGGCATTTCGCGACGTCACGCAGTTGGGCCGCAAGCGCGCGATCCAGATTCTGGAGTTCTTCGATCGCGTTGGATATACTCGCTTCCAGCGTGACACCCATCTGCTGCGGCTCGATAGCCGAATGCGCGAATGGTTGTAGGCACATCGGCATGTGCCTGTATTTTCAGTTGCAACTGAAGCAGGGTTTGACGAAGGAAGGCATTCGTATCCGGTGGTACGGCCGGGCTTCAAATCCGGTTGGGGGCGTCAGCCGCTCCCGGGTCAGTTCGACTCTGGCTGCCTTCCGCCAATTTCGCCGAGCAGGGTGTTTGCGAAAAAAAAATCTGTCCAGAGTGCGGCGACGTCGCATGCGGTGCATATTCGGTTCTTGTGCGGCGCGAACTCGAATCCTACAGATGGGAAAGCTTCGCCTACCAGACAAGCGAATCTGACTTGATGACTGTTGAGGCGTTAGGACCGTTCGTTTTCGACGCAAGTATGTATAAAGACTCTGTGCTCGCTGCATCGGCGATTGACGGAACCGAGTAGGCCTGCGGCAACAGACGGCCAATTTCGGCCATTTGACCGAGTTTCGCGGTTGACATTTCAAATTCCGTTGCACTCAGTTCAACCACCTTTTGTGCGCCTGTTCGTCCCGCGCCTTGCGCATTGGGGATTGCGGAGCACCGGGAATTTCTTCAGCGTGGCATTTCGGCAATCTGTTCGAGTAGACGCAGCAGTGAATCGGAGGCTGCGCCCTTTTGGCAGTACCCGTCAAACCCGGCCGCGATCCCCGCAGCCCGCACGGCGACTTCGTCCTGGGCGGTAAAAGCTACAATGGCGATATGCTGCGTCCGCTTGTCGTGGCGCAACTGCCGTGCGACTGCAAATCCGTCCATGCCTGGCATGTTGATGTCCAGCACTGCGATCTCAGGCGTCCAGGCAGCGAGGATGTGCATGGCGGCCTGCCCGCTCAGGACGAATTGAACCTCATACCCCGACATGGAAAGCGACGCGACGATCGCTTCAGCCCCTGCCTGCTCATCGTCGACGACAAGCAGCCGACGCGGGCGGCTCGACTGTTTTCGAGAGAGAGTGCGCGGTGTCCAGCGGGTGGCGGGGGGGGGGGCACCATGTTCGATCCATGCCTTCAATCGGGTGAAAAGGAAGGAGCGCATTAGCTGTTCCCGTTGTAGCAGGGAGCGATGGCGGGAAACGTGCGTGCCGAAACGGTCGCCCTCAGCGGGGTTTGTTCCGATCGGCGTTCGCGCGAAGTGCGCGTAAGATCTGTACGCTGCCGGCCCTTAAGGCCCCGTTTCCTGTTCGGAGATGCCTTCATGCGCCTTGCCGACTTTATCCTACGAGACATGGAGCCGATCCTGGAGCAATGGGAGGCGTTCGCCGCAACCCTCCTGCCGGCGGCGGAAAACATGGAATCGCTGGCATTACGTGACCACGCGCAGTCCATCCTTCTCGCGGTAGTACAGGACCTGCGGACCTCGCAGACCAGGGAAGCTCAACGCGAAAAATCCTTGGGGCGCAGCTCCAATCCGATCGACGCGACCGAAACAGCCGCGCAAACGCATGCGGTGTTGAGAGCCCGGGCCGGTTTCAAAATCAACCAACTTGCCGCCGAATATCGCGCCCTGCGCGCAAGCGTACTGCGCTTGTGGATGGACGACTGCGCCCCCGAAGCGCCTGATTTGGACGACGTCGTTCGTTTTAACGAAGCGATCGATCAGGCGATTGCCGAATCGGTCGGCTTTTTCAGTGCACAGGTGGACCAGAGCCGTAACCTTCTGCTTGGCATGTTGGGACACGACATGCGAGGCCCTCTTCAGGCGATTCTGGTGACTGCTTCGTATCTGGCGAGACTGAATGACGGGGAGCGCGTTTCGGTCGCCGCCGCCCGCCTGATACGGAGCGGAGCGCGGATCCAGGCGTTGCTTGATGACCTGACCGATTTCAACCGAACCAACCTGGGCTTGGGCATTAAGGTGATCCCCTCGAGCATCAATCTGGCGGATGTCTTTGCTGAGGAGGTGGATGAGTTGCGTGCAATTTTTCCTGACAGGCAGATTGAGCTACACGTGAGCGGTGATCCGCAGGGGGTCTGGGACGGCCGGCGCCTGCAGCAATTGCTTGGAAACCTGGTTTTCAACGCCATCAAGTATGGAGCGCAGGATACTCCCGTGCGCGTGACTGTGACTGGCGACGTATCGCATGTCCGGTTCGACGTCAACAATCGCGGACCTGCCATTGAGAGCACCGTGCTGGCGCAGATCTTCAATCCCCTGACGCGGGGGGCAGACCGTCAGGGCGTACACGAGACGGCGGGTAATCTCGGACTGGGACTGTATATTGCAAGCGAAATCGCCAAGGCCCACCATGGAGTCATCGAAGCGCGGTCCGATGAGACGGAAACCAACTTTTCAGTCACACTCCCTCGTGCGAATGGAACCGTAGAACCAGGGCGCTCAGATTGAGTCGCAGCGAGAACCAGTGTTGGACGGTGGTCCTCGCGAGCACACGCTGGACAGCGAGCGCCCATTGATCTGGCGCGACCGACAAGGCCGTTTCATCCCTGGAAACAGCCATTGATGTTGCGCGCGATCGCCACACTTGATCGTCGGGCGCTGGCCGGCCAGAAGCGGCCGTTCGACATCGCGACGCGAATCGTCGACAATCCGCCAAGGATGGTTCTACGGTTCTAGCCGTATTTTTGGATTGATTGAATATCGCTCTATGACTGCGACAGAAGGCGGCAGCTGTGCCCGCGCCATCGCTTACTTGAAGCCCGCGGTGCAAGAATCAACGCCAGCAATATCGCTGTCACGGGAGGACTCGCCTGTTCTCCGTCCCTTCATCGACGACCTAATGGTTTCGTACGTCGCGGATACAGCTGACCATTTGGCCTTTGTTCAGCACCGGCATCTGGAACAGGAAGGTGTCTCGGTTGACCAGCTTCATTCAATGGCCGTTTCAAATTTGCAAGCTCTTGCGGAAGAAAAGCTGGCTGTTCGCGAGTACGGTTCGATATATGTTGCACTCATGGGAGGCAACTTCGAGGCGAGTCTTCTCACGCTTGATGCCATGTGGAATGACTGGTATGCCCATCTCGCCCCGCAGGGTTTTGTTTCGGTTGCTCCAGCGCGTGACCTCCTCGCATTCTGCGACTCATCTTCCGCACAAGGGCTAGTGGAGCTTCGGCACGTCGTAGAGCGGTCCGGGGATTGCGACCATCGGCTGCTCCCTCACTTGTACCGACGCACAGGCGCCGAATGGAAGCAACTGCCTTTCACGCCATGATTAGGGACGACGATTCAGACGCTCTGAGAATTTGTCAACGCCGATTTAAATCTGACCCATTGGGGGTGCGGCCAAATTCCTGGACTGATTTATGCCGCAATTCCAAGACTCTGCCGGTATTCGACCGGGCTCAGGAAGCCGAGCGAGACCTTGATCCGCTTTGCGTTGTACCAGCGGATGTACGAGTCAACGACTTCGATGAATTGATCAACGGTCGTGGCCCGCCAGTCACGAGGATAGAATAACTCCGTCTTGAGGCGCCCGAAGAAACCTTCGCAGGCTGCATTATCCGGCGAACATCCTTTGCGCGACATCGAACGAATCAGCCTGGCATCCTGCATCCGTGCGAGCCATCCTGGCCAGCGATAGTGCGCGCCGCGATCGGAGTGAACCACGGGCCGCTGCTCGCAGCCGGCCACCGACTCAATCGCCGAATCCAGCATGGTATTGACGAGTTCGGCATCTGGGCGCCTGCCGATTGACCAGCTCACTACGAGACCGTCGAAGCAGTCGATTACCGGCGACAGATATACCTTGCCGTCCGGGATCTGGAATTCGGTAATGTCGGTGAGCCATTTCTGATTTGGAGCGGCGGCACAGAAGTCACGATTGATGATGTTCTCCGGCGCGGGGCTTATTTCTCCGCGATAGGAGCCGTAGCGACGTCGCCTGGTCGTGGCAGCGGCCAGACCTTCCTGTCGCATCAAACGTCGCACTACCTTCTCCGAGATGAAGATTTGCTGCCTGCCCAATGCTGCGCGGATTCTGCGATATCCGTAGCAACGGTGATTGAGTTCGAAGATGTCCGCGATGACGCGACGCGCGCCAGCATGCCTGTCAGCAACCAACAGACGTGCACGGTGATAGAAATAGGAACTGCGGGCAAGCCCCATGGCGGCTAACAGCTCCGGCAACGCATAGGTCTGTTTCAGGGCATCAACCAGCATCGTCTTCTCCCGATTGCTCAGGAGTTGCGGGTCGACGCCCATTCCTTTTTTTATCAGTTCGTTCGCCTTCTTCAGGATATCGTGCTCTAGCTGCAACTGCCGGATGTCGCGTCGAAGCGATTCGACCTGTTGTTCCAGTTCCGCACGTTCATGGTCCGGCGCTGGCTTCTTTTTGCGTTTCATCGATGCAGGAACCTCTCGACCGAGTAACTGGTTCTTCCAGTTATACAGCGTCGGCCTACTTACGCCTGTTCTCTCGGCCACCACGCGCGCGCTTTGCTCTCTGGTGCACAGCTCGATGACTGCCGCCTGCTTCACTTTATGTGATTTTGGAACGCTACCAACTGCTCTGCCAACAGTACGCTTTCCGATTTCAGGGCACAGTTCTTCGAGCCAGGCGGCAAGCGTCTCGCGACTCGGATAGCCCAAAGCCCTTAAGGTTGCGGCAGCACAGCGGTCATGGCTCAAATAATGATCGACGGCAACCTTCTTCTGCTCAGCCGAGTACCGTGGCCTCGAACGGACATAGCCAGCCCGTAGATCATCGCACTGTTCGTATTCGCGATGCCAAGCTTTGAGAGAATTCTTTGTCGGGTAACCCAGCTGTCTGATGGTCGCCCCGAGGCGCTTTCCCAGCTTTAGATAAAGCCGAACCGCTCGAAGACGCTCTTCATACGAGTACATGAACTACCTCCAGGTAGTCCAAGTTTTCGTCCGCACCCCCATTTTTCGACGATGCGCCGAAGTAAAACTGACCCACCCGGGTCCTAATCACGCGGCTGCCTTCGCGCCCGCCCGCGTGCTCGTTTGTCCTGCTTTCCGCTTGTCCTTCAAGCGGTAACTCTCGCCGCTGATTTGCACGATGTGCGCGTGGTGCAACAGCCTGTCGAGCATCGCTGCCGTCAGCGTCTGGTCGTCGGCGAACGCCGAGGCCCATTGCGTGAACGGCAAGTTGCTATAAGTTATTTGGAATGGAACCTGTGTTACGGTAGACCCGCTTTTCTGTCGGTTGGTGTGCGAGGTAGATACGGATTTCGCAGGGTTATCCACGGGGCCGCCGCCCGCTTCTCTAAAGCAAGAGGCGAGCGGCCCGGTGGGTAACCCGTGCCGAAGGCGATGTCGGTTTCGGGCGCTTGTTTTGAAACGTCGTTTACTGACGAGCAAGCATCCGCTTCGCGAGGAGCAATTCATGGCTTCAGACAGTGCGGTCGTCGAACTGGTCTGGGAACGGTATCCACTCATCGCCTCGAACTCTTGCGCTCGCCGCTGGATAGAGAGTTGCGTGATGCTCGGCCTGGCCAGGAATACGATCAAGGCCTACATGTACGCTACCGAAGGCTTCCTTCGCTTTGCCGTGAGCCGCTCCGTTGATCTGCGCAGCGTGTCACGCGAGACTATCGCCCAGTATGTCGGCGAACTGAGGACGCAGCCAAGGCGAGTAAATGCGAATGTGGTGCGCATCGACTCGGGCGGTTTCCTGTCAAACGCAACGCTGCAGCAGCGGCTCACCGCCGTCCGACTGCTATTCGAGTTTCTTGTCGATGAGGGGCTCGTCAGAACCAATCCGGTAAGCCGCGGCCGCTATACGGCATCCCGTCGCTTCGGAGCGCGTCGTGAGCGAGGCCTCATCCAGAAGTTTCACAAGCTGCCGTGGATTCCAACAGAGGCGCAGTGGGTGGCCCTGCTGGCCGTGGTCCGCAACGAACCGAAGCGTAATAGATGCATGCTGGCGCTTGCCTATGACGCGGCACTTCGTCGGGAGGAGCTGTGCCAGCTTCGGAGCGGCGATATCGATCCCGCCTACCGGCTGCTGCGCATCAGGGCGGAGACGACCAAGGGGCATCGAGAACGCGTGGTGCCATATTCTGCGACATCCGGCGAACTGCTCCGCGATTACCTTCGACACCGACGAAGCGTGGGCGGCGATGGCACCGAACTATTTCTCTCGGAATCGCCACGCAACTACGCCGCCCCAATCAGCATGTGGACATGGTCGAAGGTAGTTCGTTCTATCGCGATTCGCGCTGGCGTTCCGGCGTTTTCAACGCATACATTGCGTCATCTTTGTTTAACGGATCTTGCTCGCGCGGGCTGGCAACTGCATGAGATTGCCCGATTCGCTGGTCACCAGAATCTGGAAACGACGCGGCAATACGTGCATCTGTCAGGGCATGACCTCGCGGACCGGTTTGCAACGACCATGCGCCATGTTCACGCGTGGCGTCTTGAAGCGCTCGCGTGCGTCCCGGTAGCAGAGCGACCATGATGGCTTCGTCCAAAGCGGCCCTTGCACCGACTGTCTCTGGCACATCTACATGGACGTGGCCGATTGATATCACGAACTATGACCGGAGAAGCCGGTTGACCGCGAGCGAGCAGAAGGTGTTGACACAGGACCTTCCACTCGCCGTTGCCAACGAACGCAAGATAGGAGCGATGCTTGGAAGACTGTCGCGCCTTGATCGTCTACTTGCGCCGATCGACGACGCGCTCGCGGCTGTTGATGGCACGCATCTTTACGACGATCGCGTGAGACTGATGCTGCTACAGCATTGCGCAATTCGGCACCAATCCTTCTGGGCCTGGGATGCCGCCGCATGGCACATGGTTCTTGGAACAACGCAGGCAGCCTTCTTCGCAGCCCACCTTCCCAAACCGCACGCCGGTGGCGAGCGTCACGCCTTGATTGCGGTTGCGTACCTGCTGCGTTGCTTTAACGACATTCCTGACCTGGGGGAAGCGAAGCGGGTCACACTGGCGGAGAAGATCTTTGGCAGGGAACGGCTCGCAGGCACACTACAACGCGTCACGGAGGTGTCCGCTGCATGGGGCTATCGTAGCCCTTGCAAACCTCTGATGAGCCTGTTGGCGGAACTACTGCTTGTGCAGCAGCAACCGGAACTTGAAGCGCTGACCAGTGAGTTCATCGCCTCCGTTCGCGCACGCTTTCACAACTCTAACTATCGAAGCTCCCTGTACTTCCAGCTCGCACGCGTCCTAGCTTCACTGGGGATACTTGCGGAAGAACCCTCAATGCGCAATGGAATCGACAGGGAATCGATTTATGTGGCAAGGGTCTCAGGCATTGCCACTGACTGGGTCAGCCTGATCGAACGGTGGGAGGCAACCAGCACCTTGACAGCGTCCAGCCGCCGCCATCTTCGGGATATGGTCCTGAAGGCTGGCCGGTGGTTGACAGCTTCCCATCCTGAGATCACCCGAGCGGATCAATGGACCCGAGAACTGGCGGCAGAATATATTGGTGCGGTTGAGCGCATGCATGTCGGTGATTACGTCTGGAAGACTACCTCGGTTGCCAGGAAGCTCGGCAAACCAATAACGGCACGATCGAAGAACGCTTTCCTCGGCGCGATGCGATGCTTCTTCGCTGATCTTCAGGAGTGGGAATGGATTCCTCGCCGCTTTGATCCGTTTCGAGCCTTTGCGACGCCTCGCTCCACCAAGGCATTGATAGGACCCGCGCCCCGTACCATTGCTGACGACTTGTGGGCCAAGCTTCTCTGGGCCGGGCTGAATCTGACTCTCGATGATCTCCCCGGACACGGCGGTAACGCGAGGGGGCGCCGCCATCCGACCGGGAGCATTCGTCGCGCCGGCGGCTATTATCCGCTTGAGATGCTGCAGGCGTTGAGTATCGTATGGCTCTTCGCCGGACTACGTAGCGATGAGATTGTACGGCTACGAGTTGGCTGTGTACGTGAAGAACCATCAATAGGGCAACCAGGTACACAATGCCGGATGCTTGACGTTCCGGTTCACAAGACCGGAACTGCATTTACCAAACCGATTGATTCGGTCGTCGGCGAAGCAATCTCAGCGTGGGAGCGAGTACGTCCCGTACAACCGGCTGCGCTCGACGTTAAAACCGGAGAGCAGATTGACTTCCTCTTCTCGTATCGTGCAAGGGCGATACCACGCGCGTACCTGAACCGACATCTCATTCCCTTACTTTGCCGGAAGGCAGGTATTCCTTGCGCGGATGCTCGCGGACAGATCAGCAGCCACAGGGCACGCTCGACCATCGCGAGCCAGCTCTTTAACGCGCGGGAACCGATGTCCCTGTTCGAACTGCAAGCGTGGCTCGGTCATCGGTCGCCAGCAACGACCCAGCATTACGTCGCGTTCACGCCCACAAAGCTGGCCAGAGCTTATTCTGAAGCACAGTACTTCCAGCGCAACCTGCGAATGATGGAAGTACTCATTGACCGGCAGACGATCGACGACCGGCACACGGAGCAGCCGTGGAGATACTACGACCTTGGTCACGGGTTGTGCTCATATGAGTTCTTCGATCAATGTCCACATCGCATGGCGTGTGCGCGTTGCGACTTCTACGTTCCGAAGGATTCGTCCCGGGCCGACTTGCTCTCTTCGAAGACGGGCATGATCCGGATGTTGCAGGAAATTCCTCTCACCGATGACGAACGCGCGGCAATCGAAGGTGACCAAGAAGCTGTCGATCGTCTGCTTCGGCACCTCGAGGGGGTACCGACACCCGACCGGCTCACCGCCTCAAAAAGGAAGAAACAAAGGTAGAAAAACCCCTCAATTCCATATAA
>NZ_BBJJ01000039.1 GCF_000739815.1 Paraburkholderia mimosarum LMG 23256 = NBRC 106338
AACTGGTTCCGGCGATGACCGGCATCACGCTGGCGCTGATCGGCACGATTGCAGGCCGGACGATCTTCTATACGCTCCCGGCGCGATTCCTTTCCGGACAGGCCGCCGCCGGCGGGTTGGCGTTCATCAACTCGATCGGTGCGCTAGGCGGCTTTGCGGGCCCGTACCTCGTGGGGTACCTCAAGGACAGTTTTGGTACGTTTTCGGCCGGCATGACGGGTCTTTCGATCGTGCTGGGTATCACGACCCTGCTGACCTTGTCCCTATACGCTTTCGGTCGCGGAGATTGAGAATGGAGCCACGTCCCTCGTTCCGACGCCGTGGGGTTCTCGGCGCTCTCGCAACTTCGATGTTGTTGCCCGCCATCACCGCGCGCCTTGCATTTGCAGGAGAGGAAACACATTCCGTGAGTACAACCAACAATTACCTGCCCGTTCGTGCCGACTGGCTCGCCTCGGGTGCAGAGGCGGCGCTCGAGCCCGATATGCCGATCATCGACGCGCATCACCACTTTTACGACCGGCCGGGCTGGAGCTACCTTCTCGACGAGTATCTCGAGGACGTGCGCACGGGTCATAACATCACTGCCTCGGTGTTCATGCAGGCGCTGACACGGTATCGCACCTCGGGTCCGGAGCCGCTGCGCCCCGTCGGCGAAATCGAATACGTGGCTGGCGTCACGGCTCCTTTGCAAGGCGGCAAGCCGCAGGTTGCAAAAGGGATGATCGGCTACGCGGATCTTCGACGGGGAGCGGCGGTGCGCGATGTGCTCGAAGCAGAACTGCGCGCCGGCGATGGCCGGTTCCGCGGCATTCGACATCTCGTTACATGGGACGCGGACCAGACACTCGTCAATCCCTTGTCGGCGGCGCCGCGAGGGCTGCTGCTCGACCCCGACTATCGGGCGGGCATTGCGCAACTGGCTCCGCTGGGTCTGTCGTACGACGCATGGCTATTCTTTCCGCAATTGCCGGAGCTGTTCGACCTCGCAAAGGCGTTTCCAGATACGCGTTTCATCGTCAACCATTGCGGCGGCGTCGTCCGCATCGCCAGCTATGCGAATCAGCGCGCGGAAGTGTTCGATGCCTGGTCCCGTTCGATGCGCTCACTCGCCGAGTTGCCGAATGTCTATGTGAAGCTTGGTGGCCTCGGCATGCGTATCAATGGCTTTGCGTTTGAAAAGGGCGAACGTCCGCCGTCATCGGATGAGCTGGCGCACGCGTGGAAGCCATGGATGCATACCTGTATCGAAGCGTTCGGTGCGGATCGCTGCATGTTCGAGAGCAATTTTCCCGTCGATAAGGGATCCTATCCATTCAGCAACGGTTGGAATGCTTTCAAGAAATTGACGGCTCAAGCCGGTGCTGATGAGCGCGAAGCCCTGTTCCGGGGAACGGTGAGCAAGGTGTATCGCCTCGGGTAGGCGGAAGCAACGGGCCAGCGGTAAGCCGCTGACGATCAGTGTCCACCGGGCATGGAGAGCCGCGCCTCGCTCTGCCGGGCCGCCGATGTTGGAAATAGTGTTTAATGAACTTTTCGATGCCGAATGTCGGGGCTTTGCGGCTTTCGCATCTGCCGGTGCGCATGAAAATGCGTCCGGGGTTCGAGGGCTCGTCGCCTCGCACCGATTTGTATTGGCACGGGCCTGCGACGCATCGCCGGCACGAAAGTTGCGCAGTGCCAGGAACAAATAGCTGCAAAAGGGAGCAACAATGTCAAAGCGCCCCCGGACGCGCCCGCGCGCGCCCGCCTTAGCGCTCGCAAGCGCGAGCCTCCTGGCCGGTCTTGCGCTCGTCTCGCCCCACGCCGCCGCGCAAACGGCGGCCTACACCAGCGAACCCGTGGATCTGTACGCGGGTCCTTCCGGCGACTACCCGGTCGTTTCCCAGATCGGACCCGGCGTACCCGTCACCGTGATGGGCTGCGTGAGCGACTATTCGTGGTGCGACATCACCGTGCCAGGTGTGCGTGGCTGGGTCTACGCCGGTTACCTCAGCTATCCGTATCAGGGCGCCTATGTGCCGCTCACCGACTATGGGGCGTCAATCGGCCTGCCGATCGTCGGGTTCTCGCTCGGCGCGTACTGGGGCAGCTTTTACCGCGACCGGCCATGGTATGGCGAGCGGGACCGCTGGGCCCACGTGCCGCATCCCGAGCGCGGGCGTCCGCCTGAGCAGCCGGCATGGTACGGCGCGCCGGGACGTGAGCCCCGCATGCCGCCGCGCAGCGAGGAGCGTTTGCCCGGACCCAACGCGCCGGTGCGTGGCGGGCCGGCGCCCGTCAACCCGCAAGCGCCGCGCGAACCGGCTCATGTGCCGCCGTCTGACGTTCCCCACAACGCGCCGCGTCCACACGAGGCAGGGCATCCTCCCGCGCCCGAAGCGCAGCAATTCGGCGGCCGCCAGCCGGCCGGCGCGCCCTCCCAGGGCTACGCGCATCCGCCCGCTGCCCAGCCGCAGGCCGGCATGCGCGCGCCCGGCCCCGCCCCTGCGCCGGCACCCGCACCCGCACCCGCGCAAGGGCGGCCTGCGCCGCCGCAAGGTGGCCAGGGTTGGCAGGGCGCACATGCCCCCGCGCAAGGCGGCGGCCGGGGCGACGAACGGCAACACGAGCATTGATCGATAGCGCATGTGCGCGAGAACGGCGGG
>NZ_BBJJ01000038.1 GCF_000739815.1 Paraburkholderia mimosarum LMG 23256 = NBRC 106338
CGGCGCTGCAACTGGACTTCGCATCGAGCAGCACGCTTGCCAACGCGCTCTCGGGTACCGGCAGCCTCACGAAGACCGGTGCGGGAACGGCCACGCTCACGGCGGCGGGCTCGACCCAGGGCGCGGTCACAGTAGGTGCAGGCACGCTTGCGCTCGCGCAGAGCGGCGCGTTCAACGCCTCGTCGTACACGACGCAAGGCGGCGCGACGACGGCCATCGGCGCGAACGCGCAACTGGTGACAAGTGGCGCGCTCGCTCAGGCCGCCGGCTCGGCGCTCGATGTCACGATCGGCTCGAACAATCCGATCATCACCGCGGCAACGGCGACGATCGGCGGAACCCTGGACGTGACAGGGATTTCGGCCAGCGCCCCTGCTTCGGCGAGCGCACTGCTCGGCACGCAGTTCACGATCATCCACACGACCGGCGGTATCACCGGCGATTTCAGCACCGTGTCGCTCGGCAGCGCAACGAGTCCCGTCGACTACCTCAAACTCGCAGCGCAAAAGAGCGCCAACGCGCTCGATTACAACGCCGGCTTCGGGCTGACGTGGGCAGCGGGCGCGACATCAGGCAACGGCACGTTCACACTCACGAACGCCACCGACGCCTTCAACGTCGACGTGGTGCTCACCAACGAAGCCGCTTCAGCCACGGGCTGGGATGGCACGAGCCTCACCAAGGCGGGCGCGGGTACGCTCACGCTCTCGGCGCTGAATACCTATACCGGCGCGACGAACGTCGATGCGGGCACGCTCGCGGCGGGCATTGCCAACGCATTCGCCTCCAGTTCCGCCGTGACCGTGAACAGCGGCGCGACCCTCGCCCTGCACGACTTCTCGCAGACGGCGAACGATCTTTCGGGCGCGGGCAACATCACGCTCGGCAGCGCAACCTCGACCGTGCTCACCGAGAACAGCAATGCCAATACAACGTTCTCCGGCGTGATCAGCGGCGCAGGCGGCGTGACCAAGACGGGTGCCTCCGCATTCACGCTCTCGGGCGCGAACACCTACCTGGGCGGCACGACGATTTCGGCGGGCACATTAGTCGCCACGTCCGGCAACGCGCTCGGCAGCGGCGCGGTTGCCAACGGCGCCGCGCTGCAACTGGACTTCGCATCGAGCAGCACGCTCGCCAACGCGCTCTCGGGTACCGGCAGCCTCACGAAGACCGGTGCGGGAACGGCCACGCTCACGGCGGCGGGCTCGACCCAGGGCGCCGTAACCGTCGGTGCAGGCACGCTTGCGCTCGCGCAGAGCGGCGCGTTCAACGCCTCGTCGTACACGACGCAAGGCGGCGCGACGACGGCCATCGGCGCCAACGCGCAACTGGTGACGAGCGGCGCGCTCACTCAGGCCGCCGGCTCGACGCTCGATGTCACGATCGGCTCGAATGCGCCCGCGATCAACGCGAGTACGGCCGCGCTCGGCGGCACCCTGGACATCGCCGGCTTCTCGGCCAATGCGCCGACCTCGGCGAGCGCGTTGACGGGCACACGCTTCACCATCATCAACACCACGAGCGGCATTACGGGCGACTTTGGTTCCATCACGCTCGGCAATGCCACCAGCCCGGTCGATTACCTCACGCTCGCAGCGGGTTCGGGCAGGAGTGCAAACAATCTGCAATACAACGTGGGTTTTGGCCTGGCGTGGCAGGCGGGCGCGTCAGTCGGCAACGGCACGTTCACGCTGGCCGGCGTCTCGGATAGCTTCAACGTCGATGTGCCGTTGGGCGACCGCCCGGCATCGGCGACGGGCTGGGACGGCGCGAGCCTCACCAAGGCGGGCGCGGGCACGCTGATGCTCTCGGCACAGAACACCTATACGGGCGCGACGATCGTCAATGGCGGCACGCTCGCGACGGCCGTTGCCAATGCATTCGCCTCCAGTTCTTCCGTGGCGGTAAATAGCGGCGCCACACTCGCGCTGCGCGACTACTCGCAGATGGCGAACAACCTCACCGGCGCAGGCGAGGTGACGCTCGGCATCGGCTCAGGCACGGTGCTGACCGCGAACAACAGCGTCGACACCACGTTCTCGGGCGCGATCAGCGGCGTGGGCAGCGTCGCCAAGACCGGTGCGGCCACGCTCACGCTAGGGGGCTCAAACACGTATGCGGGTGGAACGGTCGTCTCGGGCGGCACGTTGATCGGTACTGCGAACAGCTTCGGCAGCGGACCGATTACCGACAACGCCGCACTGATCATCGATCAGGAATCCAATGCATCGTTCATCAACGCGATCAACGGCAAAGGATCGTTCACGAAGACGGGCGCGGGCTCACTGAATCTGACCGGCGACAGTCTGCTCACCGGCCCGACCACCGTGGCCGCAGGCCGACTCGCCGTGAATGGCGCACTGGCCAACTCGGCCGTGACCGTCGAGAACGGCGCGACGCTCGGGGGCAACGGCACGGTCGGCAGAACGCTGATCCAGAGCGGCGGCACGATCGGACCGGGCAATTCCATCGGCGCGCTCAACGTCCATGGCGGCTTCACGCAGGCCAGTGGTTCGATCTATCAGGTTCAGCTCGATCCGGCCGGCTATTCGACAGACATCATCCGTGTGAATGGCCCCGCGACCATCGCCAGCGGCGCCGTGCTCGACGTGGTGAAGTACATGCCCGGCAGCTACTCGGGGTCGTCCAACTATACGGTGCTCACTGCGACTGGCGGCGTAACCGGTACCTATACGCTCACGGGCGACATCAGCGGCGCATTCTTCAACCTCGTCGATGTTTACGACGCAAACGACGTCTACCTCAAGGCCGTGCGCGTACGCAACTTCGTCGATGCGGCGCGCACCCGCAATCAGCGGGCAGTCGCGGGAGCCCTCCAGCAACTGCCGGACGACAATGTGTTGAAACGCGCAGTGGCGGCGCTCGCGACGGAAGACGAAGCGCGGTACGCGTTCGATCAACTCTCGGGAGAGATACACGCGTCGGTCAAGTCCGTGCTGATCGACGACAGCCATTACGTGCGCGACATCGCGATCGATCGTATGCGCCAGAGCTTCTGCTTGCCGGGCAGCGGAGCGAATACGATCGCGACGACGCAGTTGACGCAATCGCCGCCCAATGACAACGACGAGTGCGCTCGACATGCCGGCGAGCCGGTCGCGTGGGCGAGCGTATTCGGCGGTTGGGGCAACATGGACAGCGACGGCAACGCCGCCAGCTTGCGGCAAAACCTGGGTGGCTTCCTCGTCGGCGCCGATACGTCGATCGGCAGCCGCTGGCGCGTGGGCGCGCTCGCCGGATACAGCGCCGGCAGCATCCATGTCGACGATCGCAATTCGTCGGCGAACAGCGATAACTACCATGTGGGGCTCTACGGTGGCGCGCAGTTCGGCGCGCTGGGCATTCGGCTCGGCACCGCGTTCACGTGGCATTCGATCGATGCGACTCGCACTCCGAGCTTCACCGGATATCAGGACCGGCTCAGCAGCAGCTATAACGGCCGCACCGCCCAGGTATTCGGCGACGTGGGCTACCGGATTCCGTTTCAGCGCATGATGCTGGAGCCGTTTGCGAGCCTTGCGTACGTGAACGTCCACACTGACGGATTCAACGAGCAAGGCGGCGCCGCAGCGCTGAGCGCACAGGGCGGCAGCATGAATTCGACGTTCTCCACCTTGGGGCTAAGGCAGTCGATCGACTTCGTGCTGCACAACGGCGCGACACTGACGGCGAGTGCGACGCTCGGATGGCGCCACGCGTTCGGCGACATCGTGCCGGTTTCGGTGTTCGCATTCGCGGGCGGCGGTCCGTTCGATATCGCCGGCGTGCCGATCGCGCGCGATGCGGCAATCGTGGAACTGGGGCTCGGCTTTCACGTGACGCGCGACGCGTCGCTGGGGCTCACGTATCGCGGCCAGTTCGGCGGCGGTACGACGGGACAGTTCATCCAGGGGACGCTGAAAGTCGTCTTTTGAGGGGTTCGCCCGCGCCGCAATGCTGCCGCCCGATCAGAACACGTGGCGGATACCGACGTCCGCGCCAACCGTCGATCCCTGCACGCCAAAGAGCGCCCCGTGTAACGAAAGCCCCGTATTCATCTTTCCGTGATTATTGACGTACCCGACCTGCCCATAGAGCAACGTCGCTTTCGACAGGTTATAGGTCAAGCCCGCTGCCGCCAGAATCGAATGGTTCGACGTATCGTTGCCGTCGCTCGTATACCATACGCCCGCGTTGATGTTCGCCGCGGGTGTGACAAAATAGCTTGCTCCTGCACCGTACACCCGGTTGTCGAACGAACCGGCGACCTTGTAATTGACGTAGTTCACCTTCACCGTCAAGTCGCCTGTCTGATAGCTCACGCCGATCGTGCGACCGGAAAACGCCACCGTGCTCGGGATTGGCGTCGATGATGCCGTGCCGCCCGCGTTGCCGCTGTACATTGCCGCGCTCACCCCGAAAGGACCGGCGTGATAGTCAAGGCTTGCCGAATACTGGCGGCCAGCCTGGAAACTGCCCGGCGTGCCTCCGAATGCGAATAGCGCGCTGCCCTGAAAACCCGCAATCGTCGGTGAAGTGTATGAAACCGCATTCGCATTGAATACGCCTGTGACAAAGACGTTTCCGATGTAGAGCGGCACTCCGCTGCCAAAAGATGAAGTGTTACGCGGATCCATCGAAATGATCGAAAGCGCGAAAGGCGAATACTGGAGACCGGCTTTTACGGTGCCGAAGTCGCCCGCGACACCGAGCCAGGCCTGACGGCCAAAAAAATTGCCGTTCGAATCGTTGAATCCGCCATTCGCCATGTCGATACCGCTTTCGAGCGCGAATATCGTCTGAAAACCGCCGCCGAGGTCTTCTGTTCCCCTGAGCCCGAACAGCGACGGCCCCACTCCGCCCGAGATGAACGAGAACTGATGCCCGGCGTTGTGCCCCGTGGCTGGATCGAGCGTCCGGCTGGTATAGAGCAGCCCTGTATCGACTATCCCATAGAGTGTCACGCTGCTTTGCGCGTATGCAGTCGTCATGCTGCTTCCCAGCAACAGAGCCACCAATGCGGCGATACGGGTCCGTGAATGCGTCAATGCCATAACTAGTCTCCGGGTCCTATCTTTATGTTTGTCCGCTCGTGGCGGACACGCGTCATTCCCCGCGGGAAAATCTGTTTTACCCAGCATTCGTTGAGGCGCTCTGGTACCTGGCCCTGAGTCGCTTCTTGTCGATCTTGCCGACGCTCGTCTTGTCGATCTGGTCGACGAAAACGACGCGATCAGGCACCGCATATCGGGAGATCACGCCGCGAGCGGCAAATCCCTTCAAGTGCTCCAGGATCTGTTCCTGATCGGCCTGCTTGTCCGGTTTGAGCACCACCAGTGGCATGGGCCGCTCGCCCCACTTGGCGTCCTTGACACAGATCACAGCCACCTCGCTAACGGCAGGGTGGCGCGAGACGAGATCCTCCAGTTCGAGCGACGAGACCCACTCCCCACCCGTCTTGATGACATCCTTGATGCGGTCGGTGACCTGCAGGTAGCCTTCGCTGTCAATCACCCCGATATCGCTCGTGTGCAGATAACCGCCGCGCCATAGCGCTTCCGATGCGGCGGCATCCCCAACGTAGCCCTGCGTCAGCCAGGGCGCTCGCGCCACGATTTCGCCGGTAGACCTGCCGTCGTGCGCAACATCGTTGGTCGATGTATCGACGACGCGAAGATCGACGAGCGGAATCGGCAGACCGGTTTTCGTACGAACGTCGAGATCGCGTTCGGCATCGTCCGTCATCGACGACTTGTGTTGCGCGAGCGTCAGAATCGGGCAGGTCTCGGACATGCCATAACCGGTGAAGATATCGATGCCCCGCTCGACTGCCGCCCGGGCGAGGCCGCGCGGCAGTGCCGAACCGCCCACGATTACCTTCCAGCCCTTCATGTCGACATTGGCGGCGGCAGGGCTGGATAACACCATGTGCATCAATGTCGGCACCCCGTGCGAGAAAGTCACCTTCTCCCGTTTCAGGAGATCGATAAGCGTCTCTGGCGCGTACCGGCCCGGGTACACCTGCTTCAACCCGAGCAACGTCGCGACATACGGCATGCCCCACGCGTGTACGTGGAACATCGGCGTCATCGGCATGTACACGTCATCGCGGTGGATGCGTCCCTGCTGCGGCGCGCTCGACAGCGCTGCCGCCAGAGAAAGCGTGTGCAGGACGAGTTGCCGGTGACTGAAATACACACCCTTCGGCTGGCCGGTCGTGCCCGTGGTGTAAAAGGTCGTCGCGCGCGCGTTCTCGTCGAAATCCGGGAACACGTAGTCCGGCGACGCCGCAGCGAGCAACGACTCGTACTCGCCAACGAAGCCTGCGGGCACCTCGCACGAATCATTGTCGACTAGCAGTACTAATCGATCAGGACAAACAAGATGAGCACGTACGGCATCGAGCACCGGCATGAACTCGGTGTTGACCAGCACCGCCTTCGCGCGCGAGTGGCCCAATGTGTAGGCGATCTGCTCCGGCGAAAGCCGCACGTTGACGGTCATCAGGACGGCACCCATCATCGGGACTGCGAAATAGGACTCCAGGTAGCGGTTGCTATCCCAGTCCATGATCGCGACCGTGTCGCCGGGGCCGATCCCGATCGCCCGTAATGCGCTCGCCAGCCGGCCGATGCGATCGCGCAGCGTGCGATAGGTATAGCGCGTGCGGTCACGATAGACGATCTGCTGGTCGGGGTTCACCGCGAGCGGCGTGAGCAACAACTGCCGGATCAGCAGTGGGTACGTGTACGCGGATTCGGTGCCATCGAAAGATGTGGATGTCATGTTCGCTATCTAGTTGGGTTGTACCAGTGTTGTCGCACGGGACGAGCCTCTAGCGCGTCGTCGTCGCGACTATCGGCCCGGCGTGCAACGTCGAAGCTCGTGCTCATCGAGCCGCGTCTGAGTCGTCGTCAAAGCCCCATACGATCGCCCCCGCCGTCTGGCCGCCATCGACGATGAACTCGGATCCGGTCGAGAAGGCCGATTCGTCACTCGCAAGGTACACGACGAGGTTGCCGACCTCGGCGGGTTCGCCCATGCGGCGCAACGGAATGGCATCGGTCGACGGAGCCGGCCCGGCCATCGATAGCGGTGTCCTGATAAAGCCTGGATGGACGGAATTGACCCGGATGCCATCGCGCGCGAGTTCCAGTGCCGCCGCCTTAGTCAGGCCGCGAACGCCGAACTTCGACGCAACGTAGGCAGGCAGGCCGGTGTAACCGAGCATCCCCGCTGCAGACGAAATATTGACGATTGAGCCGCCGCCGGCGCTTCTCATCTGGGGAATCGCCGCCCTGATGCCTCGGAACACGCCCGAAAGGTTGACCGCGAGCGTTTTTTCCCAATCGTGATCGTCCAGATGCTCGATGAGTCCGTACGTCGAAATGCCCGCGTTGTTCACCAGCACATTCAGCTTGCCGAACGCGTGAACAGCGGACTCGACCGCTTTTTGCCAGTCGGCCGATTTCGTGACGTCCAGATGCACATACCGCGCACCACTTCCGATTGCTTCCGCGAATGCCTGCCCTTCGTCGTCGAGCACATCGGCGATGAGCACCTTTGCACCTGCGTCGGCCATCGCCTTCGCAATGGCTGCACCGATGCCGCGAGCGGCACCCGTAACTAGTGCTACTTTCCCTTCGAGTCGAGACATCTTCCTTCTCCTTGGACAATTTGAGGAGCACCCTGCGACGCCCATGAAACCACCGCCCGGGCTCCAACCGGCAGCCATCAGGCCGCCTGCTCAGTTCGTTATGGCCGCCAGCACCAGCGTCGCAAGGGTCGACATGCGCTCCAGGTGGCGGCTGTCCTCCATCAGGCCAGTCGAGAGAAACGCGATCGTGAGGTCACGCTGTGGATCGATGCTGAACCCATTGCATCCTGCGCCAAAGCCGCCAAAGGCATTCGGCGAATGCAGCGCGCTGAAGTGATGCCCCGGGAGCGTGCCGTCGCCCCGAACGAAGAAGCCGACGCCGATGGCCGCTGGATAAGTCATCCAGTTACGCATGCCACAGGTCGTGTCGAAGAAGACGTTGCGCATGTCGCCCGTGTGGTTGCGCGCGCAAAACTCGATCATCGCCGGCGACAGCACGCGCGCGCCATCGAGCTCCCCGCCCTGCCGCAGCATCTCGGCGAAGCGCTGTACGTCGTCGATCGTCGTCATGCATCCGCCGCCCGGGATCTCGCAGCCCGGTGCCGCGATCAGCGCGCCCACCCCCTCCACCGCCTCCTTGGGAGTCAGCGACGGCATGTTCTCGTACGCGACGCGGACCGGGCACAAACGTTCAACGAGATCCGCCCGCGGGCCGAGACTGGTGTCGCTCATGCGAAGCGGCTCGAACAGTTCCTCGCGCAGCATGTCGGCATAGCGCCGGCCGCGGCCGCCGACACGCAGGCACATCGCCGCGATGATCGAATGACCGAGCAACAGCGAATAATTGACACGTTCGCCGGGCTGCGATTCGAGCGGCAGTCCGCAAGCGTAATTCACCATCGCGTCGATATTCGTCAGCACCTCGGGCGGCACGTTCGGCACGGCCGACAGCACGCCGCTCGTATGCGTGAGCAGGTGGTAGAGGTTGACCCGTTCCTTTCCGAGCGTGCCGAACTCGGGAATCACCTCCGCGACGGGCGCATGCAGCTTGAGCAAACCGCGCTCGACCAGCGACAACGCGAGCACGTTGGTGAACTGCTTTGCGACCGACATCGATGCGAAAACCGAGTCCGGCCGTAAGCGGGTGCGAGCGGCGTGGTCGGCATAGCCTTCGCACAGATCGAGCACCGTCGTGCCGCGACGGGCGACGCGCATCGCGACACCGTGGCAACGCCCTTGCTCGATGTCCGATACGATGGCCTCGCGCACGCGTGCGAGGCGCGACGCGTCGAAGCCATAGGCCTGCAGTGCGTCACGATCTGCTGCCACGGATGCCCCGCGATTGCTGTCTGCAACTTCACTCATGACAATCTCCACCGAGGGTTGGTTCACAGGGGCTTTCCGACCAGCTGCGTGGGGAACATCCCGCGCACGGTGGCCGCGCCGTCCGCCACATGGACCTGGCCTGTCACGTACGACGCCGCATCCGAGCAGAGGAACAGGACGGATCCCGCCATCTCTTCCGGCCGCGCCGGCCGGCCGATCGGCGCGGCTTCGCGCAGTCGCGCGTTCAGTTCCGGTTCGTCCTTCAGCGCCACCGTCATCGGCGTGTCGACCCAGCCGGGCGCCAGTGCATTGACACGGATACCCTGGCTCGCGTATTCGATCGCGGCACTCTTCGTGAGACCGATAACGCCATGCTTTGCTGCGACGTATCCGGCCACGCCGGGCTCGGCGACGATACCCGCGACGGACGCAGTGTTGACGATCGCCCCGCTGCCCGAGCGCGCCATCTCCAGCAACTCGTACTTCATGCACAGGAACACGCCGCGCAGATTGACGGCGAGCAGGCGATCGAAAACGGACACATCCATCTGCGCGAGGGCGCTGCGGTCAGCGTCTCGGGGTGCAATTCCCGCATTGTTGAACGCGCAGTCGAGCTTGCCGAAGCGTCGTACCGTCTCGGACACGAGGTGTTGCACGTCGGCTTCGCTGGAGACGTCGGTGCGCACGAAGATCGCTTCGACACCGAGGCGCTCGATGCTCTCGAGCGTTTCACGCGCGGCATCCTCGTTGAGGTCACCGATCGACAATCGCGCTCCGTGCTTCGCGAAAGCGAGCGCCACGGCCCGTCCGATGCCAGTCGCGGCACCCGTGACGAGCACCGTCTTTCCGTGGAAGTCCAGAAGATCAGATGCGAGTGAAGTCATATTCCATTCCCTTTTGAAGGAGATTGAACCGCCGCGCCGCACGCATTCATGCCGCGGGCATGCCGGCATCGGCGGGGTTTGCCGCGCTAGCCCGTGTGGGCTCCCGCACGGCAAGCAGCACGATCACGCAGGCGAGCGACATGGCGCCGACGGCAATCCACGGCACCGCGGCGATGCCGAAGCGTTGAGCCACGGTGCCGGCCATCGCGGGGGCCACCGCGCCGCCGAATACTTCGCCGATGCCGACCACCACGCCCGTCGCGGTGGTCACACAGCGTGCCGGGACCGAGCCGTGCGTGAGCGGGCCGACGTTGATCGCGAGGACTCCCGTGTTCATGAAGGCGGCGACGAAGAGCAGGACGCACAGCGAGACGGACTGCGCCCCGCCGATCGAGGGCAGAACCCACAACGCCACGAGTGCGAAGACCATCGCGCCGATCATGACCGGCTTGCATCCGAGGCGATCCGAAAGCGCAGGAACGAGCACCATGCCGAGGCACCCGCCCGCACCGAACGCGGAAAGCACGATGCTCATGGTGCCGAGATCGAGCTTCAGGTGATCAACCAGATAATTCGGCATGAACGCCGCGAGCACGAGCAGGCTGGTGAGGAAGCAGCACATCGACGCGGTGTTCACGAGCACTGCGCGCTGGGAGAGCACGTCCCGCCACGAGGCCGGAGGTTCCGCGTGCACCTGCGCCCGCACTGGCGCGGCAGGTTGGCGCTCGCGCAGTACACGCGCAAGCAGGCAGGCAACGACGAGCCCCGGGACGGACACGACCGCGAACACCCAGTGCCAGCTCGGCAGAACCCTCAGCAGACCAATGGCGATCAGGGGCCCGAGGAAGGAGCCAACCAGCGGCGATGCCATCTGCTGCAGACCGATGTTTAGCCCGATGCGCGACGGCTTCGACGCATCGATCGTCGCGACGATGCTGGCCGGCACGTAAGCCCCCTCGGCGAGCCCCATGAGCCCGCGTATCAGGAGCAGACTCATGAGTCCCGTCGCCAGCCCGCTCGTGGCCACGAGCAGCGAAAAAGCGCCGATGGCGGGCACGAGCACTCGCTTGCGCCCCAGCCGGTCCGAGAGCCTGCCGCTGAAGATCGACGCGATCCCCCAACCAAGCGCCAGCACGGCCGAAATCAGGCCCAGCTCCTGGTAGTTCAAGCCGAGATCCTTCTGCATCGCTGGAAAGAGCGGGTTGATGATGAAGCGGTCCAGGCCGACCATCCCAAAGCCGAGGGCGAGCAGCGCCACTGCCTTGGCCTCGTAGTGCGCGTCCGACGAGCCGATATCATCTAGTGCGTGCGAAGCTCTCGCGTGCATGGTGTCTCCTTGTGCCGGTCAAAGCCGGCGCTATATGATGGAAAATCGATTCACGACCGCGGACCCGCGGATCGCATGCCGCCAAGCCGTCGCGGCGGTATTGCAACTACGAATGCAGTGCGACTCCCGCGTGCTCGCGCTCGGCGGCAATCACGCTCGCCATGTCGAGCTCACCACCGCCCAGCTCGCGCGCTCTCAGGTACCGCGCCCGTATGTCGGTCAGGCCCGCCGTCGGTATGCCGGCGGCCTCCGCAGCCGCGACGATCAGACCCAGGTCCTTGATCGCCGTGTCGACGCTGCCCCTCGGCGCGAAGTCGCCGTCGATCATTTGCTTGCCCTTGGCCTGGTATAGCGGCGATCTGAATCCGGTGATGCCCAGCAGCTCGAGCAGGATCTTCGGATCGCCCTCGTTGGCCTCGATCATTGCCAACGAGGCCGCGAGATGCTCGACCATCGTGAGCACCAGCAGGTTGCCGGCAAGCTTCACCGTGGCCGCCGCGCCGACGGGACCCACGTGAAAGACGCGATCGCTGAACGCCCCGAGCACGGGACCAACGCGTGCCAGCACATCGGAATCGCCACCGACCACGGGCCAGAGGCCGCCTGCCTCGGCTTCCTTCAGCGAGCCGAAAAACGGCGCATCGAGAAAGTCAACGCGCGCATGGGCCGCCGAACTCGCCGCCTTGCGCTTGGTCGCAGCGGCCGTGGTCGACATCTCGATCACCACGGTGCCGGGCCGGCAGCCCGCGAACACACCGTCGGAGCGCACCAGCACGTCGAGCACGGTCTCGTCGCCGGACAGCACGACAACGACGGCATCGGCATTCCGGCTCGCATCAGCGGGCGTCTCCGCCCAGTTGCCGCCCGCAGCGATAGCTGCCGCCGCGCGTTCACGGGTGCGGTTCCACACCGTCACGGTGTGCCCCCGGCGCACCAGATGACCTACCATCACCGATCCCATCGTGCCGGTTCCGATCACTGCCACATTCGTCTTCATTGCTGCGCTCCTTGTTCGCTAAACGGGCACATCACGCTTGCGCCTTTGCCCGGTTCGAGTTTCTGCGGCGGAGAACCGGCAGTGGACTGTGCTCCTGCTGCTTCCTTCCAGCTCGCCTCTTCCACCCTGGTCGACTGGCAGACCTCCATCTGCCAGCGCCGATCGACGCGGACCCAGATCTGGACTACAAAAGAAAAGGCCTCGAACGCCTGCTGCGCAGGAAGGCGCCGTCCTTCGTAGCGCAAAAGACCCGTCATCCACGCCACGTCGCCAACCGCCCGCACCTGCAGGTCACGTCGCTGCACGGCGCTGAACTGCACCTCCTGGCGAACGAACTGCATCAACGCTTCACGTTTGTGAATCACACCGGGCGCATGCACGTACACGAGCCGGGGCGACGTCAGCCGGTCGAGTTCGACGAAGTCTTTGTTCAGCAGCGCCGCACAGCGCCGCCGTTCGAGTTCAAAAACAGGATGTTGCATGGCCCCCTCATCAAAGTCGCACTTGCTGACGACCCTTCAGGCTCAGCATGTCGCGCACATCGCCTGGGGTTGCGATCTCCAGTCCTAACGACTCCAGCACGCCACGGATCATGCGCACCTGTTCGGCATTCGAGGTCGCGAGCCGGCCCGGTCCGATCGACAGCGCATCCTCGAGTCCGACGCGCACATTGCCGCCCATCAGTGCTGCCTGCATCGCCAGCGGCATCTGGTGACGGCCAGCGCCCAGCACGCTCCATTGATAACTGTCGCCGAACAGCTTGTCCGCGATGCGCTTCATGTGGAAAAGGTTCTCCGGATCAGGGCCAATTCCGCCGAGAATGCCCATCACGAACTGCAGGAAAAGCGGACCCTTCACCAGTCCACGGTCGACGAAGTACTTCAGGTTGTAGAGGTGGCCTACGTCATAGCACTCGAATTCGAACCGCGTGTCGTGTGCCCGGCCAAGGCGAGCCAGCAGATCCTCGATGTCAGCGAACGTATTGCGGAAGATGTTTGCTCGCGTCCTTTCGACGTATTCGCGCTCCCAGTCGTATTTCGTTTCCTCCACCTTGTCCAGCATGGTGTGGAATGCGAAATTGATCGAACCCATGTTGCACGAGGCCATTTCCGGCGAGACGTCGAACGCCGCGGAAAGGCGCTGCTCAATCGTCATCAGAACCGATCCGCCCGTGGTGATGTTGATGACGGCATCGGTGGCCGCGTGAATTCGCGGCAGAAATTCGCGGTACACCGCGGGATCGAACGAGGGCCGGCCGTCTTTCGGATCGCGCGCATGCAGGTGCAGGATGGCGGCGCCGGCTTCGGCCGCTTCGATAGCCTGCTCCGCAATCTGGTCCGGGGTGATGGGAAGGTGCGCGGACATGCTCGGCGTGTGGACGGAGCCGGTGACAGCACAGGTGATGATGATCTTGCGGGACATGTCCGTTACTCCGCGCGGTTCGGTTCGGCAACGACGATATTTTCGATGTGCCCGATGCCATCGATCTCAACGCGCATCACATCGCCGATGCGGCGATACGACGGTGGTTTCATCGCCACGCCGACACCCGATGGCGTTCCCGTCGCAATGATGTCGCCGGGCTCGAGTGTCATCACCGTCGTGAGATAAGCGATCTGCTGCCAGATGTCGTAGATGAGTTCGCTCGTACACCCTTCCTGCCGCAGTTCGCCGTTCACCTTCATGCGAATCTTCAGCGTGTGCGGATCGGGAATCTCGTCGGCAGTGACGATCCACGGGCCGATGGGCCCATGCGTGTTGAAGCTCTTGCCTAGCGTCATCGTCGGCGAGCGCATCTGCCAGTCGCGCACGGACACATCGTTGACAGCCAGGTAGCCGGCCACCACCGAAGGTGCCTGGTCGACGCTCACATGCCGACAGCGTTTGCCGATGACCACGCCAAGCTCGGCTTCGTAATCCAGCTGGTCCGATGCGAGCGACATTTGCACCGGATCGTACGGCCCGTTGATGCAGGAGACCTGCTTGTTGAACCACAACTGGCTGTCGGGAACCTTCACGCCAAGATCGATCGCCTCTTGCGCGTGTTTGCGGTAGTTCATGCCGATGGCGAGAAACTTCGACGGGTCGGGCACGGGCGCTTCCAGACGGACATCGTTGAGCGGAAATGTCACTGCCCGGCCGCGCTCGATTGCACGAGCCCGCTCGAGCGCGGCCGGCCCAGCCTGCAGAAGTTCGAGCATCGTACGCGGCAGCGTATCGTCGCTCGCAGGCAGATCGATGATCTGGTCGTTTACCACTTTGCCGATCGATACACGGCCGCGGCAGCTAAAGGTGACGAGTTTCATGTCGGATCTTCGGTCGTTGATCAGAGGAGTCCACGGGCATCGCGCTGCGAAAGGGCCCGCGCGCTGGTCGCGCTCAAGCTTCGGAATTGACGAACAGGAGTGGCTCGATCGGCGGCCCCCACAGATAAACGGAGTTACCTGCCGGATGGTCGAGCCCCTTCCATTCGATATCCGCCGGAATGTAGTCCATCGTGGCGGAGAACTCGCACCAGCTGCCCCATGGGTCTTGCGCGTAATAGAAGTAGTTGGACCCGAGCACGTGACGGCCCACGCCCCACCCTGTCGTGTAGCCGGCCTCATGCATGCGCTTCATGCCCAGGCCGACGTCCTCGACGGTCGGCACATCCCAGCTCAGGTGATGCAGCGCCGGCCCTTCGCTGTGCATGAACGCGACGAGATGATGATCGGAGCCATGCGGTGCGTGCAGGAAAGCCACCGCATTGCCGCTGCGGTCGGACAGGCGCAGACCCAGCACATCCGTGTAGAAGTCGAGCTGCTTCAAAACGGACGACGTCATGCGCGCGATATGCGAGAGCCGCTGCGGCAAGACCGGGTTCGCCTGACCGCTGTATGGCGCACATCGTGTCCCGTCAACCGGAAGCTCGGGACAGCGATGGTGCGCGCAATCTATCGTCGTCTTGCGGCCGGGTTTCACCTGCAAGGCAAGACCATCGGGATCGCGAAACCAGATGCCGCCGGTATCGGCGCTCTTGGGCGAGGAAATCCGTTCTACACCGCGGGAAAGGATATGCCGGTACAGCGCTTCGGCATCCTCCTCGAAACAATGAAACGTGATGCTGTCGAGCTTCTTCTTTGCCCCTTCGCCCAGGCGGCCCCACACATGGTCACCATCGTATGTGCGCAGCGTCAGACCATTTGCGTCGCGCTCCACGCTCAGCCCGAATGCGCGATAGAAGTTTTCGGCTTGCGTGAGCGATGGCACGGTCATGTGAAATTCACCGATCGAATGCACGCCCAGACGGTCGTACCGGCGTGAGCTGTTCATGCGTATCTCCTCTCGCCGCTCGCCGCGTACGCAGCCAGCCCCAGCGAATCGCGCCATGCGTCCAGCAAGCCGTCGATCTCCGCAGGCGTGCGTGCGCCGCCATACACGTAGAAGTCCGGCCTGACGAAGGCTGCGACACAATCGAGCTCAGCGAGCCATTTCCCATAGCTCCCGTCCACGTCATTCATGCCGCCTCGGCCGATGTGCACGATCGCAGCACCGTGGTCTCGCAGCGCCTCGTGGTTGACGGCGGAGATCGCCGCCAGCGTGTCCGCATCGCGGGCGATGAGTGCAAAGCCTCTGCCGACCACGTCGTCGAACAGCCCACGTGTTCCATTGAACCCGACCTGCGCCTGGATGCCCAGCCGCCCGGCGCCTGGTGCGCCGGCCATCCAGAGACCAGGTCCCAGGGATGGCGCGGGCGGAGGCGGCGCGGCGTAGCCGGGCCTCGCCTGTGCGGCGCGCATTGATTCGTCGCGCCTCGTTGCCTCCTCGCGATCGGTGATGCAGACGACCTTGCCAAGGTCGATCGAAAAATCGATCAATTCCCGTACATGACCGCTGCGCTCCGGGCCATAACTGTCCAGAACGCTTTCAGGCACCCGGCCTTGCAGCACCGCATCGAGCCGCCAGGCGAGCGCCATGCTGTCACGCATGCCGCTGCACATTCCCTGTCCCGCGAATGGCGGCATGAGATGAGCGGCATCACCCGCGAGCAAGATGCGCCCCCGCTTCCATTCCGTGGCCCATTGAGCGCGGAACGTGTAGACGGCGTGCCGCTCCAGCTCTGCGTTAGCGGGCGTGACGTCCCACGGTGCCAGTAGTTTCCAGGCCACGTCTTCACGGTTCATGTCTTCGGCACGTTCTCCGGGCAGCAGCATGAACTCCCAACGACGGCGGCCCGGGCCGCCCGGCACCAGTGTCGCAGGCCGTGCCGGATCACAGAGCTGCCACATGTTGGGCACCCAGTCACGCGCGACGCGCGGCTTTACGTCGATCACGAGCCAGTCGAAGGCGAAGCCGAGGTTTTGCCATCCGATATCTAGCGCGCGCCGCACGAAAGAGTTGGCGCCGTCGGCACCGATGACCCAGTTGGCTTCGATAGAACCCTGCTCACCGGTGCCAATCCATCGACCATCGCGGAGCTCACCTCGCTCGATCCCGATCTGTACGCCAGTTTTCGTTTGAGTCAGCGCCTTGGCTTCCCAGCCCTGGCACACCGTGACGCACGACATCGCCTTCACGTGGCGATCAAGAAGGCGCTCCAGATCAGGCTGCGCGAACATGCTGGCAACGGGCCATCCGCTTTGGCCGAGACCGCTCCAATCGAGCTGAAGCAGCAGATCGTTTTTCTCGTTGCGCCACTCGTAAAAGTCGATCCGGTCGGCGATTGGCATGACCTCGTCAACGACGCCGGCGCACTGAAAAATACGGGCGATTTCGTGATTGAAATGAACGGCACGTGGCAGTGGGTATAAATGCGGCCAGCGATCGACCACTGCGACGCGATGCCCGAGCCGAGCCAGCAAAAGCGCCAACAATTGACCCGTGGGGCCGTAACCGACGATAGCCACATCCGCAGAAACGGCCTCGTTTCTTCTTGCTGTCTCCACTTCGTCTTCCTCCAAAGTCAAACGCCTGCGTCGATACCCGGACCCGGTTTGAATCGTCGTATCAAATTGGCTTTGCTTTTTATTTTTTCGTCCCGGTAGCGTCCGATTCGCGCTTCCGTGAACACAGAGTAGGTGACGTGTACTCCAGTGTCAAGCTGACATTTACGTCCATATTGAACACAGATGTTCAGATCATTGGACGTGAAACCGGTCGGTTCATGCGGGGGGACTACGGCCTCGCGTGTTTGGCGATCGTGAAACGTCCGCCTGGATGAGCGGCTTGATCGCGGCGTGCATTGAGATGTGTCGAGGCGTTCTACTCGGTGCAGATCAGCAGAGCGCGGATGGGATGAAGTCTGTGCACGCCGCTACACACAGCGGGTGCTGCAAGGATGTGGAGCGCAGTTCGCTGCGAAAGTGCAGCGGCCTGAGAGAGGGTGGCGGCTCCTGGCCGGTCAAATGAAGAATGAAATCGCAGACGCCGGGCGCCCTGGCCTCAAGTGCACGGGCACCGGGTCATTGTCGCCGCCCAAGCGACCACCGTCGTGACGACGCTATCTCCTGCTGTGAAGATCGCCGCCTCGCGGCGAAAAGCGATTCAACCAGCAAGATGTCGCCGCGCCAGAGAAACGTCGTCGAAGACCCCGGCGGGCAGCTCGACCTCCGGCAGCTCCATCTGACTCAGACGGGCAGAAAGCGCGGGAGCCACGCCGACTCCGCGCAGCGCCAGGAGAAGCACCTGCCGCAGATGATCACGGGGCGCCTCCCCGGAGTTCACTGTCTGGATGCCCTGGTTCAGGCTCGCGAAGACCAGATCGTGGGCCGCGCGCAACGTCGGATAATCGACTTCTCCTGCCTTGTGCGCCAGCTTCAGGTCTCGCGGCAAGTACATATTGACGAGCTTTCCGGTTGCCTTGCTTCGTGAGCCCACACGCATCAGGAAGTCGCCCCAGGTGGGCACGTCCACACCAAGATGCATGTAGAGCAAGCAGCCGAGCGCCATCCGTTTCAGCGGATCAGGCACCTGCGAAACCACGTTTTCGATACTACCGACAATCGCGTCACTCAACTCCACTGTGACGGCATCCAGCAACTCCTGGGTCGAATTGAAGTAGTTATAGAACGTGCCGCGTGCGACGCCAGCCGCGGCGATGAAATCATCAATAACGGGCGCGTCCACCCCTCGTTCGGCAAAAACGGCCATTGCCGCAGCAAGTAGCCTTCGGCGTGTGCGCTCACTGCGCGCTGCGCCGGTGCGCACACGGTGGTCCTCCGGCTCTGCCGCTCGCGTCTTGCGGGTTGGAGCGGTGCGCGAACGCTCTGAGGAGCCGTTATTTTTGGGCATTGGACTGCGCTTTTCCATCATGAATTAGACTGTCATGTTGACAAGGTACGTCACCAGATTAGTCAGTATAGTACAAGGCCGGTTTTGCATCCGGTTCGCCGGCAGCGGCTTACGGCCAGGATGCTCGCACAGCTTCGCGTATTGATTTCGACCGGGTGAACAGGGAGGTCGAGCGCGTGATCGTTGCCGCACATGATGGCGTCGGCCAGATCAAAGGCACAGCATCTGCAGATGTTTTGACCGAGGCACGACAAATCCGGCACTCATCTTATCATTCAGTAGAACGTAATGTTTCACGTCTTAAGCGTCATCCGTCGTAGTCACCGTAATCTACCTGGAGCGCATGATATGGCGAAGCGGATTGCTTATGTAACCGGCGGCATGGGCGGTATTGGAACGGCAATCTATCGTCTTCTGGCTCGCCAGCGACGAAGCAGGGTTCGCGACGGGAGCAGACTTCTCGCTAAACGGCGGCCTGTACATGAGCTAGCCATCATCGGCACCGGCAACGACGCCGGCCGGTACGCGGTCTCCTGCGCCCGCAGTACGGCGCGAGAGAGACCTGCGGGACCGGCGCAGAAAGGCTTTTCTGCGCCGGATTCGCGTCGGCGTCTGTCCTGGCCACCCATGGGCGCTTTGCGGCTATGCACATAGCATCGGCGCATTTATTTTTTTGTCTTTTTTGGCCGGCGAAGCTCCCGTTATCCCGTCACCTAGGGACAAAGGAGACAGAGGGTGAAGGCAATCCTTATCGACCCATATGCAGCAACGATCAAAAAGATCAGGTGCACCGGCGATTACCGGCAAATATCCAGGCTCATAGAATGCACGCTGTTTGATGCAGTGCTGCTACCCAACGGAGACGCGATCTACGTCGACAGCGAAAGGCTCCTCACGCCGATTGCGGAACGGCGTTTCTGGGCCATCCGGAATTTCTACCCGGGGGAGCGCTTCCCGGGTAAGGGTCTCCTGCTGGGCTCGGACAGTATTGGAAACTCCATCGCGCCGCAGATGTCGATCGAAAATCTCAAGGCGCTCGTTACGTTCCACCAGAAGGCGCCCATGCAGGAGGCGCCGCCTGACGTTGCGCTCGATACGCGCGCAATCGGCGTTGCGCGCATGCGGGCGAAACTTTGCAGATGAGTGAGGGCGGAGCGCCCCGAACTCCGCGAGCTGGCCAGGACGCTGCGGAAACGGCATGGCCGCGCCCAGCGCCTTTCGAACTTCGGCAGGCATCGCTCGCGGCGTCCGTCACGTCGATCGGCGCCGCAAGTGCGCGCTCGTCGCAGAGAGCCGCTACCTCGCGCGCCTTGCCGATGCCGAAGTCGGCGAACACCCGTTCGCGCCGCGTTCGAGCAAATGACGCCCCACCGCCGCGCAGAGCCCCGAACCGCCGCCGGTCAGGAAAAACGGCGGCGTCCGTGGGCCGACCCCTTGCGCGCCGGGCCGCCTCTTCTTCGTCATGCGGCGCGCGGCGATGCGACGGGCGGCGAGCCTTCGTGAAAGAGCTGACTGAGCTGCGCACGCAGCTCCGGCGAATCGCTGTGACGATGCACGCTCACCGCGTGCTGGACTGCGGCTTCCAGAAGCTCCGCGTCCGAATCCGCCGAAATGGCAACCGTGCAGTTCATCTCGCTCGGAAACTCCCTGCAGTCAATGTACTTTCTAGTCATGGCGAGACCTCTTGTGGGCGAATCGATACAATCTCAAACAGACGCACGCGCGAACCATACGGCATGCGTGAAAATTATAGAATCCATGCATGACGCTTGCTAAACTATTAAAGCCAATCGACGTACGTCAATAATCTGAATTAATGCGCGAGATTTTATTTATCAAGCTGCGTAATTTAGGTTAGCTAATGAATCAACGAGGCACGGCGGCGACTGCCCGGCCACAAGACCGGCGATGCCGCAAAGCGCTCGTTGCCCGGGCCCCTGTACGGCCCGGCCAGAGGCCGCACTCTGCCGCCCTTTTCGAAAGCCTTCCTTCCCGCTTTCCCGACCGAGCGCACACCGTCTTTTTGCGCATGCGAATCTGCATTGATTCGACAATTGGAGCGGTCGCTTGCAGTCCCCTTCAGTCCACGCAGTCCACGAAAGTGCACGCCGGGCCAGTTGCGCGTGTTGTTTCCGATCCCTTGAATGAGAGGTGTGCGATGTCCAGCCTGTCGAGCGACTCCATAGCAACACTGAAAGGCGCGCTGCGCGGCGATGCCCTGCAACCGGGCGACGCGGGCTACGACGAAGCGCGGCAAATCTGGAACGCGATGATCGAGCGCCGCCCGGCGCTGATCGTGCGCTGCCGGGGTTGCGCCGACGTGCGGCGCGCGGTGGCGTTCGCGAGCGAAACGGGCCTGCCGCTGGCCGTGCGCGGCGGCGGCCACAACATCGCGGGCAGCGCGCTGTGCGAAGGCGGCATCGTGATCGACCTGTCGCTCATGAAGTCGGTGCGAGTGGAGCCCGCCACGCGGCGCGCGTATGTCGAGCCGGGCGCGACGCTACGCGACTTCGATCATGAGGCGCAGGCTTTCGGCCTCGCCACGCCGTTGGGCATCAATTCGACGACCGGCGTGGCGGGTCTCACGCTGGGTGGTGGGTTCGGCTGGCTGAGCCGACGCTTCGGCATGTCGATCGACAATCTGGTCGCCGCCGACATCGTGACGGCCGACGGCGATCTGCTGCGCGCGAGCGCCGAGGAAAACGCCGACCTGTTCTGGGCGATCCGCGGCGGCGGCGGCAACTTCGGCGTGGTGACGATGTTCGAGTTCGCGCTGCACCCCGTTGGCCCCGAGGTCTACGGCGGGCTCGTGGTGCTGCCGCTCGACGCCGCGAAGGAAGCGTTGGTGCAATATCGCGAGGCGGCGAGCGCGATGCCCGAAGACTTGACCGTGTGGAGCGTGCTGCGCCTCGCGCCGCCACTGCCTTTCCTGCCGCCGGAAGTGCACGGCACGCCGGTCATCGCCTTCGCGATCTGCTATACCGGGCCGGTGGAAAACGGCCCACAGGCGGTGGAGCGCGTGCGGGCCTTCGGCAAGCCATGTGGCGAACATCTCGGGCCCATGCCGTACACGGCCTGGCAACAGGCGTTCGATCCGTTGCTCACACCGGGCGAGCGCAACTACTGGAAGTCGCACAACCTCGCCACATTGCCCGACGGCCTGCTCGACACGTTGACCGACGCCATCGCCAGCCTGCCCTCGCCCCAGTGCGAAATATTCTTCGGACAAATCGGCGGCGCGACTCAACGCGTCGCGCCTGACGCAATGGCCTATCCGAGCCGCGACGCCCTCTACGTCATGAACGTGCACGGCCGCTGGAGCGATGCCGCCGACGACGCCCGCTGCATCGCCTGGGCGCGCGGCTTCTTCGAGGCATCGGCGCCGTTTGCGCTCGGCAGCGTCTATGTGAACTTCCTCACGGACGATGAACGCGCACGCGTCGAGGCGGCCTATGGTCCGAACATGAGCCGTCTCGTGGCGATCAAGACACGTTACGACCCGCACAATCTTTTCCGTCACAACCAGAACATCCGGCCGGAAGCGTCAGGCTCAGGAAGCACACCAGGGAGCAATTGATCCGCGTTTCGATGTCATCGTAAGGGGAATCGTCATGTCGACCTATGTGGTGCTCGCGCAGTTCACCGACCAGGGTATCCGCACCGTGAAGAACAGTGCCAACCGGGCCGGTCAGGCAGCGGAAATGGCAAAAACTTTCGGCTGTGAAATGAAGCAGATTTACTGGACGCTCGGGGAATACGACATCGTCACCGTCATTGAAGCGCCCGACGAGCAAAGCTTCATGGCGTTCGGTCTCGCGCTGGGATCGCTCGGCAATATCCGTACGCAAACGCTGCGCGCATTGAGCAAGGACGAGTTCACGGCGGTGATCGGCAAGCTTCCTTGATTCGCTCGATCAAACGGGCAGAGGCGCGGGTAGCGGCGCGAGCAGCGGCGCGCGGGCCCGCGCCGCAATTGTTCATACGTATGCGGGGCGTGCGCAACGCATTCCCCCGCGAGATTGCCGGAGGCATTTCTCTGCCCGAAGTCGCCGGCGCGCGCAGCGACTTTCCGGTAACCGCCACTGTGCGAGCGAACTCTTTCTTTTTCGCAAACGTTTGCCGCCCGGGTATCAAGTCTGGCGGGCCACGGCCGAAAACCCGTACATCGCCACGAATTTTTGGAGACCCGGCCGTGACGCGCGTTGTGCTCTTACTTGCCGTAATGGTTATGACAGGTTGCGCGCAGCTGCAGCCGCCCACTACGGCGCAAACCGGCAAACCCGCGGTGTCGAACGCAATCATGAAATTCGACATTCCCGCCGATGCGCTCGGCGCGCGCGATGCGCAGCTCAGCGCCGTGCTCGCCAAGGCGGGCGCGCTCGCCGCCGCGCAGAAGCAACCCACCGTGATCCGCGTGACGGCGCTCGGCCAGGACCTTCCGTACATCAACCAGGCAATCTGGAAGGGTGTGCCGCAAAGGCAGGGGACGAGGCCCACGCTGGAAAACCTCACGGCTGGCGCGAACCAGGCGTACAGCGTCTCGATCGAGCCGTTGCATACGGGGAGCTGACCAATGCGCCAGATCGCTCTCGCCGCAGCCGTTCTTTTCCTGTGCAACGCCGCGTGGGCAGGCCAGCCCGCCGCCAGCGGGAACCCAACCGCAGGCCCAACCGTTAGCCCGACCGTGGTTGCCGCCGCGGCCGCGGCCGCGGACAAGGTCTATCCCCCGCTGCCCACGCTCGCCATGTTGCCGCCCGCGAGCGGCGACGACGACGAAGCGCCCGCGCCGCACAGCGCTTCTTCTCACAAGAAGAAAGCGCGCCAGCGCGACTGCCATTGCGCGATGCCCGCGCCGCGGCTCGTCGTTTCCGACACCTCGCGCGCCTATCTGAAGGACATCGAGCAGCGACTCGATTCCGCTCTCGCGCAGTAACGTTCCAACCCGGAGCCTCGACCGATGCAGCACAAGACCACCGCCCTCCGCCGGTTGCGATCGCGGGGCCGCCTCGCCCGGCTCATGCTCGCGGGCCTCGCGGCATTCGGCATTTCTGCGGCGCATGCCGCGCCGCCGGCCGACGAGTGCTTCGAAAAGGCCGGCGCCTACCAGGGCGTGAATCCGCTCGTGCTGCGCGCGGTCGCATGGCGGGAATCGAAAGGCGACGCGGCGGCCATCAATCACAACGCCAACGGCTCGATCGACGTAGGGCAGGCGCAGATCAACTCGATCCACTTTCCCGAACTCACGCGCGAGGGCATTCCGCACCGCGCGCTCACGGACCCTTGCGTGAATATCTTCGTGGCCGCGTGGCTGCTCAAGCAAAAGATGGTGCGATACGGCAACACGTGGCGCGCCATCGGCGCGTACCACTCGGAATCGCCGCACGAGCGCGACGCCTACGCGCGCAGCATCCAGGCGATTCTCGTGAGCTGGGGGCACCTGCAGCCGGGACGATGAGCGCGGCACGAGGCTTCATTCGTTGCTGGCTTCCCATCCCCTTTCGTATGCGCGGCCCAACCAGGTCCCGCGGTGTGTGACAGCCCCGCCGCTGACCGCGCCAGTCGAACCTCGCGGCCTTCCCTACGAGATCCTTTCGCATCACCGGACACCGGCGAATTCGCCGCCGGCTGACGCCGATCAAAGATACCTCTGAGAGCCTCAAGTTTCACCAAAGCCCGCCGATAAGCCGCCTGGACAAGGAAGCATCCGTATGGAGAGGATCATCGGCACGGCTGGTCGCGAGGTACGTTGGAGAATTCGCCCGCGCGGCTGGCGCCTGGGCGGCGGCCGGCACGCCGTCACGACCGCCGCGCCCTTCAGGCTGCCCGGCTGGGCAGCGGGGCTGGCATGGCTCGTCACGCTGGCAGCAGTCTCGGTGATCGCCTCGGTCAGGCTCGACCTCGTGGCGCAGTTCTGCCTGTCGTTCGCGGTGGTTGCCACGATGATCGCGCTGCGCCGCGTGCGCAGGTTTGAAGGCGTGCGCCTGTTCTTCCTCTTGTGCTCGGGCTTTCTCACGTTTCGCTACCTGTATTGGCGAACGACTTCGACGCTCGACTATTACGGTTTCTTCGACTTCATCTTCGCGTTGTTGCTGTATTTCGCGGAGATCTACGGGATCGTCGTGGCGTCGGTCGGCCTGTTCGTGAACAGCCGGCCCCTTCATCGCGCGGCGGCGCCGCTCGTGACCGACGCGGGGCCGGTGGCCAGCGTCGATGTGTTCATCCCGACCTACAACGAATCGCCCGATCTGCTGGAGGTTACGCTGCGAGCGGCGCTCGACATGCGCTATCCGCGCGGCCGGCTAAAAGTCTATCTGCTCGACGACGGGGGCACCCAGCAGAAGCTCGCACAGGCCGACGAAGCGAAGGCCGCCGAGGCACGCGAACGCGCACAGGCGCTGCGCGAGATGACGGCACGCCATGGCGCCATCTATTTGACGAGGGCGAAGAACGAACACGCGAAGGCGGGCAATATCAACGCCGCGCTGGCTCAAACGAGCGGCGACCTCATGGTGATCTTCGACGCTGACCATGTGCCGACCGCCGATTTCCTCGAGAAGACGGTCGGCTTCTTTCAGCGCGACGAGCGGGTGTGCCTCGTGCAGACGCCGCACTTCTTCATCAATCCCGATCCGCTCGAGAAGAACCTCGGCATGTTCGGCAAGATGCCGTCCGAAAGCGAGATGTTCTACTCGGTCATCCAGCCGGGGCTCGACTTCTGGAATGCGTCATTCTTTTGCGGGTCGGCTGCCGTGCTGCGGCGCCACTGCGTGATGGAGATCGGCGGCATCACGGGCCAATCCATCACGGAAGATGCGGAAACGGCGCTGACGCTGCACTCGCGCGGCTATCACAGCGTGTACCTGAACGAGCCGCTGATCTCCGGGTTGCAGCCCGAGACGTTCGCCAGCTTCGTCCTGCAGCGGGTGCGGTGGGCACAAGGGATGATCCAGCTGCTGCTCTTGAGCAACCCGTTGGGCATGAAGGGACTGACGGTGCCGCAGCGCCTCTGCTACTTCTCCAACGCGTTCTTCTGGTTCTTCTGCTACGCGCGCATCGTGTTCCTGTTTGCGCCGGGGATGTATCTCCTGTTCGGCCTGCAGTTCTACCACGCGACAATTCCTCAGTTTTTCGCTTACGGCCTGCCCCAGGTGGTGGGAGCGATTCTCACCACCGATTATCTGTTCGGACGGCACCGGTGGACGCTCATTTCAGAGGTCTATGAACTGCTGCTCTCGCTGTTCTCGCTGCGCGGCGTCGTCTCCGTCCTGAAGAATCCGCGTGCGCCGACCTTCAAGGTCACGCCCAAGGGCGAGCAAATGGACGAGGACGCCATCTCCGAGCTCTCGGGGCCGTTCTACGCCGTCTACCTTTACGTGCTGATCGCCGCGGTCGTCGGGATCTGGAAGCTGCTGCACGACGCGCCGCACGCGGACGTCATCATGGCATCGCTCGGCTGGAGCGTGTTGAATCTCGTACTGTTGAACGCCTGCGTCGGCGTGCTCTATGAACGCAAGCAGCGGCGGGCCACGCCGCGCATCCCGACCAACATCGAGGCAACGCTGCATCTCGACGACGCCGGGCCCGAAGGGGCGCCGGCGCGCGCGCTCGCATGCCGCATCGTCGACATGTCGGCCGGCGGCGCGAAGCTCGTGATTGCGCGTGGCGCGTACTCGGGCACCCTGCCCCAGTCACACGCGACGCTCGAAGTCTTCAACGCCGCGCTCAACCGCACGAGCCGTGTCGCCGTGGCGCTGCGCGCGTCGTTCAGCACGCCCGACGGGGATCTGGCGGTCGGCGCGCAATTCAGCGATCACAGTGTCGCGGGACGGTCGGAGCAAGTCGCGCTCGTGTTCGGCGATAGCGGACGCTGGCGCGTATTCCGCGAAAGCCGCAACCGACGCATCGGCATCCTGCGCAGCCTCGCCACGGTCATCAGCCTCGGCACCATCCACGCTTTACATCATTACCGCGTCTTTTTCGCCAGCATGGGCACCTATGCCGTCCGGCCGCTCCTCGCCCGCACGCGTACCCTGCGTTCCCTTCTCTCGTCGCGCCAATAACCCGATGAAATTTCCGCTTTACCCGCGCGTGATCGCGTATTCGTGTGTGCTCGCCGCGATCTGTGGCGCTTTAACCGGCCACGCGGCAGTTGCCGCGCAAGCGGCATCGCCGGCCTCCCCGGCATCGGTTCCGGTCGCGGCTGCCTCCGCGGCGGCGGCGCCCGTGTCGCTCGCCACGCTGGCAAACCTGTCGGGGCCGCTGCGACTGGCGGGCGAAGCGGCCTCGCGCGCGCTCTCGCTGCCCGTGTCGGCGAGCGAGACAGTGCGCTCGGCGACTCTGCATCTGGTCGCGACCAATTCGGTGTCCTTGCTGACTGCGCGATCGGCGCTCGCCGTGCGCGTGAACGACCGCACGATCGCGCAAATGCAGCTGTCGCCGCACCAGCCGGAACTCACGGCCGATATCCGCGTGCCGGTGGACTTGCTGCACCCGGGATACAACACATTGGCTTTCGCCGTTGCCGAGCACGCGACGGAAAACTGCGAGGATCCGAACGCGCCCGAACTCTGGACCGAGATCGACACGAACGCGTCGACGCTGCAGATGCAGACGGAACTCAAGCCGCTCACGCCGACATTGGCGGATCTCGACGACCTGATCGACCCCAAGCAGGCGCTCCCGCGCTCGATCGCCATCGTCCCGGCAACTCATGCACGCAACGATCTTCAGCTCGGCAGCGGCGCACTGCTCGCCGAGGGCGTGGCGCTGCGCCTGCGCTATCTGGCGCCGGACCTGCGCGTGCAGGACGCGCGCCCCGGCGCGGGCGGCGGCGCGGTCGCCGGCCTCGCGCTGGCGCCGCTGTCCGGTTCCGACGTGTTGCTGTTCGGCACGCGCGACGCGCTGCGCCCCTATCTGGACCCTCGCATCGCGTCGCACATCGACGGCGCGTTTCTCGGCATCTACCCCAAGCCCGACGACCCGCGCCGATTCGTGCTCGTCGTGAGCGGCCGGGACGACGCCCAGGTGGCGCTCGCGGCGCGCGCGTTCGCCCACCGCGAACTGCCGCTGCCCAAGCGCAATGAGATGGCGGTCGGCGCGCTCAACGAAGCGACGCTCGCCCGCTATGCGGCAAAGCACGTGCTATCGGGGACCGGCGCCCACGCGTTCAAGGACCTCGGCTTCACCACGCGAACGCTGGGCCCCGCCGACCACGCCGACCTCGACCTGATGCTGCCCGCGGACATCTACGCGCCCGAAGACGCCGAGGTGATCCTCGACCTGAACTTCACCGAAGGCGCGAGGATGCGCCAGGATTCGGTGCTGAACGTCTACCTGAATAACCGCTTCGAGCAGGTCATCGCACTCGATCAGCAACAGGGAGCGGTGCTGCGGCACTATCGCGTCGCCATTCCGCTGCGCAGCTTCCAGCCGGGACCGAACGTGCTGTCGCTGCGGCCTGTCCTCGTGCCGCTCGTTTCCGACCATTGCGCGCTGCGCGAGCTGCGCAACCTCCTGATCACGGTGTTCGACGACTCTTCGCTCAGGCTGCCGCCCGCCTCGCACTTCACGACGCTGCCCGATCTCAAGCGCTTTGCGCAAAGCGAGTTTCCTTACACCGTGCATCCGGATGGGGCGGACCTGGCGCTGCGGGTCGCGGCGCGCGACAACGATACGTTGAGGGCCGCCTGGTCCCTGATGGCGAAGATCGCCCAAAAGCAGGAATGGCCGCTCACGTCCGCCCAGGTCACAGCGGGCAGCGTGGCGCCCGGAAGGCACACCCTGCTCGTCGGCGCGGTCGGCGCGCTGTCGCAGGCCGACTGGGAAGGGGCGCCCTGGCAGCCGGGCCGGATCGAGACCATCGCGTATGACCCGGCCGTGGATTCGCCGGGCAGCGAGCCTCGGCACGAAGGGCTGTTGCAGTCGCTGCGCGCTCGCTTCGGCGACGCGGGACAGCCGGCGGCAACCTCGTCGGAGTCGATGCTGAGCGCCGACACCGCGTTGTCGCGCCAGTTGCTGGTCATGCAATTTCGCGGCGATGCGCGCAAGACGGTCACGCTGCTGACCGCCGCGAACGCCGCCGAACTCGCCGAGGGGGTAAGTCGGCTCGTCGAGCCGAACTATTGGGAGAACCTTGCCGGCGACGTGGCCCTGATGAATTTCGACAGCCCCGGCCTCTGGGCGGCACGAAGCGGTGCGAGCTATGCCTACGGCGAGTTGAGCGCCTACGATCGTCTGGGCTTCGAGCTGTCCAACCATCCGTGGCTCGGCTATGCGGGGTTGGCCGGCCTGCTCGCGTTACTGGCCGCGCTCACGGTTGTCTTGCTCCGCCGTTACCACCGGAAGCACCATGCCGCCTCGAAGGACTAAGTCGCGGATGGGTCCGGGGGGAGGCAGGCGGTGGTGCGCGGTGTGGCTTTGCGGGGCGCTCTCCGGTTTCGCGCACGCGGCGCAGGACAACGTGCTCGACGTCGAGCAGACCGGGACGCAAGGGGTGGCCACGCATTGGGGCACGTCCCCGGATGCACGGCGATCGGCGCAGCCGCGGGTGACGAACGCGCAATCACGCGCGGGCGACGCTCGCGTCGAGCAGGCCGAGCAACAGGGGCTGATCGCGCCGGTGGTGCCGCCGGATCTTGCGCTGCCCGCGCGCAACGCGAAGGCGGCCGTGTACGTGCCCAGCGCGCCGGATGAGCGGCCGTTGTGGAACTTGCTGAAGGCGAACGAGCTGACGGCCTACGATGCGCAGGTGGCCCGGCTGACCCGGGAATATCCGTCCTGGACGCCTGCGCAGGCGCTCGCCCACGAACGCGAGCGCAGACAGCGCGAGGAGGCGTTCAAGGTGGCGCTCGGGGGCGGCCCTCAGGCGTTGCACGCCCTGCTGTCGCGCGCCCCGGAGGAATTTGGATGTGACCACATCGAGCACGTCTGGCAGGCCGCCGACGCCTTTTCGCAAGCCGGGGACGCGGACGCGGTCTTCGCGCTGTACCGGGCGGTCGTTCCGACGTGCGCCCCGGCCGCCAACCGCATGGCGACGCTTTACCGCGCCGTGCATCAGCTGAGCGAGGCGCAGGTCGACGCGCTGATCGATGCCGAGGCGAATGAGGGCCATCGTTCGCCAGAGGAAAACATCGCATTCGAGCGGCTGCGCTACGAGCGGGCAGTGAGCGCGCTGGCGGCGTTGCCGCCCGGCGATCCCGCTGCGGCAGCGCAGTTGGCCGTGCTTGCGCCAGCCATTCGCGCGAGGCGCGATGGCGAGGCCGCGACGCTGGCGGGCTGGATCGCATTCGCCCATCAGGATCTCGATGCCGCCGCGGACTGGTTCGACACGGCACTATCGATTACGCCGCAAGCCGCTGACGCGAGCATCGGACTGGCACAGGTGCGCGTCTCCCAGCGCGATTGGGATGCGGCGGACGCCCTGCTCATGCAGCGCGCGGTCGCGAAGGACGCTCGCGCGCGCAATCTGCGCGGGCAGATCGCGCTGGCACGCGCCGACGACGCTTATCGCGCGCATCGCTACGCGCAGAGCCTGCTTCAACTGGACGAGGCAGAGGCGCTCGGCATGCCCCAGGCACAAACCGCTGCGCTGCGCGGCTGGAACCTGTATGCGCTCAAGAAGTATGCGCAAGCCGAGCAGGTCTTTCGTGAACGCTACGAGGCGAGCCATGATGAGGACAGCGCGGAGGGGCTCGCGCTGACGCGCTGGGCCGCGGGCCGGCACGTAGCGAACGCCAGGCCGGACGCCGGTCCGCTCGGTGCTTATGAACACGCACTCGAGGCACAGCGTCTTTACTACGAGAAGTCCTTCGTCGCCGCACACGCCAGGCTGCATGAGGCCCTGGCCGATTCGACCGAGCCGGCACGCATTCTGCGATACGTGCCTGCCGATCTCACCGGTGTGAATTCGGCATCCGTCGCTGCGGGCGTGGACGCCTCCGACCAGGCGGGCACGGCCGGCCAAAGCAAGCTCAGCGTCGTCGCGCCCGCCGTACGAGGGGAATGGTTCGATGGCACGCGAGCGTACAACTTGCGGTATCGGCAACTGTTCCTGGATGCGAGACACGGGCAGCTGAACGGCGTGGGGATGGTGGGGGGCCATGCAACCGCAGAAGAATTCCAGGCGATGGTGTCGGACACCGCACGTTTGAACGGCGCACGAACCATCGATTGGCGCTTGTCGATGGGGGCGGTGCAAGGTGGCGTCGCCGGATTCTCGGCGAACGGGCAGGCGAGCGTCGGGCAGCAGGCACATTGGGGTGGATGGACGGTGTACGCGGGGTATGCGCCGGTACGAGATTCGTTGCTGTCCTGGCGCGGCATGGAGGTCGCGGGCGCCAGGTGGGGAGCGGTCAACCGCGCGGCGAGCGGCGGCCGGGTGCGCTGGCAGGTAGCGCCTCGCTGGAGCATGAGTGCCGCAACCGAAGCACAGTGGCTGACAGGCATGCACGTGGCGGACAACGCAGGCGTTTCGACCGACCTGTCGGCGAGCTATGACCTGAAGCTGCGCGGCTTCGACTATTTCAGTGTCGGTCCGGCATTGCACTATCTCGCGTATCGCCGCAATGAAAACTTCTACTCCCCGGGACAAGGCGGCTATTACAGCCCGCAATCGTCGGAGAGCGCGGGACTCGCGCTCCAGCTGCTGTCCGCCGAAGGGCAGTCCTGGCAATGGCAGGGCAATCTGGAGACGGGGTGGAACTACGCTCGTCAGGATAGCGAAGCATGCTCCGCGAGCTGCATCGGCAGCCACGACCGCGGCCCTTACGTGCACGGGCAAGCGTCGGCTGTCATGAAGCTGGCGCCCCATTGGCAGATGGGGGGCCTCGTCGACGTCAACGTGACGCCGGGGCGCGACAGGCAGGTGGCAGCGCTCGCGTTCGTCCGCTATTTCATCGAGCCGCGCGCGGCCGTGTTCAGCCGGGATCTGCCGCGCAATGCGCGCGATGCCTACCTGCAACTCGACGACGACCATCACTAGATGATCGAGCCAATGCGGCCCGAGCGAAGCTTTCAAGCCGCCCGGGCCGCATGCCGGGAACTACCCCGCCCGCCTCTGGCGCCGGTGCAGCCGCGCCCGCCGGGCCAGCATGTTCATGCCTTCGACGAAGGCCGAGAACGCCATCGCCGCATAGATGTAGCCCTTCGGAACATGCGAGCCGAAGCCCTCCGCGATCAGCGTCATGCCGATCACCAGCAGGAAGCTGAGCGCGAGCATGACGATGGTGGGGTTTTGTTCGATGAAGCGCGATAGCGGGGCCGCCGCGACCAGCATTGCGGCAACCGCCACGATCACGGCAATGTACATGATCGCCACATGACTGGTCATGCCCACGGCGGTGACGATGCTATCGATGGAGAACACGAGATCGAGCATCAGGATCTGGGCGATCGCGGCCCGAGGCGTCAGCATGGTGTGCGCGGCCGACACTGTCTCGTCCGCGAGTTCGTGCACATCGCCCGTGACGTTGTGGTGAATCTCCGTCGTCGCCTTCCACACGAGAAAGAGCCCACCGCTCAGCAGAACGAGGTCACGCCACGAAAACGCATGGCCGAAGAGCGAAAGCGCGGGCTCGGTCAAGCGCGTGATCCACGCCACCGTGCCGAGCAAGGCAAGACGCAACACGAGGGCGAGCGCGATGCCGATCCGCTGCGCCTTATAGCGATGCGTTGGCGGCAGTTTGTTGGTGACGATGGAAATGAACACGAGGTTGTCGATACCGAGCACCACTTCCATGGTGACGAGTGTCACCAGTGCGGCCCATGCGGCCGGGTCTGTGGCGAGAGCAAGAAGATTGTCCATGTTCACCATTGCCTCAATGATCGAACCTCAGTGATCGAACCTCAGTGATCGAACCAGCGATATTGAACCGCGACCGTGACGATCTGATAGTTGCCTGCGGCACGGGTAACGAAGCCGCGCGAATAGGCGAGCTTCGCAGACCAGCCGTGGCCCAGCGGGACCGCGAGCGTCACGCCCCCGCGCGCATTGGCCTGGCCGGTGCCGGCCGGCCCGTCATTCACGCTGGTGGCGCCCCCCTGGGCATAGCCGGCATCGACGGCGAGCCAGAACCCCGGCCGAAAAGTGTAGCCGCCATGCAACTGTGTGACGATGAGCGGGGCCTGGTGTCTGATATGACCGTTGAAAAAGTCCCCGTTGTTCGTGAAGAACCAGGCGCCGGCCGAAACCTCGAAAAACCAGTCGCCCCAAGGTTGCGACAAGCCGATCTCCGGCTTGAACGCCCAACGGTTGTTGCCGATGTTCACGAGATGCGACGGAACGTATTGGCCCGTCGGCGCCTGCACGGTCAGGCTCGCGCCGAGCGAAGTGACGGGTTTCGCCTGTGCGAACGCCTCCGGGGAAAGCGCGGGATTGCCGATCAGGTTCAGCGCGAAACGCAGTTGCATGTCGCCGATGCCTGCGCGATGAATCTCCGTGGGCGCGCCAATGACGAGCCCGCTCATATTGCCGCTCATGAAGGGCTGCGCGAAGCCTATCGATGCCGTGCGGTTTGCGAGTGCGAACGTGCGCACGTAGCCGATCACGTAGGTACCGATTCGCGCGCTCACGCCCGATATCGGCAAGGACGGGTCGGTGAGCACGTCGCCGCTCACATGCGCGTAACCTGCGATGACGAAGTTCGTGCCAACGGGCGAAGCGGAATACGTCCGCGGCTCCAGCTCTTGCGCGTGCAGGGCATTTGCCCGCCAGAGCAAGACAGCGACGCAGAACCAGACACAACGCCAGTGAGCCGTTCGTCTGCTCATCGCGGTTCGATCCGATACGCCGGCTGATGCCCGGCACATGGGCGCGCCTGGACGGCGCGCCCGCAAGGTCACACGACACCGTAGCAGCGCCGCGTTCACGGCTGAACAGGTCTTTGGTCGGACTGCCAATGATCGGTCTCGCCCGCGCTCTTTCGACGAAGCGTTCCTTTCGATTTCGAGTCCTGTTCAATCCCCTTCCGGCATCTTCGACGAATGGTGGCTGGTGATCAGCCAGGTGTGCCCATTCCAGCCATAGGTGAACGTATAGCGCGCCTTGACCACGGTGCCGTCGGCGTACTTGAACGAGTACAGTCCCGCGTCGATGGCCGTGTTGCATTCGATCATGACAAAGCGGAAGTCGATCGTGCCGACGGGTTTGTGTTCAAGGAAATGCTTGAAATAGTCCTCCTTTTCCTCGACGCTCAAACGCGGCTTGTTCGATACGGTCGGCAGCAAGATCGAGCGCCGCGCATAGTTCGCGACGACCTTCGCCGGGTCGCCGGTTTTCAGCGAATCGTTCCAGCGATCGAACAGTGAGGCAATCTGCTTCTCCGTGGCGGGATGGCAGGCTTCGGTCTTCGCGTATGCCCCATGAAAGGCAACACCGAGCACGACGGCAACCGCGCACGGCCTCGACAGGCGGCTATTCATGATTGACCTCGATGAAAACCGAACGGCCCGCATGGCATGCGAGCGTCACTCGCGATCGCGATCGGGCACCTTGCTCCAGCCCGGCCCGGGGTCGAACGATTTCATGGCCTGCGCTTTCGCTGCACTGTCCGGCCCGAGGTCGCGCTCATAAACCTGACCCGAATGGCTCACCATGAACGTCTTGATGCCCGTATCGCCGTACTTGACCGGCCAGCCGATCACCGCGAAGCCGCCAAAGAGCTTGCCCTTCACGACGTAGTCGTAGGCGCCGCCGGGCGCGTTGGGTCCCTGTGACTCCAGCAGCTTGAAGCGGTACCCGTAATAACCGGCGTTCTGTGCATTGCGCGAACTCGCATCGACGAAGGCCGCGCCGAGCGGGCTCGCCGTCTCGTCGGGCCCGCTTGGCCAGTACAGGCCGTCTTGCTTGCCGGGCGAACTCACCAGCTTCGAGGCGTAGGCGAGCACGCCGGCACCGTCGTGATTGGTCTGCGCGTATTCGCGCTGCGCGTCGAAGATCGCGAGCATCGCCTGGATGACGGCCAGCTCGTTGCGGCCGATGCGCCGCAAGCGTATTTCCCGGGCGCCAGCCCGCGTATCGAAGTGCCATCCCTGCTCGCTCTTGACGAGCGGAACCGGGAACGTCCAGCCATCGTCGCCCACGACGATGTGCGCACGCCCGGGCTCGCCTGGCTCGACGGCATGGGACTTTGCCCACTCGGCGATGAACGTATCCCGCACCGGGGCGCCGAAGGGTGGGATCAGCTCGCGAAAGTCGTTGCCGAAGATCGTGCGCAACGCGTCCTCGCGGTCCTTGACGACGGCGTCGCCGAACGCGTTCATCGCAGCCTCGGGCGAGCTGAAGTTCTTCTGCGCGTGCGCGAGCGGCACCGTCGCGACCGACAGCGCGACGACCGCCGCGACGTTCGCGAACATCAGCGTGAGCCACTTTTGCATGTCTCGTGGACGAATGTTCATGGTTCGCTCCCTAGCGCCTGCCACCGCGTCCACCGCCGCCGCGCATGCCGCCTCCGCCCGCGGACCGGTTAAAGCCAGAGCCCTGCATGCTTCGGCTGCCCCGATCGAAATTGCGCTGCGAGGCGCTGCCGCTACCCCCGACGCCCGAGAACGCGCCGTCGCGCCCGCCGCCCCCACCGTATCCGCCGCCATAGCTCGCGCGATTGCCGCTATTGACGCGGTTCGCATCGCCGATGGAACTGCGACTGCCCAGGCCGCCCGCGGATCGGTCCGCCACCGACGCGCGATTGCCTGCGCCGCTAACGTCCATGTTCCCAGCCCCGTTGCCCGCTCCCGGCCGGTCGGCCGTGGCCATGCGGTTGCCCGCCTCGGCCGTGCGCCCGCGATACTGGGACCGCCTGTCGGCCCCGGGTGCGCCGGCGAACTTGTCGCGCGTGGCGTTGTCGCGGTAGGCGACGCCCTGTCGATGGCCTGCATCGTGTTGCCAGCGGCCGCCGCCCCGCTCTCCGTTCTTGAGCTTCGAACGGTCGAAGTTGCGGTCGACGTTCCGGGCCCTGTCCGAGTTGATGTTGACGTCGTCTCCGCCCCAGCACGAATTGCAGTCCGCGAAGATCGCTCCGGCAGCAAGCAGGCCGACGCCGAAGGCGAGCCCCGCGCCCGGATAGTAGCCGGGGTAGTAGGCGGGATACGGCGGCCAGTAATAAGGCGGATAGGCCGGATAACCCCAACCGCCATACACCACGGTCGGGTCGTAGGCGGGCACATAGATCACCTGCGGATTGGCGGGCTCGATCTTCACGATGGTCTGCCCGCCGCCAGCGGGTGCCTGTTCGACGACCACGTTCTGCTGCTCGTTCGACTTCAGGTTGCCCGACTCCTGCGCCCGCGCCCGCAGCCTCTGCACCGCGGCGAACACGTCCTTTTGCTGGGCGAGGAACGCGTCGCCGAGCTTCTGTGTCCAGTCCAGCTTGTCGTACATCGGCTCCAGCACCTGGGGGAACGCCACCAGCGACTTCACGCTCGTGTCCCAGGTCTGATCCTGAACGGCCTGCACGGCGGCATCGCCCTTTATGTCCGGGTGCGCCTTCACCCAGCGCGCCGCATAGACGACTTCGAGCGGGTACGTGGACGCCATCAGAACCTGGGCCAGAACCGAGTCGGGATAGAGCGCGATCGGCGCGACCAGCGCCTCGATCTGCTCCGGCTTGTAGGGAGCCGGGCCATCAGGACTACTATCGGCAAAGACAGGCGCCGCCACCAGCATGGTGACCCACACGAGCGCGGACTTCATCCATCGTTGTTTCCAGTTGGTCATGTCCCCTCCGTGCGGCGGATGTCGACGCGCGCAACGATGTCCCCCCTCCAGCGGCGAAGCACGCCGCATGGGCCGTAGCGCGGCCCGCACCGCCTACCCGCCCAGCGCAATGATCGCCATCGTCAGCAGAACGCCGAGCGCGATCATGGCAAAGCCCGCCTTCATCGCCCCTGCCCCGGTGTAGCGCCCCAGCGCGCAGCCCGCGACGAAAAGTATTGCCAGGGTCAGCACGCGCGAGGCGATGAGTGCCGTCGTCACATCCTTGATGACCAGAAACGGCAGCGCGACCGGGAAGGTTCCCAGAACGACCAGCAAAAAGATGCCCAGCGCGCCGACGAAGTCATCGCGTCCAAGAGTGGCCCGAGGCGGCAGCGTCGCGGCAGTCGCGAGGCGTGCCCGGATCCGCTCGAGATCGGCGTCTTCGACGAGCGGCTCGAGCTTCTCGGGCAAGGCGTCGCGCAAGGCCCGCACGGCGGCCGCCTGGTCCTGCTCGCGCTTCACGGTCTGCGCGAGTTTCAGACGCTGCCCCCGATCGGCGAGCGTGCGCACGAGATACATCACGGCGTCGGCAAGGCCCCATGCGAGATTGCATCCGAGCGCGGCGAAGAACATCTTGTACCCTTCGTCGACGCCCGCGGTGACTGCCTTGACGGCGCCGACGAACGTCAGTGCCATGAAGAGCCCAAAACACAGCTCGCAGACGCGATCGACAGTATTGAGAATCGGCGTGCGCTGTTCGGGTTCGGCGTGTCCGGCTGGTGTGAGAGTGCTCATATGGCCTCGACTCAGGATAGACAAGGCAGACCTTGCTCGACATACCCGCGTGGAGCGCCGGTACGAACAGACATCGAAGGCCGGCAGCTCACATCGTTCGCGACGACTTCGGATGCGGCGCGCCGCGTCACTCGCGGCGCGCGATGGCATCCATGGCGCGGAGCACCACCGGATCCGCTTTCGGCCAGCAGGAAGCGGCGCTGGCCGCGACACTGGCGTCACCGTCCATGCCCAGCGCGAATATGCGCGCTGGGCGACCACCCGCGGAACGCGGCGTGCGTCGAGCGATGCGCACCTCGTGATTCGCCAGCAATTCCCGCAACGCCCGCTGCACCTCGCGCTGCCCGGCGCCCAGTTCCTGCGCCATCTGCGGCGCCGTCAGCTCCCGGTCGCCGGCCAGCAGCGCAGCAATCGCCCCGGCAAGTCCCTGCGACTGGCTGTGCTCCGCCGGGATGCTGCGTCGCCTTTGCCTGCGAGTGTCCATCGGGCGAGGCGGCACCCGTTTCGCCCGGACCGCCAGATGCGCTTTGACGCCTTCGCGGTTGCCATTCCCCTCGGGCGTGGCACTGGCACGCGATCCACTAGTACGAGCCGTTCGGCAGCGCTGGTCGATATCGATCCGGCAGAATGGGCTTGCAAAGATTTCGTGCAGATGCGCGTCGTGAAATCGTGAACACAGCGCACGCCTGATGGCTTCCCAGTCGTCGAAGATTCCGCTGTCCGCAAGCTCGAAGGCCCGCCGGCGGATGATCTCCCGACATTCCGTTGAATCGATACCGTCGCTCTCTTTCATCTCGCTTTCCCATGACTGCGTCCCCCCGCCCCCGCGGGGCATTCGGGGCAATGTGACGTGGCATACGCGCGGTGCGCGATATGGCCGGCGAGCGTCCCCGGCAACGCGACGAGTCGCGTGACACCGTGACCGCCTGCACGGCGCGATTTCAGGGATCAGGTTAAGCATGCGGAGCCAAAGGCGATATCGGACTTTCGTCCGATACATCGCCGCTGCCGTTTCGATAGTGGTTTGCAGTAGTGACCCGTTGCGCTTTGTCTATGCTTACGTTGATCGACAACAGCTCGGTCTGTTGCGCAGCAATCAAGTCGGCCGGACTGATGAAGGCTATTTGTAAGACTCGACGTCCCCAGGGTAGGTACTTATCGCAACGGCCGACGCTCTGTTCCATTGCCGCCACGAGCAACCTCAAGCACCGCTTGCCCTCTCGGTCGCCCAGGGTACCGGACCTTCGTCCGATGGTTGCCAGTTCAACGGCCTGTACCGAGGCCTTTGCCCGCGACGCTTCGCGCCGCCATCACGGACGAAGCTCAGGCGTATCGAGACAACTGGCGACAAGCATGCGTACCAGCTCGGCGAGCGAAGCCGCTTTCATCTTCTCCATCACCCGTCCCCGGTGATCGATGCGCCGCTGAACCGTTCGCGCTGCCCGAACAGACGTTGCGCAAGCGCGACCGCTGCCCGGGCCGTGGCGCCGATCAGCACGGTGGCCTCAGGGTTCGATGTGTTCCGGCGCTGGATTCCGGCTTCCGGGGGTACCATAATCAGTTCAATGACTGGGTAACAAGCGCTGGGCAAAAGGGCCGCCTGGGGACGCCATTTTGGTTCCCGTGGCGTCATTGAGCGCGGGCTTTCCGCGCGCCGGCGACATCACTCCGCCAGAGCCGTGGCTCGCGCGCTGGCGCACTGGTGCCGATGAGGTTGACGCACGCGGCTGGCATGCTCGTGCTGCCTGTTCGGCATGCCGCAGACAACGAGCCACGCTGACTATCGTCGTGTAGGGGATCGTTGCCATGCGTTTCGGCTCCCTGGCTCATCTCGTTGCGGGTCTCCTGTGCGCGTTTGCCCTGGGCGGGGCGATTGCGACCGTCAACCCGCCCGCGCCGGCGTCTGTGCGTCCTCCTGCGACGAGGCAACTGAGCCTGAGCAACAAACCCTGGCGGGGCGACTTCGACGGCATGCTGGAGCGCCGCTGGATCCGGGTGCTGGTGCCCTACAGCCGCACGCTCTATTTCGTCGACAAAGGCCAGGAGCGTGGCCTGACGGCCGAGCTCGTACGCGATTTCGAGCGCTATGTGAACGATACCTACGCCGACCGTCTCGGCAAGCGCCCGCTCACCGTGGTCCTGATCCCCACCACACGCGACCGGCTGCTGCCGGACCTCAATGCTGGCCTGGGCGACATCGCGGCGGGAAATCTCACGGTGACCGATGAGCGGCTGAAGCTGGTCGACTTCGTGGCCCAGATCGAGGGTAACGACGTGCGGGAGGTGGTGGTGACGGGGCCCAAGTCCCCGGTGCTCGCCACGGTGGATGACCTCGCCGGCAAGACGGTGCACGTGCGCCGCTCGTCGAGCTATTACGAGAGCCTGAGCGCACTTGACAGACAATTCCGCGCAAACCGCAAGCCGCCGATCAAGCTGGTGCTGCTGCCCGATGCACTGGAAGACGAGGATGCGCTCGAAATGCTCAACGCAGGCCTGCTGCAGATCCTCGTTGTCGATAACTGGAAGGCCGATATGTGGGCGCAGGTTCTGCCGAACATCACGGTACACGACGATCTTGCCGTGCGAAGCGAAGGTAAAACCGGCTGGGCGATCCGCAGGAACAGCCCACAGTTGCGGGACGCCATCAGCGGTTTCGACAAGAACTACGTCGATCTTCGCAGCGTTGCCGAGTACCGTCTCGAACAGTACATGCGCCGCTTCAGGCAGATCTCCAACAGCGCCAGGGCGGCCGGGTTGAAGCGCTTTGAACAGACCCTGGCGATTTTCCGGCAGTACGGTAACCAGTACAGGTTCGATCCGCTGATGCTCGCTGCACAGGGGTTCCAGGAGTCGAGGCTCGACCAGCGTGCACGAAGCCCCGCCGGCGCGATTGGCATCATGCAGATCACGCCCGCGACGGGCAAGCAGATGGACGTAGGCAATATCAGGGTGACGGAGTCGAACATTCACGCCGGCGCAAAATACATGGATCATTTAATGACCCGCTATTTTCCCGACGCCCATTTCAGCGAGGATGACCGGTCACTGTTCGCCTTCGCGAGCTACAACGCGGGCCCGGCCAACATCGCCAGAATGCGCAAGGAGGCGGCAAAGCGGGGGCTTGATCCCAACAAGTGGTTCAACAACGTGGAGATCGTCGTCGGTGAAAAGATCGGCATGGAGACGACCACATACGTTCGCAACATCTACAAGTATTACACCTCGTACCGCCTGATCACCCAGGCCGAGGCGAGCCGATCGAGGGCGATGGCGAAGGCGCGGCAGTAAGACGAGCGGCTCCCGGTTACTGCGTCAAAGTCCATGTTCGTCAGTTCCCCTCTCACTCGGCTACTGTTGGATTCAAAAATGCGACCCTTGCGGTTCGCGCCCGCTAACTGATTTTGTGGTGGGTGACCACGCCATTCAGCCTGAGAAAGTGTTCTTCACGTCGTCCCCTCAACATGGCCAGGTCCGTTCGCAAGACCGTTCGCACTTCGTCGAGCCACGGCACCAGGAAGTCTTCAGCGCCGCCCTCCATCTCCGCAAGGCGGTCCACGCGGGCCCTGATCTCGGCATCGAGATTCAGCATGGCCACCAGCAGGTCCTCGCTACGTTGCCGCATCGTCTTCGCTCCATGTCATCATCTGGTTTTTCACTTTCGCATGATTCGTGAAGCAATCCAGCTCAAGTGCGGGGTTCATGTCTCGCTTCTTCACGTGCCGCGCGTGTGTGGCACGCGACGCCTTCAAATCCGGCTTTTTTTGCTTTCAGGAGGCCGCAATTCAGCCATTCCGCAGCCGAATCGGTAGCTGTCGTTCGAAAGCAAGTAAGTCACCCATTTTTTTCCGAGACAGTTCAATCCGTTTGTCATTCCGCGCCAAGCGGCACGACAAGCATGGTTCGGGAAGTCGGCACTGCTGACGGTCGGGTCCAGGGTCCGTGTTCGTCCGCGGCACTGCGTTTCGCGCAATTCCCGAGCGCCACCATCGCATGAAAGGCTGCGGAGACCGGGTCCGTCGTGGGCGACGTTCTCGCAGTGCCCGTCGATCGTTGTGTGCGTGGCGTTCGGTCTTTGACGGGAGCCAGGCCACGCTTGAAATGGCGCTCGCCACTTCGGCTGTCGCGGTGTGAAACATGCAGGTCGCCGCGCAACGCTAATGTCCTGAGCGCGTTTGTTAATCGCCGGCCAGCGACACCCGAGGCGGCGGCCAGCTGCGCGACGCTCCGTTGCGCTCCATCCGCCAGCACGCTCAGTAGTCGCGCTTCCAGCGTCCCGACTAACCGTTGCTCTGTCGTCATCTCCCCTCCGTCACTCAAGTTGATAAGTCAACTATAAATGACACTGTAAGGAATTTGTATGCGTCGGTGTGTCGCCAATGCCTGTTTAAATCGGGCTGTCTGAATTGTCGGAGCGACGTGGCGCAAGAATAGCGGGCAGCATGGAGCTTTAAAGCGATGCAGTGCTGCTACGGTCATAGGACTCGTTGTGTCTGGCGCTCATGCAGGCGGATTCGATCACGAGGTCGCCCACGACAACAGCGGTATCTGGAACAGAAATGTTCAGCTTGCGCTGGAACGATTGCGCAGGATACGGCCTCGAGCGTCGTGGCCCCCCACATCATTTCGATGGGTCATAAGCTCGGTCTGGAAATCGTCGCCGAGGGCGTGGAGTCCGGCGCCCAGGCGGAGTGGCTCCGCGAGCGAGGCGTTCAGTACGGACAGGGCTGGTATTTCGCGAAGGCAATGACGGCCGATGAACTCGTGATCTGGGTCGTCAAGCATCGCGCGCGGCATGAGGCAGGCAGCCTGCCCACCATGTAGTTGTGCCGATCGTTTGTCTGGTGCAGGCGTTGCTGGCCGCGCGAACGACCGCCAGCCCTGGTGGCTTCAACCGGTCGAAGCGCCAGGGCAGAGGCCGCACGAACGCGCCTGGCCCAATCGCAGGCGCCCGGCGCTCACCGTCACCTCGCGGCCGCAGTCGCACCGGCAAACCCACAGACCGTCGCCGGCGTAGCGATCCGTCGTGAGCTGGCCGAACACCTCGCCGCCCCGCAGCGCAGGCGAACCGGGACGCGACCGCCACACGCGCCGCTGTGCACGGCAGCCGCAATCGCGCGTTTGGCCGCCCTCCACCGCGTCCAGCCCGGCGCTCACGTAATTCCCGCAGCGGCACTTCCACAGCCACACCCCGGCGCCGCGATACTGGAGCGCCACGAGATCGCCGAAGCTGCGACCCGTGACATCGCGACTCGGCGGGAAGGGCCATTCGGGAGGCAAAGGGGGACGGATACGCTGGTTCACGAAAGTTCGATGGGATTCGGCATGTACATGCAAGTGTAACCGCCGGCTCCCCGCCAAGCGCGCGGCTCATCACGGCGAAACCGGTTGGTTAGCGTTAACGCTGGAAATGATGCACAATCGCCCGTCACAAGAAATCCACTGAAGGGATACGGGAAATGCGTCCTGTGCGGACCTCCATACGTGCGATCAGGGTAGCCGTCGCCGCGCTCTGCGCGATCGCCTCGACGGCTGGTTGCGCGCACAACCAGATGCCGGTTCCACAAGAGGCGGCGGCGCTGGCGCAACCGTTGCCACCGCTGAAAAACGTGATGGCGGCGCACTTCAAGATCGGTGCGGCGATCGAAACCGATTCGATCGACAGTCCCGCCGACGCTGCGCTACTGGCCGCGCAGTTCTCCAGCCTGACAGCGGAGAACAAGATGAAGCCAGGCACGATCGGCGTGGCCGAGGGCAAATACAACTTCGAACCGGCCGACAGGATCGTCGCGTTCGCTCAGGCGCACGGCATCGCGGTGCGCGGCCACACGCTCGTATGGCACTTCCAGAACGCCAACTGGAAGGAGGCGCCGGACTGGTTCTTCGCCGGCAATGCGAACGATCCGCACTACCGCGATATCGTCGCCGCGCGGCTTGAACGCTATGTCACCGACGTCGTCGCGCACTTCCGCGGCAAGGTCTATGCGTGGGACGTCGTCAACGAAGTGATCAGCGACGATCCGCAACACGTCTATCGCGAAGAGAGTCCGTGGTACCGCGCACTCGGTAAGGACTACATTGCAATCGCGTTCCGTGCCGCGCGTGCGGCCGACCCGAACGTCAAGCTCTACATCAACGAGTACGGCACCGACGACCCGGGCAAGCGCGCGAAGCTGCTGGCGGTCATACGTGATCTACGCGCGCAGGGCGTGCCGATCGACGGCGTCGGGCATCAGATGCATATCAGCGTCGGCTGGCCGCCGCTGCCGAACATCAAGCAGGCCTTCGACGAAGTCGCCGCGCTCGGACTCGAAAACCAGGTCACGGAACTCGACGTGAGTCTCTATTCCGACCCGGGCGAATGCTGGCACGATCCGAAAGCGTGTCTTCCGGATCTCGGCAATCCGGTCCCGAGCGACATCCTGCGCGCGCAGGTGCAACGCTATCGCGCGCTGTTCGACCTGTTCGAGCAGGAGCCGAGCATCAAGGCCGTTACGCTCTGGGGCTATTCGGACAAGCACACCTGGCTCACGTCGACGCCCGTGCCGCGAACCAATCTGCCCCTGCTGTTCGACGCGGATCTGCAGCCGAAACCCGCGCTGCGGGCGATCGTCGACGCCTCGTATCGACCTTGATATGGGTCCAGATGCTTGCCCCTAGGACCTAGGTCCGATTGACCGTGCATCCACACGTGGCAACCTTCGAGAAAGTTGTCCGCCTGCTCACGCAATAGCGTGTGTCGCGCCGCTCGCGCGCGCCCTCCCGGCGCTGATTGGGCGAGAGAACGGGACGCACGCCGCACCTGCACGTACCAGACCAACAGGGGAAACCTGATGCGAGCCTGCCGATATGTGGTGCTTTGCGCCTTGCCCTTCATGATCGTCGGCTGCAACACGCCGCCGATACCGCCGGGCAAGCCGGTCGATATCCCGACTGCGCTCGGGCAGGTTCTCGAGGGTCTGTGCAACTTCAAGAAAGATCAGGCTGGCCGCAAACAGGATCTGGGCTTTGCCGTCGACTCCGTCACGGTGGAGCTCGACCTGACCGTCGACGGCGCGCGGACGCCCGCCGTGGCGGTCGCGCCGGATATCCAGTTCATTCCGACGGTTAGCTATGGGCAAATCATCACGGCGAACAGGGGGAGCAGACTGACCCTCACGTTCAAGAACACCGGCAGCGGCGGTCACGGCGGCTGCGACGTCATGGCACCCGTCAAGTAGCGACTATCCTCGCTCGCCATGGCCTATGGCTCAGTGCGAGCAAGACGGCTCGATCGAGGTCTCCAATGGGTCTGCTTACCTGGTTGTTTGGCTCAAAGACCGGCGCGAACACCGGTTCAGACGATGCGGCTTCCGATCGAAGCGGCAAGCGGGGCGCTAGCGCGCGTCTCGACGCGATGATGGATCGCGCAGTCGCGATGCATCCCCGTCTGCAACTCGCACGGCATTACGAGGAGCGCCTGAGGAGCGCCATGTCCGTTTCCCTCGGCCACATCGACGATTTGATCCGTCTGCTGCCTGCGCCCCACGAGGCCAGCATGGCGGCCTGGGCTCACGATCCGTTGATCCGCACGTTCTTCGCGACGCCCGACGACATACCCAAGGCGTTCAGCCGCTCGGAAGAATTGCAGGCGCATTTCGCGCAGCATCCGGACGCGACGCAAGCCTACGCGACGCTCGGGATGGCGATGTTCGAGCGTCACGTGCTGGGCGTCGCGCTCGAAGGCGACGCCGTGCGCCACGACGTGACCCAGACCACACTGTCTTTCACCGATCATCGCATCCCCATCTGCGGCACTAGCGATGCCGGACTACGTGAGGAAATGACGCGCCGGCTGATCGATCAACTCGCGCTAGAAGGGCTGGCCAGACTCGCCGCCGATCGACGCGATCTGGTGGCAAAAGGTCGAGAGCTTCTCGAAGCGCGCGTGAAGTTGCTCGAACGCCAGGGCGTGGGCATGCGCTCCGTGGTCGGAGCGGCACCGGCTGCCGATTCGAAAGAACTGCTGGATTTGCAGGCGCAAATCGAAAAGAACGCAGGCGAACTTGCTGCCCTTCGCGCGCCGACGGAAGTCATCGAGCTCGAACTGGACCGGGTCTGCGACGTGTTCTCCCACCCAGCCGATCATATCTATGTCGAAAAGCGCTGCGTGCGTCTCGATTTGATGAACGTGGTGAGGACCGACGACACGCAGGCGAGCCGCGAAATCGAGTTTCGTGTCGCGCGCGTTCCGGGCGATCCGCCCACCATGCGCGCGTTCACGCTCGTCCGCTTTCCCCGCGCCGAACTTCTGCCCGCCGGATTGCATATCGACGCGGCAACGCGCGCGATTTGAAAGCGTGCAGCAACGCACCGGTGCGCGCCGGTGCGCATGCCTCGCCCGCCTACGCCATGATGTGAACCCCGCCGTCCACATAGAGCGTCTCACCCGACAATCGCCGGGCATAGGGTGTCGCGAGAAACGCGCAGGTGAAGCCGACGTCCATGATGTCGACGAGTTCGCCGAGCGGCGCGCGTTCCGCCGCTTGCGTGAGCAGCACGTCGAAGTCCTTCAACCCCGATGCGGCGCGCGTTTTCAGGGGCCCCGGCGATACGGCGTGCACACGGATTTGCTGCGGACCCAGCTCGTACGCCAGATAGCGCGCGCACGCCTCCAGCGCCGCCTTGACCGGACCCATCACGTTGTAGTTGGGGACGACCTTGTTCGCGCCGTGATAGCTCATCGCGAACATAGCGCCGCCGTTCTTCATCAGCGGCGCCGCGAGGCGCGCCATGCGCACGAACGAATGGCATGAAATGTCCATGGCCGCAGCGAAGCCCTCGGCCGAACAGTTCAGCAGGCCGCCCTGCAAATCGTGCTTCGGCGCCCACGCGATGGAATGCACGAGCATGTCGAGCTCGCCCCATTCACGCGCAATGCGCTCGAATACCGCCTCCAGCTCGCCGTGTTGCGACACGTTCAGCGGCATGAAGATGGGCGCGTCGAGTTCTTTTGCCAGCGGCGCCACGTGCGGCTTTGCCTTCTCGTCGGCATAGGTGATCGCGAGCTCGGCACCCAGCTCGCGGAACGCCTTGGCGCAGCCATAGGCAATCGAATGTTCGTTGGCGATGCCCGTCACCAGCGCCTTCTTTCCCTTCAGGACCGTATGTTGCGTGCTCAGGTTCATCGGACTTTCCCTCGGCAGTCGTGCAGATTCACGCGATACCCGCCACGTCGCGCGTGTGGCGGGCGATCATGAGTTCTTCGTTGGTCGGTATGACCCAGACGGCGACCTTGCTCGATGCGGTGCTGATGCAAGGGCCGCCCGATTCGTTCGCACTGCTGTCAATCTCCACGCCGCACCAGCGGGCCTGTTCGCAGGCCCGCCGCCGGATCTCGGCGGAGTGTTCGCCGATACCCGCCGTGAACACCAGCGCGTCGAGCCCTTGCAGCGCGGCGGCGAGCGAACCCAGCTCGCGTCCGATGCGATACGCGTACAGATCGATGGCGAAGGCCGCGCGCGGGTCGTCGCTGGCCAGCAGGGTGCGCATGTCGCCCGAAATGCCCGAAACGCCGAGCAGCCCCGAGTGGCGATACAGCAGGTCCTCGACACCGCGCGTATCCATCTTCAGCGCATCGAGCAGATAGAGGATCACGCCTGGATCGAGGTTGCCGCTGCGGGTGCCCATCGGCAGTCCATCGAGCGCGGTGAAGCCCATCGTGCTCGCGACACTGCGGCCCGCGGCCATCGCGCACAGACTCGCGCCATTGCCGAGGTGCGCGACGACGGTGCGGCCCTTCGCGGCATCGGGCGCCACGTCGGGCAGGGTTCGCGCGATGTATTCATAAGACAGACCGTGGAAGCCATATCGACGCACGCCTTGCTCCGTCAACGCCGCCGGCAGCGCAAAGGTGGAAGCGAGCGCTGGCTGCGTCGCATGAAACGCGGTGTCGAAACACGCCACCTGCGGCATGTCCGGGTCGCGCGCGGCGATGACACGAATCGGCTTCAGGTTGTGGGGCTGGTGCAGCGGCGCGAGCGGGATGAGCTTCTCGAGTTCGTCCAGCACGGCCGGTGTCGCGGCCACGGGCTGCGAGAACGCCTGGCCGCCATGCACCACGCGATGCCCGATGGCTACGACACGGTTGCCCTCGCGGTGGCTGCGCAGGAATTCACCGATGTACGCAACGGCCTCCTCATGTTCGAGATGGCCCGCGCCCCAGTCCTTGTCTCCGGTCTGGTGGCCATGTCCATCGAACGCGACGAAACGCGGCGCCGATAGCAGCCCTTCGATCTGCCCGCGCATGATGAGCCCGAGCGTCTCCGACTGCATATCGAATGCGCTGAACTTGATGCTCGATGAACCCGCATTGAGTACGAGAATGACGTCGGCCATCGCTTTACCCCATCACCCGCGCATCGGCTCTGCGCTTTTCCGCGACGAGCGAGGCCACCGCGCAGGAGGCCAGCCGCGTGACGACGGAGTCGGCACGGCTCGTCAGGATGACGGGCACGCGCGCGCCGAGCACGATGCCGGCGGCATCCGCGCCGGCCAGAAACGACAGGCTCTTCGCCAGCATGTTGCCGGCCTCCAGGTCGGGCACCATGAGCACGTTCGCGCGTCCCGCCACCGGCGAATCGATTCCCTTGATGCGAGCGGCTTCGGGATCGATGGCATTGTCGAGCGCGAGCGGACCGTCGACGAGCGCGCCGGTTATCTGGCCGCGGTCCACCATCTTGCACAGCGCGGCGGCTTCGATCGTCGATGGCACCTTGGGATTGACCGTCTCCATCGCCGAGAGCAGCGCGACCCGCACTTCGGGAAAGCGCAGCGCATGGCCCAGATCGATCGCGTTCTGCAGGATGTCGGCCTTCTCGGCGAGCGTGGGCGCGATATTGATCGCAGCGTCGGTGATGATGAGCGCGCTCTCGTGTCGCGGCACATCCATGACGAAGCAGTGACTGACGCGGCGTTCCGTCCTGAGACCGCCTTCGCGGCTCACCACCGCGCCCATGATTTCGTCGGTGTGCAGGCTGCCCTTCATCAGCGCTTCGGCCCGGCCCTCGCGCACCAGTTCGACCGCCCTCGCGGCCGCGGCGTGGCTGTGCGGCACATCTTCGATCACGCAACCCGTGATATCGAGATCCTCGCTCGCCGCGACTTCCTCGATGCGTCCACGCGGCCCCACGAGAACCGGTGCGATCAGGCCGAGTTCCTTCGCCTGCAACGCGCCTTCGAGGGAACTGCGATCGCAGGGATGCACCACCGCGGTGGCAAGCGGCGGCAGAGACCGGCAAATCTCGATCAAGCGGTCGTACTTTTCGTGCTGACGATTCACGATGCCTCCTTGAGTCCTGGCAAGACCTGCGCGGTCGGTGCGTCCTGAACCTGACGTTTCGTCGCGGCGGAGCGCGACGCGCTCGCACGCTCGAGCGGCAGCAATTCACGGATCTTCTCGAGCATGCTCGCCTGGGCAGCGGTCGGCTCCATCTGTTGAACGCGCCTGTCGGCAAGCAGCTTGTCGACCAGTTCGAGCAGTTTCTCGCGGTCTTTCCTGTCCGCCAGCAGACCCGGCAGCGTGGCGAGCGCCTGCTCCGGCTCGTAACGCACGATGATCTCCTGCTCACCGCGCACGCGCCGCCATTGGTCTTCGGGAAGCTGGGGCAGATACGCGGCATAGTCCTTCGCGAGCTCGTGCCGCAGGGCGAGCAGGGCGAGCGGAAGCGGCTCGCCGTGGCGCGCGAGCAGGCAACCGGCGCGAGCCAGCGCTTCGGTATAGCCGCCCTCACGCATCGACGCCAGCGCATCCCTCACGAAAGGCAGATCGCGCGGATCTCCAAGTCCCGCAGCGCGCGGCGCTTGCAATTCGTCGCCCTGCTCGACGGAAAAGAGGTTTCCATAGAACGAAAAGAAAGCGCTCTCCGTCATGGCGTCGCGCATCGCCCGATAGAAGTCGAGCGATGCACTGACCATTTCGGATCCATAGTGCTCGAACGCCTTCAACCGGGCCTCGTCGCGCGTTTCCTCATGGGCTTCGACACGCCGTTTCACCCTGACCGCCTCCGCAGTCGGGCCAAGCCATGCGAGCCAGGGATTCATGTCCGAGAACGCCCAGCGTTGCGCGCGCAGTGGATGGAACTGCCGCTGCAGGTTAGCCGTCGTTTCGTTCGACATGGCGCGCACCCAGGGCTGCAGAAATAGCTCATAAGCGCGCTGGTTCATTTCCGAGACGCGCTTGACGGCCTCGAACGGCTGTTCATCGATACGCTCGAACCGGTTCAAGCGCCCCGCGACGTCTTCGAGCCGAAACTCCTCGAACGACACGTCGTAGTGTGTCTTGCCGTCTTCGCCCCGCTGTTCGGCAATCGTCATGCCGTATAGTCCGGGCGGAAAGTCTTCGATCGATTCGAGCACGGACGTGATCTGCTGGTGTTCCTTCTTCGCCACCTTGCCCGAAACGAAAATGCCGAGATGGCCGATGCTCTGATGCACGAGCCCGACGATCACCTGACCGCGCGCCTTGATCTCCTCGGTGCTCCCGTAGATGTCGGCGACCCAGTTGAAGGCCTGCTGCGGCGGCGTGATGTTGTCGCCCAGCGAAGCGAACAGGATGATCGGAGACTTGATACGCCGCAGATCGAAGGCCGCGCCGTCAAGACCCCGAACCTCGCCCGCCCAGAGCTTGTTGCCGACGAACAGGTTGCGCGTGATCCACTCGATCTCCTCGCGGTTCATCAGGTAGTAGCTGCCCCACCAGCGCTCGAAATCGAGGAAGCGCGACGGCTCGGTATCGATGTTGTCGAACACGTGATAGTACTTGTCCCAGAGGCTGTTGGCGGGATTGAGGTTTTCGAAGTTCTGCACGAGCCACGCGCCGTCGAACTTGCCGTTGCCGAGATCCGCGGTCAGCGACGCGAGCCACGTGCCGCCCAGCATGCCGCCGGAGTAGCGCATCGGATTGTCGCCCTCGCCTTCGCTCCACGCGCCGCTCCAGTAGGACATCGGGGCGCCGATGATGACGAGCGGGCCCGTATGGTCGGGGTCGGAACTCGCCACCATCATCGCCGCCCAGCCGCCCTGGCAGTTGCCGACGATCGCCGGTTTCTCACTGTCCGGATGCAGTTCGCAAACCTTCCTGATGAACTGCTCTTCCGCCGCGCAGACATCGAGCAGCGTCTGGCCCGGTTCAGGGTCGCGGAAGAAGATGACGAAATACACGGGGTGGCCGGCCCTCAGGGCAACGCCGGCCTGTGAATCGTCCTTGAAGCCGCCGATGCCGGGACCATGGCCCGCACGCGGATCGATGATCACATAAGGACGCTTGCTAACGTCCACGACCACGCCTTCGGGCGGCAACAGACGCACGAGCGCGTAGTTGACGGGCCGCGGCAGCTTGCGGCCGTCGATCACCAGTTCATGGTCGAAATGAAGAACGAGTTGAAGGCCGTGGCGCGCCTGATCGACGAAAGCGTTTCCGCGCTGACGCAGGGTGTCCCAGAAGAGGATCGAACGCTCGACGACATCCTCGGCGTACCGGTATCCAGCCCAGGGGTCCAGCGCGGTCGTCCATGCAGGGCTGCCCGCTGCGGGTTCGCAGTGGTCTTGCAGATGCTTTGCCGCATCCGTCAAACGCTGACTGAGTTGCGTCTGCGCGACTTCCGAACGCTTTGCGAGAAGCCGGGCAACCTTGCCGCCGATTTCCTGGCTGCGCGCAACTTGATTGGCTACGTCTGTCATTGCATCACCTTCTGATCCGCTAAGGAAAGGGAGAGAACACGTCCGCCGCCACGAGGGTCCGGGCGGACGCGGACATCTGCGACTCGTATGCCGGGCAATACCGGGCGAGTCGCTTCGCATAACAGCCGAAATAGACGGCGGTGCTCTTGTGGAAAACGAGTCTCAATATCGAGCGACAACCGGGAATTCTGGACGGCTTACGGAATAAAAGGATTGCTAACTACTATTCGTGCCAGTCACACTCGTGGCGATGGAGGCGGATAGGGACGCTATCTCCAGTCACCCTGGCAGACCTGTGTGACAGATTCGTTACGGGATTTCCCGTGACGATTGGCGATTCGATGGGCGATTCGATTCGTCCGAAGTCAATCGTGCAGCCGCTCGGGAAGTTTCTCTATAGGACCATCGGCCCATATCCAGCCGATACGATTGTGCCATGATGGAAATCAGCGGAACACGGGGTAATGCTGTGTGGGCCGCCCGCCTCCCGTCAATTACGGTCGGCACTCGCGGCAGTCAGCGATGAGCGCGGCGATTGCCCTGGCACCATGCGTATTGTTCATACGTTGCCTGTCATCCTGTCTTTCGGGATGATGATGGCCGGCCTGCCGGCATGCTGGGCGGCCCAGCCTGCGCCGGCGCAGGCCGTTGCGTCGCAGGCCGCCACGCCCGCGCCGGCGTCGGGAACCGTGGCGGCAACGCCCAAGGCAACCCGAGCCCGCCAGCTCAACCTCGCCAACGAGCCGAGGTTCGGCGATTTCGACGCCATGCTGGACCGCCGGCTGATCCGCGTGCTGGTGCCGTACAGCAGGACACTGTACTTCAACGACCTCGGCCATGAGCGCGGCCTGACCGCCGGGCTGATGCGCGACTTCGAGCGCTTCCTGAACAAGACGTACAAGGACAAGCTCGGCAAGCGGCCCTTGACCCTCTTCATCATCCCGACGACGCGCGATCAGCTCATCCCCGGGCTGCTTGCCGGGAAAGGCGACATAGCCGCCGGCAATCTGACCGTCACCGAAACGCGGCTCGCGCAGGTCGACTTCGTCGCGCCGCGCGACCGCAAGTCGGTCCGCGAGCTGGTCGTCACCGGGCCGAAGTCGCCCGCGCTCACCAAGCTCGACGACTTGAGCGGCAAGACCGTGCATGTGCGCAAGAGCAGCAGTTACTTCGAGAGCCTCAATGCACTGAACGCGCGCTTCAAGAAAGAGGGCAAGGCGCCCGTCAAGCTGGTGCTGCTGCCCGATGCACTAGAGGACGAGGACGCCATGGAAATGCTCAACGTCGGGCTGCTCCAGATTCTCGTCGTCGACGACTGGAAGGCGCGATTCTGGGCGCAGGTGCTGCCGGCCATCGTGGTGCACGACGACATCGCCGTGCGTGACGAGGGCTATATCGGGTGGGCGGTCCGCAAGCAGAGTCCCAAGCTCCAGCAGGCAATCAATGACTTCTACCTGCGCGAAATGAAGAAGCAGAGCCTCGCGGAAGTGCGCCTGAAGCAGGAACTGCAGCGCGTCAAGCAGATCACCAGCAATACCGATGACGCGGACCTGAAGCGCTTCACGGAAACGATCGGTCTTTTCGAACGATACGGTGCGCAGTATCACTTCGACCCATTGATGCTCGCCGCGCAGGGGTTTCAGGAATCGCAGCTCAAGCAAAGCGCCCGCAGCCATGTTGGCGCGATCGGCATCATGCAGCTCATGCCGGCAACCGGCAAGGAGCTTGCCGTCGGCGACATCCGGGTGACGGAAGCCAATATTCACGCCGGAGCGAAATACCTCGATCTCCTGATGTCGCGCTACTTTCCGGACGCGAAATTCTCCGACACGGACCGCTCGCTCTTCGCGTTCGCGAGCTACAACGCCGGCCCGGCGAAGATCGCGAAGCTGCGCAAGGAAGCGAGCGCCCGGGGTCTTTCGCCGGACAAGTGGTTCAACAATGTGGAAATCGTGGTTGCCGAGAAGGTCGGCATCGAGACGACCACGTACGTGCGCAATATCTACAAGTACTATGCCGCGTACCGGCTGGTTCAGGACGCACGTGCGGCCCGTGAGCGCGCCATCGGGCAGGCGCGCAAACAAGGCTGAGCGCAGACCGCGTGCTTTTCATAACGCCGGATGCGATTTGCGGCTGAGGCACGCTTGCGTGTGACCAAACGGACGTTTGATCCAGCCGATTGAGATGCGCGGCGGCGGCGCCTGGCTTCATCGCCAGGCCTGCCGCGCCCGCCTGCTCAATGCCCCGCATAAATCGACCGGCCGCCCGTGCTCGCCAGAACCGGCGCACCAGAATCCGAGCTTCCTGTCATCGCCACGCCGCCAACGGCGTTGTTCGCCGCTGCGGACTGCTGCGCCTTCTGTGCGTCTTGCTGCGCGACGATCGCCTCCGCGCGCTGGATGTCGTCGGGATAATTGTTGTCCCTGGCCAAAGGACGATACCCCGCCTGCTCCAGACGCGTAAGTTCTGCCTTTACCTGGGCTCGCGTGACGGGCGCGTTCCCGGCCGTGTCGGCAGTCTGGGCGAAAGCGGCGGCCGGAACGGCCAGGGCGCAGGCAACGAGCAAAGTGGAAACGAGTGCTTTCATGATGTTCACCTCTCAATGAATGGCCGCCGCATCGTGAAGTGATGCCGCTTCAGCCGCCCTCCGGCAATGTCGCGAAGGTTGACTGGATTCTGGTCGCGCGGCGCTGACCCGAAGCTGACCCGTTGATTACGAGTTCGTTATCTGGGCAGAACGCGCCGATGGCTGTATCCGCCCCTTCGTCCCGAAGATGACGAATCCGTAATGTCGAGGTCAGCAGCGGGTAAGCGCGCCCTCCCGATACTTGCGCCAAACCTGCCATCACCCGGACAACGCCATGTGGATCGTCAAACTGGCCCTCAGGCGGCCTTACACGTTCATCGTGCTCGCCCTGCTGCTCTTCATCCTCGGGCCGCTCGCCATCATGCGCACGCCCACGGACATTTTTCCGGACATCAACATCCCCGTGGTCAGCATCGTCTGGACCTACAACGGCTTCTCGGCCGAGGACATGGCGCACCGCATCACCTCGAACTACGAGCGCGCCCTGACCTCGGACGTCGACGACATCGAGCACATCGAATCGCAGTCGCTCAACGGCGTCTCGGTGGTCAAGGTGTTCTTCCATCCCGGCGCCGACATCAACCGCGCGATTGCCGAAGCCGCCTCGAACTCCGCCTCCATCCTGCGCATCCTGCCGCCGGGCACGCTGCCGCCTAACATCATCACGTACAACGCCTCGACGGTGCCCGTGCTGCAACTGGGCCTCTCGAGCGCGACGCTGCCCGAGCAGTCGCTTTACGACCTCGGCAACAGCTTCATCCGCACGCAGCTCGCCACCGTGCAAGGCGCCGCCGTGCCGCTGCCCTATGGCGGCAAGATCCGCCAGATCATGGTGCAGCTCGACCCCAAAGCGCTGCAGGCAAAGGGCCTCGCGCCCGCCGATGTCGTGAACGCCGTCAACGCGCAGAACCTCATCCTCCCCGGCGGCACCGCGAAGATCGGCTCGCGCGAATACAACGTGGAGATGAACGGCAGCACGCAGACCGTCGCGGCGCTCAACGACCTGCCCGTCAAGACCGTGAACGGCAGCGTGGTGTACCTGCGCGACGTCGCGCACGTGATCGACGGTTATGCGCCGCAAACGAACATCGTGCGCGCGGACGGCAAACGTGCTGCACTCCTTACGGTCGAGAAGACCGGCAGCGCCTCGACGCTCACGATCATCGAGCAGGTCAAGGCGATGCTGCCGAAGATCGCCGCGGGCCTGCCGAGCGCGCTCGATATCACGCCGCTCTCCGATCAATCGGTGTTCGTGAAGTCGGCGATCTCGGGCGTCGTGCGCGAAGCGCTCATTGCGGCCTGCCTCACAGCCGCGATGATCCTGCTCTTTCTCGGCAGCTGGCGCGCCACGCTCATCATCGCCGTGACGATTCCGCTCGCCGTGCTCACGTCGCTCATCGCGCTCGCCGCGCTCGGCGAAACCATCAACATCATGACGCTCGGCGGCCTCGCGCTCGCGGTCGGCATACTCGTCGACGATGCCACCGTCGCCATCGAAAACATCACGCACCATCTGGAGCGCGGCGCCCCGCTGCATGACGCGATCCTCAACGGCTCGGGTGAAATCGCCGTGCCTACGTTCGTTTCCACGCTCTCCATCTGCATCGTGTTCGTGCCGATGTTCCTGCTTTCTGGCGTGGCGCGTTATCTCTTCGTGCCGCTCGCCGAGGCCGTGGTGTTCGCGATGTGCGCGTCGTACTTCTTCTCGCGCACGCTCATTCCCACGCTCGCCATGTATCTGCTGCGGGCGCGCAAGCAAGGGGCCGCGCCCGCGCGCGGCATTGCCGGTGTGTTGACGCGTTTTCAGGCGGGATTCGAGCACCGCTTCGAAGCCCTCCGCAACCGCTATCGCGAGCTGCTTGAGGCCGCGATAGCGCAGCGCCGCCGCTTCGTCGTACTGTGGCTCGCACTGTGCCTCGGCTCGCTCGCGCTCTTGCCGTTCACGGGCCGCGACTTCTTCCCCGCAGTCGATACGGGCGAAATCCGCCTGCACCTGCGCGCGCCCACGGGCACGCGCATCGAGCAAACGGCTCGCATCACCGACGAAGTCGAAGCGAAGATCCGCAGCGTGATTCCGCCTGCCGAACAGGCCGCCGTGCTCGACAACATCGGCGTGCCGGTGAGCGGCATCAACCTCACCTACGACTCCTCGGACCCCATCGGCCCCGAAGACGCGGACATCCTCATCACGCTCGCGCCGAAGCACAAGCCCACCGCGCAATATGTCGCGAAGCTGCGCAACGTGCTCGACGCATCGTTTCCTGGCGTGACCTTTGCATTCCTGCCCGCCGACATCGTGAGCCAGATCCTGAACTTCGGCCTGCCCGCGCCCATCGACGTGCAGATCGTCGGCAACAAGCTCGAGCAGAACCGCGTCGTCGCCAATCGACTGCTAAACGAGATGCGCGGCGTGCGCGGCCTCGTCGACGCCCGCATCCAGCAGCCCGGCGACGAACCCACCATCAACGTCGACGTGGACCGAACGAAGGCCTTGCAAGCGGGCCTCACGCAGCACGACGTGGCGCAGAATCTGCTCATCGCGCTCTCGGGCAGCTCGCAGACCACGCCGAACTTCTGGCTCGATCCGAAGAACGGCGTGAGCTACCCGCTCGTGACCGAAGTGCCGCAGTACGACATCCATTCGCTCCAAACGCTCGCCAATATCCCGGTAACGACGGCGCAATCGGTCTCGTTCACGCCGCAAAACCAGCTCGGCACGCTCGGCACCGTCTCGCGCAGCTCGCAGGAAGCCGTGGTCTCGCACTACAACGTGCAGCCCGTGCTCGACATCTTCGCCTCGACGCAGGGGCGCGACCTGGGCGGCGTCGCCTCGGACGTGAACCGTCTCGTCGATCAAGCGCGCGCGCAACTGCCGCCCGGCTCGTCGATCGTCGTGCGCGGCCAGGTGCAGTCGATGAACGCCTCGTTCGGCGGCCTCGCGGCGGGCCTCGTGTTCGCGATCGCGCTCGTCTACCTGCTGATGGTCGTGAACTTCCAGTCGTGGCTCGATCCGCTCATCATCGTGAGCGGCCTGCCGGCGTCGCTCGCCGGCATCGCGTGGATGCTGTTCGTCACGCAAACCACGCTCAGCGTGCCGGCGCTCACGGGCACGATCCTCTGCATGGGCATTGCCACGGCCAACAGCATCCTCGTCATCAACACGGCGCGCGAGTCGCTCGCCGCGGGCATGGCGCCGCTCGCCGCCGCGCTGGACGCGGGCTTCAACCGCTTTCGCCCGGTGCTGATGACGGCGCTCGCCATGCTGATCGGCATGCTGCCGATGGCGCTCGGCCTCGGCGACGGCGGCGAGCAGAACGCACCGCTCGGGCGCGCCGTGATCGGCGGCCTCGCGATCGGCACGCTTTCCACGCTCGTGTTCGTGCCGGTCGTGTTCGGCATGGTGCATGGCTGGCTCGCGAAACGCCGCGCTGCCAGCGACGATACGCACGCTGAAACAACCACCCATGTTGAATAAGGATTCCAGATGAATACGCAGATTCCGCCCGAGGAACGCGATGCCGCGGCGCAAACCGCGACGCGAGGTCGCTCCGCCGTCGTCGTTGGCCTGACCTGCCTCGCCATCGCCGCGGCGCTTCTCACGGCGGGCATCGCGCCGCGCCTCCAGGCCCGCACGGCGCAGGCGCAGCAGGTCGCGGCACAGCGCGAGCTGATCGTCTCCACTGTCGCGCCCACGCGCGCGCCCGCCACGCAGGACCTGCTGCTGCCCGGCTCGATCATGTCATGGGCCGACGCCTCGATCTATGCGCGTACGAGTGGCTACGTGCAGCACTGGTCCGCCGATATCGGCGCGCATGTGAAGGCAGGCCAGACGCTCGCGCAGATCGACACGCCCGAGCTCGACGCGCAGCTCCAGCAGGCGCGCGCCGACGAAGCGACGGCGCAGGCAAATTACCGCTTCGCGAGCAGCACGGCCCAGCGCTGGCAAACGATGCTGCAGACGCAATCGGTTTCCGAGCAGGACGCCCAGGCGAAAACGAGCGACGCCGCCGCGAAGCTCGCCACGCTCCAGGCGGCGCAGGCCAACGTGGCGCGTTTGCAGGAGCTGGTTTCGTACCAGAACGTGACGGCGCCATTCGATGGCGTCATCACCGCGCGCAACGTGCAGGAGGGCGCGCTCGTGACCGCGGGCGGGACACCGGGCCTCGCCACGATGCCAGGCGAGCTGTTCCATATCGCGCAGACCGACCGCCTGCGCGTCTACGTGGACGTGCCGCAGGACGATGCCAGCCTCATCGCCCCGGGCACGACCGTATGGTTGACGACACAACAATATCCGGGGCGCCGCTTCGACGCCAGCGTCGCACGCAGCTCGAACGTGATCGACCCGGTGAGCCGCACCTTGCGTGTGGAAGTCGACGTTGACAACGGCGACGGCGCGCTGATGCCAGGCGCCTACGCGCAGGTGCACCTTGCGCTCACCGCCGCCTCGCCGGCGCTGGAACTCCCCGTGAGCGCACTGTTGTTCCGCCCGGACGGCGTGACGGTCGCAGTGGTGGACGCACAGAGCAAGGTGCAATTGCGCAAGGTTACGATCGGCCGCGACTTTGGCACTTACGTGGAAATTGCCACGGGACTCACGGCAAGCGACCGTGTGATCGACAACCCGGGCGATGCCATCGCCAGCGGCCAGCAAGTGCGCGTCGCGGCCACGGCCGCTGCGGGCAAGGGCACGGCGTGAGTGGGGAGGACGATCATGTTCGAACATCGCTTACCGGCGCTGCGCCGGATCTTCGTGGCCTGCACGGCGGCATCGCTCGCGGCGTGCACCACGTTGCCGCATTACAGCGCGCCTTCGGTCGACGTCCCCACGCACTACGCAACACAACTCGCGGCGACCCCGGGCTGGAGCGTCGCCGAGCCCGCCGACGCCAATCCGCGCGGGCCCTGGTGGACCGTCTTCGGCGACAACGAACTGGACCAGCTCGAAGCGCGCGTGGACGTATCGAACCAGACCGTGCGCCAGGCCGTAGCCAACCTCGAAGCCGCGCGCGCGATGCTCGACTACCAGCGCGCGGGCTATGCGCCCACGGTTACGGCGGGCGTGGCGGCGCAGCGTTACCGGACCTCGCAGAATCTCGTGGACCATTCGCTCGCCGGCAAGACGGTCCCGGACTACTCCACGGGGCTCACGGCGAGCTGGGAACCCGACCTGTTCGGGCGCGTGAAAGACGCGACGACAGAGGCGCGCGCCAATGCGCAGGCGAGCGACGCCGATGTCGAATCGGTGCGCCTGGCGGTCTCGAGCCAGCTTGCCGCGAACTACTTCGCTTTGCGCTCGCTCGATCGGCAGAAAAAGCTGCTCGACGACACCGTGACCGCCTACGCGGCCGCGCTGCGCATCGTTGAGCAGCAGCTCGCCGATGGCGCGATCGACGCCTCCGCGGTCGCCCAGGCGCAAACGCAGCTCGAAAGCGCGCGCACGATGGACAGCGATATCGACGTGCAGCGCGCGCAGCTGCAGCACGCCATCGCCACGCTGATCGGCGTCCCCGCTTCCACATTCGCGCTGCCGCCGCGCGTGGATCCGGTGGTGGTGCCACCGGTTCCCGCAGGCGTGCCCTCGGCGCTGCTCCAACGGCGTCCGGACATCGCGGCCGCGGAGCGGCGCGTGGCGGCGGCCAATGCCAGGATCGGCGAGGCGCGCGCGGCCTTCTATCCCGACCTCACGCTCTCCGCGACGGCGGGCCTGGAAAGCACCTTCTTCGCGCCGTGGTTCAGCGCGCCGAGCCTTTTCTGGTCGATCGGCGCGCAGCTAGCGGGCACGCTGTTCGACGGCGGCCGCCGCAACGCCACGCTCAAAGGCGCGAACGCGCAATACGACGCGGCCGTGGCCGGCTACCGGCAAACCGTGCTCACGGCGTTCCAGCAGGTCGAAGACAACCTGAGCGCGCTCGACGCGCTGGCGAGCGAAGCACAAAGCCAGCAACGCGCCACGGCCGCCGCGCAGCTCTCGCTCAAGCTCACGACCAACCGCTACCAGGCGGGCGCGGTGAACTATTTCGACGTGGTGACGGCACAGACCATCGCGCTCGCGAACGAACGCAACGAGGAACAGATCGCTGGCAGAAGACTCGATGCGAGCGTCCATCTGCTCGAAGCGCTGGGCGGCGGATGGGACCGCGCGGCGCTGAGCGACATGAACGCACCGGGCGATCCCGGCATCAAGGGCGCGCGAACGTCAGGATGAAGCGCGTGGCCGTCGCGTCGCTTTCGGCGCGCGCCGAGCCGCCGTGCAACGCCATGATCGAGCGCACGATCGCGAGACCGAGCCCCGCCGAAGCGCCGGCGCGCGGCTCGCTATGACGCGACGCGTCGGCGCGGTAGAAGCGGTCGAAGATGCGTTCGAGCAGCGCGGCGTCGATCGGCGTGCCGGGGTTGGCCACGGCGACTTCGACGGCCGAAGGCGTTTCCTGCACACTCATCGTGATCTCGCCGCCGCGAGGCGTGTAGCGCAGCGCATTGGCGAGCAGGTTGCCCACGGCGCGCCTGAACAGCTCCTTGTCCGCGCGCAGACGCCCCTTGCCTAGCACGCGAATGCGCACGCCCGCGTCCTCCGCCAGGCCTTCGAAGTAGTCGGCGATCTGCGTGAGGGCGTCCTGCACGTCGAACTCGGCGAGCGTCGTCATGAATTGCGGATGCTCGGCGCGCGCCAGAAAAATCACGTTCTCGATCATGCGGGAAAGCCGTTCGCACTCCTCGAGATTCGATTCGAGCAGCGCTTCATATTCGGCCGTCGTGCGCTCCCGCGCGAGCGCCACTTCGGTCGCGCCGCGCAGATTGCCGAGCGGCGTGCGCATGTCGTGCGCGAGATCCGCCGTGTATTGCGACATGCGCTCGAAGCCGCCGTGCAGCCGGTCGAGCATGGCGTTGAGCGACTTCATGAGCGCCTCTAGTTCGCTCGGCGCGCCCTCGACCTCGATGGGCGTGTCGAGCCGCTCGACCGTGATCGTGGCGGCGCGCGCGGCCATCTCGCGCAGCGGCCGCAGCGACTCGCGCACGAGCAGCCAGCTCATGAGGAACGCGAGCAGCATGCCCGCAAGGCCGAAGGCGTAAAGGCGCTCGCGATAACGGTCGAGCAGCAGCCAGCGATCGGTCATGTCGCGCGCGATGACGATCGTGACGGGCGTGCCGTCGGCGAGCGCCGCCTCGGTGGCGAGCCCGCGCACGGGCACGCCGCGCAGGTTGCGCCACTCCACCACGTCGCCTTCGGTAATGCGCTGCGCCGAGGGGATGCGCCGCGCGAGCGCCGCTTGCGGGAACACCGCGTCGGCAATGCTGGCCGTGTTGTGCTCGACGAGGGGCGCGCCGCCGGCGTCGAGTATCTCCATCGAAAGCGCGGCGTTGCCAAGCACCTGGCTCGTCAGCCGCTGCGCGTGCTCGCGCACGTCCTGCGCGGTGTGCAGCTCCTGCGCGAGGCGCCGTGTATGCCGGGAAATCAGCACGATGTCGAGGTCGTCCTGCTGTTTGACTTCGCGGTCGAGCGTGAAATAAAGCGTGCTGCCCACGAGCGCGAACACCGCGAGCGTCGTGCCCGCGAAACTGAGCGCGAGGCCGGTGGTGAGCGAGCGCACGGCCAGCCGCGACATCAGGCGGACCCTTTATCGTCGGTGATCTCGGCGACGTAGCCCACGCCGCGCACGGTATGGATCAATTTGACGTCGAACGCGTCGTCGACCTTGGCGCGCAGGCGGCGAATGGCGACTTCCACGACGTTGGTGTCGCTGTCGAAGTTCATGTCCCACACGTACGAGGCGATCTGCGTGCGCGTGAGCACTTCGCCCTGGCGGCGCACGAGCAGTTGCAGCAGCGAGAACTCCTTTGGCGTGAGGTCGATGCGAGTGGCGCCGCGTTTCACGCGCCGCCGCGTGACGTCCACTTCGAGGTCGCCTAGCGAGAGCACGTCGCTCTCGCGCGGCGGCCCGCGCCGGGCCAGCGTGCGCACGCGCGCCAGCAGTTCGACGAAGGCGAACGGCTTGACGAGGTAGTCGTCGCCGCCCAGCTCGAGACCCTTCACGCGGTCGTTGATGTCGTCGCGTGCGGTGAGGAAGAGCACCGGCGTGGTGTGCGTGGCGCGCAGCGCCTTGAGCACCGTCCAGCCGTCCATGGCGGGGAGCATGACGTCGAGCACGATCACGTCGTACGCCGCTTCCTTCGCGAGGATCAGGCCTTCCGCGCCGTCCGCGGCGACGTCCACTGCGTAGCCGGATTCTTCGAAGCCCTTCTTTAGATAGGCGCCGGTTTTCGGTTCGTCTTCGATCACGAGAATGCGCATCGCCGTTCTGCTCACAGAGTGTGTCCGGCTCAATTGTATGCGTTCGCTGGCCTCGCGCGCGCCTGGTGGCGGCGTGTTTTGCGGAACCGCTGTCGAACGGACGTATCGAACCTGCCTTGGGTGTCATTGGGTGCAGCGCGTTCGCAGGCAGGCACTAGAGAACTCGCCGGCCTCCACGCCGTTTTCGGGGGCAAGCCCCATGCAATGGTCGTTGCAGACCGCGGGGGCGCCTCGCGCGACGGGATTTCCGTCCGGTTCAAGTCCTCGAACGTATTTCCCTGCGTAACAGAGTATGAAGCCAGGCAGCACGGGGCTAATCACTACGCCTGCGATGCCGATATCCAACGAGCGACACTTCAGCGGTGACGGCGGAGCCTCCTCGTCCCAGCCCAGCCTCTTTTTCAGCTTCCCTCACCCTGGCCGCAGCGAAACGTCTCCAGACCTCATCGCAGGGTCTCCATGGCCAGCAGTACGGCCATGGCTACCATCAGTGCGCCGCCAACAATGTTGAAGAGCTTTGCCACGTAGCAAAAGGCCGCTCGTGGTCACGGAGTGAGCGGCTGCTACCCAGGCGGCGTCGATCACCAGTCCAAGGGTGATCGGGACCAGTGAAATGCCGAGAAGTGACAGGACAGGGCTGTCGATCCCACTGCTCATGAAGCTCGGGACGATCGAGCCGAACATGATCAATGCCTTCGGGTTCGTTGCTCCCACAATGATGCCCGCGAGCAGCGACTGGCCCGACTTCCGGGACCAGTTTCCGCTCGCGGTTGATAGCGGTCTGGAAAACGCCAGGTATTGAATACCAATGCCCAGTAAAACGACCGCTCCCAGCAGACGAATGATCGTCAATGCGTAGCTGGAGTGAACGATGAGAGATCCGATGCCCAAGGCCACGATAATCGCGACGCAGTACGTTCCGATCGCATTGCCGATGACGCCTCGGAATGCATTGCGGCGTCCGACCGTGATGGTCTGCCCGACCAGGAACATGATGCTCGGTCCTGGAACGGCGATCAGCACGGCGGACGTCAGAACGAGCCCTGGAAGGCCGTTGAGTTCGGTGAGGCCTTCAGGCATCGATGCCTTCCTGAGCAATGTGGATGGCGCTTGCCGCGCCGTGGCCTCCATCATTGTGCTTCCCGCATCCATGGCGTAAAGGTGACGCCTACCAGCAATCCTTCCGGCCCGATGAAGCGACTGACGGTCTGGCCCCACGGCTCGTTCCGGTTACTGACCAGCATCCGATACCCTCGTGATTCGAGTTCCGCGGTAGCCGCCGCGACGTCTTCGACTTCGAACTCAATCCAGGCTTGCGGAATGGGTACGTCATGAGGCCACGCATCCGTGCCGAAGCACGACTGCGCCGCCTGGGGGAGTGGCCACAGCGCAAACGAATTTGCGCCTTTCAGATTTTCGGTATGCAGGTAGCCGCCATTCTCTTCCTTGAAGGGGATACCGAACGCTCGACTGTAAAGCCCGCGGCTTGCCTGGGGATCAGTGACGATCGGGCCAAATCCCGCGATGAACAACGCTGTGGCCTTTAGGATCTCTTCCATGGCTTCTCCTTTGCCGCGAATGAGCGGCTCCTCGAGGAACGAATACGTCCGCCCGCGCCCGTCGAACTAAAGTGGCGCCCGGTGTTCAGGTAACGCGGGGCATGGATGAGTGTAGGCCTGTTTCAGGTTCCCGGCAGGCATCTGAATCAATCAGCGCCTCCCCAAAAACAGCGCGGCAGTGCTCATCGCACCGCCGCGCCGCTCGACCCAGCGCTGTCGGCAAATAAAAACTCTGTGTGCCGCGCTCACCTGCGCCGCCGGTTCGCTATAACGCACACGCTGCGAGATCACGATCGCAACCACCGCCAGCACGGCCGGCACGGCCGGCACCGCGAGCATCGCGAGAAATCGCGCTGCATTGCCAGCAGAGACCCAGCAGCGCGCCGCCGATGGCCGAGCCAAAAATGCTGCCGAAGCGGCCCATCCCCAGCATCCAGCTCCTACAAGTTGCGCGCGCAACGGTCTTATAGCAGCCCGGAGCATAAGCGTTGAGGCCCGTTTGAGCACCACTCAAGCCGTGATCGTCGCGAAGGCGCGTCGCGGCACGGTCGAGGGTTTCAGCGAGCGCACCGCGATGAAATCGGCGATACAGCGCCGGCAAAAGTCACCATGGCACTGACCGTGCAGCAACGCTAACCGCGGGATCGCGAGGCGGCCTCCGCGCAAACCTCGCCGATCACCGCGACACCATCGGCGGCACGCACGCCCTGGCCTTCGGGCAATACGAAGATCCGATTGATCTCGGCCTCGGTGAGCCGCGAGCCCAGTTCGGTCGCCATCCGGGCGAACGCAACGATCGCGGACGCGAGAGCCTCGATATCCGCGCGCGGGCGTCCGCGGAACCCGTCGAGAAGGGGAAACGTCTTCAGTTCCCGGATGAGCGCCAACGCCTCTTCGTGCGAGAGACTCGGATCCCGCATGAATGCGATTATGGTCGCCAGACGGAGAACGCCAAGGCACGTGTTCCACTCTATGGAACAGTAAAGCTGGCTAGACCGTCTTGTGTGTGAGCGCGTCCTCATGCGTTCCCTGGGGTCACCACGGATGTCTGGTTCTCCCGCCAGACGGGATTCGTGATGAAATGGCAAGTGGCCAAGGACTGGATGCGCGCGAACCGGTCTTACGGGACCGCAACCTCTGAGACTTTCGATGGAACTTCGGCAGTTACGATATTTTGTGAGCGTCGTCGAACACGGCAGCATGGGCAAGGCCGCGCTCGAGCTGGGCGTCGTCACCTCGGCGCTCAGCCAGCAGATCAGCAGACTGGAGGGCGAACTCTCGACGCGTCTCTTGCAGCGAACGTCGAGCGGCGTCGTTCCCACCGACGCGGGACTCGCCTTCTGGCGCCAGGCGCAACTCGCGCTGCGCCACGTCGACGACGCCGCGCTGGCCGCGCGCCAGGCGCGCCTCTCGGGCCATGTCAGCGTGGGGCTCGCCCCGAGCACGACAGGCGTGCTCGGTCTCGCTTTCATGCAGGCGATGCGCGAGCGCTATCCCGACGTGCGGCTGCGCATGGTGGAAAGCCTCTCCGGTTATCTCGGCGCGATGCTCGGCGCGCGGCAAATCGATCTCGCGATTCTGTTTCGCGAAGAGCCCGCACAGCGCTGGAGCGTCATGCCCTTGCTCGATGAACGGCTGTTCGTGATCGGCGCGTCGACGCTGCCTGGCATGCCCGGCAAATTACGCACGTCGATCGCGAAGCTGGGCGCCCTGCCGCTCATCTTGCCAAGCGGCACACACGGCCTTCGCGCACTGCTCGACGCCGCATTCAAGCGCGCCGGCTACACGCCGTCCATCGCCGCCGAAGTCGACGGCCTCGCCATGCTCATGGACGCCGTGCGCGGTGGACTCGGCGCAACGATCCAGCCAGGAGCGGCGCTCGCACGCGCAGAGAACGCCTCCCTGGCGAGTGTGCCGCTCGTCGAGGCATACGCGACGAGGCCGAACCTGATTGCGAGTGTTTCCGATGACGAACTGTCGCCCGCCGGGCTGGCCGCGCGCGTCGTGCTCGCCGATGTCGCGCGCGCTACCGTCATGGCTGGCCGCTGGCCTGGCGCAGCGCTGCGCGAGGCCACCCTTCACGACACGTGAAGACCCGTTGCCGCCTCCCTGATGGCCGCGCCGGCTGGAGCTTCTTATAGTTGTCTCAAAGGAGACGACTCAGATGGTCGACGTTCTTGTAATCGGCGGAGGCAATGCCGCGCTGTGCGCCGCGTTGATGGCTCGCGAAGCCGGTGCGTCGGTGCTGCTTCTCGAATCGGCACCGAAGGCGTGGCGCGGCGGAAACTCCCAGCACACCCGAAATCTGCGCTGCATGCACGACGCGCCGCAAGACGTGCTGGTCGACGCGTATCCCGAAGAGGAATATTGGCAAGACCTGCTCAAGGTGACCGGCGGTCTCACGAATGAGGCGCTCGCGCGACTCGTGATACGGGCATCGTCGACGTGCCGTCCCTGGATGCACAAGCACGGCGTGCGCTTTCAGCCGCCGCTATCCGGTGCGCTGCACGTGGCGCGAACCAATGCGTTCTTCATGGGCGGCGGCAAGGCGCTCGTGAACGCCTACTACCGCAGCGCCGAAGCGCTCGGGGTCCAGATCCGCTACGACACGCCTGTCGACGCAATCGAACTCGACGCAGACCGCTTCGTCGCGGCGCACAGCGGCGGCCAGCGCTTCGAGGCGCGCGCCTGCGTGCTCGCGGCCGGCGGATTCGAATCGAATCGCGAATGGCTGCGCGAAGCGTGGGGACAAAACGAGCGCGGCGAATGGCCCGCCGACAACTTTCTCATTCGCGGCACGCGCTTCAATCAGGGCGTGCTGCTCAAGCACATGATCGAGTCGGGCGCGGACACGATCGGCGATCCGTCGCAATCGCACTGCGTCGCCATCGACGCCCGCGCGCCGCTCTACGATGGCGGCATCTGCACGCGGATCGACTGCGTGTCGCTCGGCGTGGTCGTCAATCGCGACGCACAGCGCTTTTACGACGAGGGCGAAGACTTCTGGCCGAAACGCTATGCGATCTGGGGGCGGCTCGTCGCCCAGCAGCCGGGCCAGATCGGCTACTCGATCATCGACGCGAAGGCCGTCGGCCGTTTCATGCCTCCCGTTTTCCCAGGCGCGAAGGCCGATTCGCTGAATGAACTGGCGCGTCAACTGGACCTGCCCGAAGCGGCGTTCGTCGAAACGATCCGCGCCTATAACGCCGCTTGCCGCGCCGGCACATTCGATCACACGGCACTCGATGACTGCCGGACCGAAGGCCTCACGCCAGCGAAAACCCACTGGGCGCGGCCCATCGATACCGCCCCCTTCTTCGGCTATGCATTGCGGCCGGGCATCACGTTCACCTACCTGGGACTCAAGGTGAACGAACACGCCCAGGTGCATTTCGGCGGACGCCCGAGCGAGAACCTTTTCGTAGCCGGAGAAATGATGGCCGGCAACGTGCTCGGCAAGGGTTATACGGCCGGCGTGGGCATGTCGATCGGCACCGCATTCGGACGCATTGCCGGCACACGGGCCGCGATGGCCGCCGCTCATCACACTGGAGTTCAACGTGCAGAAGCTTGAAGCACTTGCCCGCGAGGCGCGGGAACTTGCCTCGCCTTCCATCGCCGTCCCCCGCGGCGCCGCGAGCGGATCGGCGACATCGATAATCCGCGTGCTCCCGCTCACGCAGAACGAAACGGAAGTCGCACGGCAGATGCAGATCTGCAATGCCTGCCGTTACTGCGAAGGATTCTGCGCCGTCTTTCCGGCGATGACGCGGCGCCTCGAATTCGCCAAGGCCGACGTCAATTACCTTGCCAATCTGTGCCATAACTGCGGCGCGTGCTATCACGCATGCCAGTATGCGCCGCCACACGAGTTCGCCGTGAACGTGCCGCAGGCGATGGCCAAGGTCCGCCTCGAAACCTATACCGAGTATGCGTGGCCGTCGCCGATGGGTGCGCTGTACAAGCGCAACGGATTGACCCTCGCGCTTGCGCTCGCAATCGGACTCGCCCTCTTTCTCGCGCTGGGTATCGCGTTCAAGGGTTCGCTGTTCGCGGGCCCATCAGGCGGCAACTTCTATGCGGTTTTCCCGCATAACCTGCTCGCAGCGATGTTCGGCGCTGTCTTCGGCTTCGCGATGCTCGCGCTCGGAATCGGCGTGTCGCGATTCTGGCGTGACGTGTCGGCGGGAACGGCCAGCGCCCCGGCCCTCGCCGAGGCCTCGAAGCACGCGCTCACCCTGACGTATCTCGACGGCGGCCACGGCGACGGCTGCAACGAGTCGGACGATGCGTTCACACTCGCGCGCCGGCGTTTCCATCATTTGACGTTCTATGGCTTCATGCTGTGCTTCGCAGCGACGGTGGTGGCCACGTTCTATCACTACGCGCTCGACCTGCACGCGCCCTACCCGCTGTTCAGTCTTCCCGTGATGCTCGGCACGGCCGGTGGAGCCGGCTTGCTCGTCGGGCCGGCGGGCCTGCTCTGGCTCAACCTGCGTCGCGACCCGAACCGCGGAGATCCCAAGCAGCGTCCGATGGACCGCGGCTTCATCGCGCTGCTGCTCCTGACGAGCGCCTCCGGTCTCGCGCTCCTCGCGTGGCGCGACACCGCCGCGATGGCCTGGCTGCTGGCCGTGCACCTCGGCGTCGTGATGGCGCTCTTTGCCACGCTGCCCTACGGCAAATTCGCCCACGGGATCTATCGCTGTGCCGCGCTCGTCAAGTCATCGATCGAAAAGCGGCAGACCACTCGCCTGCAAGCCGGCGCGGATTGACTGCAGTCGTGACGGCTGCACGTTCGACGGGCCGCCGCACTCACATAACACATTCATGGAGACAACTCATGCGTTCCTCATCGCTCAAGGCCGGGGATAGCGCGCACGGTCGAACGTCGAAGTTCGGCGCAGTCCTGCGCGTGACCAGCGGCAACTTTCTGGAGCAGTTCGACTTCTTTCTTTTCGGCTTCTATGCGACCTCGATCTCGCACATCTTCTTTCCGTCCACGAGCGAGTTCGCCTCACTGATGCTGACGTTCGCCGTGTTCGGCGCGGGCTTCCTCATGCGTCCGCTCGGCGCGATCGTGCTCGGCGCGTACATCGACGAAGTGGGCCGCCGCAAAGGGTTGATCGTCACACTCTCGATCATGGCGAGCGGCACGATCCTGATCGCCTGCGTGCCCGGATACGCGACGATCGGACTCCTGGCACCCGCGCTCGTGCTTCTCGGGCGCTTGCTGCAAGGGTTTTCCGCCGGCGCCGAGCTGGGCGGCGTTTCCGTCTATCTCGCGGAGATCGCGACGCCGCAGCGCAAGGGCTTCTATACGAGCTGGCAGTCGGCGAGCCAGCAGGTCGCAATCGTCGTCGCGGCTGCCCTTGGCTATCTGCTCAATCATCTGCTGACGGCCAGCCAGATCGGCGCATGGGGTTGGCGCATTCCGTTCTTCGTCGGCTGCGCGATCGTGCCGGTCATCTTCGTACTGCGAAGCAAGCTCCAGGAGACCGACGAATTCAAGGCGCGTACTCACCATCCGCGTGCGCGCGAGGTGTTCGCTACGATGCTGCAAAACTGGCGGACGGTGCTCGCGGGCATGCTGCTGGTCGCCATGACCACCACCACGTTCTACCTCATCACGGTCTATACGCCGACCTTCGGCAAAGCCGTTCTGAAGCTCACTACGGCGGACAGCCTGATCGTCACGCTCTGCGTGGGCGTCTCGAACTTCTTCTGGCTGCCTGTCGGAGGTGCGCTCTCGGACCGCATCGGGCGCAGGCCGATTCTCATCGCCATCACCGTGCTCGCCATCTGCACGTCGTATCCGGCGCTCTCCTGGCTCGCGTCGGCGCCGACCTTCGGCCGCATGCTCATCGTGCTGCTGTGGCTCTCGTTCTTTTTCGGCATGTACAACGGCGCGATGGTCGCAGCGCTCACCGAAGTCATGCCCGCCAGCGTCCGCGTGGCCGGTTTCTCGCTTGCGTTCAGTCTCGCCACCGCGGTGTTCGGAGGCTTCACGCCCGCCGTCTCGACGTATCTCATCGAGATCACCGGCGACAAGGCCGCGCCGGGCTACTGGCTGAGCTTCGCCGCGGCATGCGGGCTCGTCGCCACCCTCGCGCTGTATCGCCGGGGCGGCGCGGCCGAGCGGTCCGCGTCGCTCGCCTGAACGCGACTCGCGCGGCGGCTACCGCGCGCGCGAGCTGCTGCTTTTCCCTTGCCGCAGTTACCTCCTGGCGCAGGTCTGCCGCGCCTGCCGGCTCCATGCCGAACGCCCGCTTGGTCGCCTCGGTGCGATCCGAGGCAAGGAATGCAAGGAAGCCGGCGGCGGCCTGCCGCCGCTGCGACACCGCGCAGATCGCCGCGGAAAAGACCGTCACCAGTTGGGCGCCGGCGGGCAACGGCCCGATCACGTCCACGTCACCGCGTCACCGCGACACCGCGACACCGCCGCGACCGTGCCGTGCACGCCCGCGAGTTCGCCCATAATGGGCGGCACTCTGGTTTTCCATTGAGGACGAGCCACCATGCATATCGACCGATTCGAGCTTCACGTCCCCGACGACGCCATCGACGACCTGCGCCAGCGCCTGCGCGCCACACGCTGGGCGAATGCCACGCCCGCGCCGGCATGGCAGCAGGGCGCGGACACTGCATGGCTGCGAGAACTGGTCGCGTGGTGGGCAGACGAATTCGACTGGCGCGCCGCCGAACGCGAGCTAAATCAGCAACCGCAGTTCATGGCCGACGTGGCAACCGATGCGGGCGGCCAGCGCGTGCACTTCGTGCATCGGCGCGGCGTGGGCCCAAAGCCCTACCCGCTCGTCATCACGCATGGCTGGCCCGGCTCGTTCGTCGAATTCCACGCGCTGCTCGACCGCCTTTGCGACCCCGCCGCATTCGGCGCGGACCCCGCCGATGCGTTCGATGTCGTCGTCCCTTCGCTCCCCGGCTTCGCGTTTTCGCCCGCGCCCGCAATGCCCGGCGCCTCCGCATTCCAGGTGGCCGATCGGTGGGCCGCGCTCATGCGAGGTCTCGGCTATGACCGCTTCGGCGCGCAGGGCGGCGACCTCGGCGCCGGCGTGTCGATCGCACTGGCTTCGCGGCACAGTCAGGCGGTGGACGGAATCCACCTCAATTTCCTGCCGAGCTCGTACGAACCCACCGTCGATGCGGCGAACGCCCCGTTCACGCCGGCGGAACAGGACTATCTTCGCGAGAAAGCCGAATGGGCCGCGCTGGAGGGCGGCTATGCGCATATGCACGCGACGAAGCCGCAAACGGCGGCCGCGTCGCTCAACGACTCGCCGGCGGGTCTGGCCGCGTGGTTCGGCGAGAAGTTTCGCGCATGGAGCGATTGTGACGGCGTGATCGAGCGCCGCTTCTCCAAGGACACCTTACTGACGAACCTTTCGATTTACTGGTTCACCGGAAGCATCGGTACGTCGATGCAGATGTATTGGGAAAACCGGCTGCAACCGTTTCGCTTCGCTGCTGGAGAGCGCGTGCTGCCGCCGGTCGCCTTCGCGCGCTTTCCCAAGGAGATCAACCACCCGCCGAGGTCATGGCTCGAACGCGTGTTCGACGTCGTCCAATGGACGGACATGCCTCGCGGCGGCCATTTCGCCGCCATGGAAGAGCCCGACCTTCTGGCCGCCGATATGCGCCGCTTTTTCAGGCGGTTCCGGTAGCGAGCGTCACGACATGGCGTTGTCGCCGAACGGATGCGCGGGTGCATCCGTGGCTCGCCACGCGTAACGCCTGAGCAGCGCAGTGTACCCGTCGATCACGAAGCCGCCGCACTTCTCCCGGTAGTCGTCGCGCCGCATGCGATAGGCGCGCGGCAATTGAAACCACGGCAGGCGCGGCAAGTCGTGGTGCACGAGGTGGTAGTTGTTGTTCAGATAGAGAAGCCGCATGACGATCCCGGCCTCGTTGATGGCGATGCGCGCCTTGGGATGGGAAGCCGCGCGATGTTCGTAGAGCGAGCGGACCATGGCAAGTCCGAGCGCAGGCCATGTGACGGCGACGAGGTAGTACCACCACGGCACGCCCGCGTAGCGCTGAATCCAGCAAAGCAGCAGCACGACGGCTGCGCCATGCGCGAGCCACGTGGGCACCTGGCGCCAGTCGCCGTTTCGCCATGCCCGCCCCGCGCCGGCCAGCGTCGCCGCCACGCTCATGGGCGGGCCGATCACCACGCGCCCTACGAAGCTCTTGTGCGCGTGCCAGAGCACGCGCCGCCAGCGCGGCAAGCAAGCCCATTGCGCGGGGCCGACATAGTTCGTTTCGGGGTCGATGCCGGGCACGGTCAACGCTTCGTCGCGATGATGCGCCATGTGGCTCTCGCGGTACACCGCGAAGGGAAACCATATAGCGAGCGGCGGCCAGCCCAGCGCCGTATTCAGCCATCCTAAGCGTGTCGGATGTCCGTGCAGCAATTCATGCTGCAGCGACATGTGCCAGGCGCACAGCACGACGAGCCATGGCGTAGCGGCGGCAAGCGAGAGAGCGCCGGTGCGCACGAGCAGCAGCACGCCGAACCATCCGCCGTAGATCGCGACGATCACCAGCCACGTGGGCCATTCCGTGCGTGCCGCGAAGCCCTTGCCGAGCGCCGCGATTTCGCGTGCGTGATCTGTGTCGAAGTATTCGGCCATGAACGCCTGTTCCGTCATGAAGGATGGGGCCACTCCATACGGAGAGCAATGCAACTCAGGCTTCACCATAACGAGTTCGAGTCACAACGCCAACCAACGAATCGCCATTTGCTTATTTCCCCGCGCAGCGAACGGGCCGTTGGAGCGCGCCGCAACCCGCGGCGTAGAATGCGGCCATGAGCCCCTGGATCGCCTCCCTGCCCATGTATAACGTGACGCCGCAACACGCGGTGTCGTGGCGGTCGCTGTTGAGCGACTGTCTGGACGCGTTCGCGCGCGCGGTCGGCCCAGCCGAAGTCGCGATCGTGGACGCGCCTGAGGGCGACCTGCTCCAGCACTGGCGCCGCAATGATCTGCTGCTTTCGCAGACCTGCGGTTTTCCGTACCGGATGCTGGGCCTCGCCCGCACGGTCCACTTGATCGCGACGCCGCTATTCGACGCGCCCGGCTGCGAGGGCCCGCGCTATCGCAGCGCGCTCGTCGTTTCGGCGCAGGCATGGCAGCGCGGCGCGACGACCGTGGCCGCATGCCGTGGACTGCGCGCCGCCTGCAATAGCGCCGATTCGCACAGCGGCATGAATGCGCTGCGCCATGCCGTCGCCCCGCACGCGTGCGATGGCCGGTTCTTTTCATCGGTACATTGGACCGGGTCGCATGCGGCCACGCTGCATGCGCTGGCGAGCGGTACGGCCGATATGGGCGCCATCGACTGTGTGACGCTCGCGCTGTTGCGCGATGCGCACCCGGAGCGGTTGGAAGGCTTGCGCATCATCGGCATGACGGCATCCGCGCCGGGCCTTCCGCTCATCGCTTCACGCTCGCTCGAAGCCAACCACGCCGAAGCGTTGCGCGATGCATTGGTCGCTGCTCACGCAGCCGACGCCGAGCGCGCACGCAAGCTGCGGCTGCGCGGATTTGCGAGACTCACCCCCGACGCCTATGACGAGATCGCGGACATCGCGAACTCCGCCGCGCAGCAGGGCTACGCCGCAGTGCGTTGAATGCGGCGATGGTTCGTCCACGTCATCTTCAACATCGATGAGCGGGAGGACTGAAAGCGCCTGATCCGCTGCATCCTGGCCCACGACGTTGCACAGCGCAAAACAACGAAACTAGCTAAGCAATCCGTCACAAATTGGTTGTCCGCCGCATGCGCCCTCTCTAGCATCGGTTCATCCACAACTCACCAAAAAATGGACGCTATGAAGAAAAGAACACTGCTGGGAACGATGCTGGCTTCGCTCGCGCTGGGCGTGGGCCTCGGGGGCATGCCGCTCGCACACGCGGCGGACCGGACGGTGCGTGTGGGCATCATGTCGGGCGAAGACGAAGACGTATGGCGCGTAGTCGCCGCCAATGCCGCGAAACAGGGTATCACCGTCAAGCTGACGACATTCTCCGAATACACGCAGCCCAACGAAGCGCTGTCCACCCACGACCTCGATGCCAACTCGTTCCAGCACAAGCCGTATCTCGACGCGCAGATCAAGGCGCGCGGCTACAGGATCGTGCCGGTGGGTTATACCTACGTTCAGCCTATCGGGCTCTACTCGCGCAAGGTGAAGTCGGTGGCGGAACTGCCGCAAGGCGCGACCATCGGCGTGCCGAACGATCCGAGCAACGAGGGCCGCTCGCTCCTGCTGCTGCAGGCGCAAGGGCTCATCACGCTGCGCGCCGACGTCGGCCTGCTGCCGACGGCGCGCGACATCGCGAAGAATCCGAAGAACATTCATATCAAGGAGCTCGATTCGGGCATCGTCGGGCGCGCGATCGACGACCTTGACGCGGCGGTCGTCAACACGGACTGGGCCGTCAAGTCCGGCATCAAGATTCCTCAGGAGCGCATTGCGCAGGAGAAGGTGACGGGCAATCCGTATCGCAACTTCATTGCGGTCAACGAGAAGGACGCCAATGCGCCGTGGGTGCATGCGCTCGTGCAGAGTTATCAGCAGGCTAATGTCGCGAGCGAGATTCTCGCCGTTTATCACGGGGCGACGCTGCCTGCGTGGAAGGATGCGCCGCAGCAGTAGGGCGCAGGACGTTTTTGTCTCGGTTCTCGCCGCTTTGGACTTTGCTTGTGTTCGCGTCGG
>NZ_BBJJ01000037.1 GCF_000739815.1 Paraburkholderia mimosarum LMG 23256 = NBRC 106338
TTTCGGCGGGGCAGCGATGCACGTGCGCGCGCCGCATCCTGGTGCCCGCCGACGCGTTCGGCGAGCGCTTCCTCGCGCGTTTCGTCGAAGTGAGCTCGCGCATCACCGTGGGCGAATACGACGCTGAGCCGCAGCCCTTCATGGGCGCCGTGATTTCGGCGCGCGCGGCGGGCAAGCTCATGAGTGCGCAGGCGCAGTTGCTCGAGCGCGGCGCACGCGCCTTGTTGCCGATGGAGCAACGCGATCCGGCGCTCGGTTTCGTGACCCCAGCCATCCTCGACGTGACAGGCGTGGCCGATCTGCCGGACGAGGAGCACTTCGGGCCGCTCGCGCAGATCATCCGCTACGCGGGTTTCGACGACGCCATCGCGCAGGCCAACAACACGGCCTTCGGCCTCTCGGCGGGCCTGCTCGCCGACGACGAAGCGCTCTGGCATCGCTTCACGCGCGAGATCCGCGCGGGCGTGGTGAACTGGAACCGGCCGACCAACGGCGCTTCGAGCGGCGCGCCCTTCGGCGGCACGGGCCGCTCGGGCAACCACCGGCCGAGCGCGTATTACGCGGCCGATTACTGCGCCTACCCGATGGCCTCGGTGGAAAGCGCGCAACTGCAGATGCCCGCGAGCGTTTCGCCGGGCCTGACCTTCTAAGGAACGACGATGCAAACCCTTGAAGCCAACTTCGACGGACTCGTCGGCCCCACGCACAACTATGCCGGGCTGTCGTTCGGCAATGTCGCCTCGCAGAACAACGAGAAGTCCGTGGCGAACCCGCGCGCCGCCGCGCAGCAGGGCTTGCGCAAGATGAAACGGCTCGCCGACCTCGGGTTCGCGCAAGGCGTGCTGCCGCCGCAGGAGCGACCCTCCATGCGGTTGCTGCGCGAACTGGGCTTCGGCGGTAAGGAGGCCGAAGCGATTGCCCGCGCCGCGAAAGAGGCGCCCGAGCTGCTCGCGGCCGCAAGCTCCGCTTCGGCGATGTGGACTGCCAACGCGGCCACGGTGAGCCCATCGGCGGATACGCCCGACCGGCGCGTGCATTTCACGCCTGCGAACCTGTGCAGCAAGCTGCATCGCGCGATCGAGCACGAAGCCACGCGCCGCACGCTATCCACGGTCTTCGCGGATCCGGCGCACTTCGTCGTGCACGAGGCGCTGCCCGGCACGCCCGCGCTCGGCGACGAAGGCGCGGCCAACCATACGCGTTTTGGCGCGCAGTACGGTGAGCGTGGCGTGGAGTTCTTCGTGTACGGACGCAGCGAATACCGTCGCGGGCCGGAGCCGAAGCGCTACCCCGCGCGGCAGACTTTCGAGGCGAGCCGCGCCATCGCGCAGCGCCACGGCCTGACCGACGCCGGCACCGTGTTCGCCCAGCAGAATCCGGACGTGATCGACGCAGGCGTGTTCCACAACGACGTGATCGCCGTGGGCAACCGCAGCACGCTGTTTTGCCACGAGCTCGCGTTCGTCGAGCAGAAGGCGGTGTACGACGAGCTGCGCGCAAAGCTCGCGGCGCACGACGCGCCGTTCCACGTGATCGAAGTGCCCGAGGCGCGCGTGAGCGTGGCCGACGCCGTGTCTTCGTACCTCTTCAACAGCCAGTTGCTGAGCCGCGCCGACGGCAAGCAGATTCTCGTCGTGCCGCAGGAATGCCGCGAAAATCCGCACGTGGCGATCTACCTCGACGACCTGACCGCGAGCAGCGGGCCCATCGACGAGGTGCTCGTGTTCGACTTGCGCGAGAGCATGAAGAACGGCGGCGGCCCGGCATGCCTGCGTCTGCGCGTGGTGCTCAGCGAGGAAGAGCGCGCGGCGACGGCGCCCGGCGTGTGGATGAACGATGCGCTCTTCACGCGTCTCGACGGCTGGATCGAGCGGCACTATCGCGACCGGCTCGCGCCGCAGGATCTGACCGATCCGGCGCTGCTGGTCGAGTCGCGCACGGCGCTCGACGAACTCACGCAGATTCTCGGCCTCGGATCGCTCTATGACTTCCAGCGCTGATGCTTCTGTCTCTGTGCTTGCTGATTTTCTCGGCTATACGCTCGCCGGCTCGCGCCCGGCAATGGCTGATGAAGCGAGCGGAGAATGCGCAGGCGGTGTGCGCTGGCAATGGCTCGACGAAGGCGTGCTCGAACTGACGCCCGCACACGTGGACGAGACGACGCGCAGCGTGCTGCTCTCGGCGGGCGTGCATGGCGACGAGACCGCGCCGATCGAACTGCTCTCGCAACTCGTGGCCGACATCGCGGCGGGCCGTGCGCCGCTCGCCTGCCGCGTGCTCGTTGTGCTCGGCAACGCGGCGGCGATGCGAGCGGGCGAGCGCTATCTCGACGACGACCTCAACCGGCTGTTCGGCGGGCGCCATGCCCGTGTGCCTGACAGCCGCGAGGCGCCGCGCGCAGCGGCACTGGAAGCGGCGGCGCAGCGCTTCTTCTCAAAGGCGCCCGAGGCGACGCGAGTACCGCAAGCGCGCTGGCATCTCGACATGCACACGGCGATCCGCGCCTCGGCGTTCGAGCAGTTCGCGCTGCTGCCGCACACGGGCGAACGGCCTGCGCGCGTCATGCTCGAATGGCTCGCCGACGCGCACATCGCGGCCGTGCTGATCCACACGGAGAAGGGCGCGACGCTGTCGTCGTTCACCGCCGGGAGCTGCGGCGCGCTCGCGTGCACGCTCGAACTCGGCAAGGTGCGCCCGTTCGGTCAGAACGATCTCGCGCGCTTCGCCGGTGCCGATGCTGCGGTGCGCCGCCTCTTGGCAGGCGAGACGCCTTCGCCGCAGACCGCCCGGATGCCGCGCATCTTCACGGTGATCGGCCAGATCACGAAGCAAAGCGAGGCGCTCAAGCTCAACGTGGCCGCCGATGTGCCCAACTTCACGCCGTTCGCGCGCGGCCAGGTGCTGGCCGAAGATGGCGCCTACCGCTACGTGGTGGAGCACGACGAAGAACGCATCGTGTTTCCGAATCCCGGCGTGAAGCCGGGTTTGCGTGCGGGTCTGCTCGTCGTGGACACGACGAAGGCCACGCTCGCCGCGCTCGCCTGAGCGCTCGCCGCGCACGTGCCTCAGGCGCTCAGGCGCGCCCTTGCGCATCCACGACACCCATTTGCATGTTCGAACGCCCCGCGCCGTGCTTGCGCCGCCCGGGGCGCCTTGCGCGAGCGCGGTACAATCCCGGCCTCGCGCTTGCTGCGGCGCACCACATCGGGTGCTCGCGATTGAGCCGTGTTTTTGGCGCAGCGATCCTGTGCCAGCGCCGCAATGCCCATCGTTTGCCGCGATGGATGGGCCTTGCCGGCGCGCCCTAATCTGACTGGAAAGAGACACTGATGAAGATGAACTGGAACAAGCTGGCAACGCTCGCATTCTGTGCCGCCGCCATGACTGCAGGCGCCGCGCGCGCTGCCGACATCAAGGAGATCCACTTTGGCGTGGAGGCATCGTACGCACCGTTCGAATCGAAGTCGCCCGCAGGCGAACTGCAGGGCTTCGACATCGACGTGGGCAATGCCGTTTGCGCGAAGCTCAAGGCGAAGTGCGTGTGGGTGGAGAATTCGTTCGACGGCCTGATTCCGGCGCTCGCCGCGCGCAAGTTCAACGCGATCAACTCGGACATGACGATCACGGACCAGCGTCGCCAGGCCATCGACTTCACCGACCCGATCTACGCGATTCCGAACCAGATGATCGCGAAGAAGGGCAGCACGCTGCAGCCCACGCCCGAATCGCTCAAGGGCAAGCACGTGGGTGTGCTCCAGGGCACCATCCAGGAAACCTACGCGAAGGCGAAGTGGGCGCCCGCTGGCGTCGACGTCGTGCCATATCAGACCCAGGACCAGATCTACGCGGATCTCGCCTCGGGCCGCCTCGACGCCTCGTTCCAGGACGCCGAGGCCGCTTCCAAGGGCTTTCTGAACAAGCCGCAGGGCGCGGGCTTCGCGTTCGCGGGCCCGCAGGTCGTGGACGCGAAGCTGCTCGGCGAAGGCGTGGGCTACGGCGTGCGCAAGAACGACGCGGCGCTCAAGGCGGCCCTCAACGGCGCGCTCAAGGACCTCAAGGCGGACGGCACGCTCGATCGCATCGCCGCCAAGTATTTCGACGTGAAGGTTGTGCTTAAGTAAGCGGCAAACGAGCCTGATGCTTCGCGCTGCCGACCGGCTGGAGCCCATCCAGCCGGTCGTTTTTTTTCGCGCAGTTGTTTCGGATTGCACATCAATTGACGGGCCAGGCGTTGCCGCGTCCTGATGCAGCGGCGCCGGCAAAGGGCAACGCGCAGGGAAAAGCCACAAAAAACCCTCTGATCGAGGCGAACTTCATTTCCGCACCTTACTTGCCAGGATAAAATTGAGATAAGAAAGAGCCGCGTCCGGTGCGAACGTCGACGGTTGCGGCATGCCAAGAGACAAGACCAGGGCGTCGCCATGAGCGCGGCGCCGCGCGGGGGATTCCATGAGCTTGAACGCCGCAGACCGTCCGCAGATGTCAGGCGTGGCGGGAGGTACGCAGTCGCCGGAACACGCCGGCCCACCTGTCGACGTTTATTTCGCGCGCCAGCCGCTGCTCGATCGAGACGGCCTCCTGTGCGCGTTCGAGACCTTGCCGCGCATCGTGGACCGCCGCGAGAGCGCCGACATCGAGCGCGAGGCCGAGGCTGCCGCCAGGGATGCGGCCGCGGGTATGACGGCCAGGCCTTCGGTCACCGGCACCGCGCTTTTCACCGGCTTCGCTGCGCCGGCGTTGCGCGCCTCGCTCGCGGGCCATCCCGCCTGGCTCGACATCACGCGCGATTCGCTCTTTCACGACAGCCTCCAGCGTTTGAGCCCCGAGCGCGTGATGCTCGAGTTGCCGGTGGACATCGGCGCGGACCCGGAACTGGTCGCGCGGCTCGTCGCGCTGCACCGCCGTCGCTTTCGCTTCGCGCTCGATCACGTCTCGAAGGCGGACGAGTCGTTCGCGAAGCTGCTGCCCTATGTGGACGCCATCAAGATCGATATCCGCGAGATCGCGCCCGCTGTGCTGCCGAAGTTCGCGAGCGTGATGAAGTCGGCGGGCAAGCTTCTCGTGGCGATGGGCGTCGAGACCCAGGAAGACTATCAGCGCGCGCACGATCTCGGCTTCGACCGTTTCCAGGGCTATTTCTTCGCGAAACCGCACGGCGGCGCGCGGCGCTCCAGCGCGCCGCGCCAGGCGCTGCTGAACCTGCTGCATCTGCTGGCCGCCGAGCCCACCGTCGCGCAACTGGAGGCGGAACTCAAGCTCAATCCCGTGCTCGTGATGCACCTGATGCGGCTCGCCAACTCGGGCAGCATGAACATCGGCCGCAAGGTAACGACGCTGCGCGAGGCCATCAACGCGACGGGCACCAACGCCATCGCGCGCTGGACCCAGCTGCTGCTCTACGCGGACGGCCGCAAGATCGCCGCCGAAGACGACCCATTGCTGCAACTGGTGGCAACGCGCGCGCGATTCATGGAAATCGCCGTGACGCAGCTCGAGAAGGCGCATCTCGAAGAGGAAGACGCGGCGTTTCTCGTCGGCGTGTTCTCGTTCGTCGATGCGGTGTTCGGCGGCTCGCTCGAAAGCACGCTCGAAGTGCTCACGCTCGCGCGGCCGATCCGCACGGCGATCGTCGAGCGCGAGGGCGTGCTCGGCAGGCTGCTCGATCTGTCCGAGGCGCTCGAGCGAGGCAACTGGGCGAGTGTGGACGCGCTGTGCGAGTCACTGGCGCCGCTGGACGCCCCGACGGTCGCGGCCATGGCGCTCGCTGCGGCCGAATGGGCGGGCACGGCCGGCCGCGATGCCGAAGACGAAGGTCTGGAGCGTATCGAGGATTGATGAGCGGAAGCGGGCGCCGCAAGCGAAGCGGCGCCGTTTCCTCAGGGACTCAGGCGGTCTGTGGAACTTGCGTGAAGAACCGCGCAAGCTGCTGCGCGAGGTCGTTCAACGCGCTCATCTCTTTTTGCGAGATGCGGCGCGGCTCCTGGTTCACGAGCCAGTCGCCGTACATCAGCCCGACCGGCGCAACGCCCGGGGCGCCCACGGGCAGCAGGACGAACGCGCGCGCGTCGTCGAAGCTCGAACGATACCAGCCAGGCAGGCGCGCGAGGATCTTCGCGTCGCGCGCGTTCTCGATGAAAATGCCGACCTTGTTCGCGATCGCGAGATGAAACACGTCGGGCTGGAACGCGGCGGAGAACGAGAGCCTCGGCAGCACTTCGCTTATGTGCGGGCCGAAGCCATGCTTCGCCTCGAACATGTTCGCGCCGTGCCTCACGAACACCACGGTTCGCGCGAAGCCGAGGCCCGCGAGCACGGTTTCGGTCGCGAGCGTGAGGGCGGTGTCGAGCGGGCTGTCGGGGGGCAGCGCGCGCAGGTCTTGAACGCCCGCCGCGATGCGCGCCTCGGGGTCGAGCGCTTCGCGCGCAATGGCGTCGGCATTGGCGCGCAATTCGACGATCTCGCGCATCACGCCGTCTTCGGCTTCCTCGCGTGCGAGCGCGAGACTCATCTGCACGAGCACCTCCGGGTCCGTCGACAGCGCGCGGCCATAGTGCTGCGCCAGTTCCGCGATATGCGTCTCGCGCATTTCCTCCGTGAGGCCCGCCGTGGTCAGCACGCGCGCCACTTCGGTCGAGTAGTTGGTGATGGCGCGCAGCCACTGCACGTCGCGTGGCTCTTTGTCGGCCGGATCGTACTGGCGCATGCCGGAACGGATCGTCTCGGGAAGGCGCCAGCGCGCGGCGGCTTCGAGGCCGAGCTCTTCGAAGGTTACCCCGAGCACGCCGAGGCAGGCGTCGTCGTCGCTCGTGCCTTCTTCGATCTCACGGCGGATCTGGTCCCACTCGGGTTCGAGATAGAACACCACGAGCAGCTTGCCCACCTGGCGCATGAGCGTGCAGACCACGGCCTCTTCGCCCGCGCGCAGGTCGCCGCGCTCGGTGAGCTTGCGCGCCACGCAGCCCGAAAGCATCGTGCGGTTCAGTTCGAGCTTTGCGTCGATGCGGCGCGGCGCGCTGTGATGGAAGTGATCGACGATCTTCAGGCCGACGACGAGATGGCCGACCGCGTCCATGCCGAGCACCATCAAGGCGCGCGTGACGGTCGTGATGTTGCCGCCGAACGCCAGGTACATGGCCGAATTCGCGAGCCGCAGCACTTTCTGCGTGAGCGCGAAATCCGAGAGCACGACCTTCACGAGCGCACTGAAATCGTAGTCGTCGTTCGTCATCGCCGCGACCGTGGTGCGCAGCGATTGCGACAGCAAGGGGAAGTCCCCGCGTTCATTCATGCGGGCCCACAAGCGGTCGAGCAGGACGGCCTTTACCATCTGAACCATGTCAATTTCGCGAAAGCCCTGCTGTTTGCGATGCCCGCATCATTGCACCTCGTGCACGTGCAGCGCGCCCGAGACGAAGCGCTGCTGCAATTCTTCCGAAGGCAGCGCCTTGCAGACGAGCCAACCCTGGATGTGCTCGCAACCCATGTCCGTGAGCAGATCGCGCTGCGCTTCCGTTTCCACGCCCTCGGCCACTAGTTCGAGATCGAGCGTACGCGCGAGCCCCACCACGGCGTTCACGATCGCCTGATCGTTGCGCGAGGTGATGAGGTTCTCGACGAAGCTTCGATCGATCTTCAGCTTCGAAAGCGGGAAGCGCTGCAGGTACGCAAGGCTCGAATAGCCGGTGCCGAAGTCGTCCACCGCGAAGCGGATGCCAAGCGAGGTCAGCTCTTCGAGCAGCATCTTCGCGTGGTGCGGATCGTGCATCAGCAGGCTTTCGGTGATCTCGAACACGAGCCGGCGCGGGTCGACCCCGGTGAGCTCGATCGCTTCCTCGACACTTTCCCTGAAGCGCGGATTGCGGAACTGCTGCGGCGAGACATTGACCGCGACGTACTGCAGCTCGATGCCTTGCTCGTCCCATTGGGTCAGTTGCATGCACGCAGCCTTCAAAACCCAGTTGCCGAGATAATTAATCAGGCCGACGGATTCCGCAAGGGGAATAAACGTTGATGGCGGCACGAGGCCGTGCAATGGATGTTGCCAGCGGATCAACGCCTCCACGCCGACGACGCCGCGCGACGCGCTGCTCGTGATGGGCTGGAAGTGCAGCGAGAACTCGCCGTTGCGCACGCCGTCGTAGAGATCGGACTCCAGCTTCAGGCGCAGGGCGTCGGTCGGATCGTCGTCGGGCACGTGCAGCGTCAGCGTGTTGCCGCCAATGGCTTTGGCCTGCTGGAGCGCCTGATCCGCGCGGCGAATGAGCGGCGTGGCGTCGGCGCTGGTTTCGGTCCCGCTTGCGGCGGATGCGCGCGGGCGCTGGTCCGGATGGAACGCAATGCCGATGCTCGCCGAGAGATGCACGGGCTGGTTGCGAAACGCGTAGGGCTGGAGGATCGCGGTGAGCAGACGCCGGCCGAGCGCCTCGGCGGCGGCGCGCACATCGCCGGGCGCGGTGTGCCGCTGCGGCGCGATCAGGATCGCGAACTCGTCGCTGCCGATGCGCGCGATCATTTCTCCCTGCAGCGCGAGATGCGTGAGGCGCCGCGCGGTCTCGCGCAGCAGCTCGTCGCCGGCGTCGTAGCCCAGCGCCCGGTTCACGCGCTGATAGTCGTCGAGGTCGAGCAGCAGGAGCGCCGCCGGCACGCCGAAGTGGTCCGCGTCGGCCTGGGCGCGCTGCAGCGCCGGGGCGAGCGCGGTCTGGTTGGGCAGGCCGGTGAGCGGGTCGTGATGGAGCGCGTGCGTGAGCGCGGCCTCGGTGCCTTGCCAGGCGGAAACATCGAAGCCCGCGACGGCGAAACCGGCCGTCTCGCCGTACTGGGCGCGCTGCACGCGCAGCTCGACGGGAAGCGGGTAGGTGAGCGCCTTGACGATTTCGACCGTTTCCTTCTCCACGGCGCCGCTGTGCGCGGCGCGTGCGAACAGCGCCGCGAGCCGCTCGTGATCGCCGGGTGTGACGATGTCGGCGAGCGTCGCGCCGAGCAGGAATTCGCGGTGATAGCCGGCGAAGCGCAGGCTCGCGTCGGAAACGTAGAGAAAATGGAGATGGGCGTCCACGTGAACGAGGAAGTCCACCGCAGCTGCCGTGCTCTCGAACGAGAGCGAGATGGCGTCCGCGTAGTCGGACGCCGCGATGGCGGGCGAAGCGGGCACGAGCGGCGCGGCGGCTTCGTCGTGCGCTTCGTGCGATGCCACGGGTATGGGCGGGTCGCCGGCAACGCCTCTGAGGCCGGCAAGCGCGTATAGCCGGTCAACGACCGTGCGCAACCAGCCCTGGCGGGGCGCGGTGATCCTGTTCGCTTCCATGTGTGTCGCTGGCAACCCTTTGTTGGTCTCAGGCGTCCTTGCCGCGCCGCGTGCGCCGCGGAACGCCGTGCATCTGGCACAGCGGCCGGTTCTCGCCTCCGGCTAAAGCCGCCCATCAGAAGGAGTTATCGACCTCCCGGGCGAAATCTTTAGCGGCGGCGGCCGAAAAAGCGCCCGGCACACAAACGTGACCGGCGATCACTGCGGCGGCGTCCAGTTTCGGTTAAAGTTGCGCCGGTCGAGACGCCGTTCGCCATGCGCGACGGGTCGGCGCTGGTGGAGCGCCCGTCTTGCCGGCCATTACCGGTTCATTACATCTGTACGAGTCACCCGCATGTCCGATTCATCGTCAGCGTTCGCCGCGGCGGCAAGCGAGGCCGCGCAAGGCGATGCGGGCAGGGGCACACCTGGTCCCGCGCCATCCATGTCGTCAGTTTCACAACTCGCGCTTGAACCTGGGGCACCTGGAGCACCTGGGGCATCCGGTTCGCAGCGCGACGCCCAGTCCGTCGGCGCGCCCGGGGCGCACCCTCGCCAGCCGGCGCAGGCTGCAACATCGGGCGTCGGCCAGCCGTTCGTGTATCTCGGGCGGCAGCCCATCCTCGATCGCAACGGCGCACTCAACGCCTACGAGCTGCTTTTTCGCGGCGGCGCGCACAACCGCGCCGATGTCGATGACGACGCGCTCGCCACGGCCCAGGTGATGACGCGCGCGATCGGCCAGCTCGGCGTGCCCGCGGTGCTTGGGCGCCACTACGGCTACGTCAACATCAGCCGCGAGCTGCTCTTCGACGACATCGTGCATTTGCTGCCCCCGAGCCGCTTCGTGCTGGAGGTGCTCGAGCATGTGAGCTTCGATGCCGCCGTGCTGGAACGGCTCGCGCAGCTGCGTCGCGCCGGCTACCGCATTGCCTTCGACGACGTGAGCGAAATCACGGAGAACCTGCTGCGCGCGCTGCCCTATGCGGACATCGTCAAGGTCGATCTGCTGCAGACCGAGCGCGCGGCGCTGCCCGGGCTGGTCGCGCATCTCGCCGCGCATGGCAAGACACTCATCGCCGAAAAGGTGGAGACGGGCGAGGATTTCGAGCTGGCGTCGTCGCTCGGCTTCGAACTGTTCCAGGGCTACTTCTTCGCCCGCCCGCAAGTCCTGCGCGCGCCCCACGTGCGCGCTTCGCGCCTCGCGCTCGTGCGCCTGCTCGCCCTGGTGGCGAACGACGTCGGCACGGCCGAACTGGAACGCGAATTGCGCAGCCACCCTGCCGTGGTGGTGCAGCTATTGCGTCTCGTCAATTCGAGCGCGTATTCGCCCGGGCGGCCGATCGCGTCGCTCCGCGAGGCGGTGCTCGCGGCAGGCACGCGTCAGATCGCGCGCTGGGCGCAACTGCTGCTGTACGCCAGCGGGCGCGACTTGCCCTGGGGTTCGGACCCGCTCGTCCAGCTCGCGGGCACGCGCTCGCACTTCATGGAGCTGGCCGCGCGCAGCCTTAAGCCGCAGGATCCAGAATTCGCCGACGCCGCCTTCATGACCGGGATCTTCTCGCTCGTGCACGTGCTCGTGGGGTCGACGCCCGAGCACACGCTCGATCGACTCGGTCTCGCACGCGAAATCGTCGAGGCGGTGGATGGCCAGCGCGGCGAGCTCGGCACGCTGCTGCGCATCGCGACCGAGGCAGAGCGCGGCGACCACGGCGGCGCGCAGCGTCTCGCGAGCGGCGCGGGCGGGATCTTCAGCGCCCTCACGCCGCCGCTGCTCGCCGAACTCAACCTGTGGGCCGGCGCCTGGTTCACGGCGTACGCGGACGGCTGAAAGTCAGTTGCAAAGCGCGGGGCGCGCTGCGAGCGCGGGGATTGTGTGGTCCAATGTCGGCATCGTCGCGAGCGCGCCGTCACACGTGCTATTGCGTAATCAGCAAAACCGGGCGCAACTGGCAAATCCAGGCGAGAACCGGCCAACAGCGGGTAAGACGCGCGCCGGCGTGGTGATTCCCACTCGAGGGCATTCGACATGAAACCGAGGTTCCTTGCGGCGGCAGCTGCGGCGCTCGTCTGCGCCGGGCTCACGCTCTTCACGCTGTCTGCACACGCAACGCTCAAGCCGGGCGATCCCGCGCCCGATTTCACGACCCAGGCATCGCTGGGCGGCAAGACCTATACGTATTCGCTCGCTTCCGAGCTGAAGAAGGGGCCGGTGGTCGTCTACTTCTATCCGGCCGCGTTCACGAAAGGCTGCACGATCGAGGCGCACGAATTCGCCGATGCGGTCGATGAGTACAGGAAGTACGGGGCGACCGTGATCGGCGTTTCGCACGACAATATCGACACGCTCACGAAGTTCTCGGTGAGCGAGTGCCGCGGCAAGTTCCCGGTGGCCGCCGACGAAAACTCGAAGATCATCAAGTCGTACGACGCTTCGATGCCCATGCACGAAGCGATGGCCAGGCGCGTTTCCTATGTGATCGCGCCGGACGGCAAGATCATCTACGAATACACGAGTCTCTCGCCCGACCAGCACGTCGAGAACACATTGCGCGCCTTGAAGGCATGGGCCGCGCAGCATCCGCAGCAATAGCCGGCAACCACGATCAACGCGAGGCCGGCCGGCGCGCGGGCCTCGCGGCGATCCGTGTCCCGGCAACGCGAATCGAATATGTCACGAAAACCCTGGATCACCGCGGCGCTGATCGCGGTCTGCACCACGTTGCTCGCGGCGTGCGACCAGCAAAAGGTCGCCGACGCGCTCAACGCGATCAAACCCGACTCGATGGCGTTCGGCGGCCTCATAATTGGCGTTTCGACGGTGGAAGACGTGCGCCGCCAGGCGGGCAAGCCCGAAATGGTCTGGGAGGACGACGACGGCGCACAGCGCCTCGAATATCCGCGGGGGCCGAATGGTCTCACCACGTGGATGCTCGACTTCGACGCAAACGGCAAGCTCGTCGCGATGACCCAGGCGCTCACCGCGCAGAACATCGCGCGGGTCGTGCCGGGCATGACGGAGGACGAAGTGCGGCGCCTGCTCGGCAAGCCGGCAACGGTGGCAAAGTATGCGTTGAGCCACGAGGAGGTCTGGAGCTGGCACTGGGCGGAAGGCGGCGTGGCCGGCGACGGCATGTTCAACGCCCATTTCTCGCCCGACGGGCTCGTGATCAGGACGTCACGCTCGGACGCGCCTGGTCACGAGCAGCATTGAGGCGGCGCGAGCCGCAAGGAGGACGCAGATGAAACGCATGGCGTTGCTATGGAGCGTGGTGAAGGGCGATGCGCGTGTGCTATGGCACGCGCTGCGCCAGCCGGAGCGCCCGGTATGGCTGCTGCCCGCCACGGCGCTGCTCGCGCTTTACGCGCTCGATCCGTTCAATATCGCGATGCCGCTCGCCGGTGTCGTGGACGACGGCATCATCGTGCCGCTCGCGCTGCATGTGATCGTGCGCTGCCTGCCGGCGCATTTGCGCGGAGCGCGCCGCGCCAGGGCATGAGGCAAGCATGAGGAAAGCGGCTAAAGCCACGCTTTAGCCGCTTTCCGGTGCAACAACGCCGCCGCTTGTTCGACCGCTCGTTCAACCGCTTATTCAGCCGCCGCCGCTGGCGTGCTGCGTCCGCGCTTCGCATCCCACCACACGCGCAGCCGGTCCATATACAGATACACGACTGGCGTCGTATAGAGCGTGAGCATCTGGCTCACGATCAGGCCACCCACGATCGAGATGCCGAGCGGCGCGCGCAGCTCGGCGCCTTCGCCGCGACCGAACGCGAGCGGCAGCGCGCCCAGCAGCGCCGCGCAGGTCGTCATCATGATCGGGCGGAAGCGCAGGAGGCACGCCTGATAAATCGCATCGCGCGAACTCAGGCCCTGGCGCGAGGCATCGATCGCGAAATCGACCATCATGATCGCGTTCTTCTTCACGATCCCGATCAGCAGAATCACGCCGATCAGCGCGATGATGCTGAACTCCGTCTTGAAGATCAGCAACGCGAGCAGGGCGCCCACGCCCGCGGAGGGCAGCGTCGAGAGGATCGTGAGCGGGTGGATATAGCTCTCATAAAGAATGCCCAGCACGATATACACCGCTGCCAGCGCCGCGAGGATCAGGAGCGGCTGGTTGGCGAGCGACTGCTGGAACGCCTGCGCGGTGCCCTGGAAGCTGCCGTGGATCGTCGCGGGCATGCCGATGCGCGCCATCGTGTCGTATATAGCCTCGGTGGCGTCGGAGAGCGACTTGCCGGGCGGCAGGTTGAACGAGATCGTCGAGGCGACGAACTGGCTCTGGTGATTCACCGAAAGCGGCGTGGTACCCGGCCCGAACCTGGCAATCGCCGAGAGCGGCACCATGGTCTCCTTCGACGTTGAGACGGCCGCGCCCGACGACGCGCCCGACTTGCCGCTGGCGGCGAGCGAGTTGGTCGCCAGATTGCGCGCGGAGTCCGCGGCCAGGGTCGCGGCGCTCGATGCAGTCGTGGCAGCCGTGCCGCCCGTCGAAGCCGTGGCGGGGCCCGTCACAGTGCCCGCCGTCGCGTTGGTGCTCTGCGCGCCGCTTGCCGTGCCGCCCGAGGTGCTGATCCACACGTCGTCGAGCATGGTCGGGCTCTGCCAGTACTTCGGCGCGACTTCCATCACCACGTGGTACTGGTTGAGCGGGTTGTAGATCGTCGAGACCTGGCGCTGGCCGAACGCGTCGTAAAGCGTGTTGTCGATCTGCGAGGGCGTGATCTTCAGCCGCGCGGCGCTCGCGCGGTCGATGTCGATCATCGATTCGAGGCCGCCTTGCTGCTGGTCCGAGTTCACGTCGGCGAGTTCGGGGCGGGCCTGCAGCGCCTCGGTGAGCTTCGGCCCCCACTTGTAGAGGTCCGCGGTGTTGTCCGCAAGCAGCGTGAACTGGTACTGCGCATTCGATTGGCGGCCGCCCACGCGGATGTCCTGCACGGCCTGCAGGAAGGTGCGGGCGCCCGCCACGTTCGAGAGCGGCCCACGCAGTTGCGCGATCACCTCGTCGGCGGACATCTTGCGCTCGCCCTTGGGCTTGAGCGAGATGAACATGAAGCCCGAATTGGTTGCGCGCCCGCCCGAGAAACCCGCCACCGAGTCGACGGCCGGGTTGGCCTGCACGATGCGCATCATCTCCGCGAACTTCACCTTCATCGCCTGGAACGAGGTCGACTGGTCGGCCTGAATGCCGCCGATCAGCCGCCCCGTGTCCTGCTGCGGGAAGAATCCCTTGGGCACGATCACGTAGAGCGCGACGTTCAGCGCAATGGTCGCGATGAGCGTGAGCAGGATGATGAACGGATGCGCGAGCGCCCAGCCGAGCGTGCGCTCGTAGCCGTGCTGCAGGCGCAGGAAGCCGCGTTCGAGCCACTGCGCGAAGCGGCCTTCTTCCTTCTTTTCATGCGCCTCCTGGAGCAGGCGCGAGCACATCATCGGCGTGAGCGTGAGCGAGACGGCCAGCGACACCGCAATGGCGAGCGACAGCGTGAGCGCGAACTCGCGGAACAGGCGCCCGACGATGCCGCCCATCAGCAGGATGGGCAGGAACACCGCGACGAGCGACACGCTGATCGAGAGCACGGTGAAGCCCACCTCGCGCGCGCCGAGCAGCGCGGCCTTCATGCGCGGCACGCCGTTTTCGATGTGGCGCGAGATGTTCTCGAGCACGACGATGGCGTCGTCGACGACGAAGCCCGTCGCGATGGTGAGCGCCATCAGCGAGAGATTGTCGAGCGAGAAGCCCATCAGGTACATGGCCGCGAAGGTGCCGATGATCGAGATGGGCACGGCCACGCTCGGAATGAGCGTCGCGCGCCAGTTGCGCAGGAACAGGAACACCACCATCACGACGAGCGCCACGGCGATGATGAGCGTGTGCTCGGTGTCCTTGAGCGACGAGCGGATCGTGACCGAGCGGTCGGAGGTGGGCGTCACCTCGACGTTGGCGGGCAGCGAGGCCTTCAGTTGCGGCAGCATCGCGATCACGCGGTCCACGGTCTCGATGATGTTCGCGCCCGGCTGCCGGTAGAGGATCACGAGCACCGAGCGCTTGCCGTTGGCGAGGCCGATGTTGCGCAGATCCTCGACCGAATCGACGACTTCGCTCACGTCCGAGAGCTTCACGCCCGCGCCGTTGCGGTAGGCGATCACGAGATCCTTGTACTGGCTCGCCTTGCTCGCCTGGTCGTTGGTGTAGAGCTGGAAGCGCTGCGGGCCGAACTCGATGTCGCCCTTCGGGCTGTTGGCGTTCGCGGAGGCGAGCGCCGCGCGCACGTCTTCGAGGCCGATGCCGTAGTGAAAGAGCGCGTGCGGCTCCAGTTCCACGCGCACGGCCGGATTCGCCGAGCCGCTCACGTCGACTTCGCCCACGCCGTCCACCTGCGAGAGCGACTGCTGCAGCACCGTGGCCGCCGAGTCGTAGAGCTGGCCCGCGCTCAGCGTGGGCGAGGTGAGCGCGAGAATCAGGATGGGCGCGTCGGCGGGATTGACCTTGTGATAGGTCGGGTTCTGCCGCAGGCTCGTGGGCAGGTCGGCGCGCGCCGCGTTGATCGCCGCCTGCACGTCGCGCGCGGCGCCGTCGATATCGCGGTTCAGGCCGAACTGCAGCGTGATTCGCGTGCTGCCCACCGAGCTTTGCGAGGTCATTTCCGTGACGTCGGCGATCGAGCCCAGGTGGCGCTCCAGCGGGCTCGCCACGCTGGTCGCCACGGTTTCGGGACTCGCGCCTGGCAGCGTGGCCTGCACAGAGATGGTCGGGAAGTCCACTTGCGGCAAGGGCGCGACCGGCAGCTTCGTGAACGCGAAGAGACCGGCCAGCGCAATGCCGATCGCGAGCAGCGTGGTCGCGACGGGGCGCGAGATGAACGGGCGCGAGAGGTTCATCGCGTCAGCTCTGCGTGGACGAGTTCGGCGCGCGGTGCGAGCTGCCGCCGAAGCGCTCGCGCAGACGCTGCGCGAGGCGATCGAACACGAGGTAGATCACGGGCGTCGTGAAGAGCGTGAGCGCCTGGCTCACGATCAGGCCGCCCGCGATCGCGATGCCGAGCGGACGCCGCAGCTCGCTGCCCGCGCCGTAGCCGAGAATCAGCGGCAAGGCGCCCAGCAGCGCCGCCATCGTCGTCATCATGATCGGCCGGAAGCGCAGCAGGCACGCCTGGTAGATCGCCTCGCGCGGCGGCTTGCCTTCCTGACGCTCGGCTTCGAGCGCGAAGTCGATCATCATGATCGCGTTCTTCTTCACGATGCCGATGAGCAGCACGATGCCGATGATGCCGATGATGTCGAGATCGTGCCCGGTCATGAGGAGCGCGAGCAGCGCGCCGATTCCGGCCGAGGGCAGGGTCGAGAGAATCGTGACGGGATGCACGAAGCTCTCGTAGAGCACGCCGAGCACGATATACATCGTGACGATGGCCGCGAGGATCAGGAACAGCTCGTTGGCGAGCGACGCCTGGAACGCGAGCGCCGCGCCCTGGAAGCGCGTCTGGAACGAGGCCGGCAGGCCGATGTCCTTTTCCGCCTGCTGGATCGCCTTGACCGCCGCACCGAGCGACGAGCCCGGCGCGAGATTGAACGAGACCGTCGTGGCCGGGAACTGCGAGAGGTGCGAGACGAGCAGCGGTGCCGGGCGCTCGTGGAACTTCGCGATGGCGGAGAGCGGCACCTGGCCCGTGGTCGAGGTGGCAGAGGGCAGATAGATCGAATTCAGTGCGTCGGTGTAGTGCTGCATGACCGGGTCCGCTTCGAGAATCACGCGGTACTGGTTCGACTGCGTGAAGATCGTCGAGATGATGCGCTGGCCATAGGCGTCGTAAAGCGCGTTGTCGACGGTCGCGGGCGTGATGCCATAGCGCGCCGCGCTCGCGCGGTCGATCTCGACGTACACGGAGCTGCCCTGGTCCTGCAGGTCGGTCGCGACATCGGCGAGTTCGGGCAGTTGCTGCAGGCGTTGCACGAGCTTCGGCACCCAGATCGTGAAGTCCTGGATGTTGGGGGTGGTGAGCATGAACTGGTACTGCGTGGGGCTCACCGTCGAGTCGATCGTCAGATCCTGCACAGGCTGCATGTATAGCGTCGCGCCGGGCACATGGGCCACGCTCTTTTGCAGCTCGCGGATGATCTCGCTCGCCGTTTCGCTGCGGTCGTCGCGCGGCTTCAGGTTGATGAGCATGCGCCCGCTATTGAGCGTGATGTTGGTGCCGTCCACGCCGATGAACGAGGTGAGACTCTCGACGTTCTCGTTCTTCAGGATCCCGGCGGCGAGCGCCTGCTGGCGTTGCGCCATCGACGCATACGAGACCGACTGCGGCATTTGCGTGATGGCCTGGATCACGCCCGTGTCCTGCACGGGGAAGAAGCCCTTGGGCACGATCACGTAGAGCATGCCGGTGAGCACGAGCGTGGTGAGGAACACGATCATCGTGAGGCGCTGGCGCGCGAGCACCCATTCGAGCGCCACGCCGTAACGGCCGATCACGTAGTCGAAGAACGCGTGCACGCGCGCCTCGAAGCGATGGCTTTCGGGCGGCGGCGTGTGGCGCAGCATCTTCGCGCACATCATCGGTACGAGCGTGAGCGAGACGATGGCCGAGATCACGATCGTCACCGCGAGCGTGATGGCGAATTCATGGAAGAGGCGGCCGACCACGTCGCCCATGAAGAGCAGCGGGATCAGCACGGCAATGAGCGACACCGTTAGCGAGATGATCGTGAAGCCGATCTGCTTCGAACCCTTGAGCGCGGCTTCGAGCGGCGTGTCGCCGTCCTCCACGTAGCGCGCGATGTTCTCGATCATGACGATGGCGTCGTCCACGACGAAGCCGGTCGCGATGGTGAGCGCCATGAGCGAGAGATTGTCGAGCGAGAAACCGCACAGGTACATGACGGCGAGCGTGCCGATGAGCGAGAGCGGCACCGAAAGGCTCGGAATGATCGTGGCGTAGATGTTTGCGAGGAACAGGTACATCACCAGCACGACGAGCACCACCGACATCAAGAGCTCGAACTGCACGTCGCGCACGGAGGCGCGGATCGTCGTGGTGCGGTCGGTGACGATCTGCACGTCGAGCGAGGAGGGCAGCGCTTCCTGCAATCGCGGCAGCAGCGCCTTGATGCTGTCCACCACCTGGATGACGTTCGCCCCCGGCTGGCGCTGCACGTTCAGGATGATCGCGGGCGTGCCGTTCGCCCACGCGCCGAGCCTGGTGTTCTCCGCGCCCTGCACGATGTTCGCGACATCGGTGAGCATGACGGGGCGGCCGTTGCGGTAAGCGATGACGGCGCTCTTGTACGCGTCGGCGTCGGTCAGCTGGTCGTTCGCGTTGATCGTGTAAGCGCGCGTGGGGCCGTCGAAATTGCCCTTCGGCGTGTTGACGTTCAGGTTCGAGATGCTCGTGCGCAAGTCGTCGAGGTTCAGGCCGTAGGCCGCGAGCGCGCGCGGGTTCGCCTGAATGCGCACGGCGGGGCGCTGGCCGCCCGAGAGGCTCACGAGACCCACGCCCGCCACCTGCGAGATCTTCTGCGCGAGGCGGGTATCGGCGAGATCCTGGATCTGCGTGAGCGGCAGCGTTTTCGAGGTGATCGCGAGCGTGAGGATCGGCGCGTCGGCGGGGTTGACCTTGGCGTAGATCGGCGGCGCGGGCAGGTCCGAGGGCAGCAGGTTGCCGGCCGCGTTGATGGCGGCCTGCACTTCCTGTTCGGCCACGTCGAGCGGCAGGTCGAGGCTGAACTGCAGCGTGATGACCGAAGAGCCCGCCGAGCTTTGCGACGACATCTGGTTGAGCGACGGCATCTGCCCGAACTGGCGCTCGAGGGGCGCCGTCACGGAAGACGTCATCACGTCCGGGCTCGCGCCCGGATAGAAAGTCTGCACCTGGATGGTCGGGTAATCGACTTCGGGCAGGGCGGAAAGCGGCAGAAAGCGCAGCGAGACGAGGCCGACCAGCATGATCGCCGCCATGAGCAGCGCCGTGCCGACGGGCCGCAGGATAAAGGCGCGGGAGGGATTCATGCTGGCTTACTGGGCTTGCGTCTGCGCAGCGTGACGGTGACCATGGCGCGCGCCCGAGGCCGCGCCGGCCCACGACGCGCCTTTCGCCGCCGATGCACCCGATGCTCCCGTGGCGTGCTGCGGGTGCTCGGCGGGAATCGAGATCTTCGCGCCTTCGCGCAGACGGTCGGAGCCGTCGGTGACCACGCGCTCGCCTACGCCGAGGCCCGACGCGATGCTGGTGCGTTCGGCGTCGACCAGCCCGACCTTCACGAGCCGCACGCTCACCGTGTTATCGGGCTTCGCGACATAGACGTACTGCCCCTGCGAGCCATTGAGCACGGCCGACGTGGGCACGATCACAGCATCGTGGATCGTATCGACTAGCAGACGCGCATTGACGAACTGGTTCGGGAAGAGCGCTTGCTCGTGGTTCACGAAGCTCGCGCGCAGCTTGACCGTGCCGGTCGTCGTGTCGATCTGGTTGTCGAGGGTATCGAGCGAGCCGCGTTCCAGCATCGTGGTGTTGCTGCGGTCGTAGGCCGTGACCGGCATCTTATTGCCTGCGCGCAACTGCTTCGTGATGGAGGGCAGGTTGTCCTCCGACGTCGTGAAGACCACGCTGATCGGCTCGATCTGCGTGAGCACGACGATGCCGTTCGTGTCGCTGGGCGTGACGTAGTTGCCCGGATCGACCTGTCGCAGGCCCACGCGGCCCGACACGGGCGCCGTGATGCGCGCATAGGTGAGGTCGAGCTTGTAGGTGTCGACGTTGGCCTGGTCCGACTTGACGGTGCCCTCGTACTGCCTGACGAGCGACGCCTGCGTGTCGACCTGCTGGCTCGCGATGGAGTCCTGCGAGAGCAGCGTCTGGTAGCGCTTGAGGTCGAGGCGTGCCGTGGCGAGCAGCGCCTGGTCACGCGCGAGCTGGCCTTCGGCGTTGGCGAGCGAGATCTGGTAGGGGCGCGGGTCGATCTGCGCGAGCACGTCGCCCTTTTTCACCATCTGGCCTTCTTCGAAGTAGACGCTCTGCAGCGTGCCCGATAGTTGCGTGCGCACCGTGACGCCGGCGAGCGGTGTGACCGTGCCGAGCGCGGTGATGACGATGGGCATGTCGCCGGCCCTGGCCGTGGCCACGCTGACCGGCTGCGGCAAGTTGGCCATCGCGCCCGGACCTCCGCGATGCGCGCGCGCGCCCTCCGCGGGCGCGGCGTTGCCGCCCGAGAGCGCCTTGTTCCACGGTTGCCAGCGTGCGAGCACGAGACCGGCGATCACGATGACCACGCCGAGCGCGATGAATTTGCCCTTGCCTCGCCTTGCGGCGACGGGAGCGGATGGGCTGTCGGAGGCAGGGGACGGAGCGGAAGACTGAGCGGAAGACTGCGGCGGCGTTTCTCGACGGGGGGAATCGGGGCGCTTGTGTTGATCCATCGGTCAGTTCGGTAACGGGTTCTCGAAGGCTCCCGGGGGAGCCGACTACGTGTTGCAGGCAGCGAGGCGCACGGAGGCGGCGCAGCGGGCGCGTGGCGCGTGCGCCGATGCCACGACGTATGTCGCACTCAGGCGAGATTGTCAGGTGCCGCAGCGGGGCAGCCCCGAATGCCGCGCCCATGGGTGGCTACAGTGGCGGCTGGCTGGCGGTGCGGACGTTGGCCGGCGTGGCGGTTCGTGGACCCGCAGCCCGTGGCCAGCCGGCAAGGCCGGCGCGGCGCGCAAGGCCCTGCCGCCGAAAAGCATGATGCTACGTTGCCCCGTTCATCAGAGTCCAGTGCCGATTCTTTCGAGACGTTACGGGTGTAACCGCCGTTTCGGGATTTTCGTAAGGAGCGCTGTCAGGCGCGCTGCAGGCGCAAAGCGCCGCCGGTTTCGCCGGCGACTGCGCGGTGCTTTGCAAGCCGTGTGAGGAACGGTCGCGCGCGGCTGCGGAGGACGATGTTGCCCGAAAAAACCACCGGACACTTGAGCAGATTGATACCTGCAGCGGATGTCAGATGCTTGATGATTCGCGTATTTTGGCGAGATTTTGCTTGACTTAGTCAGCACGTAGGTAAAAAATGGGAGCCACTTTCGGCGCTGCGATCTCAACCCGCAATTTGCGGGTTTTAATGCGCTCTCGGGTATGCAATACGCATAGATTGCGCAAAGTTTTGCGCATACGCTGCGTAATTTTTTCCGAAGGCGCGCCGAGCCGCCCGAATACCGGCTCTCAGGTTCTAGCACGGCCCTCGGAATGGCTAGAACTTTTAAGGCGCCACGTGCAAACGTGGCGCTTTTTTTTTGTGCCCGCAACGGGCCGATCGGGGAGCGGCGCATCCAGCAATCCCCCGCGTGAGACAAGCCGTGTCACGTGTCCCGACTCCCACCCCGTTTCTGCCGTACCATCTCGTGATTGCCCCAGCGATAGCGTTGTCGTGACCGAGGCGGGGCATTCAGCACAGCCCAAACGTTCGAAGCGCTCGAAGGTTCGCGGCAGGCGAGTCGTGCGGCAGTCCGCGTGCCGGCAGGCAAGATGGCATCACCGTCACCGATCGAGACGATCCCCCTTCAAGGAGAATGTCATGAACCGCTTCGCAAACAAGACTGCCCTCGTCACCGGCGGCTCCAGCGGGATCGGCCTCGCCGCCGCGCAAGCCTACGCAGCCGAAGGGGCGCGCGTGATCGTCACCGGCCGCGATGAGGCTGGGCTCGAAGCCGCCAGGCGCGCACTCGGGCCCGATGCGCACGCCTGGCGCAACGACGCGTCCTCGGTCAGCGGCGCGCGCGAACTCGCCGCCGCCGTGCGCGACGCGGGTCTGCGGCTCGACGCCGTCTTCATCAATGCGGGCGTGGCGAAGCTCGCGCCGTTCGAGCAGGTGGACGAAGCGCTCTGGGACGTCACGTTCGACACCAACGTCAAGGGCGCGTATTTCCAGATCCAGTCGCTGCTGCCGGTGCTCAACGACGGTGCGGCCATCGTGCTCAACGGCTCGATCAACGCGCATATCGGCATGCCCACTTCGTCGGTCTATGCAGCGAGCAAGGCCGCGCTGATCTCGTTGGCGAAGACGCTCTCCGCCGAGCTGCTGCCGCGCGGCATCCGCGTGAACGTGGTGAGCCCGGGGCCCGTGAAGACGCCGCTCTACAACAAGTTCGGCATGGACGCGGCCGCGCTCGCGGCAGCCGAGGAGTCGATCCGCGCGCTGGTGCCGCTCAAGCGCTTCGCGACGCCCGAGGAAATTGCCTCGACCGTGCTGCATCTGAGCGCGGCCGAGTCGGCTTTCATGATCGGTACCGAGGTGATCGTCGCTGGCGGAATGGGGCAGCTTTGACGAGCCGTCGATGCGTCGCAGCGCGGGTGCCGGGCGGCCCCAGCGCTGCGCGCGGGGTCAGGCAACCGTTTCGCGTTCCGGCGTGGCCGTGATCTTGTGGATCGAGAGGTCGGTGCCGTTGAATTCCTGCTCGCGATCCACGCGCAGTCCAACGAACTTGCGCAGGACGCCGTAGACCACGAGTCCTCCCAGGAAGGCGATCACGATGCCCGCAATCGTGCCGACGATCTGCGCGCCGAGCGAAACGCCGCCGATGCCGCCGAGCCAGCGCGCGCCGAAGATGCCAGCGGCAATGCCGCCCCACGCGCCGCACAGGCCGTGCAGCGGCCACACGCCGAGCACGTCGTCGATGCGCCAGCGGTTCTGCACGCAGGTGAACATGTAGACGAACAGCGCGCCGGCCACGGCGCCCGTCACGAGCGCGCCGAGCGGATGCATGATGTCCGAGCCCGCGCACACGGCCACGAGGCCCGCGAGCGGCCCGTTGTACGTGAAGCCAGGATCGTTGCGGCCCGCGAACCAGGCGGCGAGCGTGCCGCCCACCATCGCCATCAGCGAATTGACGGCAACGAGGCCGCTGATCTTGTCGATGGTCTGGGCGCTCATCACGTTGAAGCCGAACCAGCCCACCGCGAGCACCCACGCGCCGAGCGCGAGAAATGGAATGTTCGAAGGCGGATGCGCGGCGATGCGCCCGTCGCGCGTGTAGCGGCCGTGGCGCGGCCCGAGCAGCAGCACCGCGGGCAGCGCGATCCAGCCGCCGAACGCGTGCACGACCACGGAGCCCGCGAAGTCATGGAACGGCACGCCGAAGACGTGCGTCATGGCGTCTTCGAAACCGAGGCGGTTGTTCCACACCATGCCCTCGAAAAACGGATAGATGAAACCGACGATCACGAAGGTCGCGAAGAGTTGCGGATTGAACTTCGAGCGCTCCGCAATGCCCCCCGACACGATGGCCGGAATCGCCGCCGCGAAGGTGAGCAGGAAGAAGAAGCGCACGAGCTGATAGCCGTTGTGCTCGGCGAGCACGTCGGCATGCGAGAAGAACTGCACGCCGTAGGCGAGCGTATAGCCGATGAAGAAGTAGGCGATCGTCGAAATGGAGAAGTCGACGAGGATCTTCACGAGTGCGTTGACCTGGTTCTTCTTGCGCACGGTGCCGAGTTCGAGAAACGCGAACCCCGCATGCATCGCGAGCACCATGGCGGCGCCTAGCAGCAGAAACAGCGTATCGGTGCCGGTTTTGAGAGTGTCCATCTGCTTGCCCAGTTTGCCCAAAATGGGCGCATTGTCAGCAAGATATGGGCCAGCTTCGGCGCCAAATTGGTGAACGCAGTGCGGTACGACGGTTAAACCGGTGCGGCCTTGCACCGAAGCGGGAAGCGGGCGGACACTCTGAAGCACTGAGCCGGTGAACGGCATGTCGGCGTTCCAAATCCCGTGCACCACAGCGTGGCGCCCTGCGTGCGTTGCGCGCAACTATGGTGAAACCGCGCTCCACGACAGGGCGATAAATTCGATTTTGCTTTCTGAATCAGCGAGTTGTTGGGTGATCGAAATATTTGCGCGGCGTATTGCCGGACAAAGTCCCGCGCGTGTTTTCGTCCAGCGGCGTGGCGCAAATTCCACGCATGGCGCCAGGTTTCGCGAAGCGGGCGCACATGGGGCGCAAACGCCGACATAATGGCCGGACCCTCACCTTACGCGCGTCCGGTCGCCCCGTACCCGCCACGCAATGCGCCTCACGACCAAAGGCCTTCTGCTGATCGCGATTCCCGCCGTCTTCGAATTGAGCTTGCTGTCGGCCATTGTGAAGGCACAGGCTGACGCCGCCGACGCCGAGCGCTGGGGCCAGCACAGCCAGGCCGTGCTCGCCCAGGCTTCGCGCGTGCTGGAGCCGGTGCTGGTGGAGTCCGTCAAGCTGCGCGGCGCCGTGGCCGCCAACGACACCACCTACGCCACGCCCGTTTCCCTGTGGATGGACGTCGATCGGCGCATCGACAGCCTCGTCGATCTCGTTTCCGACAACCCCTCGCAGGTCGAGCGCGCTGGGCAGATGCGCCACGCCGTGCAGAATTATCGCCAGTGGTCCGACCGTGTGCAGGATCTGCTGCGATCGGGCCGCCGCGCCGATCTCGCCGATCGCTTTCGCGCGCTCATGGCCGCGGACGTCCTGGACCGCGTGCGCGCGCAGATCGTTTCGTTCCAGACCGAAGAACGCCGCCTCGACGTGATGCGTGTTTCAGCGGCCGAAGCCGCGCGCGCCCAGCAGCAAACCCTCGCGATGACCGCCGTGATCGGCTCGATCTTGCTGGTCGCGCTGTCCGTCTGGGTGTTCACGCGCGGTGTGCGCGGGCGGCTCGATACGCTTTCCGACAATGCGAACCGGCTTGCCGCGAACGAGCCGCTCGCGCCGCTCACGGCGGGCAACGACGAGATCGCCGAACTCGATCTGACGCTGCACCAGATCAGTCAGCGCCTGATCGAAGCGGAGAGGCTGCGCCTCGGGTTTCAGGCCGACCTCGCGCGGCGTGCCGACCAGCTCGCGCGCATCAACGAAACGCTGCGTCAGCAGACCCAGGAAAACGAGATGTTCATCCACGGCGTATCGCACGATTTGCGCGCGCCGCTCGTGAACCTCCAGGGCTTTTCGCGCGAGCTCGAACACGCTTGCGACGACCTGCGCGAGCGCCTCGCGAGTTCTTCGCTCGGCCCCGAGGCGCGCGACCGTATCGAGCGGACCATCGACGAGGACATCGGCGAAGCGCTGCGCTATCTGCAGACGGCGGTGTTGCGCGCATCGCACATCATCGACGCGCTTTTGCGGCTCGCACGCGTGGGGCGCGTGGAGTACCAGCGCCAGCGCGTGAGCGTGCAGGAACTGGTGCAGCGTGTGGTCGACGCCATGCACGGCTCGATCCGCGCGCGCGGCGCGCAGGTGAACGTGCATCCGCTGCCCGACGTATGGGGTGACCCGACTGCGCTCGAGCAGGTGTTTGCGAACCTGATCGGCAACGCGCTGAACTATCTCGACCCGGCGCGCGACGGCCGCGTCGAGATCGGCACGGCGAGCGCGCCGCCCGGCGTCGAGTCGCTACAGATCTTCTATGTGCGCGATAACGGGCTCGGCATTCCCGAGGTGGGCTTGCCGCGGCTCTTTCAGGCGTTCCAGCGCATGCACGGCAACGTGGCGCCGGGCGAGGGCATCGGGCTCGCGCTCGTGCGCCGTGTGGTGGAGCGGCACGGCGGACGTGTTTGGGTGGAATCGACGGAAGGCGAGGGCACGACGTTCTATCTATCGCTGCCCGACGCGCTTGCGTCCGCGCCGCCTTTGCCCGGCGACGCGGAACAGATCATCAGCGCGCTGGAGCGCGCGGAGCGCCCGCAAGGGGCGACGGGTGGGTCGGCTGGATCTGGCTCGAGCGAAGGAGCGGGCGGAGGGAAAGGCAGTGTTCGAAACGATCGCCGGGCGCTGCCTGCGACGCCCTTGAGACCACCCACCGGCGCTTGATCGATGAGCGTGCTCGCGCGTTTGCTATGGCTCGCGACCGCCGCAGCGCGGCAAGCACCCCGGTGAACAAGCGGCGCAAGGCGCGCGTGATTCGCGTTCAGCAGGCGCCAAAAATCCGCCGCGGCTTGAGCAGGCGGCTTGCGCGAAACGACCAGATGCCGCCCATGGCCGCGAGCGCCAGCGCGGTGGCCAGCATCGTGTGAGCGCTGACGGCGTGACCGAACGCCACGCCGAGCGGCGTGACGAAGCTGCGATCGAGCATGACCAGCGCGGCCCACAATGCAAACGCTGCCTGGAGGAGAAGGCGCGTGCCGTGTGCATGGCGCGTGCGGTCGGTCAAACTGCCTTTGCGCCTGCCGCGCGAGCAGAAAAAGAGGATCGCCGCCAAGGCGATCGCGAGTATCACTAGCCAGTCAGTTAGATTCACGACACGCACTCCGCATAACTGGCCGTTATTCTGGCCAGCGGCGGAGTGCATTGAAATCAGACCATTCCGACTCGACAACTCCGCGCGCGGTGCCTCGTGCAAGACAGGCGCACGCGTCAGTGCATCAGCGTTCGCTCACGGTTCGATGCGCGTACCGAGCAGCGCGAGGAATTGCCGCAGCCACTCGGGATGGGCGGGCCACGCGGGCGCCGTGACGAACGGCGCATCGGTCACGGCGCTGTCGATCGCGATGTCGGCGTATTCGCCGCCCGCAAGCCGCACCTCGGGCGCGCAGGCCGGATAGGCGGAGATGCGCTTGCCACGTATCACCTCGGCCGCAGCGAGCAGTTGCGCGGCATGGCAAATGGCCGCAATGGGCTTGTTCGCCTCTGCGAAGTGACGCACCAGATCGATGACCTTGGGATTGAGGCGCAGGTATTCGGGGGCGCGGCCTCCGGCGATGGCGAGCGCGTCGTAGCTGGCCACGTCGATTTCGTCGAAGGTCGCGTTGAGTGCGAACTGGTGGCCGGGCTTTTCGGTATAGGTCTGATCGCCTTCGAAGTCGTGGATCGCAGTTTTCACGCGCTCGCCGGCCTTCTTGCCGGGGCACACGGCGTCGACGCGGTGGCCGACGGCCTGCAGCGCCTGGAAGGGCACCATCGTTTCATAGTCTTCGGCGAAATCGCCGGTGAGGAACAGGATCTTCTTGACGGCCATCGGGTGTCTCCGGGAGTGGACGGTGGAACGGATCGTGCGTCAACGCAGTCTACTCCAACATGTTTGACGATTTTGCAAAGCATGCCGGTGCGGGCGACGCGCGGGCATCCATCGACTGGCGGCGCTACGCGCCGGGCCGCGACGCGGCTGCGCTGGCCGCCCTGTTTCGCGCGTCCGTGACCCTGCTCGCTGCCTCGCACTACGATACGGCGCAGCGCGCGGCCTGGGCCGCGGCCGCCGAGGATCTCGCGGATTTCGACGCGCGGCTCGCCCGCGGCGCGACGATCGTCGCGCAATGTGGTGCCGCGGCTGTCGCGTTCGGGCAGCTCTTTCCGCTCGATCACGTCGAGATGCTCTACGTGGCGCCGGCGTGGTCGCGCCGCGGCCTCGCGACGGCGTTGCTCGCGCGGCTCGAAGCGCTCGCGCGCGCGGCGCGCTCGAGCGTGCTGAGCGCCGACGCGAGCGCGCTGTCGCGGCCCGTTTTCGAACGCGCGGGCTTTTCGCTGATTTCGTCAGAACGGGTATGGCGCGACGGCGTATCATTGCCGCGTTTTCATCTATGCAAGCCGCTTCACGCGGCGAACTTCTCAGGATGACCATGGTTTCGAAGGTTTCCCCACAACGGCTCGCGCTTGCACCCTTGATCGTCTGCGCGGCGCTCGCGGCGGGCTGCAACAAGCACGATGCGTCCGCGCCCGACTTGAGCAAGCAGTCTGCCGACGCCATGAAGCAGGCCACGCAGGATGCCGCCAAACAGGCCGCGCAGCAGGCCGCGCAATCGCTCGACAAGGCGGCGAGCTATGTGAACCAGCAGCTCGGCGCGGCGCAACAGAAACTCGATTCGGTGGCCTCGCAAGGCGTGGCGGCGAGCGCGTCCACGGCCGAGCTGGCTTCGTCGGCGCAAGCGCAGTTGCGTGGCGCGGCGAGCGCGGCGCATGCGTTGCTCGGGCAAGCCGCCGCGGCCACCGGCACGGGCTTGACGAGCGCGGGGCATTCGCTGCAGCGGTGGGCGAGCAACGCCACAGCGGCCGCATCGGCGCCACAGCCGGCATCGGATGCATCTCAGTGACGCGAAGCCGAGGCGCGCTGGCGGATGTCCCAGGTGGGCTTGCCAGTCCCCGCGGGTTGACGTCGCGAATTAATGTAATTAAGATGATTACACTTTTTGGCGCGCTGGCTTTGGGACATTCGCGCCGTTCAGACGTGGCAGGTTCGCCGTGAATACGAGTAGCCGTTTTGCGTTCGCCGTTCACGTGCTCGCGTTGCTCTCGCAGCAGGAGGGTGTGCCGCTGTCGTCGGAGATCATTGCGGGCAGTGTGAACACGAATCCCGCGCTGATCCGCCGGTTGTTGTCGATGCTCGCCAGCGCGGGTCTCACGGCGTCGCAACTGGGGGCGGGCGGCGGCGCGCTGCTGGCGCGCGAGCCGCAGGCGATCACGCTGCTCGACGTCTACCGCGCGGTAGACGATGCGCAGTTGTTCGCCATGCACCGCGAGGAGCCGAATCCGGACTGCATGGTCGGGCGGCATATCCAGCAGACGCTGCGCGGCGTGATCGACGACGCGCAGCGCGCGATGGAGGCGTCGCTTGCCACGCGCACGCTCGCGGACGTGGTCGACGACATGGTGCGCAGCGAGCGCAAGCTCGAACGAACGCGAGCGCGGCGTGCGTGAGCCGCAAGCGCGCTAAAAAGACGTGTTGCTGACGACGTATGCAACATGCATCCCCGGGGCAGAGCCCCGTTTTTTCGACCCTAAAATGTAACTATTATGGTTACAATTTGATGGCCTCAACACGGACAACAGGAGTCAATTCATGAGCAAGTCACTGAAAATCGCACTCTTTGGCGCAACCGGCATGGTCGGTTCGCGCATTGCCGCCGAAGCGGCACGCCGCGGGCACCAGGTGAGCGCGCTGGTGCGCCAGCCGGAGCGCGTCGCAGCGGAACCGAACATCCACGCCGCGAAGGCCGATGTGCTCGACGCGGCGAGCGTCGGCGCCGCAGTGCGCGGCCATGACGTGGTTGCGAGCGCCTACGCTCCGCCGGGGGAGAACCTCGGCGATCTGCTGGCCGCGAGCCGCGCACTCGTGGAAGGCGTGCGCGCGGCGGGACTCAAGCGCCTCGTGGTGGTGGGTGGCGCGGGCTCGCTGGAAGTCGCGCCTGGCAAGCAGCTCGTCGATGCCGACGGCTTCCCCGACGCCTACAAGGCGATCGCGCTCGCGCACCGCGAGGCGCTCGGCTACTACCGCACCGTCACCGACATCGACTGGACGTTCTTTGCGCCGGCAGCGATCATTGCACCCGGTGAACGCAAGGGCGCATTCCGCACCGGCGCCGGCGCGCTGATCGCCGATGCGAAGGGCGAGAGCCGCATTTCAGCCGAGGATTACGCGATTGCCTTCGTCGACGAGCTCGAGCAGGGGCGCTTCATTCGTCAGATCGCAACGGTCGCTTATTGAGCGGGGATGGGTTGGCGGCAACCCCGCCGACATATTCGCTGACAAACTGTTACGCAAGCGCGAGGCGCGCGCAGGCGGAGTGCGGCTAAACTGGAACGTCCTTTTTTTGCCCCTCCGCCATGAATTGCTGCATCGAACGCGATGGCGCGGGCGCCGGGCCGTCGCGCATGCGCTTCGGTGCGGCGGATCGTGCACCACTTTCCCGCGCCGCGCCGGCGCGCCTGGTGATGCGCGCGCTGATACTGCTGGCCTCGCTCGCCATCTATCTTGCCGCGCCGCTGCCGGCGGCCGCACAAGGCGCGCCCGCGCCCGTGCTGCCGGTCCTCAAAAGCATCATCACCGGCGCGCCGGCCACCGCCTCGGGCGCGTCGGCGGCCGAGGCGGCTTCGGCGCCGTCGCCGGCCAGCCAGGCCGAGTTCACGCGTTCGCTCGACAGCGTCATCGCCACGCTCGATAACGAGCGCCAGCGTACGGCGCTCGTGAATCAACTCAAAAAACTGCGCAGCGCCTCGGACAAAGCGGCGCCCGCACCCGCTTCGGGCGCGGCGGGGAGCTCGGGGCTGCTGGGCGCGATTGCCTCGGGCCTCGCTTCGGTCGAGGCCGACGCGCGCCGCGGCCGCAGCCCGCTTCACTACTGGGCCGGGCGCTTCAGGGCGGCCGCCAACGAGCTCTATCTCATCGCCGCCGGCAGGGAGGGGGAAAGCCCCGGCCGCATCGTTTTCGATCTGTTCGCGATGCTCGCCGGCTGGGGCGCGTGCGCGGCGGTGCTGCGCTGGCTCGAGCGGCGCCTGCTCAGGCGCTTCGATGTCGAAACGGGTCTGCGGCCCGACCCGCGCACCATCGATCTCATCATCTTTGTCGTGCATCGCGCGGCGCCATGGATCGTGGCGTTCGTGGGCGCGCTGGTGGTCGAACGCGCAATGCCCGAGGCGCTCGGGCGCACGCTCGCCCTCGTGATCGCCTATGCGATCGTCGCGGGCGCGGTGTTCTCGTCGATCTGCCTCATCATGTTTTCGCTGTTCGGCGCGGGGCACCGTCGCGCGGCCGTGCGCGTGCTGATCGCGCGCTCGCGCCGGCTCCTCTTCGCGATCGGCGTGCTCGCCGCGCTCGGCGACGCCGCGACCAATTTCGAAGTCGCGCAACAGCTGGGCGTGAACCTGGCCGCCCTGGTGAGCACCGCGGCGAACATGGTGGCTGCCGTGCTCACAGCCGCATTCGCCATTGGCTTCCGGCGGCCGGTCGCGCATCTGATCCGCAACCGCAGCTACACGCTCAGACACGGCCACAAGGCGTGGACCGAAGTGCTCGACGTGCTCGCCTCGCTCTGGCAACTGCCCATGCTGCTGCTCGCCGCCGCCTCCATCGTCGCCACGTTCGGCGGCATCGGCGCTCGCGACGACGTGCTGCAGATTTCCGTGGTGACGGCGCTGCTGCTCGTGCTCGCGTTCTTCCTCTCGGCGGTCGTTTTCCGCATCACGCGTCCAGCTCCGGCTCGCGTGCGCCGGCGCTCGCCGTATCTGCGGCGGCTGCTGCGCTTCGCCGGCACGCTGCTCGTGGTGTTCATCTGGCTTGCGTATTTCGAATCGTGCGCGCGACTCTGGGATATTTCGCTCGCGGCGATCATCGAAGCGAGCGTCGCCGCCCGCGGCATCGCGCACGCCCTTTTCGCGATCGTGACGACGGTGTTCCTCGCGTGGCTCGTCTGGATCCTGCTGGACACCGCGATACTCGAGGCGCTCAATCCGAGCGGCCCGCGTGCGAAGGGCCGCGCGCCGAGCACGCGCGCGCGCACCATGCTGCCGCTGGTGCGCAATGCCGTGCTCGTATCGATCCTCACGATCACCGGCATTGCCACCGCCGCGAATCTCGGCATCAACGTCACGCCGCTGCTGGCGGGCGCCGGCGTGATCGGCCTCGCCATCGGCTTTGGCGCGCAGTCGCTCGTCGCCGACCTCATCACGGGCCTTTTCATCATCATCGAGGAGACGATCTCGGTCGGTGACTGGATCGATATCGACAACGGTCACGCGGGCACGGTCGAGCATCTGTCGATCCGCACCGTGCGGCTGCGCGACGGGCAGGGCGCGATCCACGCCATTCCGTTCTCGCAGATCAAGATCGTGAAGAACCTCTCACGCGATTTCGCTTTTGCCGTGTTCGAGGTGCGCGTGCCGTTCTCGGTCGATCTCGATACGGTCACCCGCATCATTCGTGAAACGGGGGCCGAGCTGGTGGCTGATTTCCGCTATCGCCGCGAAATACTCGGGCCCGTGGAAGTCTGGGGACTCGACCGTTTCGATCCGAACTGGATGGTGGTCAAAGGACAGATCAAGACGCGCCCGCTGCAGCAGTGGAGCGTGGCGCGCGCCTTCAATGCGCGGCTCAAGCGCCACATGGACGAAGCCGGCATCGACATGCCCGTGCCGCAGATGCAGCTCCACATGTCGTCGCGCGGCGGCGAAGCCGGGCACGCGCACGACGCGGACGGGCGCGCGATGCATGGCCATGGGCATACGCCGCACGAACGGGTGGGCGGCGCCGACGTGCGCGATGCGTCGCATGAGCCGCGGCCCGCGCCGCCCCCCACCGCCGGCCCGGAAGGCGCGCCGCCGCAGATTCCCACGGCGCACAGCCGCGGCTGAATGCCCGGTCTTCCTTCTGCGGTCTCCCGGTCGTGTAGAATAAATTTCTATGCTTCGGGGAGCGCATAAATGGATCTCATCGATAGAAAGCTGGTGGAGCTGTTGCAGCAGGACGCCACCATGCCGGTCGCCGAATTGGCGCAGCGGGTCAATCTCTCGCAAACGCCTTGCTGGAAGCGCGTGCAGCGCCTGAAGGAAACCGGTGTGATCCGCGCGCAGGTCGCGCTGTGCGATCCGCGCAAACTGGGTGTGGGAACGACGGTGTTCGTCGCCGTGCGCACGAACCAGCACACCGAGGCGTGGGCGCAGACCTTCACGCGCGCGGTGCAGGACATTCCCGAGATCGTCGAGGCCTACCGCATGAGTGGGGAGACCGATTACCTCTTGCGTGTCGTGGTGTCCGACATCGACGATTTCGACCGGGTCTACAAGCAGCTCATTCGCGCGGTGCCGTTGTTCGATGTGAGTTCCAGCTTCGCGATGGAGCAGATCAAGTATTCGACCGCGCTACCGGTGCGCAGCGGCGCATAGCGCAACGCTCGCGGTGCAGGCCGCCTGTAAAGGATGGCGGCGTAGAATGCCCGTTCCTCACACCCGCTTCGAGGCTGGGCACGACCGATGAACCCACCGCGCAAGAAGAACCCGACCGTTGGCGTTGCCGTTTTCATCGTGGCGGTGGTGCTGTTCGTGATCGGCGCCGTGCTGTTCAACGCGCTGAAGAGCAAGCGCGAATACGACGAGACCAGCGGCGCGGGCGTGGCCAGTGCCACGGCGACCGCGAGCACGGCCGCCTCGCAGGGCGGCTCGGCGCAGTGATGCCCTGACGCCGGGCTCGCGCCGCACGCTGGATTCCTTATTCTTCAGGTAGCCGGATGATGCTCGCGTCTTTGCGGATGAGCCACGACGCGGCGATCATCTGCTTGCACTGGTGTGCGAGCAGCTTGAGTTCCTGCGGAAGATCCGCTGAGGCGCCGAGCGTGCGCTCGGCTTCCACCACCATCGCATCGAGTTCGCGCGTGAGCTGCTTTGTGATCTCCGTTTGATCGGCGGGTGATGCGATGCCCGCTTCCGCCGCGACGAGGTTCTCGCGCACGCAGGAAAGGGCGCGCTCGAGCGCGTCGAGCTTGAGTTCCGGCTGGTCGGGCCGCGACAGGCTGCGAAGCGGCGGCGCAATGGCCGTGATCTGGGAAGCGAGCACGTGGCTGCGCACGAGCAGGTCGTTGAGCTCGGGCACGAACTTCTGCGCGGCCTTCGGTTCGAGCATCATGCGCTGGAACGCCTGGCCGAGATTCGCAAACGCCACGTGCACGTTCTTTCGCGCGAGCCGATAGCGAAAATCGCGCGCGAGCGACGGCGCGGCAGCTGCGGCGCCTGCGTTTGACTGAGCGGCCTGTGCGGCGGCTTTCGTGCCCACTTTTGTGCCCACCGCGGCAACCGGCGAGCCGGCGGCACCGACCGTTGGCGAGCCATCGAGCGTAGCAGTCGCGACGGCGATGGGTTCGCCAATCACGCTGGCGGCGCTTGCCGAGGCACTCCCCATCGCGCTTTCCACGCTGGTCGCCAATCGGTTCGCCATGTCGCTCGCGTTCGCTGCGGAGCCTGCCACGGGCGACGCGTTCGCGCTTGCGAAGGCGCTGACGTCGGCCTCCGTTGCATCCCCTGGGTAGGTTCCCGCAAACGCCGGCTGGGGCGCGGCGGTGCGACCGCTCCACCACCAGCTCGCCTCGAGATAGCTGCGCGTCGCGGCAATCATGTCGTGCACGAGCTTGCCCATCAGCCGGTATTCCCAGTACGGGAACAGATGGCTCGTGGCGATGGCGATCATGCAGCCCACCATCGTGTCGATCGCGCGCTCGCCGATGATCCGCATGCTGCCCGGCGCGAGCAGGTGGAACATCAGGAGGACGTAGGCCGACGTGAACACTACGCTCGCCGTGTAGTTGAAAAGCAGCAGGCTGTAGCTCATCACCATGGCCGCGAACATCGAGACGAGCAGCACGAGTGGCTGCTTCACGAGCAGGATCAGCGCAATGCTCGCGATGCACCCGATCAGCGTGCCGACGATACGCTGCGCGTTGCGCTGGCGCGTGAGCGAGTAGCCAGGCTTCAGGATGATGATGCTCGTCATCACGATCCAGTAGGCGTTGGTGAGCGGCAGGAGCCGCCCGAGCCAGAAGCCGACGGCCACGGCGATCGTCACGCGAAGCGCGTGGCGAAAGCTGGGCGAAGCCATCGTGAGATTCGAGAAGATCTGCAGCCAGGACACGCGGCGGTTCGTCACGAAGCGTGTGAGCGCCTCGTCGATGCGCAGTTCGGTTTCGGTCGTCGGCACTTCGCTCGCGAGGCTGCGGCGCATACGGTCGATCAGGCGCGTCGCGCTCCAGATGCGGCGGAACGAGGCCGAGATCGCCGCGTAGGCTTCCGGGTCGGTGGCGGCCAGATCGCGCTTCTTCAACAGGTCGAGCTCGTATTCGATGGCGCGCAGCTCCGCCTTTACGTTCACGCTTGCGCGCGGCGGCTCGTTCTGCAGCACCGCGAGTCCGATGTCTTCGAGATCGGCGGCGGCCTTGCGGATCAGGTCACGATAGAACACGAGCAGGTCCGATCCGCCGAAGGTGTTGCGCACGAGCGGGTAGTCGGTGTGCGCGCCCACGAACAGCTCGTGCAGATCGACCGTGTTGATGAAGAGATTGAAGTGCATCGCGCGCCGCGCATCGATCTTGCCGGCCCTGAGCCTGGGCAGATTGCGCAGCACGATGTCGCGCGCCGCGTCCTGGCGCTCGACGGCCGCGATCTGTTTGGCGACGAGGTTGCGATAGCACTCGTCGAGGTCATTGTCGAGGTCGAAGAACTGGGCGCGCGCGAGCAGATAATCGGCACAGGCGAACACGCTTTCGGCGAGCGCCTGTTGCTCGATGCGGTCCAGCATCAGGTGGCTGATAAAGGTGGACCACGCCGTGTACCAGAGGCCGCCCAGCAGGATCCACAACGCATTGACGAGCGCGAGGTGCGGCGTGAAGTGCTCCTCGAGCGTCATCACCATCATGAAGAGGGTGGCGAAGCTGATTTGCGGCCAGCGGTTGCCGTAAACCACGATCAGCGAAAGCACGAAGGTGAGCGGCACGACCGTGGACCACAATGCGATCGGGCTGAACGTGGCGAGGCCCGTGGCGTAAGCGGAGAGAAACCCGATTACGCTGCACGCGAGCATCTCGTTGCGCTTGTACTTGAGCGGCCCCGGCATGTCGACCACGCAGGCCCCGAGCGCGCCGGTCGAGATGGTGAAGCCGAGCTCGCTCTGATGAAAGACGAACAGGGACAGCACGGCGGGAAGCGAGATGCCGATCGCGATGCGCAGGCCGCCGTAAAAGTACTGGCTATATAGGAATTTCCTGATTTCTACGGAGTAGCGCATCGACTGCCGGGAAGTTCGAAAGCGGACGGTACGCCGCGGACTGTGCCGCTGAGTCTAACTGATTTCGGGCACGATCTGACCGTCGGTGCCTGCCGGGTTGCGCGCCGCCGGATCTCGCGCAATGAACCGGGCACAAAGGCGCGCAAGCGGCTCAGAGGCGGGTTGAGCCTGGCGCCTCAATCCACACTGAGCGTGGTTGCGTTCGGGCTCGCGTTGGCCGCCGTATCGCCGAGCAGGCCATGCGTGCCCTGGATGCGCCGCATGCGCGTGCGATACCAGAAGGTCCAGGCCATGAGACCGCCGAACACACCATAGCCGATGATCGGCGAAACGACGAGAAAGCGCTCGACCGGCCAGGTGGCTGCCAGATAAGTGCGCAGCGCCGAGTCGAGACACAGCCCCATGCCCCAGACGAAGGTGAGCAGGCGCATCGCCGCGGCAAAGCTCGCGTTGTCGTTCCAGAGCTGCTCGAGCCGTGCGACGCCCTCGCGTGTTTCCCGCGCGACGGTGGCGCGCGTGAGATAAAACACGAGTGGGCGCTTCGCCAGCAGCGAAAGCAGGAACGCGACGCCGATCGCCCCCGAGGCGAGGCACTCGCGCATCAACAGGACGCGCGGGCTGCCGCCGAACGCCACGGCGAGGAGCGAGAGCAGGATGCCGAGCAGGATGACGGAGGAGAGCGCATCGACGCGCCGAAAGCGCACCAGCTCGACGATGCTCCAGGCAAGCGGCGGCACGGCCGAGGCAACGAGGCCGCCGACTTCGCCCCAGTGCGGCTCGGCGAGACGGTAGGCGACCCAGGGAAGGAGCAGGTTGACCGCCAGTTCGGCGACGAAGGCTGGACGCAGCTTCATGGGACGCGTGTTCCTGAAGGTTCACCGATGGCAATGCCGTAAGTATGGTTCAAGCGCCGCGCAGCCGCAAACCGGCTGCCACAACGGGCGTGGGCATTCTGCTTGCCCCCGGTGATCCGGTTCGCCGCTTGCGCCGTCCTGTGCGACACTGCCGCGTGGCTGGCCTCACCCGAAGCGGCTTGTTTTTCACTATTCGCCCATGACTGCACGTGCCCCCATCCCCTTGCAGGAAATCGAACTGGTAGCCGTTCGCGCACAGGGAGCGGGCGGCCAGAACGTGAACAAGGTATCGAGCGCGATTCATCTGCGCTTCGACATCCGCGCCTCGTCGCTGCCCGAAGTGCTCAAGATGCGCCTGCTCGCGCTGTCGGACCGGCGGATTTCGAGGGACGGCGTCGTGGTCATCAAGTCACAGGAATACCGCACCCAGGACCAGAACCGGGTGGCGGCGCTCGCGCGTCTGGAGGAACTCATCGACAGCGTGAGCGTGACGCGCAAGGCGCGCGTGGCGACGCGTCCCAGCCGGGCTTCGAAGCTGCGCCGGCTCGATGCGAAAGCGCGTCAAGGCGAACTGAAGGTCGCGCGGCGGCGCGTTCTGGAATAGGGGGGCCGCTAGCGTGCGGCCGGCGAGGTGCGGCCGTCAACGGTGGCTGGTCCGATAGGCCGAAATGTGGCCAGCAGAACTTCGCAAGCGGCGCGCCGGTCGTCCCAGCGCTAGCCTGGCTCGTGGGACAGGCGCTCGCGTGGCCCGTGTTCTGATGGAAAGCGTGCGGACTGACTAGAGAGCGGCGAGAAGGCTCGTGCCTGGGGGAAGCCCCGTTGAACCGATAGCCGGGAATGCTGCGGAGGGCCGTTTGTCTGGAAGTTTGTCTGGAACAATCGCAAAGGGGCGAAGCGGCGCCGGCTTCATCCTTCGCAGGCCCCCGCGTGGCGGCGGGCCTGGTGCGCCGACTGGGCGCGGAGTTGGCGCTCGGTGCGCCGCTCAGTCCGCGCCCGGTGCGCCGCTCAGTGCGCCGTATTGGGAACGTCGAGAATCAGGATGATGGTCCAGTCAGCATCGCCTTCGTGATGGTATTGACGTTCCGCGACGATGAACGGTTGCTGCTTGCCGGCGGGGCCGAGGAACAGCACATCGCCCTCCATCGGCAGGCATTCGATGGGGGGCAGCGCCAGATACGCGTCCTGGTTGCCGCCGCGCGGCATCAACTTTTCGATTTTGCGTGAGGCCGCTTCGGTCCATTCGATGTCGAGCTGGATGTTGCTCATTGTGGTTCTCCGCGCGTGGCGCACAAGGGGTGGGATCTCGCCGGGGGTATATCGACCGGGCGTTTTTTCGAGGGCGCGACTTTAGCATACCGCGCGGGAGCGCAGCCGGCGCGACCTCGCGATGCCCGCGATGTCCGCGACGCGTGGCCGGCTCCAGCAGGGCACGGACAACAAAAAGCCGATGGCGGCACGGCCGGCATCGGCTTCATGGCCGGAAGGGCGCACTGGTGCCGCACTGGTGCCGCCTTCTCTGCGCGGCCCGGCCTGGACAGCGCTCTGTGCTGCGCGACGCCTTCCTTATTGGGATTGGGCGGGCTTCTTGTGATGCGGATGCCCCGACTTGTGATGCATCATCGGCTCCGCCGGTTGCGCGGGCTGGGCCTGCTGCTGCTGCTGCAGGGCTTGCGCGCGTTGCAGGACGTCGTCGGCCTTGGCCTGATCGGTGCTCATCGTGACGCCGGTGTCCGACTGGGCGTAGGCCGCGCCAGCCAATACGGAAAACGAAATCAGGACTGCGAGGGACGTTTTTTTCATCTCTACCTCCGAAGGAGCGGTTTATGGACCCAGCCGGTACCTGTCCAAGCAGGATGGACACCTCATTCTAACGACCAAATACTCGCTCCAGATGACATCGTGCAAATCGTTCACGCGGGAGTTACATCTGGTTACACGTCAGCTCGCGTAGCGGTCAGCTAGAACCAGCCAATCATCCGATAGACATAAAACTGGGCAATCCCGATCAATTCGTGCAGTGCGGTTTCGGCGCTCTTGAGATTGGCCGGGCGTGGGAGCAGGCCACGCTCCACGCTGCGCACATCGGATACCGCGGGCAGCGGGTTCATGCCGAAGTGCTGGAAATCGAGCATTGCGCGGCGCATCTGGTAGGACGACGTCACGAGCAGGAGCGTTTCCCCGTTCCAGGCCCGGACGATGGGAGCGACATTGCGCGCATTCTGAAAGGTCGTGAGGCTCCGGTTTTCGAGCACGAGATCGGCGCTCGGCACCCCCGAGCGCAGCAGGTAGGGCGCGTAGTTGTCCGCTTCGGCGCTCGCGTGATGCTGAGGATTCCCGCCGCTCACGATTACGCGGCACACGCCACCCGCTCTCACGCACCGCGCGTGCAGGTCGGCGGCGAGCGCGATGCGTGCATAGACGTCGCGCTCGGGAACCAGTCGGCCGTTTCGAACTTGCGTGCCCCCGCCCAGCATGACGATGGCGGTGCGCGGGCCGAAGCTCACGGGGCCGACTGTCGCCTGATCGTACGGAGTGCGATATATCCGGGGCTGGGCCAGATCGAGAAGTACCCCGGACAACCAGCCTGCCGCGAGCAGCCAGAACAGGAGGGCGGCGCTGGCTGCGACGCGCCAGCGCGCGTTTCGCCACGCCACGGCCAGCGCAATGAATAGCGCAAACAAAACGATTAGAATCAATTTGGATGAGGTAACGTATTGTTTTCGGGAAAATGTGCGTCCGACCGACCTGTGCGCTGCGAGCGTGGCGTGGTGTTGGCCGCGCAGGAGGCGGCGAATCCGCTTTCACGGGGCCCGGATAACCTGCAGTCCCTGCCGCCGCACGGCGCGCGGATGGGCCCGTGAGCTGCCGGGACAGGCTTCGGCGTTCACGTCGGTATGGGGCCGAAGCCGGCTCATGCGAGGCACAACGATCGCAGGACTGCATTTTAAGAAAGAAGTGACATGACCACGTATTCCAACGAGGCAGTACTCGAAGCGCTACGGCGCGTGCAGTATCGGCAGGTTCCGTGGGCGCGTCGTCCTGAAGTGTTCCAGTATTTGCGCGATCTCGGCATGATGGACATCGTCCGGCAGCGCACCGTCGCGCCGGCGCCGGGCTTTCATGCGCCCGTCGACATCGCGGTGCTGACCGATCGGGGCCGCGCTGAATTCGCGCGGCTCGCGCGCGACGAGCGCACGATGCAATGGAGCGCGCATCGCGTGGCCGACTATGTCGCGGAACGCGTGCCCCAATCCGGCCTCGAGGCCAGCCAGTAACTCCTCCGTTTATCGATCGCAAAAAAAAGCCCGCATCGAAAGATACGGGCTTACCGGAATTACTGCTGCCACGCTGTGCTTGATGGCGTAAGAGTAGACCGCACGTGAGGCGCGGTGGTTCCCCAGGGCAGGGTATATGCTGAGCCGCAGCTCAGTGGTCCGCTGAATATGGCGCGCCTCGCGCGGGTCATCAGCGAACCGTCCATCTTCTATCCGCGATCTTTGCCCGCGATCCTGTGCCGGTTCCACCATCCCCCGATGACTTCGCTCAGCCTGTTCAGCGATGCTGCGCCGGCTCCTGCCGCGGCGGCGCACTGCGGCGGGCATTGCTGGCAATGTCGCCGCGCAGGTCCCCGCGCGGGACTGCCGGGTTGGCAGCATGCGAGTCGGGTGCAGCGGGCGGCAGCGCCCGGGTGCCGGTGCGAGACATCGACCATGCAGGGGTGGGTTCGTGCGACTGCTGGGCCGCGGCGCTCAACGACACGAACGACGCCGCAGGCGCCAAGAGGCCAAAGGCGGATAGCGAAACCATGATGCGCCGAATGTGCAGCTTCATGGATTTCATGGTGGGTTCCCGTCAATCCAATTTCTTGACGTTGATAGAGTAGCTTCCACGCTAGCGTCGCGGGCGAAAGCATGCTGTAAATATTCGTAAAGAGATGTATCGCACTGCGCCGACCCTTTTTGTTACGGGTGCAGCGGTGCCGGGGCGCCCGGTCTCGATGGGCGCAGATGTGCGGCGCGTGCAGACGGGTATCCCGGGAAAGCCCGGTGGGCCACTGGGCGCGGCGAAGGGCGGCGTCAGTGGTGGGCGAGGAAGGGTCTCGGAATGAGCCCGGGAAAGAGCCACGAAGCGGGCAAAAAACGCGCCGGGCGCAAGAGGCGCCCGGCGTGAAGCAAAGGGAACGTGGCTCAGGCCATCTTGACCGGTGCGCGCCAGGATTCCGGGTTGGTCCAGAACGCGCCGCGCAGGCGGTCGCGGCTGGGCGGTGCGGGCGGCTTGGTCGCCGTTGCGCCGATACGGCCGCGCAGCGAAATTTCACGCCCGTTCGAGCTCAGTCGCTTGACGATCTCCGCAAGCGTGCCGTCTGCCTGCCACTCGTCGAAGCGGCGGCGGCACGTCGGCGGCGAGGGGTAGCGTCCCGGCAGCTTGGACCAGCCTTCACCCGTCGAAAGCACCCAGAGCACCGCGTTGACCACTGCACGCGCTTCGACGCGAGGCCGTCCGCGCCGTTCGCTCCGTGCCGGTTCAGCACAGAACAACGCCTCGACCAGCGCCCATTCGTTGTCTCTCAAATCGTCGAACAGCATCATGTTTCACCTCAGCGAAGCTATCTCCGGTGCGCTGCCCCGCGCTGCGCACTCTTCATGGACTCGCGGCCGGATGCCGGAGTACCAGGCGGGCCCGGCTGGATCGCCCCGGAACTACTTGTTTCCGGTACGTCCATCGAACCTGTGCGTGCCTTAATGCGAAAACCGTGCCAGCACGTACGTTGTCGTCTTGAAGCCGCGTCGCGCCAAGCCCGCGCGGGAGATTGCCAGGGGCGTATAAGACTCGAAAACACTTATCGAGAAAATCGGTGGAATCACCAATCTTGTGCAAAGAGGCCCGTCCTGCGTGCGTTGCGCCGCATTGCTGCACTGCGGCGAACAAGCGTCTTCGCTGCCGCGCCAGGTGTAACCGTGTGCATCCCGGATAAGATTGCATAAAAATGGACGATTCATGAGGTCAATGGATGAATGTGACGCTCCGGCAGCTGCGAGTGTTCATCGAGGTCGCGCGGCTGCAAAGTTTTAGCCGGGCAGGGGATGAAATCGGGCTCACTCAGTCGGCGGTGAGCCGCTGTGTTCGCGAGCTCGAAGCCGAAATCGGCGTGAAGCTCGTCGACCGGACCACGCGCGAGGTGCAGCTGACCGATGTCGGCGCGAATCTCATCGCAAGCATTCCGCGCCTGCTCAGCGACCTCGACGACGCCTTGCGCGAAATTCGCGAGATAGGCGAGCAGCGTCGCGGCCGCGTGGTCGTGGCGGCGAGCCCCACGGTCGCCTGCCGTCTGATGCCGCAGGTCGTGGCTGCCTGCGGCCGGCAGTTTCCGTACGTTACGCTCGGGTTACGAGACGACGTGCAGACCGATGTCGTGCGCAAAATCCGCTCAGGGGAGGTGGACTTCGGCGTCGTTATCGGCCCCTTTGCTGCCGACGATCTCGAAACGGAACGCCTGACCACGGACTCGTTCTGCGTGGTGGTGCGCGGCGACCACGCGCTGGCGCTGAGCCAGGAGGTTTCGTGGAAGGAGCTGGACGGCGAGCGACTGGTGATGCTGGACTACGCCTCGGGCAGCCGTCCGCTTATCGACGCCGTGATGAGTGAGCACGGTGTGCGCGTACGCGTGGTGCAGGAGCTGGGGCATCCGGCCACCGTATTCGGGCTCGTCGAGGCGGGCGTGGGAATCAGCGTGCTGCCCTGGCTAGCGCTGCCGGTGCCGGCGGGTGCGTCGCTGCTCGCAAGGCCGCTCGTGCCGCGTGCCGAGCGCACCGTCGAGCTGGTGCGGCGGCGCGACCGCTCCCTCTCGCCAGCCGCCGAGGCGGTGTGGTCGCTGATCCGGCAGCTTTCCGATCCGGCCGCCGCGCGGCGCTGAACACCGTGGCGGCGCCATTTGCGTGGCTGGCCCTCGCTGCGCGGCGCGCGCGCTACACTGCACGTCTTCTCACATTGTGCGTTACCCAGGAACTCCGATGCGCGATCCCGACCCGTCGTCCCTCGTCCCCCTCCCGCGCGAAGCGGTGCGTGCGTTGCGCTCGTCGCAGATCCGCGAAGTGGCGAACGCAGGGTTCGGCGTGCCCGACGTGCTGCCGTTCTGGTTCGGCGAGTCCGACCGCGTGACGCCGCCGTTCATCCGCGACGCTGCCGCCGGGGCGCTCGTGCGCGGCGATACCTTCTATACGCACAACCTCGGCATCGCCCCGCTGCGCGAGTCGCTCGCGCGCTACGTGAGCGAGCTGCACGGCGCGACGCCGATGGACAACGTCGCGGTGACGAGCGCCGGCGTCAATGCGCTGATGCTGGCGGCGCAACTGGTGGTGGACCCCGGCGATCGCGTGGTGGCGGTGACGCCGTTGTGGCCGAATCTCGTGGAGATTCCGAAAATCCTGGGCGCGACGGTCGAGACTGTCTCGCTCAGCTATGGCGAGCGCGGCTGGACCCTCGATCTCGACCGGCTGCTGGCCGCGCTCACGCCCGACACGCGTCTGGTCATGATCAACTCGCCGAACAACCCGACCGGCTGGGTCATGACGCGCGACGAGCAACGCGCGGTGCTCGAACACTGCAGGCGCCACGGCATCTGGATCGTCGCCGACGAAGTCTATGAGCGCCTTTACTACGGCGACGCGGGCGAGCGCGCCGCGCCCTCGTTCCTCGACATCGCCACGCGCGAAGAGCGGCTAATCTGCGTCAATTCGTTTTCGAAGGCCTGGATCATGACGGGCTGGCGGCTCGGCTGGATGGTCGTGCCGCGCACCTTGACAGACGACCTCGGCAAGCTGGTCGAGTACAACACCTCCTGCGCGCCTTCGTTCGTGCAGCAGGCCGGCGTCGCCGCGATCGAGCGCGGCGAGCCGTACACGCGTGCGCTAGTGACCGACTTGCGAGCCTCCCGCGACCATCTCGCCGCGGCGCTCGCGAAGCTGCCGGGCGTCGATGTGAAGGCGCCAGACGGCGCGATGTATCTCTTCTTCCGGCTACCGGGCGCGCAGAACAGCCTCGAGCTGTGCAAGGCGCTGGTACGGGACGCGGGGCTCGGGCTGGCGCCGGGCAGCGCGTTCGGGCCGCAGGGAGAAGGGTTCGTGCGCTGGTGTTATGCGTGCGATCCGGCGCGGCTCGATGCGGGCGTCGCACGGCTCGCGCGTTACCTGGAGGTGGTCGGCGCGCACTGAGCCGTGGCAAGCGCACCGTGCACTCGCCGATGCGCCGCGCATGGATGGAAGGGCTATGCCCGCGGGCGCCGTGCGACGACAGACGGCGCGTAGCCGCGCATGCGGGCAGGCGTCTTTACGCACCCGGCGTTTTTGCGTAATATGGCGCTCAGTCTAGCGATTCCTTACGGGAATTTCGCGGCTCCCTCCGGCTGGGCCTGGCTCTTTGCCTGTCGATGTTTGTGTATGACGGCCCCCCGGTGCGTGCTCCCATCAATATGACCGATCAGAATCGGGCGAGCGCGTCTCCAGTTCCATATCGTCTTTCGTCTGTCTGATCCGGTTCCTTGAACCTGATTTACCTTACTTAGGGTCTGACCTGGCTGCATGAATACCCAAGAGGCGAAAATCGTCCTCGAGACTGCATTGATCTGCACGCAGGAGCCGCTGAAGATCGGCGAACTGCGCAAACTGTTTGCCGACGACATTTCGGCCGACACGGTTCGCAACCTGCTCGAAGACCTGCGGCATGAATGGTCCGGGCGTGGCGTCGAGCTGGTGGGGCTCGCGTCGGGCTGGCGCTTTCAGAGCAAGCCGGCCATGCGGACTTATCTTGACCGGCTTCACCCCGAAAAACCGCCGCGCTATTCGCGTGCGGTTCTCGAAACGCTCGCGATCATCGCGTACCGGCAGCCGGTCACGCGTGGCGACATCGAGGAAATTCGCGGCGTCACGGTCAACACGCAGGTTGTCAAGCAACTCGAAGACCGCAACTGGATCGAAGTGATTGGTCATCGCGACGTGCCGGGGCGCCCGGCGCTCTATGCGACGACGCGTGAGTTTCTCGACGACCTCGGCCTGAAGTCGCTCGACGAATTGCCGCCGCTCGACGACCCGTCGAGCCAGCTGGGCGAACAATTGCTCGCCCAGCACGCCATCGAGTTTCCCGATAGCGAAGTGGCGCAGTTGGTCGCGCAAGGTCAGCCCGGGACGGCGGAGCTTGCTGAAGTCGCGGGCGCGGAAGATGCGCCTGCGCCGGCAGGCGACGCAACGTTGGGCGTCGAAACGCCGGGCGTCGAAACGCCGGGCGTCGAAACGCCCATGCAGCACGCAAGCGAGATGCAACAAGATGCGGGCGAAAACGTTGAAGTCGCATCGGATTCAGCAGGCGACGCCGCATACCACGAAGCTGGCCTCACGGAGCACCGGGCGACTCCGGATGCTCACGCGCAGGACGCCGCGCACGAGTGTGCGGACGTGCCGGCGCATGCGCCTGAACTAGCGGGCGAAGAACACGAAGACCGCAGCAACGCGGCGCAGGACGACCCCGTCTCGACGACGGACGATGAAGCCGCCCGACGCGGCATCTGAAGCAACACGCATTTTTGACGCGCCCCGCAAGCGGGCGCGCAACCTGACATTTTGAGGTTGTTTTGACTGATATCCACGACACCGATTCGACCGACGCGTCCGAATCCGCGCGTCGCGCGTCCTCCGCGCGCGACGACGAAACGCGCGCCTCGCAGGCCGAAGGCGACGCCCCTGGCGGCGAAGCACAGCGCGGCGAGGGCGAAGAGCGTCCGCGCCGCGGCTTGCGCCGCGGGCCGCGCAGCCTGATCGCGCGCCGCCGTGCCGGCGCGAAGGCCAAGGCCGCCGAGGGCGGCGCCGAGAGCGCTGAAGTATCGGCCGCGCCGGCTACCGGAATGCAAGCGCCGCAGGAAGGCGACGCGGCCGCCCGCGCGCCGCGCAAGGACTCTGGTGCAAAGAAGCAGGGCCGTCGCCAGAGCGCAGCCGGCGGCGAACGCCAAGGCGAACGTCAGGGTGAACGTCAACAGGGCGCGGGAAAACGCGGCAAGGCTCAAGGAGGCGCGGCTCGCGGCGAAGGCCAGCAGGCGCCCGCAGCCGACACCAGCCAGGACGACCTGTTCCTCTACGTGACTTCGCCGGCATTCGACGCCGACAACGGCGCGGGCCCGGGCGTGCGCGCCCCGATGTTGCGCCGCGGCCGTGCCCAGCAGCCCAAGCGCGTGCTGAGCCCGGACGACGACGCGCCGAAGCTGCACAAGGTGCTCGCGGATGCGGGCATGGGCTCGCGCCGCGACATGGAAGAGCTGATCATCGCCGGGCGCGTCTCGGTGAACGGCGAGCCCGCTCACATCGGCCAGCGCATCCTGCCGACCGACCAGGTGCGCATCAATGGCAAGCTGATCAAGCGCAAGCTGCCGAACAAGCCGCCGCGCGTGCTCATTTATCACAAGCCGACGGGCGAAATCGTCAGCCACGCCGATCCGGAAGGCCGCCCCTCGGTGTTCGACCGCCTGCCGCCCATGAAGACGGCGAAGTGGCTGGCCGTCGGGCGTCTGGACTTCAACACCGAAGGTCTGTTGATGCTCACGACTTCGGGCGACCTGGCGAACCGCTTCATGCACCCGCGCTACAGCGTGGAGCGCGAATACGCGGTGCGCGTGGTGGGTGAGCTGACCGAAGGCAATCGCCAGAAGCTGCTCAAGGGCATCGAACTCGACGACGGTCCGGCCAGCTTCCTGCGCATTCGCGATGGCGGCGGCGAAGGCACGAATCACTGGTATCACGTCGCGCTGGCCGAAGGTCGCAACCGCGAAGTGCGCCGCATGTTCGAAGCGGTCGGCCTGATGGTGAGCCGTCTGATCCGCACGCGCCACGGCCCGATCGCGCTGCCCAAAGGCCTCAAGCGCGGCCGCTGGGAAGAACTCGAAGACAACCAGGTTCGCAGCCTGATGGCCGCAGTCGGCCTGAAGGCGCCGAGCGAAGAGAAGGGCGGCGGCCGCGGCAAGGAGCAGGACCGTCGTCAGCCTGACCCGATGCAGACGTCCATGGGTTTCATCAACCGCGAGCCTGTGCTCAGTTCGCACGGCGCGATGAACCAGGCGCGCCAGCAGGGGCGGCGCGGCGCGGCCGGCGGCTTCGGCGGCGGTGCTGGGGCCGGCCATGGCAATCTCGGCGGCGGCGCCGGCTTCGGCGGTCGCGGCGGCAACCGTGCCGGCGGGC
>NZ_BBJJ01000036.1 GCF_000739815.1 Paraburkholderia mimosarum LMG 23256 = NBRC 106338
TGCGCCGATGCGCTCGCCGTGGAGCGTGGGGGAATGTCCGCGAGCGCCGGACCGCCGAGCGGGGCATGGGACGAGTTGGCACTCGAGCTGGCGCTCGCGACCTTGCAGGCGGTGGCGAGCGGCAAGGACGCGCTCGCGCCCACGAAGCCGGGCGCCGCCGCGGCGGCGCGCGTGGTCGCGGCGCTGCGGTTCATCGACGAAACGCCAGACGCGCCGCATACGCTCGCGAGCCTCGCGGCGGCCGCGGGCGTGGGCGAATTCTATTTTCTGCGTACGTTCTCGGCCGTTGCGGGCGTGACGCCGCACCAGTATCTCCTGCGTGCGCGGCTGCGTGCCGCTGCGCTGCGCCTCGCCGCCGGCGATGAAGCGAAGATCGTCGATATTGCGCTCGCGAGCGGCTTCAACGATCTGTCGAACTTCAACGCGGCGTTTCGCGCGGAGTTCGGTGCGAGTCCCCGCGCGTGGCGTGCCGCGCAGCGAGAGCGTGATCTCGCGCGCACTTCATGGCCGAACCCCGCGCACGCGGCGGCGCGCGCCTGAGCCGCCCATGACGAGGGGGTTCAGGCGTGCCGCCCCGCGCTTCGCGTCATGCCTCACACTGATTCTTGTCTTCGCGAGCGCGGATGCCGGCGCTCAAATGAGCAACGAAGGCCCCGGCGCCGCTGCGCAAACCGACATCCCTCACTACACGCTCGAACGCGACGAGCATCTGTTCGTCGTCCAGCAGGACGGTTCGGTGGTCGAGGACGACGACACGGTGCTGCGCGCGAACACCAGCGCCGGCGTGGACCAGATCGCCCAGCGCTATGTCTGGTTCAATAAGGATATCGAAACGATCACGCAGCTCTCGGCCGAGACGATCGACCCCGACGGCACGAGGCACGCAGTCGGCCCGGGCGGCATTCGCGACGTGCAGGAGCCTCGTTCTGCGGGCGCGCCCACGTTCGAGGACGGCGTGCTGCGCACGGTCATTTTCCCGGGCGTCCAGGTCGGCTCGCGCGTGCATCTGCATTTCGCCAAGCGGCGCGCGAAGGCGCTCGAAGCCGGCACGTTCTCGTACTTTGTCGAGCCGACCAGCGAACCGGACTCGGGCGCCCCCGACTCGGGCGTCCCCGTCGAGTTTCAACGTCTGATCTTCGATCTGCCCGCCAACCTGCCGCTGCACGCCGACGCGCGCGGCTACACGGCGCTCGCCCCGGTGAGCGGGAACGGCCGCACCCGCTACACGTTCGAGTACCGGCATGGCGTCTATCCGCCGCTCGAAGCGGGCGCGGTGGCCTATGTGAACTGGGGCGACCGGCTGATGGTCTCGACCGTGCCCGACTTCGCCACGTTCGCGGCGCGTTACCGCGAGGCCGCCGCCGATCCCACGGCGACCGATCCGGCCGTCGCGGCGCTCGCGCAGTCGCTCACGGCAGGCGTGAGCGATCCGCGCGAGAAGGCGCGGCGCCTCTACGACTGGGTGCGCTTCAATATCCGCTACGTCGCGCTTTTTCTCGGCGAGACCGCGGCCGTGCCCCATCGCGTGACGGACATCCTGCGCAACCGCTATGGCGACTGCAAGGACCACGTGGCGCTCTTCACCGCGCTGCTCGCGGCGGCGGGTATACGCGCCGAGGCCGTGCTGCTCAACCTGGGCCCCGTGTACACGCTGCCGAGCGTGCCGGGCTACGGCGCCCACGCGATCAATCATGCGATTACGTGGCTGCCCGACCTTGACGTGTACGCCGACACTTCGTCGGGCGGCTACGCGTTCGGCTACCTTCCGCCGGGCGCGATGGACCGGCCCGCATTGCTCGTCGACGAAGGCGTGCTCGCGCGCACGCCAGCGACCGAGCGGCGCGAGCGCACCGCGCGCCTCTCACTCGACGTGGGACCGGCCGGCGACGCGGCCTACAGCTACTACGTCGAAGACGAGGGCGCGGGCGCGGAGCCGGAGCGCAACACGTTTCGCCGCGCGACGCGCGCGGGGGCGCAGCAGATCGCCGCGCAGCGGCTGCGCATGAGCGGCCTCGCGGGCACCGCGCGCGTGAGCACGAGCCCCACGGCCGCGACCGGCGGCCCCTTTTCGGTGACGATGGCAGGCACGCTCGATCACGTGGTGTGGCGCGACGGCACGACCGCGATCCCCGCGACGAGCAGCTTCACGGGCGGTATCGCCACACAGGCCGGCAACTGGCTCGCGCAGCCGCACCGCACGCAGCCGTGGGCGTGCATCGGCGGCGAGTACTCGGAGAGTGCGCAGATCGTGCTGCCCGCGTTCGCCCGCGTGACCGACGTGCCCAAGGACGCTCAGGTGAACGACGCGTTTCTCGACTACACGTCGCATTACGTGTTCGATGCGGCCTCGCGCACGCTGCAGATCGAGCGGCGGCTCTCGGCGCGCTTTGGCCACCAGATGTGCAGCGCCGACGAATTCACGCAGATGCGCGACGCGCTTTTGCGCATCGAGCGCGATACGCACGCGCAGATCGTCGTGCGCGCAGCGCGCGAGCCGCGTGAGCGATGACCGGCGCTCAGCCGCCGCGCGTCATGAGCGGCACCCACACGCCCTTTTTCACCTGCCAGAGCGTGGAGGTGCCGTTCTTGAGCGAGCCATCCGCCTCGAAGGCGATGCGGCCAGTCACGCCGTCGAAGGAGAGCGCCTTGAGCGCACTGCGGTATATGTCCGGCATCGCCGATTTCGCGTTGACCATCGCGTGGATCGCGGCCCACGCGGCGTCGTAGCCGAACGGCGCGTAGGCGAGCACGCTGGTGCCGAAGCGGCTCTTGTAGGCCTGCTCGAAGCGTGGGCCCTCGGGCAGTTGCGCGAGCGGGCGGCCATACTCCCAGGCCATCGCGCCTTCGCCAGCGGCGCCCGCCGCCTGGGTGAAGTCGGCGTTGGCCACGCCGCCGCCGCCCACGAACTGCGCGTGCATGCTGCGCGCCTTCATCTGCTTCACGAGCGCCGCGCCCTGGCGCGCGAGGCCGCCGAAGTAGAGCAGGTCCACGTCGGCGGCCTTGATCTTCGCGAGTTGCGGGCCGAAGTCGTTAGTGGGTCCCTCGGCGAATTCGCGCGCGACCACGTTGCCGCCGTGCTCGCGAACGGTGCGCTCGAACACGTCGGCTTCGCCCTGGCCGAACGCGCTGCGGTCATCGACAATGGCCACCCGTTTGGCCTTCATCATGTCCACGGCCCATGCGCCCGCCACACCGGCGTTCTGCGCGTCGTTTGCAATCACCATGAACGTGTTGGCGAAGCCCTGCGACGTGATGACGGGATTGGTGGCGGCGGGGCTGATCATCGGGATGCCGGCGCTCTCGTAGATGCGCGAGGCCGGAATGGCCGAGCCCGAGTTGAAATGGCCGACCACGGCGTTGACGCCCTGATTCGCCAGCGTCGCGGCGGCCTGGACGCCGAGGCGGGGGTCGGCGCGGTCGTCCAGAGGCACGAGCACGAAGTGGGCCGTTTGATCGCCGATCTTCAGGCTTTGCGCGTTGGCTTCGTCGAGGGCGAGCTGCACGCCGTTTTCCAGGTCGCGGCCATAATTCGCGTCGTCGCCCGAGAGCGGCGAGACGAAGCCGATGCGCACGTCGAGCGGGCCGGCGGCAAGCGCGCTGCTGCCGGAGCCCGGCGCGCCGAACGTCGCGGCGATGACGGCCACGAGCGCCGCCGCGCGCTTGCCGAATGCGCTAAATATGCCAAATGTTCCGGCGGCGTCGCACGGTGTGGCGAAGCGGGTGCCGAGGGCGTTGGCGACAGCGGTTCTGAGCGTGGCGGCGAGACTCATCGTGACTCCTGCGCGGCGGCGGCGTGGTGTTCTTCTGTGCATACGCCGGGCCGCGCGCCGGCCATGGCGGCGCACGCGGGGCGTCTCGTCTTCGGGTCTTCTGCTTGCGACTGCGGCTTGCCGGGACGTGCTGCGCGCAGTGGCCACGCGCGGCGGCGGGAGTGCTTGTGCCGGCTCCCCATGATGCGCCGGCTGGCTCGCGCGCCCTCGAGGCGACGCGGCTGGCGAGCAATATAGCAGGCTGCCGCTGCGCTGTCGCGCGACGCGTCCGCGCGGGCGCAACGACCGGGAAACGAGAGGAATGAGCGGATAACTACCGGAAGACTACTCGCCCCGCTGAAGCTCGAAGAGTGCGTCGCGCAGGTGCACGAGCGGCGCCATGGTATCGGCGCTCGCCCAGTCTTCGAGGTCGTCGAGCGCGCGGTTGCAACCGTCGAGCAGCACGTCGAGATCGATGGGGATGCCATTGGCGAGCGCGAAGCGAATCGTCGCTTCGAAGCGTTCGCATTCGTCCTCGCCGTACGAGATGTCGAGCGTGTCCGCGATAATCTGCGCGATGTCGCTGCGCTCGCGGTCGCTCTCGTCGACCATGTCGATGATGCCGCGCGCGACGTCGGGCGCATGGTAGAGCGCAATGTCGAGCCACACTGCGGCGTCGAAGCCGATTTCGTGGCTTTGCTCCTCGAAGTATTCGATGGCTTCCTGCTCGTGGGTATCGCCGGCGTCGACGGCAAGGCAAAGCTGCTCGAAATACTCTTCCTGTTCGCTACGGATCGAATCGGACATCGGTCATTCTCTCAAGGCGGTGGGCGCCGCGGCCGCGCGGATTGCCGGCGCGCGTCATGCGCTCGTTATGCGCTCGGCATTATAGGCCGTGCGCGGACCGCTTCAGTCCTGGCCTTGTCATCTGCTTGAATAGATCCTAGACGGCATCGACGGCCCAGGCGTCGTACCATTCGCGCGGCCGCGCGATCTGGTCCTGCGCCGCGATGATTTCCAGCTCGTAGCGGCCCGCGTCGTAAGTCGCCTTCACGACGGCGTTCACGGCCGCGAGCGTGTGCTCGAACGCGCGGCGCAGCGAGTCGCCGAGCATCAGGCGCGCGACGAACACCGCGCTCGTCACGTCGCCCACACCCACGGGCTGGCGCGCGAACGGATAGAGCGGACGCTGGCCCAGCCACGCTTCGCGCTCGGTCACGACGAGCATGTTGAAGTGGTCGGCGGGGCTGTTGCGGTCGAGCAGATGCTTCACGAGGATCAGCTTCGGCCCGCGGCTCAGCACTTCACGGCATGCGAGCACGGCTTCTTCCGCCGTCTCGATCTCGCGGCCCACGAGCCGTTGCAGTTCGCTGTGATTAGGCATCATCGCGTCGGCGACCTCGGGCATGTTGCGTACGAGGAACTCCTGAATGCCTGGCTCCACGCGGCAGCCCTTCTCGGCGTCGAGCGTGCCCATGACCGGGTCGCAGAAGTAGCGCGCCTGCGGATTGGCGGCTTTCACGGCGCGCACCACGTCGATCACGGCCTGGGCCTGCTCGGGCGCGCCCAGATAGCCGGACAGCACCGCGTCGCAGCGCGGGAGCACACCGATCGCGCCGATGCCTTCGACGAGATCCATGACTTCGTCCGAGCCGATGGCGGTGCCGGTCCAGTGGCCGTACTGCGTGTGATTGGAGAACTGCACGGTATTGAGCGGCCAGACATTGACGCCGAGGCGGCGCATGGGAAACACCGCGGCACTGTTGCCCGCGTGACCGAACACGACATGGGACTGGATGCTCAAAACGTTTTTCATGGCCGGTCCAGATTTCATTGTGGCTTGCGGCGCGCTTCGTACGGCGCGCCTTTACGCAGGTGCAGCAACGATAACCGAATTTGTTGCGGGCAGTCGATGGATGCGCGCGGTGTTCGCCTGCGCGCCTGTCCGCTACAGGGCGGGCTACGTGGGAGGATTGGGCCCGGCCAGTTCGCGATAGAGCGTCATGTAGCGTTGCGCCGATGCGGCCCAGCCGAAGTCCTGCCGCATCGCACGCGTGCGTGTCTCGCGCCAGTCGCGGCTGCGCCCATAGAGCGCGAAGGCGCGGCGAATCGCAGCCTTGAGCGCTTCGGGCTCGAAGCGCTCGAACACGAAGCCGGTGGCGAGGCCATCGGCGAGGTTTTCCAGCGAGGCGTCGACGACAGTATCGGCGAGGCCGCCCACGCGATGCACGAGCGGCAGCGCGCCATAGGCGAGCGCATAGAGCTGCGTGAGGCCGCACGGCTCGAAGCGCGACGGCACCATCATGACGTCGGCCCCCGCGACGATCTCGTGCGCGAGCGTCTCGTCGAAACCGAGCTCGACGGCCACCGACCCTGGATGCTGGCGCGCGGCGCGCAGGTAACCCTGTTCGAGGCTCGCGTCGCCGGTGCCGAGCACGACGAGCTGGCCGCCGCGCGCGACGATCTCGGGCACCGCCGCGAGCAGCAGGTCGAGGCCTTTTTGCTCGGTGAGGCGGCTCACCACGCCGAACACGGGGGCGTCGTGCTTCTGCGCGAGCTTAAGCCGCCCCTGCAGCGCCGCCTTGCAATGGAGCTTGCCGCTCTGCCGCGTCGCGGAGAAGCGCGCGGCGATGGCCCCATCGTTCGCCGGATTCCACACCGCGTAGTCCACGCCGTTGAGGATGCCGACGAGATCGTGCGCGCGCCCGCGCAGCAGCGCTTCGAGGCCGCCGCCTTGCGCGAGCGTCTGGATCTCGTGTGCGTAGGTCGGGCTCACCGTGGTGATCTTGTCGGCGAAATAGAGGCCGGCTTTCAGGAATGAAAGTTGTCCGTAGAACTCCACGCCGTGCATGTCGAAGAAGTCGCCCGGCAGGCCGAGGCTGTCGAACTGCTGCGCGGGGAAGATGCCCTGATAGGCGAGGTTGTGAATCGTGAAGATCGAGCGCGCGCCGCCGGGCGCCAGGCTCGCGCCGCGCTCGCGCGCCGCCGCGCGCAGGTAGGCAGGCGCGAGTCCGGCGTGCCAGTCGTGCGCCTGCACGATGGACGGTGCCCAGTCGGGGTCGAGATGCAACGCGAGTTGGGCTCCGGTCCAGCCGAGCAGCGCGAAACGCTGTGCGTTGTCGCCGTAGGGCACGTGCTCGGCATCGAGATAGGGGTTGCCGGCACGCGCGTAGAACGCATCGGCGCGGATCATGTAGACGGCGAGCTCGCTGCCGGGCAGGCGGCCGAGTTCCAGCGTCGCCGCGGGCGCCCCGAACGTGCGCGCGAGGCGCGCGACAGGGCGCAGGTCGGCGAGGCCTGCCGCCACGGGTGCGAAGCCCGGCAGCAGGATGCGCGCATCGGCGCCCTGTTCGATCAGCGCGGCGGGCAGGGCGGCGGTGACGTCGGCGAGGCCGCCGGTCTTCAGGAGCGGATACAGCTCGCTCGCAACGTGCAGGACGCGGATGGTCATCGGGAGTCAGTCCTCTCGGTGATCAGGTTTGATTGGGCGGCGCGCGTTGCCCGTCTTTGGACGGGCAACCCGTGGGCAAAGAGTCAGGGACCACGCAGCCAGCTAGCGAGCCAGTTTCGCCAGCGCTTCCCCCGTGACCAGCACGACACCGCTTTCCGTGCGATAGAAGCGCTCGCCGTCGCGCGCGGGGTCTTCGCCGATTACGGTGCCGTCGGGAATCCGGCAGCCCCGGTCCACCACGACCTTGCGCAGCCGGCAACTCGCGCCCACCGTCACTTGCGGCAACAAGACTGCCTCCGCAATGTTGCAAAACGACTGCACGACGACATTCGATGAGAGCACCGAGCGCGAGATCTGCGAACCCGAGATCACGCTGCCGCCGCACACGATCAGGTTCGTGCCCGAGCCTTGCAGGCCGTTGAGGTCGCGCACGAACTTCGCGGGCGGCAACTGCTCCTGGTAGGTCCAGATCGGCCAGTTGCGGTCGTAGAGATCGAGCGAGGGGATCGTCGAGGCGAGATCGAGGTTGGCCGACCAGTAGGCATCGACGGTGCCCACGTCGCGCCAGTAGGGTTCGGCCGCCGGATCCGACGACACGCAGGACATGCTGAACGGATGCGCGATTGCATTGCCGTCGCTCACCACGCGCGGAATGATGTCCTTGCCGAAATCGTGATCGGTGGCAGAACGCTCGATGTTCTCATCGAGCAGACGGACGAGATAGTTCGTGTCGAACACGTAGATGCCCATGCTCGCGAGCGCGATGTCGGGGCGGCCGGGCATGGCGGGCGGGTCGTCGGGTTTTTCGACGAAGCCGGTCACGCGGCGCGTCGCGTCGACGGCCATGACGCCGAACGCGCGCGCGTCCATGCGCGGCACCTCGATGCAGCCCACCGTGCAGTCGGCGCCGCTTGCGGCGTGGTCGGCGATCATGCGCGTGTAGTCCATCTTGTAGATGTGGTCGCCGGCCAGCACCACGACGTACTTCGGGCGGATCGAGCGGATGATGTCGATGTTCTGGTAGACGGCGTCCGCCGTGCCGCGATACCAGTGCGCGCCTTCCACGCGCTGCTGCGCCGGCCACAGGTCGAGGAATTCGTTGAACTCGCCGCGCAGGAAACCCCAGCCGCGCTGCAGGTGCCGCAACAGCGAGTGCGCCTTGTACTGCGTCACGACGGCAATGCGGCGGATGCCCGAATTCAGGCAGTTGGAAAGCGCGAAATCGATGATGCGGTACTTGCCGCCGAAGTACACCGCCGGCTTCACGCGCTTGTTGGTGAGCGGGCCGAGGCGCGTGCCGCGGCCGCCCGCGAGCACGATGGCGAGCGTGGTGCGTTGCAGATCGTTGAGGCTTGCCGGGGTTTCCATGGACGTCTCCTTGTTGTGCCCCCGGTGCGCCACCGCCCCAGCGTTGCCCTGCCGGCGCCGATGCGGTCGTTTTTGTGGCGTGCCTGTCGCGTCTCTCGTCTGGCCGAAGCCGTGGGCGCCTGGCACGTCCGTTGTGCGCTGCAATGAAGCTGGCGCTCGTCGCGGACGTCTTGCGCGCCCCGCATTGACTGTTCTAGCACCGATTGGGGCGCAGCGCGAATCGCCTGCACTTGCCCAGCGCGCGCCGCGTTCGTGCGAGGCGCTCGTGAAGCGCAAACGGCGTGCCTTGCGGGTGATGGCCGCGCAAAGCGCGAGGCGGACTCAGGGCCGCTAGAATCGCTCGCTGCACCCGCGCAATCGCGGCATCCCCGCCGACCGGATTGCTGCCCCACACCTTTTCGCCCGATCACCCCGTCGATGAGAGCCGTCCTGAATCGCACGCTTGTCCGTTTCGCCGCTTGCATCGCCGCGCTCGTCGCGGCCGGGCTCTGTCACGGCGCGCATGCGGCCGATCCCGCCGCGAGCGCGGCCGCGTCATCTGACGCGTCAGCATTTCAGGGCGCGACGCAAACGCCCGATGGCCCCGCCTATGGCCCGGAGCTTCAGGGCTTCGAATATCCGCATCCCGTGCATGAGTTCACGTTCGTTTCGCAGGGGCAGACGCTGCGTATGGCCTACATGGACGTGCAGCCCGAGCAACCCAACGGGCGAGTCGCGGTGCTGCTGCACGGCAAGAATTTTTGCGGGGCGACCTGGGACGCCACCATCCGCGAACTGCATGCCGCGGGCTACCGCGTGATCGCGCCGGACCAGATAGGCTTTTGCAAATCGAGCAAGCCGGCTGCGTACCAGTTCAGCTTCCAGCAACTCGCGCGCAACACGCATGCGCTGCTCGCGGCGCTCGGCGTGCACGATGCGACGATCATCGGGCATTCGACGGGGGGCATGCTCGCGGTTCGCTACGCGCTCATGTATCCGCGTGAAACCGGGCAGCTCGTGCTCGTGAACCCGATCGGGCTCGAAGACTGGAAGGCGAAGGGCGTGCCCTCGATCTCCGTGGACGACTGGTACGCGCGCGAACTGAAGACCAGCGCCGACGGCATTCGCCGCTACGAGCAGGCCACCTATTACGCGGGGCAGTGGCGGCCGGCTTACGAGCCGTGGGTGCAGATGCTGGCGGGCATGTATCGCGGGCCGGGAAAGACGCAGGTGGCGTGGGATTCGGCGCTGCTCTACGACATGATCTACACGCAGCCCGTGATCTACGAGTTCGGCCAGTTGCAAGTGCCGACGCTGCTGCTGATCGGCGACAAGGACACGACCGCCATCGGCAAGGACTTCGCCCCGCCCGAGGTGCGCGCGCAGCTCGGCCATTATCCGGCGCTGGCGAAGGCCGCGCAGCGCGCCATTCCCCACGCGACACTCGTGGAGTTCCCCGATCTGGGCCATGCGCCGCAGATGCAGGATCCGCAGGCATTTCACGCCGCGCTGCTTCAGGGGCTCGACGCGCTGAACGCTTCCCACTGAGCGCGCACTTGAGAAAGCGGGCACCGGAGCGACGCCGCGCGCCCTGACTGGATCGGCGCGGGCGCGCGCCGGAATCGCCGCGCCCAATCGTCGTAGCCGTTACCTTCCCGTTGCCGTTTCCTTCAATTCGTCGCGCGCCTGCGCCGCCATCTCGAACGAACGCAAACGCGCCGCGTGGTCGTAGATCTGCGCGGTGACGATGAGCTCGTCCGCGCCAGTCTGCTCGATGACCGAGGCGAGGCCCGCACGCACCGTTTCGCTATCGCCCACCACGGAGCAGGCGAGCGAGTGCGACACGCCGGCCAGTTCGAATTCGCTTGCTTCGATCTGCTCGACCGGCGGCGGCAACTGTCCCGGCGTGCCGCGGCGCAGGTTCACGAACTGCTGCTGCAGCGAGGTGAAGAGAAAGCGCGCTTCTTCTGTGGTGGGCGCGCCGAACACGTTCACACCCACCATCGCATGCGGTTTGGCGAGCACCGCCGAGGGGCGGAACTGCGAGCGATAGAGGCGCAACGCCGTGAGCAGGTGGTCGGGCGCGAAGTGCGAGGCGAAGGCGAACGGCAGGCCCATCGCCGCGGCGAGCTGGGCGCCATAGAGGCTCGAGCCGAGGATGTAGAGCGGCACGTTCAGGCCCGCGCCGGGCACCGCGCGCACGCGCTGGCCCTCGACCGGTGCGCCGAAATAGCGTTGCAGCTCGGCCACGTCGTCGGGAAAGCTGTCGGCGCTGCCCTGCAAGTCGCGCCGCAGTGCGCGCGCCGTGGTCTGGTCCGTGCCCGGCGCACGCCCGAGTCCGAGATCGATGCGGCCAGGATAGAGGGCCTCAAGCGTGCCGAACTGCTCGGCGATTACGAGCGGCGCATGGTTCGGCAGCATGATGCCGCCCGAGCCCACGCGGATGCGTTGCGTGCCGCCCGCCACGTAGCCGATCACCACCGAGGTCGCCGCGCTGGCAATCCCCGCCATGTTGTGGTGCTCGGCAAGCCAGAAGCGCTGGTAGCCCCAGCGTTCGGCGTGCTGGGCGAGATCGAGCGTGTTGCGCAGGGCAGCGCCGGCGTGAGAGCCAGCCGGAACGGGCGAGAGGTCGAGGACGGAGAAAGGGATCATGGAATAGCGCAAGACCAGGAAGGGAGGAGCGACGGGCATGCGATGCGCCGGCATGCGCCCGCAAGGCAGTCGCAAGGTGCGGCCATTGTGCCAAAGCGGTGTCGTTCGCGCTGGCGGCCGCCGTGAACCCATGCGGCTGGGGTGGATTCAAGCTCGATCGCCTTGATCAGGGAAGATTTTGATCATCGGCGAGAACGGTTTTTATTGAGATGCCTCTGGACGCGGCTGCATTCAAATCGATGAATCACGCATTACCGTTTGCTTACCGATTCTTTTCGAGACAGAAAAGCGCTGGAAGCGCGCCGTTCAAAAATTGAAACCCTCGTGGTGTTGCATTTCGGGAAACGCATTTTCCTGTGGGTGCCGGAAGCAACCGATCGATCTTGCTGCTACAATTTTTCGCTTGAATCGGGGGAACCACCAGGCTTGGCAAGCAGGCTTGGCAAGTGCAGTGGTCAGGTTATCGGCTGATTCATTCTTCATCCAATTTGCGTCGCATCGCGCAAACCGGCATCGAGTGCCTCGGTTTGGCGCCTCCGTTCGATGGGACGGCTACGATGCGCGGTTTATTTTCTGAATTCTCAGGGCAGGGAAATGGTTAGTGGCGATACGCTAGCTCCGGTCGGCGCAACGCAGGAGCATTACGCCTTGCGCGCCGCCGGCGGCAATCGCATCCGGGTCAGTTTGCTGAGCGGCAGCATGGGCGCGAGCAGTGCGACTGGCCGTGACTGTGCGCGAGGCAGGTTCGTCCGCGCGAGCCGGCGAGGCGGCATCGCATGATGGCGCCGCTCGTTTTCGCTTCGCCCTGGCCGGCGCTCGTGTGGCTCGTGGTCGCGTTGTGTGGGGTGGCCGCCTTTTACGGCCTCGTCGCCGCGCTCACCATGCCGCGTCTCGGCACGGCGACGCTCGTGCGCGAGGCGGCGAGCCGCGCGCGCAGTGCGCGACTGCAACCGGTGAGCGTGCTCAAGCCCCTGTGCGGGGCCGAGCCGCGTCTCTACGAGAACCTCGCCACCTTCTGCGAGCAGCACCATCCGCGCTTTCAGTTGCTGTTCGGCGTTTCGTCGCCGGCCGATCCCGCCATTGCCGTCGTGCGCCGCCTGCAGGCAGCTTATCCGGGCCACGACATCGAGCTCGTGATCGACCCGCGCGTGCACGGCAGCAATCTCAAGGTGAGCAATCTCATCAATCTCGCGGCGCGCGCGCGTTATGACGCGATCGTCCTTGCCGATAGCGATATCGCGGTCGAGCCCGATTATCTCGAGATCGTCACCGCGCCGCTCGCCGACCCGGACGTGGGTGTCGTGACGTGTCTTTACAGCGCGCGCAGCATCGGCGGCTTCTGGCCGCGCGTGGGCGCGCTCTTCATCAACGAATGGTTCGCGCCCTCGGTGCGGGTCGCGCATTCCACGGGCTCGCGCGCCTTCGGCTTTGGCGCGACGCTCGCGCTTTCGCGCACAACGCTCGAACGCATCGGCGGGTTCGCCGCCCTCAAGGACTGCCTCGCCGACGACTATCTGCTCGCCCGTTACGCACGCGATCACGGCCTTGCCACGGTGCTTGCGCCGGTGGTCGTCGCCACCGACGTGATCGAGCCCACCTTCAGCTCGCTCTGGCTGCGCGAGACGCGCTGGCTGCGCACGATCCGCTCCGTGAATCCGGCGGGCTTCGCGTCGCTTTTCATCACATTCCCCACGCCGTGGCTCGTGGCGGGCGCGCTGTTCTACGCCGTGATCGCGGCAGGTGCGGGGGTCGGCGCCTGCGCGGCGACGCGCGCGGCGTTGGCTTCACTGGCCACGGCCACGCTTGGGGGTATCATTGCGCGTTTGATCCTGCACGCGCGCGCGAGCGGAAGCTGGCGCGCGTTCTGGCGCGATTTGCCGCTCGTGCCGCTGCGCGACCTGCTGCTGGCCCTCCAGTGGCTGTCTGCCGCGTTCGGCTCGCACGTGATCTGGCGCGGCGTGCGCGTGAGCGTCGCCAATCCCGAAGCCGAAGCGCCCTCCGCCATGGCGAGGCCTGCGAGCGCGCGGCGGCCCGCCGTCGAGGGATCGGACGCTCGCTGAGCGGGTTCGCCTGTCGCGGCGGCTGCGTGCCTCGCTCGTTGCGTCGCTTTTTGCGTTGCTGTTACTAAGCGCTGACTATTTATCGAATGTCACATCAATCATCACCCGAAAAAGAAAAGGGTACCGGGAGCACTCATCGCATGAAAACGCTGTTTCTGCAGGCCCCGTCGTATGACGGCTTCGACGGTGGCGCGGGTTCGCGCTATCAGGCAAAGCGCGAGATTCGCTCGTTCTGGTATCCGACGTGGCTCGCGCAGCCTGCGGCGCTCGTGCCGGGCAGCCGCGTGGTCGACGCGCCGGCCGACGGCCTCTCCGTGGAAGAGACGCTCAAGATCGCAGCCGAATACGACCTCGTCATCATCCATACGAGCACGCCGTCGTTCCCGACCGACGCGCTCTTCTGCGAAGACCTGAAAAAGCGCAAGCCGTCGGTCGTCATTGGCCTCGTGGGCGCGAAGGTGCAGGTCGATCCGCACAACTCGCTCACCGCGACCGAGGCGATCGATTTCGTCTGCCGCGAGGAATTCGACTTCACCTGCAAGGAAATCGCCGAGGGCATGCCGCTTGCCGAGGTCAAGGGCATTTCCTGGCGCGCGAAGGACGGCTCGATCGAGCACAACGAAGGCCGTCCGGTGCTCGAGGACATGGACTCGCTGCCGTTCGTCGCGCCGATCTACAAGCGCGACCTGAAGATCGAGAACTACTTCATCGGTTACCTGAACTATCCGTACGTGTCGATCTACACGGGTCGTGGCTGCAAGTCGCGCTGCACGTTCTGCCTCTGGCCGCAGACGGTGAGCGGCCACGTCTACCGCACGCGCTCGGTGGAGAACGTGCTGGAAGAAGCGAAGTGGATCCGCGAGAACATGCCGGAAGTCAAGGAGCTCATGTTCGACGACGATACCTTCACCGACAACCTGCCGCGCGCCGAAGCCATCGCCGTCGGCCTCGGCAAGCTCGGCTGGACGTGGTCGTGCAACGCCAAGGCGAACGTGCCGTACAAGACGCTCAAGATCATGAAGGAAAACGGGCTGCGTCTCTTGCTCGTGGGCTTCGAATCGGGCGACGACCAGATTCTCGTGAACATCAAGAAGGGCGTGCGCACGGATTTCGCGCGCCGCTTCAGCGCGGACTGCAAGAGCCTCGGCATCAAGGTCCACGGCACCTTCATTCTGGGCCTGCCGGGCGAGACGAAGGAAACGATCAAGAAGACGATCGAGTACGCGAAGGAAATCAATCCGCACACCATTCAGGTGTCGCTCGCGGCGCCGTATCCGGGCACGACGCTCTATAACCAGGCCGTGGAAAATGGCTGGATGGAAGAGAACAAGACCATCAACCTGGTGAGCAAGGAAGGCGTGCAGCTGGCGGCGATCGGCTACGCGCATCTGTCGCGCGAGGAGATCTATCACCACCTCGAGCAGTTCTACCGGCAGTTCTATTTCCGGCCTTCGAAGATCTGGGAGATCGTGCGCGAGATGCTCACGAGCTGGGACATGATGAAGCGCCGTCTGCGCGAAGGCGTGGAGTTCTTCCGCTTCCTGCGCGCGCACGAGGCATGATGGACCGGTCGTCAGGCCGCAGTGGGCAGGACCGGCGCGCGCTCATCTTCACCGCCGACGACTTTGGCCTGCACGAGCGGGTCAATGCCGCGGTGGAGCGCGCGCATCGCGAGGGCGTGCTCGACTGCGCGAGCCTGATGGTGGCCGCGCCCGCCGCGGCCGACGCCGTGGCGCGCGCGCGGCGCACGCCGGGCTTGCGCGTGGGGCTGCATCTGGTGCTGGCCGACGGCGCGGCGACGCTGCCGCGCGCGCAGATTCCCGCGCTCGTCGATGCCCAGGGGCGCTTCGGCGACGACATGGTCCGCGATGGCGTGCGCTTCTTCTTCCTGCCACACGTGCGCCGGCAGCTCGCGAAGGAGATTCGCGCGCAGTTCGAAGCGTTCGCGGCGACCGGGCTCGCGCTCGATCACGTGAACACGCACAAGCATTTTCATCTGCATCCCACGGTGCTCGCGCTGATCCTCGAAATCGGCCGCGACTATGGTCTGCGTGCGATGCGTCTGCCGCTCGAAGCGGGCGCGCCGCTCGCGCTCAGGCCCTGGCTCGCGCTCGTGCGCGCGCGGCTCGCCCGAGCGGGCGTCGCGCACAACGACTACGTGGTTGGTATCGCGAAGACGGGCGCCATGGACGAGGCCACCGTGCTCGATGCGCTCGCGCACCTGCCCGCGCACGGCGTGGGCGAGATCTATTGCCATCCGGCTCTCGCCGATGAGGCGCACGAAGGACCCATCACGCCGTCGATGCGCACGTATCGTCATTCGGACGAGTTCGGCGCGCTCATCTCGCCGCGCGTGGCGGCAGCGCTCGCGCAGGCGGGCGTGCGTCGCGGCGGCTTTACCGACGTCTTTTTCGGCGCAGGCCCCGGTTCCGCGGCGTCACATGGCGCAGAGGTGCAGGCGTCATGAAGTGGCTGCAATGGCTCGGCTTGCCGGTCGGGATCGCCATCCTGATCGGTCTCGTCGTGCATAACGGCGCGCACGACGTGCTGCGCGTCATCGGCACGGCCGGGCCGGTGCTGCTCTGGCTCGTGCCGTTCCACGCGCTGCCGCTGCTGCTCGACGCCCACGCGTGGCGCCTTCTGCTCGACAAGCGCGCGCCGCTCAGCTTTCTCTGGTGGACCGCGACCGTGCGCGAGGCCGTGAACCGGCTCTTGCCCGTGGTGGGCGTGGGTGGCGAACTCGTCGGCATTCGCCTCGCGCGCTGGAAGGTGCGCAATGCGAGCGAGGTCACGGCTTCGGTGATCGTGGAGGTGTTCGTGACGATCGCCGTGCAATACGCGTTTTCTGCGTTGGGTGTCGTGCTGATCGTCGCGGCGATCGGCGATGGCGGCTCGTGGCGCACCATCGTCACGATCGCGCTCGCGCTGGTGCTCTCCGCGCCGCTGCCTCTGCTGGCGGTGTTCCTGCTGCGCCGCGGCGGCGTCTTTCATGCGATCGAACGGTGGGCCGCGCGTCTGCTCGGCAGCGAAAACGCACTCGTGTCCGGTCTCGACGGCAAGCAGCTCGACGCCGATCTCGACGCGCTGATGTCGCGCACCGGCCTCATGTTCCGCGCGTTCTTCTGGCAGCTCGGCGGCTACATGCTCGGCGCGTTCGAGACGTGGTGGGCGCTCGCGCTGCTCGGCCATCCGGTCACGGTGGGCGACGCGCTCGCCATCGAGGCCATCACGCAGGCCGTGCGCCATGCCGCCTTCATGGTGCCCGCCGGCCTCGGCGTGCAGGAAGTCGCCGTGGTGCTGCTTGCCCAGCTCTTTGGCGTGAGCCAGGAGGTGGCGTTCTCGCTGGCGCTCGTCAAACGCATGCGCGAAGTGGTGTTCGGCGTGCTCGCGTTGATCTCCTGGCAGGTCGCCGAGATCGTGCGCACGCGTCGCACGGTGCGCCACAACGTGAGCCACGGCGCGCAGTCCGTCGAGGCGCGTCCCGCCGTGGCCAGCGCACCCGCTTACGCGTCCCGCCCGCAGCGGGACACCGAGCACGACCGCGTCCATTGACGGTACATTGTGGAGATGTCGATGCGTGCCCGAGCTGGGCGCGCGTCGGCGCAAGCCCGTGCTGATGCGTTAGCAAGGACATGAGGCCCACGTTTTCATCCACGCGCTCGCTCGCGCTCGCGTGCGCCGCCCTGGCGGCGTTCACGCTTTCCGGCTGCGACGCTCGCCAGTTCGATGCCATGCTCGACTCCATACGGCAGGGATTCAAGACGTTCTTCGATTCGGTGAAGCCCGACGCGCTGCTGCTCAAGGGCCTCACGCCCGGCGTCTCCACGCTCGAGCAGGTGCGCGAGCAGATGGGCAAGCCCGAGATGGAGCGCGTGTTCGACGACGGTTCGCGCCGCCTCGAATATCCGCGCGGTCCTCAGGGGCTCAAGACATGGATGGTCGACATCGGCCCGAACGGCCGGCTCGTCGCGATCACCCAGGCACTCACGGCGGAAAACTTCGCGAAGATCCGCATCGGCATGAGTGAGGACGAGGTGCGGCGTCTGCTGGGCAAGCCGGGGCAGGTGGCCGGCTACCGCCTGAAGAAGGAGACCGTGTGGAGCTGGAAGTGGCTGGAAGGGGGCGTGACACCCGAAGCGTATTTCAACGTGCATTTCGGACCGGACGGGCGGGTGACGACGACCTCGCGCTCGGACGTGATCCGCGGGCACTGACTCCGTTGACCCACGACTACAGAGGGAGGCGCGCATGATGAACCGGCGACGGCCCAGGTGCGTGGGCCTCGTGCTCGGCGGCGGCGCGGCGCGCGGCTGGGCGCACATCGGCGCGATCCGCGCGCTCGAGGAAGCGGGTATCAAGCCCGATGTGGTGTGCGGCACGTCGATCGGCGCGCTCGTCGGCGCCGTCTATGCGAACGGCGATCTCGACTGGCTCGAGGACTGGGCCGGCAAGCTCACCTGGCAGACCGTGGTGCGCCTGCTCGATCTGCGTATTTCGGGCGGCCTGCTGGGCGGACGCAAGGTGATCGACGTCTTTGCGCACCAGTTCAACGGCCGGTCGATCGACGATCTGCGGTTGCCGTTCACGGCGGTCGCGACCGAGCTCGACACCGGGCGCGAAGTCTGGCTGCGCGAGGGCGGCGTGGTGGATGCCGTACGCGCCTCGATCGCGATTCCCGGCATCTTCACGCCGATCTGGCATGACGGCGTGTGGCTAGTCGACGGCGGCCTCAGCAATCCCGTGCCGGTGTCCGCCGCGCGCGCGATGCGTGCCGACACGGTGATCGCGATCGACCTCAATCACGACATCCTCAACGGCCGCGATCTTGGCGGCGCGATCGACACGATGCCGCGCGAACTCCCCGTGGAGGCGAGCGACGCGGCGGCCGCCGCATCGGCCGCGGCTTTGACCGGCAGCGCGGACGCCGACACCGCAGACGGATCGGCCAACGGCGGCGCGGCGCCGGAGCCGCTCCTGCGCCGCAACGGCAAGCGCTTCCCGCGCTGGCTGCAGCCGGCGGGGCCGGGCGCGGTGGGCGGCGAGGACGTGCGCGTGGCGCCGCCGCCCAGCACGCGCGTGCCTTCCGTGCTGAGCTCGGTGGCCCAGAGCATCGACATCATGCAGGTGCGCATCACGCGCAGCCGCCTCGCGGGCGAACCCGCCGACGTGCTGATCCAGCCGCGCCTGGGCGGCATGGGCATCTTCGATTTTCATCGCGCCGCGCCCGCCATCGAGGAGGGGCGCGCGGCCGTGCAGTACATGATGCCGGCCATCAAGGCGCAATTGGGTTTGGACTAGCGCGCGTTCCGGCTTACGTGCGGCTACAGATCGAGAATACCGGCGACGGCGAATTTCGCCGCCTCCAGTTCGTCCGCAGTCGCCGCTTCGCCTTTGTAGCGCCAGATTCTTCCCGTGAGGGAAAGCGTGACGATCTGGTCGGCCATCGCGACGCAGGGCTTCGAAAGTCCGCTGATGGGAATTTCCGATTCCCATCCGTGAATGCTGCTGGTGATGGGGAGCCCGATAAAGCGGCTCGTGAGTTCGTTGAATTCGCTATCGGTGAGCACCAGGGCGGGACGATAGCCGTCCTGCTCGTTTCCCGCGCCCGGCCCGACATTGAGCCAAAGAATGTCGCCTGCGTCCGGTGTGCCGTTCTTCATGCGTTCCTTACCATTGGTCGAAACGCGCGGGGTCGTCGGGTCCGCCGATCTCGGAACCTTGCGGCTGGCCGAAGTCGATGTCCGGATGCTGCTGCAGCTTGCGCTCGCGCAACTGCTGCAAATAGCGCTCGCGCGAGAAGCGCCGGATTGCCGCGTGCGGGCGGACCGTGAGCAACCCATCTTCGACCTCGACCTCGACTTCCTGCCCCTCCGCCAAAGCCAGCCTGGCGGCCAGGGTGGAAGGAATGCGCACCGCAAGGCTGTTGCCCCAGCGCTTCAGGGTTTGTATCGCCATTTCGTCCTCGTATTGAATCGGCCTTCTGGCCAATAGCGCATTAAGCCTGATGTCCATACTTGTCGTGGTGTATCTACGGTGTTGATACAAGATCGATACTAGGTGGGCGGACGCCGTGTGTCAACGCGTTGATACGTGTCGTGTTAGCTCCCTGTGCGGAGATAGATCAAGGAATGCTGCGCCGCCTGCCTGGACCACCCGCGCGCGCACCCGGCACGCGCGCCGCACGCCTATCGAAAAAGCGACCCGAAACTTGCGAAAACGCCCTGCTTGCCAGGGCGTTCTCTTCCCTTTCAACTGCATCGCGCCCGCCACTGTGCGGGCCGTTGCGCCTGCGACCACGCGCCGCATCGCGATGCTGCGCTGCAATATCCGCGCCGTGCCAGTTTGAGCAATCCATTTTGCACTGAGACGATCCGCGCCAATTCACCCGGTTGCGGCGGCGCCCAGTGCCTGCCGCTTCCGGCCGAAACGACAAAACGATTCTGTTGCGGAGACGCGCGTGTTCCTCTACGGCTTTGGCCCGGTGCTCCTCGCCGGCACGATCCAGACCATCGAACTTTCGCTCCTTTCGCTCGGCGTGGCCGTCCTGCTCGGACTGGCGGGCGCCGCGGCGAAGCTCTCGTTCAACCGGCCGCTCGCGGCGGCCGCGACGGCTTACACGACGCTGATCCGCTCGGTGCCCGACCTCGTGCTGATGCTGCTGCTGTTCTACAGCATCCAGATCGGCGTGAACGAGGCCACCGACGCGCTCGGCATGGCGCAGATCGACATCGACCCGTTCGTGGCCGGCGTCATCACGCTCGGCTTCATTTACGGCGCGTACTTCACCGAGACCTTTCGCGGCGCGTTTCTCGCGGTGCCGCGCGGCCAGCTCGAAGCGGGCCACGCCTATGGCATGAGCGGCGCGCGCGTGTTCGCGCGCATCCTGTTTCCGCAGATGATGCGCTTCGCGCTGCCCGGCATCGGCAACAACTGGCAGGTGCTCGTGAAGGCGACGGCGCTCGTCTCGATCATCGGTCTCGCCGACGTGGTGAAGGCCGCCCAGGACGCGGGCCGCAGCACCTTCAACCTGTTCTTCTTCCTCGTGATCGCGGCGCTCATCTATCTCGCGATCACCACTCTCTCGAACTTCGCACTCGCCTGGCTCGAACGCCGCTATTCGGTGGGCGTGCGTCACGCGCAACTTTGAGGCAAAGGCCGCCATGAACGAAATCCTCCAGCAATTCGGCCGCGCGTTCCTCTACTGGGACGGCGAGCATGTCTCGGGCCTCGCGATGACGCTGTGGCTGCTCGTGATCTCGGTGGCCTTCGGCTTCGTGTGCGCGGTGCCGCTCGCCGTGGCCCGCGTGTCGAGCCGCCGCTGGCTTTCGCTGCCGGTGCGCTTCTACACCTACGTGTTTCGCGGCACGCCGCTCTACGTGCAGTTGCTGCTCATCTACACGGGCGTGTACAGTCTCGCGTTCATCCGCGCCGAGCCGCTGCTCGATGCGTTCTTTCGCAGCGGCCTGAACTGCGCGATCCTCGCGTTCGCGCTCAACACCTGCGCCTATACGACGGAGATCTTCGCGGGTGCGATTCGCGCCACGTCGCACGGCGAGGTGGAAGCCGCGCGCGCCTATGGCATGAGCCCGTTCACGATGTACTGGCGCGTGATCCTGCCTTCGGCGCTGCGCCGCGCGCTGCCGCTGTACAGTAACGAGGTGATCCTGATGCTGCACGCAACCACGGTGGCGTTCACGGCGACCGTGCCCGACATCCTCAAGGTCGCGCGCGACGCCAACTCGGCCACGTACCGCTCGTTCGAGTCGTTCGGCCTCGCGGCGCTGATCTACTGTGCGGTATCGTTCGTGCTCGTGGCCGCGTTCCGCCGCGCCGAGAAGCGCTGGCTGGGCCATCTCGCCGTGCGCACCCGCTGAATCATCGGAATCACCGGAAACATTGGAGGCCATCTTGGCTCAGACGACGCAAGGCATGACCCAAAGCACGAACCCAGGCATGACGCAACATTCGGACAGCAAGCTGGTCGCGCGCGATATCCACAAGCGCTACGGCGACAACGAGGTGCTCAAGGGCGTCTCGCTCGACGCGAAGAAGGGCGACGTGATCAGCATCATCGGCGCGAGCGGCTCGGGCAAGAGCACGTTCCTGCGCTGCATCAATTTCCTCGAGAAGCCGAACGCGGGCGAGATCGTCGTCGATGGCGAGACGGTGCGCACCAAGGCCGGCCGCAACGGCGACCTCGACGTGGCCGACCACAAGCAGTTGCAGCGCATCCGCACCAAGCTCGCGATGGTGTTCCAGCACTTCAACCTCTGGTCCCACATGAACGTGCTCGAGAACGTGATGGAGGCGCCCATTCACGTGCTGGGCGTGCCGCGCAAGGAAGCGGAGGAGCGCGCGCGTCAGTATCTCGAGAAAGTGGGCCTCGCGCCTCGCGTGGAAAAGCAGTATCCCTCGCATCTCTCGGGCGGCCAGCAGCAGCGCGTGGCGATCGCGCGCGCCCTGGCCATGCACCCGGACGTGATGCTGTTCGACGAGCCGACTTCGGCGCTCGATCCCGAACTCGTGGGCGAAGTGCTCAAGGTGATGCAAAAGCTCGCCGAGGAAGGCCGCACCATGATCGTCGTCACGCACGAGATGGGCTTCGCGCGCAACGTCTCGAACCATGTGATGTTCCTGCATCAGGGACGCACCGAGGAAGAGGGCGCACCCGCCGACGTGCTCGGCGCGCCGAAGAGCGAGCGCTTGCGACAGTTCCTCTCGGGCAGCCTCAAGTAAGCGGCGCGCTCGTCTCGCGCATCCTGCCGCCGATGGTCCGCTCCCCCGTGCTCCCTTCCGCTTCCGTCGCTGCCGCGGCGCCGGGCGGCCAGGCGTCGCCCGCGCGCGCCGGCCGCACCACCCAGGTCGCCATCGTCGCGCTGCCGCCCGTTTCGATGTCGGGTGTGGGCCCGATCGTCGATGCGCTCCATCTCGCCAACGAGATCGACGGCCGCGCGCTGTACCGCTGGCAGATGTGCTCGTGGAACGGCCGCCCCGTGCCGCTCGTGGGCGGCGCGCAATGGCCCGCCGACTGCGCGTTCGGCGACGCGCTCTCGTGCGACTGGCTGATCGTCGTGACCGAGCGCTACCAGCAGTTCGCCGACTACCGCCTCTTTCTCGCGAGCCTCGCGCGCGTGGGGCAGCGCACGCCGCTCGTCACGGGCGTTCATCACGGCATCTGGTGGCTCGCGATGGCGGGGCAGCTCCAGGGCTACCGCGTGGCCGCCAACTGGGAGACGTTCCAGCAGTTCGCCGAGCAGTTCGAGCGGACCATCGTCACCCAGCACATCTACGAAATCGACCGCGACCGCGCCACCTGCGCGGGCGGGCAGGCCACGCTCGACTTCATGCTCGCGATGATCGGCCGCGACCACGGCCCCGAACTTGCCGAGCGCATTGCCGACGCGCTGGGCGCCAGCACGCTGCGCAGCGGCGACGAACGTCAGCGCATTCCGTTCGTGACCGCGCCGGGCGAGCGTCATCCGCGCATGAATGACGCGCTCAAGCTGATGGAAGCGAACATCGAGGATCCGCTCACGACCGACGAGATCGCCGATCTCGTGGGCGTCTCGCGGCGCCAGCTCGAGCGGCTCTTTCGCCAGTACCTCGGCGCGATGCCGTCGAAGTACTACCTGGGCCTGCGCCTCGCCAAGGCGCGCTCGCAACTGCAGCGCACCAGCAAGTCGGTCGTGCAGATCAGCCTCGCATGCGGGTTTTCGTCGGCGGCGCATTTTTCGAATGCCTATCGCGAGCGCTTCGGCGTGACGCCGCGCGAAGACCGCCGCAACTGGATCGAGCGCCAGCATGGCGGGGCCGCCGCCGAGCCGCGCGCCGGTGCGCTCGTCGAGCCGCCTGAAGTCGAGTGAGCGCGGCCAGCCGCCGATCTTGCGGGTTCCGTACGAAAAAACGCGTCGCGCCTGCGCAAGACGTTTGCGACGAGCTTGCCTACACTGCATCTGTTACTTGCCGGGAACGGCCTCGTCCCGGACCGCATCGACCCCGAATTCGACACGCGAAAGCGCTATAAAGGAATCGCCATGAACGACCAGACTGTGAGCCGCAAGACCTTCGACGAAGTGATGGTGCCGTGTTTCTCGCCGGCGCCGTTCGTGCCGGAGCGCGGCGAGGGCTCGCGCGTGTGGGACACCGAGGGCCGCGACTATATCGACTTTGCGTGCGGCATCGCCGTGACTTCGCTCGGCCACGCGCACCCCGAACTGCTGCGCGTGCTGCAGGAGCAGGGCAGCAAGCTGTGGCACATCGGCAACGGCTACACCAACGAGCCGGTGCTGCGGCTCGCGCGCAAGCTCGAATCGCTCACGTTCGCCGATCGCGCGTTCTTCGCGAACTCGGGCGCGGAAGCCAACGAGGCCGCGCTCAAGCTCGCGCGCCGCGTGGCGTTCGATCGGCACGGTGCCGACAAGTTCGAAATCGTCTCGTTCACGCAGTCGTTCCACGGCCGCACGTTCTTCACCGTGAGCGTGGGCGGCCAGCCCAAGTATTCGGAAGGCTTCGGCCCGGTGCCGGGTGGCATCACGCATCTGCCGTACAACGACATCGAAGCGGCGAAGCGGGCGATTGGCCCCCAGACCTGCGCCGTGATCGTCGAGCCGGTGCAGGGCGAGGGCGGTGTGATTCCCGCCGATCCCGCGTTCCTGCGCGCACTGCGCGAAGCATGCGACGCGCACGGCGCGCTGCTGATTTTCGACGAGGTCCAAACGGGCGTGGGCCGCACGGGCCACTTCTACGCTTATGAAGACACGGGCGTGACACCCGATATCCTCACGACGGCGAAGGCGCTCGGCAACGGCTTTCCGATCGGCGCGATGCTCACCACCGAGGCGATCGCCGCACACTTCAAGGTGGGCGTGCACGGCACGACCTATGGCGGCAATCCGCTCGGCGCGGCGATCGCGGGCAAGGTGGTCGAGCTCGTGAGCGATCCGGCGCTGCTCGCGGGCGTGCGCGCGCGCGGCGAAACGATTCGCGGCAAGCTCGCCGCGCTCAACGAGCGCTTCGACATGTTCAAGGAAGTGCGCGGCAAGGGCCTCCTGATCGGCGCCGAACTGAACGCGCGCTTCGCAGGCCGCGCCAAGGACTTCAACGCGGCGGCCGCGAACCGCGGCCTGATGATGCTGATCGCGGGACCGGACGTGCTGCGTTTCGCACCGTCGCTCATCATTCCCGAGGCGGACCTCGACGAAGGCTTTGCGCGCTTCGAGCAGGCCTGCTATGACGTGATCGGCGTCAACGGCTCGCGCTGAAACCGGCGCACGCACAACCGCATTCACAGGACCGACGATGCTATTCGTTCGCCCCGCCCGGCTGGCCGATCTCGATGCGATCGCCCACATGGCGCACACCGCGCAGCCGGTGCTGCATTCGCTGCCGCACGACCGCGCGGCGCTCGAAGCGCGCATCGCGCTTTCCGAGGACTCGTTTCGCGCGGACGTGGACTTCCCCGGTGAGGAGTTCTATCTGTTCGTGCTCGAAGACTCCGCTACCGGGCGGCTCGTCGGCACCTCGAGCATCGTGGCGGCGGCCGGCTATGCCGAGCCGTTCTACGCGTTCCGCAACGACGCGCTCATTCATGCCTCGCGCGAGCTGCACGTGAACCGCAAGATCCACGCGCTCACGATGTCGCACGAACTCACGGGCAAGAGCCGCCTCGCGGGCTTCTACATCGAGCCAACGCTCCGCGGCGACGCGGCCGCGCATCTCATGTCGCGCGCTCGCATGATGTACGTCGCGATGAACCGCCGCCGCTTCACGCCCGAGGTGTTCTCGCTGCTGCTCGGCGTGACCGACGAGACGGGTGCCTCGCCGTTCTGGGAAGCCGTGGGGCGCAAGTTCTTCGGGCGCGATTTCAAGGACATCGAACTGGCCTCGGGCGGGCGCAGCCGCACCTTCATCGCCGAGGTGATGCCCGCCTATCCGCTCTACGTGCCGCTGCTGCCGGAGCCGGCGCAGCGCGTGCTCGGCGAGCCGGACCAGAGCGCCTTGCTCGCCTATGAGATCCATCTGGAAGAGGGCTTCGAGCCGGACCGCTTCGTCGATATCTTCGACGCGGGCCCGGTGCTGACCGCGCAAGTGGACCGCACGGGCTCCGTCGCGGAAAGCGAGACGAGAGCGGTGCGTGAAGTTGCGGACGCAACGAATCAACAGGGCATGGCGTATCTGGTCGCGAGCCAGCGAGCGGGCGAGTTCCGCTGCGTGCTCGCGACGCTGCCCGAAAGCGTGAAGGGCGCCGGCGCGCGCGCAGCGAACCTCGCGCCGCTCGACGCCGCGACGCGCGCGGTGCTCGGCGTGCAGGACGGCGAGCCGGTGCGCTGCGCGCCGCTCTATCGCGCCACGCCGCAAACCGAAGAGGCTTACATGGGAGACGCACAATGATCGTGGTACGCGTCGTGCAAACGGGCGACGTGGACGCGCTCGTCGCGCTCGCCCAGGAAACGGGGCCCGGCCTCACGACCTTCAAGCCCGACCGCGAGGCGCTCAAGGCGCGCATCGAACGCACGCGGCGCACGCTAGCCGGTGAAGCCGCGCCACGCGAAGCCGGCTACTTCTTCGTGATGGAAGACACGGCGACGGGTGACGTGGCCGGCGTATGCGGCATCGAAACGGCGGTGGGGCTCGAGCAGCCGTTTTACAACTATCGCGTAAGCACGGTGGTGCACGCGAGCCAGGAACTCGGCATCTGGACGCGCATGCGCGCGCTCAATATCTCGCACGATCTCACGGGCTACGCCGAAGTGTGCTCGCTGTTCCTGTCGCCGCGCTATCGCACGGGCGGCATGGGCAGCCTGCTTTCGCGCTCGCGGTTCATGTTCATCGCCCAGTTTCGCGAGCGCTTTCCCGAGCGCCTGTGCGCGGAGTTGCGCGGCCACTTCGACGCGGAGGGCACGTCGCCGTTCTGGCGCGCGGTCGGTTCGCACTTCTATCAAATCGACTTCAACGCCGCCGATTACCTCAGCTCGCACGGCCGCAAGTCGTTCCTCGCGGAACTCATGCCGCGCTACCCCGTGTACGTGGAGTTGCTGCCCGAGGAAGCGCAGGCATGCGTGGGCCTCACGCATGCCGACACGATTCCCGCGCGCCGCATGCTCGAAGCCGAGGGGCTGCGCTACGAGAATCACGTCGATATCTTCGATGCGGGCCCGGTGCTCGAATGCCATATCGGCGACTTGCGCACGGTGCGCGACAGCGTGCTGGTGCCGGTCCGGATCGGCGAGACGCAGGGTGGCGAGGGCGTGCGCTCGCTCGTGTCGAATACTTCGCTCGGCGATTTTCGCGTGGGTTTCGCGCCTGGCGTCGTGCTCGACGGCGTGTTCACGCTGAGCGCCCAGGAAGCAGCAGCGTTGAACGTCGCGGCGGGCGAGCCCGTGCGTGTGCTCGGCCCGGCGCAGAAGCAACAAAAGGGATAAACATGAACGAGCTTTACATCGATGGACAGTGGTGCGCGGCCTCGGGCCCCGCGTTCGCTTCGCGCAACCCCGGCACCGGCGAAACCGTGTGGAGCGGCAATGCCGCGAGCGCCGACGATGTCGATCGCGCCGTCAACGCCGCACGCCGCGCGTTCGCCACGTGGTCGCAAACGCCGCTCGAAGCGCGCTGCGAGATCGTGAAGCGCTTCGCCGCGCTCGTCACCGAAAAGAAGGAAGCGCTCGCGCAGGCGATCGGCCGCGAGACCGGCAAGCCGCTCTGGGAAGCGCGTACCGAAGCGGCTTCGATGGCCGCGAAGGTCGCGATTTCGATCACCGCCTATGGCGAGCGCACCGGCGAGAAACGCACGCCGATGGCCGACGGCATCGCGGTGCTGCGGCACCGCCCGCATGGCGTCGTCGCCGTGTTCGGTCCGTACAACTTCCCGGGCCATCTGCCCAACGGCCATATCGTCCCCGCGTTGATCGCGGGCAACGCCGTGGTCTTCAAGCCTTCCGAACTCGCGCCGGAAGTTGCGCGCGCAACGGTCGAGCTGTGGCGCGAAGCGGGCCTGCCCGCGGGCGTGCTGAACCTCGTGCAGGGCGAGCGCGACACGGGCATTGCACTCGCGAACCATCGGCAGATCGACGGGCTCTTCTTCACGGGCAGCTCGGACACGGGCACGCTGCTGCATCGCCAGTTCGGCGGCCGCCCCGAGATCGTGCTCGCGCTGGAGATGGGCGGCAACAACCCGCTCGTCGTCGCGCCGGTCGAAGACATCGACGCGGCCGTGCACCACACGATCCAGTCGGCGTTTCTTTCGGCGGGGCAGCGATGCACGTGCGCGCGCCGCATCCTGGTGCCC
>NZ_BBJJ01000035.1 GCF_000739815.1 Paraburkholderia mimosarum LMG 23256 = NBRC 106338
TAGTTGAAGACGAAGCGGCTTTCGCGCGCCAGCAAGCCGCTCGGGCCCTGCGGCGTATGCACTTGCAGACTGCGGATTTCACGCAGGAGCCGCTCGAGGTCGAATGGGGCATCGCCTGTCATTCGTCGTCCCTGAAGATATCATTCAGGTCCTCGAGTATCACGGTATCCATGGGCCGCAAGACGACTTCGTAGCCGAGTGCGTTCACGAGACGGCAGAGTTCGCGAATGCCGACGTTGCCCGCGCGTTCGGCGTTCGTAATGGTGCGGCGGGCGATGCCGGCACGATCGGCCAGCGCTTGCTGGGTCAACTTGCGCGCGCGCCGGGTCGCGCGCAGCGACTCAGCGAGGCGCTCGACGTTGGAGATCGGCAAGTCGGTGTGATTTTTGCGCATGATGATGCGCATTATAGGTTGTCGGCGGGAATTTGCGCATAATTTTGCGCAAAACTCGCGGGGCCAGCTTAGCCCGAATGAGCGCAATTGCGCGCAAACGCGGCGCCGAGGAGCGGAATGCGCAGGATCATGCGCATTCCGTCCGCGCAATGCGTTCCCGCTTTACAGCGCCCGCAATGCCGAACGCTTGAGCTTCCCAGTCTCGGTTCGCGGCAGCGCGTCGATGAACGCGATCAGGCGCGGATACTTGTACGCCGCCACCGCGTTTTTCACGAAGTTCTGCAACTCGGCGACCAGCGCGTCGCTCGCGTCGAAGCCTGGGCGCAGGACGACGAAGGCCTTGACCACCTGGCCACGCAGTTCGTCGGGCACGCCCGTCACCCCGCACTCGGCCACCGCAGGATGCTGCATGAGCACCGTCTCGATTTCCGGCCCCGCGATGTTGTAGCCCGACGAAACGATCATGTCGTCCGAGCGCGCCTGATAGAACACGTAGCCGTCGGCGTCGATCGAAACGGCGTCGCCGGGCAGATTCCAGCCGCCGCGCACGAACACCTTCTGGCGTTCGTCGGCGAGGTAGCGGCAACCGGTCGGACCGCGCACGGCGAGATTGCCCGTTACACCCGGCGCGACAGGTTGCAGATCGTTGTCCAGCGCCTGTACGACGTAACCCGGCACCGCACGCCCGATGGAGCCGGGCCGCACGTCGGCGCCCGCCGACGAAACGAAGATATGAATCAGTTCCGTGCCGCCAATGCCGTCGATCATCTCGATGCCGGTCGCCTCGTGCCACAGGTCGCGCGTGGCCTGCGGCAGCGCCTCGCCTGCCGAGACCGTCTTGCGCAGGCTGGAAAGATCGTGCTGCGCGACGAGCGGCGCCATCTGCCGATAGAACGTGGGGGCGGTGAAGACCATCGTCGCCCGAAAGCGCTCGATGGTATCGAGCAGCAGCGCCGGCGTGAGCTTCTCGATCAGCACGGTCGATGCGCCCACTCGCATCGGGAAGCACAACAAGCCGCCCAGCCCGAATGTGAACGCGAGCGGCGGCGTGCCGCAGAACACGTCATCGGCCGCGGGCTTCAGTATGTGGCGCGGGAAGAGGTCGCACATGGCGATCACGTCGCGGTGGAAGTGCATGCAGCCCTTCGGCATGCCCGTCGTGCCGCTCGTGAAGGCGATCAGGCAGACGTCGTCGCTGGCCGTATCGCAGGCCGTGAAGTCGGCGGGCTTGTTTCTCGCCAAGGCTTCCAGCGTGCCCCGTGAACCGACGCCCGGCGAAGCGTCGCCCGGCGAAGCGTCGCCCGGCGCCTCGTCGTGGAAATAGCGGACCTGCTTCAGGCTCTCGCAGAAAAATTCGTCGGCGGGATCCATGCAGCGCGCCAGTTCTTCGGTGAGCCGCACGTCGCACAAGGCGGCGCTAACCTGTGCCTTGTCGGCGATCTGCTTGAGCTCCTTCGCGCGCAGCAGCGGCATGGTGGGAATCACCACGAGGCCTGCCTTGAGCGACGCGAGGAACGCGACCGCCATCTGCAGCGTGTTCGGCCCGCGCAACAGCACGCGATTGCCCGGTTGCAGTCCCATGTCTTCGACGAGCACGTGGGCACTGCGATTGACGAGCGCGAGCAGCTCGGCATATGTCGTCGCCTGGGGCTTGCCGTCGATGTCCGACCAGATGGCCGGCCGCTCGCCGTGCCCGGCCTCGATCGCGCGGTCCAGCAGCTCGACCGCGCAATTCATGCGTGCGGGGTAGGCGACGTCGGGGTTGTCGAGCAGCATGTCGGGCCACTGCGACTCGGGCGGCAGATGATCGCGGGCGAAGGTATCGACATGGGCGGTGGGTTGCATGGCGTCTCCGGCAGTCTGAATGGGCGGGTCGTGCTGTTGCGCTTGCCGCGGCCTATGCGCGCGTGAGGCGCGCGTCGTCGGGAATCACGGCCGTTGCTTCGATTTCGACCTTGGCTTCGTCTTCCATGAGGGCGACCACCTGAACCGCGCTCATCGCGATGTCGTAGTCGCCGATCAATTCGCGAAACGCTGCGCCGATCTCCTTCAGCGATGCCAGGTACTCCTTCTTGTCGGTGACATACCAGGTCATGCGCACGAGATGCTCAGGCCTGGCGCCCGCCGCGCCCAGCACGGCGACGATATTGCGCAGCGCCTGCACGGCCTGCGCGCCGAATTCCCGGCTCGTGAAGCGTGCGTTCTCGTCCCAGCCGATCTGACCGGCGATATAGACCTGGGTGCCGGTGGCGGCCACGCCGTTGGCATAACCGCGCGGCTTGATCCAGCCTGCGGGAAGAAGGGCTTGTTTCATGTCTCGTCCGATTCCATAGAGGGGCCGCGCAGGCTTACGCGGCGTTGTATTCCTTGAGCAGGTCGCGCCCGACGATGAGTTGCTGCACTTCGGTCGCGCCTTCGTAGATGCGCAGCGAGCGAATCTCGCGGTAGAGCGATTCGACGATGTTGCCGCTCTGCACGCCCATGCCGCCCCACAGCTGTACGGCCGCGTCGATCACCTGCTGCGCGCCTTCGCTTGCATGCCATTTCGCCATGGCGGCTTCGCGCGTCACGCTCTCGCCCTGGTCGCGCAGCCACGCCGCGCGATAGACGAGCAGCGCGCTGCTGTCGATGGTGAGGGCCATGTTCGCGAGCTTTGCCTGGGTCAACTGAAAGTCGCCGAGCGTCTGGTTGAACATCTTGCGCGAGGCGGCGCGCGCAAGCCCCTCGGCCATCGCGCGGCGCGCAAAGCCCAGCGAAGCCGCGGCGACCGACGTGCGGAAGATATCGAGCGTGCGCATGGCGATCTTGAAGCCTTCGCCGGGGGCGCCGAGCATCTGGCTGCGCTTCACGCGCGCGCCGGTGAAACTCAGTCGCGCGAGCGGGTGCGGCGCGATCACGTCGATTCGTTCGGCAATTTCAAGCCCAGGCGTGTCGGCATCGACCACGAAGGCGCTGATGCCGCGCGAGCCCGGCGCCTCGCCGGTGCGCGCGAACACCACGTAGAAATCGGCGATCCCGCCGTTCGAGATCCACGTCTTTTCGCCGTCGAGCACGTAGTCGTCGCCCTCGGGGCGTGCGGCGAGCGCCATCGCGGCTACGTCGGAGCCCGCTTGCGGCTCGGAGAGCGCGAACGCAGCGATCGCCTCGCCGCGCGCGACACGCGGCAGATAGCGCGACTTCTGCGCGTCGTTGCCGGCCAGCGAGATCGCGCCGGAGCCGAGACCCTGCATCGCGAGCGCGAAGTCGGCGAGGCCCGAGTGTTTCGCTAGCGTTTCGCGCAGCAAACAGACGGCGCGCGTATCGATCGTATCGCCATGGCCGCCGTATGCCGTACCGCCCACGCCATAGCGCAGCCAGCCGGCGTCGCCCAGTTTGCGCACCAGCGTACGGCAGGTCGCATCGACATCGTCGTGCGGCACGTGCGAGAGATGCTCACGCGCCCAGGTCTCGATTCCCGCAGCCAGCGCGCGATGACGATCTTCGAAGAAAGGCCACGCGAGCGGGTCGTGAAGGTTGGTTTGTGCGGCAGCGTTCAATTCAGTCCCCCTCGAAAACCGGACGCGTCTTCGCCGCGAACGCCTCATAGGCCCGGCCGAAATCGCGCGTGGCCATGCAGATCGCCTGCGCCTGGGCCTCGGATTCGATGGCCTCGTCGATGCTCATGGTCCATTCCTGATGCAGCATCGTCTTGGTGATGCCGTGTGCGAAAGTCGGGCCCGACGCGAGATCGGCGGCGAGCTTCTGGGCATCGGCGAGCAGCGTCTCGGGGTCGCAGAGGCGGTTGTAGAAACCCCACGCATGACCTTCCTCGCCGCTCGCGGAGCGCCCCGTATAAAGCAGTTCCGCGGCGCGGCCCTGCCCGATGATGCGCGGCAGGATCGCGCACGCGCCCATGTCGCAGCCCGCGAGTCCCACGCGCGTGAAGAGAAACGCGAGCTTGCTGCGTGCCGTGGCATAGCGCATGTCGGAGGCCATTGCGAGAATCGCGCCCGCGCCGGCGCACACGCCGTCCACGGCGGCGATGAGCGGCTGCGGGCAGTGCCGCATCGCTTTGACGAGATCGCCCGTCATACGCGTGAACATCAGCAGTTCCGGCATCGGCAGATCGACGAGCGGCGCGATGATGTCGTGCACGTCGCCGCCCGAACAGAAGTTCTCGCCGGCGCCGTGCAGCACGACGGCTTTCACGTCGGTTGCATAGGCGAGCTGGCGAAAGAGATCGCGTAGTTCTGCATAAGATTCGAACGTAAGCGGATTCTTGCGCTCGGGGCGGTTGAGCGTGATGGTCGCGACGCGGCTCTCTACAGACCAGCCAAAGTGTTTAGCCTGATAGCCCGCAAGCGTCACGCGGTTGCCTGCGAAGAGCGCGTCGGCGCTGGAACGTGTCGTCAAGATATGTCTCCTGTCTATCTGCTCCGCGCGGCTTCAGCCTTCGATGCCGTTGCGCAGATGTTGTTTGAGCTTGCCGAGGCGCTCGTGCATCTTCGACTTCTCGTCGAGCGAGAGGCCGCCGAATAGTTCCACGACCCATTGCTCGTGCGCTGCCGCCATGCGGTCGAAGAGGGCGCGTCCCTCGGGTGTGAGGCGCACCGCGAACGAGCGCCGGTCGTCGGGGGCGACGTCGCGCACGACGAGGCCTTCTTTTTCGAGCTGATCGGTAATGCCGGTGACGTTTCCGCCCGTCACCATCAAGCGGCGCGAGAGTTCGGTCATGCGCAGGCCTTCGGGGTGGCGCTCTAGTTGCGCCATCAAGTCGAAGCGCGGCAGCGTCGTGTCGAATTCGGCGCGCAGACGGCGGCGCAACTCGGCCTGCACGAGGTTCGTCGTGGTGAGCAGGCGCAGCCACAGGCGCAGGCCCATGTGGCTGTCGGCACCCGTGCTCATTTCCATGTCGACGACGTTCTCGGCCGGCTTCTCTACGCCCTTGCGCGGCGCTTTCGTTGCGGCCTTCGCGGTGGCGTTCTTGCGCGTGGATGCGGGCGAGGTCATGTGATTTCTCCACCTGAGACGGAAATGGACTGGCCCGTGATCGCGGACGATCCGGGTGCGCAGAGCCACAGCACCGCGTTAGCGACTTCGTCGGGCGTGACGAACCGCTGCTGCGGGTTGTGGCGCACGAGGATGCTACGCGCTTCAGCCTCGCTGCGTGAAGTCTTGCGCGTGATCTGTTCGAGCGACGCCTGGAGCAACTCCGTTTCCGTATAGCCGGGGCAGACGGCGTTCACGGTCACGCCCTGGGTGGCCACTTCGAGCGCAAGCGCGCGCGTCATGCCGATCACGCCATGTTTCGAGGCGCAGTAGGCGGCGACATACGGATAGCCGACCTGGCCCGCCGTGCTCGCGACGTTGACGATGCGCCCCGCCTTGCGCGCGAGCATGGCGGGCAGCACCGCCCGCGTGCAAAGAAACGCGCCCGTGAGATTGACGTCGAGCATGCGCTTCCACAGCGCGAGGTCGGTTTGCGTGAACGGCGCGGCCTGGGCCTGGCCTGCGTTGTTGACGAGGATATCCACGGCGCCAAGTTTTTCTGCGGCTCGCGAGAACGCTGCGTTCACGGCGCTTTCGTCGGTGATATCGGTGCTCACGCAGGCCACGTTTTCGCCGCCGCCTAGCGCCGCACGCTGCGCATCGAGCCGCGCGGCATCGCGCCCCATCAGCGTGACGCGGGCGCCGGCACGCAGGAGGGCAGCAGCCGTTGCGGCGCCGATGCCGCTGCCGCCGCCCGTGACGACGGCGTGACGATCGTTGAGGATTGCCTGGTTCATGCTCACACCGTTCCTTCTGCGCGTTGTGCGCGCTCGAGTGGCGAAAGCCCAGCGGCCGCGGCGGCTGCCGCACGCTCGCGCTCTATGTTGCGCTCCAGTTGCGTCTTGGCGGCCGTGTACTGGTGCGGCCACTTGATGTCGAGGTAGCCAATGCGCGCGGCTTCCGTGAGCGTCCACGACGGATTGGCCAGATGCGGCCGCGCCACGGCGCACAAATCGGCGCGCCCCGCCGCAATGATGCCGTTCACGTGATCGGCTTCGGAAATCGCGCCCACGGCAATCGTCGCGATTCCGGCTTCGTTGCGGATGCGATCGGCGAAGGGCGTCTGGAACATGCGGCCATAGACGGGCTTTTCTTCCTTGCTCACCTGACCCGAGGAAACGTCGATCATGTCCGCACCCGCCGCCTTGAAGGCGCGCGCGATCTCGATGGCGTCGTCGGGCGTGTTGCCGCCTTCCACCCAGTCGTGTGCCGAAACGCGCACCGAAATCGGCTTGTCGTCGGGCCATACCGCGCGAATCGCCCTGAAAATTTCGAGCGGATAACGCAGGCGATTCTCGATCGAGCCGCCGTATTCATCCGTGCGCTGGTTCGTAAGCGGCGAGAGAAAGCTCGAAAGCAGATAGCCGTGCGCGCAGTGCAATTCGAGCCAGTCGAAGCCCGCCTCGACTGCCATTTGCGCGGCGCGCACGAATTGCGCCTCGATTTCGCGCAGTTCTTCCTTGCTGGCCTCGTGCGACCACTGGCTCACGCCGCGCAAGTATTGTTGCGGCGAAGCGGAGACGAGCGGCCAGTTGCCGTCGTCGAGCGGCTGGTCGATGCCTTCCCAGGCCACGCGCGTCGAGCCTTTGGCGCCCGAGTGACCGAGTTGCACGCCGATCTTCGCGTCCGAGTTCGTATGCACGAAATCGACGATGCGCTTCCAGGCCTGCAGATGCTCTGGCGCATACATGCCCGGACAGGCGGGGGTGATGCGCGCCTCGGGCGAAACGCAGGTCATCTCGGTCATGACGAGCGCAGCGCCGCCCATGGCGCGCGCGCCGAGATGCATGAGATGGTAGTCGCCGGCCACGCCGTCATGCGCCGAATACTGCGCCATGGGCGAAACGATCACGCGGTTCTTCAGCGTGACGCCGCGCACGGTATAGGGCGTGAACATCGGCGGCACTGCGCGCGCCTCGCCACCCGCGCGCTGCGCGAGCCACGCTTCGAAACCGGAGAGATAGCTGGCGTCGCGCTCGCGCAGATTTTCGTGCGAGATGCGCTGCGAGCGCGTGAGCAGCGAATAGGCAAACTGCTCCGGCTCGAACTTCGCGTAGCGGTCCACGTGCTCGAACCACTCCGTGGAGTTGCGCGCGGCGTTCTGGATGCGCAGCACGTCCACGCTGCGCACGTTCGTATAGTGCGTGAGCGCCGCGCGCAGATCGCCGGGGTGCGCTTCCATGCTGTTGGCGAGTTCGATGGCGTCTTCCAGTGCGAGCTTCGTGCCCGAGCCGATCGAGAAGTGCGCAGTGTGCGCCGCGTCGCCCATCAGCACGACGGGCGTTTGTTTGCCGTCGGCCGCGGTTTTCCAGTGCACCCATTCGCGATTGACCACGCGCGGAAAGCGGATCCATTGCGCCGAGCCGCGCAGATGCGACGCGTTCGAGCGCAGCGCGTGACCGTCGAGATAGCGCGCGAACAGCTTTTCGCAGAACGCGATGCTGTCTTCCTTGCTCATGGTCTCGAGCCCCGCCGCGCGCCATACGTGATCGGGTGTTTCGACGATGAACGTGGAGGTGTTGTCGTCGAAGCGATAGGCATGCGCCTGGAACCAGCCCCATTCGGTTTCTTCGAATGCGAACGTGAAGGCGTCGAAGAGCTTCGACGTGCCGAGCCACACGAAGCGGCAATTGCGCAGATCGATATCGGGCTGATAGGTGGCGGCGTACTTCTGACGCGTGGCGCTGTTCAGTCCGTCGCTCGCGATGATGAGGTCGGCCTGGGTTATGTCGTCGTCCGTGATCTGCGATTCGAATACGAGCTTCACGCCGAGCGCTTCGCAGCGCGCCTGCAGGATATTGAGGAGACGTTTGCGGCCAATGCCGCAGAAGCCGTGCCCCGACGAGCGGACCGAGCGGCCGCGAAAATGAATCTCGATGTCGTCCCAATGATTGAAGGCGTCGAGAATTTCTCCGGCGCTTTCGGGGTCGGCCGCGCGCAGGTTTCCGAGCGTTTGGTCCGAGAACACCACGCCCCAGCCGAAGGTGTCGTACGGGCGGTTTCGTTCAATCACGGTGACTTCGTAACCGGGGTGACGCCGCTTCATCAAGAGGCCGAAATAGAGGCCTGCCGGCCCGCCGCCAATGCAAACAATGCGCATGCTCGCTCCTTCGTTTACCTTCGTTCAGACCGCAGGGACAATGTAAATTGATTTACTTTAGGTGTCAAGTAACTCGACGGGGAGGGCGGGATGACCCTGGGCGCGGCAACAAAAATCCGCCAATTCGCCGGAACCCTTGGGGCACGCACGGCGTCCATCCGGCATGACTCGCGCAAAGGACGCATGCATTGCTTTCGGACGCCTTCCAGCGGCCGTGACGGGGCGGAAGCGATGTCGTCGGATGCGGCACCAGAAAAGGGCGGGTGCTGTCCTGGTGGGCATGCTGCGCACCGTTCGGGCATGTGCGGGCGGCTGCGTGAGCGCATCGCGCACGGGAAATGCTTAGCATGGGTTGCTCAGCCGGAATCCGCGTGGAGCTGGCATCAAATTCGCATAGTGGCGCGGGGCTTTCGCGCCGGCTATTACGAAACCCTTTCATGCGCAACGCAGTGGGTGGCGAATCGATCAGGCATCCTTACAAATAGAAGCTGACAGCTTCATCGAATCGCGACCGTGAATCCCTTCAATCGTAATCTTCGGCACGAACGGGAGTCGTCTTTGATGAACCAGATAGCGAAGCGATCGATCGAAATCGACTTTTTCAGGGGTTTCGCATTGATTGCCATTGCGCTCGATCACGTCCCGTCGAGCGTGCTTTCGCATGTGATGCTGCACAACTTCGCGTTCTGCGACTCCGCGGAAGTGTTCGTGTTCGTGAGCGGCTACGTATGCGCGGCGACCTGGCTCGCCATCGCCGGGCGCAAGGGGGAACAAGCGGCCAACCGTCGCTTCTGGCGACGTGGACGCGAGATCTACGCCGCCTACTTGTGCACCGCCGCGCTCATGCTGCTTTCGGGCGCCGCCGCGGTGATGCTGCGAGTCGATTCGCCGCTGGTGGCGGCGTCGGGCTATCTGCGCTTCACGGCGCAGCCGTTCACGATGCTCGCCAATATCGCGGTCTTTCGCGATCAGCCTTACCTCGCGGGCGTGCTGCCGATGTACATCATGCTCGTGACGGTCTTGCCGTTCGTGATGCCGCACGCGCGCCGTTCGCCCGATGTCGTGCTGGTGGGCAGTTTCGTGCTGTGGTTCGGCGGCTGCTGGCTTGCCGTGTGGCTGCCTGCGGCTCCGGGCGCGTCGTGGCCGTTCAATCCGTTTGCCTGGCAGGCCATGTTCATGCTCGGCCTGCTGTGCCGCCTCTATCCCGTCTCAAGTGCTTTCCAGGTTTCGTTGGCGGGTCGCGCGTTGACCGTGTCCGCTGTGTCGCTGGTTGCAACGTTCGCGTTCATCCAGTTGTTCGCCGATCTGGACCCGCAGCCCGGCTATATGAAGCAGAACCTCGCAAGCGTGCGGATCGTGAATTTTGCCGCCATTGCCTGGCTGGCAGCGCAGGCGGTGCGCAAGGGCTGGATAGCAAGGCTCGCGCAACGGCTGCCGGCCGTCGTCACGGTGGGTCAGCAGGGCCTGGTGTGCTTTGTGGGCGGGGCCGTGGCCTCCAATGCAATCGACACGCTCCTGCGCGCAACGCATGTCACGGATTTGCTGCCCGCGAGGCTCGCCGGTGACCTGCTCGCGATCGGCGCGTTGCTCATGCTCGCGGGCGGCGCGCGACGACTGAAATCGGTACGGCCGCGTATCGCGCTTACGTGAAGCGGGTTGGGAATATCAAAGGTGAGTGTTTGCGGGAGACGATACCGGCTGGCAAGAAAAGGACGGCTTGGCCAGCGGAAAAAACGCGGCTTCCGGCCCACCCATTCCACTGCGGACGGCAGCGAAGGTGAAGGTTTGCGGGAGACCGCCGATGCGCAAAGCGCTTACGCCTTGACGAGATCGCGCACATCGGCTGTCGGCACGGATCCGAATGCCTCGCTGAGCGCATAGTCGATCAGTTGCTGCGCGGCAGCTTCCGGTGTGGACAGCAAACCGTTTTGCTTGAGTTGTTCGAAGCGTTCGCGCATCGGGAATTGATCGACGCTCGTCGCGCGTATCGTCTGCTGCATGCCGGTGTCGACCACGCCCGGAGCGAGGCTGCAGACGCGCACGCCAGGCGGCGCGTCGAGCGCGACGGCTCGCGCGTGATGATCGAGCGCGGCCTTCGTCGCGCAATAAACGCTCCAGCCGGCGTAGGCGTTGCGTGCAGCACCGCTGGAAATGTGCACGACACGGCGCGACGCGCTCGCGCTCGAATGAGGCATGGCGGCGAGCGCATTCGCGAGCATCAAGGGCGCCGCGACGTTGAGTGCCACGGCGCGTGCGATGGCGAGCGCATCCTGGGCGCCGAGCGGCGCGATGGGGTCGACGGTGCCCGCGTTGTTGAAGAGCAGCACGCACTGCGCGCCGTGCGCGAAGGCCTTGAGCGTTTCTCCGGCCAGCCAGCGGTCGAGCGCAGCGGGATCGGCAAGATCCACGACGGCTTGCGCGAACCGCGTCGCGTATTGGGACGCGAGTTCGCCGTGCGTACCACGGCCGAGGCCGAGCACGTCGATGTCCCGTTGCAGCAGCGCTTTGGCGAGCGCTGCGCCCAGCCCCCGCGTATGACCGGTGACGATGGCGCGAACGGCGGAACGGGGGGCGGATGCGGAATTCGTCATGATGTGTTGATGGAGACAGGAATCGGTCCTTGCGGGCGCAAGGGATACGTAGCGGAAAATCGGGGTTTTATCGCGCTACAGGGGTATTTGCTACCGGCAGCGGGCGCATGATGGCGGATTCAGGCGCAGCTCTGTCATACGATTGCCCGGTTAGGTCGGCCGCGATTCGGTATCATAGCGTCCGGTCCCATATGGAAGAGAGCTGGACGTGAAAGCCGCATCGCAACAACGCCGTACCCTGAGCTTCAAGGAAGGTCTTCTTGAGATCAAGAAGAGCATGGGTGGCGGCTCGGGCCAGCCGCCCGAAGAACACGCGCAAAAATCGCAGGGAAAGCCTGCCCACAAGGGCGCGAAGAGCCATGGCGGCTCGCACGCCCCGAAGGGACCGCGCGCGCCGAGAGATGGCGCGGCGCCTGCGGGCGCGGCCGGCGCCAAGGACGAGCGCTCGCGTTCGCGCCACAGCCGGCCCCAGGGCGCAAGAGCGCAGCAACCTGGCCAGCAGCAGGCGCAACAAGGGCAACCAGCGGAGCAGGGCCAACGCGCGCAGCAGCCGCGCCGCCCGCAACAGCCCAAACCGGCTCGCGGGCAGGAAGGCGGCGAGCGCGCCGCGCAGCAGCGCCGGCGTCCGGCGCGGCCCCAGCAGCCGCCGGCAGCGAATTTGAGCGAGGCAGAAAGGGCGCGCATCGAGCGCAACCGCCAGCTCAACACGGTCTGGAACGTATTCGCGAAGCACTACCCTGCATTCCGCGACCGTTTGCCGCTCAAGATCGGCGTGGCCGAGGATCTCGTCGCCCGTCATCCCGAGTATGAGCGGACGATGATCGTCGCCGTGCTCAAGCGTCACGTGAATCATCCGCGCTATCACGAGCGCGTCGCCGCGGGCGGATCGCGTTACGAACTCGACGGCACGGCTTCGGAAGGTCCGGGCATCGACCCCTCGCACATCGGTCGCGCAAACGCGGCGCTCGCGCGCCAGAAGGCCAAGGCCGAGGCGCAGGCCAAGGCACGCGAAGACGGCAAGGCGCAAGCACGGCCGGAGGCGCAAGCCCAGTCCGCGCCGAATGCCGAAGTGCAGACCGAAGCGCAAGCCCAGTCCGCGCCGAATGCCGAAGTGCAGACCGAAGCGCAAGCCCAGTCCGCGCCGACTGCCGAAGTGCAATCGGAAGTCCAGGCCGTGCAGCCTGACGCCAGGGCCGATGCGGCGCAAGCACCGGCACCGCATCCGGAAAACGGAGAGACGCCCGCAATCGGCGCGTGAGCCTTGGTGGCGCTGGAATCTCCGTTCGGAAACGACCCTCGCGCGGCATAGCCACGCGAGGGTCGTTTACACATGTGGCCGGCGCCGCGATCGTTCCCGGTTCATCACTGCCTGCATGACGGCAAGTGCCGCCCGCACTCGGGAGCAGACTGCCGATTCACCCACGTCGCGAGTGTTGTCGATTCGTTGCGCGCGCATCCGTCTGCATGCAGCTTCGCGCAGGCTTGCGCTCGGCACGCTGCTGGTCTCACGCACCTGGCGTTTTCGTCGATCCGTCGAACCCGTGTATTGAAAAGCGCGATTACCGGGCGTTGCTCGAAGCCGTGCTTTGCAAGGAGGCTTGCGCCGAAGCCCCCGATCCAGAACCTTTCGCAGCAGGCGCGGAAGCCGCGCTCACAGCCGAAGCGGCCGCTGCCGCAAAAGCCGACGCCGCCGAAGCCGCAAGCTCCGCGCTTGCGGGCGCGTCGCTCGGGGCGGGCGCGCTAGCGGTGTCGAGCACGTGGCTGAACTCCACGGCGCGCGTGCGGATCTTTTCCGCATAGGCCTTCGAGCCGCCATAGTTCCTCATCGCCGAGTTGAGGTCGCCGCCGGCGGCCCGCTCGTAGCCGTAGAGGATCGACGAGCCAATGTCGATGTTGACCTCGGGATCGGTAAGGTCCTTGTTGCGCAGGATATTGCGATGTGCCGACGGCACGACCTGCATCAGCCCGGTCGCGCCATTGGCGCCGCGCGCCTTCTCGCGAAAGCGCGACTCGATCGAAATGATGGCGAGGAGCACCGCGGGCGGCAGCGAGTACTTCTCGGCAGCGCCGGTTACGGCCTGCGAGATCTGCGCCGCCTTCTCCTTCGCGACACCGAACTTTCGTGTGAGATACCTGGAAACGGACGCTGAGACCGCACCGGCGCTCGCGGGTGCAACGGGTGCGGAAGCAGAGGGAGAAACCGCGCTCGCAGCCGAGGCGCTGACGGTGTCGCTAGCGGACGTCTGCTGCGCCTGCGCGGCCGCGGTTTGCGCGAGGCCCGGCAACAGGACGAGCAGGCAGAGTAGCTGCCTCATGGCCGGTGCATTCGGAGAAAAAAGGGAAGGTGCAAGTATAACCGGCCTCGCTCAACGAGGCCGAATTCGTCTGACCTTCCTCGCCGGCCCGCATGAGAACCGGCCCGGCGCGCGCTAACGCCGGGTTAGACGCGCCTCGCCCGGGCAGTCAGGCCTTCTGCACCGAAGCCTTCCAGATCTCGTCGATGCTCGCGGCGAGCGCTGCATCGAATTCGGCGTCGCTCATCCCCTTCGTGAGGTCGTTGATGAGGGCGCGCGAAAAGCTTGCAATCATTCCGTGGTTCCAGGCGAGGCGCTCGCACGCGTCGGTGCGCGTATAGCCGCCGGAAAGCGCCACCACGCGCACCACGCGCGGATGCTCGATGAGCGGCAGATAGAAGTCGGGCGTATCGGGAATCGTCAGCTTGATCATGACGTTCTGCGAAGCGGGCAAGGCGTCGAGGCCCTTGAGCAGTTCGTCGCGCAGCAGCGTCTCGGCTTCGGCCTTGTCGGGAGCCTTGATCGACACTTCAGGCTCGAGGATCGGCACGAGTCCATGCGCGGCGATCTGCGCCCCGAATGCGAACTGCTGTGCGGCGATCGAAGCGATGCCCGCAGGCAACGCGTGCTCGATCACGGAGCGCATCTTGGTGCCGAAAATGCCCGCCTTCGCCGCGCGTTCGAGCAACGCGTCGAGGCCGGGAATCGGCTTCATGAGGCGCACGCCGTCGGCCTCGGCCTCCAGTCCCTTATCGACCTTGAGAAAGGGCACGACGCCGCGCTCGTTCCAGAGGAAAGCCGGCACGGGCTTGCCTTGCGCCTCGCCGTCCATGGTGGCTTCGAAGAGAATCGCGCCGATCACCTTTTCGCCCGTGAACGCCGGCGCGCTGATGATGCGCACGCGCATCTCGTGGATCAGGCGGAACATTTCGGCGTCGCCGCTATAGGCGCTTTCCGGGATGCCGTACTGGCGCAGCGCGCCCGGCGTCGAGCCGCCGCTCTGGTCCAGCGCGGCGATGAAGCCCGGTTTGTCGCGCATCTGCGCAAGCATCTGGTCGTTTGCCATCGTCATTACTCCCGCGTTTGGGGCGCCCTTGCGGGCGCGGTTGCCCGAATCCGGCCGTCGGCTGGTCCGACGAGTGTACTTGCGCCGCGCTGCCGCGTCTTCGCCATTATGTGGGCACGCGCGCGCAGGGGCACTGAAGAAAGAAAACGTAGCATTTGCGATGCCAGAGCAGCCGATGAAGAACACGCAAGCGCGAGCCGCGAAGGCCGCACCTCGCGCGATGGTGCGTAAGGGTGCGCGCAGGTGCGTAATCGTGGGTGCAGGTGCGCAATGGTGGGCGAAGGGTGGGCAATGGTGCGCGCCGCCGCGCGACTCACGAGCGAGGCGCCGTCACACGATCACTTGCGCCTGCGCGCTGCGGTCGTTCGCGAGCAGCCCAGAAAGCTTGCGCAGCGCGGCCTGCAGTTGTTCGCGTTCGCCCGTGGCGCCCAGCGAAATGCGGATGGCATTCGCGGATTCCGGGCCTTGCTGGAACGCCGTGGAGGGCGCCACGGCGAGGCCCTCGGTGCTCGCGGCGGCGGCCAGTTCGCGCGCTTGCCAGTAACGCGGCAGCGTGTACCAGAGGTGGATGCCCGCGCCCGCCGACGAGCCCAGCGTTTGCGCCGCGATGCGCTGACGCTCGCGCGCCTCGGCCTTCACGCCAGCGAAGATCTGCTCGGCCACGCCTTCCTCGATCCAGTGCGTGGCGAGCGCGTTGGTGAGCGGCGCGGCCATGAGCGAGAACGCACGCAACGCGCTCAGGAGGCGCCCATGCGCTTGTTCGTCCGGCAGCGCGAGATACGCCGTACGCAAACCGGGCGAGAGCGTCTTGGAAAGCGTCGCGAGATAGCACACCTGGTTCGGCGCCAGACGCGCGAGCGGGGGAGGCGCGTCCGGCGCGAAGCGCCAGTAGGGATCGTCCTCGACGATGCGCGCGCCGCAGCGCTGCGCCACCTGGAGAATCTCCAGCCGGCGCGACTCGGGCATGGTCGCCGTGGTCGGGTTTTGCAGCGTGGGGTTCAAGTAGACGAGCCGCGCCGCGTGTTCGCGGCAGGCTGCTTCGAGCGCGTCGGGGCGCATGCCGTGGGCATCCCCGGCAACCGGCTCGACGCGCCGGCCCAGCTGCGCCGCGGCGTGCGGCAAGCCCGGATACATCAGCGGCTCGGCAAGGATGGCGTCGCCGGTTTGCGTGAAGGCGAGGATAAGTGCTGCGAGCGCCGCCTGCGCGCCGGGGCAGACCACGACGCGCTCGGGCGCAACCTGGCCGAGCATCGGGCGGAGCCACCTGGCGCCCGCTTCCCAGTCGGCGCGGCCGCCGCCGCCCATGTGATAGGTCATGAGCAGGTCGGCGTCGCTGCGCAACAGCACGCGCGACATGCCCTCGCGCAGGAGGACATCCATCTCGAGGCCCACCGGTGGCGGCGGGATGTTCATGCTGAGGTCCACGCGTTGCAGCAGCTCGGCGCGCGGCGCGGCGATGAAGGTGCCGAGCGGCCCCCGTGCCTCGATCAAGCCACGCCGGCGGGCTTCGTTGAAGCCGCGCGTGACAGTGGTCAGATCGACCGCGAGCAGGGCGGCCAGGCTGCGCTGCGCGGGCACGCGCTCGCCCGGGCGCAGCGCGCCTTGCGCCACAGCGTCTTCGATGAAATCGGCGAGCCGCAGGTAGCGCGGGCCGCTGCCGCTTTGCATCGCCGTGGCCCATGCATTGATTTCGCCGGTGCTCGGGGAAGGGTGATCGTGTGTCATTGTGTCGCGGATGTATGCGTCATGTCTTACTCTAGCATGCGTGCATGAAGCGCGTAAATCCATACATATAGGCTATGTATGGCATCTGCGGCGGCGCGTGGTCGTGCGATTGGGCGGCTCGTGCAGCAGCAGAATGAGCACGTATGGATGGGTTTGCGCGAACGTCAACCTCGGAACCAGACATGCGCAATCCAGACCCTCGCTCGGGGCGGGCCGCCACGGCCGGCCCGCCGCCTTCACCCCGTACTCCCGTTATTGCCCGCTTTCTGCGTCGCGCCTCGCTCGTCGCCGCGGCCGGTCCGCTCGTCCTGCTCGGCGGCTGCAACATGGCGCTGCTCGCCCCGAAGGGCGACATCGGCGTGCAGGAAAAGAACCTCATCCTGATCGCGCTCGGCCTGATGCTGCTCGTCGTGATTCCTGTGATCCTGCTCACGCTGTGGTTCGCGTGGCGCTATCGCGCCTCCAACACGAACGCGACCTACGCGCCGCGCTGGTCGCATTCGACTGCGATCGAAGTGGTGGTGTGGTCGATTCCCTGTGTGATCGTGCTCACGCTCGGCGTGCTGATCTGGCGCACGACACACTCGCTCGACCCATATCGCCCGATCGAGTCGCAAGTGAAGCCGGTGCGCGTCAACGTGGTCGCGCTCAACTGGAAGTGGCTCTTCATCTACCCGGATTACGGCGTGGCCTCCGTGAACCAGCTAGCGATTCCCGTCGATACGCCGGTCGAGTTCAACCTCACGGCCGAGTCGCTGATGAACTCGTTCTTCATTCCGCAACTGGGCAGCCAGGTTTACGCGATGCCGGCCATGCAGACGAAGCTGCACCTCATCGCGAACGCGCCCGGCGTCTACGCGGGCCGCTCGGCGGCTTTCAGCGGCCCGGGCTTTTCCGACATGCATTTCGACACGCTCGCCAAGAGCCGCGCCGATTTCGACGCGTGGATCGCGCAAGCGAAGGCCTCGCCCACGATGTTGAGCCGCGCGGCCTATGAACGGCTCGCGCAACCCGGCGAAAAGACCCCGGTGACGCTCTATTCGAACGTCGCGCCCGGCCTCTTCGACGGCGTGGTCGGCAAGTACATGCGCGACGTGCACGGCAACCCCATTTGCGGCACGGTCCCCAGCGCGGTCCCGGGCAGCGGCGCCCCGGCGCTCACGCTCAACCGTAACGCCATCCTGGCAGCGGAGTAATCACACCATGTTCGGAAAACTCACGCTCGACGCCGTTCCCTGGCACGAGCCGATCATCATGGGCACGGGCGCCGTCGTAGCGCTCGGTGGCCTCGCCTTGCTCGCCGCGATCACGCTCGCGGGGAAGTGGGGCTATCTGTGGCGCGAGTGGATCACGTCCGTCGATCACAAGCGCATTGGCGTCATGTACATCATTCTGGCGGTCGTCATGCTGCTGCGCGGTTTCGCCGACGCCATCATGATGCGCGCGCAACAGGCCATCGCCTATGGCGACGCGGCGGGCTATCTGCCGCCGCATCACTACGACCAGATCTTCACGGCGCACGGCGTGATCATGATCTTCTTCGTGGCCACGCCGCTCATTCTGGGCTTGATGAACGTGGTCGTGCCGCTGCAGATCGGCGCGCGCGACGTCGCCTATCCGTTCGTCAACTCGCTCTCGTTCTGGCTTTCGGTCGTGGGCGCGGTGCTCGTGATGGTGTCGATGTTCGTGGGCGACTTCGCAGCCACTGGCTGGGTGGCCTATCCGCCGCTCTCGGAACTCGGCTACAGCCCGACCGTTGGTATGGATTACTACATATGGTCGTTGCAGCTATCGGGCCTCGGCACCACGCTCTCCGGCATCAACTTCATCGTGACGATCCTGCGCATGCGCGCGCCGGGCATGGACATGATGAAGATGCCCGTGTTCGTATGGACGGCATTTATCACCAACATCCTGATCGTCGCGGTGTTCCCGGTGCTCACCGGCACGCTCGCGCTGCTCACGATGGACCGCTACCTCGACATGCACTTCTTCACGAACGAGCTGGGCGGCAACGCGATGATGTACATCAACCTGATCTGGGTGTGGGGACACCCGGAGGTGTACATCCTGATCCTGCCCGCGTTCGGTGCGTACTCCGAAATCATTGCCACGTTCTCGGGCAAGCCGCTGTTCGGCTACAAGTCGATGGTCTACGCCACGTCGTCGATCGGCGTGCTTTCGTTCTTCGTCTGGCTGCACCACTTCTTCACGATGGGCTCCGGCGCGAATGTCAATGCGTTCTTCGGCATCATGACCACGGTCATTTCGATCCCGACGGGCGTAAAGCTCTTCAACTGGCTCTTCACGATGTATCGCGGCCGCATCCGTTATCACAGCGCCACGCTCTGGACGATCGGCTTCATGGTGACGTTCGCCGTAGGCGGCATGACGGGCGTGCTGCTGGCCGTACCGGGCGCGGACTTCGTGCTCCACAACTCGCTCTTCCTCGTCGCGCACTTCCATAACGTCATCATCGGCGGCGTGGTGTTCGGCTGCCTCGCCGGCGTGAGCTTCTGGTTCCCGAAGGTATTTGGTTTCACGCTCAACGAGTTCTGGGGCAAGGTGTCGTTCTGGTGCTGGCTGATCGGCTACTGGCTCGCCTTCACGCCGCTCTACATCCTCGGCTTCGAAGGCATGACGCGCCGCATGAACCACTATGAGGTGGCCGACTGGCATCCGTGGCTCGTCGTGGCGCTCGTGGGCGCGGTGTTCGTGGGCATGGGCATTCTCGCGTTCATCGTGCAGATCATGGTGAGCCTGCGCGATCGCGAGGCGAACCGCGACTTGACCGGCGACCCCTGGGACGGCCGCAGCCTCGAATGGTCGACGTCGTCGCCCGCGCCGTTCTACAACTTCGCCGTGCTGCCGGAGATCACCTCGATGGAGCAGCACTGGGACAACAAGGAAGCGGGCCGCGCCTGGGTGCAGCCGCGCAAGTACGAAGACATCCACATGCCGCGCAATACCGGCGCCGGTTTCATCATCGCGGCCTTCAGCCTGCTGTTCGGCTTCGCGATCGTGTGGCACATGTGGCTGTTCGCGGCGGTGGGCCTGGTGGGCATGATCGCCACGTTCATCGTGCGCAGCTACGACCAGGATGTGGATTACTGGGTTCCGGCCGCCGAGGTCGAGCGCATCGAGAATGCGCGCTTCAGACAACTCGGCATCAAGCGTTTCGAACAACCCGAGCAAATCGAGGAGATGGCGTAAACCATGGCTCACGCTGCTACTACTCACGCCCATGGTCATGGTCACGATCACGACGACGGCGCCAGGACCACGCTGGGTTTCTGGATCTACCTGATGAGCGATTGCCTCATCTTCGCGACGCTCTTTGCCACGTTCGGCGTGCTCGCGAACGCGACGGCGGGCGGTCCAGGCGCCAGGGAACTATTCGAACTGCCATACGTGCTCGGCGAAACGCTGCTGCTGCTCGCGAGCAGCGTCACGTTCGGCATGGCCATGCTGAACCTCTACGCGCAGCGGCGCGGCCAGGTGATCGTGTGGCTCGCCGTCACGTTCCTGTTCGGCGCGGGCTTCGTCGCGATGGAGGTGAACGAATTCGCCAAGCTCATCGCCGACGGAGCCGGGCCAGGCACGAGCGCTTATCTCTCCGCGTACTTCACGCTGGTCGGCACCCACGGTTTGCACGTCACGGCGGGTCTGCTGTGGATCGCGGTCATGATGCATCAGACCTTCAAGTTTGGCCTGACCGGTACGATCCGCCGCCGTCTCGCATGCCTGAGCCTTTTCTGGCACTTCCTCGATCTCGTGTGGATCTGTGTGTTTACGTTCGTTTATCTGCGAGGTTTCCTGTGAGCCAATCCCATGCCATTCACCACGCTGGTGACGACGCGTCGCACGGCAGCTTCAAGGGCTACATGATCGGCACCGTGCTTTCGCTCGTGCTCACGCTCGCGTCGTTCGGCGTAGTGATGTGCCGAGTCGTTTCGCCGGAGTTCGGGCTCGCGGCCATCGTCGTTCTGTGCATCGCGCAGCTCGTCGTGCAGCTCTTTTATTTCCTGCATATCGGCGCGTCGCGCAGCCAGCGCGCCAACACGGGCATCTTCATCTGCACGGCCTTTCTGATTGCGGTGATCGTCGGGCTTTCGCTGTGGGTCATGCATAACGCCAACGTCAACATGATGCCGTCGCAGATCTCGATCGACCGCGCCATGGCGCACGATTGACTGGCATCTCGCGTCTGCGATGCTGCCCTCGAAGTGGCGTAGCGCCATGACCGGGAACCGACGGGCCGCTGCGGCGCCGCCTCGCAAGGGGCGGCGCCGCCGTGCTTTGGGCAGGGCCGCGGTACCATCGCTCATCCCTTTCGTGCAGAACGGAGACGACGATGAGCGAACACAACGACAACGCCGGCGAGGCCGGCAAGGCGCGCCGCACACTGGTGATGGGCGAAGCGTTCGTGAAACGCGCGATGAGCGATCTCGATGGCTTTTCGCGCCCCTTGCAGGAATGGCTCAATGAGCACGCGTGGGGCAGCACCTGGCTGCGCGAGGGTCTCGATCTGAAGACACGCAGCCTGTGCACCTGTTCGATGCTGGCCGCGCTCGGCCGCAGCACGGAGCTCAAGGGCCACATACGCGGCGCGATCAACAACGGCGCAAGCGTGGTCGAGATTCGCGAAGTGCTCTTGCATAGCGCGCTCTATGCGGGTGCGCCGGCCGCCGTCGAGGCGTTTCGATGCGCGCGGGAAGTGCTCACCGAGCTTGGGGTTGCCATGCCAGAGTGAGCGGCGTCTCGCGGGGCAGATTGATTTCGTAGTGCGAAGAAATTGAGCCGTGGCAGTTGCCACCATCGCACTGCTTTCGAAATGCCTTCGTTTGCGTGGCGTAACAACGGGGAGGGGAGCGACGCAAAACCCGCGAAACAGGTATCCTCCAAACATCCCGCGTGCTCCACGCGGGGCTCGAACTGGAGTCTCCAATGTCCGCCAACCCTGCCGGTTTGACCTCTGGCGTGCGCGAAATCTGGCTGATCCGTCATGGAGAAACGCAGTGGAGCCGCTCGGGGCAGCATACGGGACGAACCGATATCCCACTGACCGAGCACGGACGAGAGCAGGCGCGCTCGCTGGCGCCGACGCTCGCCGCACAGCACTTCGATGCGGTGCTTTGCAGTCCCATGGCGCGCGCCATCGAAACGTGCCAGCTTGCAGGCCTTGGCGAGCAGATGACGATCACGGCCGACCTGCACGAGTGGGACTATGGGATCTACGAGGGCCGCACCACGACCGATATCCGCAAGACCGAACCCGACTGGAGCGTGTGGCATTCGCCCATCGCGCAAGGCGAGGATCTCGCGCGCGTTCAGTTGCGCGCGTCGGCGGTAGTGGAGAGCCTGCTTGCCTTGCGGGGCCGCGTGGCGCTCTTTTCGCACGCGCATTTCCTGCGCGCATTGGGGGGCTGCTGGATCTCCGGTTCGGCGGCGTTGGGCGAGCATCTGTATCTCGACACGGCTTCGGTGAGCATTCTCGGCTTCGATCACGAAAGCCGGGCGCTACGCCGCTGGAACGCATTAGGGGAGCGCAGGGCGCTGATGTGAACGGCACGCCGGCCGCGCGCCTGGCCCTGTGATCGATGCCCAGGACAGCGAGAGGCGGCGGCGGCCATCAGGCTCGCGGCGACGAGGGGGATCGGACGGCTGGGGCCAAGTTGGCGAACGCTATGCCAATGAGACCATCGTCTTATGGAACGGGCCGCCCGCCGGCTCCTATACTCCCGGGGAGCCACGGGAGAACAGGGATGCTCAATCAACTCTCCGATACCTTCCTCCTCGTCTTCGCAGGACTTTTTCCCGTCATCAATCCACCCGCGGCGGGGTTCATCGTCCTGAGCATCCTTCCGCACGCGACGCCTGGCGAACGGGCAATTCTCGCGCGGAGCATCGCGATCAATAGCCTTTTCATCCTGCTTGGATCGCTGATAATGGGCGCTTATGTGCTGTCGTTCTTTGGCATATCGATACCCGTATTGCGGGTTGCAGGCGGGTTGGTCATCGCGTTTGCCGGCTGGAATCTGCTTCATAATTCGTTCGGCGACGCGCGCAGTGCGCCTTCGGAGGCGTCGCCTGATGCGGCGCGCAAGGACACGCTGCGCGCCATGGCGTTCTATCCTTTGACGCTGCCTGTCACCGTCGGGCCAGGATCGATCGCGGTTGCGATCGCCCTGGGCACCGGCCGGCCGCGCGGCCAGGTGCAGATTGTCAATGTCGTGGGCGTTCTGCTGGCGTTGGTCGTGCTGTGCGGCTGCATTTATCTTTGCGTGCGTTTCGCCGGACACGTCGGCAAGCGGCTCGGCCCCGTAGGCACCGAGGTGATGATGCGCTTGCTCGCGTTCGTGCTGCTGTGCATCGGGATTCAGATTCTGTGGCTCGGGCTCGATGATCTGCTCGAGTCGGTGCCGCTTTCGGTCAGCGTCAAGCCGTGAGGTTTGGGGGAAAGCGACATTTCAAAAAAGCCGTAACAAGCAAAACTTCGCTAATTTGCATTATGTTAAATGAGGAGAAGGAAGCGATGCAGCGTCTTGTTCAAGGCATCAGACCATAGCGGCACGGAAAATCTTAGCCCCTTTCAAGCCCGGAGGCTGCTACTCGGGCAATCTGCTGCTGGCGACGCATCAACAACACAGCGTGGCTGCTGCGGCAAGCGGCCGCGTTGCGAAGCGTACCGTCAAGCGGTTGACGTCGCCTCGCGTGAAACCAGGAACTTGAATCTGCGGTAGATTCCGCGATGCTCCAAGCACGTTGGTGGGGGGGCGCCGATTCGACTCCATCACACGTTTCCCGCGGCACTCCTGGAGCGCTGCATTTGGAGGCGCGACCGCCGGATGCCCACATGGAACGCCAGCAAAGTCCATCCGAGGCGACGCTCAAGCAATCATCGGATTCAATTCCCACCAGGTTCAACGGGCCCTGTCGCAACGCTAACTACGCCAGCAAGATCATCTTGTTTGTGTGTCAGCAACGGGTCAGCCCAAAAGGACCAAACAACCTAGCACCCATTCACCTACCCACAGGCCATGGTGCGCGTCGCCCAGAGGCATCGGCCCTGACCTCGACGAGCAGGAAAAATGCAACCTGCAGCCAAACCCGTCCTATCGCCAAAATTTCCATCAGCTGCGTCACCTTTTTTGTTGTAGTACGACGGCTGTGTCAGGGTCCCCTAAAGAGCCAGGATTATCCGGCAAAGCCCCGCCAGACAAGGCAAAGGCAGCGCCACCCTTACGTGCACCCGGGATCCTTAAACGCAACAGGAGCCCAGCTCAATCTGGCCGCGGTTGGCTACCGGAATTCGTCCGCTTAACGTCCTTCCGCCGCTTCCACGTCCGGACGGGGGGAACATGCACCAGATTGCCACCGCCGGTGCCGCCCCTACGCTGAATTCCGCACCGGCCGACCGCCCTCCGTGGCGACGGATCGATGCATTGGCGCGAAGTGCTACATATGTAGCACTTCGTACTGCCAATTCTGCCGCGCCGCTCCCAAAGTCCGACTTAAGTAGGACTTTTCAACGATTTCGCCCTTCATGCCTCTGCTGGAGAGTCAGGAAGGAGCACGGAGCAAACAAAGACGACGAAGACTCTTGACGCAGACCTCCGAGGCATGCAGAATGCAACGCAGATAGGTAGAACCTGCTTTACCCTCAGCCGCCACTGCGGCATAACTCTCAAGCAAGACAACGGGCACTGTATTTTTGTGCTCCGTGCAAGACAAGCGTCACGCCTGACCCACGACTCTGCCGTGGATCAGGTGGACGTGCACCGGCAACGCGGTTGACCTGGACTTTCCAGCCCGGGCTCGCGCTCGTCACGTGCGGCAATGCACACCCTCTCCCCGCAATCATCCTCGCCGCTTCAGGCTGTCACTGCCTGTCAATGCGCGCCGCGTCCCCGGGAATCAATCAAATTTCCACATTCTGTCTGACCGCCTCTCACCGGTCATGGTGTCACGCGCCTCGTCCGCTTCGTGCCGCCATTCCGAAATAGCTGAATCCGACCAGTCGAGCCCGTGCGCGGGCGCGCCGGCACTGCCGTAAATCTTTCAGAAGCACCAGCTTTATCCGAGTTCCCCGACATCTACGACGGAGGATTGCGAACGCCCAGACTAACTGCCTGCTACCCTTGGCGTTCTGCGCGAAGGCATCGCGCGGCGCATGACGGGATTACTGCGCATCCCAAGACGCGCAGCTTTTTTCAGTAACCACAAGGACTACTCATGATCTTCCACGAACCGACTCTCACTCTTTCACCCGCAGGCGTAGCCATGGGCATCGACGTGGGGTACAAGGCGGTCAAGGCAGCCTGCGCCGACGCCGGTCGCATGCAGACATTCAGTTTCCCCTCGGTCGTGGCGCCTGCAGCCGACGCACCGCTCAATTCGAGCACCCAGTTGCTCGGCAACCGGAAATCTGAACTCGAGATCAAGATCGGCGGAGAAGCTTTCATCGTCGACACCTGCGACACGGAACCTGACTCAACCAGCGTCGTGCGGACTGAACTCGACGATTTCCCACGATCCAAGGAATATGCCGCACTGGTATTCGCAGCGCTTCGCTCCAGTGGATTCAAGCGATTCAAGCAGCTCACCCTTGGCCTGCCGCTTCATACCTTTCTCCGACACGCGGAATTTCTCGTCCACAAATTCCGCGGTGTCCACGAGTTTGGCCATGGCGAGTTTGTGGTCGAGCAGCTGACCGTAATCCCGCAACCCCTTGGCGCCTTCTACGCGTTTGCCAGGAACAACTCTGTACGCCTCGACACCCGGACTTCAATCGCCGCAGTAGACATCGGATACGGTACAACCGACATTTTCACCGCCTCGGCGAGCCTGAAGCCCGACAAGGAGCGATGTGGCGGCTTCCCGGGCGGCGCAGCGCTCGTCCTGCGCGAGATCGCAGCCCAGCTCCAGCAGCAATATCAGGGAAGATTCAGCAACCTGGATCGCATCGACCGGGCGATCGTCGAAAACCGACCGCTCGTCCACAGTGGCGCGGAGATTGACCTCACGCCGTTCCTCCAGCGCACACAGCATGTCACGACGCCGATCTGCAAGGCCATTGCGAATTGCCTGAAGACGACCGAAGATCTGACGGTGCTAGCAACTGGCGGCGCGGCCCACTACTACCTGCCTGACCTGCGCAAGACGCTGAATTGCAATGTAGAGGTCGTGGAAAACCCGCGCTTTGCGAACTCGATTGGATTTTGCCAGGCGGCAATCGATGCATGCGCGAGGAGCGCGAAATGAAATATCGCGGCCAATACACGGTCAACTCATCGATGCACCCCCTGCTGTGCGAGTTCCTGGCTTCCGAGTCCTCGGCAAAGAAACGGTCGGCGGCGATCACATGGTTTGCAGAGTTTGGTTGTGCTCTTCACAAGCTGGCTCGAGATGGCCGGCTCGACGCCTCCGGGGCAGCACTGATCGCTAATCTCGTACCGTCGCAGGTCATCCTCCAGCAGCTTCCGGCGGGGGAAGAGCTCACGAACCAGCTACTCGAGAACGCAATCGGTGGGTTCAGCTTCTCCTCCATGGACCTGCAGGACACTGAATGACCGGGAGACCGGCCGGGCGAGTCCACGGGCCTCACCGTTCCTGCCGCGGGATGCATCAAGAATCCCACGCAGGAACGGTAACGATCCTGTGCATCACCCGTTGTTGTTATGCAACACCTTCGCTGATCAGTAGTGCTAATATACGAGCAGCCCCCGTGGCATTGCTTTGAAATTCGGCAAGTCCCCGCCGGAACATGAACTGGCCTGGCGTACGACGGACAAGGAATACCTTCCGCTCGCACTACAGGTTTCAGACAACCATGCTTTGATCTCCTGTGTCCTGAGGACATGGCGAGAACATCAAGAACGCGTGTTCTTCGCGGCCACTGTGCACGTCCGCTCCTCGCGCGGCGGCACAGGCTCATCCATACCCCCGTTCGATCCGACAGACCCGCAGCTCAGTCGCGCCTCGCGACGCCCTGGACCGGAGCGCGCAACAGTCCCCTGCAACCGGTTCCCCGCCTGCCTTGCGCCCCCCCTTGTCACGGTCGCGCACGCCATCAACCCGCAACGTCATCGACATGCCTCACCTCAGAGGCTGCAGCATTTTGCTGCGCGGGTTGCGCCCACCCCCTCCCGGGCGCGCAGATCTACGGAGGAACACGTCATGGTTCGACGTAAGCGGTATTCGCGGCTTAACCAGCCGGCCGTTGTTGCGTGGCTTCGGCGTTGCGCGATGTCGCGCATCACCGGAGTTGAAGCGCGGAGCTACACACTGGATTTCCTGGTGGAAGAGCTGCGGACGCGCTTCGGAATTGAGGTCCACCGGACGACGGTCTTGCGCTTCATCCACCGGATCGGACTCGACTTTGCATGGGCAAGGAGAACCAAATGAGCCGCAGGACCAAATCCCTCTCCGCAGCCGAACAGGCGCGCCGCCTTGTTTCCCAGGTACTCATACTTGGGCACAAGAAGTCCGACTTGGGTGCGCACACGCGAGACCTGATCACCTCCCTTGGCACCGCACGGAATTACCAGCAGTGCGTAAAGGATTTTCTCGAATGGCGCCTGGCCGCCGGCGTCGGCGTCGATGCCGTAGCCTGCCGGCTCGAAATCGAGAACTACCTTCTAGTCGAAGGGAAGCGCTGGCGCCAAAAGACATTAGACCAACACAGACAGGCGCTGGCGCTCGTGTTCTGTATCACACTCCCCGTCTTCGACGCAGACATTGAGACCTTTGTCGACGGCCGGGCATACACGCACGCAGAAGTCTGCGCAATCGCCAAACGGCAGTGCTCACGGCACAGCCTGTCGACACACACCATTTTTTATTCCGGGATGCGCGCGGTCGAGATGTACGAGTTGCGTGAAGTAGACGAACTTGAACGGACTGCCGACCGCCCATGGCGAAATGATCTCTTCACGGGCTTCCCTGACGGAGCGCTTTTCAGCACAACCGGAAAGGGCGGACTGATCCGTCTGGTATGGCTTCCGTCAGATCTCGCCGAAGCAATACGGAAGGTACGGCTTGGCGAACCGCTTGAGGTCATCGACCGGGGAATCAACCGCACCTCCATGTTCGATGTTGGAGGCGGCCAAAATTTGTCGCAGTCGTTCACAGACGCCAGCAAGCGCGCGCTTGGTTACAGTCTGGGCATTCATGGACTGCGGCATGCCTATGTCCAGCGACACCTCGAAACACTGCTTCGACTGAAATTCGCCGTGATCGACGCCCTGGAGATCGTTTCCCAATATGTCGGACACCTTCGACCTGAGATCAGCCTGGCGTATACGCCAAGGAGAAATGGCCATGACGCGTGATCAACGCCGGCCCACGGGTATGCGATCGCGTCCCGCGCGGAATGGAACAGTCACGTACTACGTGCTCACCAAGGCCGGAAGACGCATCAGCCTGGGCAAAGACTTCACACTCGCATGTGTGCGCTGGGTTCACCACCGAAAAGATGAGGTCAAACACGACCCTCCCGCTACCGCCATTGCATTGCTCGACGCGTTCGTCCTGTGTTCACTTCCACAACCGAACGAGCAGGCTGCAAACTGGCGATCCTTCGAACTCAATACGTTGCGCGATTACTTTACCGGGTGCGGGAATCCTGGTTTTGACGCCATCACTGGTGAGAAGTGTTTTCTCAACTGGTGCAAACGTGAGAACCGCGTCCGGATCCCCGACGGGCCAATCCGCTTGTTGCGCCGTGTCTGGAAGTTTGCACTGGAACTCGATCTCACCAAACGACCCTGCCCATGGAGCCCCGTCGATCTCCGGCATCTGCGCGTAACCCTGGAAGCCGTCGACGTCCTCAGCATGTTCGCCACCGGCTCGCTCAGGCAGTTGCTGCTGGAAATACTGGGGAGTGGAGACTCAGACGGGACGACGACCGGACAATCCAGCGCCCTGGAGAACGAAGGAAGTCTCGCTGCAGATCTTCTGGTGGCCATTGACCAGGCGACGTCTTCTCTCCGCGCCAGCGGGAGAGCACAGCTTGTACCGAGAACCGCCAGCATCACTCCCGCCGAATTGTTCACGCTTCTGCAAACACCGGAAGTTGAACTCGCCAGGCCGCCCGGCAGACTTTTGCTCGAGCATCGCCGACTTGAACTCAAGAAAGCGCTCAATTCGGATAAGCGCACGGCCTCGAAGAAGCCGGCAACGCGACCGCTGACGGGCGAACGCGAATCAGCCGATCCGTCAGCTCCCGTAGAGCAGACTGGACGCGTGAGCAATAACCAGATCGGGGGAGGAGTCTGACAGGAGAACCGCTGATTGAACTGCCGCAGCCCGATAACCCCGTCCATCGCCAGCCGCTCGCGACCCGCAGCCTGCGTCCAGTCCGCGTCGTCGCGACACGCTACCTGTCCCTTTCGAACCTCGTTTCGCGACTCATCGACTTGGCTTCGAGGACACCCCGACAGCGCGCTCGTTGAGGCCTCGAGAGATTCTCGCCGGCCACGCGGCAGAGGTGCGTCCGAGATGCTCCGGCAAGACGGCCGGGTCAGCTGCGGTGAGCTCTGCTTCTGTCGTAATTCCCATTCTCGCAAGAGGTTCGTTCGCGCGTCGTCCAATCCCGTTGACCTTCTTCGCCGCCAGCGGCCAGATGCGCGATTCGAGATCGGCATTGAGAGGATCGTGAGGCCGTCCGGATTGTCCAGCTCTGAGCCGATCTGTGCGAGCAGCTTGTTTGGCGCGATCGCGATGGAACACGTGAGGAGTCGCAGATGGAGCGGTCATACGCCGGGCCGTTGGCGTGTGTCTGAAACTCTGAAACGGCTCCCGCTGGATCGGCGCATTCGCCTCATTGGCACCCGCGTTGGCTCACTCGACTGCGCGACCACTGACAATCCCGCCGCGATAGCGGCCGCATCGGACTTGCCGTTCGACCGCTAACGGCGCCGGATCGAACGTAACATCCCGACTGATTCCGGCTATGAGATCAACACGCCAAAGGCACTCCCCGCCGCGCCGCACCCGCCGCTTACCGATGTTGAAGGATGAAGTTTGCAGCCGGGCTTGCCTGAAAACTGCATGCGGCTAATATGGAGAATCGACCGGGCGGCACCGAGTCGCACATGATGCTGTATCTCGACGAGGTAACTCGAAGCCGGGTTCGGGCGATACTTTTCCAGAGGAGCCTGTAATGAAAAGACGCAAGCGCCATGCCCCGCTTCCCGACGAGACATCCAGTGAACTCCAGGCACGCCTGCGGCGTTTCGCCCTCGCCACCCGTGAAGAAGCCCTGCGCCCTGTCAATGTTCCATTTCCGGAACACGTCACCGTACTTGCAGGCCCGCTGCTCAAGGTCCGCAGGAAACCCGCTGACGCACCCGCTGAATCTGGGCGAAACAGCAATAATGGCCAGGGATCGGATGAAGACGAATAGCGGATCCGAGGACATTTTCCCGTGACTATTCGCTGGGGTACCCTTCCAGCGCAGATTTCTGCCTCCGTGAATAAGCCGATCTCCTTCATGGGCGACCCGACGTCGATGATGCATCTCGCATGCGTTAATGAAACCTGCGCGGTCATGTACGGAGCGTTCGACGACGCGCTTTCTCTTGAAGGTAGCCACATCCCATGGACGGCGACCTTGCCGCCGCCCCGCCTCCGCGCATGTCACAGGGAATGCAGCCTCGCGACGCTGAGCACTCCCTGAGTCCCCGTGTCAGACGACACGTTCTTTGCTCCCCACGATTCGACACCTACACGGATGAGCGGGCCTAACGCGCCTGTCCACAATAGTTTTTGTCGCCGTGCCCAGTTCCTCGCCTTCAGTCCCCGACGCACGAGTTCCTTTGTTCCCGCCGTCCATTCGGGAAGCTGATAAACCTCACGAACGTCATGCATGAAGCTTCCGGTTGCGCCGCGGTGATGCTCTGTTAGCCGCCGGCGCTCCACATCTCCGGCCACGTGCTGTACCCGGATCATCACCCGGCGCGACTTGCGCTCTGAAAATCTCATGAGAAGCTGAAAGTGTCACGAACGTCAGTCCCGAGCGCCGTGACAACGCGGCCGACGCGCTCCGCACGCGCGTTTTTGCATCCACCACGGTAAAGCATGCGACATCACGTGCACAAGCTCACCAACACCTGAATTTGGAGTACGAATCAATGAATTGCATGAGAAAGCTTCTGAAGATTGCCATCGATGAGGCGCATGGGTTCCTTATTGACGTCCTTGCCCCTCTCATTACTTTCGTCAGATGGCTACGCCGTAACGGCAGGAAGTGAGTTCACCGCATCCCAACTCAACGGCCACGGCCTTCGGAGTCAGCGTATGAAGATTCGCCGGTTTACCTACAAGCCCAATGGGAAATCCGTGACTCGCGTTTCGAGCAAACGGATGACGCTTTATGTACCCGACGAAGTTCCTGTCGAGGTTATCCGGCTCTGGCTCGCCCGTCTTACCGTAGAACTGCCTCGACGCCTGTCGACGCTGCGTTACGTCCGACGGCGCGAAACCAGGAGAAAACGCGTCCCGGTTTGCCGGTTCAAAAGACGTCGCACCCAGCGCAGGCGCGTGCGTGTGCCGGTCCGCTTCTGGCGTCACGAAGCGGCCAGGTAAGGCACCCCACTGGCAGCCCCGCTTCTCGCTGTCGACTTGCGTCGCGAGGAACGGGTCGCATACTGGATCCAGATCACCCGGACGACAATCTTCGCATCATCCCAAACCCGCTCTCATGAGATCATGATGAAAACCTTACATTTCGCATTACTTACCATATTACGCGTTGCTGTAATTATCGCCTGCCTGGCTTATGTGCATCACGAATGGCACGCGCTACTTCACCACGAAACCGTGCATGCTCTTGCTGTTTCGGTCGTGACGCTTGTTGCTGCATCACTGATCTGGGTTCCAAACCGCGACGTGCGTGGCTGGACATGGACAGCATTCGTCGTGCTTGTTTTCGGCATGACGCTCGCAGCGCTCACATTCACGACATGGAGTCCCGCTGCCATTGCCGCCATCGCGGCCGCTTCTTTCAAGCTTTGGCGTCTGCACCAGCGCCGTGCGCCTGTCGGGATTATTGTGGAAGGCACGCGCGTGTTCATCCCGCTTGAAATGAAGATCACGTCCCGGCAGCCTGTACCAGATGTATGTCCTGAAAATCGGGCACCGGCGGCACGCACCAGGCTGGCAGCTTCAGCAAACGAGTTGCCGGCTTTTCAGGAGCTACCGGTTGCTCCGACGCCGGCACATCAGCCGGCCCCCAGTCACGAGCCGCGCGCAGTACCGGCTGCCCAGGTAACCACGCCCGGCTGGGATTTCAGCGAGAGCGTTCGAAAGCCGCGACATGACTTTTCATCTGTCGTCGGCATGCAGGAGACGAAATCGCGCCTGTTCCGCATGGCCCGAGAGATTGTTGAAGGCACGTTAAATTCACACAGGAACGGCATCCTGCTGTTCGGCGACGGTGGCAACGGCAAAAGTTTTTTCGCCGAAGGGCTGGCGGGCGAACTCGACATGCCCTTTCTCTCAATCAGCTACGGTGATATCGCGTCGAAGTGGGTCAACGAAACCCCAGCAAAGGTCAAGGCAGTCTTCGCCGAGGCACGACGGATAGGGATCTGTGTGCTTTTCATTGACGAGATAGACTCCTTTATCAAGCCGCGCGACGGAAACGTTCACTCCATGGATCGTGACTTGACCAATGTGATGCTCACCGAGATCGTTGGACTGCGCGGCTCGAAAGTGATCCTCGTCGCAGCAACGAACTTCCTCGGTGGCATTGACTGCGCCGGCACACGCGACGGTCGCTTCGACTTCAAGATCGAGATCCCGCCGCCCGACGTTACCGCCCGGATCGCACTTCTCCGGCGCTCGATCACTGCGGAACTGGGCGAGGGTTTCGCCAAGCGTGAACCGATTTCAGCGCTCGCCCGCCGCTGGGAAGGATTCAGCGCCGCACGGCTTACAGCACTGGGAGGCCAACTGCGCGAGATGCATCGCGACGGAATATTCACGGGCCCGGTGACATTCGAAATCGGCATGCAGGCAATGCGCTTGTTGCGGGGGCGCAAGGGACGCCTGCCTGAGGACGTCAAGAAAATTTCCGAAATCATCATGCCCGATACATCCCGCGGTGCTTTGCGAAATCTGGCCTACCGCATGAAGGAAATTGAAAATCTTGAGAAGCTCGGCTCGACACTTCCGCGCGGCGTGCTATTTGTTGGGCCACCGGGTACGGGGAAGAGTCAGGCATCCCTGTCCCTTGCCAAAGCAGCTAACTTCGCATTCTTAAAGATTACTGGTGCAGATATCGTCGCAGATCCACGTTCGTGGGACACGCTATACCGCGAAGCCTGTGACATTCGTCCATGTGTTGTGTTTATCGACGAGTTAGATGGAATCCTGGGGGATCGACGACACAGCGGACATGGAATGCTGACCGAAAAGATCCTCGACACACTAGACGGGGCTTCCGGCCTGACACCCGATGTGCTCTTCATTGGGGCTACTAACCATTACGAACGAATTGACACGGCCGCAGTACGTAGCGGCCGGTTTGAGGAAAAGATCCTTTTCGACATTCCCACGAACAAGGCGATGTCCGCGTACGTGCGAGCAGTCGTCGCCAATAAACTGGCTGGCGCATGGAACGTGGAACCGGAAGCCGTTGCCCAGATGATCAGGCTTCTCGGCGGCCGGACTATCGCCGACGCCGACGCGCTCCTGCGCAAGGCGGTCACCATCGCGGCGGTACGGCGCATGCGCGAACGTACGGCGGATTTCCGGGCCGCCGACGTGATACTCGGGGCGCAATCAATCTTCCTCTGACGATCCGTAGACCACCTTAATTCTGCCTCTGTCGCGACACCAGGTGTGTCGCGACGAAGGGCCGACTGCGAGCTGCCGTTGTCCGACCAGTACCTCGACCGCCCGTCAAATGCCGGTGGTCGCGCCCGAAGTTTTCGCTACGGCCGACTACCTCTGCTCTTACTATCTTAGAACGCCAGACTCTGATATCTGCCCTCGCAACTCTGACGTCTCGATCGGCAGCAGCGTTTTGCCGACGCTCACGGCACGGTTCTGTGACGGTGGCTAACTGGCAATCCGCGTGTTCGGAGCTGTTGTCATGTTGTCGCGTTGGCTGCACCAGATATCAAGATTTACGCGGCTATAGACTTGCTGCAGCGCCACTTTCATCACCAGATAGTCCTGCAAAGCCCATCGCAATAGAGCGCAGCGGCAAGGCTTGGTCTGTCGGGATGCTTTGATACACGTGCAGCAAGAGTTGCCGCTCGGATGCCGGATTCGATCGGAAACGGTAGGCCATCCCCTGACGCTGGATCGAAATATCCTGCGGCGTCGCTGAAGACGAAATAACACGCGCTCGCGTGAGGCGCGGATCGCGACTTCCCGACCGCGTAAGTTCCTTTGATACGGAGTGCTCCCTCGCTCTGCTGCGAAAAAATTCGCGTGCGCGATGGCCTCTTGTGGGTCGAGGAACACGCCAAGCTGCTCCCAGTGCTGCTGAAGGCCTAGTCGTACGTGGCGACAACCTCGACAACTGGACCCGCATCAATAACTCGATCAAGTACGTGAGCACGTTGATGGGCGGTCTCAAGCTGGGTGCGCTATATGGCTTCTCAAACAGCTGGAGGTTTCGACAACGATCGCGCCTACAGTCTTGGCGCGTCGTATCAAATAGAAAATAGACAGGTAGGTCTTTGTCGGCACAATCTCCGGCGCGGCCCCGAGCATTCAACTCACCCGACCTCAGGAATCTGCACGGCTGCCTCTGGCACAGACTGACTGTTACGTTTCACGCGCCGCGCCGTGTAATCGACGGCTTTGCCCCCCAGATAAGCGTCCCGCAGCGCGTCCAGTTGCGCAAGTTCGGCCGACGCGCCCTGTGCCACGACGCGTCCCCCTTCGAGCACATACCCGTAGTGGGCGTAACGCAGCGCCATCGTCGCGTTCTGCTCGGCAAGCAGGAAGCTCACGCCCTCGTCGCGGTTGAGCGCCGCAACGATCTCGAAGATCTCCTCCACGACGAGCGGCGCCAGCCCCATCGAAGGCTCGTCGAGCAGGACGAGCGCTGGACGCGCCATCAGCGCCCGGCCGATCGCCACCATCTGCTGCTCGCCGCCCGACGTCAAGCCGGCCGGCGTCTGCCGCTTTACCTTCAAACGCGGAAAGATCGCGTAGATCCGCTCGATGTCCGCCCCGATCTCCGCGCGCCGCGGCCGCCGCGCGAATGCCCCGATCCGCAGGTTCTCCTCGACCGACAGATGCGCGAAACAGCGTCGGCCCTCCAGCACCTGAACGAGCCCGCGCTCGACCAGTGTCCACGGCTCCACGCGTGTGACATCTGCGCCGCGATAGACGATGCGTCCGCCCGTCAGCTCGCCGCGCTCGGCACGCACGAGGTTCGAGATCGCCTTGAGCGTGGTCGTCTTGCCCGCACCGTTGCCGCCAAGGAGCGCGACGATCGCGCCTTCCGGCACCGCCAGCGACACCCCGCGCAAGGCGGGGATGATCTGGCTATAAGTCACGGCGATCTCGTCGACCTGCAGGATCGGGGTGCTCGTCATGTCAGAGGTCCTTGCTGCAATCGCGCGGCGTAATGCCCTTTTCCTTCGCATAGGACAGGGCCGACTTCTCGATGATCGGACGCAGCAACGCGCGGTCGGCCTGAACCCAGTTGCTGATCACGTTCCACTTCTGGCCGTCCCATTGCTGAAAGCGCACCGCGCCGCCGCCCTCGTGGTCCGAGCAGGTCAGCTTGAGCGGCTGGACAAGACCCAGCGCGCCGAGTTGCTTGAGGCGCGCATCGTCGAGATCCAGATGCTCGAAGCCCCAGCGCACCTGCTCACCCGTCAGCGGCTTGTTGCCGAACTTGCGCTGCGCGACGCGCACCGCCTCGACGTTCAGAATGCCGTTCACCACACCCAGGTTGTAATAGACGGTGCCGAAGCGCGACGCATCCTTGAGGTTGCCGTTACCCGGCTTGACCACGTACTGGTTGATCGCCTGCAGCACCGGGTAGTCCGTGCCCGAGGGGTGCGTCGTGATCGAAATGAAGCCCTTGGCCGCGTCGCCCGCCGGACGCACGTCTTCCTCGGAGTTGCTCCAGATGTTGCCGATGATGTGATCGACCGGATAGCCGACCTTCTGCGCAGTCTTGATCGCCACGGGGTTCATCACGCCCCAGCCGCGCAGGATGACCCAGTCAGGATTGATCTGGTGAATCTTCAGCCACTGCGAACCCTGTTCGTTGCCGGGGTGCGGAACCTCGATCTGGGTCACGTCGAAACCGTACTTCTTCGCGAGCAGATCCACGACGGGAATCGTCTCGCGGCCATACGGCGAGCCGTGATAGAGCACGACGATCTTCTTGCCCTTGAGCGCGGCGAGTCCGCCGGAACGCTGCCCGATGTAGTTGACGATCGCCGAGACCTCGCTGTACGGATTCAACTGCAGCGGGAACACGTAGGGAAACACCGCGCCGTCGGTCGAATCGGTGCGGCCGTGGTTGATCGTGATGAGCGGAATCTTGTCGGCCGTGGAACGGTCGAGCGTCGCGTAGGCGATGCCGACCGACAACGGGTTCGTGGCCGCGGTCGGCGCGCCGTCGGGGCCGCCCTTCTTCAGACGCTCATAGCACTCCACCCCCTTCTCCACCACGTACTCGGTCTCGCACTCCTTCCATACGAGCTTGACGCCGTTGACGCCGCCGTCGCGCGCATTGATCAGTTGCAGATAATCGATGAAGCCGCCAAAAAATCCGCTGCCGCCAGCCGCATAAGGGCCGACCCGATAGCTTTGCAGCGGAAAGTATTCCTCTCCCGCAGCATGCGCTTGAGGCAGAGCGCCGATTGTGAGCGCGAGCGCGGCAACGAAGGCAGAGGACCATTTCCCCCATTTCGCGCCAACGGCGCGAAGAGGACGCTCAGAACGAATAGCATTATTTTGCATAACCAAATATTCCATGAACGATAAAAGAAACGACGAAAACGAATGAATCAGGTTTGCTTCGATCGGCGTTGGCGGACGATCTGCACGAGCCTCGCGAGGCCTTCCGGTTCCTTGATCAGGAAGACGATGATCAGCGTGCCGAACACGATCTTCTGCAGGTTCTGCACCTGGTCCGCGCCGATGCCCGCCTGCGCCAGCGCACCCGCCGCGTTCGAAAGCAGGATCGGCAGCAGCACGATGAAGGCCGCGCCCAGGAAGTTGCCCGAGATGCTGCCCATGCCGCCGATGATGATGATGAACAGCACCTGGAAAGAGAGATTCAGGTTGAAGCCATCAGGCTCGATCGTGCCGAGATACGCGAAGGCCCACAGCGCGCCCGCGATGCCGAGCACGAAGGAACTCAGCGCGAAGGCCAGCAGCTTGCTGCGGCCCACCGGAATGCCGATCACGCGCGCGGCTGCCTCCATGTCGCGCACGGCCATCCAGCGCCGGCCCAGTTCGCTGCGCACGAGGCTCGCGCCGAATGCGAAGAGCACCGTCGCGACGCCGAGCACGAACAGGTAGCGCGACACCGGCGTGTCGATGCGCCAGTGCCCTATTGCGAGCTGGGGTGCGTTCAGCACGCCTGAAGTGTCGTAGTTGGAAAACCAGCCCACGCGCGTGAACAGCCAGACCACGATGAACTGCGCGGCCAGCGTCGAGACGATCAGGTAGAAGCCTTTGATGCGCAGGCTCGGCAGGCCGAACAGCACGCCGGCCCCTGCGCTGAAGAGGCCGCCGAACAAGAGCGCGAGCGGCAGCGGCAGCGCGGGCACGCGCACGAGCAGGTTGTAGGTCGCGTAGGCGCCGATCGACATGAACGCGGCCGAGCCGAGCGACAGTTGCCCCGCATAGCCGGTCAGCAGGTTCAGGCCGAGTCCGGCTAGCGAGAGGATGAGGAACGGCACGAGGATCGCGTTCAGCCAGTAGTCGTTCGCCACGAGCGGCACGCCGGCGAATGCGACGAGCGCCGTCGCGAGCGGCACGCTCAGTTGGCGCAGGTTCACCCGGCGCGGTTCGGCAAGGGTACGGGTCAGTTCCATCACGGTTTCCTCAAACGCGCTCGACGGCCGCCTCGCCGAACAGGCCGGACGGGCGCGCGAGCAGGAATAGCATGGCAAGCAGATAAGGGAACCAGTTCTCGATGCCGTCGCCGATCACTGCGCCCGCATAGACCTCGGCCAGCTTTTCCGTCGCGCCGACCAGCAGGCCTGCGACGATCGCGCCGCCGATCGAGGAGAACCCGCCGATGATGAGCACGGGCAACGCCTTGAGCACGACCAGCGACAACGAGAACTGCACGCCGAGCCGCGCGCCCCAGAGCAGGCCCGCGACCAGGCTGACGAAGCCAGCCAGCGCCCAGACGATCGCCCAGATGCGCGGCAGCCGCACGCCGACCGCGAACGCGGCGAGCGGATCGTCGGCCACGGCGCGCAGCGACAGGCCGAAGCGCGAGCGCTTCGCGAGTTGCGAGAGCGCAAGCACGAGTCCGCCCGCGGTGGCGGCCGCGAACAGATCGAAACGGCTCGCCATCACGCCGGCCAGGTGCAGCGGCCGGTCGTCGATACCAAGGTCGAGCCCGTGCACCTGCGCGCCCCAGATGAGCTGCGCCGCACCTTCGAGAATCAGGCTCAGGCCGAGGGTGGCCATGAAGAGGACGATCGGCGCACGGTTGACGAGCGGCCGCAGCACGAAGCGCCCCGTTGCGATCGCGATCAGCACGAGCGCGGCAAGCGTCGCGACGAACGACAACCACGGATTCCAGCCGCGCTCGACGAGGCTCACGTAGGTCAGCGCGCCGAACAGCACGAGCGAGCCCTGCGCGAAGTTGAAGATGCCCGACGCCTTGTAGATCAGCACGAAGCCGATCGCGACCAGCGAATACATCACGCCCGCGAGCAAGCCGCCCACCAGCACCTCGAAGAAAAATCCCATGTCCCTCGCCTCTCAATGACGTGTGCCGAGATAGGCCGCCAGCACGTCCGGGTTCGTGCGGACTTCGTCGGGCCTGCCGTCGGCGATCTTCTTGCCGTAATCGAGCACCACCACGTGATCGGACAGGCCCATCACCACGCCGATGTCATGCTCGATCAGCACGACCGTGACGCCCAGATGTTCGTTGGCATACAGCACGTAACCGGCCATCGCGTGCTTCTCGTCGGCATTCATGCCGGCCATGGGCTCGTCGAGCAGCAGCAGGCGCGGTTCGGCGGCCAGCGCGCGCGCCAGCTCGACGCGCTTCTGCAACCCGTACGACAAGGTGCCCACCACGCTATCGCGCCATGGCTGCAAGTCCAGCGCTTCGATCACGCGCTCCGCGCGCTCGCGCTGGTCGGCTTCGTCCCGTGCCGCGCGGCCCACGTGCAGCGTCTGCTCGAGCCACGTGCTGCGGCGATGCAGGTTGCGGCCCGTGAGCACGTTGTCGAACACGCTCATGCGCCTGAACAGCGCGAGATTCTGGAAGGTGCGCGCGATGCCGCGATGCGCGGCGTCGTACGCGTCCATGCGCCGCCAGGCGTGGCCATCGAAACGCAGCGTGCCCTGCTGCGGGCGATAAACACCATTGATCACGTTCAGCAGCGAACTCTTGCCCGCGCCGTTGGGGCCGATCAGCGCGCAGATCTCGCCTGCCGCGACTTCGAAACTGATATCGGAAATGGCCTTGACGCCCCCGAACGACACGGAAATGCCGTCGAGCGCAAGCAAGACCGTCGAGGCTTGCGTCATGCTGATTCACCCCTTCGGATGGCGTTTTTGTGTTCCGGGTGGCCGTGTCCGCTCGCGCGCCCGGCCACGCCCCGCCGCCGCTTGCTTCAGGCGGCCTGCTTCTGCCGCTGCGCTTCGAGTTCGCGCACGAGCGGCAACACCTTCTGGCCGAAATACTCGACTTCCTCGATGAAATGCAGGAAGCCGGTCAGCACGAGATCGACGCCGATCGACTTGAGCTCGACGATGCGCTCGGCAATCTGCTGCGGCGTGCCGATCAGGTTCGTGCGGAAGCCGTCGTTGTACTGGACGAGATCCTCGAAGGTCGATTTGGCCCAGTTGCCCTCGCCTTCCGGCGAAGCGCTGCCCGCTTGCTTGACCGCATCGCCGAACGCGTGCACGGCCTCGACGTGCGCGTGCCTGATGATGTCGTCGAGCACCGCTTTCGCTTCTTCTTCGGTATCGCGCGCGATCACGAACGCGTTCACGCCAATACGCACCTGATGGTTGTTCTGGGCCGCCTTCGCGCGGATATCGTCGATCTGCGCCTTGAGATTTTCGGGCGTATTGCCGTTCGTGAAGTACCAGTCCGATACGCTCGCCGCGTTGTCGCGCGCCGCGCGCGAACTGCCGCCCTGGAAAATCTCGGGATGGGGCTTTTGCACCGGCTTCGGACTCAGCGTGTAGTTGTTGAATCGATAGAAGTCGCCCTTGAACGTGAAGTTGTCCTCGGTCCAGATGCCCTTGAGCGCGCGGATGAACTCGTTCGAGCGGCGATAACGCTCGTCGTGCTCGAGCCACGGCTCGCCGATCGCGGTGAACTCGCCCTTGAACCAGCCGCTCACGACGTTGATCGCAATGCGGCCGTTCGAAATGTGGTCGATGGTGGCGATCTGCTTGGCGACGACGGCCGGATGCCACGGCCCGGGCAGGATCGCCGCGAGCACCTTGAGCCGGGTGGTCGACTGCAGCAGCGCCTGACTGAACGACACCGACTCGTGCTGATGCTCGGCGCCATAGCCGGCCGTGAAGCGAATCTGGCTCAGCGCGTATTCGAAGCCCGCCCGCTCGGCGGTCTGCGCGAGACGCTGGTTGTATTCGAGGCTCCAGTCGGTGCGCTGCTCGATCGTGCTGACGACGAGGCCGCCGCTCACATTCGGCACCCAGTAGGCGAATTTGACGGCGTCGTTCGTGTGGGAAGTCTGGCTCATTGAAGGTTCCTCGTTGGGCTTTGGATTCAGGCGGCAAGCGCCGCGGTGACGTTTTCCGCACGCACGCGCAGTTGCGGCGCCGCGCGTTCGATGGCGAGTGCGATGCGGGCGCGCAAGGCCTCGTTCGCGATCTCGTAGCGATCGAAATCGTGTTCGGAGGCGTACACGCCGATCGGCAGCGTGCGCGCCTGGAAGAAGCTGAAGAGCGGTCGCAGTTGATGATCGATGACCAGCGCATGGCGATCGCTGCCGCCGGTGGCGGCCAGCAGGACCGGCACGTCGATCAGGGCCTCGTGATGCACGAGATCGAAGAGATGCTTGAACAGCCCTGTGTACGAGGCTCGATAGACCGGGCTCGCCGCGATCACGAGGTCGGCGGTCTCGATCGCGCGGATGTGTTCCTCGATATCGGCCGGCACCTGCGCACGCGTGAGCGCACCGGAGAGCCGTCCCGCGATCTCGCCCAGCTCGATCACGCGGATCTCGACAGGCAGCGCGGCCTCCAGCGCGGTCAGCAACGACTGCACCAGCGCCAGCGTGCGCGACGGCCGCTGCAAGCTGCCTGATACCGCCACCACTTTGTACTTCTGGCTCATAAGGATTCCTTGATTAACCGGGGCATGCCTGATCGGTCCCGTCAGGAGGTAAAGGCAAGTACCGTGCCAAAGTGTTCGAACAAGCGGGGCGTGTCGGGACGGCCGGCGTAGCAGCGATTTTTCCTGCGAGACCGGTGTCCAGGAGCCGGAAATGCACCTGATAAGCACATTGCAGCGACGCTCGAATCGATATGCAGGAACGTGATGAAGCGCGGGCAACAGCGCTGCTTCTTCGCTGCTTCTGACGCAGCAGCACCGGCTCGCCAAACGAATGGAAGCGCGCCAGGAAGCTTGGCCCCGGTCACGCTGCTGCTATCGCAGCACTGTGATTAGGTTATGAGAAATCCTCGCTTCTCTCCGCGGCCAAAACCTTGAACACTGTGCTGATCCTGCAGCACACCTGTCGTGCCGCGCCAACCGGTCACACCGTCGTTCGCTGCACGATCCGCTCGCCTTCAAGAGGCGCGAGACCGACGACCGGGCGCTCAATCGAACCTATCGCACGCCGAGCTTCTACTCATGAACCACACGCTCCCCAACGCATGGTCCGACGAGGCCGAAGCAGACCGCCACGACCCCGTCTCCGTCCTGACTTTGCCGCACAAGCATGCGCTCACCACCGCGATCCGCGCACGCGCGCAGGTTTTCGTCGATCCCCGTTCGATCAGGCTGCTCGAACGCATCGAGCTGGTCGCGCCGAGCGACGCGAATATCCTGATCATCGGCGAGACCGGCACGGGCAAGGAACTGGTGGCGCGCCACGTGCACAGCCTGAGCGAGCGGCGCGACAAGCCCTTCGTCGCCGTCAACTGCGGCGCGTTCTCCGAAACACTCGTCGAAAGCGAACTGTTCGGACATGAGAAAGGCGCCTTCACCGGCGCGTTCAACGCCAAGCCGGGCTGGTTCGAGGCGGCCAACGGCGGCACGCTGTTCCTCGACGAGATCGGCGACTTGCCGCTCTCGATGCAGGTCAAGCTGCTGCGCGTGCTGCAGGAGCGCGAGGTGGTGCGGCTCGGATCCCGGCGCGGCATCCCGATAGACGTACGCGTCGTGGCCGCGACGAACGTCCATCTGCAGCACGCGGTGGCCGCCGGGCATTTCCGCAGCGACTTGTTCTACCGGCTCAACGTCGTTCAACTCGCGATTCCCACGCTGCGCGAGCGTACCGGCGACATCCTGCCGCTCGCCCGCTACTTCATCGAGGACTACCGCGGGCGGCTCGGCTACGGGCCGCGCACGATCTCCCCGCGCGCCGAGCAGAAGCTGCTGGCGTATAGCTGGCCGGGCAACATTCGCGAACTGGAGAACGTGATCCATCACGCGCTGCTCGTGAGCCGCCACGACGCCCTCCAGGACGGCGACCTGCATCTGTTCTCGTCCGGCATCGCGGCGACGGCTGGCAGCTGCGCGCCGAGCGGTCTACCGAACGGTCCGCATCATGCGCTCGAAACCGCGCTGCTCGAACTCTTCAATGGCGAGCACGAAAATCTCTTCGAACAGATCGAGGACACGGTGATGCGCACGGCGTTCGAGTACAGCCACCGCAACCAGATTCAGGCCGCGAGGCTGCTCGGCATCAGCCGCAACGTCTTGCGCGCGCGGCTGATCCGCACTAAGGAAATCGCCGCCGCGAAGTAGTGCCGTCCACGGGACGGCACGATACCGCCGCGCTCAGGCCGCTTTCTGCTGAGCGGCGGGACCGGCGCCGATCGCCCAGACATAGGGGGGCTCGGTCCCGTTGATCTCGCGGTCGCCCACGATACGCTCCTTGAAGACGATGGGATTGTGCGAGGCCGCCGTGCGTGCGTTGCGCCAGTGGCGATCGAGACGCTTCTGCTCGCTCGTGCCTGAAGCGCCGAGCGCGTTGAACAGCAGTGTCGTGGCACGCAGCACGAGATCGGCGATCACGCTCTGGCCGCGCGCGGAGTCCAGCTCGGCATCGACGTTCGCTTCGTGTTCGGCCTGTGCATCTCCGCCGAAGCGCGCCTCGTAGGCGCGCTGCGAAGCCTGCGCCGCGCGAACGGCCGTGGCCTCGGCCGCGAACACGAGCGACGAGACCTGCCCCACCACCTGCTGCACCTGCGGATCCTGCGCGAACGACGGCGCATTGCCGTGGCTGAAGATGCGCCGGCGCGATCGTACCTCGTGCGAGATGTCGCGCAGCGCGGCGCGGCCCACGCCCGCGAGGACCGCCAGCAACACGAGCTGGTAGAACGCCGTCTGGTATTTGAAGCGCGCACCGAAGTCGATGATGTCGATCTCGTCCACCTCGGCCGCTGCGAATGTCGTCGTACCGCTGCCCGTCGTACGCTGTCCGAAGCCGTCCCAATCGTCGCGATGCGTCACGCCGGGCTGCCTCGCGCGCACGGCCGCGATCACGTCCTCGCCCGTGTCTTCGCGGCGTGCGAAGACGTCGATCCAGTCGGCGAAGATGCTGCCCGTGCTGTAGTACTTCTCGCCATTGACGACCCAGCGCCCGCCGTCACGCGACACGCGCGTGATCACGTCGCCGATCGCGACGCTGCCGACCTCGGTCCAGGCATTGCCGACCAGTTCGCCCGCAACGAATCGCGCGAACCAGACATCGCGCGCCGGGCCGGGCTCGGCGTTGAGGCGGTCTTCGACGAACGCGAAATGGCCGCGCAGCGCCTGGGGCAGGTTGGAGTCGGCTTCGGCCAGTTCGATCAGAAGCTGAATCAATTGCGGCAGCGAAGCGCCCGCGCCGCCCTGCTCGACTGGCACGCGAACCGCGCCGAATCCGGCGGCCCTGAGCCATTCGATCTGCTCATACGGCAAACTGCGATCGCGCTCGCGCGCCAGCGCGCCCTCCGCGATGCGGGCGAAGATCGGCCGAAATCGCGAGGCGAGGCGCTCGTAATCCGTGCCCAGCGATAAAGCGGGCGTGACGATTCCCCTGCTGGCGAGATTCAATGCGGTCATGTGTGCTCCAGATATCGGCTTGATGAATGGCCCGCGAATGGGCCTCGTTCCTTACCGATAAAGCAGAAGCCATGCCAATCGTCCGTTCAGCAACAGGGATGGGAGACGCGGCAACGGCTCGCGCCAGTTGCTGGCTCAGCAACAGCATGCTGCTGATTCACTGCTCGATATTCAGCGATCCCGCCGGCTTGCGGTCAGTCGTTTCCCGCACTGAGGGTTTCCTTCTCCTTGGGTCCTGCTGCTGCCCGCGCACGAGGCGTGTGGACGATACCGCCCGAGCCGCCGGTGAAAGCGCTTCGTGGCGCGGGCTTTGGAGGACTTCGACAGGCCGTTACTCGGAGCCCGGGTTGGACTTGCCGGTTTCGCTCAAATCGTCTTCTCGCACCTCCGCCTCTCGCACCGTCGTTCCTTCGTCGTCGGTTTCGGAGACGTCGGTTTTGAACGTGCCTGTATCGTCCTCGGGTTGCTGGCTGGATTCGTCTTTCTCATCGGGGCGCCCTGCGCCTGGGTCTGGAATGTTCATCGCTGCTCCTGGATCGTGAAAAAGGCGCGAACACCTGCGTGTCGTTCAGGCAGAGAAATGGTCCCGGCCTCGCGCTCCGGCGTCCGCTCGTCGCTGCCATCCTTACCGGACGAGTGGACAGCCGCATAGCGCAACGCACATTCCCAAGGAGGGAATCGCAGCGATCCGTGGCGCGGAGGTGAGGCTCACTCACGGTGCACGTCAAGCAGCTTGAAGTAATGCTCGATGCGCGAGAGCGCGTATTGCGCTGCAGCCTCGCGGATCTCATTGCGTGAGCCGGAAAAACGTTGGGTGTCGGAGAAGGTCACGCACCGCCCGTCCTTCGAACGCCAGGACCAGGCGAAGCACTGGGTGCCGGCCGGCGGCCCCTGTCCGTCGCCTACGCTATCCGCAACGCCGGTGTTGGACACGGCCATATCCGCGGTGCATCCCTGCGCCGCCAGCGCGCCCTCGGCCATTTCGCGCGCGACCTCTTCACTCGTGAGTCCGTACCGCTCCATCGTTTCCTCGCGCACGCCGAGGAAGCCGCCTTTTCCGCTGGGCGAATAAGCAACGAATCCGACGTCGAGGCATGCACCGCACCCCGGCACGGAAGCCAGCGCGGATGCGATCAATCCGCCCGTGCATGACTCGGCGGTCGCCAGCTTGCGATCCGCCGAGGTCAAGAGCGCAACGACATCGTGTTCGATACCCATGGCTCGTCTCCCTGTTCCTCGGCACTGGCTCAGCCCGGCGTCACGACGCTCACGGGCAAGGCCCGCTTGTGACGCGTCGCTGTGTAGAACCGCCGGATCGTCGCAAGCACCTCCGCGGACACCGGCTTGCCCTCCAGGAAGTCGTCGATGTCGTCGTAGCGGATGCCGTAGCTGTCTTCGTCCGGTTTCTGCGGGGTGAGCGTTTCGAGATCCGCAGTCGCGGCTTTGTTGACCAGCCGCTCATCGGCGCCGAGCGCCCTTGCGAGCGCGCGCACCCGCCGCTTGTTCAAGCCCGAGAGCGGGAGGATGTCGGCGCCGCCGTCGCCGAACTTCGTGAAAAAGCCCATCACCGATTCGGCCGCGTGATCGGTTCCGATCACGATTCCGCGCCGCGCGCCGGCGATGGCGTACTGCGCGATCATGCGCTGGCGCGCCTTGATGTTGCCCAGCACGAAGTCTTCGTGGAAGTCGTCGGTGAACTGGGCGCCGGCCGCCTTGAGCGACGCAAGCATCGCGTCGGCGGCAGGTCGGATATCGACGGTCAACGTCTCGTCGGGGCGAATGAACCGCAGCGCTTGCCGGGCGTCTTCTTCGTCGCGCTGCTCGCCGTAGGGGAGCCGGACGGCGAGGAAGTGGGCTTCCCTTCCCTGCCCGCGCAACTGTTCGACGGCCAACTGCGCCAGCCGCCCAGCCGCGCTGGAATCCACCCCGCCGCTGATGCCGAGCACATAGGTATTGAGCGAGTTCGCCGCGAGGTAGTCAGCCAGAAAACGAACGCGGCTGGCGCATTCCGATCCGGCGTCGAAGCCGGGCTCGACGCCCAGTTCGGCGATCACCGACCGTTGCCACTCGCGCGTGGCCTCGTCCTCCACCTCTCGATCTTGCGTGCTGTCTTTCATGGCCCGTTTCCGCTCCTATCCAGTGATTGTGGGCGCGCGCCCATTCGGTCCGGGACATCATCCGCCTCGGACATCCTCAAGCGCTATTTGACACCCCCTTGCTCGCCGCCTTGCGATTCCCGATCCGAAATTTCCTCTTTGGCACGATGCCAGTATTCGTCGGTGTGGCTCTCCGGAGAGCCGGCCTCCTCCCACAACTCGTAAGCGCGTCGCCGGATGCGCGCCTCTTGTTCGCTGTTGCCGTCTGACGGGTCCGGGCTCGTCGCGCCGGCGCTCTCGATCGGTTCTTCCTCCGCCGGAAACCGCTCGGCAGCCTCATCGCCCATGGATTCGGACTTGCCGGCTGCGTTCTTCGTGTCACTCGCCTTCTTCGCCATTTCAACCTCCGTTGCAGTGGTCACGTCGCCCAGCAAGGCGCATTCCTCGCAAACGGACTGCGAAGAGGCATCAACTACGTGTTCGCCCCATTGGGAGGCGCGTGCCGGGAATGGTCGATGCGCCAGCGCCGGCGAAGCGCGCGTGCGCTTCGACCAGAAAGGAGAACCTGCGATGCGAGCTCTACGTTGGCATGGAAAACACGACGTGCGTTGCGACACCGTTCCGGATCCCGTGATCGAAGACGGACGCGACGCCATCGTGAAGGTGTCCACCTGTGCGATATGCGGATCCGACCTGCACCTCTTCGACGGGTTGATGCCGACCATGGAGCACGGCGATATCCTCGGACACGAGTTCATGGGCGAAGTCGTCGAAGTCGGTCGCGAAACCCGGAATCTGAAACCAGGCGATCGCGTGGTCGTGCCGTTTACGATCGTCTGCGGCGAATGCGATCAATGCAGGCGTGGAAATTTTTCGGTATGCGAACGAAGCAACCGCAACCGTGAAAAGGCCGAAAAGGTCTTCGGCCATACCACGGCGGGGCTTTTCGGCTATTCGCATCTCACGGGCGGTTATGCGGGCGGGCAAGCGGAATATGTGCGGGTGCCATTCGCCGAGCGCACGCACATCAAGGTTCCCGATGGTCTTTCCGACGAACGGCTGCTATTTCTGAGCGACATCTTGCCCACCGGCTGGCAGGCCGCCGTTCAGTGCGAGATTCAACCCACCGATACGGTCGCGATCTGGGGCGCGGGCCCCGTGGGTCAAATGGCCGTGCGCAGCGCCGTCATGCTCGGCGCAAAGCAGGTCATCGTGATCGACCGCGTGCCCGAGCGCCTCGTCATGGCGAGCGGCGGCGGCGCCATACCCATCAACTTCGACGAGGAAAGCGTACTTGATCGCCTGAAGGAACTGACGAACGGGAAAGGACCGGAAAAGTGCATCGATGCGGTGGGAATGGAATCGCACGTGTCGCGCTCGCTCGATTCCATGTATGACCGCGTGAAGCAGGCCGTCATGCTCGAAACGGATCGTCCGCACGTGCTGCGTGAAATGATCTACGTCTGCCGGCCAGCGGGGACGCTCTCGATTCCGGGCGTCTACGGCGGCGTGCTCGACAAGATTCCGTTCGGCGCCGCAATGAACAAGGGGCTCACGTTCCGCATGGGACAGACGCACGTGAACCGTTGGACCTCCGACCTCTTGCGGCGCATAGAGGAAGGCCAGATCGATCCGTCGTTCGTCATCACGCATACCGTTCCCCTTGAAGAAGGGCCGGCGATGTACAAGACGTTCCGCGAAAAAGCGGACGGTTGCATCAAGGTCGTGCTCAAACCATGACCCTGGAGATCCAGGCACCGCGCCGGGATGCGCGCGCGGGGCCGGACGATGCCGCCGCAGCGCGCAGTCGGCCGCCCGATCAGCCGCTCAGTGAGCCGCTTAGTGAGCCGCTTAGTGAGCCGCTTAGTGAGCCCCTCATCCAGCCGCGAGCGCGCTGGCGCATCGCGCACGCGACGGCTTCTTTGCAGCGGCTGCCGCTTTCGGCGAGGGCGCCGGCGCTTGCGACGGCGCCGTCCGGCCCCGCACCTTCGAACCGGCGGCGCGGGCTTTACGGCTCGATTCGGCCAGCAGGCGGGTAAGGCGCGGGTCGCTCGATGGCGCGCCCTTGCCACGCGCCGCCTCGCGCGCGCGCCGCTTCGCGTCTCGCTGCAGGAAGATGAGCAGCGCGGCCTCGTCGACCTTGAGCCCGCGCCGGCGCGTTTCGGAAAGCGTTCCCGCCAGTTCGCCCGCCTCGAACGCCTCGATGACAGCGGGATGCACATAGCACTTCCGGCAAACGGCCGGCGTGTTGCGCAGCAGTTGGGCGACGTCCCGGATCGTGCCGACGACGTGCTTGTGCGCCTCGGTCACCGTTTCCCATTGCAGCTTTCTGAGCGCCGCCAGCGCGAAAACGCTGCCCGCCCATGTGCGGTAGTCCTTCGCCGTAAAATCTGCACCGGTTACCTCGCGCAGATAGTCGTTGATGTCCGATGAGCCGACCGAGTGGCGCACGCCGTCTGCATCGAGATACTGGAAAAGATCCTGGCCCGGCAGGTCCATGCAACGCTTCACGATCCGCGCGACGTGCGCATCGGTCACGGCGACGTCGTGTTCGATGCCGCTCTTGCCGCGAAACTTCAGACGCAGCGTATCGGCGGAGATCTTCAGATGCCGTTTGCGCAGTGTCGTCAAGCCATACGAGCGGTTCTCGCGCGCGTATTCCTCGCTGCCCACGCGGATCAGCGTCGTATCGAGCAAGCGCACGACCGTGGCCAGCACCTTGTTGCGGGGCATGCCGTCGAGCGCGAGGTCGCGCTTCACCTGCGCGCGCAGCTTCGGCAGCACCGCGCCGAAGGCCAGCATCCGTTCGTACTTGGTGGCGTCACGCGTTTCCCGCCACTGCGGGTGATAACGATATTGCTTGCGACCGCGCGCGTCGCGACCCGTCGCCTGGACGTGCCCTCGCGGATCGGGGCAGATCCAGACGTCGGTGTAGGCGGGTGGGATGGCCAGCGAAGCGATGCGTCGAATGTGCCCTTCGTCGTCGATTCGCTTGCCCTCTGTGTCGAAGTAGGCAAAGGCGCCGTTCGTCCGCTTTCGCGTGAAGCCGGGACGCGAGTCGTCGACATAGCGAAGGCTCGCCGGAAGTTCGCCTGCGCCAGTTTGCCGGATGATGGGGCGCGCGGCGGAACCCGAACCCGCACCGCGCAGGCCGCCGCTTTCGGCATGCTTTTGCTTTGTTGCCACTGATGGCCTCCATCCGTTGCACCATCCCTTGCGCGAAGCGGGCAGCAATCGGCATGCCTCTCGTGCGTAGGGCGAACGCCGGCTGGAGGCGCTGCGGACAAGCTCGAATCACGGTCGGTGCACTGCCAACCGCGTGACAAGCTCGAGAAGCTGCGAAGCAGCGAATGGCTTGCGCAGGCACGCGCTCACTGCCGTAGCCGAACGAGCCGTTGCAACGGCGGAAACGAGCACGACGGGCAAGCCCGACAGTGCCGGGTCGGAAGCAATTGCGCGCGCGAGTTGCAAGCCGTCCATCACCGGCATCATGTAGTCCGTCACCACGAGATCGATCGCTTGCGCCTTCGCCTGACGAAGCCCCTCTGCCCCGTTCCTCGCACGGACGGCCGTGTGTCCCCCTGATTCCAGTAGCGCCGCCGTCGCTTCCATCAGTTGCGAGTCGTCGTCCACGATCAGCACTTTTGCCACGTTTGTCCTCCCCCATCCAGCGCGGTGTCCCGATGCGCCGATTCGAACCGCTTCCACTGCTCATGAACCCAGCACGCCGAATGCCCGTGCCAGCGGGTTTGTCCCGAGAGGGTTTCGACTTCGCGGCACGAGAAATGCGCTAAGCCGTCGCCTGCTAACCACCAGGAGGAAGCGAAATGGCAAACCTCAATCCTCAAGCGCCCGGCTCGGGCGCGAAAATCACCGGCGGCGGCATCGGAGAAGGTCCGGGACCGGAAGTCATGGCCGCTGCCACGCTCGACGGCAACAAGGTCATTACCGCGGATGGCGAGCATGTCGGAAAAATCTCCGACATCATGCTCGACGTGCGCAGTGGACGGGTCGCGTATGCCGTCCTTTCCGAGGGCGGTTTTCTCGGCATGGGTAACACGCTCCATGCGATCCCCTGGAACGCACTGACGCTGGACACCGCCGAGAAGTGCTTCCGGGTCGACATTCCCGCGCAGCGCATCAAGGACGACCCGGGTTTCGACAAGGATCACTGGCCTTCGATGGCCGATGTCACCTGGGGCACCCAGTTGCACGAGTACTACAACCGCCGTCCGTACTGGATGGCAACCGAGCCGTCTGAGTACGGGTCCGTCTCTCCGCAAAGACCGACGGATATCTAGGCCCACGCAGCGCCGGGCGCTGCAACGCCAGCCACGGTAAAACGGAGTACCGGTTCGCCGGTACTCTCTTTATCGTGCTCTGTCGCGGCCCGATCAGCCCCGCGTCAAGGCGGGGCATCTGGAGCGCCATGCGATGCGCGGACGCCGCCTCCTTCACATCGAGCGCGTCTGGACCAGCCTTCGCCTCTGCTGGTCCACCACGCTGGAAGCCGTCAAGCGGTTCGGCAATGACCGCTGCGCGACGCTCGCGGCCAGCGTCGGGTTCTTCTCGGCTTTCTCGCTCGCCCCCACCTTGCTGATCGTGCTCGCCATCGCGGGATGGGTGTTCGGCAAGGACGCGGCGCGCGGCCAGCTCTTCGGACAGATCCACAATCTCATGGGAAACGATGCGGCGGCGGCGATGCAGGCGATCGTCGAGCACGCACATCGCTCGGGCCAGGGCGGCGTCGCCACCACGCTTTCCGTCGTGCTGCTCGCCGTGGGCGCCTCCGCCACGTTCACCTCGCTGAACACCGCGCTGAACGTCGTTTTCGACGAACTCGCGCTCAAGAATCGCAGCAGCGTGACGATGCTCATCCGGGCGCGCCTCATGTCGCTGGGCATGGTCATGGGTGTGGGGTTCCTGCTCGTCGTATCGCTCGTGCTCGACGCGGCGCTGGAATGGCTCGGCGATCATCTGTTCGGCGATTCTCCCCTCGCCGTCATCGCTCAACTCGCGCACACGGCAGTTGCGCTCGTCGTGCTGGCCGCCGCGTTCGCGTCGCTGATGAAATTCATGCCGGACGCCCACGTGCCGCTCAGACACGCGCTATGGGGAGGCACCGTGGCCGCGGTGTTGTTCAGCGTCGGCCGGCATCTCTTCGGGCTCTACCTCGCGCGCGCCGGCACGGCCAACGAGTTCGGCGCCGCGGGTTCGCTCGCAGTCCTCATGATGTGGCTGTTCTTTTCGGCGGCCACGTTCCTTTTCGGGGCGGAAGTGGCTGCATCGATAGACCGCGGCGCGCGTCGGCGCGGCAAGCCGGACGCGTATGTTCCGGCCCACGCCCGGTGAGCGTCACTGCACTTTCCACCCGCGCCTGCGGGCGCGCAGGCCGTCCGCCAGCGCCTGAATTGGCAAACCCGGAAAACCCGGGCGCCTCCAGGCGGCTGAGCCAAGCCGCCGCAAAAGACACGCTCGCTAGTCTAGCCGCGCAAAGGCATGCCGCGCGCAGCGCGCGAACCTGATAGCGCACGCCCATGGGCACGGCAATTGCGTTTCCGGTCGCACGGTTCCAGGAGACACCGCAAATCCGTCCCGGGCACAAGAGAGGTTGGCAGACAGATCGCCAAGCTCGAAGGGGGAACGCAGATGAACATGGTCATAACCATTTTCGGCCAGGGGCGTGATCTCGATCCGCTGCAAATGATCGCGCGCACCGTCGCCGTGTTTTTCGTGGCACTCCTCCTCATTCGCATATCGGGCCGCCGGTCTTTCGGACAGCGCTCGCCGTTCGACTACGTCGTCGCCATCCTGCTAGGGGCGACCTTGAGCCGGGCGATCGTGGGGGCGTCCCCTGCAGTCGCCACCCTCGCCGCGTCCCTTGTCATGGTCCTCCTTCATCGCGCGCTCGGATGGCTCTGCGTTCGCTCGAGAGCGCTGGAATCATGGGTGGTCGGCGTCGAACGCGAACTCTATCGCGATGGCGTCTTCAACCGCGAACAGATGTCTGCCGCGCTCACTACCGAGTCGGACATCATGGAAGCCGCACGCCTGGAACTCAACGCGCCCGACCTGGACGGCGTGCGCTCCGCGATTCTCGAGCGCAACGGCCAGGTGAGCCTGGTCCGGAAGTGAAGGCCCTCCCGGTACGGCGCTTGCGTGGACAGACTCAGCGTTACGACACCGCAAGGCAAAGGCATGACGGGCGAAAAGAGTCTCGAACCAGAATCCGCGGTTGCCGACCGTACCGAACGATCGTGGATTTCGCGGCTCGGGCCGGGTCTCGTCACCGGAGCGGCCGACGACGATCCCAGCGGCATCGGCACGTACTCGCAGGCCGGCGCCCAATTCGGCTTCGCGCTGTTGTGGACGCTCCTGCTCACCTACCCGCTCATGGTCGCCATCCAGATGACCAGCGCGCGAATCGGTCGAGTCAGCGGCAAGGGCCTTGCCTCCAACATGCGTGAGTTCGGGCCGAAATGGCTGGTCATCGTGCTCGTTCTGCTGCTCGCCGTTGCCAACACGATCAACATCGCGGCGGACCTCGCCGCCATGGGCGCGGCGATTCATCTGCTCGTGCCCGGTCCCCAGCTGCTGTACGTCACCGTCATCGGAGCCGCGTCCGCGGCGCTGCAAATCTCGGTGCCGTACGAGAATTACGCGCGCATCCTCAAATGGATGACGCTGGTGCTTTTTTCCTATGTTGCGGTGGCGTTCATCGTTCCCATCGACTGGCGGGAAGTCGCCGTATCGCTCGTGTGGCCGCGCGTGCAATTTTCGTCCGATTATCTAACCATGGTCGTTGCCGTCCTGGGCACCACGATCAGCCCTTATCTGTTCTTCTGGCAGGCGTCCCAGGAGGTCGAGGAACTCAGGGCGAACGCCACGGACCGCGGGCTTCGCTGGGTCTCGTCGTTCAGGGCGTACCGGCAGCTCAACCGGATCACTGCCGATACCTGGATCGGCATGGGCTTTTCCAACGCCGTCGCCTTCTTCATCATGCTGAGCGCGGCAGCCACGCTCCACGCGCACCATGTGACGATCCAGACCTCCGCAGACGCGGCAAGGGCGCTCGAACCGATCGCCGGCCATCTGGCGGCTTACGTGTTTGCCGCGGGCATTGTCGGCACCGGCCTGCTCGCCCTTCCCGTCCTGGCAGGCTCAGCGGCATACGGGGCCGCCGGTGCGTTTCGCTGGCGCAGCAGCCTCTCTCTGCACATGACGCTTGCGCGCGAGTTCTATTCCGTGATTGCCGTCGCGATCATCGGGGGCACGGCCATTACGTTTCTTCATCTCGACCCGGTGAAAGCGCTCTACTGGAGCGCCGTCATCAACGGCCTTGCTGCCGTGCCCGTCATGATCGTCGTCATGCTGATGGGGAGCAGTCCCCGTGTGATGGGCAAGTTTGCAATCACCGGAGTCCTGCGTGCGGGAGGATGGCTCGCGACAGCCCTGATGGCGTTTGCCGCGGTAGCCATGTTCGTTTCCAGCTAGCGCTCGTCATCGGCGGCGGGCCGGATGGAGTCTCGATTCCTCTCCACTGAGTCGGGACTCGTCGCGCGTGTCGATCGGGGCGTGCTACCCGTTCGGTGCTGCGCTTCGTCTGTCCGACCGGGTCCGTTTTTTGCGCACATCTGAGGTACCTGGCGGATTCGTTCTTCCGGGCGCTCTCGCGCCGCCTCGCACGGTCGACGCGAAGGTCCGATTCCATCCTTTTGCAAGGCGGACGAATGAACACCGCAGGCTCCGGCACAAGCCGGATCGTGGTAATCGGCGCGTCATCGGGAGGGCTGGCGGCATTGCGAGCCGTCCTCCAGGCCTTGCCGAACGAGCTGGATGCGCCCGTACTGGTTGTCATGCACATCGGCAAGCACAGAAGTCTGCTTCCCGAGTTGCTTGCGCCTTATTCCTCCCTGCCCGTCGCGCACGCCGGGCACGATGCGCCACTTCAGCGCGGCCAGATCTTTGTCGCGCCACCAGATAGACATATGATGGTTCAGGACGGGCGCATACGGCTCACCACGGGGCCCAGGGAAAACTTCACGCGTCCGGCGATCGATCCGTTGTTCCGCTCGGCAGCCATCGAGTTCGGGGCGCGGGCCATTGCGGTAGTCCTGACCGGTCACCTCGACGACGGCGCTGCGGGAGCCGTCGCAATCCATGCATGCGGAGGCGCGGTCATCGTGCAGGATCCAGCCGACTGCGTCGCGCCCTCGATGCCACTCAGTACCTTGCGAGCGGTTCCGAAGTCCCGGGTGGCCCAACTGGACCAAGTGGGCGATGCGATCGTGCGGGCCGTGCAGACTCCCGTGAAAGGAGGCCACATGAAAACCGACAAGCAGCGATTCGAGATCGAGACGCGGATCGGGCTCACCGGCGTCTCCACTCCCGCGGATCTCGACAGGATCGGCGAGCGCAGCACCTTGACCTGCCCGGAGTGCGGCGGTGTGCTGTGGCGAGTGGGCTCCGATGCCCCGCTTCGCTTCAGATGCCACACGGGCCATGCGTTTTCCAGCGAGACGCTGGACGGCGCGCAAAAATCCGAGCTCGAAGACGCGCTCTGGACGGGCGTGCGCAAGGCGGCGGAGCGCGCTGCGCTTGCGCGCGACAAGGCCGAGAGCGCCGCTGCAAAAGGAGACAACGAGTCAGCCGACGAAGCGCGGAACGAACATGCCAGGCTCGAAACCCTTGGAGAAACGCTGCGCTCGCTCGCGCTTCAGGCCGCTACTGAGTGAGAAAACGACCGCTCGGTCGCGCATGCCGGACAACCGTGCACGAGCGCCGTGCGCCGCCGTATCTTCGAATGAGGCGTCCTTGGAGCAAACAATGTATTTAGTCGGTGACTACTTTGTCGAGTGCCTCACGAACCACATACCGCGTGACGGATGGGCGGGAACGGCGCGCATCACCAGGCGGGATGACTGGAAAAAACCGGCGGAAGTCCCGAAGGCGCTGTTCGTTGGACTCCCGGACTGCCCGACGAAACGAGAGGCCGAGCAGGCCGCGATTCGATGGGCGCGCGAACGCGTGCTCAAACACAGGGACATCATCGAGAAAGCGCTCGAAGACGGTTGCTTCAACGGCGCTGCCGAAGGCCGTGATTAGTCCCTGCCTGGATGCCGAAGCCTCGACGCTCACGGATTCGCCCGAGCCGCCACCTCAGTGCGAATGAGACATGCCCTCGGGACGTGAACGTCACCGTCTGCCTGCACTGCGTGCATCGCGGTGGGCGAACTCATCTACTGGGGCGACGGGGCATTCAGAAGCTTGCTCAACGGCTTCAATGGGCCGATTGGCAGGAGCGAGAATGTCATCAAGTGCGCCTTTCCCAACGGAAGCGCCTCGAGCATTTCATGCGCTTGAGCGACATCCGTGACGTTCAGGATGAACACCACGCCGGCCCTGTCTTGCAGCGAATACCACTGATCGATTTTGCCCTCGAGATAGCGTTGCGCCGTCTCCCGAACTTCGTCCGGAAGCATGTGTTGGACGAGTTGCATGTCCGTGCCCGGAGCAAAGGTGCCAATCGCCAATATCTTCGTGGTTGGCGTGGCGGGCATAGTCGTGACTTGTGCCATGGAGACTCCCGTAGAAGCGATCAGCACAGCGGCTGTCGTCAAGTCAAGAAGCAGGCGTTTCATCGTTCGAGCGCCGCGGCTTCCGGTCCCGTCAGATAGCGATCGCGAAAGCGCTCGTCGACGAGCTCTCCCATCCGTTTCGAGAACAGCAGCGCTGCCTCGAGCGGGCGATGATTGATGACCACCGAATCCGTCTCGCCCTGTTCGTTCAGATGCGCGATGAGCACGGTTTCGATCGGCACGCCCTGGATCTGCGAACGATAGGACTCCAGATATAAACCGTTGCCGATTTCGCCCTTGTAGCTGTGATGCTGGAATTCGTAGAGCGAGGCCGCGTGTTTGATCACGGAAAGAATATCGGCGCGGCCCTCGATCGGACGCTTCAGGACGGTGGCTTCGAGCGTCGCGTTTTCGGCAAGCCTCGCCAGCCACAGCGGCGGACCGCCAACGGGCCCGAGCACGGGGGCTGTGTCGTTGAATTTCATGTCGGGTGCTCCTGTTTTAGGGTTTGCTCGTCGTGCCTGCGCGGGCGGCATCGAGCGTGGCTTCGAGGATGACGCGCGCCTTTTCGAGCCGGCGACGCGCGAGGCGTTCTGCGCCCGCACCACGCTCGGACTCGCCCGCCAGCAGCGCATGAATATCGGGCAGCGTCCAGATCGCGCCGCGCGTCCCCCAGGCGCCTTCCGGTATCTCGGTCGGGAAGACCCAGACGCGCGGCGCGACGTCGTCGAACGCGCGGCCCTCCGCGCGCGCCACGGCTTCAGTAACGGCTCTAACGAGCGCGCGACGTGATTCGTCGGTGTATTGGCCTTCAGGTACGGACGGAATGATCCGGTAGCGCATGGTGTTCGTACGCTCACCGCCGATATAGATCGCAGCAGGCCGATGAAGATGAAACACGGTCACACGCTGCGCGATCGGATTGGCGGGATCGTACCCTTCCGCCTTGATGAGGATGTCGGTCAGTTCCTTGACGAGACGCGCTTCGCCCTCGGGCGTCAAGGCGTCTTCGGGCCACAGTGCATCGATCATCGGCATGATGCGGCTCCCGCTTTCGGGTGATGGGATGCCGCCGATGATGAGGGTTTACTCGTGCGCCCGGAAGTGGCAGGATCGCCATTATTCAGGGAATTTCGGACACGCAATGGCCATCGTTCGCATCTGGGTCTATGACGGCATCCTCGCATCCGGCGTCGCGGGGCCTGTCGACGTTTTCAGCGCGGCCAACCAGTTTCACGCGCGCCTGGCTGGCGCGCCATCCGCGCCGCTGTTCGCATGGCGCGTGGAATCCCTCGACGGTCAACCGGTCCTGGCTGCGTCGGGCCAGACCATTCACGTCGACGGCAAGATCGATCCGCGCAAAAAAGCCGACGCCATTCTCCTGACGGCGCCGTTTCTTTCGAACATCGACGCGTTCATCGGGCGCCGCGAGGAGTTGAACGCGCTGTCTTCCGCGCTGCGGCGCCAACGCAAGGCGGGCGCCGTGCTGGCGGCGTATTGCACGGCCAATTATCTGCTCGCCGAGGCGGGCCTGCTCGATGGCCGCGCCGCCACGACACACTGGGCGCGCGCCGCGGACTTCGCGCGCCGGTATCCGCGTGTCGAGGTTCGCGCACACGAGCTGATGATCGCGCAAGACGGGATCATGTCGAGCGGTTCCGTGACGTCGTACCTGCATCTCGCCGTGCGGCTCGTCGAAACATTCGCCGGCGAGGATCTCGCCACGACGGTCGCGAAGGTGCTGCTCATCGACATGAGCCGGACTTCTCAGGCTTCCTATGCAACGCTTCTCGACGAACATGGGCATACCGATACGCTAGTCGCGCGCGCCCAGCAGCAGATGGAGGCGACGTTGGAGCGGGGATTCCGGTTGAGCGACCTGGCGGCTTCGCTTGCTGTCAGCGAACGCACGCTCAATCGCCGTTTCAAGGAAGCGCTCGGGCTCGCACCGTTGACGTATCTGCAGAATCTGCGCATCGAGGTCGCGAAGCGCTTACTGGAAACCCGGCCGATTGCGCTCGAGGCGGTGAGCCAGCAGGTCGGCTATGGCGATATCAGCACATTCAGGCAGTTGTTCAAACGGAAAACCGGATTGTCGCCCAGCGAATATCAAATGCGGTTTTCGCGCGCCGCGGCGCGCGATAGAAAAGCCGAATCGGGTCGCGACGGCGGCTGAGGCCTCGCACGATCTCGCGGGACCATTGCGCCACCATCCTCCACACCGTTCTTTTGTATCTCAACGTATCTACCGTATCCGGAGATACGCACGCATACGCAAAACCCGCTTTCGGACATGAGCGGGATACGTTCGTCCGCTCAAATACGCCCATCGCGAGCAAACCGCCGCACCGCAAAAGCTGGGCTGACCGAGGTAGTGCATATGCAAACCGAGCTGAACGCAACCGTCGAACTGGACCGCACCGCGGACCAACCGCCCAGCAGCCATATCGCGCGCGATTGCCTGATGACGCGCGCCCGGCAGATCTCCCGAATCCTGACCTCCGTCTATGACGATGCGTTGCGTCCGTTGGGCATCGTGGCGCCGCAGTTCTCATTGCTGGTGCTGATCGCGGAGTTCGGGCCCCTTAGCCGCTCGGATCTGGGCCGGCGCACTCGACACGAGCGCTCGACGCTGACAAGGAATCTGCAGCCGCTGATCGCACACGGCTGGGTTACCGAGAGCGTCCCGGCAAGCGATGGCCGTAGCCGCCCGCTGTCGCTCACGCACGAAGGCAAGACGCTGCTGAAAAACGCCGCGTGTGCGTGGTCGGCGGCACAGGGCCACGCGGCGCGCCTCCTCGGCGAAGACGGCGCCCGCGCTCTCATGAATATCGCGCGCCAATTGCCGCCGTGCATTTCCTGAAATTTTCGCTCGATGTTGCATATGCAAGATCGGCCAACGCCTGGCGTTCCCCCCTCGTCAAAGGAGTCTGTTGTGAAAGTCGTCAAAGCCGCCGCAGTCCAGTTCAGCCCCGTGCTCTATAGCCGCGAAGCCACCGTCGCCAAGGTCGTGCAAAAGATCCACGAACTCGGCCAGAAAGGCGTGCAGTTCGCCACCTTCCCCGAAACGGTGGTGCCTTATTACCCATACTTTGCCGCCGTCCAGACGGGCATCGAGCTTCTTTCGGGCACCGAACATTTGCGCCTCCTCGAACAGGCGGTGACAGTGCCGTCCGCGGCGACCGAAGCGATCGGCGAAGCCGCGCGAAAAGCCGGCATGGTCGTGTCCATTGGCGTCAACGAGCGCGACGGCGGCACGCTGTACAACACGCAATTGCTCTTCGATGCCGACGGCACGCTGATCCAGCGCCGCCGCAAGATCACGCCGACGCATTTCGAACGCATGATCTGGGGCCAGGGAGATGGCTCGGGCTTGCGTGCAGTCGACAGCGCGGTGGGCCGCATCGGTCAGCTTGCCTGCTTCGAGCACAACAACCCGCTTGCCCGTTACGCGATGATCGCCGACGGCGAGCAGATCCATTCGGCGATGTACCCGGGTTCCGCGTTCGGCGAGGGCTTTGCCCAGCGCATGGAAATCAACATCCGCCAGCATGCGCTCGAATCCGGAGCCTTCGTCGTCAATGCCACGGCGTGGCTCGATGCGGACCAGCAGGCGCAAATCATGAAGGACACCGGTTGTGGAATCGGTCCGATTTCGGGTGGCTGCTTCACCACGATCGTCGCACCTGACGGCATGCTGATGGCCGAACCGCTTCGCTCGGGTGAAGGCGTGGTGATCGTCGATCTCGACTTCACGCAGATCGACCGGCGCAAAATGCTGATGGATGCGGCGGGCCACTACAACCGCCCCGAACTGCTGAGTTTGATGATCGACCGTACGCCGGCCGCACATGTTCATGAACGCGCTTCGCACCCGGCGGTCGTGGACGACCCTCGTTCCGACGATCTACGCGCCGAGGCCATATAACCTCGCCCGGCATTTTGCAGAGCACAGGCGCATGATGCGCTGGTCATCGCGTTGATCGACGCATCTACATTTTTATGCATTAGTGTGCATATGCATACATAAATGCATTCAATCTTCTTATGAAAGGTATCGGATATGACAACGAAACCAGCCCATGACCGCCCCATTCTCGTGACGGGCGCCGGAGGCGCGATCGGTGGGATCGGCCGCAACGTGACAACGTCATTGCTCGCGAAAGGCTATAAGGTGCGGGCGCTGGTCCGCAAGGAAGACGATCGCGCGAACGAGTTGCGCCGCCTTGGCGCCGAGGTCGTGGTCGGCGATCTGACCGACCTGGCCTCGCTGCACCGCGCGATCGAAGGCTGTTCGCGCGTCTATTTCGGCATGTCGGTATCCCCGGCGTATCTCGAAGCGACCGTCAATTTTGCTGCCGTGGCGCGCCATCATGGCGTCGAAGCCATCGTGAACATGTCGCAGATGACCGTCACGGAAATGAGCATCACCGAGACGACCGACAGCCCTCAGCACAAGTTGCACTGGCTTGCCGAGCAGGTTTTGCAGTGGTCGGGGCTGCCCGTCGTCACCGTACGGCCCACGGCGTTTCTCGAGAGCTTCTTCCTCACGCTCGGCGCGGCCGGCGTGCGCGATCACGACGAACTCGCATTGCCGCTCGGCAATAGCAAGACATCGCCCATTTCGGCCGTCGACGTCGCGAACGCGGTCTCCGTGATTCTCGAAGACCCGGCGCCTCACATCGGCAAGATCTATAACCTGACCGGCCTCGAATCGACGGATCTCGAGCAGGCCGCGCGCATCTTTTCGCAGGTGCTCGGTCGGCCCATCCGTTACCGGAATGTGCCGGTCGCGCCGTGGTCGGACAAGCTGCGCGAACTGGGCATTCCCGCTCACGTCGTCGACCACCTGGCCGTGATGGCGGACCTGCACGCTCAGGGACGATACGACCGCATGACCAACGACCTGTTCGAACTCACGGGCCGCAAGCCCATGAGCATGGACGACTTCGTGAGACTCCACATCGCGGACTTCACGCGCAACGAATCACGCTGATCCGGGTCAGGAAACCGATCTCATGTCCAAAGACACGCCCCAATACTCGTCGCGCCGGCAGTTTGTCGGCGTGGCCGCCGCGGCGCTCGCGGCAGGCTCGCTGAGCCGGCTCGCCTTCGCAGAAACGAGCCCGGCAAACGGCAGCATCATCGAACCCGCGAACGGCGACAAGACGGCGATCCGGCCGTTCCGCGTTCACGTTCCCGAATCGCAGCTCATCGATATGCGGCGACGCATCAAGGCCACGCGCTGGCCGGATCGCGAAACGGTGCCCGACGAATCGCAGGGCATCCAGCTCGCCTCCATTCAGGGACTCGCGCAATATTGGGCAACGGGCTACGACTGGCGCAAATGCGAGGCGCGGCTGAATTCCTTGCCGCAGTTCATCACCGAAATCGACGGACTCGATATTCACTTCATCCATGTGCGGTCGAAGCACGAAAACGCGATGCCGTTGATCGTGACCCACGGCTGGCCGGGCTCGGTCATCGAACAGTTCAAGATCATCGATCCGCTCGTCAATCCGACTGCCTACGGTGCACCGGCAACGGACGCCTTTCATCTCGTGATCCCCTCATTGCCCGGTTACGGGTTTTCGGCGAGACCGACCACAACGGGCTGGGGACCGGAGCGCACCGCGCGCGCGTGGGTCACACTGATGAAACGCCTGGGCTATGAGCGCTTTGCTTCGCAAGGCGGCGATCTCGGCGGGATTGTCACGAACGTCATGGCCAAACAGGCGCCACCCGAACTGATCGGCATTCATGTGAATTTTCCGGCGTCGGTTCCGGCCGACATGCTCAAGTCGCTTGTCGCGGGCGATCCGACGCCCGCTGGCCTGTCGGATGAGGAAAAGCATGCGTATGAGCAACTGAGCGCGAACTTCAAGAGAAAGCGCGGATACGCCCTGGAAATGGGCACGCGCCCGCAGACGCTGTACGGACTCGCCGACTCGCCCGTCGCGCTGGCTGCCTGGCTGCTCGACCACGGCGACGGCTACGGCCAGCCCGCAGCGGCGCTGAGCGCAGCCGTGCTCGGCCATCCCGTGAACGGTCATTCGGCAGGCGCGCTCACACGAGACGACATACTCGACGACATCACGCTTTACTGGCTGACCAACACCGGTATTTCGGCGGCGCGCTTCTATTGGGAGTCGCACGCGAACTTCTTCCTCGCGGCAGACGTCAACGTGCCGGCCGCTGTGAGCGCTTTTCCGGGAGAGAACTACCAGGCGCCGAAGAGCTGGACCGAACAGGCTTACCACAACCTGATTTATTTCAACAAACCCGAAACGGGCGGCCACTTCGCGGCATGGGAACAACCGATGATCTTCGCGAACGAAGTGCGCGCGGGGTTGAGGCCGTTGCGCACATAAGGCATGAAGCGCTCCGGCGTGCAAGGTCCGGCGCACGTTTCGAGGGCGCATGTCCGAAACACCCTCGAAACTGGCACGATTGCCACTCCCGCTCGCATCGCTAAAGCCCGACAATCAACCGATCTTCCATTTCTGGAAACCCGAACATGACCGGAAACGCCTTTTTCCCGGCAAACCTGCTGCTTGCTTATGCAGCGTATTTCGTCGGCACGGCGAGTCCCGGGCCGAGCAACCTTGCGATTATTTCCATAGCGGCGAGTCACGGCCGAAAAGCGGCGTTGATGTTCGCACTCGGTGTCATCTCGGGGTCGATGTTCTGGGCGACGGTGGCAGCGCTGGGCGTGTCGGCGGCCCTGGTCGCATGGTCGCAGTTCATCATTGCAGTCAAGGTTTTCGGCGGCCTCTATCTCTTGTGGCTCGCCTTCAAATCTGGGCGCAATGCGCTCTCGAGTTCAATCGAATCCGGAATCCAGGTGGAGCAAAGGCCCACATTGAAGCGTGTCTACTGCCGCGGCGCGACGCTCCATCTCACTAACCCGAAAGCGATCCTCGTATGGGTTTCCATCGTTGCGCTTTCGTCGAACAGCACGGGATCGGCCCACAGTGCGTTAATTGCAGGTTGTGCGGCCATCGGATGTCTGGTGTTCGGCGCCTATGCAGTACTGTTTTCGACGCACACGGCTCGCAGGTGGTACGTGCGAACCCGTCGCGCCCTGGAAGGATGCCTGGCCGTCGTATTCGGAATTGCCGGCATCAGACTTCTGGCGTCACGTATGTAGCTGCGCGGCCGCTACGCCGCGCAGTGTGTCCTGCAAGCATGGTGGTTCCGTCCGCACGCAACGATGCGCGGTCAGGCAAAGGCAACGTCTTCGAGAAACGTTGCGATGTAGTCGTCGTCCAGCCATCCGGCAACATGCATCGACGCCTCGATTCGCTGGATTTCCTTCTGTCCTTTATCGGTGAGGATGGCAATCTGGAGTGCGGCGAGGTACTTCGCACCGATGGGAGGTTTCTGCTCAACGATCTGCATCAGCCCCTGTGCGCGCAGCGACGTGAAGATTGCCGGTCGCTTGTGCCACGGTATTTGTCGATACAGTGCAAGTCGAAGAGCTTCCAGTACAGCGCCATTGCTGAATTCCATGAGCATCCTTCTGATGGTCGGCTGAAACGTCCTGCCCGAACACGTACCGTAACACATGGAACGGCTCCGCACGATGACACGCCAAAAAACCTTTCATTGCCGGCGTTTGATGTCAGCCCACACGCGCGAGGACCCCTGACTTGCGAACCGTGGGCGACCGCTCGCGCAGCAACAGCGGCATGAGGCGCTGGTTGGCTGCCTGCGCCGCCCACTCGCAATAGGCGGCGCTGCCAAGCACCCACCCGTTGAGCGTCGACTGCATCAGGTTGTCGACATCGCTTTCGTCCAGAGGCTGTGCATCCAGATCGCGATAAGACTGGTGGCGCTCGAACGGCGTATTGCCGAGTGCCCGATAGAGTGGATGGTCCTTGATGAAGCTGTCGACGCGCAGCCCGATATGGTGCGTGTAGCTCGACCACCGGTAGCTTCCCGGCTCCGGTGCCAGGCGGTTTCGCACCGGCGCTTGATCGATGACCCGGCTCGCGAGCAGGAAATACCGGTCGGGCTCGATTACGGTTGCATGGTATCCGCCACGCCACACCGTACCGCGACGCCCGTGCCGGCGGTTGAAGGTCTCGACATAGCGGCGGCTGATCGCCTGCATCGCCATGGCCACGCTCGACTCGTATGTCGGCGTGACGAGGAACTGTATCGCGTCGGGCATGAGCACCCACGCGTGGACCGCCAGATCGGCGACGCGCGCGGCGTCCGCCAGACAGGCGAGGAAGTACAGGTAGTCTCCCTCGTCCAGGAATGCGGGCCCAGTGAGCCCCTGCAGGATAACGTGCTGCGGTTGTTCTGGGACGTAGTGCCGTGCAAGCCGTGTCATGCTGAATTAACCGGAAATCCGAAGTGGGAATGCAATCCGTGTATGCGAAAAATTGTATGGGTCATGTACGCGCGCCTTCATCGCGAACAAGCCTTTTTTCTGGCCTCTTTTCGTCGATTTGCCGATCGGGGGCGGCGTCAGTCTCAGGGTATCGGAAAATGGATCCGCATCGGTACACCCGGCAAGTTTTCAGCGGAACACGCGTACCGCCCCGGTCATTTCACTTTGCGCGCCAGGATGGCGCCAGGGTTGACCATTAGCGGTCTCGCCATGGAGCGTGCATTGGGGCAGTAAAAGCTACAATGAACATATCCATGTCCGCTTCCCCTTCCGGTGCTGCGGGCCACTGAAAATCCCTTCATCTGATTTCCGGCGTACACGCATCGAGCCCACGTTTGACCGATTGGAGCATCGCACCATGCCGTTTAGGCAAACGTGATGGCAGAGAACTTGCCTTTCCAACTCCGTATCCGCAAAGCACCGAGGGGGATCGATGAGCCTGTCCGACTTTATTGAGGCCAACCTTCGCGAGCTGGTTGAGGACTGGACGGAGTATGCCCGGACGATCAGCCTGGAGGAGAGCCATCTCGACGAGCGCGAGTTGCGCAATTCCGCTCGCGACATCCTCATACGAATTGCGGCCGATATGCGCGAACCGCAGTCGGACGTGCAGCAGAAAGCCAAGTCGCGCGGCGAGGAGCCTGCGTCGAAATCCAGTTTCAACGAGACGGCTCACCTGCACGCAGACGATCGCCTGGCGCATGGCTACGGAATCAATGAGGTGGTGGCGGAATATCGCGCGCTGCGTGCGAGTGTTCTGCGCAGATGGCTGATGATGCCGCAGGCCGATGCCGCAGCCTTTCAGGAAATGATCCGTTTCAATGAAGCCATCGACCAGATGCTCGCGGAATCGGTCCGGCAGTACGCGCAACGGAGTCAATACATCCGCGATCTGTTTGCCGGCGTACTCGCGCACGATCTGCGCTCGCCCGTCGGCGCGATTCTGAATTCGGCCGATGTGCTTCTGCGGGACAACGCCCTCTCGGCTTTCAGCGCGCGCGCAGTCGCCAACGTACAACGCAGCGCGGTGCGCCTGAAGCGGATGATCGATGATCTGTTCATCTTCGCACGCGCCCGTCTGGGCGAAGCGCTTCCGGTCGAATTCACGCCTCAGGACCTGGGACGCATCGCCAGTGACGCTGCTGAAGAAGTACGCGCCGCGTGGCCCGACGCGCGCATCGAAGTTTGCCTGACCGGCGACCTTGCCGGCAGATGGGACGGCGCGCGGGTCGGCCAGCTCCTCGTGAATCTGCTCGTGAATGCTGTTCAGCACGGCTCCGGAAAAATATGCCTGAGCGTTGCTGGCCAAGGCGAACAGATGACGCTTGCCGTATCGAACGAAGGCGACGCGATACCGGCGCGCGCGCGGCCCACGCTGTTTGATCCGTTGACGCGTGCGAATCCATCGCCTGGGCGTAGCGCCATGGTTTCCGGAATGGGGCTTGGCCTTTACATCTGCAGGTGCATAGCAAGAGCGCATCACGGCACGATATGGGTCGATTCGACGAAAGACGAGACCACGTTCACGGTTCAGATGCCTCGTTTCCCGTCGTCCCGGAGCTGACGATAGGCCCCACACCGGTATTTGATTGCTCCACGCAGCGATTCGACGGAATACGGCGCCACGTCCGCGGGTACGCGAGCCGGTCGAATGCATCCGGCTCACAAACTCGCCCGTCACTACGAAAGGTCCGTCTCGGGGGTTTGTGCGGGAGGTGGCTGTCTTCGGTTACAATGCATGACGATTCGCCCCTTACGTCGCACAACAAGGTCTCCGTTGGCGCGTTGCGAATGCTCCTTCGACTGATCGCCCGGTGATACCGGCGACAAGCCTATCCGTTGGACGTGCCTCTATCCCGATTGGACCGGTATAGCTGGCCTGGGCGTCTGACTTCTCCACTCGACTGCAGGATCTGCCGCCCGAACAGGGGCGACGGCCGTGACATCTCCAACGCGAGGCAGCTCATCTGCCCCACGCGTCCCACCATTGCGGGGCAAGCGTCTCTCAACGCGCGTAGCTTGCTCCTCGCCGAGGCATCGCACATCGATGTCCGGCACATTAAAGGACCTTTGAATGGCAAAAGAAGAACTGCTGGAACTCGACGGTATCGTTGAGGAAGTGCTTCCGGACAGCCGCTACCGCGTTGCGCTCGACAATGGCGTCGTGGTCGGTGCGTATGCTTCCGGACGTATCCGCAAGAACCACATCCGCATCCTTGCCGGAGATAGGGTCACACTGGAACTCTCGGTATACGACCTCACAAAAGGACGAATCAATTTCCGGCACAAGGACGAGCGCAGCGGTGGCTCAACGCAGAGGGCAGCGTTCCGCCGTCGTTGAAACCGGCGGCCAGGGACGCGGGCTGCGCCCTTCACTGACACGGTACCAGGGCGCATCGCCGTCATCGATTGCGCCAGCGCGCTTCGCGAACGGGACGCAGAAGTTTTACTGTACAAAGGCATCAATGGGCGTAGCATGAAGTCGTTGATGCTCACAGCGTCCCGGGCCTTCCCCAGTCGCAGTTCGTGTGGGTAGCGACCGTTCAATTTCTTCGCAGGCCGAACAATCGCGGCCACCGGTGCTGGGACCGGCTTCAGTCGCCCGCACTCCCCTCCACAATCCGCCGCGTAACGATGCGGTCGCAAAGGCAAGCCATGACAACAGGTCTCCGTTTGTACCGTGGGCTCGAAATTCACCCACTGGTTTATCCGCATCGCGCCACTACCGCAGCTGGCGGCCATAACTACGACGAGGGTTTCGATGCGGCCGTACGAATCCAGGAGCCGGAAAGTTCAGAGGCAACGTCGCGCAGCCGTGTATTCAGGCTCGCCCAGCCCACACCCTTCCAGAATGCCGGTGACGCACGCCGGGCATCGACTGCCTATGCAGTCCGCCTCATCGATGAATGCCCTGAGAACACGAGCGTGCTCGATCTCGAGGCGTGAATCGCCTCACGGGGAGGGTCGTGCCGCACAGGCAAGCATTCGCAGTGAGCCATGCTGGAAGACAGGAGAAGGGAAATGGGCAGAAATGAACTGCTGGACCTGATTCGAAACGACGGCACCGGTATTATCGACCGTTTTCTGCCTTCGGGGGCTCGCGCCGAACTCGAAAGCGTTATCCGCGACGGTCATCGCAACGTCGATGCGAATGCGTGGCTGATGTTCATGTCGGTCCGCGCCCTGCTGCGCAACGACGGCATGCCGACCTGCGAGTCGGATTGGGAGGCGGGCCATGTCATGGCCCTTCTGAACGCGTAAAGGCCCGTCGCGCAACCGGTGGTCACCACCACCGCAGCGCGGCAATCACGCGAGAAAGCAATGCAATTCAATTCAACGCGGTTTCTCATCGACCCCACCCCGCGCCGGGCCGACGGCGAGTATATGGCCCATGTCCGCATCAGTTGCTACCGTGCCGACGGCAGCGAATATGACGTCCATCTAAGCGGTGACCTGGCGGGCTTTGACGTACGCGACGACGCGATCGCCTACGCGAAGAACTGGGCGCGCGAATGGCTGGATGCACGCTTTGGCTGATGGGAGCGCAAGCGGATGGACCGAACTTACCCCGCCGCGCCCCTCCACATGATTCACATCACGAACTCACAAACAGGAAAAGAATTGACTACTGTCATCCCCAAACTGAATGAGCCTCTGGAAGTCGCATTGCGCCGCTTCCGCCGTTCGATCGAGACCACTGGCTTGTTAAAGGAACTGCGGGCCAGAATGGCTTACGAAACACCGACTGCCGAGCGCAAGAGAAAGAAGGCTGCGGCGGTGGCGCGACTGCGCAAACAGCTCAAGCGCTCATTGCCGCCAAGAAAACCTTACTGACCGAAGCAGCTCCGCTCGCTTTTCCGGGAATCCTAACCAGTACCGGACGCCGTCATTCACGTCGCTATCACGCGCCGCACGTGAGCGAGCATGCGGCCCCGCAAGATGACATCGGATACCGTGCGGCCCTCGCTACGCGGGCCTGCGGCAGTGTGAAACCGAAATACCTTGACTTTGATTACTTTCCCCGGTAGTGTCGAGCGCTGAAGTCTTCAAGAAGTGCGATTGCTGCTCATCATTGACCGCATCCTGCGGTACTCGTTGTCCTCTCCCCTCCTTGATCCTTTTCCCAGCGCCCCGTGTGGAGCGCATCTATGTACGTTCATGCTCAGGAGAATTCCATGGACACCGGTACCGTAAAGTGGTTCAACGACAGCAAGGGTTTTGGATTTATCACGCCCGACGCTGGTGGCGATGATCTGTTCGCGCATTTCTCGGAAATTCGCGGCGACGGATTCAAGACGCTCGCAGAAGGCCAGAAGGTCAGCTACGAGACAAAGCGCGGCCCCAAGGGCATGCAGGCCTCCAATATCACCCCGCTGTAAGTCATCCGGGCTTGTGCCGCCGCGACGGCGGCACCGCACCCCTTCGTCCAGTTGGTCCGCATTGGGCATCTCGTGCCGGGTGGCAAAAATGCCAGCCGCCTTCCGAAGACGCCCTCCATCACGTTCGGCCAGTCTCTCCAGGCGAGATGACTTGGCTCCAGCTTTTTAAAAGACAATAGTGCAGAATCCTGTCGCCAGGCACTACCGCGGCTACGCGGTCAGGCCCTCGGCTCACCGTCTTCCCGACGGTTGTTTCTCTTCGAACCTCACACTTACGCGCCCGCTCGATCGCGAAGGACGTTCGCGTTACGAGTTTTATTCGCTCGGCTATTTCCCCACCGAAACGGAAGCCCTGCGATTTTCAGATCATTGGGGGCGCGACTGGATCGACACCCGGGGCTAATTGCGTTTCGACCGTTCACCGTGCCAACGCGGACATAATCCAATCCCCCGACTTGTCGCTGCACGCCTCCATGAGCCCGAAGGCCGCGTTCCCAGATGGGCGCCCGCTCCTTCGCGGACGCTAGCCGGATCGAACAAGACGTAGCGCCTTAGCTATCTCCGCCACGAGTTGATGCTGCTGATAGGGCTTGCGCAGCCGCACGATGTCCATGCTCGTTCCCGACGGCAAATCTGCGTAGCCGGTTGCCATTACGACCGGCAGGTCGGGCCTCAATTGACGAGCGGCGTAAGCCAACTGGATACCCGTCATGCCGGGCATCGAATAGTCGGTAATGAGCAGATCCACTTTGCGACCGTTCTTGAGCACTTCGAGTGCACTTGCGCCTGAGTTCGCTTCGATGACTTCGTGTCCCAGATCTTCGAGCAAATAGGCAGTGCTGTTGCAAATCAACGCATCGTCGTCGACGAGCAGAATGGTGACCCCTTTGGGCGCGGCCGAGCCTTCGTTCGACATCGATTCGGCCACCGCCTGTCCGACGGGTACCTGCGCTGTCACAGGCAGCCACAACTCTACCCGCGTGCCGCGGCCCTCCTCACTTTCGAGCCGCAGCGCGCCGTTCAGTTGAAGCGCGAGGCCGTGCGCCATCGAAAGACCCAGACCGGTGCCTTTGCCGAGTTCTTTCGTCGTGAAGAAAGGTTCCATCGCTTTCGAGAGCGTTGTCGCATTCATGCCGTGTCCCGTGTCGCTCACGATCACACGTACGTAATCGCCGGCGGCGAGATCCGGGTGTCCGGAGGCCTGCGCCTCGTCAACGCGTATCGAGACCGTCCCGCCGTCCGGCATCGCATCGCGTGCGTTGACCACGAGATTCAGAAGCGCGAGTTCAACCTGGTTGGCGTCCGCCAGCGTGAGCGGTAGCTGCGCCGGCAACTCGAACTCCAGTTCGATGCGCGCCCCGACTGAACGTTCGAGCAGGTCGGTCATGCCGCGAATCAGATTCCCGAGGTGAGTCGGTTCTATCCTCAGGTCCTGTTGCCGCGCGAACGCGAGAAGACGCTGCGTGAGCGACGCACCGCGGCTCGCACCACGAAGTGCGCCATCGACGAGGCGCGCGAGTTTCTCGTCGTGAATCTGCTTGCGCAGCAGTTCGAGGTTGCCCATGACCGCCATCAGCAGATTGTTGAAATCGTGGGCCACTCCGCCGGTCAACTGTCCGATCATTTCCATTTTTTGAACCTGACGCAGCACCTCCTCGGTATGCTCGCGCTGCTGGATCTCTTCGAGCACGGTTCGATGCGCGCGCTCGAGCTGAGCGGTGCGCTCCAGGACCTTCGCTTCGAGCGTTTCGTTGAGGCGGCGCAGGTTGGCTTCAGCGGTCTTTCGCGAGGTGATGTCCGATGAAACGCCGACGAGCCTTGCCTTCCTGCTTCTGCGGTCGAACACATGCCTTGCGCGCAGATCGACCCAACGCAGGGTGCCGTCGGACCAGAAACAGCGGCATTCGACGGCAAAGTCGCGGCGTGTTTCGATGCTGATCCGTATCGCCTCACGCGCGCGCTCCCGATCGTCCGGATGGAGGCGCGCTTCGAAATCTCCGTACGTGAAGGGGCCGCTCGCCGGCCAGCCAAAGACCGCCCTCGTTGGTGCCGAGGCGGTGAATTCGGTCGGCGGCAGGTCCAGCTCCCACTGTCCGAGCTGGCCCGCGGTCAGCGCGGTCCTCAGACGCGCCTCGCTTTCATGCAGTTCCTCCATGCGCGCGCGCGCTTCGTACTGCCGATAGCGCCCCCGCTGCGCAGTCGCCACCACACTGACGAACGTCATGGGATGGAACGGGCGCTCGAGAAATACGACGTTGCCGAGCGTCCTTACCAGAGTCTGCGGCTGCGGGTTGCGGTCCGGATAGCCGCCCCGCTGCGTGAGGATGATGAACGGAAAATCCGACCACTTCGGCTGCGTCGCCACCCACACTGCGACATCGGTGAGGTCGGCATCACGCAGCGCCTCTTCGGTCACTACCGCGCAGGAGATCTCGTCGCTCAGCGACGCCGAAAAATGCTCAATATCCGCGCACACGATCGTCCCGGTGCCGGCCTCCCGCAACAGCGCTGCGGCAACCGGAGCATCCCGTCCCAGCGGCGCCAGGATCAGGGCGCGACATGCATTTCGATCAATCGTCGTCATCAGCCATTGCGCCGAGGTTCATCAGTGGCGCGTGCCCCACGAAGATCGGCACGCCGCGCAGCACACCCTGGAACTCGTCGAGAGCGGCGCCTACCGTCAGCCCGTTTTCACTGATGCGAAATTCACGGATCGTTTCTTCGTGGCGGCCGGTGCGCTTCTTGATGACGGATACGGCGCGCCTGACCCTGCCTCGCGCCTCGAAATAGCGCAGCAGAATCACGGTATCGGCGAGGTAGGTCACATCCACGGGTGCTTTCATGTCGCCGACGAGGCCATGCTGGGCCACGGTCAAAAAAGTGCTCGCGCCCTGCCGGTTCAGATACTGCAGCAGCTCGTGGATGTGAAGCACGAGCGCGTTTTCTGCCGGCATCGCGGCCTGATATCCGTTGAGGCTGTCGATCACCACCGTTTTCGCCTGCGCACCATCGACGCGCGAACGGACGCGGTGGGCGAATTCACCGGGAGACAGCTCGGCGGCATCGACCTGCTCGACGTGCAGACTGCCCCGATCGCGCATCGCCTCGAGGTCGAAGCCCATCTGGCGTGTCCGATCGAACAACAGGCCGAGTTCCTCGTCGAAGACGAACAGCGCCGCCTTCTCGCCGCGCTGAAGCGCCGCCGAAATGAACTGCAGCACGAAAGTCGATTTACCCGTGCCGGCCGGCCCCAGGACCAGCGTGCTGGATCCCTGCGCGACACCGCCGCCCAGCAGCGTGTCGAGTTCGGCGACACCGCTGCTCATCGTCTCGCGCGCACTGCGGAGCCGGTGCTCGGCGGCGACGAGGCGCGGGAAAACGGCAACACCGCCGGTCCTGATCGCGAAGTCGTGGTATCCGCCGCGGAACGCCCGTCCGCGATATTTCGAAACTTTCAACCGGCGCCGCTCCGCTCCATAGTCAGGCGAGAGCTCTTCGAGCTTGATGACGCCGTGGGCGATGCTATGGACGGTCTTGTCGGTTGCCTCCGAGCTCAGGTCGTCGAGCAGCAGCACCGTTGCGCCATAACGCGAGAAAAAATGCTTGAGGGCCAGGATTTGCCGGCGGTAGCGCAGCGAACTCTGAGCGAGCAGGCGAATCTCGGACAAGCTGTCGAGCACGACGCGTTTTGGCTGCGTACGCTCGACGGCGGTGAGAATCGTCCTCGTGGTCTCGCCGAGTTCCAGATCCGACGAATACAGCAGACTCTGCTGCTGGTCCGCATCGAGCAGGCTTTCGGGCGGGACGACCTCGAACACGTCGATTTCGTCCGCGAGATGCCAGCCGTGCGACGCGGCGCCGTTGCGCAACTCCTTCTCCGTTTCGGACAATGTGATGTAGAGCCCCCGTTCGCCCGCTTCCGCGCCCGTGATGAGAAAGCGCAGCGCGATCGTCGTTTTTCCCGTCCCGGGAGCGCCTTCCAGAAGAAAGATATTGCTCGCCGTCAGCCCGCCCACCAGGACATCGTCTAGCCCCGGCACGCCGGTTTTGGCTGTCTGAAGGTGGTTTGCCGTTTCAGTGGCCATCGATCGCTCCAGATTGCTTGAGGATGTTTGGACGAAGGTATGTCCCGCGATTATAGAAAGCGCATCGGTGATGCGGAGCAGGCGCACGTCGAAGGCGTGCCCACACTGGGGTCGCAGCCGGAGAATCGACGGCTCACGGCATCGTCCGACAGGGCGAGCTGCCGCGTGCGGCGTCATCGTGGGTCGTCATTTTCCTGAGCTCCTGTAACGCGACGCATGACAGTCGCATTTTTTGGACCCGGCCCCGAACGATGGGGTCAAATGGCGCTCGGTGGCGCAAGCGTGAACGGCGCCCGCTTCTCAGCGGCCGTACCCGCGAGCAGAAGCGATGCAGGCCCGAATGCGCTAGCGAGGCGGTCCGGAAAATGCGCACGATGCAGTGCGCGCAGCCGGCGCGCAGGCCTGTGGCACGCCCAAAGCGCCACCTACCCGCTCCGGAGCGCCCATGCAATCCGATCCTCCGATTCCCGACCAGCCGGTGGTCCCTGATCTGCCCACGCCCGGCACCCCGACCGATGTGCCCGACGTCGGCACGCCGGAGCCCGAACCGGACCAGACGCCCCGTGAGTGAAGCGCGGCGCGGGCAAGCCCGCTGGAAACAGGGGAGCACCTCGGTCTAGGGCTCGTCGCCCCCGACCGGTTCGAGCGCATTCAGGTCGTCCGGGAACCCGTCAAGCTGTCCAGCCGCGGTTTCGTGGGTGCGCGGCGCGGACTTGACAACCGGTGTCGGCATCTGGCCCATACGTTCATCGATACGTTCCAGCACGTAGGGGAAGAACGGATTCGACGCAATGCGAAACATCGAGTCGAGCGTCAGAATCAGCGTGCCGCGCTCGCCGCGCGGCGCTAGCGTGCCAAGGTGCTCGTGGAAGTTTTCCGAATCGTCCGGTGCGATGCCGTATAGCGTGTCCGTGACCGGGAATGGAATCGCGACGTGAGAGAGCGAGAAAATTTCCTGCGGATAATCGATATCCAACGGTTTCGTTGTCGTCTGTACTTCGCCTGCAGGGATACTGCGCTCGACGGTATGGGGCGAATCTGGTGAGGCGTTGCCAATCACCGTCGTGCGATAGTTCTGGGGCCCGGTGCGCAGCAGTCGCGAAATCGCCGTATCGAAAGCGGCGCGCAGGAAAGTCCTGAATCGCACGCTGCGGTTCACATCGAACAGCACCACTTCACTGCCGTTCTCGGGAAGCTTGTCATAGAGCGACGACATGATGGCGGGCGTGCTGACCGTGAAATCGGTCACCGACTGGAACGTCAGGATCGGTGGCAGCGCGTCGAGCCGGTTCTCGCGCTCAAGCCTCGCCATTTGCGCCTGAATGGCGGTGGTCAAGAGGTACGATTGACGGGCGCCGTTCACCGGGAAAGAGTTGTATTTGAACGGATTGAACTCCGGAATGATGCCGAGCCATGCCGCGCGCGCGAACGCGGGCAGGACCGCAGGCAAGCCGGCGAGCCCCGCGAACCGCGCGTAACGCGTCACGCCGATCATCGGCGAAATGAGCACGACTCTGCTCGGACGCGTCAGCGCGGGATGCTCGATCGCATCGAGTGCGTATTGGAGTGCCAGCGCGCCACCATTCGAAAAACCCACGAGTTCGAGCGGCTTGTCCGGCCCCACACGCCGACGCGCTTCCCGTACGGCGAGCCGGGTGGCGGCAGCCCAGGCCTGCCAGTGGACGTCGGCCAACCCGGCTGGCACCGTACCGTGGCCCGGCATGCGGATGCCGATCGCGACGAAGCCGCGATCGCGATAGTGGCGTGCGATATGCCGCAAGCTGAATGGCGAGTCCGTCATGCCGTGCAACAGCACCACCGCACCGACCGGCGGCCCCTGCGGCTCGAGGATGTACGAACGGTTCCAGTCCTGTTCGAAGTGCCCAGGATAAATCGGCGCGCCTTCGTAGTACCGGTTCGTCGGAATGCGCTCGGACGGGCTCAGTTTCCCGACGACGTTGACACGAACCTCCTCGAAAATGCGTGCCTCGGCTTTCAGCCAGGCGTCCCAGTCCCCCGCGTCCATTTCCTCGACGGTCATTTCGCGCGGCACGTAGGTGTGCCAGACAGATAGACCTGGACCGCGCTGCGAATACCACGCGCGCAAACCGATTGCGAGTATCACCAGCAGGACGACAACCCATGCGGCGATCTTTATCAGCTTCAGGGAGGTGCGTAGCATTCTCGTTCTCTTGAATCCGGTTGAGCCTCACATGGGTTACCGCTGCGTTGCGCAGGGCCCGTTGATAAAAGCTGGGCGAGTTCAAAGGCTGCTCGACTTCACCTGCCTTGCACTGAACTGCCCTTTCGCTCGGCACTCAGCGCCACCGGCGTACGCGAATCGGCGATATCCACCCATCCGCCCCCCATGGCCTGATACACGCCGATCACCTGGTTAAAGCGCGAGGCCTGCAGGCTGGCGAGCGCAAGCTCGGCGGAGAACAGGTCGTTTTCGGAGATCAGCACTTCGAGGTAACCGATCAGGCCGTCTTCGAACTTCAGCCGCGAAAGCCGCGCAAATTCGCGCAGCGCCTCGACCCGCTGCTGTTGCAGTTCGGCCTGCTCGATGGTCTTCTGCGAGCTGACGAGCGCATTGTTCGTATCGCCGAACGCACCCAGCACCGTCTGCCGATAGACCAGTTCGGCCTGGCGCTTCTGCGCCTCGGCCGATTGCACCTGACCGCCGATCGCGCCCGACGTGAAGATCGGCCCGGTCAGCCCCGCAGCGACCGACCAGACCTGTGCCGGCCCCGAAAGGAAGTCGCCAAATGCGGTGCTCACCGACCCGAGCGCGCCCGTAAGCGAGATGGTGGGATAGTACAGCGCGCGCGCCGCGCCCACATTGGCGTTGGCCGCGACCAGATTCTGTTCGGCCTGCAAAATATCGGGGCGCCGCTCGAGCAGCGTCGACGGCAGGTCCGCCGGTATCACCGGCAGCACGAGTTCGCTCACCGACTTGCCGCGCGGGATCGGCCCCGGTGTGCGCCCGAGCAGAACGGAGATGCCGTTTTCCACGATGCCGATCTGCTGCTCGATGGCCGGTATCGCGGTTTGCGCGAGCTTGTACTGCGAGCGCACCTGCGCAAGCTCCGTCTGCGAAACGAGGCCGTCGCGGTAACGCACTTCGAAGATGCGCAGTGTTTCGCCGAAATTGCCCGCCGTGGCCCGCGCAATGTCGAGTTGCCGGTCGAGCCCGCGCAGCGTGATGTAGCTGGTCGCCACGCCCGTCACGAGCGAAAGCACGACGCCGCGTTGCGCCTGTTCGCTGGCATAGACCTGCGCCTGCGCGGCTTCGGTCAGGCGCCTCACGCGCCCGAACAGATCGATCTGCCAGGAGGCGGACAGCATGCCCTGATAGAGATCGAAGACGGGGTCGAGCGTGGGCGGCAGCGGCGGCATGCCGGCCTGGCTCGCGCGGTTGCGGCTCACGTTGGCGCCGTAGCCGATCTGCGGCAGACCCTGTGAGCGCGCGGAGCGCAGCACGCCGATGAACTGGTCGACGCGCGCGGCCGCGACGCGCACATCGAGATTGCCCTGCAGCGCCGATTGAACCAGGTCGTTGAGCACCGGGTCGTCGAACTGCTCCCACCATGCCGTGTTCACGACCTCCTCGGCCTGCGGCAGGTCGATGCGCCACGTGGCCGGCACCTGCACTTCGGGGCGACTGTAATCGGGTCCCACGGTGATGCAGCCGGCCACGCAAGTGGCTGCGGCAAGCAGCGCGGCACGCGTCAGCGTTCTCATTACGGACTCCAGATTCTGCTTCAAGCGCGTGTTGGGCATGCGCCGGGCGCTGCGGCCGCCGCTTTCGACACACATCAGGCCTCCTGAACTTAGACCGTCTCGCTCGCCGCACCCGCGGGCCGTTGCGCGAG
>NZ_BBJJ01000034.1 GCF_000739815.1 Paraburkholderia mimosarum LMG 23256 = NBRC 106338
GGGCGTGCGCAAAAGCAGCAGCCGGAAAACAAAAAAGCCGTCCCCTGGACGGCTTTTCGCGTTGAAGCACTATCTCACTGCTGAGCCAGGAACTTCGTCGCAAGATGCACCCAGAACGATGATCCCACCGGCAGCAGTTCATCGTTGAAGTCATAGCTCGCGTTGTGCAGCATGCAGGGGCCAGCACCGTGTCCTACTTCACGGTGGTCTCCTTCACCATTGCCGAGAAACGCGTAACATCCCGGCTTTTCCAGCAGCATGAATGAAAAGTCTTCTGCACCCATGGTCGGCTCGACGCTCGAGTCGACACGATCTGCGCCGACCAACTCACGCATGACCTCCGCGGCGAATCGCGTCTCCGCACTGCTGTTCACCGTTGGCGGATAGTTTCGGTGGAAACTGATGTCGACGGAACAGTCATACGCTTCTGCTGTGCTCTCCGCGATCTTGCGCAGACGCGACTCGATTAGATCCAGCGTTTCTGTCGTGAAGGTGCGCACCGTTCCTGCGATCCACGCCGTATTCGGCACGACGTTGACCGCATCGCCGGCATGGATCTGCGTGATCGACAGCACGGCCGTATCGAGCGGCTTCTTGTTGCGCGTGATGATACTTTGCAGGCCGTTCGCGATCTGGACAGCCGTGAACACAGGATCCCGCCCATTGTGCGGTAGCGCGGCATGCGCGCCCACACCCCTGATTTCAATGCGGAATTCGTTGCTGGAAGCCATGATCGGCCCTTCGGTCACGCCGAAGTAGCCGGTCGGCATGCCGGGCCAGTTGTGAATGCCGAAGACGGCATCCACGGGAAATTGCTCGAAGAGTCCGTCCTCGATCATGGCCTTGGCACCGGCGCCGCCTTCTTCGGCGGGCTGAAAGATGAAGACGATCGTGCCGTCGAACTGCCCGTGCCGAACGAGATATTGCGCCGCGCCGAGCAGCATTGCCGTGTGGCCGTCATGGCCGCACGCATGCATCTTGCCGTCATTGCGCGAGCGATGATCGAAGGTGTTGAGTTCCTGGATCGGCAGAGCGTCCATATCGGCGCGCAATCCGATCATGCGCTTGCCGGTGCCGCGCTTTAGCACGCCGACGACACCGGTCTGCCCCATGCCCCGGTGCACTTCGATGCCCCATTCGGCGAGCTTCGATGCAACGAGGTCTGATGTCTGGGTCTCTTCGTAGCGCAGTTCGGGATGGGCGTGGATCGTTCGTCGGAGGCTCTGAATTTCCCCTTGGGCGGCCTGGATTTCCGGAATCAGTTTCATGGCTGACGGTGCTCAAAAAGTGGGCGCCCGGCCTTTGTCTCCTTAAGAGGCCGGGTCTAGACGGACCATTCTACGCCCAACCTTTTTTTTCGCGCCAACCCACAGGGGCGAGTAAGGCGCAGGCCACGGGCATAATAAAATCGCCAATACGCCATAACGCCTCACCCACGGATTCCCGATGAACGCCCCAGCCGAATTTGCCCGCGCCGTTTGTCCGCACGACTGCCCCGATACCTGCGCGATGCGCGTCACGGTCGAAAACGGCCGGGCGATCAAGGTGAGCGGCGATCCCGATCATCCGCCGACGCAGGGCGTCCTCTGCACGAAGGTCAGCCGCTACGCAGAGCGCGTCCATCATCCGAAGCGACTGACACAGCCGATGAAGCGCGTCGGGCGCAAAGGGGAGGGCGGCTTCGAGCCGATCAGCTGGGACGAGGCCAGCCGGATCGCTGCGGCGCGTCTCGGCGAAATCGCTCGACGCGCGCCCGAAGCCATTCTGCCGTACAGCTATGCGGGCACCATGGGACTGGTTCAGGGCGACAGCATCGCGCAGCGCTTCTTCCACAAGCTTGGCGCATCGCGCCTCGACCGCACGATCTGCGCGGCAGCCGGCGCGGCCGGGTTGCGCTATACGTTCGGTTCGAGCATCGGAATGCTCACCGAGCACTTCTCGGAAAGTGAGGTGATCCTGATTTGGGGGGCGAACCCAATCGCGTCTAACCTCCACTTCTGGACCCACGCACAGGAGGCGAAGCGCAAGGGTGCCAAGCTGATCGCGATCGACCCATACCGTTCGCTGACGGCCGAGAAGTGTCATCAGCACATAGCGGTCAAGCCCGGCACCGACGGTGCACTGGCGCTCGGCATGATGCATGTGCTCATCAAGGAGGACCGGCTCGACCACGCCTACATCGCTGCCCACACGCATGGCTTCGAGGCGCTGAAGGCGCGTGCGCTGACCTACACACCCGCGCGCGTCGCCGGGATCTGCGGCATCGAGGAGCAGATCGTCGTCGAACTCGCGCGCCTCTACGCCTCGACGCGCAAGGCCGCGATCCGCATGAACTACGGCCTGCAACGAGTGCGCGGCGGCGGCAACGCCGTGCGCGCGATCGCGTGCCTGCCCGCATTGACAGGCGCCTGGCGCGAGCGCGCGGGCGGTGTGCTGCTTTCGTCGTCCGGATGGGCGCCTGTCGACGGGAACGCGCTCCAGCGCCCCGATCTGATCCCCGGCTGGCCGCAGCACCAACCGCGTATCGTGAACATGAACCAGATCGGTGACGCGCTCACGCACAAGGGCGACGCCGCGTTCGGCCCGAAGATCGAGGCGATCGTCGTCTATAACTCGAACCCGGTCGCGGTCGCGCCGGAGTCGGCGAAAGTCGCGGCGGGCTTTGCGCGCGAAGATTTATTTACGATCGTGCTCGAGCAGTTCCAGACCGATACGGCCGATTACGCCGATCTGTTGCTGCCGGCAACGACCCAGCTCGAGCACCTCGACGTCCACAAATCCTACGGCCACACGCACGTGATGGCGAACCTGCCCGCCATCGAGCCGGTTGGCGAGGCGCGGCCCAATACCGAAATCTTCCGCTCGATCGCGCGCGCGATGGGCTTGACCGAGCCGGCGCTCTTCGAAAGCGACGAAGACGTGGCGGCCCATGCATTCGACTGGAGCGATCCCGCGCTTGGCGGTGCGGACTGGGCGACGCTCAAGCGCGAGGGGTGGCTGAAGCTCAATATCCCGGAAGCGCCGTTTGCGAACGGCGGCTTTCGCACGCCCACGGGCAAGTGCGAGTTCCATAGCGAGGCGCTTGCGAGGGCTGGGCTCGACCCGCTGCCCGACTACCTGCCGCCGTACGAGTCGGCAGACGGCGCGCCCGAACTCGCTGCACGCTATCCGCTCGCGATGATCTCGCCGCCTGCGCGAAATTTCCTGAACAGCACCTTCGTGAACGTCGAGAGCCTGCGCGCGACCGAAGGCGAGCCGCACGTCGATCTCCATCCGGCCGACGCCGCGCGCCGCGAGATTGTCGATGGCGACGAGGTCCGCGTGTTCAACGACCGAGGCTCGATGCGCGCGCGTGCGCGCGTCACCGACCGGGCTCGCCGCGGCCTCGTGGTGGGCCTGTCGATCTGGTGGAAGAAGCTGGCGCCGGACGGCCGCAACGCCAATGAGGTGACGAGCCAGGCGCTTACCGACCTTGGCGGCTCGGCGACCTTCTATGACTGCCTGGTCGAAGTCGAACGCGCCTGAGGGTGCCTCACAACCTGGCCAGCCGCCCTTCAACGCGTGTTGGAGGGGCCTTTCTAACTCGCTGATTCACTGACAAAAAAGCGGAATCGCCATGCTACGATCCGCTTTTTAGCACGACCATTCGAAAAATCAAGGAGGAGACGCCGCATGGAAAAAGTCTGGCTGAAATCGTACCCGCCCGGCGTTCCCGCGGAAATCGACGCGAGCCGTTACCCGTCCATCACGTCGCTGCTCGAAGAGAGCTTCAGTGAGTTCCGTGCCAAGCCCGCTTTCGCGTGCATGGGCAAGACGATCACCTATGGTGAGCTGGACCAACTCTCGCAACGTCTGGCCGCGTGGTTCCAGTCGCGCGGCATCGAACGCGGCGCGCGCGTCGCGCTCATGATGCCCAATGTGCTCCAGTACCCGGTGGCGCTGGCCGCGGTGCTGCGCGCCGGGTACGTCGTCGTGAACGTCAACCCGCTTTATACGCCGCGTGAACTCGAACATCAGTTGAAAGACAGCAGTGCCGAAGCCATCGTCATCCTCGAGAATTTTGCCGGAACCTTGAGCGCGGTCCTCGCCAATACGCGGGTGAAGCACGTGCTGGTGGCGTCGATGGGCGACCTCCTCGGGGCGAAGGGTTTCATCGTCAACTTCGTCGTGCGGCGCGTGAAGAAGATGGTGCCGGCCTGGAATCTGCCGGGCTACGTGCGTTTCAACGACGCGCTCGCGGCCGGCGCGCGCACGGGCTTCAGGCGCGTCGAGCAGACGCCCGACGACGTCGCCTTTCTGCAGTACACGGGCGGGACAACCGGCGTGGCCAAGGGCGCGACGCTGCTTCATCGCAACCTGATCGCCAACGTACTGCAGTCGGCGGCATGGACCGCGCCCGCACTGGCGAAGCTGCCGTCCGGCGCCCAGGCCGTGACAGTCGCCGCACTGCCGCTTTATCACGTGTTCGCGCTGACCGTCTGCGGGCTGCTGTCGATCCGCACGGGCGGTCTGGCGATCCTGATTCCGAATCCGCGCGACATCGGCGGCATGATCAAGGAGCTGCACGGCTACTCGATCACGACGTTCCCCGCGGTCAATACGCTCTACAACGCAATCCTCAACCACCCGGAGTTCGACAAGCTCGATTTCACCCATCTGCTCGTCGCGAACGGCGGCGGCATGGCGGTGCAGGAGGCTGTCGCGAAGCGCTGGTACGAGCGCACGCATACGCCGATTGTCGAGGGCTATGGGCTTTCCGAAACCTCGCCGTCGGTCACCTGCAATCCGGTCACGGCCACGGAATACACCGGCACGATCGGCTTGCCGCTGCCTTCCACCGAAATCTCGATCCGCGATGACGCAGGCAACGAGCTGCCGCTCGGCGAGGCGGGCGAGATCTGCATTCGCGGGCCACAGGTGATGGCGGGCTACTGGGAGCGCCCGGAAGAAACGGCAAAGGTCATGACGCCGGACGGCTACTTCAAGTCGGGCGACGTCGGCCTCGTGAATGCGCGCGGCTATATCAAGCTCGTCGACCGCAAGAAGGACATGATTCTCGTCTCGGGCTTCAACGTCTATCCGAACGAAGTCGAGGATGTGGTCGCGAAACTGCCCGGGGTGTTCGAAGTGGCGGCGGTCGGCGTGCCGGACCAGCATTCGGGCGAAGCCGTGAAGCTCTATATCGTCAAGAAGGATCCGGCGCTAACCGACAAGGAAGTGTTCGAGTACTGCAAGACCCAGCTCACCGGCTACAAGCGGCCGAAGATCATCGAGTTCCGCAATGACCTGCCGAAGAGCAATGTCGGCAAGATTCTGCGTCGCGAACTGCGCGACGGGCGCGCTTGAACGACGGGCATCGCCGAAGCTGACGAAAAGCGGCCTGTCCTTCGTGGGCAGGCCGCTTTTCTTTCACCCGCGTTGCGCCGGCAACAAACCAGCGCCGCAAAGAAAAAAGGCGCCCGGAGGCGCCTTCGAGATTACAGCGACTGTTCTTCTTAGAACTTGTGACGGATAGCGACGCGAGCCGTGAAGACGTTGTTGCTCGTCGAAGCGGTCAGGTTGTTGATCGAGGCGACAGCTGCGCGGTCGTTCGAGTTCGTACCCGTAGCGTGCTGGTACACGCCGACCAGGTAGACGTCCGTGCGCTTCGACAGGAAGTAGTCCGTGCCCAGCGCGTACTGGAAGTACTTCGCGCCGCCGTTGCTCGTGCCGTTCGCCAGGCTGACGCTGCTGCCGTCCGTATAGTCGAACGCAAAGCCAGCCAGCCACGCCGGGGTGAACTGGTACTTGAAGCTCGCTTCGACGTTGTTGAAGTTGGCGTTCGCGCCGCGCTGGTAAGCCGGTACGCCGGTAATCGTGACCGCGCCGAGGTTGCGGAAGCTGACATTCGAGTACGTGAGGCCGAACGTTGCTGCGCCGAACGTGTACGCGCCGCCTGCACCGATGACCTGGTACGTGTTGGCCGTCTGGAAGCCGGAATACACCGGATTCTTACCGGCTGTAAGTGCTGCTGCCGGCGGCGTGGTCGGGGTGGGGCCGTTGTTGAACAGGCCGCCCGATGCTGCCGGCGTGCGCGCGTTAAGGTAGCCGACACCGAGGGTCAGCGGACCGTTGCTGTAGCCCGCGCCGAGCGACCAGATCTGGTTGCCAGTGAAGTTGCCCGCCTGGCCGCCGAAGCTGTACGTGCCGCCGAACTTCAGGCCAGCGTAGTCCACGCTGGTGAACTTGACAGTGTTGTTCGTGCGGTAGGCGTTGTTGAAGTTGTCGAGGTCATCGGGGTGAGCGACGATGTAGCCGCCCCACTGCTCGCCTGCTCCGAGGGGACCGACGTAGTCGACGACGGAGTCGTACTGGCGACCCAGCGTGACGGTGCCGAACTGCGAGCTGCTCAGGCCAACGTAAGCCTGACGGCCGAACATCAGGCCACCCTGGCCGAGCGCGCCGGTATTCACGTCAAAGCCGTTTTCGAGCACGAAGACTGCCTTCAGGCCGCCGCCGAGGTCTTCAGCGCCGCGCAGGCCGAAGCGGCTGCCTTGCAGAACGCCGCTCGACAGGTTGTACAGATGCTTGCCACCGTAGTTGGTGTTGATGTTGAAACCTTCGTCGATGATGCCGTACAGCGTGACGCTGCTCTGAGCGTGAGCCACGCCCGCGAACGCGCCCAGCGCAGCCAGCGCGAGAAGCGACTTCTTCATTGAATGATCTCCAGTGTTTGCGAATCTTTTGCGTCTTGTCGCGGAACCAGTTTTTTGTCTAGCGTGGGGTCCCGTCCTTCCAACTTCGCGAGAAGTTGCACGTAATGTAACAAAAGGGTTAATAGCCACAAAGGAAAAGCAGGGCGCATCTAAGTACCTGTTTCGTTTACACAACATGGCCTAAAATATGCTGCTAACCATATGCGCTACCACGGATTGACGGGGCTCCGTGAGTTTGTGTAGTGGTCCGGAAGCATTGCGGGGCGAGCGAACGACTCCGGCTCGCAGACGAAACGAAGGGAGGCTGAATGACGCTAGATGATCTGATTACCGAATTCGACCGGGGCCTGCGCTCGATGGCCGGCGTGTCGCGCATGACGCGCCCGATGCCGCAGCCTTCGCCCGTCACCGTCGAAGTCACGCCCGCGGGCGAAGCGGTGCCCGTCGGCAGCGAACTCACGCCCGCCGAACGCGCGCATGCGGCCGGCCTCATGCGCGTCAATCACGTGGGCGAAGTGTGCGCCCAGGCGCTGTATCAGGCCCAGAAACTCTCGGCGCGCTCTCCCTCGCTCAAGGCCGCCTTCGACCAAGCCTCGCGCGAGGAAGAGGACCATCTGGCGTGGACCTCGCGCCGTCTCCAGGCGCTGGACTCGCGTCCGAGCCTGCTCAATCCGCTCTGGTACGCGGGCGCACTCGCAATCGGGTTTGCCGCTGGACGTCTCGGCGACAAGGTGAGCCTCGGCTTCATGGCCGAAACCGAACGTCAGGTCGAGCATCACCTGGACAGCCATCTCGACAGCCTGCCGCCCGCCGACCTCGAGTCTCGCGCGATCGTCGAGCAGATGCGCGCCGACGAAATCTCACACGCAAAATCGGCCATCGATCTCGGGGGAGCCGAATTGCCGCTTCCTGTGCGTTCCCTCATGCGTGTAGCATCCAAAATCATGACGCGCACTGCTTACTACGTTTGATTCCACCTACCGGCCGGCAATGGGTGCCGGCCGGATGCAATCAGCCTTTCAGAGCTTTCAGTCTTACGTTTTTCATCCCCGCTAATCCCCGCCCGTCCCCGCCATAGGCCGATTATCGCCGCGCTTTTCACGTATCACCTTCAGAACCTTCGTTAGCTCGTTCATTCATAACGGTTTTTGGCTTCTGCGCCGACTTCAACAAGTGCCGCTAAGTCCTTGTTCTAGCGGATAAATTTCGTCAAAAAACGTTGAGCCTCCCTTGACCCTCGTTGGTCGTTACTCTAAAGTGGGAGACAGTGTGAGAAAGTGTATTTTTGTGTGATTTCAAGCGCGTATTCGGGTAGATTTTCTGAGATTTAGGCGGGCGGCGAAAAGCGCCGCATTAGGGGGAGCAAATTGTTCCAGGGGGCGTCGGCGCTGACACTCGATGCGAAAGGGCGGATGTCGATTCCGTCGCGCTATCGGGACGCGCTGCAACAACAGGCAGAAGGCCGGGTGACGATCACCAAGCACCCGGACGGCTGCCTGTTGCTATTTCCGCGCCCCGAATGGGAAGTGTTCCGTGCGAAGGTCGCCGCCTTGCCGATGGATGCGCACTGGTGGCGCCGCATCTTTCTCGGCAATGCGTCCGACGTCGATGTCGACAGCGCGGGCCGTGTGCTCGTCTCACCTGAATTGCGTCTGGCAGCAGGAATGGAAAAGGAAGTCATGCTGCTCGGCATGGGTAGTCATTTTGAGTTGTGGGATGCACAGACCTACGCCGCCAAGGAACAGGCGGCGATGGCTCAGGGCATGCCCGACGCCTTGAAAAATTTCACGTTCTGATCGCGGTTAAAAAGCTATGGCATCTGCGATGGGACCGGGACTGCAGCATCGCACGGTGCTGCTTGACGAAGCGGTGAACGCGTTGATCACGCGCGCGGACGGCGTCTATGTAGACGGCACGTTCGGCCGTGGCGGCCACAGCCGCGCGATCCTCGGGCGTCTCGGTGAAGCCGGGCGCCTGATCGCGTTCGACAAGGATCCGCAGGCGATCGCGACGGCGCAAACCATTGGCGACGCGCGGTTTTCGATCGTGCATGAGAGTTTTGCTTCGCTGCGCGACGAGCTCGCGTCGCGCGGGGTAGGGCGTGTGTCGGGGGTGTTGCTGGACCTTGGCGTGTCGTCGCCGCAGTTCGACGATCCGCAGCGCGGTTTCAGTTTCCGCGCCGATGGTCCGCTCGACATGCGGATGGACCCGACGCGCGGCGAGTCCGCCGCTGACTGGCTCGCTCGGGCCACGTTGCAGGAACTGACGGAGGTAATTCGGGATTATGGGGAAGAACGGTTTGCTTTTCAGATTGCAAAGGCGCTTGTTGCTCGCCGGGCAGAGTCCGACCGTCTCGGGCCTCTCGACAGCACGGGCGAGCTTGCCCAAATCGTGGCTAACGTCGTCAAAACCCGTGAGAAGGGTAAGGACCCGGCAACCCGCACCTTTCAGGCTATACGGATTCACGTCAATCAAGAGCTTGCGGAGCTGCAGGTCGTTCTAGAAGCAGCGCTGTCGTTGCTGGAACAGGGGGGGCGGCTGGTGGTCATCAGCTTTCATTCGCTCGAGGACCGGATCGTCAAGCGATTCATGCAGGCGCACGCGAGCGCGCCGGCGGTGGACCGCCGCCTGCCGATCCGCGCCGTCGACCTGCCGAGCCCGCCGCTCAGGCTGCTCGGCCGCGTGTTCGCGAGCGACGAGGAAGTCGCCGCGAACCCGCGCGCCCGCTCGGCCGTGATGCGCATCGCGGAGCGCGTCACGCCATGAATCGCCTGAACATCTTCCTGCTGATCGTCGTGATGGGGTGCGCGCTATCGGTCGTGAACGCGACCAATCAGCAGCGCCAGATCTTCATTCAGCTGCAACGCGCGCAGTCGCAGGAGCATCAGCTCCAGCAGGACTACGCACAGCTTCAATATCAGCAAAGCGCGCTGTCGAGAACCTCGCGCATCGAACAGATCGCCACCGACTCGCTCAAGATGCAGCCCGTCACGACCGGACGCACGCAATATCTGACGCTCGCGCCGGGCGCGTCGGCGGCCGTCGACGCTCCGGTGCCGACCTCCGCGCCCCCGCAGGGCGGTGCACCCACGCCTGCCCGCCGCGGAGGCACGCGATGAAAAAGGACAATCGCCGCAAGAGCGTGGCCTTCAGCGCGAACCCCATTCTCTCCGTGCGCCTGCCGATGTGGCGCTCGAAGCTCGTCGTCTTCCTGCTGTTCATGGCGTTCGTCGCGCTGGCCGCGCGCGCGTTCTGGATTCAGGGCCCGGGCAACGCCTTCTATCAGAAGCAGGGCGAAAGCCGCTATCAGCGCACGATCGAGCTGCCGGCCACGCGCGGCAAGATTCTCGACCGTAACGGACTCGTGCTTGCCACGAGCCTGCCCGTGCGCGCAATTTGGGCGATTCCCGAAGCCGTGCCCGACGATCTCGGCGCCGACAAGCTCAACCAGCTCGGCACGCTGCTCGGCATGAGCACGAAAGAGCTGCGTGCCAAGCTCTCGGAAGACAAGACGTTCGTCTATGTGAAGCGACAGGTGCCGCTCGACGTCGCGCAGAAGGTCACGGCGCTCGACATTCCCGGCGTCTATCAGCGCAACGAATACAAGCGCTTTTACCCCGAGGGCGACGTCGCCGCTCACCTGATCGGCTTCACCAACGTCGAGGACGAGGGCCAGGAAGGCGTCGAGCTTGCCGACCAAAAGGTTCTCGCTGGCATGCCGGGCATACGTCACGTCATCAAGGACCGTTTGGGCCATATCGTCGAAGACGTCGACGAAACGGTCGTGCCCCACGATGGCAAGGACGTCGAACTGTCCATCGACAGCAAGATCCAGTACATCGCCTATTCGAACCTCAAGGCCGCCGTGGAGCGGTTCAAGGCCAAGGCCGGCGCGGCCATGGTCGTGGACGTGCGCACGGGCGAGGTGCTCGCGCTCGTCAACTATCCGACCTACAACCCGAACGACCGCTCGCACCTCACGGGCGAGCAATTGCGCAACCGCGTGCTCACCGACGTGTTCGAGCCCGGCTCGATCATGAAGCCGCTCACGGTGTCGCTCGCGCTCGATCTGCACCGCGTCTCGCCGAGTACACTGGTGGATACGGGCCCGGGCCACTTCACGCTCGACGGCGCGACCATCACCGACGACTCCGCATTCGGCGTCCTCACGGTCGGTGGCGTGATCCAGAAGTCGAGCAACATTGGCGCGACGAAGATCGCGATGACGCTCAAGCCCGAAGAAATGTGGGACATGTACACCAGTATCGGTCTCGGACAGGCGCCGAAAGTCGGGTTCCCCGGCGCGGCGGCGGGCCGCCTGCGTCCGTGGAAAAGCTGGCGCCGTATCGAACAGGCGACGATGTCCTACGGCTACGGCCTCTCCGTTTCGCTCTTCCAGCTCGCGCGCGCGTACACGGCGATCGCCCACGACGGCCAGATCCTGCCCGTCACGATCTTCCGCCACCCCGGCGACACCCAGCCGGTGCAGGGCACCCAGGTCTTCGCGCCGACCACGGCGCGCGAGGTGCGCACGATGCTGGAAAGCGTGGTGTCGAAGGACGGCACGTCTCCCGACGCCGCCGTGCCCGGCTACCGCGTGGGCGGCAAGTCCGGCACGGCATACAAGCACGGCCCGCACGGATACGACCGCTCGAAGTACCGCGCCTCGTTCATCGGCATGGCGCCGATGCCGAATCCGCGCATTGTCGTCGCCGTATCGGTCGACGAGCCGACCGCGGGCAGCCACTTCGGCGGCGCGGTCTCGGGTCCGGTGTTCTCGGGCATCGTCGGCGACACGCTGCGCACGCTCAACGTGCCGCCCGACATGCCGGTGAAGCAACTCGTCGTCGAAGACAACGGCGTCGCGGCCGCTTCCGCGCCGGCCGCTGCCAACGCGCCCCCGAAGCATGCCGCGAATCCGCCTGCCAACAAGTCCACCGTCGCCGCGCGGCACATGACCGTCGCTGACAACACCAGAAATCGACCCGGAGTCGTTCGATGAGCGCCACGCGCACCCAGCATCCCGCGCACCGGCAGATCGCGGACGCGCTCGCATGGCTGCGCGCGCACGTCGCGCCCACAGCCGGCCTGCATGCCGACACACGCTCGCTCGAGCCGGGCGACGTGTTCGTCGCCTATGCCGTGGAAGGCGCGGACAACCGCGCGCATATCGCCAACGCGATCGAGCGTGGCGCGGCAGCCGTGCTGTTTCAGCCGGAAGGCTATGTGGGCCAGAAGCCAGATGTGTCCATCGCGCTCGCCGTGCCGCAGCTCGACCTGCTCGCGGGCGAGATCGCGAGCGGATGGTACGGCGACCCGAGCGATGCGATGCTGATGGTCGGTGTGACTGGGACGAACGGCAAGACTTCGTGCAGCCAGTGGATCGCTTCGGCGCTCACGGGCATCGGCCAGAAGTGCGCGATCGTCGGAACCCTGGGCAGCGGCTTTCCCGGCCAGCTCGTGCACACGGGCTTCACCACGCCCGATGCGCCGCAACTGCAGCGCAGCCTCGGTCAACTGCGTACCGATGGCGCACAGGCGATTGCGATGGAAGTCTCCTCGCACGCGCTGCACCAGGGTCGCGTGAACGGCACGTCGTTCGACATCGCCGTCTTCACGAATCTCACGCAGGACCATCTCGACTATCACCTCACGTTCGAGGCCTACGAGGCTGCGAAGGCGCGTCTGTTCGCATGGCCGGGCCTGCGCGCGGCAATCATCAACGCCGACGACGCTGCGGGCCGCCGCCTGATCGCCGCCACGCGCGGCAAGGCGCGCACGATTGCATACGGCGTCGATACGCCTGCCGCCGACGCGCCCGTCGCCGACGCCTGGCTGCGCGCGAACGACGTACGCGCGACGGCTACGGGCACGGCGTTCCATCTGGAAACGTCGGACTGGGGCGAGGCGCAGGTCGAGGTCCATGTTCTCGGCCTCTTCAACGTGAGCAATCTGCTTGGCGTGCTCGGTGCGCTGCTCGCGGCGAACGTGCCGCTCGTGGCGGCGCTCAACGAGATTTCGAAGCTGCAGCCGGTGAACGGCCGCATGGAGCGCCTTGGCGGGCGCGCCGATCACGACGAGCCGCTCGTGGTGATCGACTATGCGCATACGCCGGACGCCCTCGAAAAAACCCTCGAAGCGCTGCGCCCAATCGCTGCCGCGCGCGGCGGCCAGCTCCTCTGCATGTTCGGCTGCGGCGGCGATCGTGACGCGACCAAGCGCCCGCTCATGGGTGCGATCGCGGAACGCCTCGCCGACCAGGTCGTCGTGACGAGCGACAACCCGCGCAGCGAATCGCCCGCCGCGATCATCGACCAGATCGTGCTAGGCATGCGCGACGCCGCGAAGGCGCGCCGCATCGAGGACCGCGCGAGCGCGATCCTGCAGGCGGTGCGCGGCGCGGCGCGCGAAGACGTCGTCGTGCTGGCCGGCAAGGGCCATGAGGCGACCCAGGAAATCATGGGCAAGAAGCGCGCGTTCTCCGATCAGGACCATGCGCGGCTTGCTCTCGCAGCCCGTGCCACGCACGGGCGCGGAGGTGGTGAATGACGATGCTTTCCCTGCGCGACGCCGCGGCGCTGATTCCCGGCGCGAGCGTACTCGGCGACGAGAACGCGACGTTCGAGCGCATTGCTACCGATAGCCGCTCGGCGGGCCCCGGCGATCTCTTCGTCGCGCTCAAAGGCGACCGTTTCGACGCCCACGACTTTCTCGGCGAGGTCGCCAACCGTCACGTGAGCGCGGTCCTCGTCGCACGCAGTCCCGGCGACTGGCGCATTCCCGCGCTGCGCGTGGACGACACGCGCACGGCGCTCGGCGCGCTCGCGCTCGGCTGGCGCCGGCGATTCTCGATGCCGCTCGTGGCCGTGACGGGCAGCAACGGCAAGACGACGGTCAAGGAAATGATCGCGTCGATTTTCGAGGCGGCCGTTGGAGAAAATTCGCGTCTTGCAACGGCCGGAAACCTCAACAATGACATCGGCGTGCCGTTAACGTTGCTGCGCTTGAGCGGCGCTCATCGGCTGGCGGTGGTCGAACTCGGCATGAATCATCCGGGCGAGACCGAGCTGCTCGCGAGATTTGCCGAGCCGACCGTCGCGGTGGTGAACAACGCGCAGCGCGAGCATCAGGAATTCATGGCGACGGTGGAAGCCGTCGCGCTCGAACATGCGAGCGTGATTCACGCGCTCAAGCCCACGGGCGTCGCGGTGTTTCCCGCCAACGACGCCTACGCGAGCATCTGGCGCGTCGCGGCCACGGGTTCGCGCATTCTCGACTTCGCGCTGCATACGGAGGCGAACGCGGTCGAGGCGGCGGTCACGGGCAAGCTCGTTGGTGCAAGGCGTCTCGCGATCGCGACGCCGGAAGGCCAGCTCGAAGTGGAGTTGAAGGTGCTTGGCGCACACAACGCGCACAACGCGCTCGCGGCCACGGCGGCGGCGCTTGCGGCGGGCGTGCCGCTGGAGGCGATCGGGCGCGGACTGGAGGCGTTCGAGCCCGTGAAGGGCCGCTTGCAGGTGAAGCGCGCGGCGCTCGGGGAACTCGCGGGCGCAACGGTGATCGACGACACCTACAACGCGAACCCCGATTCGGTGCGTGCGGCGATCGACGTGCTCGCTTCGCATGCGTCGCCGCGTGTGCTCGTGCTGGGCGATATGGGCGAAGTCGGCGACGACGGTCCCGCGTTTCACCGTGAGGTGGGCGCTTATGCGAACGAACGCGGCATCGATGCGCTCTACACGCTCGGCGACGCGGCGCGTGATAGCGCGGCGGCGTTCGGCGCGCGGGCGCTGCATTCGGCAGACGTCGCCGAACTCGTGCGCGCGCTCGCGGCCGGCGGTTACGGCGCCGGCGCGACGATTCTCGTGAAAGGCTCGCGCTTCATGCAGATGGAGCGAGTCGTGGCGGCTCTAACCAATCCGCAAAACCCTGCGCCGGACGTGAAGTCCGGTGCGCACTGAAATACAAAAGGAATACAAGGCATGCTACTGGCGCTGGCGCAATGGCTGCAGAATGACGCAAGCTTCTTGCGCGTGTTCAGTTATCTGACGTTCCGTGCGGTGATGGCCACCATCACCGCGATGGCGATCGGGCTCTTTCTCGGCCCGTGGGTGATCCGCAAGCTCACCGCGATGAAGGTCGGCCAGGCCGTGCGGACGGACGGCCCGCAGACTCACCTCGTGAAGTCCGGCACGCCCACCATGGGCGGCGTGCTCATTCTGCTTGGCATCGCGGTTTCCACGCTGCTGTGGGGCGACCTCACGAACCGCTTCATCTGGATCGTGATGCTCGTTACGTTCGGCTTTGGCGCGATCGGCTGGGTCGACGACTATCGCAAGGTCGTCTACAAGGATCCGCGCGGCATGTCTTCGCGCGAGAAGTACTTCTGGCAGTCGGTGATCGGCCTCTTCGCGGCCGTGTATCTCGCGTTCAGCGTTTCCGAGGCGAGCAATGTGCGCGTGTTCGATCTCTTCATGGCGTGGGTGAGGAGCGGTCTTTCCATGGGTCTGCCCGCGCGCGCCGACCTCTTGCTGCCGTTCCTCAAGTCGATCAGCTATCCGCTCGGCGTTTGGGGCTTCATCGCGCTCACGTACTTCGTGATCGTCGGCGCGAGCAACGCCGTGAACCTCACCGACGGTCTCGACGGCCTCGTCATCATGCCGGTCGTGCTGGTCGGCGCGTCGCTCGGCGTGTTCGCGTACGTGATGGGCAGCTCGGTCTACTCGAAATATCTGCTCTTTCCGCACATTCCGGGCGCGGGCGAACTGCTCATCTTCTGCTCGGCAATGGGCGGGGCAGGGCTCGCGTTCCTCTGGTTCAACACGTATCCCGCGCAGGTGTTCATGGGCGACGTGGGCGCGCTCGCGCTCGGCGGCGCGCTCGGCACCATCGCGGTGATCGTGCGTCAGGAAATCGTGCTCTTCATCATGGGCGGCATCTTCGTTGCGGAGACGCTCTCCGTGATGCTGCAGGTCACCTGGTTCAAGTACACGAAAAAGCGTTACGGAGAAGGGCGCCGCATTTTCAAGATGGCGCCCCTGCATCACCATTTCGAATTGACCGGCTGGAAAGAAACGCAGGTCGTCGTGCGTTTCTGGGTCATCACGCTGATGCTGTGTCTGATCGGTCTGTCCACGCTCAAGCTGCGTTGAGCCACTACACCAAGTCACCAGACAAGGAAGGAAAGCAAGCGATGTTCGGCGAGAAGTTTCGGGATCGGCAAAAGCCGATGGTGCTCGTGCTGGGACTCGGGGAATCGGGTCTCGCGATGGCGCGCTGGTGCGCGCGGCATGGTTGCCGCCTGCGCATTGCCGACACGCGCGAAGCGCCGCCCAATCTCCCCGAACTCGCGGTGCGCGGCATCGATGCCGACTTCGTGGGCGGTCCGTTCACGCCCGCGCTGCTCGAGGGCGTCGAACTCGTCGCCATCAGCCCAGGCCTTTCGCCGCTCGCCGAAGATCTCGTGCCGCTGATCGCGGCGGCGCGCGAGCGCGGCATCGAAGTGTGGGGCGAGCTCGAGCTCTTCGCGCAGGCGCTGCGTCATCTCGGCGAGAGCGGCTATGCGCCGAAGGTGCTCGCCATCACGGGCACGAACGGCAAGACGACCACCACGAGCCTCACGGGCATGCTCTGCGAGCGCGCGGGCAAGCGCGTGGCGGTGGCGGGCAACATCAGCCCGGCCATGCTCGACAAGCTCGCCGAAGCGATCGACAACACCGCGCTGCCGGACGTGTGGGTGCTCGAGCTGTCGAGCTTCCAGCTGGAGACGGCGCATACGTTCGAGCCCGATGCTGCGGCGGTCCTCAACATCACGCAGGACCATCTCGACTGGCACGGCGGCCTTGATGCCTATGCGGCCGCGAAGGGCCGTATCTTCGGGCCGCGCACGACGCGCGTGCTCAACCGCGACGACGCACGGGTCATGTCGCTCGCAAGCGTGAAGGGAAGCACCGGCGCGAAGATCGTGACCTTCGGCCTGAACGAGCCGCAAAACGAAGGCGACCTGGGTCTCTCGCGCGAGAACGGCATGCAATGGCTCGTCCAGGCACACGATCTCGACGCGAACGACGAGCCTGTCTCGCCGCGCCGACGCAAACAACAGGAAGCCGCGCCCGTGCATCTCGGCATGAAGCGCCTCATGCCCGCCGACGCGCTGCGCATTCGCGGCCTGCACAACGCAGCGAACGCGCTCGCGGCGTTCGCGCTCACGCGCGCGATCGATCTGCCGCCCGCGCCGCTGCTGCACGGCTTGCGCGAGTATCGCGGCGAGCCGCATCGCGTGGAGCTGATCGCGTCGATCGACGGTGTGGACTATGTGGACGACAGCAAGGGCACGAACGTGGGCGCAACGGTTGCCGCGCTCGACGGCCTCGCGCAGCGCGCCGTGCTGATCGCGGGCGGCGACGGCAAGGGCCAGGACTTCGATCCACTGGCTGAGCCCGTGGCGCGCTGGTGCCGCGCCGTGATGCTGATCGGACGCGACGCGCCGAAGATCCGCGCGGCGCTCGAAGCCACGGGCATCGCGATGAGCGACCACGCGACGCTCGAGGAAGCCACGCGCGCCGCCACGGCACTCGCGCAACCGGGCGACGTGGTGCTGCTTTCGCCGGCCTGCGCGAGCTTCGACATGTTCAAGGGCTACGCCCATCGTGCGGCGGTATTCCACGACACCGTGGAAGAAATCGCCGCAGAGCGGGGGACGATGATATGAGCTGGTCCGAACGATTCGGGACGCGCCTCTCGCGCCCAGGCGCTCAGGCAGACGCCAAGGCGAGCGGTTCGTCGGGCGGCGGTGCGCGCTCGGGTGGCCTGTCGAGCGTCGTCAACGGCGTGCGCCCCGGCCGCTCGCGCATGCTCGACTACGACCACTCGCTGCTGTGGGCCGTGATCGCGCTGCTCGGCCTTGGCGTGGTGATGGTCTACTCGGCGTCGATCGCCATGCCCGATTCGCCGAAGTACGCCTCTTACCGCGACTGGGCGTTTCTCGTGCGCCACATCGTCTCGCTCGTGATCGCCACGATCGCGGCGCTGATCGCGTTTCGCATTCCCGTTTCCACGTGGGACCGCTACGCGCCGAAGCTCTTCCTCATCGCGCTCGCGATGCTCGTGGTCGTGCTCATTCCGCACATCGGCAAGGGCGTGAATGGCGCGCGGCGCTGGATTCCGCTCGGTATCACGAACATGCAGCCGTCGGAAATCATGAAGCTCGCCGTGACGGTCTATGCGGCGAACTACACGGTGCGCAAGCAGGAATACATGCACAGCTTCGCGAAGGGCTTTTTGCCGATGGCGTTCGCCGTGGGCGTCGTCGGCGCGCTGCTGCTGCTCGAGCCCGACATGGGCGCGTTCATGGTGATCGCCGCGACCGCGATGGGCGTGCTGTTTCTCGGCGGCGTGAACGGCAAGCTGTTCGGCGGCCTCGTGGCCACGGCCGTGGGCACCTTCACGCTGCTCGTATGGGCGTCGCCGTGGCGTCGCGAGCGGATCTTCGCATACCTCGATCCGTGGGACGACCGCTATGCCCAGGGCAAGGCCTATCAGCTCACGCACTCGTTGATCGCCTTCGGACGCGGCGAGTGGTTCGGCGTGGGGCTCGGCGGCAGTGTCGAGAAGCTCAACTATCTGCCGGAAGCGCACACCGACTTCATTCTCGCCGTGATCGGCGAGGAACTCGGTTTTGTGGGCGTGATGGTCGTGATCCTGCTCTTCTACTGGATCGTGCGGCGCGCGTTCGAAATCGGCCGCCAGGCGCTCGCGCTCGACCGCACGTTCGCGGGTCTCGTCGCCAAGGGGCTCGGTGTGTGGTTCGGCGCGCAGGCCTTCATCAACATGGGCGTGAACCTGGGTCTCCTGCCGACCAAGGGGCTTACGCTGCCGCTCGTCAGCTACGGCGGCTCGGGCATTTTGCTCAACTGCGTCGCGGTTGCGCTGTTGTTGCGCGTCGATTACGAGAACCGGGTCCTGATGCGCGGAGGGAAGGTATGACGGCTGCAACGCGCACGCTCATGGTGATGGCCGGCGGCACAGGGGGGCACGTGTTCCCGGGGCTCGCCGTCGCGCATCGCATGGAGCAGTGGGGCTGGCGCGTGGTATGGCTCGGCAATCCCGCAGGCATGGAAGCGACGCTCGTGCCCAAACACGGTATCGCGATGGAATACGTGCGCTTTGGCGGCGTGCGCGGCAAGGGCATCAAGACCAAGCTGATGCTGCCGCTCAATCTGCTGCGCGCGTGTACGCAGAGTCTCGCGGCGCTGCGTCGCGTGAAGCCCGATGTGGTGCTCGGCATGGGCGGCTACATCACGTTCCCGGCGGGCGTGATGAGTGCGCTGTCGGGCCGTCCGCTCGTGCTGCATGAGCAGAACTCGATCGCGGGACTCGCGAACAAGGTGCTTGCCAAGCTCGCGAAGCGCGTACTCGTAGCGTTCCCCGGCGCGCTGCCGAACGCCGAGTGGACCGGCAACCCGATCCGCGAGGCGCTCGAACACGTCGACGAGCCGCAGGCGCGCTACGCCGCGCGCAGCGGTCCGCTGCGCGTGCTCGTCGTAGGCGGTAGCCTCGGCGCGACGGCGCTCAACGAAGTCGTGCCGCGCGCGCTGTCGCTGCTCGCGCCGCAAGAGCGTCCGCAGATCGTGCATCAGGCGGGCGCGAAGCACATCGACGCCTTGCGTCAAAACTATATCGACGCCGGACTCGAACCCGGTGACACGGTGCAGCTCGTACCGTTCATCGACGACATGGCGAGCGCCTACCGCAACGCGGATCTCGTGGTCTGCCGTTCGGGCGCAATGACGGTGGCCGAGATCGCGGCCGTGGGCGTGGCGGCATGCTTCGTGCCGTTCCCGTACGCCGTGGACGACCACCAGACCACCAACGCCGCGTTCCTTGCCGACAAGGACGCAGCACTCGTGGTGCAGCAACGCGACCTGACGGCGGAAGGTCTCGCCGACTGGTTGCGGCATCAGACCAGAACATCGCTGGCGGAAATGGCTGGGCGCGCCCGCGCGCTCGCGAAACCCGACGCCGCCGATCAGGTCGCGCGCATCTGTGCGGCCGTGGCGGGCGTAAGTGCGGGAGGAAAGCAATGAAACACATCGTCAAACATATCCATTTCGTCGGCATCGGCGGCGCGGGCATGAGCGGCATCGCCGAAGTGCTCGTCAACCTCGGCTACCAGGTGAGCGGCTCGGACCTCGCGAAGAACGGCGTCACCGATCGACTCGCCGCGCTCGGCGCGCGCATCGCGATCGGCCACGCCGAAGAGAACATCGAAGGCGCGAACGCCGTGGTCGTCTCAACCGCGGTGCGCAGCGACAACCCCGAAGTGCTCGCGGCGCGCCATCGCCGCATTCCGATCGTGCCGCGCGCCGTGATGCTCGCGGAGCTGATGCGCCTGAAGCAGGGCATCGCGATTGCGGGCACACACGGCAAGACCACCACGACGTCGCTCGTGGCGAGCGTGCTGGCCGCGGGCGGGCTCGACCCGACCTTCGTGATCGGCGGCCGTCTCATCAGCGCGGGCGCGAACGCGCGCCTCGGCACGGGCGACTTCATCGTGGCGGAAGCCGACGAGTCGGACGCTTCGTTCCTGAACCTCTTCCCGGTGATCGAAGTCATTACGAACATCGACGCCGATCATATGGACACCTACGGGCACGACTTCGCGCGCCTGAAGCAGGCGTTCATCGAATTCACGCACCGTCTGCCGTTCTATGGCATCGCGGTGCTGTGCGTGGACGACCCGAACGTGAAGGAGATTCTGCCGTTCGTCTCGAAGCCGATCATCCGCTACGGCTTCGCGTCCGACGCGCAGGTGCGCGCCGTGAACGTGATCGCGCGCGACGGCAAGATGTACTTCACGGTGATGCGCGAGGACGCGCCATCGCTCGACGTCGTGCTGAATCTGCCGGGCACGCACAACGTGCAGAACGCGCTGGCGGCGATCGCCATCGCAACCGAACTCGAAGTGAAAGACGCCGACATCCAGCGCGCGCTCGCGGAATTCAACGGCGTGGGGCGGCGCTTCCAGCGCTACGGCGAAGTCCCGGTCAACGGCGGCGGCACCTACACGTTGATCGACGACTACGGCCACCACCCGGTGGAGATGGCGGCGACGATTGCGGCCGCGCGCGGTGCGTTTCCCGAGCGGCGTCTCGTGCTCGCGTTCCAGCCGCACCGCTACACGCGCACGCGTGATTGTTTCGAAGACTTCGTGCGCGTACTTTCGACCGTCGATGCGCTCGTGCTGACCGATGTCTATGCGGCCGGCGAAGCGCCGATCGTCGCCGCGGACGGCCGCGCGCTCGCCCGTGCGATTCGCGTGGCGGGCAAGGTCGAGCCGGTGTTCGTCGAGACCGTGGATGAAGTGCCGGAGGCGCTCGCGGCAGTGGTGCGCGACGGCGATGTGGTGATTACGATGGGCGCGGGTTCGATCGGCGGCGTGCCGGGTCGGATCGCAGCCCAGGAACAGAAGGCGTGAGTGACATGAGCAGTATCGATCCCAAATTCGATCCGAAGCAGTTCGGCAAGGTGGCGGTGTTGTTCGGCGGCGTGTCCGCCGAGCGCGAGGTGTCGCTCAAATCGGGCGCGCTGGTGCTTCTGGCGCTGCAGAGCGCAGGCATCGACGCGCATCCGTTCGATCCCTCCGAGCGACCGCTTTCGGCGTTGAAGGACGAGGGCTTCGTGCGCGCATTCAACGCGCTGCACGGCGGCTACGGCGAGAACGGCCAGATCCAGGGCGCGCTCGACTTCTACGGCATCCGCTATACGGGCACCGGCGTGCTGGGCTCGGCGCTGGGGCTCGACAAGTTCCGCAGCAAGCTCGTGTGGCAGCAACTCGGCATTCCGACGCCGCCGTTCGAAGCCGTCCTGCGTGGCGACGACTACGCGGCGCGCGCGCCGCAGATCCTGGCGAAGCTGGGCCTGCCGCTCTTCGTGAAGCCCGCGAGCGAAGGCTCCAGCGTCGCCGTGATCAAGGTGAAGGCGGAAAGCCAACTCGTGCCGGCGCTCGAAGAAGCCGCGAAGTTCGACAAGATCGTGCTGGTGGAGAAGAGCATCGAAGGCGGCGGCGAGTACACCGCGTGTATCGCGGGCGACCTCGACCTGCCGATCATCAAGATCGTGCCGGCGGGCGAGTTCTACGACTACGACGCGAAGTACATCCTCGACACGACGCAGTATCTGATTCCCTGCGGCGTGGCGCCCGAGAAGGAAGCGGAACTCAAGAAGCTCGCGCGCCGCGCGTTCGACGTGCTCGGCTGCACCGACTGGGGCCGCGCCGATTTCATGATGGATGGCACAGGCAACGCGTATTTCCTCGAAGTGAACACGGCGCCAGGCATGACCGACCACTCGTTGCCGCCGAAGGCCGCGCGTGCGGTGGGCATCGAATATCGCGACCTCGTGGTGCGCGTGCTGGCCCTCACGCTGAAAGATTGAAGCCCTGATGAATCTCTGACCGACGAATTGCCGAACCTGCATTGAACCGACAATCTCGACATGTGGAATAACGTACGCCAGCTCAACCTTGCCGCGAACGCGTTGAACGCGCTGCTCGCGCTCGCGCTGCTGGCGGCCGGCTGCTACTGGCTCGTGCAGCGCCCCAACTTCGCGCTTCGCGAGATCCGCATCGACGGCGACACCGAGCACATCAATTCGCCCACCGTGCGTGCGAGTGTGGTCGGCCGGCTGAGGGGCAACTTCTTCACGGTCGATCTCGATGCGGCGCGCGCCGCGTTCGAGCAGATGCCGTGGGTGCGCCACGCGAGCGTGCGCCGGGTGTGGCCCAATGCGCTGGCTGTCACGCTCGAAGAGTACAAACCGTTGGGCACGTGGGGCAGCGATCAACTCGTGAGCACGGACGGCGAGCTCTTCACGGCGAACCAGGGCGAGCTGGACGGAGAACTGCCCGCGTTCGACGGCCCCGAGGGCACGGCGCCCGAAGTGGTCGCGCGCTATCGCGACATCGCGAAGTGGTTTGCGCCGCTCGGACTCACGCCCGACGAAGTGACGCTCTCGCCTCGCTACGCGTGGACGGTGAAGCTCTCGAACGGCATGCAGGTGGAACTCGGCCGCGAGCGCAACGCCGAAACGCTCAACGAGCGCTCGCATCGCCTCATCGCGGCATGGTCGGCGGTCACGCAACGTTGGGGCAACGAGATCGAATACGCGGACCTGCGTTATCCGAACGGGTTTGCGATACGCGCAGCGGGGATGCGCTTCATCAGTGACACGCCCGCTCCGGGCAAGAAGTAACAGGACATCACACGCAACGAGCACGATATGAGTAAAGACTATAAGGATCTGCTGGTCAGCCTCGACATCGGGACGTCGAAGGTGGTGGCCGTCGTCGCCGAACTAAAGGGCGAAGGCCACTACGAAGTGATCGGCCTCGGCCAGAGCGAATCGAAAGGTCTCAAGAAGGGCGTGGTGGTGAACATCGAGGCCACGGTGCAGTCTATCCAGCGAGCGCTCGAAGAAGCGGAACTCATGGCCGACTGCAAGATCACTAACGTATTCACCGGCATTGCGGGCAGCCACATTCGCAGCTTCAACTCGAGCGGCATGGTTGCCATCAAGGAGAAGGAAGTCACGCAGGCGGACGTCGCTCGCGTGATCGAAACGGCGAAGGCGATCAACATCCCGACCGATCAGCAGGTGCTGCACATCCTCACGCAGGAATTCATCATCGACGGCCAGGAGGATGTGCGCGAGCCGATCGGCATGAGCGGCATTCGCCTCGAAGTGAAGGTGCACATCGTGACGGGTGCGGTGAGCGCGGCGCAGAACATCGTGAAGTGCGTGCGCCGCTGCGGGCTCGAAGTGAACGACCTCATCCTGCAGCCGCTCGCGTCGTCGCTGGCGGTGCTGACCGAGGACGAGAAGGAACTGGGCGTGGTGCTCGTCGACGTCGGCGGCGGCACCACCGACATCGCGATCTTCAGCGAAGGCGCGATTCGACATACCGCGGTGATTCCGATCGCGGGCGACCAGGTGACGAGCGACATCGCCATGGCGCTGCGCACGCCGACGCCCGACGCGGAAGACATCAAGGTGAGCTACGGCATCGCGAAGCAGGCGCTCGCCGATCCGGACGAGATGATCGAAGTGCCGGGGCTTGGCGAGCGCGGTCCGCGCACGCTGTCGCGTCAGGCGCTCGCAGCCGTGATCGAGCCGCGCGTGGAAGAGCTCTTCTCGCTCGTTCAGCAGGTGGTGCGCGAGTCGGGCTACGAAGAACTGCTCAGCTCGGGCGTCGTGCTGACGGGCGGCGCCGCGATGATGCCGGGCATGGTGGAGCTGGGCGAGGACATTTTCCTGAAGCCGGTGCGCATTGGCGTGCCGGAGTACGCGGGCGGTCTTGCCGACGTGGTGCGCAATCCGCGCTACTCGACGGCGATGGGCCTGCTCGTGGAAGGCCGCTCGCAGCGCATGCGCGGGCGCAAGGTTGCAGTGCAGTCGGGGTCGATGGGGCAGGTCTTCTCCCGCATGAAGGACTGGTTCCTCGGCAGCTTCTGATAGACCGACGCAGTACCGAAGGCGAAGTACGAGCTTCAAAAAATCGCGCTGGTGACGGCGGCTGGCGCGCAGTGGAGGGTTGCCCGATCTTCCGCTGGATAACGGCCGAGGAGCGGAATCTTTTTCTTGACGGAGGCAACATGGAATTCCAGATGCTGGAAACGGAAACCAACGGCACCATCATCAAGGTGGTAGGCGTTGGTGGTGCTGGCGGCAATGCCGTGCAGCACATGATCAACCGCGGCGTGCAAGGCGTCGATTTCATCGTGATGAACACGGACGCACAGGCGCTCTCGCGCTCGCGCGCATCGACCGTGATTCAGCTCGGCAACACGGGCCTGGGCGCGGGCGCGAAGCCGGAAATGGGCCGCGCGGCCGCTGAGGAAGCGCGTGAGCGCATCGCCGACGGACTGCGCGGCGCGCACATGGTCTTCATCACCGCCGGCATGGGCGGCGGCACCGGCACGGGCGCGGCCCCGGTCGTCGCGCAGATCGCCAAGGAAATGGGCATTCTCACCGTTGGCGTGGTGAGCAAGCCGTTCGAGTTCGAAGGCGGCAAGCGCATGCGCGTGGCGGAAGCCGGCTCGCAGCAACTGGAGGATCACGTCGACTCGCTGATCGTCGTCCTGAACGACAAGCTGTTCGACGTGATGGGCGATGACGCCGAGATGGACAAGTGCTTCCAGTGCGCGGACGACGTTCTGAACAACGCAGTTGCAGGCATCGCCGAAATCATCAACGTCGACGGCCTCGTGAACGTCGACTTCGAAGACGTGAAGACGGTGATGGGCGAGCAGGGCAAGGCGATGATGGGCACGGCGACGGTTGCCGGCGTCGATCGCGCGCGCCTCGCGGCGGAACAGGCCGTGGCGAGCCCGCTGCTCGAAGGCGTCGATCTGTCGGGCGCGCGCGGCGTGCTGGTCAACATCACGTCGAGCCGCTCGCTGCGCCTGTCGGAAACGCGCGAAGTCATGAACACCATCAAGAGCTATGCTGCGGAAGACGCCACGGTGATCTTCGGCGCCGTGTACGACGACGCGATGGGCGACGCACTGCGCGTGACGGTGGTGGCAACGGGCCTCGGCCGCGCTGCGAAGAAGCAACAGGCCGCGCCGATGCAACTGCTGCGCACGGGCACGGACAATCATCCGATTCCGGCTCCGGCGGGTGCGTACGCGCCTCAGCATGGCGGCCACGGCAACACGGCCGACTACGGCGCGCTCGATACGCCGGCTGTATGGCGCACGTCGCGCGACACCGCGGCTTCGCACGTGCAGGCGCTGCAGGAAAAGGGCGTCGACACGTACGACATCCCGGCGTTCCTGCGCAAGCAGGCGGACTGAGTCGTCACGCGAGCGAGTCTGACTGCGGCCGGGCGCACGGATTGCGCTCAGCCGGCAGACGGATGTCATGCGCGAGGCGTAGCAATGAAGGCGAGCAAGGACAGCAAGGCCGCATCCGCGAGGATGCGCGGCAGGGACGGTTGCCCGCTACGCAAAAGGCGTGGGGGAGGGGCGCGGTGTCGCCCAACGAACCTGTGTAATCTTGCGGTACATCGTTGCCCGACATTGCATGGGGCGGCCCATCCGTGGGGCGGCCAACCGCACGCCAGCGCACGACGCTTGCGCATCGTTGCGAAGGACGAGTCATGATCAAGCAAGGTGAAACGCTGCCCGACGCGACGCTCTTCGAGTTCGTCGAAGACGCGCGCGAGGGTTGCACGCTGGGGCCGAACAGCTTCGACGTGCGCAAGGAAGCGGCGGGCAAGCGCGTGGTGATCTTCGGATTGCCGGGCGCATTCACGCCGACGTGCTCCGCGAAGCACGTGCCGGGCTATGTCGAGCACTACGACGCGCTGCGCGCGGCCGGTGTCGACGAAATCTGGTGCGTGTCCGTCAACGACGCGTTCGTGATGGGCGCGTGGGGACGCGATCAGCGTACCTCGGGCAAGGTACGCATGATGGCCGACGGCAGCGCGGCGTTGACTCGTGCACTCGGACTGGAGCAGGATTTGTCGGCGCGTGGCATGGGGATCCGCTCCCAGCGCTATGCGATGGTGGTCGACGACGGCGTGGTCAAGACGCTGAACGTCGAAGCACCCGGCAAGTTCGAAGTGAGCGATGCCGCGAGCATACTGGCCACGTTGACCCGCGCATGAAGGCGTTCGCTGCTTCGCGTTGCCCGCACGCAACGTGAAAAGCGAAGCAAATGTGACAGGCGATTACGTGAGCCGAGCGGGCCGATCATCCGGGAACGCCTCCGTTCCGGGTATCGGCCCGCCCTTCATCCCGACGGGGTAATCCGGGGAAACAGTTTGTCACGCCCGGGAGTACGACGGGCTGGCCGCAACTAGGGTATAATCCGCACTATGAATTAAAAAGTCCCGATTGGGATTTTCAATGAGCAGAATGACCATGTTGAAGCAGCGAACCATCAAGTCGATCGTGAAGACAGTCGGCATCGGCCTGCATTCGGGCCGCAAGGTTGACCTGACGCTCCGTCCGGCGGCGCCGGACACGGGCATCGTGTTTTCGCGCGTGGATTTGCCGACGCCCGTGGACATCCCCGCATCGGCAATGGCGATCGGCGACACGCGCCTCGCCTCGGTGCTGCAGAAAGACGGTGCGCGCGTCTCGACGATCGAGCACCTCATGTCCGCCTGTGCGGGCCTTGGGATCGACAACCTTTACGTCGACGTGACCGCCGAGGAAATTCCGATCATGGACGGCAGTGCGGCTTCGTTCGTGTTCCTCATCCAGTCGGCGGGCATCGAAGAGCAGAACGCTCCCAAGAAGTTCATCAAGGTCAAGAAACCGGTCGAGATTCGCGACGGCGACAAGTTTGCGCGCCTCGAGCCGTTTTTCGGCTTCAAGCTCAAGTTCACGATCGACTTCCGCCATCCGGCCGTCGACAAAACGGGCCAGGCGCTCGAAGTCGACTTCGCGAACACCTCGTATGTGCGCGAGATCGCGCGCGCCCGCACGTTCGGCTTCGCGCACGAAGTCGAGATGATGCGCGAGCTGGGCCTCGCGCGCGGCGGCAGCATGGATAACGCGATCGTGCTGGACGAGTACCGCATCCTCAACAACGACGGTCTGCGCTACGACGACGAGTTCGTGAAGCACAAGATGCTCGACGCGATCGGCGACCTCTACGTGGTGGGTCATCCGCTGCTGGCGGCTTACGATGCGTACAAGTCGGGCCACGGCCTGAACAACGCGCTGCTGCGCGAGCTGCTCGCGCACGAGGACGCGTACGAAATCGTCACGTTCGACGATCCGCAAAAGGCGCCGCGCGGCTTCGGCTACGAGGCGCAGACGGCATTCGCCTGAGCGTCTTTCGGGACTTGCCAGCGAGAAGGGGCGGCTAGATGCCGCCCCTTGTCATTTGGCGCGCCGCGATGTGATTCGCGTGCGCCGGATCAGCGCCTTTTCGTGTGGCGGGCCGCCATCCTCGCCAGCGCGGCTTGCAGCGGCGAGGGCTCCAGCGTTTCGCTGAGCGCCTGGAGCGCGGCCGCGCCGGCCGGCGTCATGCGCGCCTGCTTGGGCGGAGCGGGGTCCTTCACGGCCTGCGGTCGCACGCGGATGCGCACGCTGTCCAGCGGCCAGCCGCGCGCCTGCAGGTCGGCCACGAGCCGCGGTTCGAGATGGCGCAGACGGGCCGCGAGCGCATTGTGCGCGGCGAACAGGGCCAGTGTGCGGTCCTTGATGAAACCGGGCTCAACGCTTGCGGCCAGATAGTCGGGCAGCAGCGCGTTCAGATCGCGCTGAATCGCCGCGATCTGCTCGACGCCGGCGCGCAAGGGCGCGAACGCGTCCGTGCGGCTCAGCACTTCGGCTAGCGGCTGCGGGGCGTACGGTCCCCTGGACCTTGAAAACGGCGAGAAACGGCTCATGTGGCAGAAGGATGGACGAGTGCGCAGGCAGCGTCAGGTGAGCTCGGCACCGCTAATCGCGTCGCGGGGCTCCGATGCCGCCATTGTAGCTTGCGCAACGCCCAGCCACGCGCGTTCCGGCCATTTGGCCAGGTTCGTTTCACGGCCCCTCGCCACAAGGCGGGAAGGCCGTCCGTGCGGGCATTGCGCGCGCCACAGCCATCTTCGCGCTGACACAGGCGGGTGAGGGGGCGCGTGCTAAAATGCCCGATTCGAATCCACCATTTTTGGGCTTAAGCCGCCGAGGTCCTTCCGGTCCGGGTGCAGGGTGCCCGTCGCGCGTGCAGCGTGTACGGTGCGCGATCAGCCCGCCGTCAGGAATCCCGGCCGAAGCCGCGACGCAGACACCGATCCGATGACCACCGGTTTCTTACAGAAAATCTTTGGCAGCCGCAATCAGCGCCTGATCAAGCAATATCAGAAGACGGTCGTGGCGATCAACGCGCTCGAACCGAAGATCGAGCAGTACACCGACGAGCAGCTGCGCGCGAAGACGGTCGAGTTTCGTGAGCGCGTGGCCAATGGGACGTCGCTCGACGAGCTGCTGCCCGAGGCATTCGCCGTTTGCCGCGAGGCGAGCAAGCGCGTGCTCAAGATGCGCCACTTCGACGTGCAGCTGATCGGCGGCATGGTGCTGCACTACGGCAAGATCGCCGAAATGCGCACCGGCGAAGGCAAGACGCTCGTCGCGACACTCGCCGCGTACCTGAATGCGCTGTCCGGCCGCGGCGTCCACGTCGTGACCGTGAACGACTACCTCGCGCAGCGCGACGCCGAGTGGATGGGCCGCCTCTACAACTTCCTCGGTCTGACTGTCGGCATCAACCTGTCGCAGATGGACCACGCGATGAAGCAGCAGGCTTACGCTGCGGACATCACGTATGGCACGAACAACGAGTTCGGCTTCGACTACCTGCGCGACAACATGGTCTACGAGACCGAGGCGCGCGTGCAGCGTGCGCTGAACTTCGCCGTGGTCGACGAGGTGGACTCGATCCTGATCGACGAAGCGCGTACGCCGCTCATCATCTCGGGCCAGGCCGAAGACCACACCGAACTCTACGTGCGCATGAACGCGCTGCCGCCGCTGCTCGAACAGCAGATCGGCGAAGAGAAGGCCGACGGCACGGGCGTCGAAAAGCCGGGCGACTACACGCTCGACGAAAAGGCGCGCCAGGTGTTCCTCACCGAATCGGGCCACGAGAAGGCCGAGCGCATGCTCGCCGAGTGGGGCCTGATCGGCCAGGGCGAAAGCCTCTACGCGCCGCAGAACATCACGCTGATGCACCACGTGTACGCCGCGCTGCGCGCCCATACGCTGTTCCACAAGGACCAGCACTACGTGGTGCAGAACGGCGAAGTCATCATCGTCGACGAGTTCACCGGCCGTCTGATGGCCGGCCGCCGCTGGTCGGACGGCCTGCATCAGGCCGTGGAAGCGAAGGAGCACGTGAAGATCCAGAGCGAGAACCAGACGCTCGCTTCGATCACGTTCCAGAACTACTTCCGCATGTACGCGAAGCTCTCGGGCATGACGGGTACGGCCGACACCGAAGCGTACGAATTCAACGAGATCTACGGCCTCGAAACCGTCGTGATCCCGACGAACCGCACGCCGAAGCGGATCGACAAGCAGGACCAGATCTACAAGACGGCGAAGGAACGCTACGACGCCGTGATCCGCGACATCCGCGAATGCTACGAGCGCGGTCAGCCGGTGCTCGTCGGCACGACGTCGATCGAAAACTCCGAGCTGCTCTCGAACCTGCTCACGAAGGCCGGTCTGCCGCACGAAGTGCTCAACGCAAAGCAGCACGCGCGTGAAGCGGCGATCGTCGCCGAAGCGGGCCGTCCGCAGCGCGTCACCATCGCGACCAACATGGCGGGCCGCGGCACCGACATCGTGCTGGGCGGCAACGTCGAAAAGCAGTCGGCGTTCATCGAAGCCGACGACGCCATCCCCGCCGACGAAAAGGCGCGCCGCATCCAGCAACTGAACGACGAGTGGCAGACGCTGCACGATCGGGTGAAGGCCGCGGGCGGCCTGCACATCATCGGCACCGAGCGTCACGAGTCGCGCCGGATCGACAACCAGCTGCGCGGCCGTGCGGGCCGTCAGGGCGACCCGGGCTCGTCGCGCTTCTATCTCTCGCTCGAAGACCCGCTCCTGCGCATTTTCGCGGGCGACCGCGTGCGCGCGATCATGGACCGCCTGAAGATGCCGGAGGGCGAGGCGATCGAGGCGGGCATCGTCACGCGTTCGATCGAGTCGGCGCAGCGCAAGGTCGAAGCGCGCAACTTCGACATCCGCAAGCAGCTGCTCGAATACGACGACGTGTCGAACGACCAGCGCAAGGTGATCTACCAGCAGCGCAACGAATTGCTCGAAGCGCATGACATCACCGAAACGATCGGCGCGATGCGTCATGGCGTGATCACCGACATCGTGCGCCAGTTCGTGCCGCATGGCAGCATCGAAGAGCAGTGGGACGTGCCGGAGCTCGAAGAAGTGCTGCGCAACGAATGGCAGCTCGACCTCGCGATCCAGGAGATGATCAACGAGTCGTCGTCGATCGACGCCGACGAGATTCTCGAAGCCGTAATCGCGGCCGCCGACGAAGCGTACGAGCAGAAGGTCGCGCTCGTGGGCCGCGAATCGTTCAGCGCGTTCGAGCGCTCGGTCATGCTCCAGACACTAGACCGCAGCTGGCGCGAACACCTCGCGGCGCTCGACCACCTGCGTCAGGGCATCCATCTGCGCGGCTATGCGCAGAAGAACCCGAAGCAGGAGTACAAGCGCGAGGCGTTCGAACTGTTCGCCGCGATGCTCGAAGCCGTGAAGCTCGAAGTCACGCGTATCGTCATGAACGTGCAGATCCAGTCGCCGCAGCAGCTCGAAGAGGCGGCCGAGCAGATCGAAGAGCAGGGCCATCATCTCGAGAACGTCGAGTTCCGCCACGCGGAGTTTGCCGAAGCCGACACCGCACCGGCTCCCGCGGCTGCCGCACCGGTCGCGGCCGATGCCGCCGCCGCCATGGTGGGCGCGGCCATGAGCCATACGCCGCCGGTCGGCAACGACCTGCCGAAAGTGGGCCGCAACGATCCGTGCCCGTGCGGCAGCGGCAAAAAATACAAGCTGTGTCACGGCAAGATCACGTGACGCAGGCTTGATCGTAGATTCCGGCGGCCCGCTCCTATGGACGGGCCTTGCGTTTTGAATCCCGATGCCGGCCAGGCCTTCAGCGCCTTCGCCGGCATCGCCTTTTCGACGAGTCTCCACCATGGCTGTCAATTTCCCCTCGATTGATCCCGCTCAACTTCATCCGGTCGCCGGCGTGACGCTCGGCTGGGCGCAAGCCAACATCCGCAAGCCTGACCGCAAGGACGTGCTGGTGATTTCCGTCGACGAAGGCGCGAGCGTGGCCGGCGTATTCACGCTGAACCGGTTTTGTGCCGCGCCCGTGACGGTGTGCCGCGAACATCTCGCGAAGGTGCGCGCGGGCGGCAAGGGCATCCGCGCGCTGGTGGTGAACACCGGCAACGCGAACGCCGGCACGGGCGAGCCGGGCCTCGCGCACGCGCGCGAAACCTGCGATGAACTGGCGCGCCTCGCGGGCCTCGAGCCCTCGCAGGTGCTGCCGTTCTCGACCGGCGTGATTCTCGAGCCGCTGCCTATCGACCGCCTGAAGGCCGGTCTGCCCGCCGCGCTTGAGAACCGCAAGGCCGCGAACTGGTACGACGCCGCGCAGGCCATCATGACGACCGACACGCTGCCGAAGGCGGTGTCGCGCCAGGTCGCGATCGACGGCCACACGATCACGTTCACGGGCATCAGCAAGGGAGCCGGCATGATCAAGCCGAACATGGCGACCATGCTCGGCTTCCTCGCCTTCGACGCCAACGTCGCGCAGCCGGTGCTCGACGAACTCGTGAAGTACGTGGCCGATCGCTCGTTCAACTGCGTCACCATCGACGGCGACACCTCGACCAACGACTCGTTCATCCTGATCGCCTCGGGCAAGGCAACCCTGCCTGCGATCAGCTCGACGGACTCGCCCGCGTATGCCGCGCTGCGCGACGCCGCGACGGCCGTTGCCCAGGAGCTCTCGCAACTCATCGTGCGCGACGGCGAAGGCGCGACCAAGTTCATGACGGTGCAGGTGGAAGGCGGCAAGGACGTGGCCGAGTGCCGTCAGATCGCATATGCCATCGGTCATTCGCCGCTCGTGAAGACCGCGTTCTACGCCTCGGACCCCAACCTCGGCCGTATCCTGGCGGCGATCGGCTATGCAGGCGTGACCGACCTCGACGTCGACAAGATCGACCTCTATCTCGACGACGTGCTCGTCGCCAAGGCGGGCGGCCGCAATCCGGCGTACCGCGAAGAGGACGGCCAGCGCGTCATGAAAAAGAGCGAGATCCTGATTCGCGTGCTGCTCGGCCGCGGCGACGCGCAGGCCACCATCTGGACCTGTGACCTCTCGCACGATTACGTGAGCATCAACGCCGACTATCGTTCTTAAATTCGGTCCCTGATTCAAGCCCTCACCCCATGGACAAGCTCGAAAAGTTTCTGACCCGCGCCGAAGCGCTGCTCGGCCGCCTCGAAGCCGTGCTTCCGCCCTCGGCGCCCAACGTCGACTGGAACGCGGCCGTCGCGTTCCGCTGGCGCAAGCGCCAGGGGCGCGGCTTTTTGCAGCCGGTGCCTGCCATCTCGCCGATCTCGCTCGACGACCTGCAGAACATCGACCGCCAGAAAGACCTCATCGAGCGCAACACGCGCCAGTTCGTGCAGAAGAAGCCCGCGAACAACGTGCTGCTCACGGGCGCGCGCGGCACCGGCAAGTCGTCGCTGATCAAGGCATGCCTGAACGCGCATGCGCGGGACGGACTGCGCCTGATCGAAGTCGACAAGGACGATCTGCACGACCTCGGCGATATCGTCGATCTGATCTCGACGCGCCCCGAGCGCTTCATCGTGTTCTGCGACGACCTCTCGTTCGAAGAAGGTGAGTCGGGCTATAAGGCGCTGAAAGTGGCGCTGGACGGCTCAGTCGCGGCGCAGTCGGACAACGTGCTGATCTACGCGACCTCGAACCGCCGCCATCTGCTGCCCGAGTACATGAGCGACAACGAGACGTACAAGCACATGCCCGACGGCGAGATTCATCCGGGTGAGGTCGTCGAAGAAAAAATCTCGCTATCCGAGCGCTTCGGCCTTTGGGTGAGCTTCTATCCGTTCAAGCAGGACGACTATCTGACGATCGTCGGCCACTGGCTGCGCCATTTCGGCTGCGACGACGCCGAAGTCGAATCGGCGCGTGGCGACGCGCTCGTCTGGGCGCTGGAGCGTGGTTCGCGCTCGGGCCGCGTGGCATGGCAGTTCGCGCGCGACTGGTCGGGCAAGAAGGCGCAAGAAGCATGAGCGCCGAAGCCAACGCAGCAAAAGACGGCGCAGGGACAGGCGTGAACACGCGCCCGGTGACGGAAGTCGCAGTGGGTGTGCTGGTGCAGCCCGATGGCCGCTACCTGCTTGCGCAGCGGCCCGAAGGCAAGCCGTACGCAGGCTACTGGGAGTTTCCGGGTGGAAAACTGGAGGCGGGCGAGACTGTCGAGGCCGCGCTTGCTCGCGAGCTGCACGAGGAACTGGGGATCGACGTGAAGGCGTGTCACCTGTGGCACACGCTCGAACACGATTACCCGCACGCCTATGTGCGCCTCTTCTTCTGCAAGGTGACCGAGTGGACCGGCGAGCCACATGGTCGCGAAGGTCAGGCGTTCGTGTGGCAGTCGCTGCCGGCGAGCGTCGAGCCGCTATTGCCCGCGACGATTCCTGTGCTGGAGTGGCTCGCGGCGGAATGATACTGACTGACGGGCCATGACGATGCAAAAGGCCGCTGTGCATGTCGCACAGCGGCCTTTTTTATCGGTTGTCGCAAGCGTTTCTCGCCGCTTATTGACGCGTATCCGTGGGCGGTGCATCTTCAGGCGGCGTCTCGTCGTCGGCGCCGCCGATTCGGTATTTTTCGGCCGCCCACGCGCCGAGATCCATTTGCTTGCAACGCTCGGAGCAGAATGGGCGGAAGCGGCTTTCCGGCACCCAACGGACTTCCTTGCCGCAACTGGGGCATTTGACGACAGTGGTCATGCGATAGAACTGTGGTTGCGTTTGATCGAACGTGACAGTGACGATGCGGCGGACTTCACAGGCTGCAGAGCGTGAGCTGGAACGGCACGTCCTGATCGACGGCCCGGGGACGCAAATCGCCGTCCTGCACGGTGAAGCGCACCCAGAGCATGTACTTGTTAGCGCTCGCCTCGGGAATCACGCGCAATTCCGGTGCCACGCGTACCTGCATGAGCTGATACGCACGGCCCGACAGCATTTGCTGATAGCTGCCCTGCATCGCCATGACCTTCGATGCCTGGCCCGACTCGCGCGCGAGGCGCAACACGATGGCGGCGGCGTCGCGCAGCGGCAGGAGCGGCGTGACCCACTTGGCAATGTCCTGACGGCGCTGGTCGGCATGCAACTGTTGCCACGCGTAATACGACGGCAGGTCGAACTTGCACGTGCCGCCGGGAATGATCGCGCGGCTGCGGATGCTCGTGAGCCACTCGTTGTCCATCAGATGCTGGCCCGTCTTGCCTTGCATCTGCGTGAGACCGGCGAGTGTTTGCTCGATTTCACCGAGCACGGTTTCGAGCGCATTCTGCTCGATGCCAGGATTGCCGCGGAAGGGCGCTAGCGTTTGGCGCTGCCTTTCGAGCTCCTTCATGAGGTCCGACTTGAGGTCGGCGCGGCCTGCGACTTCGGCGATTTCGAAGAGCGTCGTGAGCGCGACGTGATGTTCCCTCGGATCCTCCTGGGTCAGGAAAAACGTGAAGCGCTCGAACAGGTCCTCGAGGCGCAGCAGCGTCCGGATTCGCTCGTTGAAGGGATACTCGTAAAGAATCAAGCGCGCTCGCCTCGGGCGTGGTAGGTGACGGATTGCAGGACATTCTAATGCCGTGGGACTACGGTCGCAATCGCGCCGGCACGGCGTTCTGCCGATATGTCCCGGATTCTCGCCGGGGTGCTGGTAGTCGCGCCGCATCGGGATGCGTGTCGACTCGCGCGCCTAGCCTGAGTTCTGGGGGGAAACCGTGAGTGCGCGAGCGCTTCTGGTCGGTCTGCTTTACGCATTGCCGCGCTTTTGCGCAGCGAGCTTGAGATACGACTGATGCAATGCGTCGACATCGTGGGCAAGCGTTTCGAGCGTTGTGCCGGTGTCATTCACGACCACGTCGTGGGCGGCCGCAAGGCGCGCCTCGCGCGTGGCCTGGCGCGCGATGATCGCGAGCACCTGGTCGCGCGTGAAGCCATTGCGGCGCATGACGCGCGCGATCTGCGTTTCCACGCTGCAATCGACGGTGAGCACGCGATCGACGCGTGTCTTCCATGTGCCGGATTCGACGAGCAAGGGCACGACCACAATGACATAAGGCCCCTTGGCGTCGCGCGTTTCGCGTTCGGTTTCCGAACGGATCAGCGGATGCGTGATGGCTTCGAGCCGCTTGCGCGCGGACTCGTCGCCGAACACGAGTGCGCGCATGCGCGCACGGTCCATGGAGCCGTCGGCCGCGACGAATTCGGCGCCGAAGTCTGTGGCGATCTGCGCCATCGCTACGCCCTGCGGTGCGGTAATGCGATGCGCGATCAGGTCGGTGTCGACGATCGTTACACCGCGCGCCGCAAAGCAATCGGCAACGGTGGATTTGCCGCTGCCGATGCCACCCGTCAATCCGACCGCGAACATTGGATCATGTCCCCCACGCAAAAACGCCATAGAGCGGTGTTCCGACAAACAGTGTGATGATCGCGCCCGCGGCGAGATACGGGCCGAAAGGCAACGGTTCCTCGAAACGCATGCGCCCGATCAACGTCGCGGCAATGCCGACGAGCGCGCCAGCCACCGCGGCGATCACGACGATCTGCGGCAGTGCGCTCCAGCCGAGCCATGCGCCGAGCGCAGCGAGCAGTTTGAAGTCGCCGTGGCCCATGCCCTCCACACCGCGCAGCAGCTTGAAGAGCCAATAGACGCACCAGAGCGCCAGATAACCGGCGACTGCGCCGATCACCGCTTCACGTAGCCCCGCGAAGGTGCCGGTGAAGTTGACGAGGAGCCCGGCCCACAACAGGGGTTGCGTGATCTCGTCGTACAGCATCTGGTGTTCGAGATCGATGGCGCTCGCCGCGATGAGCCCCGCGCACAGCATGAAGGCGGCGAGCGCCTTGCCCGTGGGCCCGAAGGCGAGCAACGCGCCGGCTGCGCATGCCGCGCTCGCCAGTTCGATTAGCGGGTAGCGCACGCTCACGCCAGCGTGGCAATGCGAGCAGCGCCCGCGCAGCGCGAGCCAGCTGATGACCGGAATGTTTTCCCAGGCACGCAACACGTGGCCGCAGTGCGGGCAGGCACTGCGAGGCAGCCAGAGGTTATACCGCGCAGGCAGCCCGTCGTCTTCGAAAAGCGGGCCCGGGGTGCCGGTCGCTTCGGCCACATCGGCGCGCCAGGCGCGCTCGAGCATGATCGGCAGCCGGTGCACGACGACGTTGAGAAAGCTGCCGATGACGAGTCCGAATGCAATGGCGAAGCTCATGAGCACGCCAAAGGGCAGGCCGCCGAGAGCGGCGGCGAAGGGCGTTGCGGTGTCGGGCGCGGAAATAAGTGGGACGGGCATGGGAAGGAGCAGGAATCTGGCAGCGATGCTACACCACGTTGCCCAGTTGAATGATGGGAAGATACATCGCGACGACGAGCCCACCGACCAGTGCGCCGAGCACGACGATGATGAGGGGCTCGCAGAGGCTCGACACGAGCGCTATTTTTTCGTCGACCTGGCGGTCGGCGAGCGAGGCTACATCGAGCAACATGGCGTCGAGCGCGCCCGATTCCTCAGCGACCGCGACGGGCTGGACGACGTCGGGCGGAAAGCATCCCGCCGCGCGCATGGCGGCGGCGAGCCGCTCGCCGTGGCGCAGGCGCGTGCTGATGCCCGCGCTCGCCCGATCGAAGAACGCGTTACCGCTTGCGTGCGCGAGTGAATCGAAGGCGTCGGTGAGCGGCGTGCCGGCGGCGAGCAGGGTGCCGAGCGCGCGGCTCCAGCGGGCCGCACACAACGTGGTGAGCAGCGCGCCGCATAGCGGCAGCTTCAGCACCGTGCGCCCGAACGCGATGCGTGCGGCTTCCGAGCGGCGCAGGCCCGCTTGCACGGCGAGTGTCGCTGTCGTCGCGGCGATGGCGGCCGGCAGGCTCCAGCGCGCTGCGCCAGCCGAGAGCATCAGCACGAACTGCGTGGGCGCGGGCAGCGAGGCGCCGAAACCGTCGAAGATCTGCTTGAAGGTAGGCACCACCCAGACCAGCAACGCCGCGGTGATGACGAACGCGAGCAGCAGCACCGACACGGGGTAAGTGAGCGCTGCGCGGACCTTGGCGCGCTGCGCAGCGGCGCGCTCCCGGTCGTCGGCGAGACGAGCGAGTACGGCCGCGAGCGCCCCCGAGGCTTCGCCAACGGCAACGAGCTGACAGTAGAGTGGGTTGAAGCGCGCTGGATGTTGCGCGAGCGAGTCTGCAAACCTCAGGCCGGTCGTAATGTCGCGTGCGAGCGCGGCGGCGATGCGTGGCATGCCGTGCGGACCCGCCGTCTGCGCGAGCAGGTCGAGCGCATTTGCGAGGGGCAGGCCCGCACGCAGAAGGCTCGCGAGCTGACGTGTGAAGCGCGTGACGTCCGCATGACTCGCCTTGGGCGCGGGTGCGCTCGCCCTGCGCTCGATCGCGAGAACCGTGATGCGTTCGCGCTTGAGCGCGACGCGCGCAGTTGCGGCGTCGAGCGCGATCAAGGTGCCTCGCTTCGTCGCGCCCGATGCATCGAGGCCGCGCCACGCGAAGCGCCACTCTGACGGGCTGCGATGGTTGTGCGCGGCGCTCATGGCGCTTCCGTGGCGGCGAGCGCTTCCTCGAGACTCGTGGTGCCGTCGCGCACGCGTGCCAGCGCCGCGTCGCGCAACGTCGCCACGCCGCTTCTACGTGCTTCGCGTGCGATCTCGTGCGCGCCGCGCCCTGCGGCGATCAGGTCGCGAATGGCCTCGGATATCGGCAAGACTTCGTGAATGCCCACGCGCCCCCGATAACCGATACCGTGGCAGGCCTCGCAGCCGCGCGCAACATACGGCTGCGTCATGTCACCGCCGCGCGCATCGTATCCCGCCGCACTCAGCGCATCCGCCGACGCTTCGCCGCACATGCGGCACTGTGGACAGAGCCGACGAACGAGACGCTGCGCCGTGACGAGCCGGAGCGCGCCCGCCAGGTTATACGGCTCAACGCCGATGTCGATCAGCCGCGCACAGGCTGTGCTTGCGTCGTTTGTATGCACCGTCGAGAGCACGAGATGGCCGGTTTGCGCGGCCTTCACTGCCACGCTGGCCGTTTCCTCGTCGCGAATCTCGCCGATCATGATGACGTCGGGATCCTGGCGCAGCAGCGCGCGCAGTGCCACCGCAAAGGTGAGCCCGGCCTTCTCGCGCACGTTGATCTGGTTGATGCCCGCAAGCTGTATTTCTGCGGGGTCTTCCACCGAACAGAGATTGCGCGCGATGCCGTTGAGCCGCTGCAGGAAGCAGTACAGCGAGAGCGTTTTGCCGCTGCCGGTCGGGCCCGTTACGAGCACGAGACCATGCGGCGCCCCGATCGCATCGGCAACTGTGCGTCGCTGAGCCTCGTCGAGCCCCAGGTCGGCAAGAGAGAGATTCGCAGGAAGTGCTTCGAGCCTGCGCAGCACGAGTTTCTCGCCGTGAAGCGTGGGCAGCGAATTCACGCGATAGTCCTCGGCGGCTTGCGACGCCGGGGCGGGCGCGAGACGCAGTCTGCCATCCTGCGGAATGCGCCGCTCGGCGATGTCCATGCGCGCGAGCACCTTGATGCGCGTGACGAACGCATCGCGCAAATGCGCAGGCGGCCTCGCCATTTCGTGCAGTACGCCGTCGATGCGCAGACGTACGCGCCAGCCGTGCTCCATCGGCTCGATGTGCAAATCGGAGGCGTTGCGCCGCGCGGCTTCGCGAAGCGTTTCCGAGAGCAGGCGAACGGCCGGTGCATCATCGGAAGGCGGTGCCGAAGCTGGCACGGGCAGGCGATGCGCCGCGCCGCCGCTCATGGCGCCTTCCGAAGTCATGGCGGCGAAGCGCTCCGGCGTGCCGTCAGCATGATAAGGACTAGAAAGCATCGAATTGCCGGCGCGAAGCCACCTCGAACAAATGATGGTTTCATCATCGCTCGCGCCGCGCTACGCCGCCACCTGGCCGAACGGCTAGCGTCCCGGGAGCAGCTTCTTTGCCCTTTGCAGCGTGCGCTCGCGCGGCTTCGCGCCGGGCTTGAACAGCTTGACCGTGCGCACGGCCTGGTCGTCGCTGCGCAGCACTTCGAGCTTGACATCGCCGATCTGCAGGCACACGTCACCTTCCGGAATCTCCTGGAGAACTTCGAGAATCAACCCGTTGAGCGTCTTCGGACCGTCGGTGGGCAGCGTGATATGGAGCCAGCGATTGAGTTCGCGCAAAGGCATGCTGCCCGGCACGATGCATTCGCCTTCGTCGTTCCAGCCGCCGCGCCCGGTGCCGCTGCGCGGCATCGACGTAGTGAACTCGCCGATCAGCTCTTCGATGATGTCTTCGGGCGTCACGAGCCCTTCCATCTCGCCATATTCGTTCACGACGAGCGCGATGCGGTGACGGCTTTCCTGGAAGTATTGAAGCTGCTGGAACACCGGTGTGCCGGTGGGCACGAAATACGGCTCGGTGAGCAGTTCGCGCAAGGTCTCGCGCTCGAAGTCCTGGTTGTGCAGTGCGGCGAGCGTCTTGCGCACATGGAGCACGCCGAGCACGCGGTCGATATCGCCTTGATAGACGATCAGCTTGTTGTGATAGCAGGTTTCGAGTTGATGCAGGATCTCGTCGAGCGGCGAGTCGTAGTTGAGTGCTTCGATGCGACGGCGCGGGATCATCACGTCGTCGACGGTGATGTTTTCCAGATCGAACAGGTTCAGCAGGATGCTGCGGTGCTTGGTGGGCATGAAGCTGCCTGACTCGAGCACGATGGTGCGAATCTCCTCGGTGGAGAGCCGCTGGTCATGCGCTTTACGCGTATTGATATGCAGCACGCGCAGGATCGTGTTGGCGAACATATTGACGAACCAGATGAGTGGCTTCGTCACACGCATGAGCGGCGCGATCAGGAGGCTCGCCGGCAGCGCGATTTTTTCCGGGAAGGTTGCGCCCACAATTTTCGGCGTGATTTCCGCGAACACGATGATGAGAAACGCGACGATGCCCGTTGCGATCGAGAGCACGAGGCTGTTGTGGCCGAACGTGTGCAGGGCGATCGAGGTCGTGAGAACCGGGATGATCGTGTTGAAGAGATTGTTGCCGATCAGGATCACCGAGAGCAGCAGGTCCGTGCGCGCGAGCAGTTTCTGCGTGGTCTTTGCGCCGAGTGCGCTTTGATTGGCGAGGTGTTTGAGCCGATGGCGATTGAGCGCCATCATCGCCGTTTCGGAGATGGAGAAGAAGCTGGAGCAGATGAGCAGGACGAAGACGGCGCAAATCTGCGCCCATAAGGGAAGGTGGTCCACGCGTCGAGAAAGGGAGGGGAGCGGATGGGGAAACTATAACAGAGGGGTACCGCAGTTCCAGCGCAGTTCCGGGACCACTGGCCGAACGGATGAGCCCGTTGATCGCGTTGATCGTTCCGCGCGCGTGGCCCGCCGCGGGCGCATGCAAGGAGGTGCAGGCGAAAAAAAACCGCGCAATGCATGCGCGGTTTTTCTGAAATTCTGGTCGGGGTGAGAGGATTCGAACCTCCGGCCTCTACGTCCCGAACGTAGCGCTCTACCAGGCTAAGCTACACCCCGAATTTGCTGCAGTTTCCTACTAGACTCTACGGCCCGCTTTGTCTTGTTCAAGACTGGCGCGTCGTCGAGTAAGAACATAATTCTAGCAGGCTATCTTTGTAAATGGAAGGGGGGAACGCCGAAATTGCAGCGGCGGCGGCCTGTGCCTCGGCGCGCGCGCATTGCAGCGTGTGCTCGAGCGCGCCCGAGCGCGTGATGGCCGCGAAGATTTCGTCGAAGCGCGTCGTGCCGCCTTGCTCGATCGCTTCGCGCGCGAGCGCCGCTTCCGCCGCGGTGCCGTGCTCGATCAGCCAGATGAGCGGCAACGTGGGCTTGCCTTCACGCAGATCGTCACCGGCGTTCTTGCCCATCGATTCGGGCGTGCCCGTATAGTCGAGCCAGTCGTCCATGATCTGGAACGCCGTGCCGATGCGCCGACCGTACTCGGCCGCCGCTTCCTCGGTGCGCGTATCCGCTCCCGACAGCACGGCGCCGAGCTGCGCCGCGGCTTCGAAAAGCTTGGCGGTCTTGTAGCGGATCACCTGCATGTAGCGGTCGGTGTCCACGTCGGCGTCGTGCATGTTGAGGAGCTGCAGGACTTCGCCTTCGGAGATGATCGTCGTGGCCGCCGAGAGAATTTCCATCACGCGCATCTTGCCGACGCCCACCATCATCTCGAACGAGCGCGAATACAGGTAATCGCCCACCAGCACGCTCGCGGCGTTGCCGAACAGCGCATTCGCTGTCTGACGGCCGCGGCGCAGGTCCGATTCGTCCACGACGTCGTCGTGCAGCAGCGTGGCCGTGTGAATGAACTCGACGACCGCCGCGAGCACATGGCGTTGCGTGCCGCGATCGCCGAGCGCGCCTGCCACGAGCAGCAGGAGTGCCGGACGCAGCCGCTTGCCGCCCGCGCCGATGATGTACTCGGAGATCTGGTTGATCAGCATCACCTCGGACGCCAGGCTCTGCCGGATGACACGATTCACCTGCTCCATGTCGCTGACGATGGGGGCTAGCAGGGTGGCTGCGCTCGGGGATGGGGTGGCGGTGGACGGCATGATGGCAAATATGGGTAGTGCCGCGGATTATAAGGCGAATCGACCGCATGCCGGACGCTCCCCTGCTGTTCGGGTGATGGCTCCCTCTATTTTGCCGCTGCCCGCCAGGGTGCATGCGTGCTGGCGCTATGCTGCGCGGATGACGTGTGACGCCGGTCTGACAGCATTTGCGGCGCCCGGGCGACGAACTAGCATTGGCTTTGACCTCGCAGCTAACTCTATGTATAATCGAGGGTTTCCGAGCGCGCAGTGTGTTCGGAATTACTGAAGAGTGAGGTTCTCAATGTACGCGGTCATAAAAACCGGCGGCAAGCAGTACAAGGTTGCCGTTGGCGAAAAACTTAAAGTAGAACAGATACCGGCTGACATTGACGCAGAAATCACGCTCGACCAGGTTCTCGCAGTGGGCGAAGGCGAATCGATTAAATTCGGTACGCCGCTGGTCAGTGGGGCTTCCGTCAAGGCCACCGTTGTGTCGCAAGGCCGACACGCCAAAGTGACGATCTTCAAGATGCGTCGCCGGAAGCACTACCAGAAGCATGGCGGCCACCGCCAGAACTACACCGAACTGCGCATCGACGCGATCAACGCGTAAGCGCACGCAGGTAAAGGAGCAAACAAATGGCACACAAAAAGGCAGGCGGGTCGTCACGTAACGGCCGCGACTCAGAGTCGAAACGACTTGGCGTGAAGGTGTTCGGTGGCCAGGCAATCCTCGCAGGCGGCATCATCGTTCGCCAGCGCGGCACGCGCATGCACCCGGGCCTGAACGTCGGCATCGGCAAGGACCACACGCTGTACGCGCTGGTCGACGGCCACGTCTCGTTCACGATCAAGGGCGCAGCCAACAAGCAACTGGTCAACGTCGTCCCGGCAGCAGCGGCCTGAGCCGCCAGGCTTTAGACCGCTCGCGAGCGGGCTTAAACGCGACGCGACGCAAGAAGGGCCCCGCGAAGTTTGCGGGGCCTTTTTGTTTATCTTGAATCTTTCAGGGTCCGGTTCGGGCTCCGGGCGTCGTCAGCCGTTCGGCCAGGTTGGCCAGTTCGGCCGGGGCGGGCAAAATACCGACATACACGGGACGGAGTAACGCATGAAGTTCATTGACGAAGCGAAGATCGAAGTCATCGCCGGCGATGGGGGCGATGGCAGCGCGTCGATGCGACGCGAGAAGTTCGTCCCCTTCGGCGGCCCGGACGGCGGCGACGGCGGGCGCGGCGGCAGCGTCTACGCGCTGGCCGACCGCAACATCAACACCCTCATCGACTACCGCTACACGAAGAAGCACCAGGCGCGTAACGGTGAAAACGGCCGCGGCTCGGACTGTTACGGCAAGGGCGGCGACGACATCGTGCTGCGCATGCCGGTGGGCACGGTCATCACCGACCTGGACACGGGCGAGCTGATCGCCGACCTGACCGAGCACGAGCAGCAGGTCATGGTCGCGAAGGGCGGCGCGGGCGGCCTCGGCAACCTGCATTTCAAGTCGTCCACGAACCGCGCGCCGCGCCAGAAGACCGATGGCAAGCCCGGCGAGCGCCGCATGCTCAAGCTCGAGCTGAAAGTGCTGGCCGACGTCGGCCTGCTCGGCATGCCGAACGCGGGAAAGTCCACGTTCATCGCCTCGGTGTCGAACGCGAAGCCCAAGATCGCCGATTATCCGTTCACGACGCTCGCGCCGAATCTCGGCGTGGTGCGCGTCGGGCCGAGCAAGAGCTTCGTGATCGCCGACATTCCGGGCCTGATCGAAGGCGCCGCGGAAGGCGCAGGGCTGGGTCACCAATTCCTGCGCCATCTGCAGCGCACCAACCTGCTGCTGCATCTGGTCGATCTTGCGCCGTTCGACGAAACCGTCGATCCCGTCGCGGAGGCGAAGGCGATCGTCGGCGAGCTGCGCAAGTACGACGAGACGCTCTATCAGAAGCCGCGCTGGCTCGTACTGAACAAGCTCGACATGGTGCCGGAAGACGAGCGTGCCGAACGCATTGCCGACTTCGTGAAGCGTTTCGAGTGGGACGGCCCCGTGTTCGAGATTTCGGCACTCACGGGCCAAGGCTGCGAGAACCTGTGCTACGCGGTGTTCGACTACGTCTCGGCGCACTCGGACGCGCGCCGCGCGGCCGAAGCGGAAGACCTCGCTTCCGACGTGCGCTTCCGTGAAGGACCAGGCGCGAACGCCGGGCAGCCGCAGGAGTAATGCGCCGCACGGTCCGGCGCGCGAGCCGCGCCGGCCGCGCCAAGGAAGCTTCACGCGTCATCAGTCATTTGGGAGACCGCGCAGTATGCGTTCCGTCATCGCCGATTCGCGGCGTCTGGTAGTGAAAGTCGGCTCGAGCCTCGTCACCAACGACGGGCGCGGGCTCGATCATGCGGCAATCGGCCGCTGGGCCGCGCAGATCGCGGCGCTGCGTGAGCAGGGCAAGGAAGTCGTGCTCGTGAGTTCGGGTGCGATCGCCGAAGGGATGCAGCGCCTTGGCTGGACGAAGCGCCCGCGCGAGATCGACGAGCTCCAGGCCGCCGCGGCGGTCGGGCAGATGGGCCTCGCGCAGGTGTACGAGAGCCGCTTTGCCGAGCACGACATTCGCACCGCGCAGATCCTGCTCACGCACGCCGATCTGGCCGATCGCGAACGGTATCTGAATGCGCGCTCCACGCTCCTGACGTTGCTGCGCCTGGGCGTCGTCCCGATCATCAACGAGAACGACACCGTGGTCACCGACGAAATCAAGTTCGGCGACAACGACACGCTTGGTGCGCTCGTCGCGAACCTGATCGAAGGCGATGCGCTCATCATCCTCACTGATCAAACCGGGCTTTACACGGCCGATCCGCGCAAGGATCCCGCGGCGACGCTCGTGCGGGAGGCCGACGCCGGCAAGCCGGAGCTCGAGGCAATGGCGGGCGGCGCGGGGTCGAGCATCGGTCGCGGCGGCATGCTCACCAAGATCCTCGCGGCCAAGCGCGCCGCGCATAGCGGCGCGAACACGGTGATCGCGAGCGGCCGTGAAGCGCAAGTGCTCGTGCGGCTGGCTTCCGGCGAGGCGATCGGCACGCAGCTCATCGCACGCACGGCGCGCATGGCGGCGCGCAAGCAGTGGATGGCCGACCACCTGCAGGTGCGCGGACATGTGGTCATCGACGACGGCGCCGTCCAGAAGCTCACCGCTGACGGCAAGAGCCTGCTCCCGATCGGCGTGACCGGCGTCCAGGGCGCATTCGCGAGAGGCGAGGTGATCGCGTGCCTGAACGGCGCGGGCGTGGAAGTGGCGCGGGGGCTCACCAATTACAGCAGCGCGGAAACGAAGCTCATCCAGCGTCATCCGAGCGGCGACATCGAGAGCATCCTCGGCTATATGCTCGAGCCCGAACTCATCCACCGCGACAATCTCGTGCTCGTCTGAGCGCCAGTCTTCGGCGCGCATCGCAAAAAGCAGAAAGCCGCTGTGCCTCAGGGCAACAGCGGCTTCTTTTTATGCGGATGCAGCCTGCAATGGCGTGTCGCTTATCGCACCAGCGTCGACTGCGTCCGGCCGTAGCGCAGGTTCTCGATGATGGCCGGCGCCTTGGCGACCGGCATCTTGTTCGCGCAGAAGTAGTCCTGATAAAGCCTCGACCGGTACGCATTGAGCGTGCCGTTCTCGATGCGCGACCAGTTGTTCGCGACGGTCTGGTCCCAGCCGTTGTGATCGGCGTCGAGGCTCGCGTAGAGGCGCCACTCGTAGGTGTCGCAGCGAATCCCTTCGTAGTTCACATTACGCGCGCCCGACGGGCTCGTGATGACGATCGTGTAGCGCACGACGCCGTCCGTTCCGACCGTGAGCGAAGCGGGATCGACGGCGAATTTGAGCGGCGAGTTGTTGGAAACGTCGAACGGCAACAGTTTCGCGTCGGCCTGCGGCAGCGTCGGCAAGCCTTCGAGCTTGTTCTCCTGCCATTCGCCCTTGCGGTCAAGCAGATAGACGAACGCGCTATCGTCCTTGTTCGTGGGACCTGAACTGGAGCATGCCGCCAGTCCTGACACAAGCAGCACACCGCCTGCGGCGCATGCCGCAGCAAGAGCAAATCGTTTCAAATTGGTTTTCCTCGAAGCACGGCGCCCGTCACGAACGAACTGCGCCGCGAATGCGAACCGGCGGGGCCAGGCGCATGGCGCGCCGGCCCCGCCGGTTCGGGCGTTCTTTGCGTAGGCTCAAGCCCCTTGCCCCTGCTCGTCCTGCGCAGGCTCGATGATACTCTGCGCGGGCGCGCAATCGCTTTCGATCGGCGTACGGTGCGCCGCGGCGTCCTGGGCTGCCTCGTAAGGCTCGGCGTGCACCGCGTCCGCGTGCGCCGACGTCACGATGCGCGGGTAGCGCACCTCGTGAGCCTGCGCGCCCACCCGCTCCTGGCGCGGCGAGGGCCGGCGCAGGAAGCGCGAAAGCTCCGTCAGCGCGAGCTGATAGACGTCGCGCTTGAATTCGATGACCGCTTCGAGCGGCACCCAGTATTCGTTCCAGCGCCAGGCATCGAACTCGGGATGCTCCGTTGCCCGCAGGCAGATATCGCAATCGCGCCCCACCATGCGCAGCAGAAACCAGATCTGTTTCTGACCGCGATAATGGCCGCGCACTTCGCGCTTGATGAACTTGTCCGGCACCTCATAACGCAACCAGTCGCGTGTGCGACCGACGATCTTGACGTGCTCCGGATGCAGACCGGTTTCTTCGTGCAACTCCCGATACATTGCCTGCATGGGGGTCTCACCGTACTTGATGCCCCCCTGCGGAAACTGCCAGGAATGTTCGCGAACCCGCTTGCCCCAAAACACCTCGTTTCGCGCGTTCAAGAGGATGATGCCGACGTTCGGGCGAAACCCCTCACGATCCAGCATACAACCACCTTCGAATCCTTTAAAATTGCTTTGATTATAAACAGATAACGGTCCTCACGCACCCGGCCTCCGTTACCCGGCGTCAGGAACGCTTGATCGAACGCCCGGTGGCCACGCAAATTGCGCGTGCGGGCGCGATCGGCTTCCATTCTGGCTGCCGTCATCGGCGCGGCGCACGGCAGCGTTGTCATAATGGCGGATTCGTGAACTCCTCCGTTGGTCACTTCTTCGGGCGGTCTGCACCGGGCCGCCGCTTTTGGATAATTTGAATGAAAGCCTCCCGTTTCTTTATCGGCACCCTGAAGGAAGCGCCCGCTGACGCCGAAATCGTCAGCCACAAGCTGATGGTTCGCGCGGGCATGATTCGCCGCGTCGCCGGCGGCATCTACAACTATCTGCCGATCGGCCTGCGTTCGATCCGCAAGGTCGAGCAGATCGTGCGCGAGGAAATGAACCGCGCCGGCGCCATCGAACTGCTCATGCCGGCCGTGCAGCCGGCCGAGTTGTGGCAGGAATCGGGTCGCTGGGAACAATACGGGCCGGAACTGCTGCGCTTCAAGGACCGCAAGCAAAGCGACTTCGTCATGGGCCCGACGCACGAGGAGGTCGTCACCGACATCGCGCGTGGCCAGATCAAGAGCTATCGCCAGCTGCCGGTGAACTTCTATCAGGTACAGACGAAGTTCCGCGACGAAATCCGTCCCCGTTTCGGCGTGATGCGCGGGCGCGAGTTCATCATGAAGGACGCGTATTCGTTCGATAAGGACGTCGAAGGTCTCAAGGCGTCGTACCAGAAGATGTACGACGCCTACGTGCGCATTTTCACGCGCCTCGGCCTGCAGTTCCGCGCGGTCGCGGCCGACAACGGCTCGATCGGCGGCAGCGGTTCGCACGAATTCCACGTGATCGCCGAAACCGGCGAGGACGACATCGCCTACTGCCCGACCTCGGACTTCGCGGCCAACGTCGAAGCCGCCGAAGCGCTGCCGCTCATCGCCGAGCGCGCGGCGCCGAGCCAGGCGCTCACGAAAACCCCTACGCCGGGCGCGGCGAAGTGCGAGGCAGTCGCCGAAATGCTCGGCATTGCGCTCGAAAGCACGATCAAGTCGATCGTGCTGGCGACGGACAACGACGGCGCCGAGCCCACGATCTGGCTGCTGATGCTGCGCGGCGACCACGATCTGAACGAGATCAAGGTCGGCAAGCTCGAAGGTCTCAACGGCTTCCGCTTCGCGACCGAAGCGGAAATCGTCGAGTGGTTCGGCACGCCGCCGGGCTACCTCGGCCCGCTCGAGACGAAGAAGCCGGTCAAGGTGATCGCCGATCGCACGGTCGCGAACATGAGCGACTTCGTGGTGGGCTCCAACGTCGTGGACTTCCACACCACGGGCGTGAACTGGGGCCGCGACCTGCCGGAGCCGGTCGTCGCCGACATCCGCAACGTGAAGAAGGGCGATCCTTCGCCGGACGGCCAGGGCGTGATCGACATCTGCCGCGGCATCGAAGTGGGCCATGTGTTCCAGCTCGGCACGAAGTACTCGGAAGCGCTGAACGCCACCTTCCTCGCCGAGAACGGCAAGCCCGCGCCGATGCAGATGGGCTGCTACGGCATTGGCATCACGCGTATTCTCGGTGCGGCCATCGAGCAGAACTTCGACGAGAAGGGCATCATCTGGCCTGAGTCGATCGCACCGTTCCAGGTCGTCGTCTGCCCGATGGGCATGGACCGCAGCGAACTCGTGCGCGAGCATGCCGAGCGCGTCTATAACGAGCTCGTCGAAGCGGGCGTGGACGTGATCCTCGACGACCGCGGCGAGCGCCCGGGCGTGATGTTCGCCGACTGGGAGCTGATCGGCGTGCCGCATCGTCTCGTGATCGGCGAGCGCGGCCTGAAGGACGGCAAGATCGAGTATCAGGGCCGCCGCGACACCGAAGCGACGCTGGTTGCCGCCGAAGAGGCAGCGCAGACGGTGACGCAGAAGATCCGCGCGGCACTCGCGGTTTAACGGCCGCGCGCGCGTGGCTAATTCGGCTAGATACGGTTAAGGGAGCACGGGCGCGTGGAGTACAGTTTTCTGTCCGCTACGGTCCTGCTGCTCCTCATCACCGATCCGCTCGGCAACATTCCGCTTTTCATCAGCTGCCTGCGCGGCGTTGCCAGACAGCGGCGCGCGATCGTGATCCTGCGGGAGGTCGGGATTGCGTTCGTGATCCTGCTCGTCTTCATGGTGGCCGGCAACGGCTTCCTGCGCATGATGGGGCTCACGGACACATCGCTGCGCATCGGCGGCGGCATCGTGCTGTTCCTCATCGCGCTGCGCATGATTTTTCCGCATCCGGGCGGCCCGTTCGGCAGCGCCGACAAGGGCGGCGAGCCGCTCATCGTGCCGCTCGCGATTCCCGCGCTCGCCGGGCCTTCGGCGCTCGCCACGGTCATGCTGCTCACCTCCCAGGCGCCCGGCAAGCTCTATGAATGGGTTGCCGCGCTAGTCGTGACCATGGTGATCTGCGCAATCGTGCTGGTGATGGCGGAGCGCATCCAGCAGTGGCTCGGCGAGCGCGTGGTGACGGCCTTCGAGCGGCTGATGGGCCTCGTGCTCGTGGCGATCTCGGTCGAGATGATCCTCGCGGGCATCGCCAAGTTCGTGCATCACCTTTGAGGTCTGACGCCGCCTGCGGCAGATGTCTGCGTCAACAAAAAAGCAGCCCGTGGGCTGCTTTTTTCATGGTGATCCGGTCGTTGCGGAAGCGGCCGCCGCGTCACGCGCCGTCGGTCAGCGCGCGGATAGTGGGCAGGTTGCGCCAGTAGCCCTTGGCGTCCATGCCGCAGCCGAACACATAGCGGTCCGGCACCGAAAAGCCGCAGTAGTCGGGATGCAGCGGCTTGGCCTTCGGGATGATCTTTTCGCACAGCACGGCCGAGAGGAAACGCTTCGCGCCCATGTCCATGATGCGGTCGCGAATCGCGGCCATGGTCTCGCCTTCGTCGAGGATGTCGTCGAGCACGAGCACCACGCGGTCCTTCACCGACTCGCGCGGGGCCACGCGCCATTGCATCTCGGCGCTGCCCTTGATGGCGTTGCGGTAGCGCGTGAGGTGGATGTAGTCGAACTCGAGCGGAAAGTCGAGGTGCGGCAGCAGCATGCCCGTGAACACGGCGGCGCCGCCCATCACCGACAGCACGAGCGGGAAGTCCTCGCTGATCTCGGCGCGGATGGCATCGGCCATCCGGCCGATCGACGCATTGACGTCGCCCTCCGAAACGATCTCTTCGGAGTGGCGGAAAATGTGCAGGGCTTCTTCGCGATTCATGATTCTGGCGGGCTGAGGCTGTAGCCATTGAAGTGTGGAAAATAACGGCGGCGCGCGCTACAGCATATACCCGCGAGTTTTGTCCATCACGCGCCGCGTCGAGTGGAGCCGCCGCGCGCGTGCGCGCCGTGCGGCCCGCAGGATCAGCGCATGCCGGGCATCATGCCCTTCATGCCGCGCATCATCTTCTGCAAATTGCCGCCCTTCAACTTCTTCATCATCGTGCGCATCTGCTCGTACTGGTTGAGCATGCGGTTCACTTCCTGAACCTGCACGCCCGCGCCCGCGGCGATGCGGCGCTTGCGCGTCGCCTTGATGAGCTCGGGCTTGGCGCGCTCGGCGGGCGTCATCGAGTTGATGATGCCTTCCATGCGGCGCATCTGCTTCTCGGCCTGGCCCATGTCGGCGCCCGCCGCGGCTTGCTGGAATTGCGCGGGCAGCTTGTCCATCAGCGACGAGAGGCCGCCCATGTTCTTCATCTGCGAGAGCTGCGCGCGGAAGTCGTTGAGGTCGAAGTCGCCGCCTTTTTTGACCTTGTCGGCGAGCTTTTGCGCGGCCTGCACGTCCACGCCGCGCTGCGCCTCCTCGACGAGCGCGAGAATGTCGCCCATGCCGAGAATGCGGTTCGCCATGCGCTCGGGGTAGAACACCTCGAGGCCGTCGAGCTTTTCCGCGACGCCGACGAACTTGATCGGCTTGCCCGTGATGTGACGCACGGAGAGCGCAGCGCCGCCGCGCGAGTCGCCGTCGAGCTTGGTGAGCACGACGCCGGTGAGCGGCAGGGCGTCGTTGAACGCTTTGGCCGTGTTGACCGCGTCCTGGCCGAGCATGGCGTCGACGACGAAGAGCGTTTCGGCGGGCTTGAGCGACGCGTGCAGCGCGGTGATCTCGTTCATCATCGCCTCGTCGATACCGAGGCGGCCGGCCGTGTCGACGAGCAGCACGTCGTGATAGTGGCGCTTCGCCCAGTCGACCGCCGCGGTGGCGATCTCGACGGGCTTCTGATCCGGCTGCGAGGGGAAGAAGTCGGCGCCGACCTGTTCCGTCACCGTCTTCAACTGCGCGATAGCAGCGGGGCGGTAGACGTCGCACGAAACGGTGAGGACCTTCTTCTTGTACTTCTCGCGCAGAAGCTTCGCGAGCTTGCCCACCGTGGTGGTTTTGCCGGCGCCCTGCAAACCGGCCATCAGGATGACCGCGGGCGGCGTGACGGCGAGGTTGAGTTCGGCGGCCTTGCCTTCGTAGTCGCCGCCGATCACGGCAGTCAGCTCGCGCTGCACCACGCCGACGAGCGCCTGACCCGGCGAGAGCGAGGCGATCACTTCCTCGCCCAGCGCCTTTTCCTTCACCTTGGCAATGAATTCGCGCACGACGGGCAGCGCCACGTCCGCTTCGAGCAGCGCGAGACGTACCTCGCGCAGCATCTCCTGCGTATTGGCTTCGGTCAGCCGGGCTTCGCCGCGCAGCGTCTTGACGACGCGCGCCATCCGTTGAGTGAGATTGTCGAGCATGGGGAGGCGGTGAGCAGTGCGGCCCGGCCCGCGCGCGTCAAACAGCAGCGCGCCGCGTTTCGTCGCGCTTCGGGATGTTTGCCGCGCGGCCAGGGGGCCTATAGTAAACTTCGAACATGGATATTGTACTGTATGCCCTCACCGTGCTCCTGTACGGCGGTTTGTGCGCCGCCGACTGGCGCGCGCTGCGCCGCGCGGGTGCCCAGCCGCTGCTCGGCAGCGTGCCGCCCGTACCGGTGACGGTCGGCTTGGGCGCTGACGCCCTGCGCACGCGGACATTCGGCCCGGTTTCCCGCGCGCTGCTCTTCGTCGCGCTCGCCGCGCACGGCGTGCTGCTCCATATGACGATCTTTCCCGCCAACGAGATGGTGTTCGGCTTCGCGTTCGCGTTGTCGGCGATGTTCTGGCTGGGCGCGGGCATCTATTGGATCGAGAGCTTTTTCTTTGCGCTCGACGGCCTGCGTCTGCTGCTGCTGCCTTTGGCCGCTTTCGCGGCGATCCTGCCGCTCGTGTTCGGCGGCGTGCGCGTGCTGCCCTATGCGGCCGCGCCCATGTTCAAGCTGCACTTCGTCATCGCGAACGTCGCCTATGGGCTCTTTGCGATTGCCGCGTTGCACGCGGTGCTGATGCTGGCGGTCGAGCGCCGCCTGCATGCGCTCAAGGGCGCCGGCTTCCAGCGCAACGCGAGCCAGCGTGGCGGTGGCTGGCTGTCGAACTGGATCGAGACGCTGCCGCCGCTTCTCACGATGGAAAAGCTGCTGTTCCGGCTGATCGGCGCGGGGTTCGTGCTGCTGACCGCCACGCTCGCCTCGGGCATCGTGTTCAGCGAGCAGTTGATCGACCGACCGCTCTCGCTCGATCACAAGACCGTCTTTGCGATTCTTTCCTGGCTGATGTTCGGCGCGCTCCTCACCGCGCGCAAGATCTCGGGCTGGCGCGGCCGCGCTGCGCTGCGCTGGGTGATCGCGTCGTTCGTCGCCTTGCTGCTCGCGTATGTGGGCAGCCGTTTCGTCTTCGAGGTGCTGCTGCACCGCCCCGTGGTTTGAGCCATTTGAGTGGCGTGTTCCGATGAGACAGATTCTTCTCCTCGTCCTTCTGTTCGTGGTGGGACAGTGGTTCGTCAAGGCGCTGCGCCGCGCGCAGACGCAAGCGCGTCCTTCGCAACCGGGCCAGGGCGCCGCGCGCAGCGCCAGCGGCGCGGCTGCCCGCGCGAGCGGCAAGGGCGCGCTGCCCGAGCCGATGGTGCGCTGCGCCGAGTGCGGCGTGCACGCGCCGCGTAGCGAGTCGGTGAACGTGGGTACGCGCTCGTTCTGCAGCGCCGAGCACGCACGCGCTTACGACGCGCGCACGAGCGCCCAGGACCGTCCCGCACGATGAGCGCTGCTGCGTCGACGGCTTCGCCGCAATCGCCCGCTTACGAAGTGGATGCGCAAGGCTGGGTGCCCGGCGCGCGCCACCTGCCGTCGCCGAACTTCGAGGCGCGTCCGTCCGGCGCCGTGCCGACGCTCATCGTCGTCCACAACATCAGCCTTCCGCCCAACGTGTTCGGCGGCAACGAGATCGCCGATCTCTTTCTCAATCGCCTCGACTGCGACGCGCATCCGTACTTCGATGCGCATCTGCGCGGCGTGCGCGTCTCGGCGCACTTCGTCATCCATCGCGATGGCGCGCTCGAACAGTTCGTCTCCTGCGACGAGCGTGCGTGGCATGCGGGCGCATCGAGCTTCTTCGGGCGCGAGCGGTGCAACGACTTCGCCATCGGCATCGAGCTCGAAGGCAGTGACACGACGGCCTTCGAGGCGGCGCAGTACGTCACGCTCGCGGCGCTCGTGAAGGCGCTCGTCGCGCGCTATCCGATCGAGGCGCTCGCTGGCCATTCGGACATCGCGCCCGGGCGCAAGACCGATCCAGGCCCGCACTTCGACTGGGCCCGCCTGCAACGCGATACGCAGCTCGGGGCAGCGAGCTTCCCCTATATCCAGGGGCACGACGCGCAGAACGCGACTTCATGACTCGCGCGAAGCGAAGCCAAACCTCCCTCTGTCTGCACAAGAAATAAGCATGTCCCGCGCGCGAATGCGGGCTGTTCGCGCTCTCCTCGCAGACCACTCGAAGGGCCATTCGGCGGTAAGGCCCGCGCGGCTTGGCTTGTGGTCTTGTCAAGATAGGACCAGCAAAAAAAGCCATTTGAGCGCCTCAGATCTTCCACTATACTTGGTACCCGAAACAAGGCCTCACACCATATGTTGTGTTGTACCGCGGCGCCCCGCTACACGAAGCAAGGCGCCGCGCGCGTTACCGGCATAGAAAAAAGAGAAACTTTGTACGGTGCCTTCGGCCGAGAGAACCGGCGCACCGGCTGTAATCGAGAGAGAAGGTACAGCCAATGATCGCGACATCCACGATGAAGACCGCAGCAGTCCGTGTTTCATCTGCCTTGTCGCATCCGGCAGCCTCGCCAGGCTGGTCTTTTTTCTCCGCCCGATCGAGTGTGCACACGGGGGCACGCCGTCGGCGTCCGTCTTAATCCGCGAACTCTCTTCGCACCTTTCCAGGACCTCAGGAGCTTTGCACATGCAAACGACCGATAACGTCTCGACCCGGTATGAAGGCGCGCCTGCCGCGCATGCACTGGGTGGCCAACCGCAAGACGGCCAGACGAGCGCGCAGCAGTTCGCCGACCACAAGGTGATTCGCCGCAACGGTAGCGTGGTGGCGTTCGAGCCTTCGAAGATCGCGATCGCGATGACGAAGGCCTTCCTCGCTGTGAATGGCGGCCAGGGCGCGGCTTCGGCGCGCGTTCGCGAACTCGTCGAGCAGCTCACTCAAAACGTCGTGCGTGCGCTCGTGCGCAGCCGTCCGAACGGCGGTACGTTCCATATCGAAGACATCCAGGATCAGGTCGAGCTCGCGCTGATGCGCGGCGGCGAGCACAACGTCGCGCGCGCTTATGTGCTGTATCGCGAGAAGCGCAACCAGGAGCGCGCACACGCGCCGGAAACGGCAGCGACCGCCGCGCCCGGTATCAACGTCACGGACAACGGCGTCACGCGCCCGCTCGACATGAACGCGCTGCGCGCGCTGATCGTCTCGTCGTGCGATGGCCTGGGCGATGCCGTCAACGCCGACCCGATCGTCGCGGAGACGGTGAAGAATCTGTACGACGGCGTGCCGATGAGCCAGGTCTACGACTCGGCCATCCTCGCTGCGCGCACGATGATCGAAAAGGATCCGGCGTACAGCCAGGTCACCGCGCGCATCCTGCTGCACACGATCCGTCGCGAAATTCTCGAAGAGGAAGTGACGCAAGCCGAAATGGCCATGCGCTACGCCGACTACTTCCCGCAGTTCATCAAGCGCGGTGTGGAAGCGGGCCTGCTCGACGACAAGCTCCAGCAGTTCGATCTGAAGCGCCTCGGCAACGCGCTCGACGCGAATCGCGACCTGCAGTTCGGCTACCTCGGCCTGCAGACGCTGTATGACCGCTACTTCCTGCACGTGCACGGCACGCGCATCGAAATGCCGCAGGCATTCTTCATGCGCGTCGCAATGGGCCTCGCACTCAACGAGATCGACCGCGAAGCGCGCGCGATCGAGTTCTACAACGTGCTCTCGTCGTTCGACTTCATGTCGTCCACGCCCACGCTGTTCAACTCGGGCACGCACCGCTCGCAGCTTTCGTCGTGCTACCTCACGACGGTTGCCGACGACCTCGACGGCATCTACGAAGCGCTCAAGGACAACGCGCTGCTCTCGAAGTTCGCCGGTGGTCTCGGCAACGACTGGACGCGCGTGCGCGCGCTCGGCTCGCACATCAAGGGCACCAACGGCAAGTCGCAAGGCGTCGTGCCGTTCCTGAAAGTCGTGAACGACACGGCCGTGGCCGTGAACCAGGGCGGCAAGCGCAAGGGCGCGGTGTGCGCCTACCTCGAGTCGTGGCACCTCGACATCGAGGAGTTCCTCGAGCTGCGCAAGAACACCGGCGACGACCGCCGCCGTACCCACGACATGAACACGGCGAACTGGATTCCCGATCTGTTCATGAAGCGCGTGATGGAAGGCGGCGACTGGACGCTCTTCTCGCCCTCGACCTGCCCGGACCTGCACGACAAGTTCGGGGCCGAGTTCGAACAGGCTTACACGGCTTACGAAGAGAAGGTCGCGCGCGGCGAGATCAAGCTGTTCAAGAAGCTGCCGGCCGCGCAACTGTGGCGCAAGATGCTCGGCATGCTGTTCGAAACGGGCCACCCGTGGATCACGTTCAAGGATCCGTGCAACATCCGTTCGCCGCAGCAGCACGTGGGTGTCGTCCACTCGTCGAACCTGTGCACGGAAATCACGCTGAACACCAGCGACAGCGAAATCGCCGTGTGCAACCTCGGCTCGGTGAACCTCGTCGCGCACATGGTGGAGCAGGCCGACGGCACGTTCACGCTCGACCACGACAAGCTCAAGCGCACCATCAGCGTGGCGATGCGCATGCTCGACAACGTCATCGACATCAACTACTACGCGGTGTCGAAGGCGCGCAACTCGAACCTGAAGCACCGCCCGGTGGGCATGGGCATCATGGGCTTCCAGGATTGCCTGCACGTCCTGCGCACGCCGTTTGCTTCGCAAGAGGCCGTGGAGTTCGCCGACCGTTCGATGGAAGCCGTCTGCTACTACGCGTACTGGGCGTCGACCGAACTCGCGCAGGAGCGCGGCCGCTACTCGACCTACCGCGGCTCGCTGTGGGATCGCGGCATCCTCCCGCAGGACACGCTCAAGCTGCTCGCCGAAGCACGTGGCGGCTACGTCGAAGTCGATTCGAGCGAGTCGATGGACTGGACCTCGCTGCGCGAGCGCATCGCGACGCACGGCATGCGCAACTCGAACTGCATCGCGATCGCACCGACCGCGACCATCTCGAACATCATCGGCGTGTCGCCTTGCATCGAGCCGACGTTCCAGAACCTCTATGTGAAGTCGAACCTCTCGGGCGAATTCACGGTGGTGAACGACTACCTCGTGCGCGACCTGAAGGCACGCGGCCTGTGGGACGAAGTCATGGTCGCCGACCTCAAGTACTTCGACGGCATGCTCTCGCGCATCGACCGCGTGCCGGCCGATCTACGCGCTGTGTATGCGACGGCGTTCGAAGTCGATCCGACGTGGCTCGTCGAAGCGGCCTCGCGTCGTCAGAAGTGGATCGACCAGGCGCAGTCGCTGAACATCTTCATGGCGGGCGCATCGGGCAAGAAGCTCGACGAGATCTACAAGCTCGCATGGATCCGTGGCCTGAAGACGACCTACTACCTGCGCACGATGGCGGCGACGCACGTCGAGAAGTCGACGGTTGCGCACGGCGCGCTCAACGCCGTGCCGACGGGCGGTGAAGGCGGCGGCAACGTCGGCGGCGCGTTCGGTGGTGCGTCGGGCGCATTCGGCGGTGCAGCAAGCGGCGCGACCACGATGCAGTCGGCGCCGCAAGCCGTTGAAGCTGCGCCGGAAGCAGAGGGTCCGGTGTGCATGATGCGTCCGGGCGATCCTGGCTTCGAAGAGTGCGAGGCTTGCCAGTAACCGGCGAAGAACCCCGCGCATGCTGCGTGCGGTGCAACGCCGGGCGCAGCATGCGAGGACCGAAGCCGCAGTAGTAAACAGTAGTAGATGCAACGCTGAAGCAGCCAGGCGCGCGCAACGCGCGCCACCTCACTCCCGGCGACTCGCGGCAAGCGCGTTGCCATACGCGAAGCAGGCAACAGGAAGGAATCCCTGGAGTTTCGCGCAGGGACAAGACTCAAGGCCGCGCGAGTCAGAGCGCCGCGCGCGGCAAGCAGTGAGCGGCGAGTGAAAACGCACTCGCAGCGCGAGTCAAAAGCGCGCGGCGAACACCGTCCTTCACACACGCTCTCGATGTCGCGAAGACCCTCGAAGCACGTCGCGCGTGAGATGTGAGCACGACGAATGAGTGCTCTCTACGCAGTGCTCACGCGATGCAATCGACAGGCTGCGATAACAAAGTGTTGTATCGAGGTCGCAGCGCGAATCGAAAACAGGATTTTTCGTGTGCGAACCCTTTTATCGCTCACGAAAAGATGGTACAAACCGAACTAAATTGATGGTGACATTTATGCTCAACTGGGATGACGAGATCACGGCCGTAACTCCGTCGAGCGGTGCGCAGCAAAACGCAATGCGCAACCCCGCGGGTGAGGCTGTCCAGGCTGCCCAGGTGCAGTTTGGTCTGCGTTCCGCTCCACAGGCTTCCACGGCGACCAACATCTTCGCCAGCGACTTCGCCGTTGCGCCGCCGCCGCAAGCGCCGGTCTCGACCGAAGCCCGTGTGAATGTCGCCGACAAGCGCATCATCAACGGCCAGACCGACGTGAACCAGCTGGTCCCGTTCAAGTACAAGTGGGCCTGGGAAAAGTATCTGGCGGGTTGCGCGAACCACTGGATGCCGCAGGAAATCAACATGTCCCGCGACATCGCCCTGTGGAAGGACCCGAACGGTCTGACCGAGGACGAGCGCCGCATCGTCAAGCGCAACCTCGGCTTCTTCGTGACCGCCGACTCGCTTGCCGCGAACAACATCGTGCTCGGCACCTACCGCCACATCACGGCGCCCGAATGCCGCCAGTTCCTGCTGCGCCAGGCGTTCGAAGAGGCGATCCACACGCACGCGTACCAGTACATCGTCGAGTCGCTGGGTCTGGACGAAGGCGAGATCTTCAACGCGTACCACGAGGTCAAGTCGATCCGCGACAAGGACGAGTTCCTGATCCCGTTCATCCATACGCTGACTGATCCGTCGTTCAAGACCGGCACGCTCGAAGCGGACCAGAACCTGCTCAAGTCGCTCATCGTGTTCGCCTGCATCATGGAAGGCCTGTTCTTCTATGTGGGCTTCACGCAAATTCTCGCCCTCGGCCGCCAGAACAAGATGACTGGCGCTGCAGAGCAGTATCAGTACATCCTGCGCGACGAGTCGATGCACTGCAATTTCGGGATCGACCTCATCAACCAGATCAAGCTTGAAAACCCGCACCTGTGGACCCCGGCGTTCCGTGCGGAGATCACCGAACTGTTCAAGCATGCGGTCGACCTCGAGTACCGCTACGCCGAGGACACCATGCCTCGCGGCGTGCTCGGCCTGAACGCATCGATGTTCAAGAGCTATCTGCGCTTCATCTGCAACCGCCGTTGCCAGCAGATCGGTCTCGATCAGCTGTTCCCGAACGAAGAGAATCCGTTCCCGTGGATGAGCGAGATGATCGACTTGAAGAAGGAACGCAACTTCTTCGAGACGCGCGTGATCGAATATCAGACGGGCGGTGCGCTGTCCTGGGAATAACCCGGGCGCACTGCGGTGCAAGTCTTTAGGGGTTGCCGGAGGCGGCGCGCGAGCCGCCTCGACCGGCATGATGACCAGGAGCAGGAACGCCTGATGCAAAGCGTGCCAGGAGCCCAGGTGGCTCACCTACGTGCAAGGCACTTTGCGAACCCTTCAGAGGGATGGGCAAACTTCCCCCCGGAAAAGCGCGCAGGCTTCGCGAGTGGTGAGGCCGCCGCTTTCAACGAACGTTGTCCGGTGTCGGCAGCCGACGCCGGAATGACCTGGCGCGCTGTGCCTCGTGGCACGGTGCGCCTTACCGCATTCATTAGCGTAAGCGCGCGGGATCAGCGTACGCCGATGAATAGCCCGCTTCGCAGCGTGCGCCGTGAGAAGCGTTCGCGGGAAGCGGGTTTTGACGAAGGGTGTGGTTTGAACTGACTCTCATCTGAACCTGAAGGAGAAAAAAATGGCTACTGCCAAGAAGAAACCGGCGGCTAAGAAGGCCGCAGTGAAGAAGGTTGCAGCGAAGAAGGCAGCTCCGGCGAAGAAGGCCGCGGCCAAGAAGGTCGCCGTGAAGAAGGTTGCAGCGAAGAAAGTCGCCGTGAAGAAGGTTGCTGCGAAGAAGGCAGCACCGGCGAAGAAGGCCGCAGCGAAGAAGGTTGCAGCCAAGAAAGTCGCTGTGAAGAAGGTTGCTGCGAAGAAGGCAGCACCGGCGAAGAAGGCCGCAGCGAAGAAGGTTGCAGCGAAGAAGGTTGCAGCCAGGAAGGCGCCTGCGAAGAAGGCTGCTGCCAAGAAGGCAGCACCGGCGAAGAAGGCCGCAGCGAAGAAGGTTGCAGCCAAGAAGGCGCCTGCGAAGAAGGCTGCTGCCAAGAAGGCTGCGCCTGCGAAGAAGGCTGCTGCCAAGAAGGCTGCCAAGAAGGCGCCTGCGAAGGCTGCCGCTGCCGCGCCTGCTGCCCCCGCTGCGCAACCGGCCGCGCCCGCAGCAACGGTCAAGACTGCCCTGAATCCGGCCGCTGCATGGCCGTTCCCGACCGGCAGCCGTCCGTAAGCAGTACGAGACGAAGCGCGCCCGCTACGGCGTTTGCGTGCTTCGTTGGCCGGGCAAGGCGGCAGGATGCGCAAGGCCCGGTCCCGATCCCGTCGCAGGGTTGCCCGCGGCGGGATTTTTTTCGTCTGGACTTCGTAACAGTTGGGCGTTTTCGCGCCGCGCGCGGGCATGAAAAAAGGCGCATGCACAGGGGAGCACATGCGCCTGAGGTTCCGCATCCGGCGCGAGGCGCGCCACTGCGGTACAGGGGAAAGCGTTAGTGTGTGATGCGCGTGACGCCGCCGCTCGACAGCAGCCGCACGCGGTCGCCGGCGTTGAAGACCTCGCCGGTCGAAGTTTGTGTGATGGCGCGGTAGTCGCCGTTGTCGAGGCGCACCGTGATCTCGAGGCCGTCGCGCATCGCCACGCCGTTCTCGACCGCGTTGCCGGCAACGGCGCCGGCAATGCCGCCGATGATGCCGGTGACGATCGAGCCCTTGCCGCCGCCGATCGCGCTGCCAGCCACCGCGCCGAGCGCGCCGCCGCCGATCGCGCCGAGTCCGCTAGGCTGGCCGTTGTTCGAACTGATCTTCACCGCGCGCACGCTCTCGACCGTGGCCATGCGCACCGACTGCTCGCGCTGCGCCTGCGAGGCCGTATAGACATCGGCGGAACTGCTGTTATAAGCGCAGCCCGACATCGCGAGCGACCCCGCGATCATGGCTGCAACAATCAGACGACTTGTTATTTTCATTCCCGTAGCTCCAATGGGCGCCGCGGCGCCCGCGTTCAGTTCGGCAGTTCGTAGCCGAAGGCCTCCTTGAACCGTTCGTTGATCTGCGCCCGCGTGGGCGCATAGTTTTGCGGACCGAGATGCTCGATCTTGAGCGCGCCCATCAGGCTCGCGAGGCGCCCCGTGGTTGCCCAGTCGAGGCCGTTCTCGATGCCATAGAGCAGGCCGCCGCGGAAGGCGTCGCCGCAACCGGTCGGGTCGAGCACACGGGCGGCCTTGACCGGAGGAATCTCCTCGATCTTGCCGCTGTGGTAGATCTGCGAGCCGTGCTCGCCGCGCGTGACGATCAACGCGTCGACATGGCTGGCGATTTCGTCGAACGACCAGCCGGTGCGATGGCTGACGAGATTGGCTTCGTAGTCGTTGACCGCTACGTAAGTAGCAAGTTCAATGGCGCGCCGCAAAGACGCCCCATCGAAGAGCGGCAGACCCTGGCCCGGATCGAAGATGAACGGGATGCCGGCCTTCGCGAACTGCTCGACGTGCTGGACCATGCCATCGAAACCGTCCGGCGCGACGATGCCGAGCTTGATGCCGGGCGCCTCGTCGGCGCGATTCAAGTGCGACTGCATCATCGCGCCCGGGTGGAACGCGGTGATCTGGTTGTTCTCGAGATCGGTCGTGATCATCGCCTGCGCGGACCACGTGTCGTCCAGTACCCGCACGTGCGCTTTCGAGAGACCGAGCTTGTCGAGGTGTTCGATGTAGGGCTGCGCGTCGGCGCCGCCGAGCGTCGCCATGATGCGCGCGTCGCCGCCGAGCAGATGCAGCGAGTACGCGATGTTGCCGGCGCAGCCGCCGAATTCCCGGCGCATCGTCGGCACGAGAAAGCTCACGTTCAGGATGTGCACCTGCTCGGGCAGGATGTGCTCCCGAAAGCGACCTTCGAAAGTCATGATGTTGTCGTAGGCGAGCGAGCCGCAGATCAGCGTAGCCAAGGCGGGAATTCCTGTAGGGCGTGGTAGGTAGGGGAAAGGGCGGCGCACTGGCCTGCAGGCAGGCTTGCGAGCGCAGGCGCTGGGAGAGCGCGCCGCTGCCGGATTACTTCAGCACCGCGAGTGCGGCGTCGTAGTTCGGCTCGTTCTTGATTTCGCTCACGCGCTCGGCGTGCAGCACTTTGTCGTTTTCGTCGAGCACGACGACGGCGCGCGCGGTCAGACCGGTGAGCGGGCCGCTCGTGACATCCACGCCGTAGGCCTGCGCGAAGTCATGGCCGCGGAACGTCGAGGCCGTGACGACGTTCGCGATGCCTTCGGTCGTGCAGAAGCGCGAAGCGGCGAACGGCAGGTCGCCCGAAATCACGACGACGGCCGTATTGTCGAGGCCGGCTGCGGCTTCGTTGAACTTGCGCGTGGAGGTGGCGCAGGTCGGCGTGTCGAGGCTCGGCACGATGTTCAGGACCTTGCGCTTGCCGGCGAAATCGGCGAGCGAGACGGGCTTCAGATCCTTGCCGACGAGCGAGAACGCCGGTGCCTTCTGACCGACGCTCGGGAACGTGCCAGCGACGTCGATCGGGTTACCGCCTAGCGTGACTTGACTCATGATGTGCACTCCGGGAATGCATGTGGTGGTGAATGGCACACGCGCGTAAGCGGCGCGCCGGGAATCGCGCTGGGCACGTCAGTGCACCCGCGCGCAGACGGAACATCAGGGATAGAAGATTTCGATGCGGAAGTTCGATGCCACTACGTCGCCTGTGTCGAGCCGCACGATCATCGTCTGCGTGGTGCGTGCGGGCAGACCGGCTTCGATGGGCGTGCCGGGCGTAACGTAATCCTGCGGCCACAGCACGCGCCGCACGACGATATTGCTCTGCCGGTCGAGCAGCGAGAGCTCGATAGCCGGGTAGGCCAGCGCCACGTTGAAGCGGTTGCGCAGTGGCACCTTCAGTTCGAGATGATGCGGTTCATTGTCGACCTGGCGCAGCTCGGACGGCTCGACCAGCAGCCCGTCGATGTCGCGTGGCGGCATCACCCGGCAACCGAGTTGCTCGCACGCCTGTTGATAAAGCGACTGCGAGTCGGGCCAGTAGACCATCACCGTTTCGCGTTGCCACCAGGCGAGCTGCACAGCGAGCAGTGCGAGAAGCAGAATGGCGATGAGCGTGCCCAGAAACCGCCAGACGATGGCGCGCGAGCCGCGCGGGCGCGCAGGCGCTTCGCGCGTGACGGCGAACGGCGACGCACCGTCGTTGGGCGGAAGCGCGCTGAACGCGGGTTCGCGCTCGTCTTGGCGGATGCGAGGGCCGAGCGCGGGCTCAGGATCGTTGATGCGACCCGCCGCCGATGCTTCGTTGGCCGAAAAGGTCGGCTCCGCGGGACCCGTTGCGCCGAGGTTCGGTTCGCTGCGAGTCCAGCGTGCCGCGGGCGGGAAGGGCTCGGCGGGTTGGGTGTTCTGCGCCGGGGGCACGGATGCCGCCGTGGCAGATGGCGCCGGCGCGCGGGGCGCAGCGTGCGACGGTTCATCGTCGGCGATGAACTTCGATTCGGCGCCAGGCGTCGCCCTTGGGGTGGCGCCCTTGTGCGCCAGCTGATCGGCGTTGTACCTGAAGCGCGGGTCGAGCTGGGTGTCAGCGGGTGGCGCCCACGGATCCCACGTGCGATTCGTGAAATTGGGCGTGGCGTTTAGCGGCACGCGCGGCTCTTGCGATGGCGCGCTGACTGCCGGCTCCGCAGCCTGTGTGGTGTTCTGGGTGTCAGGATGAAACCCGGGCTGAAACGCGGACGGCGCCGCCGATTGCGCTGCAGCGTGCGAAGCCGTTTCCGGCGGAGTCGCAGTCAGGCTTGCTGCGATCTCGCCTGCAAGCGGCACGGCGCGCGAGAAATCGCCGCCTTCGGGCACCTCGTAGAGACTGCCCGACGCATCGAACGCTTCCTGGCAATGCCCGCAACGCACGAGGCCGCGCCGCACGGCAAGCTGCGTGGGCTGAATACGGAATACGGTTTCACAGAAGGGGCAGCGCGTTGCCAGCAGCATGTGAGCCTGGGATCTGGGGAGACCGGAGGTTGGCGATACCGGCATTCTACTGGCAATCCGCCGCACCCTACGACTTCGGTCGTCCCGCATGGGGCGCGATCCGCGCTCGAGCAAGCCCGATCGCGCCTGTATGGAATTACGTGCGCCGCGTGCCCGCGAGGCAGACCCAGCCTTCGTGCTCGCGCCAGACCGAGATGTCGATCCAGCGGGCGTAGACCTGCGCGACTTCGTCGGCCTGGCGCGCGAGGATGCCCGAGAGCGCGATGCGTCCGCCCGGCTTCACGCGCGACGACAGCATCGAGGCCATCAGCTTGAGCGGATTCGAAAGAATATTGGCGACGACGATGTCGAACTCGCCGGCGGGGCAATCGTCGGGCAGGCCGTAGGTGACCTCCGCGCGATTGCGCTCGCTGTTGTGGCGCGCCGACTCGACCGCCTGCGGATCGATGTCGATGCCGATCACCGGATTCGCGCCGCACTTCTTCGCGAGGATCGCGAGGATGCCCGAGCCGCAGCCGTAGTCGAGCAGCGAATTGCCGGGCTGCACGTGCTGCTCGATCCACTCCATGCACAGACGCGTGGTGGGATGGCTGCCCGTGCCGAACGCGAGGCCCGGGTCCAGCTCGAGCACGAGCGCGTCGGGATCGGGTGCATCGTGCCACGAGGGCACGACCCAGATGCGCTCGCCGATCTGGATCGGGTCGAACTGCGATTGCGTGAGGCGCACCCAGTCCTGTTCCTCGACTTCGCGCAGCGAATACTTCGGCGCCTGCGCGAGGCCAAGCTCGTTCGAAGCGGCCGCGAGCAGCACGGCGGGATCCTGATCGGCGCCGATCAACGCAATCACGCGCGAATGCTGCCACGCGGTGCGCTCGGGCGTGAGGCCCGGCTCGCCGAAGAGCGGCTGCTCGTCGGGCGTGTCGGCGTCGGCGTCTTCCACCGACACCGAGAGGGCGCCAAGCTCGATCAACGCGTCGGAGAGCGCCTCCGCGCGATGGCGATCCAGCTCGACGATCAGTTCCCGGTAGCTCATGAATTACGCTTCGTCCTTCTTCACTGCCTGACGTTCGGCCAGACGGCTTTCCAGGTAGTGAATGCTCGTGCCGCCCTCGACGAACTTCGCATCGAGCATCAGTTCGCGGTGCAGCGGGATGTTGGTCTGGATGCCTTCGACCACCATTTCCGATAGCGCGATGCGCATGCGCTGAATGGCCTGCTCGCGCGTGGCGCCGTAGGTGATCAGCTTGCCGATCATCGAATCATAGTTCGGCGGCACGAAATAGCCATTGTAGGCATGCGAGTCGACGCGCACGCCCGGGCCCCCCGGCATGTGCCACGACGTGAGACGGCCCGGCGACGGCGTGAACTTGAACGGATCTTCGGCGTTGATGCGGCACTCGATGGCGTGGCCCTTCAACTGGATGTCGCGCTGGCGGAACGAAAGCTTCTCGCCCGCGGCAATGCGGATCTGCTCCTGCACGATATCGATGCCCGTGATCAGCTCGGTGACCGGGTGCTCTACCTGCACGCGCGTGTTCATCTCGATGAAGTAGAACTCGCCGTTTTCGTACAGGAACTCGAAGGTGCCCGCGCCGAGGTAGCCCATCTTCTTGCAGGCGTCGGCGCAGCGGTCGCCGATGCGATCGAGCAGGCGGCGCGCGATGCCCGGCGCCGGCGCTTCTTCGATCACTTTCTGATGGCGGCGCTGCATCGAGCAATCACGTTCGCCGAGCCATACGGCGTTCTTGAACGAGTCCGCGAGAATCTGGATCTCGATGTGGCGCGGGTTCTCGAGGTACTTCTCCATGTAGACCTGCGGATTGCCGAACGCACGGCCGGCTTCCTCGCGGGTCATGTTGACCGCGTTCACGAGCGCCGCTTCCGTGTGCACGACGCGCATGCCGCGCCCGCCGCCGCCACCCGCCGCCTTGATGATGACGGGGTAGCCGATCGCGCGCGCGATCTTCACGATTTCCTTCGGATCGTCGGGCAGGGCGCCTTCCGAGCCCGGCACGCAGGGCACGCCGGTCTTGATCATGGTCTGCTTCGCCGTGACCTTGTCGCCCATCATGCGGATCGTTTCCGGGCGCGGGCCGATGAACGTGAAGCCCGACTGCTCGACGCGCTCGGCGAAGTCGGCGTTCTCGGAGAGGAAGCCGTAGCCGGGGTGGATCGCTTCGGCGTCGGTGACTTCGGCCGCGCTGATGAGCGCCGGCATGTTCAGGTAGCTCAGGTTCGAAGGGGCGGGGCCGATGCAGACCGCCTCGTCGGCGAGCTTCACGTACTTGGCTTCCTTGTCGGCTTCCGAATAGACGACGACCGTCTTGACGCCGAGTTCGCGGCACGCGCGCTGGATGCGGAGCGCGATTTCGCCACGATTGGCAATGAGGATTTTTTCAAACATGGTGGGTATTCGACTCATCAATGGGCGCCGCGAGTCGCTGATGCGGACACCTGTCGATCGGAGTTAGCGCTTTGGCGCTTCCTGCGATCCCATGTAAAACGCTGAGGATCGATCGCGTGCGTCGCCGTCATGGGCGCAAATGCGACAAACGCGGGCGACATACGCGGCGCGGCCCGCAAAAGAAGGCCGCCGCCGCGCGCAGAAGCTTAGGCGATCACGTAGAGAGGCTGGCCGTACTCCACTGCCTGGCCGTTCTCGACGAGGATTTCCTTGACCACACCGGCCGCATCCGACTCGATCTCGTTGAGCAGCTTCATCGCCTCGATGATGCACAGCGTCTGGCCTTCCTTGACCGTGTCGCCGACCTGGACGAACGGATCCGCGCCCGGGGAAGGTGCGCGATAGAACGTGCCCACCATCGGCGAGGTCACGACATGGCCTTGCGGCGCGGCGGGGGCGGCGGGCGCCGCTGCGGCGGTTTCGCCGACATGGGCCGGCGCGGCGGGCGCAGCGCCCAGGGCCGGCGCCGCGTATTGCGCGGGACCTTGCTGCACGTAAACGGGGGGCGCGTTCTTGACGATGCGCACCTTGCCTTCACCCTCAGTCACTTCGAGCTCCGAGATGCCCGATTCGGAGACGAGGTCGATCAGAGTCTTCAGCTTACGTAGATCCATGGTGCAGCCCCTTTTTGCTTTGAATACGTGAAGTGCCGGGACGCGCGCGTCCCGGCACGGGTTATTGTCAGGTGTTGACGGTCATCCGGCGCGGGAATCAGGCCTCGGACCGGGCAGCAAGCCGGTCGAGCGCGTATTCGAGCGCGTAGAGATAACCTTTCCAGCCGAGGCCGCAGATCACCCCCTCGGCCTGGTCGGAAAAATACGAATGGTGGCGGAAGGGCTCGCGGCGATGCACGTTCGACAGGTGAATTTCGACGAACGGGATGCCGACACCGGCCAGCGCGTCCCGGATCGCGACGCTCGTGTGCGTGTACGCGGCCGGGTTGATCAGGATGAAGTCGGTTTGCTCGTTGCGGGCCGCCTGGATGCGGTCGACCAGCGCACCTTCGTGATTGCTCTGGAACGTGGCGAGTTCGATGCCAGCGTCTGCCGCCCGGTCAGAGAGCGCCTGGTCGATTTGCGGGAGCGTCACGCGCCCGTACACCTCCGGTTCCCGGGTGCCGAGAAGATTGAGGTTGGGGCCGTGCAGAACCAGCAGTCGCGTCATGGTCGCTTCTTTTTCCGTGGAATTGCGCGAACTTTAGCGCTGATTAGAGAATTTTGTCTAGTTTTCCGAAAAGGGGATATGGCCCCGATCTCGCCGCGCGACGAGTTGTCGGGCCGATCTTCAGCCAAAAGGCAAGTTTCTCACGGGAAAATACCCGGTACGGCGCCTAACGTTGTGTCAAACGACCGCTGCCTCAGAGCGCATCCAGCGTACGACGCAACTCGTCCGGCTTGATTTGCCCTAATTTTGTCGCACGAACGGCGCCGTTCGCGTCGATTACGACCGTGTAAGGCAAGCCGCCCGCGTTGTTGCCAAAGGCGCGCGCCACGTCCGCGCCGCCGAACCCGGCGACGTAGATCGGATAGTCGACGGGGACCTTCTTCAGGAACGTCTGGATATTCGTCGCGGAATCGACCCCCACGCCCACGAACTGGATGCCCTTTTTCGCGTACTCGCGCTGCAGCGCCGAAAGCGCCGGCATTTCCTCGACACACGGGCCGCACCACGAGGCCCAGAAGTTGACCACGATTGGCCGGCCTTTATAGATGGCCAGCGATTGCGGCTTGCCGTCCGGGTTGGTGACCGCAGCCGACCACAGCTGGCCAACCGCAGTCTGCTTGCCGCTCACCGAGGCTGCGTCGGCCACCCCGGCGCGGCCGCTGTTCGCCCACTGCCCGGCCAGTATGCCGCCGCCTGCGGCGATCGCCGCCACTGCCATGCCGGCCAGAATCCGCTTCGTGTTCATTTATGCCGCTTTCAAGAGGTGGAGGAAGTCGCGCCGCTCTCGTCGATCAGTGCCTGAAGGGCCTGAGCGCTGGCGCGCGGTAGCCGCCCGCGCGCATCGGCACGCACGGCGCCGCGCAGGTCGTCGGTATTGTAGAGGGCAATATGAATGCCCACCGGCTCCTCGGTGCGTGACGGGCGCCACAAGAAGCTGAGTGTCTCGACGAAGCCCCGCGCCGCGAAATGGCGCGTTTCCGAGACGTCGTACTGCACGTTCGCGTTCAAGAGCCAGATCGCGACATCCTTCGCGTTATCGCAAAAAATCTGCAGATGAATATCGGAGTGCTCGCCCGCCGTACCGTTGAGGACGGCGCCGGTCAGGAACGGATTGAACGCACCGAGCCGCTGCATCCAGTCGAGCGCGATTTCCCGCAGGCGGCGCAGCACCAACGGCTGGCTGTCGCCTTGAAAGAGGGCCTGATATTCCCGGATCTCTTCCTCGATCTGATCGTTGTCGGGCAGCCAGCTGCCATCGATACGCGTTTCCCCGACCACCTGCCGGGCTGCCTTGCGTTTGGCGGTGGCGTAATCGAGGCCGTCCTCGGCAATCATCCTTGCTGCCGCGATGGCGATTTCCTCGCGCACGCGCTGGGGATCGAAATGAGATCTGCGAACCATTCATTAATGATACTAGAGATCGCCCTGGGTTCTGGTCGGTGGCCCCGGACGCGAGTTGTCGCACGCGCCCGTCACGGCAGGGCGGCTGGCTTTGCCCCCCGGTTTGCGCATGGCTCACGCCTGCCCCAAGTGCACTCGTTTCGAGCCTGCGTTGAAGCGGCCGAGAGCCAATACCGCTCGGGGCCTCGGGTACAATACCGGTCTTTGCTCCGGCGGCGCAGGACGACCGCCGTTTCGGCTTCTCCATCCCGGTAGCCCGCTCAACTCATTTAACCCGTTCACGACGCCCGCGCGGCGCGACAGGCTTATGCACATCCATATCCTCGGCATCTGCGGCACGTTCATGGGCGGACTCGCCGTGCTCGCGCGCAGCGCGGGCCACACGGTCACGGGCTGCGACGCAGGCGTGTATCCGCCGATGAGCACCCAACTCGAAGCGCAGGGCATCCGCCTCATCGAGGGTTACGACGCGAGCCAGACCGAACTGAATCCCGATCTCTTTGTGATCGGCAACGTGGTCACGCGCGGCAACCCGCTGATGGAGGAGATCCTCAATCGCGGCTTGCCGTACACGTCCGGTCCGCAGTGGCTCGGCGAGCACGTGTTGCGCGACAAGTGGGTGCTGGCCGTGGCGGGCACGCACGGCAAGACCACCACGAGCTCGATGCTCACATGGCTGCTGGAAGACGCGGGCCTCAATCCCGGCTTCCTGATCGGCGGCGTGCCGCTGAACTTCGGCGTCTCGGCGCGGCTCACCGATTCGAGCTTCTTCGTGATCGAAGCCGATGAGTACGACACGGCGTTCTTCGACAAGCGCTCCAAGTTCGTTCATTACCGTCCGCGCACGGCGCTGCTCAACAATCTCGAATTCGATCACGCCGATATCTTTCCCGATCTCGCGTCGATCGAAACGCAGTTCCATCACCTCGTGCGCACGATTCCCGGCGTGGGCCGCATCGTCACGAACGGCCGCTCGGACGCGCTCGAGCGCGTGCTCACGCGCGGCGTGTGGAGCGACGTCGAGCGCTTCGGCGTGGACGGCGGCTGGCAGGCGCTGCCTGCCGAGGACGGCGTGGCCGTGGACGAGCGCTTCGCCGTGTACCACAACGCCGAGCGCGTAGGCGTGGTGGACTGGCAGATCCAGGGCGAGCACAACCGTCTGAATGCGCTCGCGGCCATTGCCGCGGCGCGCAGCGTCGGGGTGCCACCCGCGCAGGCGGCCAAATCGCTTGCCGCGTTCCGCAACGTGAAGCGCCGCATGGAAGTACGCGGCAGCGTGGACGGCGTGACCGTCTATGACGATTTTGCGCACCATCCCACGGCGATCGAAACGACGATCGCGGGATTGCGTACGCGCGTCGGACGCGAAAACACGCGTATCCTGGCCGTGCTCGAACCGCGCTCGAACACAATGAAACTGGGCGTGATGAAGGCGCAGCTGCCCACGAGTCTTGCCGATGCCGACCTCGTGTTCGGCTACGGCGCGCCGAGCGGCAAGGACGCGCTGGGCTGGGATCTCGCTGGCGCGCTCGCGCCGCTTGGCGAGAGGGCGCGTGCATTCAACGATATCGAGGCACTGGTGAAGGCAGTCGCGGCAGCCGCGCGCCCCGGCGACCAGGTGCTCGTGATGAGCAACGGCGGCTTCGGCGGCGTGCATCAAAAGCTGCTCGATGCGCTTTGCGCGCGGAGCGCCTCGTGATCGTCTATCTGCACGGCTTTCGCTCGTCGCCCCAGTCGTTCAAGGCGCGCCTGCTCGCGGCGCGCCTGGCCGAGCTGGGCCGCAGCGGCGAATGGCTTTGCCCGACGCTGCCCGTTTCGCCGGCCGAAGCCATCGCGCTTGCCGAGCGGGAAATCGGCGCGCGCGTGAAGCCGGGCGAGCGCGTGACGCTCATCGGCAGTTCGCTGGGCGGCTACTTCGCGACGTATCTCGCGGAAAAGCACGGCTGGCGTGCCGCATTGCTGAACCCCGCCGTGGTGCCCGACCGTGATCTGTCGAAATACCTCGGCGAGCAGCCGCTCTGGCACGGTGGCGGCAGCATCGTCGTCGAACCGCGTCACCTGGAAGAATTGCGCGCGCTGGCCGTTACGACGGTGACGCAACCCGCGCGCTACTATCTGATCGCCGCGACCGGCGACGAAGTGCTCGATTACCGCGAGATGCTCGCGCACTATCCGGGTGTGTCCACGCACCTGATCGAAGGCAGCGATCATGGCATCAGCGAGTTTGCAGATTACGTCGACGAAGTGATCCGTTTCTGCGATGCCGCCTGATGCGTGCGAACGCCTATATGTATACAGCACCGCTTGCGCGCAGCGCCGGCGGTCGAAGCAAGTCTGAACGAGAGTATTGAGTGAACGTTTTCTTTGAGGAATCGGGCAGTTTCAAGGCCGGCAGCGTGCTATCGCGCCAGGGCGATGCGTTCCAGGTCGAGTTGCCGGGTGGGCGGCGCGCCAAGGTGCGTGCGAAGGACGTGCTGATCGAGTTCGAGAAGCCTTCTGCGGCCGAGCTGCTGGAGCAGGCGGACGCCGCCGCCCAGGAAATCGATCTCGATTTCCTGTGGGAGTGCGCGCCCGCCGATGAGTTCGCATACACGGCGCTCGCGAGCGAGTACTTCGGCGAAACCTACGGCCCGGTCGAGCGCGCCGCGCTCGTGCTGCGCCTGCACGGCTCGCCCGTGTATTTCCGCCGCAAGGGCCGCGGGCAGTATCAGCGTGCGCCCGAAGAGCAGCTCAAGATGGCGCTCGCCTCGCTCGAGCGCAAGCGTCAGCAGGCGCTCGTGCAGGCCGGCTACGAAGAGGAGCTGAAGGCGGGCGGCCTGCCCGAGGCGTTCAAGGGCAAGGCGCTGGCCCTCCTCACGAAGCCCGACAAGAATTCGATCGAATACAAGGCGCTCGAAGCGGCGGCGGCCGCGCGCGGCATTTCGATGCCGCGCCTCATGCTCGAATGCGGTGGCATCGCTTCGCCGCGCGCGCTGCACGAGGCGCGCTTTCTCGCGGACTTCTTCCCGCACGGCACGGGTTTCCCGCCCGTCGAGGTGGGCACGCTGCCCGAGGATCTGCCCAACGCCGCCGAGCACGTGCAGGCCTTCTCGATCGACGACGTCACCACGACCGAAATCGACGACGCCTTCTCGATCGAGCATCTGGCCGACGGCCGCGTGCGCATCGGCATTCACATCGCGGCGCCGGCGCTCGGCATCAAGCGCGGCGACACCGCCGACACGATCGCGCGCACGCGCCTTTCGACGGTCTACATGCCCGGCGACAAGATCACGATGCTGCCCGACGATTTCGTCGATGCCTTCACGCTCAAGGAAGGCGGTCTGCGCCCGGCGCTCTCGCTCTACTGCATCGTAAACCGCGAGACGCAGGAGATCGTCGCGACCGAAACGCGTGCCGAGCGCGTGTTCGTGAAGAGCAATCTGCGCCACAACACGCTCGACGAGGTCGTGACCGAAGAGACGCTCGCGGCGGGCACGGGCGACTATCCGCACAAGGACGACATCGCCGTGCTGTGGCCGTTCGCGCAGGCGCTCTTCGAAAAGCGCCAGCAGGCGCGTGCCGGTTACGGCCTGCGCCGCGAAGTGCAGCGCAACACCGACTTCAACTTCTACGTGGACGGCGAGCACGTCACCATCTCGCCGCGCCGCCGCGGCTCGCCGCTCGATCTGATCGTCGCGGAGCTGGCGATTCTCGCGAACTCGACGTGGGGCGCCGTGCTGCACGACCATGGCGTGCCGGGCATCTATCGCTCGCAGCGCGCGTTCGGCGCGCCGAGCGGCCCCAAGCGCACGCGCATGCAGACCAACGCCGCACCGCACGAAGGGCTCGGCGTCGCGCAGTATGCCTGGAGCACTTCGCCGCTGCGCCGTTACGTGGACCTCGTGAACCAGTGGCAGCTGCTCGCGTGCGTCGAGCACGGCGTGGCCGCCAAGCTCGTCGCGCCGTTCAAGCCCAAGGACGCCGATCTGTTCGCCGTCGTGCAGGGCTTCGACGAGACCTATACCGCCTACGCCGACCACCAGCGCCGCATGGAGTACTTCTGGTGCCTGCGCTGGCTGCAGCAGCAAATGCGCGGTGAAGATGGCCGCGAGGCGCGTCGCGAGTTCCCCGCAACGGTGGTGAAGGACGACCTCGTGCGCTTCGAGGAAGTGCCGTTGCTCATCCACGTGCCGGCGCTCGGCGTGCATGCGCGCGGCACGCGCGTGATGATGGAAGTGCTGTCGATCGACGAACTGACGATCGAGGCTTCGGTGCGCATGCTGCGCGTGCTCGACGCGCCCGTGGTGACGGGCGGCGAGCAAGCCGAAGACGAGACGGGCGAAGACGAGGAACTGATCGAAGCCGCCGACGATTCCGCGCAGAGCGAAGCGGAAGCCGTCGCGGAAGCGGGCGAGGGCGAGGGCGAGGGCAAGGCGGCGAGCGATGCGCCCGACGCGGCGGAGCAATCGAGCGAACAGCACGCGACGGAGCCGCGCGAATGAGCGTGAGCCACTCACCTGCCGATGCGCAGCGCGACCGCTACGCCGTAGTCGGCAATCCCGTGGCGCACAGCAAGTCGCCGTACATCCACGCGCAGTTCGCGCTGCAAACGGGCGAGCGCATCGATTACGAGCGTCTGCTCTCGCCGCTGGACGGTTTCGTCGAGCACGTGCAGGCGTTCCACGCGGCGGGCGGCCGCGGCCTGAACGTGACCGTGCCGTTCAAGCTCGAAGCGCACGCGCTGGCGCACAAGCTGTCGCCGCGCGCGGCGGCGGCAGGCGCCGTTAACACGCTGCGCTTCGACGCGGACGGCATCTTCGGCGACAACACCGATGGCTTCGGCTTGGTGCGCGACATCGAGGTGAACCTCGGTGTCTCGCTCGCAGGCGCGCGCGTGCTGCTGCTCGGCGCGGGCGGCGCGGCGCGCGGCGTCGTGCTGCCGATGCTCGAACGCCGGCCGCGCGAGATCACCATCGTGAACCGCACGGCGCCCAAGGCGCACGCGCTCGTCGAGCAGTTCGAAGGCGCGGCGCGCGAGTTCGGCTGTCGGCTGTTCGGCGGCGGACCGCATGCCGTAGACCGGAATCCCTATGACGTAATCGTGAACGCGACGGCGGGCAGTCTGGACGCCGCCTTGCCCGAATGCGACGAGCGCGCGTTCGGCGCGGGCACGCTCGCCTACGACATGATGTACGGCGCGCAGCCCACCGTGTTCATGCACCACGCGCAATCGCTCGGTGCGCGCGCGGCCGACGGCCTCGGCATGCTGGTCGAGCAGGCCGCCGAGTCGTTCTTCGTGTGGCGCGGCGTGCGACCCGAGGGCGCGCCCGTGCTGGCGGCATTGCGCGCGCAACTCGCCGCGCAGGCTGCGTAAAGCGGCCCGCCGCACGCCAGGGAGAAGACGCCATGCGCAGGCAAGCCATCGGCGCGCAAGCTGCGGCGGCGTCCGTCAAAGGGCGTCGCGCGGGGATGTCAAAGCCGCAAACGCGTCCCGGCGCACTGCGCTGGTTCGCCTGGGTCGTCTGCGTGTTCGCGATCGCGTGGTTCGCCACGCAGCTCTTCTACTTCGCGCAGATCGCGCTCTGGAACTTCGTCGATCCGCAATCGACCGCCTTCATGCGCACCGACGCCGCGCGTCTTTCCGCGCGTCTTTCCGCAAATGGCCCCGGTCTCTCGATCCAGCACCAGTGGGTGCCGTACGACCAGATCTTGCGCAACCTGAAGCGCGCGATCATCGCGTCCGAGGACGCGAACTTCGTCAACAACAACGGGTACGAGACCGACGCCATCCTGCAAGCGTGGGAGAAGAACAAGAGGCGCGGCCATATCGTGCGCGGCGGCTCGACCATCACGCAGCAGCTCGCGCGCAATCTGTTCCTCTCGCGTGAGCAGAGCTACATCCGCAAGGGCCAGGAGCTGATCATCACGTGGATGCTGGAGACGCTGCTCGACAAGGAGCGCATCTTCGAGATCTACCTGAATTCGGTGGAATGGGGCAATGGCGTGTACGGCGCGCAAGCCGCCGCGAGCTACTACTATCGCACCACGGCGGCGAAGCTCACGCCGTGGCAGGCCGCGCGGCTCGCGGTGATGCTGCCGCGTCCGAGATACTACGACGAGCATCGCAACTCCGCGTACCTCGCCCAGCGCACCGCGGTCATCGCGCGGCGCATGGGGGCCGCTGAACTCCCGCATTGAGGCCGCGCGTTGAGGCCACCCAGGAGGCCACGCAGCGAGGCCACGCATGGAGACCAGTTCACGTGCCAATGAAAATCTATGGTCAGCCTGACTTTTGCAAGCGAGTCGATGTTGACGTAAATTGGGCATGCGTAAATCTATCCGGGGTCGTGATGGGAACGTGTTCCCGCCCCATGATGAGAGCCGCGCCGGGCAAACCTCATAAACGCCTCAGCATCAGAGTGCTGTTTTCTTTGTCAGGTTGCTTGCCCGGCCGTTGAGCCGTTTAAGTCTTCACGTGTCTCGCGTCGCAAACCCAGAAGTGACCTGGTAAAACGGACGATATGCGCGACGTGGTGGCCCTCAGGCTGCTGCTACAGCCTGTTCGCCTTGGTAGTGTGTGCCTCTGGCGAGGATTGCCCAGGCGATCCTCGCCAATTTATTGGCTAACGCACAGGCGACCACGTTGGAATGCCGTCGCGTGAGCAGGCTCCGAACCCAGGCGCCCAGACGATCGGTGCGCCGCTCGATCTTCTGCATGACGGATCGTGCGCACTGCACCAGCAGTCGACGCAAGTTCTTGTCGCCGCGCTGATATGACTCACAGTGTCAATCGGGATCGGTTTTCAAGATCTACTCCATGGTTAGAGCAAATTTCCTGAGGGCGGCGTAGCAGTAAATCTCGACGGTGGATCAAGCTGATATTCGCGGGTTGGTTACCGCATTACAGAGGTCCGTCTCATGAGCCTGCCGCGTCCTTGCTACGCAAGTCGACTGATGTCGTTGCCAAACGTGGTCGCGGGTTACTCGAATACCGGGCTGCGCCGCCTTCAGGAAACTTTCGATGGTGCTCGGCTTTCGTCAGTTACGTCCTCTCGTTTATGCCGCTTGTTCGCTGAGCGGCACAGCCAGAGCCATCCCAAGTCGACCGACGTCCCAGATGAAGGCAGCCAGCTCGCGCGCGACAGCGATGATGGCGACGTGTGCGGTCTTTCCTCTGGCGACGAGCTTACGATATCGCCTGCACAGCCTCAGCTGTGCGTCCCAGGCACGATCGATTATCGGTTTGGGTAGACCTTCATGACGGCGCTGGATATCGATGCTCACGCGTGCCGGATGCCGATAGCTCCAGGCGGATTCAACCAGCAGCTTACGTGCATAGCTGTTGCCGGTCTTGGTAATGCTACCTTGACGCCGTTTCCCACCCGAGGAGTGCTCCGAAGGCGTCACGCCAATCCAGGCCATCAGTTGCCGTGGATGTTCGAAACGCGTCAGGTCACCAAGTTCGGACACGAGGCCGATTGCCGAGGTGAAGTTGATTCCGCGCATCGCTTGCAAAGCAAGTACGACTGGATAGAACCGCCAACTGATGACGGCTTCATGCAAAGCCACTTCCAGCCGCTCGCATTGCGCGAGCCGGTCCTCAATCGAGCGCCGATGTTCGTTGAACGCCAGTTGCTGCCAGACGCTGTCGAACGAGAACGTACTTAACCAGCGCCTGTGTGTCGGTCCCCAGTTGGGGCGGCCGAGATAGTGGACGCCGTGGGCTAGCAGGAAAGATTTGAGCCTGCAGCGTGCTGCCTTCAGGTCTTCCCTGGCGGCCGACCAGGCGCGGGCCAGGTCGCGGAACGCTTCATCTTCAACCGTCGGCACATGCACGGCTGACAGGTCGCCGGCGCGCAGCGAGCGCACCAGCTTGATCGCGTCACGGCGGTCCGTCTTGACGCGATCACCTGGCTTGCGTGGAATGAGCGACGGTGCGCAGACCATGCAGTCAAAGCCTTTATCGACCAGCCGTCGGTACAGGCCGTACCCACACGGGCCCGCTTCATAGACAAAGCAGATGTGCCGCGCTTTCGACTGCAGCCGCTTACACAACCGGTCGACATCGATCTGCATAGTGCCGACCTTGCCGAACAATTCCACTTCGCTCATCCCGATCGCATAGGCGACCGTGATCGAATCCTTGTGGACATCCAAGCCCACATACAGCGTGCTATCGTGCTCCATGCTGGCCTCCGCGGCGGAATACACCGTTGAGTGGCGGTTCCGTCCCCACTCAATGCGGCTCTGGCAGTCATGCTAACCCGCGCATACTTCCTCGCGGC
>NZ_BBJJ01000033.1 GCF_000739815.1 Paraburkholderia mimosarum LMG 23256 = NBRC 106338
AGTCAATGCATTCCTTCTTCAGGAGGGCCAACAGCGTATCGCGAGTGCCGGCGGGTCCGCCGTCGACCAGTACATGGCGGGGCCGTTCCGGGTCCCCATAACTGACGAGCAACGCATCACCGTGCTCAGCTTGGATAGCTTTGATTCGAAACATGTAGGTCTCCGTTTCGCTCAATTACTCGCAGCCGAGCTGCATGTCTGCATCGCCGAATGCCACCAAGGCCAGTCCAAGCGCGATCTCGTCCGTCAGGAAAGCGCACCGCAGGGTGCGCATAATCTCCCCGACTAGGACTGGCGCCTTCGAATTGGCCGCCTCGCGAAATCTGACTGCAAGATCACGCGCCGCACGATTAGCATGGCGACCGAGCACCTCTGTCATCGCCGCTACGACCATTCGCGCGCCATGCCTCAACAACACCGCCGGCAACGTGCCACCGGGCAAGTCTCCGTGACCAGTACCACATCCAATCGCGATCGCCACTGGTGCGCCGTTCCCGACATGCTGCGGTTTTATACCGGCTAGGTTGAGGCCAGCCCGGTCCTCCAGAAAGAGTTGTGATTTGTCCATGTGGACCACGAGCAGCAGCAGCGATGGGGAATGCACGGCGACGTGTTTTTTCCAGTCGTCCCACGTGGGAATCCTTTCCACACCCAATGATGCCGCGATGTGATGGAGTCGCACCACCTCATGCGGAGCAACCTCCTCATCTTCGAATTCGTCAGCGCGGTCGTCGGCTGCGAAGGCGATTTTGGACAGGTCATTGATCTCCATGCGTGCCTGTGCTCGCGATGCGCCCGGCCTCCAAAGGGGCGTGCGTTGCTGAGGGTTCCATGTGTGTCGCTCGACAATCGCGGACACGCCGACAAAGCCCATAGGACACAACTGCACAGCGGCCTCGCGAATGGCACATCCAGGAATGGCACAACCATTCTCCAAGCACTGAGTCCGTTCTGAACACAGTTCCGCGTCGCTCGACTCCGGCACAGTGCCCTCGTAGAGATACTCAATCGGGAAAAAAGCATTGCTCTGCGTTACCAGCTGGACGCGTGTAAGTTTCTTCGGCCAAGTGGGCACGTGCTCGCGGAGGTGAGTCAACAGCAGAGAACCTTGATTCGCCAGATCAAGGAGCAACGGTGCTAGCGGCGCCTCGGGGTCGACAACAGCCTGTTGAAGGATAGTCAACAGCTTATGGCGGGCTTTCTCGGTGTCGGTGTCTGTTAGCGGGGAGAAAATCGGATCGCCTTCAGCGGGAATCAACGTAACGCTCGGCTGGTTCCCCAAGCTGTCGTTGACGAGCAAGGCCAAGTCGAAGGGCGCCTTCTCGCGATGAACTGGTGTCACCACATTCTCGACGAAGAAGTGGATCGCCCTTCCGGGCGCTGATTGAAGGCGAGCGGTTTGGAGAATTCGAGCGCCGTCGCTCACCAGTAGGCGGAGATCGACGGGACCGTTTCCGGCGGCGCGAGGAAACGCAACAGCCTCAGAGTCCCCTGTCCTTTTAATGGACATCGACCGGGTGACAGGAGCACTTCCGACCTCAAGCAGGTGGACCTTCAAATCCTTGCGGTCGCCATCCCATTCAACCTGCTGATCTGGAAAGTCCGGGCGAAGCCTATGTAGCGGCGTACGGCGGCGGATATCAACGACGATGTCCACCATGCCTTGACGAGGCCAAGTCGCGACCCGCTGATCCCCCTGCTGGACTCGGGCATCCAGTACCCTCTCCATTGGTGGGCCGGGGCGCTCGACATCGGACTCAAAAGGTTCGTCATCGGGGACTTCCAGTTCCCACAGCGGCAGTGCGGCGCGTTGCGCATCATATGGTCCAAGATCGTTACGGCGCGGAGCTTTATCCTTAGTTCGACTCTGACCCAAGAATCGGGCACTAGTCACGAAGAACGTTTGCGTTGATACCAAAATTCGGGCGCTGGAATTCGTTTGCGTATTCGCTTCAGAAATGGCGTCTGCGAGCGGCATTTCATGCTCCCCCCACGACGTCAGATGAAGTTGGAGCCAATTGGCAAACTGTTGGTCATTGGCGTCGACATGAATCACACACTGCGCGCGCAGCCGCTCTCGGAGACTTTCGACTTGGGCCAGCAGGTTCCCCTGGCTGCCATGGAGGATCACGACTCGCGCCGCGACCATGCTACCCAGCTCTGCCAATGATTTAGCAACGACGATGTCGGCAATCTTTGCATCAGGATGCAAGTCGACGTGGCGAGACAGCGCATCATCGCCGCGAAGGCGATCGAGTGCGAACGGGGTGCCGGCGATGACGCGCCGCGGCGCGTGATTCGCTGCCGCAGTCATTGGGAAACGCGGTCGAGAGTTCCGCGGCCAGTCCACGAAGACTCGATCGCTCACAACAGTCGAGAGTTCAAGGGCCACCGAATTGACGGTTTCGGCGTCTCCCGGCCAGCTCCATACCGACCTCACCACCTTTATGCTCAGTCTGAGGCGAGACAGATACAAACTCTCAAATGCTCGCGCAATCGAGACGGCGACCCACGGGTCAACCCACTGGTCGGCCTCCATCACGCTCGCGTCGCCCCCCCACTTAGCGACACCATTCGTCGGTACTACGCGGTTGAGCGCGTCAAATGCCGCGCTAGGGTCATCCCACCAAGTCCAATCGTTGCTCTCAAGCAGAATGCCGAGCCCTGCCAGCGCGGCGGGGCCAAGTTCGGCGTCCTCTTCGCCCAGCCATTGTATGTACTTGTCTTTGTTGTCCATTCTGAAGTACTAGAGATACGTCCGCCGAAATCCTGCGGGGAAAGTGGAGGCCAACTGGTCCCGGAAGTAGCGACTGGAACGCGTCGAACTCGCATGCTGTATTGCCACGAACAAATGGGCGGAACGGCGTTGCGCTACGAATCACTGCGCCGCGCAATCCGCCGCGGAGACGTGGCCAATGCGGCCGCAGCGTCGACTGCTGCAACAAACTGCTCCACACCTTATTCGATAACGGTTTCGTTCGCGCAAAATTTAGCCGCCTGAATATTTATCGTGTCCGGAGTCATGCGGATGGATCGGTCTCCGACTACAAGGTCCATCAGGTGCGGATGATAGGTTCTTACTGGCTGCGACTCCGCAGAATCTGAGGCGAACGGTGAAGTGATTGATGCCCAAGCAGGAGGAATTGGTGGCTGCGGCTGCTTGATATGCATTGCGGAGCGAACCCCAGAAAAACGGCACGATTGGAAGAAGCACTGAGCGCGTCGATTGGTTGTCATTCAAAGCCCTGCTTACGCCAGCGCTCAAAATGGCTGTCTGGGTATTGCAGGTAGGATGGGTTCAACTCGACGCCCAACTAAGGCCAACGTCAACGCCCAATCGTCAAGTGTCGCTTGTCACTTGACGAACAGGGAGCTCCCCGTTATTGTGTTCAGATGGTTGATTCCGATTTTCCTCATCCGGGCGAGCTGGTTCGTCAGCAGTGTTTGGTGCGCTTCGAATTGAGTGTCACGGATGGCGCACGCGTGCTGGGTGTCAGCCGTCAGGCATTAACGAACCTGATTACCGGCAAGGCTGGCATTTCCCCTGAAATGGCCCTGCGGCTGGATCTGGCTTTCGGTGGAGGGGCAGAAATCTGGCTACAGCGACAGCTGCTGCATGATCTTGCCTCGGCGCGCAAGCGGCTCGCCGAACTGAAAGTCATGTCGGTTGCCTTGGAGCGACAACACGCGCTCTTCTAGTTCTCGATGGTCGAGAGGTGAGGAGGCCGGTCTATGTGACTATTAAATTTAGGACTACGATATGCAATCGCCACCGAGATTGACCGATGACCATGTGGACGGACTATTCGATGCGAGTCATAGACCTGAAGACGTCGTGATGCCATGCGAGCGATGCGGAGCAATGCCAGCCGTCAAGGTGAATCTGACTGGCGAGGTCAAACGGCTGTGCGTGGCATGCAACCGGCGCTACTACGACAGCAACTGGGAGATTTGGGACAGCTAAGCCACACGAGGTGGACTTTCGACCGATCTAAGACGATCAGGGCAAGCCGATTCTGTGGTGTGCGGACGCCCAGCTGCCGACATTGCCTGACAGTGGCGGCCTGAGCTCAGGGTGTATGGTGTACAGAATCCCGGTTCCGCTTACCCAACAGGGATCGCTAGGCAGAGGTACGAGCGGGAATATGCATTCGCAGTCAAGCAACTACGGGAACGGGAGGGCCGCATTATGGATGAACTATGGCCCTATCTCGCTAAGATCGAGGCGCTAGAGAAAGAGGTGAGGAAGTTGGACCGCAAGATACGGAAAGCGCAGTCCGGTTCGAAGAAACATCCGATCGGACGACAGCCGATAGCATAATGTGGGCTCCACTCTCTTGTCACGTCTCCGCGGCGAGCGGCCGGCAGGTACGCACCGGGCTGTCCATATTTTCACTAGTGAAAATGGTGGAGAGGCGTCATAGCGCGTTTTTGTCGGATGCCACAGAACGTGAAGACATCCCGATTACACGTGCAAAACAAACGCCTGGCATGATCGGGCGTCACCTTTGATGGGCTGGCCGACAGCGTTGGAGTATGGCGTGGCCTGCAACGCCAGCAGTTCCGTCGTCGATTGATCGGCGGCGATCGACCTATTTCGTTGAAGGATCGCGGCTTCGCGCACGGGCGCGGTCATGTTTGGTAGTACGGCTTCTGCACATTGCGGCGGGCGCTGTCCACTGGATTTTGTCCCGCTGCTATTTTCACTGGTGAAAATGGTGGGCATCTTCACTACCACCCGGGAGCGTTGGGCATGCCCCCGGAGAAACCGCGGCGAGATCTGACAAAGGTAAAAATGATGACAACAACGACACATGGCAGACCGGCCCCACGTAGCCCGTGGAAAACCCGCTACTTTCTAGACACAGAGTTCACAGACTTCGATACAAGCGAACTCATCAGCGTTGCAATAGTCGGAGAGGATGGCCGAGAGTTTTACGGTGAGCGCTCGGACTTTGAGCGGAAGCATTGCAGCGATTTCGTCTGCGAGGTCGTGTTGCCCCAGCTCGGCAGGTTTCCGGGCCGATCAATGCAGTTGACACAGCTTCGCAAAGAGTTGCTGGCGTGGCTGCTGCTTGTGCCGGAAAAGCCCGTACCCGTTTTGTGCTACGACTTTGCTGGCGACTTTGAACTTGTCATCGATTTGATGGGAGGAGCGTTGCCGCGCGGCTGGAAGCACGAAAATGTGGTGCAAAAGCTCGATGTGATGCGCCGCCTCGAGTACATTGCCGCTCACGGTGGACAACATCACGCGCTGCACGATGCCCGCGCAAATGCCTATGCCTTTCGCTAACGTGTCCGTTGACACCGAGCGTCTACCGTCTTATTAGCTCGCCCGGATCCGCCACTCGCTTGCGAAGTACACAGGCGCTAGGCTTATCCGATCGCATTCGCTTACTCACGCGGTACATCTGCTTCGCAATCGTCGTCACACCATCCGTTCGAGTACCTTGACGCACTCGGCGCCAATGAGTCGAAAGCTTTCGGCGTCAAATTCTGCCTCCCCGGCTGCAATTGTGCTCCGTAGATGTCCGACCGTTTCTGCCAGTCTTGTTATCGCGAGAATTGCGTCGGTGTCGTAGCGAACAGCGATGCGACGTCCTAGCGCGCAGCGTCCGTCGGACATACTCTGAGGTAGTGAGCCCGGACTTTTTCGCTCTATGTCCAATATCCACTAGCTCTTCCGGCATTAACCGGAGTTCCAACCGCGCCTTACGCGCGTTGTCTACTTTTCCGAATCCCATTTGCCTGTACCTACCTCTACCTTTGAGTTCCCAATTGTTTTCGGCGAAGCCGGGGTCTCGGGGCGAAGCCCTGAGTATCCCCAGAGGGTTGCGACGGGCGCGAAGCGACCTAGTAATCACCCGTGTGTATGGACAAACTTTTGTTTGTCCGTACACCTGGCATCCTGTCCCGCAGTTGTCTCCGAGAATTGACATGTGTCGAAGGCGATTTGAAGACGTCTTGCATATGAAACGACGGCGTAGTGTAGATTGCATTGCTAGAAGTAAAACTTCCGACGACAATGGCTACCGCACAGAAAAAGCTTACCGCCGCCCAGCGAATTTGCATCCTTCGAGAGTTCGAAACATTGGACCCTTTCTCAATTCCGCTGGATGACTCCGAGAAGGTCGCGCGAGAGAGAGCGCTGTTTTGGATGCTGATGCCGGAGGTCCACGCCATGCGAAAAAGCAACATGGCGTTTGTCAAGATTGCCGTAAGGTTACGACGGCTGGGACTGGATTTGCCCATCGCGACCTTGCGGGAGAATTACTACGAGATGCTTCCGTCCCTCGAGACCCACTTGGAAGACGACGGCAAAACACCGGGACGAAATATTCATCAGTGATGGCCCGAGGTCGCCGAATTGCAACCTAACCAACAGGGCAACCGGTCCGAGTCAGCCACCGCTTGAGCTGCCCACCGCGATGGGCGGGTATTAGCCCAACTGGCTCCATCAGCCGGCGATCACCCATCGCGGAGCATCACCGTCTCCGTCCTGAACTGGCTTGATTTTCACCAGTGAAAATCACGGCCACACGTGGTGAAAAAATCCGACTGCTACTAAAAAGCAAAAACACCCGTGAAACTCGGGATTTGCCACTATGTTTTGTGGAAAGCGTGCCAGCGGTAACGACAGTCGATTTGCGTTCGATTACAGCCTGGCGGCGGTCTACACCTTGGGATGAAACCGAGTCACGTACTTCGCCCAACGATCATGGTCCGTCTCAGCAAAGTCGAGCATCAACTGATAGGCTGGGTCCTCAGCTGGGGGCGGGAACAGGCTCTTAAAGGACACATCTAACTCATAGTTGGCCGGTTGTAGTCTGAACACACAGACGACCGTTTCTGCCAGTCTGTTTTGATGGTCGCTGTGGCCGCCGTGGAAAAAGCGAGCGCTTTGCGCCTGCGGCCGCTTCGCTGAGAATCCGAATTCGGCAAGTTCTTGGCACTCGATCAATGACGGTGCAACGGTGTTCGTCACAGCTTGGCACACCACGACTATCGGATAATCTTCCTGGTTTGACGGCCAATCCGCAGCCTGGAGCGGGTCGTAACGGAAATCGCCAGTCGTCTTGTTTCTGTCGAAGACGTTGGTTGCAAACCAGATTGCCACCTCAGGCCGAAGCGTGACATCCAGCCCGTGGGTCGGGATTCCGTAGTGTTGCGCGAGTGCCATCACCGCATAGTCAAGCTTGCACGACGGCGACGATGCCTCTGCGCGCCAGCGCTCTGTGCGCTCAGCAATGCTCGCGCGATCTCCGGCATAAATTCGCTGCTCGAGAAATCGCCTTAGCGCGAAGTGGGCCTCCTCATATACGTAGGCGCGTTCGCGGGCGGCAGTGGTGATGAGCGAAGGCTCCGCAGAGCACGAATTTGAGAACAAAAAGCGTTGCACTGCTGGATCCCGGCGGATGAGATGCAGCTTGCGTTGACCACGAAAAAAGATCCCGCCATCGCCGCGCTGGGGGATGTGACTCAAGATCTCGATCAGTTCCTGTGTACTCGATACGTTGATAACCGGCGCACAGTAATGTTTGCATCTCACTTGGTCGGCGGCATCCAGATTTCTGTAGAAATCCGCGTAGTGATCCCTCAGTACATTGGCGGCACCATAGACTCCGCGATTATCCAAGTTCTGTGCGCGAAATGACATCCGATAGTACTTGTCGACCAGTACACCAGAAAAATTATTTGGATTGCCAAACGAATCTTCAACTTCCAATCCCATCGTCGCGGGCGGGTTGGACGAATTATATTCATCCAAGGGCAGCGAGCCAAACACAGTTTGGTCGCCTTGAGCGTCAACAAGTGACCGATAGAGCCTTTCTGGAACACCAATCAGACCGCTGCTGTCAATTGCAGCGATATCGGCTTCCATGCCCATCTGTTTTAGTTGGTTGTCGTTGACACTAGCATCACGGATCTGCTTGATCGTAGCGTGATACAGGAAGTACTGGACATTCATCGCTCCGCCCAGCCAGGCGCCCAGCGCCGCCATTGCATAGTGCTGGCTCGTCGGGAGATTGCGGGGATACTCGGCAAAGATAGATAAATTCTCCCTGGCAAATCCCTTCCGCTCAAGGTTCTCGCCGGCGGTGCTCAACTGGTCCTCAAGGATCGCCTTGTACAAGTAGAGCGTGTTTGTCAATTGCCCGAACCACGTGGCATATGCCATTGGCCAGACGCTGTCTGATCGCCACATAAGGTGTTTATAGACGACCGTTAGGCCAGACCTCGCGACGTGTCCTATGGGCTGTCGCTTGAGCATCCACCCTCGACCGGACCGCTGAAGATGGCGCTCAGGCTCTAGCGCACGTACAAACTCCGGCGTGATGTTCAATCCGGAAAGGAGACCTCCAAAGCTTGCGATGAGTGCCGCCCTCTTATGCGGCACAGCCTCCAGCCGCAGTCCGATATGCGATCCGTCTCTCTGGACGGTCGGAGCTCCGAGCGCTTTGTTCAGATGCCCGACATCGATTGCGCCCAAGGGCGTTTGTAAATCTCCAAACACTTTGAAGAACGTCAATTCTTGCTCGGTCATGCTTCCCCCTATGTAGGTGCCCATTGTCGACGATTATGGAATTGAGATCGAGGCCGCCATTTTGATCTCGCATTGTAGTTTTCCATAGCTGGAAAAGCGGGCAAAGGCCCAGCGGGCTGGTGCGCGTAACGCGGCGGGGGGCAACCGCTTGTAGTTTGTCCACCGGCCGTCAGCGGTGCGCGAAGCGCATTCTCCACAAGTCCACGGGCACCAACTACCGGTAGAAGTTACAGGAACCTTTACAAGCAAACCTTACAGGTTTAGGGGGGGGCCGATTTAACGCTGCAGAAGGGTCCGATTTAACGTGGTTGAGCGTCACGCTTCACCGCGTCGGAATCGAAATGAAGTCGTTTTCCGCCAAGCTGGTCAAGCCTATGTCGAGGCAGCCTGGCATCGGGCGTATTCTTCTCGATGGAAAGCCCACTGCGACGCGAGCGGACGAAATGGGGCAGTGGCTAAAAGCGCAGCCATTTGCTGGCTTATCGAAGCCTCAGGACATCACTGGTTCAGATTGGGAAAGCAAGGTTAAAGGCCGAACCGGGATTATCCAGTTCTCTCGCTATTGGACTCGTGCGGGTGAAAGCGCAGCGAATGCGAGCGGAGGGCACATTGATTTGTGGAATGGGTCGCGCTTGACGATTAGTGGTGGGTTCGATGCACTAGCAACGATCGGTCGACGACTCGGTGTGAGTTCGTTTAGACAAGGTGCAACTGTTGTGTCAGATGCTAGTTGGTCGGATCTTGGTGGATCTAAGTCAATTCTCTTTTGGGAAATCAAGTGAGGCGATGCGTAGCTGGACTGGGCGGATTCATTTATGGCATTGGCCTAACATGGATTTGCGTAGTCGCGTTGAGTCACTTTGATTGGTTTCGCGATCCACAGAAGGTCGCTACGGGGTGCCATGAGTTAGGAAAATGCGCTACGCCGTGGTGGGACGCTTTGTTTCTGTGCGGATATTTGTTTGGGCCGGCTACTTTGTTTACGGTATTGAATATTCGTGCGTGGCGCAGATGGAGCCTGAATTGTTGGGCCTATTCAGCGGCCGCACTGACCCTGGCGGTGGTAGCTTTATACTTTTTGGATGTACTCGTTCAGCGCCTCTAGCACTATTGCCCCGTTCGATCTGCGCAACTCAGACAACAGACCCGAGTAAGCGATAAGCCGCGGAGAAACGAGAGCCTCGCTCGCTAACGTGAGGTTCTTTCATTTCAACGCGATTCGTGAGCGTTGCGCTTACCGTCAATCTGTCATGCGTCAAATTAACCTAAAAATAGAATCTGGATAAGAGCAATGCAACATTTTTCCACTCCAATTTTTAGTACAATGAATCAATAAATCGACCTTCAGTCCATTTGGTGTCGGTTCATATGCTCTCGCGCGAGGAGCGATGTGAAAGATGAACAGTTTCACCGCGAGTTCGGAGAGCGAGTCGCCAGCGCGCGCAGAGCACATGGCATGACCCAGCAGGAGTTGGCCGATGTACTCGGCGTTGCGCAGCAAACGCTGGCGCACTGCGAAGGCGCGCGCTCGCGTGTGCCGGCATCCATGTTGCCAACGTTAGCGGAACTGCTGACGTTTACCTTCGAGGAACTGCTGGACAGCCCGGCCGCTCTGCCGCGGACCAAGAACAGCTCGATGTCCCGCAGGTCGCCGCCATTGAACAACTACCCAAGACCAAGCAGCAGTTCGTCTCACAAATGTTGGACACCGTGCTTGCACAAGCGCGGAGGTAGAAGGAGTCTCAATGCAGTAAACGAAGCGCGGGCTGTGAGTGTTACCAGCACTCACAGCCCGCTGACCAAAACCAACTCACAGCAGGAGTTGATCATGGCTGACGCCAATCTTAATGCATCGCGCGCTCATCCCGAGCGCCGCGTAACCATCCAGCAGTCTTGGCGGTACCGCAGCCTGAGCTCGCGGACAAGAACTGACCCGCCGCTTTACCCATGGCTCAAGCTAGCGGGCCGCTGGCTCGAACTCGCAGGCTTTGAAGCAGGCCAGCGCGTCAGAGTCACGGTGGAGGACAAGCGGCTTGTGATCACACCAGATTGACCCGCACGTCGGGGCAAACCGCGTACCACTTGAAGAAGGCTACGAACCCGCAGGGTTCGTGGCCTTCACGCCTCCTACCGGGCGAGCCGTTTGAGGAACAGACGTCCCATACCTGGATAGTGTTCGAGATCCGGGATGACGGGATTCGTCAACTCGCCCAGCAGCGCATCGAATGCCTGAGGGGGCACGGCTTCCGACAGGAACACCTCGACTTCCTTCAGGTCGCGCTCGAAGTTGGCCGTGAGCTTGACGGAGTGGCGGGCTGTCACGGCAAGAGCGGGGCGGTCAACCCCTAGCCTTCGGCGTGCGGCGGCGTTTGATCGCAGCCAGAGTGTTGCGTGCGTCTTTCACCTTGCCGGTAGCGACGTCGGCCAAGCCCTTGCTTGCGTCGTCAATCAGCAATAAATGAATGTGCTCGCGCTCCAGTCGATGGTAATGATCGAGTCGCTGGACATCGATGATGGCAACGTAGCTTTTCGCCGTTTTTGGTGATGATTTTCTCGACGCCTGCCTTCGCCTGCGCGGCTAGCTGAGACAGGTTCGCCCTGGCTTGAGACATCGAAATCACGTCACACGAAGAGATTGCCATCGTTTCCTCCCTGAGCTGCACCGGAAGTACTAAATCTACGTACATCATAAAGCGCGCCGACGTGTACCAAAGCGAAGTGCCCGGCGGTACCGCAGCGCCAGCTTCTGGACAAGAACCGGCCCTCCGCTTTACCGCGGGCTCAGTTTTCCCCTCACTGCCTCACCTCCGCCTCCACCAGCTTCGCAAGCAACGCCAGCGACTCCTGCCACCCCAAATAACACGCCTCAACCGGAATGACCTCCGGTATCCCTTCCTGCACGACAGTCATTTCCGCGCCAAAAAACACGGCCCGCAGGTCCACAGTCGTCTGCATGGTCCCAGTCAGATGCTGATCCTCGAACACGCCGGTATAACGCAGCCGCTCGTTCGGCACGAGCTCGAGATATTCGCCGCCAAACGAATGACCGTGACCGGTCGTGAAATTCGTGAACGACATCCGGTAATGGCCGCCCACTTTCGCGTCGAGTTCATGAACCGTGCAGGTGAAGCCGTTGGGCGGCAGCCATTTCGCGACCGCGCTGGCGTCGAGAAAGGCGCGATAGATGCGCTCGGGCGGCGCGCGCAGCACGCGATGCAGGCGAACGGTGTTCGAAGTCATATCGAAGCTCCCAGAGACGTGGGTCGGGTTTGTGTCGCCATGCAATAGTAGGCCACCCGCTCAAACCGATCGCCTAAACTTCCCAATACCGAACGCCCGGCCGCTCATCCCCGGCCTGGCACAGCCCGCAGCCGCCTATCCGCGGCACCCGGAGGTCACCATGAGCGCTCAACCGCTTGCGATGCATCAGGTCGACTACGAAGGCTTCGAGATCCACGTCAGCGCGACGCCAACCGACGACGCAGCGAACCGCTACACCTACACCGCCTATGTCTGCCATCCCGGCGCGAATCCCGCGAAGCCGGGGCACACGGTCGCCTACCACGCAGACGGCGACGAGACATGGCGCAGCGAACAGGACGCCATCGACGAAGCGGTGCACGTGGGCCGCAGCATCATCGATGGCACGCACCCCGATCTTTCCGTGCTTTCACTCGTGACCCACGGGTTCTGAGCGCAGCGAGCGGGTAGCACGCGCTGAAAAAAGCGGGCCACACGCAACGCAAGGAGAAAGGGGAAAAAGGCCCGGACCGCAGTCCGGGCAAAGCCACCGGATTTCCGGTGGCGGAGGTGGCTTTTCGTGGGGTTGCCCACCTTTGCTGCGGTGCGCGTTGCACGCACGGCGCCAAAAAAACGGCGGGCCCGCTCTCTCTCAATGAGGAGAGCGGGCCCGCTGGGCGAAACGACGCAGTGCGTAGGCACTACGCGTGAGCCGCAATATTACTGGCCGAAGTAGGTCGGCTTGATGTTCGGTGCGCGGTCGCCGGCCTGCGTGCTGCCGTTCGTCGATGCGCCGTAGGCCGCGGCTTGAGCCGTGTCGTTCTGCTGGGCGACGCGTGCCTGGGCAGCTTGCAGGTCTTCGGGGTAGTACGGGCTCGAGAGGCTCGGACGGTAGCCCGCCTTCTCCAGCTGAACCAGCTCGGCACGCACTTGAGCGCGGGTCACGGGCGCCTGGCTCGCTTGCGCGAACGAAAGGGCCGGAGCGGCGAGGACAGTAGCGGCGAGCGCAGCAGCGATCAGATTCTTCATGGTAACAACCTCCAAAGATTATGTTGTCGGTCGGTAACAATCTCGTTGTCCGAACCGTTGATGAGACTTTATTGCACCGCGCCCCAAAGAAAAACACGGCAAACGAGCAAACATCCTTACCGGAACTGCAATAATTGCCGACTACTGCGGCCAGTCTCTCCGGTCGCCCTCCAGCACCGTGAGGCAAAATAGCCCGCGTAAGGCCGCGCGCCGGCCGCGCTGTCCTATCGTTCATTTCAAATCCCATTTCGACGTTCAAGGAGAAACGCCATGAAGAATTCACTGGGCCGTCAGGCGCTGATTGCGGCTGCGCTGGCGGGGCTTGCGACGGCCGGCGCGGGCGTCGCCCAGGCAGACGACGCCGTGAATTGCTATGGCGTGGCCAAGGCCGGGCAGAACGACTGCGCGAGCAAGACCGGCGTGCACGACTGCGCGGGCCAGGCGAAGGTCGATCACGACAAGGGCGACTTCAAGACCATGCCGAAGGGCACCTGCGAGAAGCTGGGCGGCACGCCCGAATGATGAGCTTCGTGGTTGAGGTGCCAGGCGTAACGGATCGCGCGAGATGAGCGCGCCGGCCGCGCCGCGTGGCGTGGGCATTGGCCTGCGTCACGCGCATTACGAGGCCTTCATGGCTGGACCGCCTGATGTCGACTGGGTCGAGGTCCACAGCGAGAACTACTTCGGCGACGGCGGCTACGACCTGCACGTGCTCGAAACCGTGCGCCGTGATTTGCCGGTGAGCCTGCACGGCGTGGGGCTTGGCCTCGGCTCCGCCGCGCCGCTCGATGCGGCGCATCTCGCGAGTCTCGCGCGGCTCGTGGCGCGTATCGAGCCGGCCGTGGTTTCCGAGCATCTATGCTGGGGCGCGAGTGCGCACGGTGCGCTGCATGATCTGCTGCCGATGCCGCTCACGCACGCCTCGCTCGATCATTTGAGCGCGCGCGTCTCGCAGATGCAGGATGCACTGGGCCGCGCCGTGCTGATCGAAAATGTTTCGGCCTACGTACGGTTTCGCGGCGATGCGTACAGTGAGGCCGAATTCCTCGCGGCGCTCGCGCAGTGCACGGGCTGCGGGGTGTTGCTCGACGTGAACAATCTGTACGTGAACCAGTGCAACCACGGCGAGGACGCGCTAGCAGCGTTGGCCGCATTGCCGCCGCGGATCGTAGGCGAGATCCATCTCGCGGGGCATCGGGCTACGCCAGTCGCCGTAATCGACGATCATGGCTCGCGCGTCGCACCGGCAGTCTGGTCGCTGTATGAGGCTGCGCTTGCGCGATTCGGCGCGACCCCCACGCTCATCGAATGGGACACCGCGCTGCCCACGCTCGACTTGCTGCTGGACGAAGCCCGTCTTGCGCGCGAACGCCTGGTCACGCACACGCAGGCGCAAGTCGCGGCGGAGCTACGCTCGTGACCGCACGCGACACACTGGAGGCGATGCAACAAGCCTTCGCCGCCGCACTCGACGATCCCACCGTCGATGCGGCGCTAGCCGGCCAGATGCTCCCGGACGATGCCGCGCTGCTGCACGAGCGCCTTGGTCTCTACCGCGGCAACGTGCGCGCCGCGCGTCGCCTCGCGCTTGCGAACGCCTATCCGGTGCTCGCCGCGCTGACCGGCGAGACGTACTTCGAAGCCATGGTGCTCGCCTACTCGCGTGCGCATCTTTCGCGCGATGCGGATCTGAACCGCTTCGGCACGCAACTGCCCGAATTCATCGAGCGCTATGAAACCGACGTGCGCTACGCGTATTTCGGCGATGTCGCGCGGCTCGAATGGGCATTGCATCGCGCTGCCTACGCGGCCGATCATCCCGTCGACGTCGCGCCCCTCGACGCGCAGCAATGGCAGGCGCTCGGCGCCGAGCGCCTTGCGCAGGCGCGTCTGGCCGTGCATCCCGCGTGCGTGGCGCTCTCCTTGCGCTTCGACGCCGGCGCGATCTGGCGGGCGCATCAAGCGGGCGGCGCGTGGCCGGCCCGTGTGGAGGTGCCGTCGTGGGCGCTCGTGGTGCGTCCGCAATGGCGTCCCACGGTCCTCGCACAGACGTGCGCCGCGCACGCAGCCTTCGTCGCGCTGAACGATGGCGCAACACTCGACGCCGCGCTCACGCAAGCGTTCGACATCGACCCGGCCTTCGACTTCGCCGGCCAGTGGCGCACGTGGATCGAGGCGGGCGCAATCGTCGGCGTGCGCAGTGACTGAGTACTCGTGATAAAGCAGAGGAATCCAAACTAACCGGAAAGCCGGGCCAATCTGATAGCGATTTATTCAGGAGAATAGCCCGCAAAAATAGTCCCCTCGCTGCTGGTGACCGGACTTGCCCGCATAGCCACGCTCCCCGCGTCATGCGACGATGAATGCCCAGGCACAGCGTGCGCCCGCTTGCCGATTTGCGCTCGATGCATCGCGGCGCGCGCAGCGCCGGACATCGTGCGCGACCGTGCGCGGCAAGCGTCCGCCGAGGAACTCCGCTCCGGCGCCACCGCAAGGCCAGCTCCCGAAGGCCCGACATGACGACCCGCCGACCCAACACCGTGCTTGCGATCGGCATTGCGCTCGCCGCAGTGCTGACGCTCGTCGCCGCGTGGGTCATGGCGCAGATGCGGCATGACGCGCTCGCGAGCGCCCGCGCTTCCGCGTCCAACATGGCGCTGCTCTTCGAGCGCGACACGGCCCGCAATTTCGACGTCTACGCGCTTTCGTTGCAGGCGATCGTCGATGCCTTCGACGACCCGCGCATCGCGTCGCTGCCCGCCGACATCCGAGAGAACGTGCTGTTCGACCGCTCGGCCACGGCGAAGCATCTCGGCGCGATCTTCGTGACGAACGCGGCGGGCGACGTGGTGTTCGATTCGCGCTCCGTGCCGCCGCGTGCGCTCAATCTTGCCGACCGCGATTTTTTCATCGCACAGCGCGACTCGCCGAACGTGGGCCTCTTTCTGGGCCGGCCGTTTATCCCGCGCGACGGTCCACAGAACGCGACCATCGGCCTGAGCCGCCGCCTCTCGAACCCCGATGGCTCGTTCGCGGGCGTCGTGGTCGGCACGATGCGCCTCGATTATTTCCAGCAGCTCTTCAGCGGCGTCGACATCGGCACGAACGGCGCGGTGCTGCTCGCGCTCGCCGACGGCACGCTGCTCATGCGGCGTCCCTACGACCCGGCGCTGATCGGCAGGAACATCGCCGGATCCTCGCTCTTCCGAAACTTCGCGCACGCGCAGGCGGACGGCTTCTTCAATGTCGGCCCCGTGGATGGTGTGCGGCGCTGGTACGCGCTGCGGCGCGTGCGCGGCTATCCGCTCGTGTTCAGCGTGGCCGTCGCGGCGGAGGACATCTACCGCGAATGGCGCGTGCGCGCCTGGATCATCGGCACGCTCACGGCGTTGCTCGACGCCTCGCTGATCCTGCTGGCCGTCATGTTCATGCGTCAGCTGCGCCGGCGCCGCGCGATCGAGGCCGAGCTGCGGATGCAGGCGGGCACCGATGCGCTCACGTCGCTCGCGAACCGGCGCGCCTTCGAATCGCGCGCTGACCACGAATGGGCACGCGCGCGCCGCTCGGGCAGCCCGCTCTCGCTCGCGCTGATCGACGTCGACCGCTTCAAGCTCTACAACGACCACTACGGCCACCTGGCCGGCGACGACGCGCTCGCCGCCGTGGCTCAAGCGCTCGGCGCGCACGCCCGCCGGGCGGCGGACTGCGCGGCGCGCTACGGCGGCGAGGAGTTCGTGTTGCTGTTGCCGGACACGGGCGAAGCGCAGGCGCTCGCGCTGGGAGAAAAGGTGCGCGCGGCCATCGAGGCGCTGGCGCGGCCGCACGCCGGGAGCCCGAACGGCGTGGTGACCGTGAGCGTGGGCGTAGCCTGCACGACACAGCGGGCATTTGGCGGCTGGCGCGCGCTGACCGACGCCGCCGACGCGGCGCTCTACACCGCCAAGCGCTCAGGCGGTAACCGCGTGGCGGCATGGCTGCCCACCGCCAACGATGACGTCCCCGGCGCAAAGGTCGAACGTCGCTCGGGCTGACAGCCCTTTAATATTACCCGGATGATATTGCACGAATTAATTTACCCGGGTAATATTCGAGCCATCATTGGATAGAACACAGGAGCAGGCCATGGTGGCGGCGAACGGTTGCACGGCATTTGCGGGCATGCGCTTGATCGCGCGAGGTGCGCCGCTCGAGGTAGCGCTGGCGGTCAAGGCGGAGCTTGCGCGAGAAGCGAATGAAGGCGCCGGCGCGGTGCTGGTTTTCGACGATCGCGACGCGCGTCCGGTGGAATTCGACCTGCGCGGCACGGAAAGCGACATCGAGGCGCGCCTCGCGGCGCAGGCGAGCCGCGAGCGGAGCGCAGCGGCGTCGGACGACGCGCCCGAAGCGACGCCGGATGACGCTCCGCGCGGCCGCGGCCGCCCGAAGCTCGGCGTGGTGGCGCGCGAAGTGACGCTGCTGCCGCGCCACTGGGATTGGCTCGGCGCGCAGCAAGGCGGCGCCTCGGTGGTGCTGCGCCGCCTCGTGGACGCGGCGCGCCACGCAGGCGAGGCGCGTGAACGCGTGCGTGCGGCTCAGGAAGCCGCGTATCGCTTCATGACCGCGCTGGCCGGGAATCTGCCCAATTACGAGGAGGCGTTGCGCGCGCTTTACGCGAGCGAGCGCGGGCGCTTCGAAGCCGCGAACGCCGCGTGGCCTCAGGACGTGCGCGACTATGCGCGAGAACTGGCGGACGCTGCATTCGAGTGACGGGCAATGTCAGCAAGCCGATCATGCGGGCAAAAAAAAACCGCTCGAGCAGGGGGCACGAGCGGAGAAATCGGAGAGTTTAAAACTTACAACTTACAACCTCTGCATGAGATGTCATGAGTCACGCAGCAACACCAGTGTAGGGCTGGCTTCCCGCGCCCAACATAGGAGAAGTCTTAAACTCGGTTCGGCCTTTGCTCGAGACTCAGCACTGGCTGCGGCCGGACGGCGATTCCAACCCTGAAACGCACAGGTTTTCGGACGCCTTACCTGCGGCTTGCCACGCGGATTGCGGCTCCGTACACTCCCGCCTGATCTGCATCAAGGGCGGCCAATGCATCGTTGTGCGCGCGCCAACAACCAGAAAACAACCAGAACCAAACCGCAACATCACGCCGACAAGAGGAACCCATGTCCGACTCCTATTTCCCCCGCTGGCGCGCGCAGACGGGTGGCGCCCGTGGCGTCGTGGCCCCCGACGAGCGCCTGCCCTGGCCGCAGATGTTCGCCATGGGCGTGCAGCACGTCGTCGCCATGTTCGGCTCGACGGTGCTCGCGCCGCTGCTGATGGGCTTCGACCCGAACCTGTGCATCTTCATGTCGGGTGTCGGCACGTTGCTGTTCTTCGTGGTGGTCGGCGGGCGCGTGCCCAGCTATCTCGGTTCGAGCTTCTCGTTCATCGGTCTCGTGATCGCCGTGACGGGCTATGACGGGCATGGCGTCAATCCCAACATCCCCATCGCGCTCGGCGGCATCATCGCGTGCGGCGTGGCCTACACGCTGATCGGCGTGCTCGTCTCGGCCATCGGCACCCGGTGGATCGAGACGCTCATGCCGCCGGTCGTGACCGGCGCGATCGTCTGCGTGATCGGCCTGAATCTCGCGCCCATCGCCGTGAGGGGCGTGAGCGGTTCGACCTTCGACTCGTGGATGGCCATCGTCACCGTGCTCTGCGTGGGCGCCGTGGCCGTGTTCACGCGCGGCATGCTCCAGCGCCTGCTGATTCTCGTCGGCCTGCTGATCGCTTACGTGATCTACGCGATCGTCACGAACGGCATGGGTATGGGCAAGCCCATCGACTTCTCGATTGTCGCGAACGCCGCCTGGTTCGGCATGCCGAAGTTCACCGCGCCCGTGTTCGATCCGCACGCCATGACGCTGCTCGTGCCCGTCGCCGTGATCCTCGTGGCGGAGAATCTCGGCCACATCAAGGCCGTCTCGGCGATGACGGGCTACAACCTCGATCGCTATGTGGGCCGCGCGTTCATCGGCGACGGCCTCGCCACGGTCGTCTCGGGCTTCGCGGGCGGCACCGGCGTCACCACCTACGCGGAAAACATCGGCGTGATGGCGGTGACGAAGATCTATTCGACGCTCGTGTTCGTGATCGCCGCGCTCATTGCCATCGTGCTCGGCTTCTCGCCGAAGTTCGGCGCCGTGATCCAGACCATTCCGGGCCCGGTGCTGGGCGGCGTCTCGATCGTCGTGTTCGGTCTCATCGCCGTGACGGGCGCACGCATCTGGGTCGTCAACAAAGTCGACTTCTCGGACAACCGCAATCTCATCGTCGCCGCCGTCACGCTCGTGCTCGGCGCGGGCGACTTCTCGCTCAAGCTCGGCGGATTCGGTCTGGGCGGCATCGGCACCGCCACGTTCGGCGCGATCATTCTCTATGCCCTGCTGCGCCGCAAGCCGGCGCAGGAAGCGGCGGTCTAGGCTTTCCGCTCGCGCGGCGCCGGTTCCGGCGCCGCGCTTTCTCTTCCGATTCCCGATCCGGGCGCGTGCGTGAGGCCAACGCTCATCCGCGATTGCGTCCGCGCGTCGTCAGCGCCGTTTCCGAGAGATCGACTTCGCGCATCAGCTTCGCCAACGTTTCGTCGTTGATCTGCATGCCGTTGCGCAGGGCGAGCAGCGTCGCGCGTTCGGCGCGCATCGCGGCGAGCCGCATCTCCAGCTCCAGCGCGTCGGAGCGTCGCGCGTTCGCGCTGCGGTCGCGGTCGGCGTCGAGCGAGGCGAGGCGCCGGCGGTAGATGTCCATCACGCGCGCGGTCGTGTCGGCGGCATGGGCGGCCTGCGCTTCCTCGAGTTCCTGGCTCACCTTCTCGTGCACCGCGTCCACGGCGCGGATCGCCGCCTGCGCCGCCTGGATGCGCGCGGCGCGCTCCTCGGCGGCGTGCGGCCCCTGTGCGGCGCGGCGCACGCCGCGCAGCAACAGCGGCAGGCCCACGATCGCCACCAGCAGCGAGGCGAGGATCACGCCCGTCGCGATGAAGATGGCGCTGTCGCGTCCCGGCAGCGGCGTGCCGTTGGCCAGCGCGATCGGCAGCGAGAGCACGCCCGCGAGCGTCACCGCGCCGCGCACGCCCGCCACGGTCGTGATCGCCACCGTGCGCAGGCCCGGCACCGCGTTCGCCACGCCGTGGCGCGCCGCATTGCGGCTCGCGATCCAGCGCAGCAGCCACACCCAGCCGAAGCGCATCGCATAGAGCGCGGCCAGCACCGCGGCGATATAGCCGAGCAGCCGCAGCATCTGCGCGTTGCTGGTGTGGTGGGCGTCGAGCAGCGCCTTGCCGAGAATGCCGGGGAATTGCAGGCCGAGCAGCGTGAACACCATGCCGTTGAAGACGAACTCGATCATCGACCAGGTGCTCGACGCGCGCACCCGCGTCGACACCGGCCCTTTGTGCGCGACGCTCGTGTAGTTCATCGTCATGCCGGCCGACACGGCGGCAAGCACGCCGGAGACTTCGAGGTGCTCCGCAAAGAGATACGCCGCGAACGGAATCAGCAAGGTGAGCACGACGCCGGGCGCGGGGTCGCCGTCGTCGGTCACGTTGAGAAAGCGCTCGGAGACGAAGCTGAAGATCCACCCGATCGCGGCCCCCAGGGCGAGACCGCCCGCCGCGATGAGCACGAAGCTGATCGCCGCCTCGCGCAGCGAGAAGTAGCCGGTGAGCGCCGCGGCCACGGCGAACTTGAGCGCGACGAGGCCGGAGGCGTCGTTCATCAGCGCTTCGCCTTCGAGGATGTGCATGAGTTGCGCGGGAATCCTGTCCTTGCCGGCGATGGCCGAGAGCGCCACGGCGTCGGTGGGCGAGAGCACGGCTGCGAGCGCGAAGGCCACGGGCAGCGAGATCTGCGGCACGAGCCAGTGCACGAAGTAGCCCACGGCGACCACGGTCAGCAGCACGAGGCCCAGCGCGAGCATGAGGATCGCGCGGCGCTGCATGAAGAACTCGCGCTTGGGCATGCGCCAGCCGTCCGCGAACAGCAGCGGCGGAATGAACAACGCCATGAAGATATCGGGATCGAACGTGACGTGCGGGTTCACCAGCGGAAAGGTGAGCAGCGCACCAATGCCGATCTGCACGAGCGGCAACGGCAGCTTGACGGGCATGATGCGCGTGACGATGCCCGACACGGCGACGGCAAGCAGCAGAATGAGAACGGTGAAAAGGATGTCCATCGGGAAGCCGAAAGCGGAGAAGCGGAAAGCGACGTGGCAGGGGCGAAGCGAGGAAGCACGGGAGAGCGATGCCGGGATGCGCTTCGCGCGTGTTGCGGCACTGCGTTCTGGCGCGTATTTGGGTGTCGCCGATCGCGGGACAGTTTAGCCCGATGAGCCCGCATGCCGCGCCGAAGCGCGCAAGGCTTCGCGCAGGAAGCGCTGCGGACCCGGCCCCCATTGGTCGACGGCGGCCGCCGGGCTGGCGACAATCGATCGCCTTGGGCGCGCAATCACCAAAGCAAACGCGCGGAGAAAGGCGCACGATATCGGTGCACCACGTGAGATCTCGCGCGGTGCACGGCGCGCCCTTTCGCGGCGCACGCGATCGGGGCCAGCGCACGATTCGATGCGTGCCAGATCGCGGTGCGAGCGAGCACGGACCTTGCTTGATCCCACCGTGACGCAACGGAACCAAGGCTATGGGCGACCGCGCGGGCCCTGCGAGGGCCGTGCGGAACGCAGCGTCTTCCTAAGCGCTAGAGGATGGCATGATCACAGAGCAGCAGGACAAAACGGCCGTGGCCCCCCACGGTTTCGATCTCAGCGTCACTTCGGGGCTGCAGCGCTACAGCGCCCATCACGGCGACCTCACGCTCACGAGCGTGTTCCAGCCGGTGTTCAGCCTCTCGCACATGCGTGCGGTGGGCTATGAAGGGTTGCTGCGCGCGCACGATGCGCTCGATCGCCCGGTGTCGCCGCTCGACGTGTTCGGCGATGCCGCACGCGTCGGCGATGCGCTGCTGGTGGACCGGCTCGCCCAGGGGCTGCACCTGGAAAACTTCGCGCTGCTCGGCGCGGAGCGCGAATGGCTCTTTCTGAACGTGCATCCCGGCACGCTGATCGAGTCGTATCACACCGCGGCGCTGCTGGCGAACCTGCGGCGCCTGAACATCGCGCCGCGGCGCGTCGTGCTCGAGGTGCTCGAAGACGAAGGCACCGATCTGGAGGCGCTCGCGCAGGCCGTGGCGTCGTTTCGCGAGCGCGGCTTTCTCGTGGCGCTGGATGACTTCGGCGCGGGCAACGTCGACATCGGCCGCGTGTGGCAGCTCAATCCCGACATCGTGAAGCTCGACCGCATCATGCTCATGCACGCCCAGCACCGCGCCGACATGGCCGCGACGCTGCCCGCGCTGGTTGCGCTCCTGCACGACGCGGGCAAGCTCGTGCTGATCGAAGGCGTGGAAACGGAGCACGAGGCGCAGCTTGCGCTCGCCTGCAACGCGGACTTCGTGCAGGGCTTCTTCTTCGCGCGGCCCGCTCCCGGGCTCACCGACGCCGCGCACGTGCAAGGCGTGATCGCCGAGGCGACGGAGCGTTTTCGTCAGCAGACCGAAACACGCGAGCGAGGCGAGACGAGCCGGCTCGCACCGTACCAGCGCGCGTTCGAGCGCGCCGCCGAACGGCTCTCGGACGGCGAGCCGATGGAGGAAGTGTGCTGGAACTTCCTCGCGCTCGATCACGCGGTGCGCTGCTATCTGCTCGATGCGGACGGCAGGCAGGCGGGCCGTAACGTGGTGCTGCGCGTCGACCGAGCGGAGCGCGACGCGCGCTTTTTGCCGCTGGAAGACGCGCAAGGCGCGAGCTGGCTGCGCAGGCCGTACTTCCGCGCGGCGCTCGTCACGCCGGGGCGCGTGCACGTGACCGGGCCGTATCTGTCGATCAACGAGGCGTTGCCGTGCGTGACGCTTTCGATCGCGGTGCAGGTGGGTGGGCGCCTTTGCGTGCTGTGCGGCGATATCGACTGGTTCGAGTAGCCGCGCGTCTGCGAAGCCTTGCTCGATGCGTGAACCATGAAAAAAGCGCGCGCCGTCCAGACGAACGGCGCACGCTTCGCGCTTCCCATCACATCGGTTAAATCGGCGTCACTTCGCGACCACCACCGGAATGCCGCGCAGCGCGCCCGCGCCCTTGAACGAGGCGAGTGCCTCTTCCACAGCAGCGCTCGTCTTCACGTCGATGCCAAGGCGCGCCGCCAGTTCGCGTTCGCTGCGCTTGACCGCCGCGACGTTCGCGAGCTTCACGTGGCCGTAGCCGCGCACGCGCTGATGCAGACTGGCGAGCTTCGCGACGTCGTCAGCGTTTTCGGCGGTGAGGCGCGCGAACGCGCCGCGCAGCGTCGCCTCGTAGTCGCCGGCGAGCGCGCGCTCCATGCGGCGCTCCAGCGTCTTGCCGAACGGATCGAGCCACGTGCCGCGCACGCTGCGGCCCTTCTTCAGCAACCCGAAGGCGCTCCAGAGCCACTGGCCGAACTGCATCTTGCGCGGATGCTGGCCGTTCTTCCCGCGTGCGATGAGCGGCGGCGCGAGGTTGAACTTCACGGTGAAGTCGCTGCCCGCCGTGCCTTCGAACTGCGCTTCGAGCGCGGCGCGGAATGCCGGGTCGGTGTGAAGTCGTGCGACTTCGTATTCGTCCTTCACGGCAAGCAGACGATAGAACGTCGTGGCAACGGCGCGCGCGAGCGTTTGTTCCGCACTCCTGTCCGCACTGCGAGCCGCATCAACCAGGGCGCGATACCGCTTCACGTAGCTCGCGCCGCCATACGCGAGCAGACGCGCTTCGCGATCGGCAATCAGTTCGTCGAGCGTTTGCGTGAGCTTGCGCGCCGTGGCCTTGGCCGCTGCTGCCTGGCGGGTGTCGAGCGCTTCGAGCGCAGCGGGATCGGCGGCGGCCATGCGGCCGATCGAGAACGCGAACAGATTCGCCTGCACGGCCACGTTGTTCAGTTCGATCGCGCGCGTGAGCGCCGCGAGCGAAACCGGCACGAGGCCGAGCTGCCACGCGAAGCCGAGCATCACGATGTTCGCGCCGATGGTGTCGCCGAGATAGCGCTGCGCGAGTGCCTGAGCATCGCATGCGGCGAGCGGATCTTGCGCCGGCGTTGCCCCGTTGGTCGCCGCATGACGCATCTTCGCGAGCAGCGCATCGGCGTGCAGGTTCGCATCGGGGTTCTGCACGAACGACGCATTCGGAATCTCGTGCGTATTCACGACGATGCGCGTGCGGTCATGGCGCACGGTCTGCAGCGCGTCGGCGCTCGCGCCCACCACCATGTCGCAGGCGAGCAGCAGGTCGGCCTGCTGCGTGTCGATGCGCACCTGGTTGAGCAGCGCGTCCGTCGCGGCGAAGCGCACGAACGACAGCACCGAGCCGCCCTTTTGCGCGAAGCCCATGAAGTCGAGCACCGAAGCGCTCTTGCCTTCCAGGTGCGCGGCCATGCTGATGAGCGCGCCCACGGTCACCACGCCCGTGCCGCCCACGCCGGTGACGAGGATGTCATAAGGCGCGTTGTCGAGATGCGTGGCCGGAACGGGCAACGCCTTCACGCGGGCAGCGAGCGCCTCTGGATCGAATGCGGCGCCCGCGGCCTTCTTGAGCTTGCCGCCTTCGATGGTCACGAAGCTCGGGCAAAAGCCGTTCACGCACGAATAGTCCTTGTTGCACGAAGATTGATCGATGCGGCGCTTGCGGCCCAGCTCCGTTTCCACGGGCTCGACCGATAGGCAATTCGACTGCACGCCGCAATCGCCGCAGCCTTCGCACACTTCCTCGTTGATGAAGAGGCGTTTGTCGGGATCGGGGAACTCGCCCTTCTTGCGGCGGCGGCGCTTTTCGGCGGCGCAGGTCTGGTCGTAGATCAGCACGGTCACGCCCGGCGTTTCGCGCAGCTCGCGCTGCACGGTGTCGAGCTCGCTGCGGTGATGGAACGTCGTGCCCTTCGGAAAGAGGCCGTGATGGCCGTCGTACTTCTCGGGCTCGTCGCTCACCACGACGAAGCGCGAGACGCCCTCGGCCTCCACCTGGCGCGCGATCTGCGGCACCGAGATGCTGCCGTCCACGGGCTGGCCGCCTGTCATCGCCACGGCGTCGTTGTAGAGGATCTTGTACGTGATGTTGGTCTTCGCCGCCACGGCCTGGCGAATCGCAAGGATGCCTGAATGAAAGTACGTACCGTCGCCGAGGTTCTGGAACACGTGCGGCATCTTCGTGAACATCGAGTGCGCGGCCCAGTCCACGCCTTCGCCGCCCATCTGGATGAGACCGGTGGTGTCGCGCTCCATCCACGAGGCCATGAAGTGGCAGCCAATGCCGGCCTGCGCGATCGAGCCCTCGGGCACCTTCGTCGACGTGTTGTGCGGGCAGCCCGAGCAGAAGTAGGGCGTGCGGCGCACGGCGTCGGCGGCGTTCGAGAGGATTTGCGGCGCGACGAGATCGACCACGCGCTCGCGGCGGTCGAGCGCGGGCCGGTGCTTCGCGAGCCACGCGGCGAACACCGGCAGGATGCGCGAGGGGCGCAGCTCGCCAAGCTCGGAGAGCAGCAGCGTGCCGTCTTCGGCGTGCTTGCCGGTCACGGTCGGGCGCGCGCCTTCCTTACGGTTGTAGAGATCGTCCTTGATCTGCTGCTCGATCACCGGGCCCTTTTCCTCGATCACGAGCACGTCGGTGAGGCCCGAGACGAAGGCGTCGATGCGCGACATCTCCAGCGGGAACGACAGGCCCACCTTGTAGATGCGCACGCCTGCGCGGTCGAGGTCTTCCACCGAGAGATCGAGACGGCGCAGCGCCTCCATCAGGTCGAGGTGCGCCTTGCCGCAAGTCACGATGCCCACGTTCGCGTGCGGGCTCGGCGCGATCCACTTGTCGATGCTGTTCATGCGCGCGAAGTGGCGCACGGCATCGAGCTTGGCGGCGAGACGCTGCTCGATCGCGAGACTCGGCAGATCGGGCCAGCGGTTGTGCAGGCCGCCAGGCGGCGGCGTAAATCCTTCGGGCGCTTGCCAGTCCGTTTTCAACGCATCGAGATCGACGGTCGAGCCCGACTCCACCGTTTCCGAAATTGCCTTGAAGCCCACCCACGCGCCCGAGTAGCGCGAGAGCGCCCAGCCATACAGGCCGAATTCGAGCATGTCGGCCACGTTCGACGGATTCACGATGGGCATGTGCCACGCCATCATCGCGAAGTCGCTCTGATGCGGCATCGACGACGACACACAGCCGTGATCGTCGCCGGCCACCACGAGCACGCCGCCGTGAGGCGACGAGCCGTAGGCGTTGCCGTGCTTGAGCGCGTCGCCGGCGCGGTCCACGCCCGGGCCTTTGCCGTACCACATGGCGAAGACGCCTTCGACGGTGCGCTCGGCGTCCGCTTCCACGCGCTGCGTGCCGAGCACGGCCGTGCCGCCCAGTTCCTCGTTGATGGCGGGCAAAAAGCGCACGTCGGCGGCTTCGAGCAGCTTCTTCGCCTTCCACGCCTGCTGGTCGACCATGCCGAGCGGCGAGCCGCGATAGCCGCTGATGAAGCCCGCGGTGTTCAGGCCGTGCGCGCGGTCGAGTGCGCGCTGCATCAGCGCGAGGCGGATCAGCGCCTGGGTGCCGGTCAGGAAGATGCGGCCGCGCGTGGCGGTGAGGTTGTCGGTGAGCTTGTAGTCGGCGAGGGGCGGCGTATCAAGCGGCGAGGGCGTGTCGCCGAACGCGGGGCGCGCGGTCATGTGGGGAGTCTCCGTGTTTATCGAACGCACTCAGTGCAGAGCACCTGGTGCGATCCCATGCAGGGCTGTCGAATGCAGTAGCGCCTACTGCGATCCCATGCCGGGCTTGCTGTCGTACGCCCTCCGTGGAGAGCGGCAAAAGAGACTCTATTTTTTCTCGCCGATGCCGGAAATTTTTTGCTAACTCTCCGGTGCCGCCGGTCAATTGCGCGAGAGCCTGCCCACGTCAGCGGGATTTGGAGAGAGATCTTCCCTGTGCCGTCGCGCGCCCCTGCGCATCGGCTTTCGTGCGCCCGTCAGATCGTACGAGGCGCATAAGGCTTCGCGCCATCGAACGGGACGACATCGTGAAAGTGGGCGTAGTCCATCGTGCTCACCTCCCCCACGTCGCTCATGAGGTCCACGTAGCGGTAGTGCCAGCGGATCTGCTCGTCCGACCAGCTGTAGCGCGCCTGCATGGTCTGCGCGGTCGACTCGTCGGAGCCCTCGATCACGACGTGCAGCGTGGCTTGCTGGTCGGCGAGCATCTCGGGCGTCATGCCATGGAGCGGGCTCGCCTCGTCGATCACGTGCATGAGATTCCAGCCCAGCGTGAAGAGCGGATGCTGTTCGCGCACGAGCTTGAGGTCGTGGATGCGCCGCAGGCGATAGCCGTCCGACGAGGTCTCGACGCGGATGAGCCGCAGCTTCGCCTGCGCTTCGGTAATGACGTTCTGGCGGGCATTGGCCGCGCGCGCCATGAGCGTCATGCGGCCTTCGATGGGATGCACCACGACCTGGCGGGCGAACATGATCTTCGCGCGGGGGCGCGAGAAGCGTGCGAAGACGAGCCCGGTGGCCAACGCGATGCCCGACATGCCGACGAAGATTTCGAGCGTCGCGACGATGTGCGCGTAGAGCGTTTGCGGATGCATGTCGCCGTAGCCGACCGTCGCGAGGGTCTCCACGCTGAAGAAGAAAGCGCCGAGAAAGCCGTCGGGGTACTGGTTGGCGATGGGCCTGGCGCCAAGCTGGTAAAGGCAGGCGAACACGCCGTTGAGGAGCAGGAAGAGTCCCGCGAGCAAGGCGAAGAACGCGGGCCAGCGCATGGTGAGCGCCGAATGATAGAAGTCGCCCCAGGTTTGGGGCATGCCGTAGACGAGCACGTCGCGCCCGCCGATATGCAGCTTGCGCGGCGTGCCGCGCCGCGCGCCTCGCTTTGCTCCGCTCGGGGTTTCGGCCTTGCAGGCGTCCATGTCCACGCCCGGCGAATCATTGGGCGCGGACTCGGCCTGCTGGGCGGCTTCCTGGTTTGCGACGCGCTCCGGCGTTTCGGGCGTCATGATGGTCCCTGCGGGTCTGAATCGAGAAGGGAAAGCGTAGCAACGCCGGAGGGACGGGACAAGCCGGAGGTTGAAAAGGACACCGAAACCGTGCGCGGCAGTCCGGTAACACGGGAGCCAAAGTGCAGGCCAAAGCGGGAAGGCCGCCAGCGGACGCTAGCGGCAGGACGCGCCGCCGCGCCGCTGGCGCTGCGGCGAACGCGAGCGCAAGTGCAAGAGATTCGCGGCTGCACTGCACGGCGGGCTTACGGAAACCCGTGCGGCTTCGGTATGCCCGCGCCGTGCTCGATATCGGCGATCGCCTGGCGGCGTGCGGCATCGACGGCTTGTGTGGGCGCTTCGTAGCCCGCGTTGCCGCCTACCGTGACCCACGGCTGTACGGCCTTGTCGCGATGCGTGATCTGATACTCGGCGTCCCAGCGAGCGCCCTGGAGTTCGAGGGGATGCACGTGGATGGCGTAGACGCCGTAAAGGAAGAGCTGTTCGGCCATGCTTCACCTCCTGTCGACCGCAAGGGCTTGGTTCCGTGCAGAGCACCCGGTCCCATGCAGCGCTGTCAACATGCCCTGAAAGGGCGTTGGCGACCTACAGTTCGAGCTCGCCAAGAATACGATGCGCCAACGCCTTGGCTTCTTCGAGAGCCTCTTCCGGCGTGCCCGACGCGGCCTCGACTTCATACACCGCGTTTTCGAGTTCCTCGCCGTCGTCGCGCGCCAGGGAGACCAGGCCCTGGTACTGGCCGGCATTCATGGGCCGCACAGAGGCGACGGCCGTGTAGATCCCCTTGGTGTAGGTGACGTCTTCCATAACGTGCTCCTCGCGAAGGAAAACCCTCGACGTGGGCCGTGCGTGACGGCCGCGCAGCTCGGGCCGCGCGCTGCGCGCATCACCCGCAACAGGAGGGAAATTCCATGCTAGCACGTTGCCCGCGCGGCTGCGGGGCACGCATATGACGGCGGCGCGGCGCTTTCGTGTCAGCGCCGCGTCGCCCGAAGAGGCGATGTGCCGCGGGCCGCCGCCTTCCTTAATCGGCGAGCAGCGCGACGACTTCGTCGAGCGTCGGCGAATGCGCGCCGGGCCGGCGGCACGCGGCCGCGCCCGCGGCGAGCGCAAAAGCGAGATGCTGACGCCAGTCGCGTTGCGGTGCGCTCATCAGGCTGAACAGCAGCCCGCCGATGGAAGCATCGCCCGCGCCCACGGTGTCGGCCACCTCGACGCGCGGCGGCGCCGCCTCGATCATCTCGTCGCCGACGTAGAGCGCGGCCGCCTGTGCACCGCGCGTGACGAGCAGCGTGGCGGCCGGATTGAGCGCGCGCACGGCTTCGATGGCGTCGGCCTCGCTCGTGCCGGGAAACAGCATGCGCAGGTCTTCGTCGGAGACCTTGATGAGGTCGGCGAGCGCGGCCATGCGGCGCAGGATCGGCTCGTAGCCGTGCGCCATCAGGTTGCGGTAGTTCGGATCGAAGCTGATCTTCACGCCGGCCGCGCGCAGTTCGGCGGCGAGCGTGGCGAGCGTTTCGCCGAGCGGCTGGCGCACGAGGCTGATGCAGCCGAAGTGCGCCCACTTCGCGTGCGCGCGCCAGCCTTCGGGCAGCTTCGCGGGATCGAAGGCGAGATCGGCGCTGTTCTCGCCGATGAAGTAGTACGCGGGAGGATGCGTCTGATGCACGATCGCGAGCAGCGGCGGGCGCTCCACGCGTTGCATGAAGCGCATGTCGAGGCCGGCGGCCACGCTCGCGTTCCACAGTTCGTCCGAGAAGTTGTCGACGCCGAGCGACCCCACGCACGCCGTGGGCAGCCCGAGACGCGCGACCGCGCGCGCGACGTTCCATCCCGCGCCGCCGGGGTGGGCGCGCCAGTGCGAATCGGCGCCAGGCTGGGTGCCGTGCGGCGCGCCTTCGGGCGCGGGCACGCGCACGAGATCGGTGAGGATGTCGCCGGCCGAGATGAAGGCCGGGAAGCCGGACGAGAAGTCCGGGCCAGTGCTGCAGGTGCTCATCGTCTTAGTCCTCGGCTGGGGTCTGGCTGGTCGTGACGCCGGAGGTCGCGACTTCCTCGCGACCCACGACCGGCGCCATGCCGCGTCCGGGCAGCGCGTTCAACGCTTCGTAGCACGCGCCCATGGTGTGATAGTCGGTCTTGCCGGCTGGGCTCTTTTCGTCGCTGTACTTGCGGTTGTCGCAGGTCAGGATGCGATACCACGCACCATAGCGATGATCGACGAAATGCGCCCAGCTGTAGCGCCAGATCTCGTCGTACCAGTCCCAGAAGCGCTCGTTGCCGGTGCGCTTGCCGAGCAGCGCCGCCGTGGCGAAGGTTTCGGCCTGCACCCAGAAGTACTTGTCGTGATCGCATACGGTGCCGTCGGGGCCGAAGCCGTAGTAGAGGCCGCCGTGATCGTTGTCCCACGCGTGCGCCATGGCGGCGTCGAAGAGTTCGATCGCGCGCGGCAGCAGCCAGGGCAGCGGCCGGTGCCGTTCGAGCAGCAAGAGGAGCTTCGCCCACTCGGTTTGATGGCCCGGCTGGAAGCCCCACGGGCGGAAGATGTTCGAGCTGTCTTCCTCGTTGTAATGCCAGTCGACGGACCAGTCCGCGTGAAAGTGCTCCCACACGAGGCCCTGCGAGAGCTTCGCCTGGCGCAGCGTGATGTTCGACGCGACGCGCTCCGCACGGTCGAGATAGACGAGATGGCCCGTCGCCTCGTAGGCCGCTAGCAGCGCCTCGGTCGTGTGCATGTTGGCGTTCTGGCCGCGATATCCGGTGACGATCCAGTCCGCGCTCGCCTCGTCGGCGTAGAGGCCCGCCGCGCCGTCCCAGAAACGGTGCTCCATGAGCTCGAAGGTCGCGCCGATCATCGGCCGCGCTTCTTCGATGCCGGCCATCGCCGCATGCGCGTAAGCGAGCAGCACGAACGCGAGGCCATAGCAGTGGCGCGTGGCGTCGAGCACGCGCTTCTTGCCGTCGCGCCAGTCGATCTCCCAGTCGTAGCCCTGCAATTGCGGGTCCCAGTGGCCGTCGCGCAGAAACTGCAGGCCGTGGCGCGCGTATTCCAGATGCTGCGGATCGCCGAACTCGCGATACGCCATCGCATAGTTGAAGACGAAGCGGCAGCTGCTCACGAGGTGCCGCGAGTGGGCGTTGTAGATCGAGCCGTCGTCGCGGAAGTAGTGGAAGAAGCCGCCCGAGGCGTCGAGCACATTCGGCGCGTAGAAGCGCAGCGTGTCCTGCACGTGGCCGAGCAGGAAGCCGCGGTCGCGAAAGCTCGCGACGCCCGGCACGGAACCGGCTTGTGCGAAGGCGGGAGAGGCGGGGGAGGCGGTGTCGGCGGTCATCGTCATGGCTTTCTCTTCTGGCTTGGACGTGGCTTCAGCGAGGTTTCAACGCGTTTTCAGTCTGTTGTCAGCGCAACTCCAACGCAATTTCAAACGCAACTCCAACGCAAATTCGCGGGGCGCTTCAGGCGCTCTGCGGCGTGCCTGCAGTGGGGCGGATCGCGTACGCGGCGACGAAATCCGGTGACGCCGCACCCAATGTGCTTGCACGTGCGACGAGCTGCACGGGCAAACGGATCTCGCTGGCGGCGGGCGTCTCTTCGAGCAGCAGTTCGACGCCGCGCCGCCCGAGCGCTTCCTTGTCGACGGCGATCGTCGAGAGCGGCGGCGAGGCGTGCGTCGCGCCCGCGATATCGTCGAAACCGATGATGGCGATGTCCTCGGGCACGCGCAGGCCATTGGCAAAGCACACGCGCATGGCCGCGAGCGCGGCGGCGTCGTTGTAGGCAAAGAGCGCGTCGGGCAGCGGGCGCGACGCCGCGCGCGCGGTGTCGATCAGGCGCTGCATGGCTAGCGACGCGCCCGTGTCGGGATCGAGCCCGCCGTCTATCGTCGTTTCGAGCGACGGGTCGAACAGGAGCCCCGCCTCGAAGAACGCGCGGCGATAGCCGAGCGCACGCTGCGCGATGCTGTAGTGCGCGAGCGAGCCGCCGATGAACGCGATGCGCCGCCGCCCCAGCTCGAACAGATGCTGCATGGCGAGCGCCGCGCCCGCCGCGTTGTCGATGTTCACCGAGCGCAGGCCCGGCGCCCACAGGTCGATCAGCACGAGCGGCCGTTGCAGCGCGACGAGCGCAGCGAGCATTTCCGGCTCGACGAAGCCCGCCACGGCGATGGCGTCGGGCGCGTGAAGGCGCAACTGCTGGACGGTGTCGTCGGCGGGACCGGCGGTGAGGAGCGCGGGCACGATGCCGTGCTCGCGGCAGGCGTCTTCCACGCCGTGCAGCACGTGCGAGAAGAACGGGCTCGCGGCGAAATTGTTGTGCTGGCGGTGCAGCAGGAACGTGAGCCGGCGGATGCGCGGGCGCAGCTGCGCGCAGTCGTAGCCGAGCGTGCGCGCGACTTCGACGATGCGCTCGCGCGTGGCTTCGGAAAGGCCCGGCTGGTTTTTCAGCGCGCGCGACACCGTGCCGATCGACACGTTGGCCGCCTGCGCGACGTCACGAATGGTTGTCCCCATGATTCCTGGCTTGCGATGGCGCGAAGCGTTTTCCCGGAGTGGCCGGGTGTGCGGCGATTGTATAGTAAAAATCCGCGAACGAAACCGAAGTCAGCGCTGTATTCCCCCGGTAAATACCCGTAAACGTGGAGATAAACGCAATTTTCTTTGTTTAGTAAATGTTACTAAACACGTGCGGGCACGGTGGTTGCGAAAACGAGAACACTGACATTCGACTTACGGAGGCATCATGCTCGGCACCCTGCTTCTGGTCATTCTCATCCTGGTGCTCGTTGGCGCGTTCCCCGCCTGGCCGTACAGCCGCTCGTGGGGCTACGCGCCGTCGGGAACGATCGGCATCGTCCTGATCATCGTCCTCGTCCTGGTGTTGATGGGCACGATCTAGCGACGACACGCTTTCGTCGCAGCAGCATCCCGAAAGCAACGCGAACGCGAAAGCGCGACGGGCCGGCCGCGCGGCACGGGCCGTGCGGCTGGCCCATGTTTTTGCCGGGCTGCCGGGGGAGGGCGGGAGGTCAGTCGCTACGACGCGCGGGCGGCTTCGCCGGCGAGGCCGGGCGTGGGGAGCAGATCGGCGCTCGTGCTGCCGTCGATCACGACGAGCCCCGTCGCCTCCTGTTTCGCGCGGCGCTTGGCAAGGGCCGCGAGCGAGGCGATCGCGTCGCTGCTGTGCCGCGCGCCTTCGCCCGCCGCGATGTGCACACAACCTATCGCCATCGTCACGAAGCTGAAGAAGGTCGCGTTGCCGTGGCGATCCTCGCCGTGGATGCCGCCCCCGAGCCGGTCCTCCGGCGCATAGAAGCGCTGCGCGCCTTGGTTGAACGTTTCGATGGCCCGGCACGCGCGCGCGTGCCAGTTCTCGCTCTGGAACAGGATCAGGAAGTCGTCGCCGCCCACGTGGCCGAGGAAGTCGCGCGTGGGGTCGCACGTGTCGGCGAGCACCGTCGCCGCGAACTTCAGCACTTCGTCGCCTTGCCAGTAGCCGTACTGATCGTTGAAGGGCTTGAACTGGTTCAGGTCGACGTAGCACGCATGAAAGCCCGCATCGTTCGAGAGCAGACGCTCGATGTGCGAGCTGATGGGGATGTTGCCCGGCAGGAACGTGAGCGGATTCGCGTAGCGCGCAGCCTGGATGCGCACTTCCGTCACGGCGCGCACGAGGCTTTCGCCCGTGCCGAGCCCGGCGTAACGGCCGTTGTCGGTGATGACGAAGCCGTCGGCGAGGTAGCGCTGGTCGTCGCTCGCGAGGAGCGTCGCCATCTGCTCGACGGTCATCGACTGCTCGATGAGCACCGGCTGGGCGTTGGCGAAGTGCAGGCAGGGCTTCTTGCCGAACAGTTCGCGGTGATACGGCAGCGCATAGCGGTCCATGAACGCACGGCGGTTGATGAGCGCGATGGGCGCTTCGTTTTCCACCACGGCCACGGCGTGCAGGTCGGGCAGGCCGTTGAACAGTTCGAGGACGTCGTTGTTGGTCGCGTGGCGCGGCAGCGCGGGGGCGCGCACCAGCATCTTGCCTGCGGGCGCGCCGCCGCCCGCGGGTTGCGCGGCGCCCGCGCTGCGCGTGGCTTCGGGGAACACGGCGATGTGGTCCGCGCGGATCGCCTCGCGCGCCTCGGGCGCTAGCACGCGCAGCGGCTCCACATTCGGGCGGCCGAAGAAAAAGCCCTGGCCGCAGTCGATGCCCATGTCCCGCAGCACGATGAGGTCTGCGGCGTTCTCGATGCCTTCGGCCACGAGGCGCGTGCCGCTCGCCTGCGCGAAATGCTGCATGGCGCGCACGGCCTCGAACTTGAGGGCGTCGTTGGCGATGTCGTGAACGAAGAAGCGGTCGATCTTCACGACATCGGGCTGCAGCTGGACCCAAAGACCGAGGCTCGCGTTGGCCGTGCCGTAGTCGTCGAGCGCGAACTGGGCCCCCGAGGCGCGCAAGGCCTCGACGACGGGGGCGAAGTTGCGCAGGTCATGGATGGCGCTTTGCTCGGTGAGCTCGATCACCACGCGCGTGGGGTCGATCGGGCCGTCGAAGAGCGCGCCCGCGGCGTCGTCTGCGGCGGTGAGCTGGCGCAGCGCGTCGGCGCTGAAATTGAGGAACAGCTTGCCGGGGCAGTCGAGCCCGGCGAACGTCTCGATGCAGATGCTGGCGGCCGCGCGTTCGAGTGCGGCGGTGCATTGCTCTTCGCCGGCGCGTGCGAAGAGGGCGGCGGGCGTTTCGAGCGGCGAGCCGGCTGGCCCACGGATGAGCCCTTCATAGCCGAGGATCGCGCCACCCCCGAAGTCGACGATGGGTTGGAAAACGGCGCGCAACTGGCGCTGGGCGATCAGTGCCCCGACGCCGGGTGTGGCTTGCAGGAATGGCGCGGGAGCGGACATGAACAGGCCGGAACGGGCGAAGACGTTGAAATTAACGGCATATGATCGGATGAATTAAATGAATTTTTGGTGACAGCGCCACGGATGCGTGGCCTGGTGGCGCGGGAGAGACGCGCAAAGCGCGGGAGAAGAGCGGCGCGGGTGCGCGCAGTGGGGGCCCGCTCGGGCGCCCTGGGAACTCTGCCGCGACGTTCGCGGCAGAACGCAGCGGAGCAGGGGCGCAGCGGCATTGCGCACAGCGCCACAGCGGCATAGCGCAGCGCACTGCGGCAGGCAGCGGCACAACGGCACAACGGCACAACGGCACAACGGCACAACGGCACAACGGCACAACGGCACAACGGCGCCCAGCGGCCTTTGGCGGCCCGCCCGGCGCATCGACGAACGAAGCTCAGCGGCGGACAGCCGTCGCGGTGCGCTCGCTGGCCCCGGCGCGCGACTCGTCGCCCGCGCTGGCGGCGCGTTCGGCGCGCATGTCGCGAGCGCCCCAGCGCTGCGCGAGCGCCGCGCACACCATGAGCTGGATCTGATGGAACAGCATGAGCGGCAGCACGACCGCGCCCACGGCATTCGACGCGAAGATCACCTTCGCCATCGGCACGCCGGCCGCGAGACTCTTCTTCGAGCCGCAGAAAATGATGGTGATCTGGTCGGCGCGCGAGAAGCCGAGCTTCTTGCTTGTGAACATCGTGATGCCGAGCGCGAGCGCGAGCAGCACGGCATTCACCACGAGCAGGCCGCCGAGCGCGGTGAGCGGAATGTGATGCCAGAGCCCTTCGTTGACGGCCTCGGCAAACGCGCCGAACACCACCAGCAGGATCGAGCCCTGATCGACGAACCTGAGTACGCCCTTGTTGCGCTCGATCCAGCGGCCGATCACCGGGCGCAGCAGTTGGCCGGCCACGAACGGCACGAGCAGTTGCAGGACGATGTTCCATACGGTGTGCCACGCCGAGCCGCCGCTCGCGCTCTGGTTCGTGACGATGAGGCTCACGAGCGCGGGCGTGACGAAGATGCCGATCAGGCTGGACGCGGAAGCGCTGCAAACGGCGGCGGGCACATTGCCGCGCGCGATCGACGTGAACGCGATGGACGACTGCACCGTGGAAGGCAGCGTGCAGAGGAACAGCACGCCGGCGTAGAGCGCCGGTGTGACGAGCGGCGAAAGCACCGGCTTGAGCGCGAGGCCCAGCAGCGGAAAGACCACGAACGTGCTGAGGAGAACGACGAGGTGCAGCCGCCAGTGCGTCGCGCCGGCGATGATCGCCTCCCGTGAAAGCTTGGCGCCGTGCAGGAAGAACAACAGTCCGACGGCCACGTTGGTGAGCCAGTTGAAACCGGTGGCGGCCTGGCCGTGCACCGGGAACAGGCTCGCAAGAATCACCGTGCCGACGAGGCAGAGGGTGAAGTTATCGGGCAGGAATTTCGGACGTGCCATCGGACAATCTCAAGTGCGCGCCTGGGCGCCTCGCTGCGCGCGGAATCGATGTGCTCGCAACGGTTAATCAGGGCATCTATTTCAGGGCATCTATTGTCGGCGCAAGCCGATTGAAAAAGCAAATTCATTTGAGGCATTGATTAATGACTGTTCGGCATGTATCGACCCTTTGAAGGGTTCTTGAAGCGCCATTTCTGAAGCCTGACTCGTCGACGCGCGAGGCGTGTTCCCGCGACGAAAAAGTCTTCAGGAGTCCCCCCATTCTTCATATGTTCCGACGTGGGAACGGCTTGGCTCGCCCCTTGATCGCACGCGCCCGGAAAGCCTTGTCCGGCGGCCTTCGGAGGCCGCCGGGGAGGCAAGAAATCCCTTCAGTAACATGGTGTTACAACCCTTCGGGCGGCATAACATCTTTTGGCTCGACACCCATAGGGCACGCCCATAAATTACCGTCAATGGGAAGTTCGAACCGTTGCGACGGCAATCGTTACGCGCGGTGCGGTGGGCTTCCCGGGACTGGCCCGCCATGGCCCGAACGGCGGGTTGCCATGAGGAAATCGTCGGGCAGGTGAAACGTCACAATGCGCGCAGGGTTGTCGAAACTGGGACAGTGGGTCTTGGGGGCCGGGTTGGCGGCCCTCTTTGCGCTCGCCCATGCGCAGCCCGGTTTTGCGGGGCATGGCGGCGGCGGCTTTGCACGCGCGCAGAGCCTGCCATCGATGTCCGTGCGCACCATGTCTCCGGCACCCGCATATCGCGGCGGTACGGCGTGGGGCGGCGGTTACCGTAGCGCGGTGTACGGCGGCCAGCCGGCACCCGGCTTCGGCCATGCTGCCGCGGGCTATGGGCCTTCCCCCATGCGCGTAGCGGAGCAGGGCGGCCGGCACGATCGCGCTGGCGGCCGTGCGCCGAACCAGTGGCAAGGGCAGGTCCAGCAACAGGCGCCGCATCGCACGTATAGCTACGGCACGCCGTTCGGGGGCGACTACGGCGGCTATCGCGGCGATCCCCGTCGCAATCCCATTACGCCGGTCAGTGCGGAGACGCGCCCGGTGCCGCATCCGCCGGCCGATTCACCGGTGCGCGCAGGTTCGATTCGCGAAGATGTCGCCCGCTACAACGAGGAGCGCGGCGGCACGTTCCGTCCTTTCCAACGCAACGGCGGCGAGGTTCCTCGCCCGCCCATGCCCTCGCCGTACCGGAACTGAGCGCGCCGTCTCGCGGCTGCTTTCCGTTTTTTCCTCCCCGACGTTGCCCCTCCGTTTCGAGTGCTCCAGGCACTGACCTGTCGAAACACGTCCAAAAAATTCCGTTCAGCGCGCAGTGAAAACTGACGCGTGGATACCACACCTTTTTGCAAATCCCTCGTCACCGGGAAGCCTTTCGTCTCAAATCTCGTTTTCGTTTTTGCGGTGCGTCATTTTGGGCTCCGCTAGACGCGCGAACGCCCCGCTGCGTACGGGGTTCTCGGGAAACGCTGAGGAGTGGTGCGGCGCAGTGCAAGCCATCCCCCGAAGCGGCAAAAGCGGGACGAAGCCTGGCTCGCCAACGGGAAACTAATCCGCCCCGTATACCGGCGATAACAGCGCTTATTTTTGACCGGAAAAATGGTCCGCAAAGATGGGATCCGCCAAGACGGCCATTCCTGTGAACCCCGAAAAAAACACAGCCCCGCGCGAACGCCTCAGCCGCCGATTTTTTTGACAAAGACTGGAGAACCCATGAATACAACGGTCAGCCACGCGCTGCGAACCACCCTGAAGGCGAGCGCGCTCGCCGCCGTACTCGCTGCCGCCGCGTCGTCGGCGTTCGCGCAATCGAGCGTCCAGCTTTACGGGCAGGTCGACGAGTGGGTCGGGGCGACGAAATTTCCGGGCGGCCAGACGGCCTGGAACGTGAGTGGCGGCGGCATGTCCACGTCGTATTGGGGGATGAAGGGTTCCGAGGATCTGGGCGGCGGCTACAAGGCGATCTTCACGCTCGAAAGCTTCTTCCGCGCGCAAAACGGCCAGTACGGCCGCTTCGCCGGCGACACGTTCTTCGCGCGCAACGCGTATGTCGGCCTCGAATCGCCGTACGGCACCGTCACGGCGGGGCGCCTCACGACGCAACTGTTCGTCTCGACGATTCTCTTCAACCCGTTCATCGATTCGTACACCTTCTCGCCGATGGTGTACCACGTGTACCTCGGCCTCTCGACGTTCCCGACCTACACGACCGATCAGGGCGTGGTGGGCGACTCGGGCTGGAACAACGCCGTGCAGTATTCGACGCCCGACTTCAACGGCCTCTCGGGCTCGGCGATGTACGCGTTCGGCAACCAGGCGGGCCAGAACGGCTCGAAGAAGTGGAGCGTGCAAGGTCTGTACTTCCACGGCCCGTTCGCGGCCACGGCCGTCTATCAGTACGTGAACTTCAACAACACGCCGGGCGACATCGGCAGCATCGTGAGCGGCGACACGACGATCATCGGCCTGAAGAGCCAGGGCGTGGCGCAGGTCGGCCTCTCGTACGACCTCAAGTACGTGAAGTTCTTCGGCCAGTACATGTACACGGCGAACTGGCAGCATGTGGGCAGCTGGCACGTCAACACCGCGCAGGGCGGTGTCACCGCGCCAGTCGGTCCGGGCACGGTCATGGCTTCGTACGCGTACTCGCGCAATGGCGGCGGCCTGAACCAGACGCGCCAGACGGCGGCCATCGGCTACGACTATGCGCTCTCCAAGCGCACCGACGTCTACGCCGCTTACATGTACGACCACTTCGACAACATGTCGAGCGGCCAGACCTACGGCGTGGGCATGCGCGCGAAGTTCTGATCCGCGCCGCCCGAAAAGTCGACGGTCGATGCAAAAACCCCGCGCTGCTCGCAGTGCGGGGTTTTTGCTTTCGGGGCCGCTCAGTACGATTCGATGCCCGGCGCGCGTCTGTGCGTTTGAACACCAGCATTTGATAAAGCGCGCACAATAGCGGCCATTGATTCCTGTCTGTTTACGTTCGAAGTGAAGGCCGCGCGATGGATACCCTCGTCAGCATGAAAGTGTTCCGCCAGGTGGTGGAGGCGGGCAGCTTCGTCGCGGCGGCCGAGCGCTTGAGCATGTCCGCCGCGATGGCGAGCAAGCATGTGATGCATCTGGAGCAGCAGCTTGGCGCGCGTCTGTTGAACCGCACCACGCGGCGCGTGGCGCCCACCGAGGCGGGGCGCGAGTATTACGAGCGCGTGGCCCAGGCGCTCACCGAACTCGACGAGGCGGGCCAGGCCGTGGGCGCCGCGAGCGTCGTGCCCCAGGGACGGCTGCGCGTGTCGTCGCTCACGGCGTTCGGGTTGCGTCATGTGATGAGCGCGGTCGCCGACTACGCCGCGGCATTCGCCCAGGTGACCGTCGACATCACGCTCTCCGACCGCGTGGTGGAGTTGATCGACGAAGGCTTCGACGTGGCGATCCGCGCCGCGCCTTCGGGGCTCAAATCGTCTTCGCTGATCGCGCGGCCGCTCGCCACCGCGCATATCGTGCTGTGCGCCTCCCCCGAGTACCTGCGCCGCCACGGCGCGCCGAAGGACGTGGCCGATCTCGCGCGCCACAACTTCGTGCATTACGCGGGCGCTTCGGCGCAGGAACTATCGCCGTTCTCGGAAGGCGCCGGGGCCGCGGGCGTGAAGCCCAAGCCGGGCGGCAACCTCATCGTCAACCACCTGGAAGCGCTGCGCGTGGTGGTGCTGCAAGGCGGCGGCCTGTCGATGCTCGGCACCGAGGTGGTGGGCGACGACATCGCCGAAGGCCGGCTCGTGCCGCTGCTCGTCGATGCCTTGCCGCCGCGCGAACTGCCCATCTACGCCGTGTACGCGAGCCGCCGCCATCTTTCGGCGAAGGTGCGCTCGTTCGTCGATTTCCTCGCCGCCCGTTTTTCGGAGCACGAGCTATGGCCGGGCGTGGAGGCGATCCGCGCGGCGGCACTCAGGGCCGACGCCCGATGAATCGACAACAGTCAAGGTTGAAAGCCGCCTGGTCGACGCTCAGCAGCCGATGCCCAGCCGCGCCTTCGTCTCGTCGTACTCGAGCCTGAGGCGCCCGACGAGTTCGGCCACCGAGGGTACGTCGTCCATCAGGCCCACGGCCTGGCCCGCGCCCCATACATCCTTCCAGGCCTTTGCTTTCGAGGTGCCCGCGCCGAAATCCATCTTCGATTTATCCGACTCGGGCAGCGCGTCGGGATCGAGCCCGGCGTTCACGATGCTCTCGCGGAGGTAGTTGCCGTGCACGCCCGTGAAGAGGTTCGTGTAGATGATGTCGGCCGCCTTCGCTTCGAGGATCGCGTGCTTGTAGGCCTCCGCGGCATGCGCCTCCTTCGTCGCGATGAAGCGCGTGCCCATGTACGCGAGGTCCGCGCCCATGGCCTGGGCGGCGAGGATCGAGCCGCCGTTGGCGATCGCGCCCGACAGCACGAGCGGCCCGTCGAAGAGGCGCCGCACTTCGCCCACGAGCGCGAACGGCGAGGTCGTGCCCGCGTGGCCGCCCGCGCCGGCGGCCACGAGGATCAGCCCGTCCACGCCCGCTTCGAGCGCCTTCGCCGCATGGCGCAGATTGATGACGTCGTGCAGCACGACGCCGCCGTAGCCGTGCACGGCGTCGAGCAGTTCCCGCGGAGGTGCCCGCAGGCTCGTGATGAAGATCGGCACCTGATGCTCGACGCACACGCGCACGTCGTGCTCGAGCCGCGCATTCGACTGATGCACGATCTGGTTCACGGCGATCGGCCCGATGACGGCCTCGGGGTTCGCGGCCTTGTGCGCGGCGAGTTCGGCCTGGATCTGCGTGAGCCATTCGCCCAGCAAATCGGCCGGGCGGGCGTTGAGCGCCGGGAACGATCCGACGATGCCCGCCTTGCACTGCGCGAGCACCAGCTCCGGGTAGCTCACGATGAACATCGGCGAGCCCACGACGGGCAGCGAGAGGTTTTGCAGGACGGTGGGCAATGCCATGTCGGAGGCCTCCTTGCGGCGCTCGGGTGAACGGCGGGGCGGATATACGCGACTGCGGCGCGGCTGACGAAGCGCGATCTGGCTGAGACGGTTCAGCCGTGCCGGCGCTTGCGACGGGGTGCGATTGTTGTAAACGGTCGTTCGATTATAGGCGTGGCGTCGTTCGGGCATCCCACGGGCTGGATTCGAGGGAGTATTCGGTTTCTACTGCTGTGGGACCCAACGCGCATTTTGGATCCGCGCTCGCCTCATACAATCACCGGGGACCAACATATACAAGAGACGACCCCATGCCCTTCGACGGATTCGAGCCTTTCACCGTGCGTACCGCGACCGGCGTTGACATCTGCGGCGTGAAGGGCGGCGACGGGCCGCCGCTGTTGCTGCTGCACGGTCATCCGCAGACGCACATGATCTGGCACCGCTGCGCCTCGGCGCTCGCGCAGCACTTCACGGTCTTCGCGACGGACCTGCGCGGCTATGGCGCGTCGTCGAAACCGCCCAGCGACGGCACGCACGCCGCCTATTCGAAGCGCGCGATGGCGGCCGATCAGGTCGAGGTCATGCGCCATTTCGGCCACGAGCGCTTCCTCGTGTGCGCGCACGACCGCGGCGCGCGCGTCGCTCACCGCATGGCGATCGACTTTCCTGCTGCCGTCGAGCGGCTCATGCTGCTCGACATTGCGCCCACACTCGCCATGTACGAGCAAACCGACCGCGAGTTCGCCACGCTCTATTTCCACTGGTTCTTCCTGATCCAGCCCGAGCCGCTGCCGGAAACGCTCATCGGGGCGAACCCCGACGTCTATATCGAGCGGGTGATGGGCAGCCGTCACGCGGGTCTCGCGCCGTTCGCGCCGCCGGCGCTCGACGCCTACCGCGCGGCGCTGCGGCAGCCGGGAGCCGTGCACGCGATGTGCGAGGACTACCGCGCCGCGGCGACCATCGACCTCGAGCACGACCGTGCCGATCTGGAGCGCGGCAACAAGGTCGCGTGCCCGCTGCGCGTGCTGTGGGGCGCAGAGGGCGTGATCGAGCGCTGCTTCGACCCGCTTGCCGAGTGGCGCAAGGTGGCGCGCGACGTGAGCGGGCGCGCGCTGCCGTGCGGCCACTACATTCCCGAGGAAGCGAGCGAGGCGCTCGTCGCGGAGATGCTGGCGTTCTTCGAAACCACGGAGCCATGAGTGGCTGCGCAGGCCCGCGCATGCGCTGGCGGGCCGCGCGCTGATTTCAGCCGAGCGGCGGCAGGCGGCGCGGCACCGGCGTCGACTTGACGATGGCCGTGCTGGTTTCGGCGCGCTCGGTGACTTTCGCGAGGATCTCGTCGAGCTGTTCGATCGAATGCAGATAGAGCCGGGCGATGAAGCAATCGTCGCCGGTGACCTTGTCGCACTCGACGAACTCGGGAATGCGCCGCAGCACTTCCTCCACCAGATGCAACTGTCCGGGCAGCGGCTTTACGCGCACGATCGCCTGCAGCGTATAGCCCAGCGCGCGCGGATCGATCTGCACCGTATAGCCGCCGATCACCCCCTGCGCTTCGAGCCGGCGCAGCCTCTCGGAGGTGCTCGGCGCCGAAAGCCCGATGTGCTTTGCGAGGTCCGCCACGCTCGCGCGGGCGTCCTCGGCGAGCGCCGCGAGCAGCATGCGGTCGATGTCGTCGAGCGGGGCCGCGGTGGGCGGCGCTGGGGTGCGTCGGTTCATGATTGTGCGGGTGCCTCGCCAGGTTGGCCTTTCAATCGAAGGCAAATGTTGTCTCCGGCCTAAGTTTAGCCCTGTATTCCTCGCATGGCAGCCGATAAACTGGCTTGCAGATGAGATGGGCCGCACGCGCGTTAGCGGCCACAACGAGGATGCAATCGCATGGCTTCCACCACCCCTGAAATTCGCCGCGGCGCCGCCGAAATGATCGTTGCGATGCTGATGTCCGGCACCATCGGCTGGCTCGTGGTCGCCTCGCGGCAGGCCCCGATCAACATCGCGTTTTTGCGCTGCGTGCTGGGCGGCGCGACGCTCGCGCTCGTGTGCGCGGCGCTCGGCCTCCTGCGCCGCAAGCACCTGCCGCCGCGCGTGCTGGCGCTCGCCGTGCTGGGCGGCGCGGCGATCGTCGCGAACTGGGTGCTGCTGTTCGCCGCCTATTCGCGCGCTTCGATCTCCATGGCCACGGCTGTCTACAACACCCAGCCGTTCATGCTCGTCGGCCTCGGCGCGCTCGTCCTGCGCGAGCGCGTGAGCGCGTCGACCGTCGCCTGGCTCGCGCTCGCCTTCGTCGGGCTCGTCTGCGTGGTCGAGGTGCAGCCCGCCGTGCTGGCGGTGCCCGGCGAGTATCTGCAAGGCGTGGCGTGCGCCGCGGGCGCGGCGTTTCTCTACGCGATCTCGTCGATCATCACGCGCCACCTCAAGGGCACGCCGCCGCACCTCATCGCGCTCGTGCAGCTCGCCTTCGGCGCGCTCGCGCTCGCGCCGTTCATCCGCTACGGCACGCTGCCCGCCACGCCGCTGCACTGGGCGCAACTCGTCACGCTAGGCGTCGTGCATACGGGCATCATGTACGTGCTCCTCTACGGCGCCATCCAGAAGCTGCCCACGGCGATGACGGGCGCGCTCTCGTTCATCTATCCCGTGGTCGCGATCCTCGTGGACTGGTTCGCGTTCGGCCAGCGCCTCGCGTGGATCCAGGTGGTGGGGGCCGCGCTCATTCTGATCGCGGCGGCGGGCGTGAACCTCGGCTGGCGGATCGTGCCGCAGCGGCGCGGCGCGCGTTCGGCCTGAGGCGTGTCGTCGAGCGCCGCTCGCGCGCAGCGGGCGTGTGCTGGGCGCGGGCGCATGCCTCTGGCGGCTACGGCCGCATAATGTCGCGGTTCGAACCTGCGACCTTTACCCCGCATGACACACCCTCACGCCAGCCACGACGAAGCGGAGCTCGCGCGCGCCAAACGCCGCGCGCTGCGGTTGCTGCTCGGCGCGGCGCTCGTTTTCGTCGGCACGGCGCTTTCCCCGCCCGGCATCGTGATCGACGGCGTGAAGGCCGTGAGCGAAGCCGCCATGGTCGGCGCGCTGGCCGACTGGTTCGCCGTGGTCGCGCTGTTCCGCCGCGTGCCGATTCCCTTCGTTTCGGCACGCACGGGGGTGATCCCGCGCAACAAGGACCGCATTGCCGACGAACTCGCCGGTTTCGTGCGCGACAAGTTTCTCGATGTGGGCTCGCTCGTCGCCCTGATACGCCGCCACGATCCGGTGCAACGGCTTTCCACGTGGCTCATCGCGCCTCGGAACGCAGAGCGTCTCGGCGGCTACGCGGTGCGCATGATGTCGGGCGTGCTCGGCCTCACCGACGACACGCGCATCCAGAACTTCATCCGCGACGGCCTCTACGCGGCGCTCGACCGGGTCGATCTCTCGAAGTCCGCCGGCGCGCTGCTCGACACGCTCACCAAAGACGGCCGCCACCAGGAACTGCTCGACCGGTTGCTCGACCAGGTCGGCGCGCTGCTGCGCGAGGAGGGCACGCGCGCGTTCGTGGCGGGGCGCATCGTGGATGGCCTGAAGGGCGAGTTTCCGATCAGCGAGAAGTTCCTGCCTTCCGAGTGGATCGGCGAGAGCGGCGCGCGCGTGATGGAGAGCTCGGTGAACCGGCTGCTGCTGCAGGTGGCCGAGGATCGCGAGCATCATCTGCGCCGGAAGTTCGACGAGGTCGTGGAAAAGCTGATCGTGCAGCTGAAGAGCGATCCGGCCTTCCTGCGCAAGGGCGAGGAGCTGAAGGCGAGCCTGCGCGAAGGCAGCGCGCTCAACGACTACACGCGCGCACTGTGGGACAGCCTGCGCACGTGGCTGCGCGACGATCTCGCGCGCGAGGACTCCGAGCTGCACGCGAAGGTGGCCGCAATGGGCCGCTGGCTAGGCGGGACGCTGGCCGCCGACGCCGACCTGCGCGCCTCGATCAACGCCCACCTCGAAGATGCCGCGCGCGCAATGGCGCCCGACTTCGCGCGCTACCTCACGCATCACATTCGCGACACGGTCAAGAATTGGGACACGCGCGAGACGGCGCGGCTCATCGAGCTGAAAATCGGCAAGGACCTGCAGGAGATTCGCGTGAACGGCACGGTGATCGGCGGGGCGATCGGGCTCGGACTTTACTTGTGCTCGCATCTCTTCGAGCTGCTACGGTTGAAGCTCGGCTATTGAAATTGATTCGGATTCCAGATTAACCGGGCGCCTTTGCCTGCGTTCGTTGGTCATTTTTAGGGAAATCACCGATGCTTCGCCGATGATGGCGCGAGTATCATGCCTTCGACAGTTTGATCACGTCAGAGCTAATTCCAACGCTCGTCCGGAAACGGACGAGCGTTTTTTTATGGCTTTCCGGCGCGCGCGGCTAGACTGCCGCCGCCGGCGCTTCGAGGTGCTCGCCATTCACGACGAGCGCGCCGCTCTTCGCCAGTTCACCCGTCAATTCACGCAGCAACCCGGGCCAGGCGGCGCGCGGGGCTAGCCGCTGCGCGGCGGCGCGCATGGACGCCGCGCTTTCGAGCATCGCCACGAGCGAATCGAAGCGCATCGCGCGCACTTCCAGCAGCTTGAAGACGATCAGCACCTTCAGCGCGTTCTTCGCGTTGCGCGCCGGCTCGGCGCGCAACCAGGCGAGGCGCGAGAACGCGCGCTCCAGCGCCGCCTCGACATTCGTGAACGGCTTGCCGTGCCCGGGGATCACCGTGCGCACGTCGAGCTTCGCAATGGCTTCGAGCACCGCTTGCTGCTCGGCGAAGCCGCTTTCGCCGTCGAGTTCGGGAAAAATCACACCGAAGCCATGCTCCCACAGCGCGTCCGCGCTGATGAGCACGCGCGGCGCGCTCGCGTAGAGCATCACCGAGTCGGGGTCGTGCCCAGGCGCGCCGATCACCTCCCACTCGAAGCCGCCGAGCGCGAGGCGGTCGCCCGCCGCGAGCGTGCCCGTGAACGCGAATCGCTCGCAGGTCTGCCCGGTCGCGAGAAAGCTGAGGCGCGCTTCGTCCCAGTCGCGCACAGTGGCTGCGCTCGCGGCAGGGATCAGCGTGACGCAGGGCCAGTGCGCCTGCAGCCGGGCGTTGCCGCCGCAATGGTCGGAATGCAGGTGCGTGTTGACGACGACATCGAGCGCCCGCGGGCCCAGCGCATGACGCACGAGCGCAAGGGTCTGCCCGGCGTGCGTGGCGTAGCCGGTATCGACGAGCGCGGTGCGCGCCTCGTCGACGAGCAGCACGTTGTTCGACGAAAGCCAGCCGCGCTCGAATACGCGCATCGATGCCGGAAGTGCGGGCGCCGCGCTCATGCCTTCGCGTGCTCGGGCCGGGGCATGACGAGAATCGTCGCGCGGCCGACCATGAGTGTCTCGCCTTTCTGGTTCACGGCCTCGCCAGCGAGCTTCACGAGGTCGCCGTGCAGGCTCGGCTTCCACCAGGCTTCCTCGACGCGCCATTCGAACGTGAGCGTATCGGTCGCATGCGCGGCGCGTTTGAGCTTCATGTCGAACTCGAGCCCGAGCGGCTGCGCGTACTGCGAAAAGTGCGTGGCGAGCAGCGCCATGAAATGCGCGGTGGGCTGCGTGCCCGAGGCGATCAGGCCGCCGAAGCGGCTTTGCGCTGCGTAGGCTTCGTCGTGGTGCAACGGGTTCAGGTCGTTCACGAGCAGTCCGAACGATTTGACCGACTCGGGCGTGAGTTCGAGCGTCGAGCGAAACGTCTCGCCAATCGTCACGACACGGGCGGGCGCATTCATTGTTCCTCTCCCCCGGTCCGTGCTTGCGATGCTTCGTGCGACTCGAAGCGTTTTTCGAGCCATTCGGCGTGGCGCATCTCGATTGCGTCCCAGACGGCGCGTTTCGCTGCTTCGTCGAACGTGGACCAGGAGGCGATTTCGTCGAGTGTGCGCAGGCAGCCTTCGCACAGACCGCTCGCCTCGTGCATGCGGCAGATGTTGATGCATGGCGAAGGCGTCGGCGTCCTGGTGTCCTGATTCGCGGCCATGTCCTTGCGTACGTTCTCGCCGTTCATTGCGCCGTTATTCACTGCGCAGCGCGACGTCCACCACCGGCGCGCCCGTCAACACGGCAAGCTCTTGCGGAGAGAGATTGAACACCGCATGCGGATGGCCCGCCGCCGCCCACAGGCTTTCCAGTTCGAACAGGTCGGCGTCGATGAGCGTGACGGGTGTCGTGGCGTGCCCGATCGGACAGACGCCGCCAATCGCGTAGCCCGTCTTTTCGCGCACGAACTTCGCGTCGGCTCGGCCGACTTCGCCTACGTGCGCGGCCACTTTCTTTTCGTCCACGCGATTCGCGCCGCTCGCGATCACGAGCACCGGCGCGTCGTCTTCGCGGCGGCGGAACAGGATCGACTTGGCGATCTGCGCGACTTCACAGCCAAGACCCGCGGCCGCTTCCGCCGAAGTCTTGCCCGTTTCGGGCAGCATCACGACCGGCTTGGCATGGCCGCGCTCGCGCAGCATCAGGGCGACCCGGCGCGCGGATTCGGGCAGGGCATCGAGGTTTTCGGAGGTTTGCATCATGCGTTCATTTCCTTCGTACTGCGATTCAACTAGTCGATGCATCAGGCGCAGGCGGCTGCGCCGCGCGCCTTCGCGAGCAGCGCCTTGCCCGCGCGCGAAACGTTCGGGCGGCCGATGGCGTTCGAGATGAAGTCGCCCGCCGCGACGACCTGGTTCAGGTCGATGCCCGTATCGATGCCAAGGCCGTTCATGAGGTACAGCACGTCTTCGGTCGCGACGTTGCCCGTGGCGCCCTTCGCATACGGACAGCCGCCGAGGCCCGCCACGGACGCGTGGAAAATGGCGATGCCTTCTTCGAGCGCGGCGTAAATGTTGGCGAGCGCCTGGCCGTAGGTGTCGTGGAAATGGCCCGAGAGGCGCTCACGCGGGAACACCCGCGTCACCGCTTCGAACACTTCGTGCACGCGCTTCGCGGTGCCCACGCCGATGGTGTCGGCGATATCGATCTCGTCGCACCCGAGCGCGGCGAAGCGCTCCACCACGTCGACGACCGAAGCCACCGGCACCTCGCCCTGGTACGGGCAGCCGAGCGAGCACGACACGCTGCCGCGAATGCGGATGCCGTGTTCTTTCGCGGCCTGTGCGACCGGCACGAAGCGCTCGATGCTTTCCGCGATCGAGCAGTTGATGTTCTTCTGCGAAAACGCTTCGCTCGCCGCGCCGAAGATCACGATCTCGTCCGCGCGCGCGGCGAGCGCACCTTCGAAGCCGCGCAGGTTGGGCGTGAGGACCGAATAGATCGTGCCTTCGCGGCGCTCGATGCCGGCCATGACCTCGGCGCCATCGGCCATCTGCGGGACCCATTTGGGCGAGACGAACGAGGCGGCCTCGATGTTCGGAAAGCCAGCGGCCGTTAGCCGGTTGACGAGTTCGATCTTCGTTGCGGTGGGAACGAATTCCTTCTCGTTCTGCAGGCCGTCGCGCGGGCCGACTTCGACGATCTTGACTGCGGTGGGGAGTGTCATCTTTTGTCTCCAGCTTGTATTCGGAATGCTTCGCCAGGCTCAATAGCCGCGCCCGACATGGACGATGCCGCTCACCGTCTCGCCGCGTGCGAGTGCGCCGATCTTGTCGGCGACCTGCGAGATCGCTTCGTCGCGCAAGGTGAGCGCCGAGCTGTGCGGCGTGATCGTGATGCGCGGCTCGCGCCAGAACGGATGATCGGGCGGCAGCGGCTCTTCGCGGAACACGTCGAGCGTCGCCGCCGCGAGCGTGCCGTCGGCCAGGGCATCGAGCAGATCCTGTTCGGCGAGATGCGTGCCGCGCGCCACGTTCACGACGTACGCGCCGCGCGGCAGCCTGCTGAACGTGCGCGCGTTGAGCACGCCTTCCGTGTCGGGCGTGGCGGGCAGCAGGTTCACGAGCACCTTCACGCCATCGAGGAAGGCGTCGAATTGCGGCCCGTGCAGCTCGCCCGAGAACGTCTCGATGCCCTCGATCGTCTTCGCGCTACGCGAAAAGCCGCGCACCGGCACGCCGAGCGAGGCCACCGCGTGCGCGACCTGCGCGCCCAGCACGCCAAGGCCGAGCACGCCAACGGTGAACGTTTCGTGCGGATGCGGCGCAAGCACGTGCCATTCGCGGTGCGCCTGCGCAAGCGCATAGTCGTCGAAGCGGCGCAGGTAGCGCAGCACGGCGTGCTGCACGTATTCGCTCATCTGCCGGCCCATGCCCGAATCTTCCAGCCGCACGAGCATGGCGGTGCCGGGCAGCGTGCCGGGCCGCTCGCGCTCGTGCGCGAGGATCGCGTCGACGCCCGCGCCCAGATTGAAGATGGCGCGCAGTCCCGGCACGCCGAAGAGTTCGCGAGGCGGGTGCCAGACCACCGCGTAGTCGGCGGGGGCGGTGTCGCCGGGCTGCCACTCGCGCAGCTCGGCGTCGGGCAGGGCGTGCGCGAGGCCGTGCAGCCACGCGGAAGCGTCGGTTTGCGGGAACCAGAAAATGATTTTCATGATGGGTCGACCTGTCCCTGGTAACGGCCGTGCGACTCGGGCGTGCGCGTGTGGTCCAGTTCCGCGGCGGGAAGCGCGGAACGAAACGGCAGCAGCGGACGCTGATCGAGGCGCGTGGCGTGCGACATGGGATTCCTGGAGCGGGTGCGGCACGATGCGGCCGCGTGCACGGGCACCATTCTACTTTTTCAGGGCCGCAGCCGCCGGGCGAATCGCGGGCCGGTGGCCCGCGACGCGCCCGGCGCCGGTCCGCGCGGAGGGTGCCGAAAAGCTAAGCAAAAAAAATTGGTTCGGCGTGCAAGGCTCGCAGGCCACAATCGATTCACGCCGTGATCCAGCGAGGAAAAAATCATGCTTTCGTGCGCGCAAATGCGTTGGCCGCCCCGCCTCGTCACCGTGCCCGGCCTGCACGGCAGCGACGGCGCCCACTGGCAGACCTGGCTCGAACGCCAGTTCGCGCGCTCGCTGCGCGTGGAGCAGGACGACTGGGACGCCCCCGACCTCGCGGTCTGGAGCGCGGCGCTCGCGCGGCGGCTGGCCGGCGAGCGTGGCCCGTTCCTGCTGGCCGCCCACAGCTTCGGCTGCCTCGTGGCGGCGCATGCGCTGTCGACTGGCATGCTCGGCCAAAGCGGCGGGAGCGCTAACGGGGCTCGAGACGGTAAAGGGACTGCGGGCGCCGATATCGCGGGCGTGCTGTTCGTCGCGCCCGCGAGCCCCGAGAAGTTCCGCTTTGCCGGCGCGTTCGAGGCGCGGCGGCTTTGCGTGCCGTCCATCCTCATCGGCAGCGAAACCGATCCGTGGATGCCGCTCGAAGGCGCCCGCGCGCTCGCGCAGCAATTGGGCAGCACCTTCGTCAATCTCGGCGACGCAGGGCACATCAACACGGCGGCAGGCTTCGGTCCGTGGCCGCGCGCGAAATACTTCGTCGATACCCTGGTGCACGGCGCAGCGCCGCAGCGGTTGCGCGACGAGGCATTCGACGAAGTCGGCCAGGCGGTTGCCGGGGACGGTGCTGCAGCCACGCGCGACGGCCTCGTCGCCAGTCCCACGCTCACCGTATCGCGATGGTCCTGCGCACCGGCTCCAACGGCGTTCGCACCGACATTCGTCGATACAGGGCAGGGCGCGAAACTTGCGGGACGCTAGCGCTTCTAGCGCTTGAGCGCCTCGCGCAACAACCGCGCTGTATGCAGCGCGATCATCCCTTCCTCATCGGTGCGGATCGCAAAAACCGGCACGCGGCTATCGCGCGTGCTCACGCGTTCGTGGCCGTCGCGGCTGCCCGCCTCGTTGAGTTGCGCGTCGAGCGCAATGCCGAATAGCGGCGCGAGCCGCTCGCACACCTGCGCGCGGATGGGCGCGGCATGTTCGCCGATGCCGCCCGTGAACACGAGCCCATCGAGCCCGCCCAGCACGACGGCGAGCTTGCCCACGTCCTGGGCGATGCGATACGTATAGAAGTCGATGGCGAGCTTCGCCTGTTCGCTGCCGCTCGCCAGCAGTTCGCGCATGTCGCTGCTCACGCCCGAGAGCCCCTTGAGGCCCGACTCGTGATACAGCACTTTCTCGATCGCGTGGTAATCCATGCCGCGCGCCATCATCCAGAGCACCGCGCCCGCGTCGAGCGCGCCGCAGCGCGTGCCCATGGGCAGGCCGTCGAGCGCGGTGAGGCCCATGGTCGTCTCGACGCTCTGGCCGTCCTTCATCGCGCACAGGCTCGCGCCGTTACCCAGATGCGCGACGACGACGCATCCGCGTGCGATATCGGGCGCGACCTGGTGCAGGTGCTTCGCGATGTATTCGTACGAGAGGCCGTGAAAGCCGTATCGGCGCACGCCTTCGCCGTAGTAGCTGTACGGCAGCGCGAAGAGCTGCGCCATGATGTCGTTGCCCGCGTGGAACGCGGTGTCGAAGCACGCCACCTGCGGCAGCTCGGGCGCGGCCTCGCGCACCGCGCGGATAGCCGCGAGGTTGTGCGGCTGATGCAAGGGCGCGAGCGGCGTGAGCGCATCGAGCTCCTGGATCACGTCGTCGTCGATGAGCACGGCGTCGGCATGGCGCGCGCCGCCGTGTACCACGCGATGACCGATCGCGGCGGGCGGCGTGTCGCGCAGGCCCACGGCGAGCACGAGGCGCAGGAGGCGAAACGCAGCATCGTGATCGGCGACCTGGGCGACGGGAAACTTCTCGTCGACGATCAGGCGGCCGTCGGCCATGTGCGCGACCACGCGCGGCGCGACGCCGATCCCTTCGATCTGCCCGCCCGCGCCATGCAGCGCACGCGAGCCGCCCTCGACGCGCGGATCGTCGATCACGCGATACACCGAGCACTTGATGCTCGATGAACCCGCATTGACGACGAGTACGACATGGCCGTCCGCGGCCGGCTGGGCTGGAACGCTGCTCACAGGATCTCCGTGGCTTTGCGGGCGCGCCGCGCGTGCGCGACGAGCACCGCGATCGCGCAGCTGCCGATGCGCGAGCGCACGCTGTCGGCGCGGCTCGTGAGGATGATCGGCACCCGCGCCCCGAGGACGATGCCGGCCGCTTCCGCGCCGGCCAGGAAGGTGAGCTGCTTGGCGAGCATGTTGCCCGCTTCGAGGTCGGGCACGAGCAGGATGTCGGGGTCGCCGGCCACGGGCGAAGTGATGCCCTTGATGCGCGCGGCCTCGGCGCTGATTGCGTTATCGAAGGCGAGCGGTCCGTCGAGCACGGCGCCCGTGATCTGGCCGCGGTCGGCCATCTTGCAGAGCGCGGCGGCGTCGATGGTGGAGGGCATCTTCTCGGACACCGTCTCGATCGCGCCGAGAATCGCGACCTTCGGCGTGCCGACGCCGAGCGCCTGCACGAGCTCGATCGCGTTGCGCACGATGTCGGCCTTGTCGGCGAGCTTCGGGAAGATGTTGACGGCCGCGTCGGTGATGAAGAGCGGTTTGTGGTACGAGGGCACGTCCATCGCGAACACGTGCGAAAGGCGGCGTTCGGTGCGCAGGCCGTTGGCGCCGAGCGCGACTTCATGGAGCAGTTCGTCGCTGTGGAGGCTGCCTTTCATGAGCAGCTCGGCTTCGCCCTGGCGCACGGCGAGCACCGCGCGTTCGGCGGCGGCGTGGCTGTGCGGGGCGTCGAGGATGGCGATGCCGTCGAGGCGCAGGTCGGCTTCTTCGGCCACGGCGCGGATCTTCGCCTCGGGGCCGACGAGGATCGGCACGATGAGGCCGAGGTTCGCGGCGTCGAGCGCGCCCGTGAGCGAAGAGACGTCGCAGGGATGCGCCACGGCGGTAGGCACCGGGTCCAGTCCGCCACAACGGGCGAGCAGGATCGAATACTTGTTGGGCGATGACGTCATGGCTTTCTCTCTCGCATGCAAAGCTGCCCACAGCCTGAGGACACGCGCCTGTGCTTCATGCTGCGGCGCGCAACGCGCTTCCAGTGTAGACCAGTGTCCAAGAGGCAGTCGCCCACGTGCACGCGAGGCCGGCCAGGCATCCGCACGCGGCGCATTGCGGCGGACTGGCGCGCCTGTCATGGTTCGTTCACGGGGCGTTGCCATCATGGGTCCGGCCCATTGGGACGGGCAGCGCCTTGACTTCGGCCAGTCCGTCGCCTAACTTTTGGTATTCCGCAGTGCAGCATGATCCGGCGCTCTTCCGCTTTTCATCTCTCGCGGCCGTCAGGCGCCCAGCATGCTTGCGCGCCGCGCGTGCGTTTTTTGCCGGCCTTTGCCCGCAAAGCGGACCTCCCGAGGGCGATCCGCGGCCGGAACCCCCGCACGTCTCGGGCATGAGTGCCTGCGCCTGCGTCGCGCAAAGAGCCGTGGCCCCGCCAGTCCGGCGCAGGCTTGCCGCGAGGCGGGTATGCGCCCCCCTAAAAGGAGATTCGTCTCGTGGCAGTTTCCCCCTCCTCGCCGCTGTCTTTACTTTTCACGTCGCCTTTTTCGTTTCTGCCCACGCTCGCATCGGGCACGTCTTCCTGGCCGTTTGCTCCCCTCTCGCCCCTCTGGCCCCTCTCAGCCTCGTCCCGCGAGGACACTTCGCCCCCCGCAGCGCTCAGCCAGGCGGCCTCGGCCGTGACGTCGGCAGTGAGCCGCGCATTCGGATCGGCGCAAACCGCGCCTGCGGTCGCGCAGCCGCTATATGACTACGTCTACGACGCCTGGCAGCGCAGCGTGCTGTTTCTCGACGCGCTGCGCGAGCGCGGCAACCAGACCTACGTGCACGAGCAGGCGGGCATGCCGCCGGTGCTCGCGTTCGACTATGACGTGATCGTCGATGGCCGCGAACTCGAGGATCCCTGCAATTACGCACTCCTGCGCATCAAGCCTGCTGAAGACGCGCCCACCGACCCGCGCATGCGCCCGTTCGTCGTGATCGATCCGCGTGCGGGCCACGGTCCCGGCATCGCGGGGTTCAAGATGGACAGCGAAGTGGGCATCGCGCTGCGCAAGGGCCACCCCTGCTATTTCGTGACCTTCTTCCCGGTGCCGTGCGAAACGCAGACGATCCAGTCGGTCGCCCAGGCGGAAGCCGTGTTCATTCAACGCGTGCGCGAACTGCATCCCGAGTCGGACGGTCTGCCGTTCATCATCGGCAACTGCCAGGGCGGCTGGGCCGCGGCGCTGCTCGCAGCTTCCGCGCCCGGGCTGGTCGGCCCGCTGATGCTGGCCGGCTCGCCGCTTTCGTACTGGGCCGGCGTGCGCGGCAAGAACCCCATGCGCTACTCGGGCGGCATGCTGGGCGGCTCGTGGATGTCGTCGCTCGCAGCGGACCTCGGCGACGGCCACTTCGACGGCGCGCATCTCGTGCAGAACTTCGAGAACCTCAATCCCGCCAATACGTATTGGGGCAAGCTCTACAACCTCTATTCGCGCGTCGACGCCGAGCGCGAGCGCTTCCTCGAATTCGAGCGCTGGTGGGGCGGCCATTTCCAGCTCAATCGCGCCGAGATCGACTGGATCGTGCAGAACCTCTTCGTCGGCAATCACCTCACGCGCAACGAGGTGTACGCGAAGAACGCGCGCGCGCCGGTGGACCTGCGCAACATCCGCACGCCGATCATCGTGCTGGCTTCGTGGGGCGACAACATCACGCCGCCGCAGCAGGCGCTCAACTGGATTCCCGACCTGTACGCGAGCGTCGACGAGATCGTCGCGAACGAACAGGTGATCGTGTACTGCCTGCACGACAAGGTGGGGCACCTCGGCATCTTCGTTTCGGCGAGCGTGGCGAACAAGGAGCATACCGAACTGTTTTCGGCGCTCGACCTGATCGACGTGTTGCCGCCGGGCCTCTACGAAGCAAAGATCACCGACTCGACGCCGGAAGCCGCGCGTCTCGAAGCGCTCGAAGGGCGCTACGAGATCCGCTTCGAGGTGCGCACCATCGAAGACATTCTCGCGCTCGACGACGGCCGCGACGACGAACAGCCTTTCGAGGTGGTGCGCCGCATCGCGGAGAACAACCAGCGCCTCTACGACCTGTTCGTTTCGCCGTTCGTGCGCGCGTCCAGCAATGCGTTCACCGCGCATGTGCTGCGCGAGTCGCATCCGGCACGTGTGGAGCGTAGCGTAATGAGCGATGCGAACCCAGCGCTCGGCTTTCTGCCCGCGATCGCCGAGGCGGTGCGCGAGCATCGCAGACCCGTCGCCCCGGACAATCCGTTCACGCTGCTCGAGAAGCAGATGTCGGCGAGCATCGAGGCATCGTGGGACGCATACCGCGATGCGCGCGATGCGTGGGTCGAAAGCGCGTTCTTCAACATCTACACCGCGCCGTGGGTGCAGGCCTGCGTGGGCGTCGCGCCGAACCAGCCGCTCGAGCCGATCGCGCCGCCGCTCATGGCGCTGCGCAAGGAGCTTGCGCACTACCGGCTGCGCGCGGCGCGCGCGCATCTCGCGAAGGGCACGCTCGTCGATGCGTTCATGCGCATTGCCGCGTATATCGTCGATGAAATGCACACGGTGCAGTATCGGCCGTTCCAGCGCATGCGCGAGCTGGCGCGCGAGTATCTCGGCGATCGTCAGCCGAGCATCGCCGAATTGAAGGAAGCGGCGCGACGCCAGGGCGCGATCGTTCAGCTCGACCCGCAGGCCGCGATCGAGGCCTTGCCCGAGATCGTGCCCGACATGAAGACGCGCCGGGCGCTGCTGGCGGCCGTGTACCGCATCGCGACCGTATCGGGACCGCTGGAAGGCGAGCGGCGCGAGCGCTATCGGCACGTGCAGCGTGCGCTGGGTGTCGAGCCGGGCAGCGAGAAGACGGGGCTGCCGCCTGTCGGTGGCGGCGAGTCGCCGGAGCGGGGCAGTGGTGCCACGGGCGCCGGCGACAGCACGGCGGGTGCCGGCGGTGGTGCACCACGCGTCGAGGCTTCCGCACCGGCAACGGAGCCTGAAGCCGCTCCTGCGCGCGCGAAGGCGTCCCGCGCGCGGGCTGCCGCGGGTGTCGAAGCCGCCGCGCCCGTCAAGCCCATGCGGGCGGCGCGCGCCGGTGCGAAGGCCAAGGCCACGGAAGCGGTTGAAGCCAGGAAGGCGCCGGTTGCCGCGAAAACGTCGGCGCGCCGTTCACGCGCGGCGTCCGCGCCCAAGTCCGTGCCCGCTCGGGCCGAGGGCACGACGGCCACGCGCCGCCGCGCGACGCGCGACGCGGACGAGTAAGCACGAAGGCACACGAAACAGGGAAGGCGCGGAGGGTTTCCTCCGCGCTTTTTTGTATCGAGTACGAAAAGAACAAGATTGCGCACCAAACCGCAACCGGATTCGCGGTTTTGAAGGGCCCCGAGCGGCAACACCGTGCACATCGACGGTGGCGCCCACATCATCGGTAGCGAAAACGCTTAGCACGAAAGCCGAAAAGCAAATCTCGCATCGGTATAAGGCGTGTGCCGCGTCTCGCTAGAATCGAGCATTCGGTTTGCTTACGAAATCATGTGAGCAGGCCGGGAAGCCTTTCAACGACAGACGGGGATCACCATGGCAGTTTTGGGACGCACGGCGCGCTGGCTCGGCGCAGGCATCATCGCATTGAGCGCGGCAGCGGCGCACGCCGATACGTCACTCTTGAATGTCTCATACGACGTGACGCGCGAGTTGTACAAGGACATCAACGCGAGCTTCATCGCCGACTATCAGAAGAGGACCGGCGAAAGCGTGTCGATCAAGCAGTCGCACGGCGCGTCGAGCGCGCAGGCGCTCTCGGTGCTGCAAGGCCTGCAGGCCGACGTCGTGACGATGAACCAGCCCAACGATATCGATCTGCTCGCGCAGCAGGGCCGTCTCCTGCCCGCGGACTGGCGCGCGCGCCTGCCCGACGCGAGCTCGCCCTATACGACGACGATGGTCTTCCTCGTGCGCAAGGGCAATCCGAAGCACATCAAGGACTGGGACGATCTCGCGAAGCCGGGCGTGCAGGTCGTGATCGCCAACCCGAAGACGTCGGGCAACGGCCGCTACGCGTATCTGGCCGCCTGGGGCTATCGCAAGCAGCAGGGCGCGAGCGACGCGCAGGCGCTCGACTTCGAGCGCGCGCTGTTGAAGAACGTGCCGGTGCTCGATGCGGGCGGCCGGGGCGCGACGACGACGTTCACCCAGCGCGGCATCGGCGACGTGCTCGTGACGTTCGAGAACGAAGTGGCGCTCATCGATCAGGGTGTAGGTGCCAAGGACTTCGAAGCAGTTTATCCCTCGGTGAGTCTGCTCGCGGAGCCGCCGGTGACCGTCGTCGACAAGGTCGTGGACAAGCGCGGCACGCGCAAGGTTGCGCAGGCGTACCTCGACTATCTGTATTCGCCGGCTGCGCAGGAGATCATCGCCCAGCACCATCTGCGCCCGCGTGACGCCGGTGTGCTCGCGAAGCACGCCAACGAGTTCAAGCCGATCAAGACCTTCACGGTCGAGCAGGTGTTCGGCAGCTGGCAGAAGGCCCAGGCCGCGCATTTCGCCGACGGCGGCACGTTCGACCAGATCGTCGCGGATCGCAAGTAAACGCAAGTCCCTGGGCGCGCGAAGAAACGCGCACAAAAAACGCCTCGCAAATCATCTGCGAGGCGTTTTCGTTTTCGTCTGCGCAACCGAACCGGCTCGGTACCCATGCGCGCGAATCTTGCACGCGCGGCGTGCTCCTGCAGTTACTGCACCGCGACGCTCGCGAAGTTCTGGCGTCCGAACGGGCTCACCTGATAGCCGCTCACGTTCGTGCGCGTGATCGCCGCGGCGGTCGGATAGCCGAGCGGAATCCACAGCGCCTGATCGCGGATGATCTGCTGCGCGGCTTCATAAAGCTTCACGCGTTTGGCCTGATCGGCGGTGGCCTTTCCGTCGGCGATCAGCTTGTCGAGCTGCGGATCGCAAAAACGCGCGAAGTTGATGCCCGACTGCACCGCATTGCAGCTGAAGAGCGGCGAGAGATAGTTGTCGGGGTCGCCGTTGTCGCCGGCCCAGCCCATGAAGAGCGTGTCGTGCTGGCCCTGCTTCGCTTGCTTGATGAGCTCGCCCCACTCGATCACCTTGATGTCGGCCTTCACGCCGATCTTCGCGAAATCGGCCTGCAACAGCTCCGCGCCCGCGCGCGGGTTCGGGTTCAGCACGCTGCCGTTCGGGCGCACCCAGATCGTCGTGGAGAAGCCGTTGGGGTAGCCCGCGTCGGCCAGCAGTTGCTTCGCCTTCGCCGGGTCATACGGATACGGCTGGATCGACTTGTCGTAGCCCCACGTGATGGGCGGCCAGGGATTCGTCGCGGGCGTGGCCGTATTGTCGAAGATCGCCTTGAGGTAGGTCGTGCGGTCGAACGCCATGTTCAGCGCCTGGCGCACCTTCTGGTTGTCGAGCGGCTTCTTCTGCGTGTTGAGCGCGACGAACGCCGTCATGAACGCGGGCGTTTCGACCACCTTGAGCGCGTTGTCCTGCTTCGCGGCCGCCACGTCCTGGGGCTTGGGCGAGAGCGCGATCTGGCATTCGCCGGCCTTCACCTTCTGCGCGCGCACGGCGGCGTCGGGCGTGATCGCGTAGATGAGGCGGTCCACCTTCGGCTTCGTCCCCCAGAAGGTCGGATTGGCGTCGTAGCGGATCAGCGCATCTTTCGTGTAGCTCTTGAGCGTGAACGGCCCCGTGCCCACGGGCTGCGCGTTGAGGTCGACCTGCTTGCCGGCCTTGAGCAGCTGGTCGGCGTACTCGGACGAGTAGATCGACGCGAAGCCCATGGTGAGGATCGAGAGGAACGTGGCGTTCGGCTCGTTGAGCTCGAACTTCACCGTGTTCGGGTCGACCTTCGTGACGGACTTCACGAGTTTCACGAGCCCCATCGACTGCGCGTGCGGGAAGCCGCTCGCGCCGGCCACCTTGTGCCACGGATTGTTCGCGTCGAGCATGCGCGCGAATGTGAAGACCACATCGTCCGCGTTGAGCGCGCGCGTGGGCTTGAACCATTCGGTCGTCTGGAACTGCACGTTGGGGCGCAGATGGAACGTGTAGCTGAGGCCGTCGGCGCTCACTTCCCACTTGTCCGCGAGCGCGGGCACGACCTTCTTCTGCGCTTCGTCGTAAGCCACGAGCGAATTGAAGATGACGTCGGCGGACGCGTTGGTCGTGACGAGCGAGTTGAACTGCACGACGTCGAAGCCGTCGGGGCTCGACTCGGTGCAGACCGTCAGCGGTTTGGCGAGCGCGGGCGTGGCCGCGAGCGCGCACGCGGCCACGAGCACGAAGGCTGGCCTATTCGAACGCAAAAACGCGGGCGCGGTGGGCGAGGTCAAGCGCATGGGATCTCCGTGGTTATTCGATGGAGCGCGATGGAGCGCGATGGCGCGCGGCGCCCCGTTTTCATCTGGTTCTGGAGCGGCGAGAAGCGCTGGAAGCGCGCCCGGACGGGCCAAGCTTAGCGAAGGGAAATTGCCGGGACAACCATTTAATTCACCTACCCATATGCATGCGGACCCGGCGTGCGGGCCAGAGTGTGCGGGCCAGAGTGTGCGGCCCGCTTCGCAGCTGAACCTCAGTGGCTCGCCGTGCGCGGCTTGCGCGGCGCCTTCTCGAATGCGCGGTCGTAGACCCAGCGCGGCAGCGCGCGCAGCAGCATGGCGGCCACGCGCATCGGCCACGGAAACACCGCGAACGACGTGCCGCGCGCAATGGCTTGCGCGGTCTTCGCGGCGAAGCGGTCCGCGTCCATGAGGAACGGCATGCGGTAGGGGTTCTTCGCGGTCATCGGCGTGCGGATGTAGCCCGGCGCAATGGTCACAACGGGCACGCCGAACGGCCGCATTTCCACGCGCAGCGCTTCGAGATAGGCGAGCGCCGCGGCCTTCGAGGCGCTGTACGCGCCCGAGCCCGGCAACCCGCGCACGCCCGCCACGCTCGCGATGCCCACGAGCGTGCCGCGCCTTGCCTGCGCCATCGCCGAGGCGAACGGCTCGAACGTGGCGACCATGCCGAAGTAGTTGGTGTCCATCACGTCGCGGAACGTAGCGAGGTCGCCTTCGCCCGTGAGCGCGCCGCGGCTCACGCCCGCGTTGGCGATCACGATGTCGGGCAGGCCGTGCTGCGCGATGAAATCGCGCGCGGCGGCGGCGAGCGCATCGGCGTCGCGCACGTCGGCGGGATAGATGGAGACGGGATGATCGGGATGGGACTGCCGGAAGCCGGCAAGGGCCTCGCCGCGGCGCGCGACGAGCCCGAGGACGGCGCCGCGCCGCGCGTACTCGGCGGCGAGCGCGGCGCCAATGCCGCTCGACGCGCCGGTGATGAAGACCTTCAGGGGCGCGTCTTGCATGGCGCCTTGCATCACATCTTCTTCGCGCGGATCTGCGAGATGATGTGGTCCATCACCAGGGTCGTGCCGGGCAGCGCGGTGTTTTCCGGACCCTGGACCATGGCCGGGCCGGTTTCGTACTTGCCCTGGATGGCGATGGTCGGCACGCCGTCGATCTTGTAGGAGTCGAGCAGGGCCTTGTCACGCTGCAGCGCGCTCTGCGTCGAGAACGAGTTGTACGCTTCCATGTACTTCTTCGGATCGACGCCCTGGGTTGCGAGGAACTTCGCCTGCTCTTCCGGTGTGAGCAGATAGTTCTTGTTCACGTGGATTTCGCGGAACACGACCGGCGTGAGTTTCTGGGCAAGGCCGAGCGCGTCGAGCGCGTAGTACATCTTCGAGTGCGGGATGAAATCGTCACGGAATGCGACCGGCACGCGCCGGAACACGATGTCCGGACCCTGCTTCTTGACCCACGCTTCGAGGTATGGGTCGAATGCGTTGCAGTGCGGGCAGCCGTACCAGAAGAACTCGATCACTTCGATCTTGCCGGCGGGCACGTCGAGCGACTGCGGCGTCTTCAGGATCGTGTAGTCCTTGCCGGCCACGGGTGCGGCGGGCGTGGCGTGGGCGGCTCCCGCAATGAGCGAAAGCGAGAACAAAAGCGTACCGAGAAGTCGTTTCATGGCGTAGAAATCCGTTGTTCTTGAACCGGCGGCGACCGGTGGTTTGCCGCACCGGCAGGCGGCCACGCTGCGCAGGGTTTGCGCGGGCGCGACGCCTTGCGTCTGGCGGGTGCTACGTATCGATGAGCCCGCGCCGGGAACAGCCGCCCGGCCTCTCCGATGGCGCGAAGCTTCGGAGGAGCGGGCGCGCAGTGCGCGGCGCGGACGGCGCTTACTGCTTCGTGAAACGGATGACGGCCGTATCGATACCGGCGTCGGACAGGCGCTGACGGGTCGAGTTCATCTCATCGAACTTCGTGAACGGACCGATGCGTACGCGATAGTACGTGACGCCGCCGGCGTCGCGCTGCGTCACCTTCGATTCGAAGCCCTGGAACGCGAGGCGCGCGCGCTGCTGCTCGGCGTCGCCCGAGGTCTTGTACGCGCCCACCTGCAGGAAGTAGCCGGTGTTGGCGTCGCCCGGCGCCGGCGTGGCGCTGCCAGGCTTGGCGGCCGGCGGCGTGGGCACGGCGTTGGCCGGCTTCTGCGGCGAGTTGTTAGCGAGGATCTGCGCGGCGTTGCTGGCCGAGTTGGCGGTCGAATTGCCGGCCGATTGCGGCTTCTTCGCGATGGCGGTGCCGCCCATGACGCTTTCGCCGGTCGACGGTTGCGGCGCGACTGCCACGCCGTTGTTGTTCGCCGCGCTGTTGTTCGAGCCGGCGGGCGGCACCTCGACGATCTGCGGCTCTTCGAGCATGCCCGAAGATTGCGACTGGCTCGTGGTCTGGCCCGGCGCCGTGTTGGGCGGCGTACTTTGCGCGGCCTGCGGCACCGGCTGGCCGGGCGACTTGCCTTGCAGCACGCGGTTCGGGTCCACCTGCTCGTTGTTCTGGCTCACTTCGGAAGCAGCCGGCGGTGCGACCTTCGAGACGAACGGCGTGGGCGCGCGCGTGATATAGAGCGCCACCACCACCGCGATCGCGAGGCCGACGATCAGGCCCAGCACGATGCCGAGAAAGGTGCCCCCGGACTGCTTCGACTGCTGCTTTGTAGTGCGGCGCGGTTTTGCCATCGTCTGAATCACCTGCAAACAAGAGAATTCTGGAATGGCCGTCCGCGCGAGGCGGCGGCCCCAAACATGTTGCTTCGTGCGCTGCGCGCGGGCGGCCGGCGCAGCGGCATCGCCGCCGCGCGTGGCGGCGGCCCGCAATCCGCTTACATGCGCTCCGGCGCCGACACGCCGATCAGGGCGAGACCGTTCGCCAGCACGCGGCGCGTGGCCGCGAGCAGGGCGACGCGGGCGTCGCGCTCGGCGACGTCGTCGACGAGAACGCGTTCGGCATTGTAGAACGAGTGAAACTCAGCGGCGAGTTCGCGCAGGTAGAACGCCACGGCGTGAGGCGCCAGCTCGCTGGCCGCATGCGTGAGCATGTCGGGGAATTCGCCGAGTTTCGCGATGAGCGCGAGCGCGCGCTCGCTCGACAGCGGCGCGAGATCGACCTTGGGCAGCGCGGCGAGGTCACCGCCGAACTTGCCCTGCCAGTCGCCGAGGATCGACGAGATGCGCGCGTGCGCGTACTGCACGTAGTACACGGGGTTTTCGTCGTTTTCCTTCAGCGCGAGATCGATGTCGAACACGAATTCGGTGTCGGCCTTGCGCGAGATGAGGAAGAAGCGCACGGCGTCGCGGCCGCGGCGGATGGTCGCCTCGTCGAGCAGGTCGGGCGAGACTTCGCTGCCGGGGTTCGCGCCGCCCGACCATTCGATCAGGTCGCGCACCGTCACGTAGCTGCCCGCGCGCTTGGAGATCTTCACCTCCTGGCCGTCGCGCATCACCGTGACCATCTTGTGCAGCACGTAGTCGGGATAGCCCTTCGGAATGCCGATGCCGAGCGCCTGCAGGCCCGCGCGCACGCGCGCGATGGTGCCGTGGTGGTCGGAGCCCTGCACGTTGATGACCTTCGTGAAGCCGCGCTCCCACTTGGTGACGTGGTACGCGACATCGGGCAGGAAGTACGTGTAGGTGCCGTCGGACTTGCGCATCACGCGATCCTTGTCGTCGCCGTAGTCGGTGGTCTTGAGCCACAGCGCGCCTTCCTGCTCGTAGGTCTCGCCCGATGCGACCAGCGCCTCGACCGTCTTCTCGACGCGGCCTTCCGTGTACAGCGACGATTCGAGGTAGTAGCGGTCGAACTTCACGCCGAACGCCTGCAGATCGAGATCCTGTTCGTGGCGCAGGTAGGCCACGGCGAAGCGGCGGATCGCCTCGAGGTCGTCGGGATCCTGCGCGCCCTTCACGGGCTCGCCGTCCTTCGCGGCGACGGTTTCGCCCGCGAGGTAGTCGCGCGCGATGTCGGCGATGTATTCGCCGTTGTACGCGGCCTCGGGCCACTCGGCGTCGCCGGGCTTGAAGCCGCGCACGCGCGCCTGGGTGGAGACGGCGAGGTTGCCGATCTGCGCGCCCGCGTCGTTGTAGTAGAACTCGCGGTGCACGTCGTAGCCCTGCGAGGCGAGCACGTTCGAGATGGCGTCGCCGAGCGCGGCCTGGCGCCCGTGGCCCACGTGCAGCGGGCCCGTGGGGTTCGCCGAAACGAACTCGACGAGCACGCGCTTGCCGGCTTCGCGCGACGAGCGGCCAAATGCCTCGCCCTGCTCGAACACGGCGCCGATCACGGCGCGCTTGGCATCCGCCGTCAGACGCAGGTTGATGAAGCCGGGGCCGGCCACTTCGGCGGCTTCGACGAGGCCGGCGGCCTCGGGCTGCGCGAGCGTGGCCTCGACGATCTGCTGCGCGAGCTGGCGCGGATTCGCGCGCATGGGCTTGGCGAGCTGCATCGCGACGTTGCAGGCCACGTCGCCGTGCGCGGCGACCTTCGGGCGCTCGAGCGCGATCGGCGGCACGACGAATGCGGCTTCGCTCGCGCCTTCGGTGGCCTTTGCCACCTGGGCGACGGCGCGCGCGAGCAGGGTCTCCAGGGTGTGTTTCTGTGCGGGCAGCATGCTGTTGCAGGTCCTGTGCGGGTAAAGGGATGCGGGGCCGGCGCCGGCAAAGTCCAGGCGGGGCTCGAGCCTGGGCGCTGCCGGCGCCGGCCGCTGGAACGACTGGGGGCGCGCCGTCCGCGGCGGGCCAGCCCGGGTACAACGATGCGCGGGCGGCCGCGTTGCGGCAGGCGGCGCGGCGGCGTACCTGATGCCGGGACGCCCAGGTGCCGCGCCCTGCGGCTAATTCCGTCCTGACGGATTTTAGCAGGTGCTAATATGTGAAATGAGGTAGCGCGTCGCGGGCCGCCTTGGCCCGCCTGGCTTCGGAGGCCGGAGCGTCAAGCGCGGATCCGGAAAATCATAAAGGGAGCAGACATGCTGGTTACTTTTAAGTGTCACGCGGCGCCTGACGTCACGATGCTTGAGAACCTCGCGCAATACCTTCTTGGCATCATCGGCAAGCGGCTCGGCCCGCGCGGTGTGATCACCCATGACGAGCTCGACACCGCCATCACGAAGCTCGAGACGGCCATTGCCACGGACAAGAAAGAGCGCGCCGAGCACGAAGGCCACTTTCACGAAGGCGAAGACGGCCGCGAGCATCACCATGAACCGGCGGTGGGTCTCGCCCAGCGCGCGTTCCCGTTCCTCGACATGCTGCGCGCCGCGAAGAAGGAAGGGAACGACATCGTCTGGGGGCTTTGAGGCACGCAGTGTCCGGCACGCAGGCCAGGTGCGTCCATCCGACGCACCCACAGCGTTGCGACGGCCACGATAGCGTTTTCCCCGCCTCCATGCACCAAAAGCAAAGAGCCCGCAATCCGCGGGCTCTTTGCTTTTGTTCACATCACTCGCTGGCGGGCGCTGCCTCGGCCGCTGACGCCTCGGACTTTTTGGCCTTCTTTTTCTTCGGCTTCTTCACGTGCTTTTCGGTGGGCGCCGAATACGACGACACCGGGCTCGCCTGCTCCGGTGCGGCCGGCTGGGCGAACGACGGCTGTGCCATGGCCGCGACGCCGAAGGCGGTCAACATCAACATCAGCTTCTTCATACGATTTCTCCGTCGAGGTTGCTTTAATTTTGCGTTTTCAGGGTTGGCTGATGATCAAGCCGGCGCGGCGGGGCACGCAATGCGGCGCCGCGCCCGGCCGGGTGTCATGCAGGCGATACGAAGGGTGTTGCCGGGCCATCTTACAAAGCCGAAAAATCGCGCGCGCGTAATTTTCGTCTTGCCGGATGGCGTATGTCGGGCCGTACCGCAACGCAGCCCGCGGGAAGCGCGCCGCTTCGACGGCGCGCTGTCGCCTGGAACTTCGGCTTAAAGCTGCGGTGCGAGGGCGCGGCGCGCGTCTTCTTCGGAGAGCGCCATGCGTCGCGCGTAGTCGGCGAGCTGGTCCTGGCCGATCTTGCCGACCGAGAAGTACGTGCTGTCCGGGTGCGCGAGATAGAAGCCCGATACGCTCGCGGCCGGCAGCATGGCGAGCGATTCCGTCACGCTCATGCCGACTTCGCCGGCCTGCAGGAAGTCGAACATGTCGCGCTTCACGAGGTGGTCCGGGCAGGCGGGATAGCCGGGCGCGGGGCGAATGCCCACGTACTTCTCGGCGATCAGCGCGTCGTTGTCGAGTGCTTCGTTCGCGGCGTAGCCCCACAGGTCGCGACGCACGCGCGCGTGCATGGCCTCGGCGAAGGCTTCCGCGAAACGGTCGGCGAGCGCCTTGAGCATGATCGCGCTGTAGTCGTCGTGGTCCTTCGCGAACTGCGCTTCCTTCACGTCGACGCCGATGCCCGCCGTGACCGCGAACATGCCGATATAGTCTGCCACGCCCGAATCCTTCGGGGCGATGAAGTCGGCGAGCGAGCGGTTCGGGCGCATCACGCCATCGACCACCGGGCGCACGGACTGCTGGCGCAGGTTGCGCCACGTGAGCGCCACTTTGCTGCGCGACTCGTCGGTGTAGATCTCGATGTCGTCGTCGTTGACCGTGTTCGCGGGCAGCAGCGCGATCACGCCGTTGGCCTGCAGCCAGCGGCCCTGGATCAGACGCGACAGCATCGACTTCGCATCGGAGAACACCTTGCGCGCCGACTCGCCCACGATCTCGTCGTTGAGGATCTGCGGATAAGGGCCCGCGAGATCCCAAGTCTGGAAGAACGGGCCCCAGTCGATATAGTTCGCCAGTTCGTTGAGGTCGAAGTTCTTGAACACGCGGCGGCCGATGAACTTCGGCTTCACGGGCTTGAAGTTCGTCCAGTCGATCTTCGTCTTGTTCGCGCGAGCCTCTTCGAGCGTCACCAAAGGCTGCGCCTTCTTGTTCGCGTGCTGGTCGCGAATGCGTTCGTAGTCGGCCTTGAGCTCGTCGAGGTACTTCGCCGCGCCTTCGTCCGAAAGCAGGCTCGACGCCACCGAAACCGAACGCGACGCGTCCGGCACGTACACGACCGGTCCTTCGTAGTTCGGTGCGATCTTCACGGCCGTGTGCACGCGCGAAGTGGTCGCGCCGCCAATGAGCAGCGGAATCTTCTTTATGCGGAAGTAGTCGTCGCGCTGCATTTCGCTCGCGACGTACGCCATTTCTTCGAGCGACGGCGTGATGAGCCCCGAGAGGCCGACGATGTCCGCGCCCTCGACCTTCGCCTTCGCGAGGATCTCGTTGCACGGGACCATCACGCCCATGTTCACCACTTCGAAGTTGTTGCACTGGAGCACGACCGAGACGATGTTCTTGCCGATGTCGTGCACGTCGCCCTTCACGGTGGCGATGACGATCTTGCCTTTCGCGCGCACGTCGCCGCCCGCTTCGGCGAGCAGGCGCTTTTCTTCCTCGATGAACGGAATGAGGTGCGCCACGGCCTGCTTCATCACGCGCGCCGACTTCACGACCTGCGGCAGGAACATCTTGCCCTGGCCGAACAGGTCGCCGACGATGTTCATGCCGTCCATGAGCGGGCCTTCGATCACGTTGATCGGGCGGCCGCCGCCGCCCATGATCTTCTGGCGCGCTTCTTCGGTGTCCTCTACGATGAAGTTCGTGATGCCGTGCACGAGCGCATGCGCGAGACGCTTTTCGACGTCCTGGTTGCGCCACTCGAGGTTCTCTTCCTTCTTTGCGGCGCCCGTCTTGAACTTGTCGGCGATTTCGAGCAGGCGGTCGGTGGCGTCGTCGCGGCGGTTGAGCACCACGTCTTCCACGCGTTCGCGCAGCTCCGGGTCGAGGTCGGCATAGACGCCGAGCTGGCCCGCGTTCACGATGCCCATGTCCATGCCCGCCTGAATGGCGTGGTAGAGGAACACCGTGTGGATCGCCTCGCGCACGGGGTCGTTGCCGCGAAACGAGAACGACACGTTCGACACGCCGCCGCTCACCTTCGCGTAGGGCAGGTTCTGCTTGATCCAGCGCGTGGCTTCGATGAAATCGACCGCGTAGTTGTTGTGCTCTTCGATACCCGTCGCCACCGCGAAGATGTTCGGATCGAAGATGATGTCCTCGGGCGCGAAACCCGCTTCGTTCACGAGAATGTCGTACGAGCGCTTGCAGATTTCCGTCTTGCGCGCAAACGTGTCGGCCTGGCCGTGCTCGTCGAACGCCATCACCACGCTGGCCGCGCCGTAGCGGCGGATCAGCTTCGCGTGATGAACGAACTGCTCCTTGCCTTCCTTCAGCGAGATCGAGTTGACGATGGCCTTGCCCTGCACGCACTGCAGGCCCGCCTCGATCACGTCCCACTTCGACGAGTCGATCATGATCGGCACGCGCGCGATATCGGGCTCGGACGCGATCAGGTTCATGAAGCGCACCATCGCCGCTTTCGAGTCGAGCATGGCCTCGTCCATGTTGACGTCGATGACCTGTGCGCCGTTTTCGACCTGCTGGCGCGCGACGGCGAGCGCCTCGTCGAACTGGCCGTTGAGAATCATCCGCGCAAATGCCTTCGAGCCGGTCACGTTCGTGCGCTCGCCAACGTTGATGAAGAGCGCGCCTTCGGTCACGTTGAAGGGTTCGAGGCCGGAAAGGCGCAGGGTATGGTCAGTCATGGCGTGGGACCGGATCGTGTGTTGTCGGGTGTGAGCGGAGCGGGCGCGTCGTCAGGCGGCGTCGCGATACTGGCCGGGCCAGCGGCGCGGCTTGATGTCGGCGAGCGCCTTCGCGATGGCGGCGATGTGTTCGGGCGTCGTGCCGCAGCAGCCGCCCGCCACGTTCACGAGACCGGCGCTCGCGAATTCCTTGAGCAGTCCCGATGTATCGGCGGGCGTTTCGTCGAAGCCCGTGTCGCTCATCGGGTTGGGCAGGCCCGCGTTCGGATAGCAGGAGACGTACGTATCGCACAGCTTGGAGAGCTCGGCGATGTACGGACGCATGAGCGCCGCGCCCAGTGCGCAGTTCAGGCCGAACGTGAGCGGCTTCGCGTGGCGCAGCGAGTTCCAGAACGCCTCGACCGTCTGGCCCGAGAGAATGCGGCCCGAGGCGTCGGTGACCGTGCCCGAGATCATGATCGGCAGGTTCTCGCCCGTGTCTTCGAAGAGCTGGTCGAGCGCGAAGAGCGCGGCCTTGGCGTTGAGCGTGTCGAAGATCGTCTCGACGAGGAAGAGGTCGCAGCCGCCCTCCATGAGCGCCTTCGCCTGCTCGTAGTACGCGCGGCGCAGCTCTTCGAACGTGACGTTGCGCGCGCCCGGATCGTTCACGTCGGGCGAGATGCTCGCCGTTTTCGGCGTCGGCCCGATCGCGCCCGCGACGAAGCGCGGCTTGGCCGGCGTCGAGTACTTGTCGCACGCGGCGCGCGCGAGCTTCGCCGACGCGACGTTCATCTCGACGGCCAGATCGCCCATGCCGTAGTCGTCCTGGGCCACGGTGGTCGCGCCGAACGTGTTGGTCTCGATGATGTCCGCGCCCGCCGCGAGGTACTGCTCGTGAATCTCGCTGATGATCTGCGGCTGCGTGAGCGACAGCAGCTCGTTGTTGCCCTTGATGTCGCGCGGGTAGTCCTTGAAGCGCTCGCCACGGTATGCGGCTTCGTCGAGCTTGTAGCGCTGGATCATCGTGCCCATCGCGCCGTCGAGGATGAGGATGCGCGAGGCGAGCAGCGCGGGAAGCGCTGCGCCGCGCGTGTATTTGGCATCCCCGGCGGGGTGCGAGGCAAGGGCGGCGGGCTGGTTCATGGATCGCGGACGGGCATGGAGCCGGTTGAACTGGGAAACCTCACATTGTAGCCGCAGCCGGGGCGGCTCGCTGGCCGGGCAAACGCCCGGCGGCACCCGGCGGGCAATGACAGGCAATGGCCGGGGGCCAAAGAAGAAAAACCCCGCCCGGCAAGCCGGACGGGGTTTCGTGTGAACAACGCTGCGCGCTGAGTGCCGCTGGGTACGCGAGCGTCAGTGAAGCACGACGGGTTGCTGCATGAGGATGTCGAACTGTCCGAGGAATTCGTCGACCTCGTCGAGCCCTTGTTCCGCATCCATCAGCTTTTGCACGTCTTCGCGAAAACGTGCCGCCATCGCGCCGTCGATGAAGAGCTCGCGGCGCGCGTTCTTGTCGACGATCTCGTAGCCGCCAGCGCGCATGGCGCTGTGGCCGTCCTGCGGTGGAAACTCGACGACGCAATAGTTGGGACTGTTGTAGATCATTTGCATGGCGACACTCCTTTTTCCTGTGCTCCCTGACCTCTCGGCCAATACTTGGAGCGTTCGTTCTGGAATTCAAGGGGTGGGTCCCGCATCACCTCTTATGAGAACTGCTCTCCCTCTTTCGTTCACTTCTCGACTGCGTCTGCCGCGACTGCGTCGCTGCCGTTGATTCGAACTGCTTAGGCCAACTGCTTGAGAAACGTTTCGAGCAACGCTGTGAAACGGTGCGACTCTTCTACCGGGGCCAGATGCGCTGCATCGAGCACCACGAAATGCGACCCCTCTATGGCCCTCGCGAGCGCCTGTGTCATTGCCATCGGTGTGCCGCTGTCGTGGCGGCCCGCGACCACGAGCGTCGGCACGCGCAGTTGCGCGAGCCTCTTTTCCACGTCGAAGTCGCGCAGCGCCTCGCAGGCCATCGCATAGCCTTCCGAAGGGGTCCGTAATAAAACCTCGCATATGCGCTCGACGGTCGGCGCGTGCGTGTGACGAAAATCCGCGGTGAACCAGCGGGTCATCGTTGCATCGGCGAGGGCCCCGAGACCTTCGCGTCGCACGGCGGCCGCGCGATCGTTCCATGTTGCGCGCGCTTCTTGCGGCGTATGGCTTGCCGTGTCGCAAAGCGTGAGTGTGATGACGCGCTCGGGGTAATCGAGCGCGAACTGCTGCGCGATCATGCCGCCCATCGAGATGCCGACGACATGCGCATGCTCGATGCCGTTGGCCTCGAAAAGCGCATCGAGATCGGCGGCGAGCTGCCCCATGCCGAAGGGCTCGCTCGCGACGGCGCTCGTGCCATGGCCGCGCATGTCATAGCGCAATACGTTGTGGCGATGGCGGAAATGGCCAGCTAGCGTGTCCCACACCGAAAGGTCGCCGCCCAGCTGATGAATGAACGCCAGCGCGGACCCACCGCTCCTGTCGTCGAAGACATAGTGCGTATCGATGCCGTTGACAGTCACTTGCATGGGTTCCTCCTTCGCCTTCCAGGCTGGGAGTCAAGCCGTTTGCGAGGTACTGCATGCACGCGATGCTGGTGGAGCAAGCCGCGCACCCGAGGTGCGCAGATATTGCGCGATGCGATGTTCGTTACCGTGTCGGTCGCGTCCCTGTTTGATGCGTCGTTTGCTTCGTATGCGCTGCTTTTTCCGCTTTTTTTCCGATTGTTTGCAGCGTTGAATCGTGATGGTCCCCGATTTGCGTTTCTGCTTTTCGTGCCTTTCGCTACCTGTTTCGGTGCTCGTTCCGGTTTCTGCGCGCCGTGGTCTTGCCGTATTTTGTCTGCTTGTTCCTGGCCGTTCAGGGTGCGCGCGATGCCTCGCGATCCTTCTCACGTGGCTTCAGTTCAGTATGCGCCATTTTGTGAATTTGTGTCGTAAAGCGGGCCGCTTGAATCGAATAGTTCGTGCGGCCGCACGCTCAAGGATGTTCGAGCTCCGGATCGGGAGAGGCCGGGGTGGGTTGTGCGTCGTCCATGGGTGCCTGCGGCAGGGATTCCGTCTGCGTATTGGCTGGGGGAACGGGCGGTTGCGCTTGCGCCTCGCCTGGCGATGCGGGTGCAGCAGGAGGCGTGATGCCCGGGGTTGCCGATTGTGCCGATTGTGCCGATTGTGCCGATGTTGTGTCGGACGTAGCGCTCGCGGCGCCTTCGGGCGCCGGTGCTGGCTCATGGGTTGCGGTGCCTGCGGCGGGCGCCGTGAGGGGGCCGCGCCACACCAGCTCGAATTGATTGCCATTCGGCTCTGTCTGCAGGAGCCGCACCGGCAGCCATCCGAGCGAAGGCGCGAGCCACACATCGATGCGCCGCTTGTCGCCCTCGCGGCGTGGCAGGCGCATGAAGTGACGCGCGCTGAGATAGCCGTGATCGGTGCTCACGGTTTCGTCGCCGATCGTGGTGATGGGCCATGTCTCGCCGCTGTCGTTATCGGCGACATAGAACTCGCGTGTGACGCCCGGCGTGTACGCGTCGGGGTTGCCGCGCACGAGGCTCGCGAGCTGCATCACCATGCTGAAACGGTCCTGCGCGCCATCGGGCAGAGCGAGCGAGTTGGGCGTGCGCGTGAAGACGATCTGCTTGTCGGTGCGATTGAAGACCGTCACGTCGGAGGGACGATGGCCGCGCTTTTCGATGTACTGATCGGGCGCGAGGCCGAAGGCGTCCACGCGGCCCTTGCTCGTCCAGCTGAAGTCGCCCACGAAGGGCAGAGGCACGGTGACGACCATTTCGTAGCGCTGTCCGTCGCTCGACCAGTGGATCGTGCCTGGCTGGTTGCGCACGCCGTTGTAGAACGTGTCGTACTGCAGATCGCCCGATGGCGGGACCGAGAACTTGGGGCCATGCGAGGCCTCGCTCGCTTGCGCGGATGGCTGCTTGCCGTTGCCGGGCGCCGCGCTTGCTGCGGTGCCCGCGTTGGCGTCGGCGGCGTCTGCGGCCGATGCGGCATCGGGCGCGGAGACCGCCTCGGTGTCCGGTGCGGCGGCGCTCGGCGTGGCGGGCTTCTTCGGATGCGGCTTTGGCGGCGTCACGGCATGCAGCGTATGCGGCTCCGTGCGCTTCGGCGCGGGTTTTGGCGCCGCATGTGACGGCGCAACCGCGGGGCCCGCGGGCCGGGCTTCGCGCTCGATGCGCTCGGGCTTGAGCAGCGCCACCTGCACAGGCACGCGCACATGCGCGGCGGACGGCGGCGCACTGTGATGCCGCTCGAACCACTCGGCTGCGAGCCAGTGGAAGGCGGTCACCGCGATAAAAACGCCGACCCAGCGCCAGGTGCGCACGCGCATGGGCGTGCGGTTGTCGCAGGCGAGGCGGCGTGCCTCGCGGGAGGCGGCGGGCGTGGACATCGGGCGGTTCGTGGCGGTATGCGGGCGGTTCGTATGGATACGTTAATGTGACACAACCCACCGGGGGGCCGCAGAAAGCGCGGCACGTGACTCGCGGGCATAGGCCAGGAGGCCCGATCGCCACGGGGTTCAGCGCGGCGTCGGACTGTACCCCAATTCGTATGACAGCTTCTCGGCGCACGCGCGCAATGCGGTATGCACCGCGCCGTTCCAGCGGCTATCGAAGGCGCCTTCGTGACCGAGCGCGATGAGCCCGAGCGCGAGGTCGCCGCTCGCATCGAACACGGGCGTGCAGAACGCGTGGATGGTCGGCAGCAGCATGCCTTCCACGCGAGCCGCGCCGTGCTCGCGCACCTGCGCGAGCGCGAGTTCGAGCGCTTGCGTCGTGCGCGGCGTCGAGCCATGCGAGTCGTGCTGCGCGAGCGCGAGTTCGCGCTCGATCATCGGGGCGGTCTTGCTGCGCGGCAGCCAGGCGGCGAACAGGAGGCCCGTGGCGGAGCTGAGCATCGGCATCACGTCGCCGAGCTTGAGCGATGCCTTGGCGGGGTGGCTCGATTCCATCCAGTGCACGACGGTCGGCCCCTGGTTGCCCCACACGGCGATGCCCACGGTGACGTCGAGCGCATCGTGCAGTTCGGCGAGCGCGATGCGCGCGAGCTTCACGCCGTCGACGCGTGCGAGGCGGGCGAGGCCGAGCTGCAGCGCGAAGCCGCCCAGTTCGTAGCGTCCCGAGAGCGGGTCCTGCGCGACCATGCCGAGCCGCATGAAGCTCACGAGATAGCGGTGCGCCTTCGCGGGGCTCATGCCCGCGCGCTGCGCGAGGTCGCGCAGCATCATCGCGCGCGGCTCGCTCGTGAGCACTTCCAGCAGGCGAAAACCCACTTCGATCGACTGGATCCCGGAGCGCAGCTTTTCCTCGCCGGCTTCGTTCGCATCGGCGGATTCGGCAGTAGCGTCGGCGAGGTTGGCAGGATCGTCGCCGGGATCTTCGGCGTTCGTGGCGGTGGCGCTCGCGCGTGACGAGGCGGATCGGGCGATAGGCGGCATGGAGACGTTGTCGTTTGGGGCGCGTTCGGGGCGGATCCCGACTGCAGGCAGCGGCGCAACCGCTTGGGCCGCGCCGATTCACCATCGTAGAATACATTTCCCTTATCGTCACTCACGCCTCACTCCATGAAACTTGCCACGCTGAAGGACGGCACCCGCGACGGGCAACTGATCGTCGTTTCGCGCGACCTGCGCAGCGCCGCCATTGCCGACGCCATCGCGCCCACGCTGCAACGGGTGCTCGACGACTGGCGCTTCTACGCACCGCAGCTCGCCGAGTTGTATGACGCGCTCAACGCCGGGCGCGCCCGCAACGCGTTCAGCTTCGACGCGCGCAACTGCATGGCGCCGCTGCCGCGTGCGTACCAGTGGGCGGACGGCTCGTCCTATGTGAATCACGTCGAGCTCGTGCGCCGCGCGCGCGGCGCCGAGATGCCGGCCGAGTTCTGGACCGACCCGCTCATGTACCAGGGCGGGAGCGACGACTTCATCGGGCCGTGCGACGACATCGTGTGCGCATCCGAGGCGTTCGGCATCGATTTCGAGGCCGAGGTCGCGGTCGTCACCGGCGACGTGTCGATGGGCGCGAGCCCCGACGAAGCGCTCAGGGCCGTGCGTCTCGTCACGCTGGCCAACGATGTCTCGCTGCGCAACCTCATTCCCGCGGAACTCGCGAAGGGCTTCGGTTTCTTCCAGAGCAAGCCGGCCAGCGCGTTCGCGCCGGTCGCGGTCACCCCCGACGAACTCGGCGAGCACTGGCGCGAAGGCCGCCTGCACCTGCCGCTCGTCGTGCACTGGAACGGCAAAAAGGTCGGCCAGCCCGACGCGGGCACGGACATGGTGTTCCACTTCGGCCAACTGATCGCGCACGCCGCGAAGACGCGCAACCTGCGCGCGGGCGCCATCGTCGGCTCGGGCACGGTCTCGAACAAGGACGCGAAGCGCGGGTACTGCTGCATCGCCGAGAAGCGCTGCCTCGAGATGATCGAGCACGGGCAGGCGAGCACGGAATTCATGAAGTTCGGCGACAGCGTGAAGATCGAGATGCTCGACGAAGCCGGCAAGTCGATTTTCGGCGCGATCGATCAGGCGGTGGCGCCGCTCGCGCAATGACACGTGAGGGCTGAAGGGTTTCGCCGGATGCCGCGCGGCGCGCGCGCGGCTACACTGGCGAACGCCCGTTTTCTTCGCGGGAGTTCGACGAGACCAGCAGGAGACCAACAGAAGCACAAGCCGTAGAAGCAAGCCGCATCCGAAGCCGTACGCAGAATACGCTCGATAACCGGAGACACGATGAACGCCTCTCGCCCGTGCCGTCTTGCCGCACGATTTGCCTTTTTTGCCGGCCTTTTCTCGCCGGCCTTCGCGCTCGCGCAGGTCAAGATCGGCCTCGTGCTTTCACTCACGGGACCCGCCGCTTCGCTCGGCATTCCCGCGCGCGACACCGCCGCCATGTTTCCCGCTGAAATCGCGGGCCAGAAAGTCCAGTACATCGTGCTCGACGACGCCTCCGACACGACCCAGGCCGTGCAGGACACGAAGAAGCTGATCGACGAGCAGCATGTCGACGCGATCATCGGCTCCTCGATCACGCCCAACTCGCTCGCGATGCTCGACGTGATCGCGCAGGGGGAGACGCCCACGATTTCGCTCGCTTCGTCGGCGAAGATCATCGAGCCCGTGGACGACAAGCGCCACTGGATGTTCAAGACGCCGCAAACCGACGCGATGATGGCCGGCGCGATCATGGAACACGCCGCCGCGCACAACGTGAAGACGCTCGCGTATATCGGCCAGGCCGACGCGCTCGGCGAAACCTTCTACGCCGAAATCGCGAAGGCCGCGCAGCAGCACGGCATCAAGCTCGTCGCGAACGAGCGCTTCAATCGCACCGATCCGGGCGTGACGGGCCAGGTGCTCAAGATCGTCGCGGCGCATCCCGACGCGGTCGTGGTCGGCGCGGCCGGCACGCCCGCCGCGTTGCCGCCGAAGGCGCTCAAGGAGCGCGGCTACAAGGGGCTCGTCTATCACAACCACGGCGTGGGCAACCGCGACTTCCTGCGTGTGTGCGGCGCCGACTGCAACGGCACCTTCCTGCCCGCGAGCCAGGTGCTCGTCGCGGCGCAGCTGCCCGAGGACCAGCCCGGACGACGCCTCGCGCTCGACTATATTTCGCGCTACGAAGCAAGTCATGGCGCGGGCACCGTGTCGGCGTTCGGCGCCTATACGTGGGATGCGGGCCTGCTGCTCGGCAACGCGATCCCCGTTGCGCTGAAGGCCGCCGCGCCCGGCACGCCCGCGTTCCGCCATGCGCTGCGCGACGCGCTCGAAGCGACGCGCGACCTGCATGACACCAACGGCGTCGTCAACATGAGCGCTACCGATCACCTCGGCCTCGACCCGCATGCGCGCGTGATGGTCGAGATCCGCGACGGCAAGTGGGTTTATCAGCAGCATTGATGAGCCGCACTGCAGTCGCATTCACGTAATCAGTCATCCGAAGCAAAGGAGGTCCGCCCGTGAACGATCCTTTTTACGCCCGCTATCACGCCCTGCGCGTGCGGCGGCACGAGCACGGCATCGTCGAGATCGTGATGAGCGGCGAGGGTGCGAACAAGAGCGGCCTCGCCACCGCCGACGCGCACATGCACCGTGAACTCGCCGAGATCTGGCGCGACGTGGACCGCGACCCCGACGCGCGCGTCGCCGTGATTCGCGGCGAGGGCAAGGGCTTTTCGGCGGGCGGCGACCTGCAGCTCGTCGAGGACATGGCCACGCATTTCGACGTGCGCGCGCGCGTGTGGCGCGAAGCGCGCGACCTCGTCTACAACGTGATCAACTGCGGCAAGCCGATCGTCTCGGCCATGCACGGTCCCGCCGTGGGCGCGGGGCTCGTCGCGGGGCTGCTCGCCGACATCTCGATCGCCACGAAGTCGGCGCGCATCATCGACGGCCATACGCGCCTCGGCGTCGCGGCCGGCGACCACGCGGCGATCGTCTGGCCGCTCCTGTGCGGCATGGCGAAGGCGAAGTATTACCTGCTGCTGTGCGAGCCGGTGAGCGGCGAGGAGGCGGAGCGCATCGGCCTCGTTTCGCTCGCCGTGGACGAAAACGACTTGCTGCCGAAGGCATTCGAAGTGGCGAAGCGTCTTGCCAACGGCTCGCAAACCGCGGTGCGCTGGACCAAGTACGCGCTCAACAACTGGCTGCGCACGGCGGGGCCCACGTTCGACGCTTCGCTCGCGCTCGAATTCATGGGCTTTTCCGGGCCCGACGTGCGCGAGGGCGTGCAGTCGCTGCGCGAGCGGCGCACGCCGGAGTTTCCGGGAGGCGATCCGTTCTGATCTGCGCTGAATCGCGGCTTGCTTTGTTTGATTGTGGAAACGCGCACAGCTATTGCATCGCACGATGTTCATGCGACGCGGCGCCATGCGCGCGCTATCATCGAAGACACCGGTTACGCGCAAACGCTCGTGCCCTCATGCACATGACATGCCGCGAAGTCGCGCGCGGGCGTCCGACCACTTTATCCATGCACCTATTAACGCGAGGGAGATCCGCATGACCGACCCAGCAGGCTCAATGCCGCCGTTCCCGGGCTTTCCCGCCTTTCCGCCCGCCGAAATGCTCGACCAGATGTGGGGGATGATGCGCCTCACGCCGTTCGGCGGTGCATTTCCGGGAGCCGAGGCAGGCGCGGCGCAAGCCTTCGGCCCACCGCTGTCGATGATGACCGACATGATGACGCCGCTCACCAGCATCGAGGAACTCGACAAGCGCATCACCGATCTGCGCGCCGTCGAGCAATGGCTCAAGCTCAATCTCGGCATGCTGCAGTCCGCCACCCAGGCGCTCGAGGTGCAGCGCGCGACGCTCTCCACGCTCCGCGCGTTCGGGGCCTTCGCGAAGGCGCAGATGAATCCGTCCACCCCCGAACCCGAACCGCCCAAAGCGGGCGCTGCGCAGGAGCGGGCCGCCGGACCCGGAGCCGCGAATGCCGGCGAAGCGCCCGAAGGGTCCGCTTCCGCCGCGCCGGGCTTCGATGCGGGCTCGTGGTGGAACCTCGTGCAGGCGCAGTTCAACCAGCTCGCGCAATTCGCCCTGGCGCAGCCCGCCGCCGCGGCCCAGGCCGCGCAAGCTGCCGCCGACGCGGTCAGCGAAGCGCAGGCGAAAACCGAGGCCGCGACGGCCAAACGCAGCAGCGGCGGCAGCGCCGCCAAACGAAGCGGCGGCAACGCGAATAGCGAAAGCAACGGCGGCGCGGGCCGCAGCGCGCCGCGCAGCGCGAAGAAGGCGCCGGCACGGCCGGAGTAAGGCGCGCCGCGTCACGCAGCATCGTGCTGGCGGATGCCGCAGCAGGGCAAAGAGGGGCAACAGAAAGGCAACAGAAAGGCAAAAACGGGGAGCGTCGGCATCATGCGGCTCGCGCTCGTGATGATGGGCGGCGGCGCGCGCGCGGCCTACCAGGCCGGCGCGTTGCGCGCGCTTGCCGAACTGGCCCGCGCGGCCGAGCCCGCGCGCCGCGCCATGCCCTTCACGGTGATCTGCGGCACTTCGGCGGGCGCGATCAACGCCACCTCGATCGCGAGCCACGCCGACCACTTCGCGCACGGCGCGGCGCACCTCGTCGAGCTCTGGTCGAACATGCGCGCAAGCCAGGTCTATCGCACGGACTGGCCAGGCGTCGCCGCGGCGGGCGCGCGCTGGCTCGGCGCGCTCGCGTTCGGCTGGGCGGCCGGCAGCGTG
>NZ_BBJJ01000032.1 GCF_000739815.1 Paraburkholderia mimosarum LMG 23256 = NBRC 106338
GGGCGCGAGGTCGACGGCAACCGCGCCCCGAGCGCGGGCGCCGGCAAGCGCGCAGGCGGCAATGCCAATGGCAATCGCCGCAGCGGTCCCGGCACTGGCGGCAACGCCAACACCACCGGCAACCGCGCCGGCGGCAATAGCCGTGGCGGCCAGCGCGGGGCACCGCGCAACCGCACGCGTGGTCACTGACGAGGCGAGGCACGACGCCAGGCCGCACCATGCGGCGGGCGTCCGCTTGCGCGTCAGCGCGTGGGCTAGCGGCGCTGGATTCCACTCTCGGTCCTTCCACCGGCGCCGAAAAAACGGCTGATATGCGTGAAAATCGCGCTGCCAGGCCCGGAAATAACGGCAGAATGGCGCTCGGGCTTGACCGGCGGTTTGCGTAAATGGCGAAAAAAGGCTAGAATCACGAAGTCGCTGGGCGTGCGGCTGTTTGACTGCGCTGTAATACGCGTCCCAGGTGCGACCACCTGGCTAAGTGAGAAGATGGGCGTTTCGCCCATTTTTTTTTGGTTCGCCCCGAATCAATCCTTGCGCAATCCTGGCAGGGATGCCGACAAATGCCGACGTTTCACGTTCGGCATTGTCAATTTGGGGGCGGAGAATCAACGAGCCAGGTCGTTCGCCATCGTGGGGGCAGGTCGGTGAGCAGCGCGCGCTCACCTGGCGCGCGGCCCGCGAATCCCGAGCGAAGCAAGAACGAGAGCGAAGGAAGTTGCCGGCCCCCGCGCGAACATCTGGAGTGGGCATTGTGCAACTGACGGAACTGATTGAAACCACGGTCACCGGGCTCGGTTACGAGCTGGTCGACCTCGAGCGCACCGGGCGCGGCATGCTGACCATCTACATCGATCAGCCCGCGGGGATCGCGATCGAGGACTGCGAGAAGGTCACGCGTCAGCTGCAGCACGTTTTGACGGTCGAGAACATCGACTACGAGCGGCTCGAGGTTTCGTCGCCCGGGCTCGACCGTCCGCTGAAAAAGCTGGCGGACTTCGAACGCTTCGCAGGCTGCGAAGCGGTAATCACGTTGAAAAAGCCATTGGACGGACGGAAATCGTACCGGGGTATCGTGCATGCTCCCGAAGGCGAAACCATCGGTCTGGAATTCGAAGGGAAGGCGGGTCCTGCGATGCTCGATTTCACGCTCGCGGACATCGATAAAGCACGCCTTGTCCCAAAAGTTGACTTTAGGAGCCGCAAACAATGAGTCGCGAAGTGTTGATGCTGGTGGATGCGCTGGCACGCGAGAAGAATGTCGACAAGGACGTGGTGTTTGCCGCCCTTGAAGCGGCGCTTGCGTCGGCCTCCAAGAAACTCTTCGACGAGGATGCGGATATCCGCGTGCATATCGACCGCGAAAGCGGCGAGCACGAAACGTTTCGCCGCTGGCGTGTCGTGCCGGACGAGGCGGGCCTGCAGGAGCCGGACCAGGAAATCCTGCTGTTCGAAGCGCGCGAGCAAGACCCCGAAGCGCAGATCGACGGCTTCATCGAGCAGCCCGTGCCTTCGGTCGAGTTCGGCCGCATCGGCGCGCAGGCCGCCAAGCAGGTCATCCTGCAGAAAGTGCGCGATGCCGAGCGCGAGCAGATCCTGAACGACTTCCTCGAGCGCGGCGAAAGCATCATGACCGGCACGGTCAAGCGCATGGACAAGGGTAACTTCATCGTCGAGTCGGGCCGTGTCGAAGCGCTGCTGCGCCGCGATCAGCTGATTCCGAAGGAAAACCTGCGCGTGGGCGACCGCGTGCGCGCCTGGATCGGCAAGGTCGACCGCACCGCGCGCGGCCCGCAGATCGAGCTCTCGCGCACGGCGCCCGAGTTCCTGATGAAGCTGTTCGAAATGGAAGTGCCGGAAATCGAACAAGGCCTGCTCGAGATCAAGGCGGCGGCGCGGGATCCTGGCGTGCGCGCCAAGATCGGCGTGGTGGCTTACGACAAGCGCATCGACCCGATCGGCACCTGCGTCGGCATTCGCGGTTCGCGCGTGCAGGCGGTGCGCAATGAGCTCGGTGGCGAAAACGTCGACATCGTGCTATGGTCGGAAGATCCCGCCCAGTTCGTGATCGGCGCGCTCGCGCCGGCAGCCGTGCAGTCGATCGTCGTCGATGAAGAGAAGCATTCGATGGACGTGGTGGTCGACGAGAGCGAACTCGCGGTCGCGATCGGCCGTAGCGGCCAGAACGTGCGTCTTGCCAGCGAACTGACCGGCTGGCAAATCAATATCATGACGCCGGACGAATCCGCGCAGAAGCAGAACCAGGAGCGCACGGTATTGCGCGACCTGTTCATGGCGCGTCTCGATGTGGACGAGGAAGTCGCCGACATCCTGATCGACGAGGGCTTTACGAGCCTCGAAGAAATCGCCTACGTGCCGCTCAACGAAATGCTCGAAATCGAGGCGTTCGACGAGGACACCGTGCACGAGCTGCGCAACCGCGCGCGCGACGCGCTGCTCACGCAAGCGATCGCGAACGAGGAAAAGGTGGAAAGCGCCGCCCTGGATCTGAAGAGCCTGGACGGCATGGACCCGGATCTGCTCGCGAAACTCGCGGAGCACGAAGTTCACACCCGCGACGAGCTCGCCGAGCTGGCCGTGGACGAGCTTACCGAAATGACGGGAATGGAAGAGGACGCCGCCAAGGCGTTGATCATGAAGGCGCGTGAGCACTGGTTCGAGTGACCCGGCAACGGGAAACGACACCAGGGCGCGACGAGCAGGAAGCGACCATGACCCACTAATCTGATCGCGGCGGGGCCTTGCTGGATGCAGGGCACCCACGGCCGCATGAACCGATGTCAACCGCAAGGAATCGGTCCTTGCATTAAGAGGAATGAATGGCGAGTAACAACGTAGCCCAATTTGCCGCGGAACTGAAAATGCCTGCAGGCGTGCTGCTGGAGCAGCTGCAGGCGGCGGGCGTCACGAAAGCGAGCGAAGCTGACTCCTTGTCCGAAACGGACAAGGCGCGTCTGCTCGACCACTTGCGCAAGTCTCACGGCTCGACTGATGCGGACAAGCGCAAGATCACGCTGACGAAACGGCATACGTCGGAAATCAAGCAGTCCGATTCGACGGGTAAGGCTCGCACCATTCAGGTCGAGGTGCGCAAGAAGCGCACGTTCGTCCGCCGCGACGAGTCCGCCGGTGAGGCGGAGGCATCGAATCATGCAGCCGACGCAGCCGCAGCCGCCGAAGAGGCGGAACTGCAGCGCCGCGAGGAAGAAGCGCGCCGCGAGGCCGAACTGCTCGAGCGTCAGGCTCAGGAGCTCAAGGAGCGCCAGGAACTGCTCGCGCGTGAAGAGTCCGAGCGCCGTGCGCGCGAAGAGGCCGCCGAAGCCGAGCGTCGCCGCGCCGAGGAAGAGGTCGCAAAGAAGAAGGCCTCGGCCGATGCCGCCGCCCGCGAGCTCGCTGCCCAGGCCGTAGCCGCGCAGCGCAACGCCGAAGCGGAAGCGAAGGAAGTGAAGCAGGCGCAGGACCAGCAGGAAGAACAGCGCGCCGCCGCCGAGCGCGCGGCGCAGCGCGAAGCGGCCCAGAAGGCCGAGGCCGCCGCACGCGAAGCCGCCGAAAAGGCGCAGAAGGAACAGGACGAGATCGCCCGCCGCCGCGCGGCTGCCGAAGCCGAAGCGCGCGCGATTCGCGAAATGATGAACACGCCGCGCAAGGCGCAGGTGAAGGCGCCCGAGGCGCCCAAGCCCGCCGAGCTGCCGAAGCCCGCCGAAGCCAAGGGCACGCTGCACAAGCCGGCCCGTCCGGAAGGCGCAGCGGCACGGCCGGCCGCCGGTGCAGGCGCCGCGGCGAAGAAGCCTGCCACGACGGCAGCGCCCTCGACGAGCGCGCCGGGCGCGGGCGCTGGCGACCGCAACAAGAAGCCGGGCGCAGGCAAGGGCGGTTGGCAGGACGACGCAGCGAAGCGCCGTGGCATCAAGACGCGCGGCGACTCGTCGGGCGGCGTGGACCGCGGCTGGCGCGGCGGCCCGAAGGGCCGTGGCCGTCACCAGGACGCATCGACGTTCCAGGCACCGACCGAGCCGATCGTGCGTGAAGTGCACGTGCCGGAAACCATCACCGTGGCCGATCTCGCGCACAAGATGTCCGTGAAGGCGTCGGAAGTCATCAAGGTGATGATGAAGATGGGCCAGATGGTCACCATCAACCAGATGCTCGACCAGGAAACGGCGATGATCATCGTCGAGGAACTCGGCCACCGTGCGGTTGCCGCGAAGCTCGACGATCCGGAAGCGCTGCTGGTCGAAGGCCAGGCCACGGGCACGGACGCCGAGCAGTTGCCGCGTCCGCCGGTCGTGACCGTCATGGGTCACGTCGACCACGGCAAGACCTCGCTGCTCGACTACATCCGCCGCGCCAAGGTCGCAGCGGGCGAAGCGGGCGGCATCACGCAGCACATCGGCGCCTACCACGTCGAAACGCCGCGTGGCGTCATCACGTTCCTCGACACGCCGGGTCACGAGGCCTTCACGGCCATGCGTGCCCGCGGTGCGAAGGCAACGGACATCGTGATTCTCGTGGTCGCGGCCGACGACGGCGTGATGCCGCAGACGAAGGAAGCGATCTCGCACGCGAAGGCCGCGGGCGTGCCGCTCGTCGTGGCGATCAACAAGATCGACAAGCCCGATGCGAACCCCGAGCGGGTGAAGCAGGAACTCGTCGCGGAAGGCGTCGTGCCGGAAGAGTACGGCGGCGACTCGCCGTTCGTGCCGGTGTCGGCGAAGACCGGCGCGGGCATCGACGACCTGCTCGAAAACGTGCTGCTGCAGGCCGAAGTACTGGAACTCACGGCACCGGTCGAAGCGCCGGCCAAGGGTCTCGTGATCGAAGCGAAGCTCGACAAGGGTAAGGGTCCGGTTGCCACCGTGCTCGTGCAGTCGGGTACGCTGAACCGCGGCGACGTGGTGCTCGCAGGTACGGCTTATGGCCGCGTGCGCGCCATGCTCGACGAAACCGGCAAGCCCACGAAGGAAGCGGGCCCGTCGATTCCGGTCGAAATTCAGGGTCTGTCGGAAGTGCCGGGCGCAGGCGAAGAAGTCATCGTTCTGCCGGACGAGCGCAAGGCGCGCGAAATCGCCATGTTCCGTCAGGGCAAGTTCCGCGACGTCAAGCTCGCGAAGCAGCAGGCCGCGAAGCTCGAGAACATGCTCGAGCAAATGGGCGAAGGCGAAGTGCAAAACCTCCCGCTCATCGTCAAGGCCGACGTGCAGGGCTCGCAGGAAGCGCTGGTTCATGCGCTCCTCAAGCTCTCGACGAGCGAAGTGCGCGTGCAGATCGTGCACGCCGCAGTGGGTGGCATCAGCGAAAGCGACGTCAACCTCGCCACGGCTTCGAAGGCGGTCATCATCGGCTTCAACACGCGTGCCGACGCTCTGGCGCGCAAGCTGGCCGAGACCAACGGCGTGGACATCCGCTACTACAACATCATCTACGACGCTGTGGATGAGGTGAAGGCGGCGATGTCGGGCATGCTGGCGCCGGAGAAGCGCGAAGTCATTACCGGCATGGTCGAAGTGCGCCAGGTCTTCAAGGTGCCGAAGGTCGGCACGGTGGCGGGCTGTATGGTCACGGACGGTATCGTCAAGCGTTCGTCGTCGGTGCGTGTGCTGCGCAACAACGTGGTCATCCACACCGGCGAGCTCGATTCGCTCAAGCGCTTCAAGGACGACGTCAAGGAAGTCAAGCAAGGCTTCGAGTGCGGTATGTCGGTGAAGAACTTCAACGACATCGTCGAAGGCGACCAGTTCGAAGTGTTCGAGATCACCGAAGTCGCGCGTACGCTGTAACACGGCGGCGCCCGCGGGCAGACCTGGGGGTCGCCCGCTTGCCGATAACGGGCGGGGCAGGCGCTGGCCAGCCCCGCCCGTTTTGTTTTTGCGCGGCCGTGTGCGCCTCGACGACGCAACGCCGCCTGAATGCCTCGCAGATCAAGAGGTGGAATCATCATGCCGAAAAAACGTTCTACTCCGAATCGCAACGTCCAGATCGCCGATCAGATCCAGCGCGATCTGTCGGAGCTGATGCGCGAAGTGAAAGATCCGCGCGTGGGTCTCGTGACCATCCAGAGCGTGGAACTCACGCCCGACTACGCGCACGCGAAGGTCTACTTCACGACCCTCACGGGCGACCCGAAGACCACGCAGGAAGCGCTCAATCACGCCGCGGGCCACCTGCACAACCAGCTCTTCAAACGTCTGCACATTCACACGGTGCCGACGCTGCATTTCCACTACGACGAGTCGGTCGAAAAGGGTGTCGCGATGTCGCGCCTGATCGACGAGGCCAACGCCACGCGGGCGAAGGACGACTGACGCGGCCAGCATGACTGCATCATCGAAACAGAACCAGGACGCGGCCCGACCTGACGCGGCCCGACCTGACGCGGCCCGACCGAAGGTGCCCCGACGCCTGCTCGACGGCGTGCTGCTGCTCGACAAGCCCGTCGGCCTGTCCAGCAACGACGCGCTGATTCGCGCAAAGCGTCTCTATCGTGTGAAGAAGGCGGGCCATACCGGCACGCTCGATCCGCTCGCGTCGGGCTTGCTGCCGCTGTGCTTCGGCGAGGCGACCAAGTTTTCGCAGGATCTGCTCGAAGCCGACAAGACCTATGAGGCGACGATGCGTCTCGGCATTCGCACGGCCACCGGCGACGCCGAAGGCGAGGCGATCGAGACGCGCGAGGTCGCGTGCGACGAAGCCCGGGTGCGGGAAGCGATGACGCGTTTTCTCGGTGACATCGTGCAGGTGCCGCCGATGTATTCGGCGCTCAAGCGCGACGGCAAGCCGCTCTACGAATATGCGCGTGCGGGTCAGACGGTCGAGCGCGAAGGGCGCCAGGTGAAGATCCTTGCGCTGGAGATGATCGCGTGCGCGCTGCCTGAAGTGCCCGAGGTGACGTTTCGCGTGACCTGCAGCAAGGGCACGTACGTCCGTACGCTCGCCGAGGATATCGGCGAGGCGCTGGGCTGCGGCGCGCATCTGGCGATGCTGCGTCGTACCGGCGTGGGCGCGCTCACCCTCGAGCATGCGGTCACGCTCGACGCGCTCACCGCCGCCGACGAGCCCGCGCGCGATAGCTGGCTGAGGCCCGTGGACGCGTTGCTCTCGACGTTTCCCGCGGTGACGCTCGGTGCGGACGCTGCGCGCCGCTTCACCCACGGCCAGCGCTTGCCGCTCAACGAGCTGGTGCTCGACCGTGCGGTCTGCGAGGCGGCGGAGCGGGTCCGCGTGTATGCGGAAGACGGGCGTTTGCTCGGCGTCGCAAAGGCCGCGAACGGGGTGCTCGCGCCGGAGCGGCTGGTCGTGAGCGGCGCGGGCTGAGCACCGGCCACAACGCGCCCGAAGCGCCCCCCAAGCGCGCGGGGCCCACAAACAGTAACGGCACGCCGGAGAACAACCGGACGTGCCGTTTTGCTATCGGCGCCTTCTCCCGCTTGAGCAGCGCCGGAGCCTCAATGCGCCGCCGATGCCGCCGCGCCCGCATCGGCGCCGCCTGCGCGCTCGGGTCGCGTGATCCAGATGAGCGCGATCAGCACGATGAAGATCATCGAGGAGATCCAGAAGAGGTCGTTCACCCCGAGCTGCGCGGCCTGCTGCGAAAGCATACGCTCGAACAGCCCATGCGCCTGCGAGGGATCGAGACCCGCGCTCTGGAACTGCTGCATCGACTGATTGAAGACCGGGTTGGTCGGCGTCGCCACTTCGGTGAGGCGTGCGTGGTGAAACGTCGTGCGGTGATCCCACGCGGTTTCGAAGATCGAGGTGCCGATGCCGCCGCACATGATCCGCACGAAGTTCGAAAGGCCCGATGCCGCGGGAATGCGATGACCCGGCAGTCCCGAGAGCGTGATCGACACGAGCGGAATGAAGAGGCCCGCCATGCCGATGCCCTGAATGAGCGTCGGCAGCGTGAGCGCCCAGGTGTCCACGCCCGTGGTGTAGCGCGAGCGCATCCAGAAGCACAGCGCGAACACGAGGAACGCCGTTGTCGCGATATAGCGCGGATCGGTGCGCGGCAGGATCTTGCCGGTGACCGGCGAGAGCAGGATCGCGAAGAAGCCCACGGGCGCCATCACGAGGCCCGCATCGGTGGCCGTGTAGCCGATATCGGTCTGCAGCCACAGCGGCAGCAGCACGAGGTTGCCGAAGTAAAGGCCATAGCCCACCGAGAGCGCGACCGTGCCCCCCGTGAAATTGCGCCGTGCGAACAGCGACAGGTCGACCACGGGGTGATCGGCGGTCAGCTCCCACACCACGAAGAACGCGAACGCGATTACCGCGGTGAGCGCGAGCACAATGATCGTGGTGGACGAGAACCAGTCCAGATCCTTGCCCTTGTCGAGCATCACTTGCAGCGAACCGACCCAGATGATGAGGAGCGCGAGCCCCACGCCGTCGATCGGCGCCTTCTTCACGACCGAATCGCGGTTGCGGAAAATCGCCCAAGTGGCGAGCGCCGCGACGATGCCGACCGGAATGTTCACGTAGAAGATCCACGGCCACGAGATGTTGTCGGAGATCCAGCCGCCGAGAATCGGGCCGGCCACCGGCGCGATGAGCGTGGTCATCGACCACATCGAGAGCGCCATGGGCGCCTTCGCCCGCGGATAGCTGGCGAGCAGCAGCGTTTGCGAGAGCGGGATCATCGGACCGGCCACGGCGCCCTGCAGAACGCGCGAAGCGAGGAGGAAGGGCAGCGTGGGGGCGAGGCCGCACAGCCACGACGAGATCACGAACAGGATGATCGACGCCATGAACAGGCGCACCTGACCGATGCGGTCGGTGAGCCAGCCGGTCAGCGGCACCGAGATCGCGTTGGCAACCGCGAACGAAGTGATGACCCATGTGCCCTGGTCCGACGACACGCCGAGGTCGCCCGAAATCGACGGGATCGACACGTTCGCGATCGAGGTGTCGAGCACGTTCATGAACACCGCGAGCGACACCGCGATGGTGCCGATCACGAGTTGCGCGCCCTGCAGCGGCGCATGGGCGACGGGTGCTTGTGGTGCTGCCATGGAGTCCTTTCTGGTTGACCGGTTCGAGGCAACGCGAAGCGACGCTGGCGCGGGCTGAGGATCAGCCCGCGCCAGCGTTTGCGAGTGCTTTTGTCAGCGCTTCATTCAGCGGCTTCAATTAGCCCTTGGCGCCGGACTTCGCGGCGTGCGCGGACGAAACCTGCGCCTTGCTACCCGCGTTGCCGGCGGCATTGCTAACCGCCTTGTGCGCATTCGGGCCGGCGTTTTCAGCGATGATGCGAGCGATCTCCGCATCGGCCTCCGCGCCGTACTTTGCGAACACGTCGGTCTCGTACACCGTGTTCTGGGCGTTGCCGAGCTGGGTGCCGGAATCGTTGCGGATGCTCACGTCCACCTGCATCGACAGGCCGATGCGCAGTGGGTGCTTCTGCAGGTCTTCCGGATCGAGCGAGATACGCACCGGCAGACGCTGAACCACCTTGATCCAGTTACCCGTGGCGTTCTGCGCGGGCAGCAGCGAGAAGGCCGAGCCCGTGCCGGCCGAGAAACCCACCACCTTGCCGTGATAGACCACCGACGAGCCATACACGTCGGCCGTCATCTCGACCGGCTGGCCGATGCGCATGTGCTTCAGTTGCACTTCCTTGAAGTTGGCGTCGACCCACAGCGAGTTCAGCGGCACCACCGACATGAGCGGATTGCCCGGCGACACGCGCTGACCCACCTGCACCGAACGCTTCGCCACGTAGCCCGTGACCGGCGCGGGCAGCGTGTTGCGCGCATTCGCGAGATAGGCGTCGCGCACCTTCGCGGCGGCGGCCTCCACGTTCGGGTGATTGGCGATGGTCGTGTTCGCGGTCAGCGCGCGGTTCGCGGCGAGCTGCTGCTGAGCGGCTTCGAGCGCCGCTTCGGCGCTGCGCACGGCGTCGCGGGCATGCGAGATTTCTTCCTGCGAGACGGCGCCTGTTTGCGCGACCTGCATGCGGCGGCGCAGGTCGTCCTGCGCGCGAGAGAGATCGGACTGACGCTGCGCGACCTGCGCTTCGTATTGGCTGTCGTCGGCGAAGAGGCCGCGCACCTGGCGCACCGTCTGCGCGAGCTGTGCTTCCGTTTGCTCGAGCGTGACGCGCGCATCGGCCGGGTCGAGCAGCACGAGCGGGTCACCGACGTTGACGGTTTGCGTGTCGTCCGCTTTCAGTGCGATCACCGTGCCGGTGACTTGCGGCGTGATCTGGACGACGTTGCCGTTCACATAGGCGTCGTCCGTGCTCTCGGTGAAGCGCGCGACGAGGAAGTAATAGAGGCCGTAGGCAACGGCTGCAATCACGATCACGAGGACAAGCAGCGTCATCATGCGCTTGCGCTTGCCGCTGTTCGCGTTCGGCTGCGGGTTGGCGGCCGGCTGCTGGGGGGTGCTCATGGAAGGATCTCCGGGTTCTTGCGTGCTGTTCGTTCAGTTGTTTGTGTCCGGCTTGCTGCCAGGCCTCGCGCTCAGTTCGTTGCCGGCGCGGCGCCTGCCGATGCCGTCGCGCTCTGCGCCGGCGTTGCCGCCCGCGTGCCGCGCCAGGGCGCGCCGTTCACGTCGCTCTGGCCGCGAGTGTCGCTGGCCGCTTCGCTGCCGACCTCCGTCGGCGGCGCGATTTGCGCGTCGTGCGCATCGAAGCCGCCGCCGAGCGACTTGATGAGCGCCATCTGCTGGTCGCGGCGCTGCGCCTTCAGGTTCGCCACCGTCTGCTCCGCGGCGAGGCGGTTCTGGTCGGCGTTGAGCACCTGGAGCTGCTCGGAGAGCCCTGCCTTGTAGCGGATCACGGCGAGCTGCCAGGCGCTCGTCGAGGCATCGAGCGCGCGCTGGGCGTCCACGAGCTGCTTGTCCGCCGAGCGAATCGCCGACACGCCGGTGGCCACGTCCTGGAACGCGCCGATCAGCGTCTGGTTGTAATTCGCCACATCGAGCTCGAAGTCGGCGTAGCGCCCCTTGAGTTGCGCGCGCAGTGCGCCCGCGTCGAAGAGCGGCAGATGCACGGCCGGCCCGAAGTTCGCCTGGCGGCTCGTGAAGTTCAGGAATTTGCCCCAGCCGAACGCATCGAAGCCGAAGCCCGCCGCGAGGTTCACGTCGGGATAGAACTCGGCTTTCGCTTCCTTCACGTCGTGCATCGCGGCTTCCACCTGCCAGCGCGCCGCGACGATGTCGGGTCGGCGCGCGAGCAGGTCGGCGGGCAGGTTGTCGGGCAGGGCGACGTTCGCCGCCGGGTTGAGCACGGGCTTCGCGATCTGCAGCCCGCGATCGGGGCCCTTGCCGAGCAGCGCGCCCAACTGGTAGCGCACGGATTCGATCTGGCCGTCGATCTGCGAGAGGTTCGCCTGGCTCGACGCGATGTTGCCGTTCGCGGTCTGTTTCTCGACGTTGGTGTCGAGGCCCGCGACCACGCGGCCGTTCGTGATCGTGCCGATGGTCTTGCGGTTGTCGATCTCGTGCACGGCGATGTCGCGCAGCTCGTAGAGCTGGGCGAGCTGGTTATACGTGCGGGCTACCGATGAGGCGAGCGTGATGCGCGCCTGTTGCATGTCGGCTTCGGCCGCACGCTGGGAGGAGACGGCCTGCGCGAGGCGCTGGCGGTTCTTGCCCCAGAGGTCCAGATCCCACGAGGCGCTCGCGAGCACGTTGTTCTCGCTGTACCAGGTGCCGCCGTACGGCGGCGGGAACAGGGCGTTGGCCGAATACAGCTGGCGCGTCCAGGAGTAGCTGAGGTTAGCCTTCGGGAAAAGCGCCGAGCGGGAGGTTTCGATGTACGACGAAGCCTTCGCAAGGCGCGCCTGCGCCTGCGCGATGGTCGGGTTGCCATCGAGGGCCTCGTCGATCAGCCGCGGCAACTGCGGGTCGCCGAACTGGTTCGCCCAATCGAGCGTGGGCCACTGGCCGCCCTGTGCCGGAATGCTTTGGGAGGTTTCGAACTGCTGCGGCGCGTCGATGGTCTTGTCGCTCTTGATGCCGATGTAGTTCGCGCAACCCGAAAGGGCGAGCGCCGCCACCGCGGCGGCGACCGCCGCCCGGCAGGACAGTGCCCGCACGGCCGGGCCCGGCGCAAACTCGGTTTGGGATTTCATTGCTCGTCTCGATGCGTGAGGGGTGTAGTGATACTGGACGATGCAGCTATTTTCTCTTGCGGCGAGTTCAAATTTGCTTGCCTTGTCATCAATTCGCCGGCGGGTTCGGGTTCGAGCTCTGGCCAGCTTCGCAGCTATTCGCGAGGATCCGCCGCAACATGCTTTTCAGAAAGCCGACTTCCTCCGGCGTGAAGCCGGCGGAGAGATGCTGCGTCACGCTGCGGAAGATCGCCGGCATGCGCGCGGCGATCGCGAGGCCCTCCGGCGTGAGCGCGAGGTGCACCGCGCGGCGGTCCTCGGAGCTGCGCACGCGCTGCAGGAGCCCGCGCTTCTCGAGCCGGTCGACAAGCCGCGTGACCGCGCTCGCGTCGATGCCGTACTCGCGTGCCAGCTCGGCTGCGAGCGTACATTTGCCGGTCGCCACCATGAAGAGAATGCTGGCCTGCTGACTCGTCACGCCGAGTTCAGCAACGGCGCGCTGGGTGACCATGTTCGACATGGTCGATTTCACCCGCGAGATCAGGTAGCCGACGCTCTCTCCGAGGTCGTAGTCGCGGACTTCGGGCGGGGGCGGGGGAGTCGAAACTGTCATGATTCTGCTGCGACTGCAATGGTTGACCAGGCAGGAATTATAGGGGCGGTTAGTTGACGCGGCAAGGTTTATTCTGCCTTTGCCGAGAAACCTTTGCAGCGTAGGGGCTTAATCCGCCCCGCGGGACGTGAGAAAATTCGCAGAGAACCGCGCGCCGGTTAGGATATTTCTCGAGTTGCGCCGGTCTGCCCATCCTGGCGGAATCGCATTGCCCACGTTGCGCCGCAGCCACGCCGGCACCAGCCGATCCAGGGTGCTCCCTTATTTGCGCAGGATCATTTCATCCGCGCATGCTATAATTTCAGGTTCCCAAAAGTGCGCCATTGCAGCGCTGCTGAACCGAGCCGCCAGCACTAGGCAAAACCAGGCAAATGTAAAGTTGCCTGTAATGTGCCGGTGGGCTCGAGGCGGTGGCCGCGCGCCCGAGCCGGGCCTGCCAGCAGGGCATGCGCGGCGCACTCAACTGTACCCAGGTTCCTATGTCCCGCGCTCTTCGCAACATCGCCATCATTGCCCACGTCGACCACGGCAAGACCACGCTCGTCGACCAACTGCTGCGCCAGTCCGGCACCTTCCGCGACAACCAGCAGATCGCCGAACGCGTCATGGATTCGAACGACATCGAAAAAGAGCGCGGCATCACGATTCTCGCGAAGAATTGCGCGGTCGAGTACGAAGGCACCCACATCAACATCGTCGACACCCCGGGCCACGCCGACTTCGGCGGCGAAGTGGAGCGCGTGCTCTCGATGGTCGACTCGGTGCTGCTGCTCGTCGACGCCGTGGAAGGCCCGATGCCGCAAACGCGCTTCGTCACGAAGAAGGCGCTCGCGCTCGGCCTGAAGCCGATCGTCGTCGTCAACAAGATCGACCGCCCGGGTGCCCGCATCGACTGGGTGATCAACCAGACGTTCGATCTGTTCGACAAGCTCGGCGCGACCGAAGAGCAGCTCGACTTCCCGGTGGTGTACGCCTCGGGCCTGAACGGCTACGCCTCGCTCTCCCCGGATGCGCGCGAAGGCGATATGCGCCCGCTGTTCGAAGCGATCCTCGAGCACGTGCCCGTGCGCGACGCCGATCCGGAAGGCCCGCTGCAGCTCCAGATCACGTCACTCGACTATTCGACCTACGTCGGCCGCATCGGCGTGGGCCGGATCAAGCGCGGCCGCATCAAGCCCGGTCAACCCGTGGCGCTGCGCTTCGGCCCGGATGGCGAGGTGATGAACCGCAAGATCAACCAGGTGCTGTCGTTCAGCGGCTTAGAGCGCGTGCAGGTCGAATCGGCCGAAGCGGGCGACATCGTGCTGATCAACGGCATCGAAGACATCGGCATCGGCGCGACGATCTGCGCGATCGACAACCCCGAAGCCCTGCCGATGATCACGGTCGACGAGCCGACGCTCACGATGAACTTCCTCGTGAACTCGTCGCCGCTCGCGGGCAAGGAAGGCAAGTTCGTGACGAGCCGCCAGATCCGCGACCGTCTCACGAAGGAGCTGAACCACAACGTCGCGCTGCGCGTGAAGGACACCGGCGATGAAACCACGTTCGAAGTGTCGGGCCGTGGCGAACTGCACCTCACGATCCTGATCGAAAACATGCGCCGCGAAGGTTACGAGCTGGCCGTGTCGCGTCCGCGCGTGGTGCTGCACGAAGTCGACGGCGTGAAGCAGGAGCCGTACGAATTGCTGACCGTGGACGTCGAAGACAGCCACCAGGGCGGCGTGATGGAAGAACTCGGCCGCCGCAAGGGCGAAATGCTCGACATGGCGTCGGACAGCCGTGGCCGCACGCGTCTGGAGTACCGTATTCCGGCACGTGGCCTGATCGGCTTCCAGGGCGAGTTCATGACGCTCACGCGCGGCACGGGCCTGATGAGCCACGTGTTCGATGCATACGGCCCGATCAAGGAAGGGACGCTCGGCGAACGCCGCAACGGCGTGCTGATCTCGCAGGACGACGGCGCCGCCGTTGCCTACGCGCTGTGGAAGCTGCAGGATCGCGGCCGCATGTTCGTGAAGCCGGGCGACGCGCTGTACGAAGGCATGATCATCGGCATTCACAGCCGTGACAACGACCTCGTCGTGAACCCGATCAAGGGCAAGCAGCTCACGAACGTGCGCGCCTCGGGCACCGACGAAGCCGTGCGCCTCGTGCCGCCGATCCAGATGTCGCTCGAATACGCGGTGGAATTCATCGACGACGACGAACTCGTGGAAGTCACGCCGCAGTCGATCCGCCTGCGCAAGCGCCATCTCAAAGAGCACGAGCGTCGCCGCGCGAGCCGCGAAGCCGCTGCCGAGTAATTTGCAGTCACCGCTTTTTTCCGCACTGCAATGCAAACAGAAACACAGAAGAGCCGCCGCTTTACGGGCGGCTTTTTTGCGTCTGGCGGAGATTGTGTTGCGCTGCAGGAAAGGAGTATTGCGAACGGCGCAAAAGCCCGTATGCAAAGGCTTCCCGCGCGTTGTTCGGTCGCATTGCATCATGTGGAAAGATGCGCTTATGCGCTATACTTCCGCCGATGCATGATTTAGGTCCTTCCAAGCAGACTTGATTCGCAATCCGCTAAACGGTCAGGCCGTGGCGCGGAAGGTTGAGTAACCCGCTATTTCTCGAGAAACTCGAAGAAAGGTGAGCGTAAATGTCGGAAACGATGAAGCAATTCCAGCTGAACTCCTATTTGTTCGGCGGCAATGCTCCGTATGTCGAAGAGCTATACGAAGCATATCTTGACAACCCTGCGTCCGTTCCGGACACCTGGCGCGAATACTTCGACGCACTGCAAAACGTGCCGTCGTCGAGTGGCACTGCCGACAACGACATCGCCCACGGGCCGATCGTCGAGTCCTTCGCTCAACGCGCGAAGGCCAACGCATTCGTTGCACGCGGCGGCGGCGAAGATCTCGCCACGGCGCGCAAGCAGGTCTACGTTCAGTCCTTGATCGGCGCGTATCGATTCCTCGGCTCGCAATGGGCCAACCTCGATCCGCTCAAGCGTCGCGAACGTCCGAATATTCCCGAGCTCGAGCCCGCGTTCTACGACTTCACCGAAGCCGACATGGACGAGACGTTCAGCGCCACGAACCTGTATTTCGGGTTCGAGCGCGCGTCGTTGCGCGAGATCGTCAAGGCGCTGCGCGACACGTACTGCGGTACGATCGGCGCGGAATACATGTACATCAGCGATCCTGAACAGAAGCGCTGGTGGAAGGAGCGCCTCGAGTCGATCCGCTCGACGCCGAACTTCTCGAACGAGAAGAAGAAGCACATCCTGCAGCGCCTGACGGCCGCCGAAGGCCTCGAGCGCTTCCTGCACACCAAGTACGTCGGCCAGAAGCGCTTCTCGCTCGAAGGCGGCGAGTCCTTCATCGCCGCGATGGACGAAACCGTCCGTCACGCAGGCGCGAAGGGCGTGCAGGAAATCGTCATCGGCATGGCTCACCGTGGCCGCCTGAACGTGCTGGTCAACACGCTCGGCAAGATGCCGGCCGACCTCTTCGCCGAATTCGAAGGCAAGCACGTCGACGACCTGCCGGCAGGCGACGTGAAGTACCACAAGGGCTTCTCGTCGGACGTCACGACCGAAGGCGGCCCGGTCCACCTGTCGCTCGCGTTCAACCCGTCGCACCTCGAAATCGTCAACCCGGTGGTCGAGGGTTCGGCGAAGGCCCGTATGGATCGCCGCGGCGACGAAAACGGCCTGCAGGTGCTGCCGGTGCAGATCCACGGCGACGCGGCCTTCGCGGGCCAGGGCGTCGTGATGGAAACGCTGAACCTCGCGCAAACGCGCGGTTACGGCACGCACGGCACGCTGCACATCGTCATCAACAACCAGATCGGCTTCACGACCTCGGACCCGCGCGACGCGCGTTCGACGCTCTACTGCACCGACGTGGTCAAGATGATCGAGGCGCCGGTGCTGCACGTGAACGGCGACGATCCGGAAGCGGTCGTGCTGGCGATCCAGCTCGCGGTCGAATTCCGCATGCAGTTCCACAAGGACGTGGTCGTCGACATCGTCTGCTTCCGCAAGCTCGGCCACAACGAGCAGGACACGCCGGCTGTCACGCAGCCGCTCATGTACAAGAAGATCGCGCAGCACCCGGGCACCCGTGCGCTGTACGCCGAGAAGCTCGTGCAGCAGGGCGTCATCACGGCCGAAGACGGCGACAACTACGTCAAGGCCTACCGCGCCGCGATGGACGAAGGTCACCACACGGTCGACCCCGTGCTCTCGAACTACAAGAGCAAGTACGCGGTGGACTGGGTGCCGTTCCTGAACCGCAAGTGGACCGACGCCGCCGATACCGCAGTGCCGCTCGCCGAGCTCAAGCGCCTCGCTGAACGCATCACCACGATTCCCGAGAACTTCAAGGTTCACCCGCTGGTCGAGCGCGTCATCAACGACCGCCGCGCGATGGGCAAGGGCGAAGCGAAGCTCGACTGGGGCATGGGCGAACACCTCGCGTTCGCGTCGCTGGTCGCTTCGGGCTACGCAGTGCGCCTCACGGGCCAGGACTCGGGCCGCGGCACGTTCACGCACCGCCACGCCGTTCTGCACGACCAGAACCGCGAACGCTGGAACGACGGCACCTACATCCCGCTGCAGAACATCGGCGAGAACCAGGCGCAGTTCACGGTGATCGACTCGGTGCTCTCGGAAGAGGCGGTGCTGGGCTTCGAATACGGCTACTCGACCGCCGAGCCGAACACGCTCGTCGCGTGGGAAGGCCAGTTCGGCGACTTCGTCAACGGTGCGCAGGTCGTGATCGACCAGTTCATCTCGTCGGGCGAAGTGAAGTGGGGCCGCGTGTCGGGTCTCACGATGCTGCTGCCGCACGGCTACGAAGGCCAGGGTCCGGAGCACTCGTCGGCGCGTATCGAGCGTTTCCTGCAACTGTGCGCCGAGCACAACATGCAGGTCGTTCAGCCGACCACGCCGGCCCAGATCTTCCACGTGCTGCGCCGCCAGATGATCCGCCTGTTCCGCAAGCCGCTCATCATCTTCACGCCGAAGTCGCTGCTGCGTCACAAGGAAGCCGTGTCGGATCTGTCCGAACTCGCGAAGGGCACATTCCAGCCGGTCATCGGTGAAGTGGACGAAGCCATCGACGCGAAGAAGGTCAAGCGCGTGGTGGCCTGCTCGGGCCGCGTGTACTTCGACCTCGTCGCGCATCGCCGCGAAGCGAAGGCGAACGACGTCGCGATCATCCGTATCGAACAGCTCTATCCGTTCGCGCACAAGCAGTTCGAAGCGGAACTGAAGAAGTACGACAACGCGACGGAAGTGGTCTGGGTGCAGGACGAGCCGCAGAATCAGGGCCCGTGGTTCTACATCGAGCACCATCTGCGCGAAGGCATGAAGGAAGGCCAGAAGCTCGCGTACAGCGGCCGTCCGGCTTCCGCCTCGCCGGCCGTCGGCTACTACGCGAAGCACTACGAGCAGCAGAAGGCGCTGATCGAAGGTGCGTTCGGCCGCCTGAAGGGCGCGCAGGTCGCGAAGTAAGCACAAAGAGCAAACCGAACCGGGAAAGTGTGTGAACAAACGCGCACTTTCCCGCGCTCACGTGCGCGACCCGGTTCGTCATACGGGGATGTCCCCGATAAAGTATTCAGGAAAATCACATGGCTATCGTAGAAGTCAAGGTCCCTCAGTTTTCGGAGTCGGTGTCGGAAGGCACGATGCTGCAGTGGAAGAAGAAGCCGGGCGAAGCTGTCGCCCAGGACGAAGTCGTCATCGAGATCGAAACCGATAAGGTCGTGCTCGAAGTGCCCGCGCCCGCAGCCGGCGTGCTGAGCGAGATCGTGGTCGGCGACGGCTCGACCGTCACGAGCGAGCAAGTGATCGCGAAGATCGACACGGAAGCCAAGGCTGGCGCTGCTGCTGCTCCCGCAGTTGCTGCCGCTCCGGCTGCCGCCGCGCCTGCAGCCGCTCCGGCCGCTGCAGCCGCCGCTACGGATTCGAGCAGCACCATTGCCTCGCCCGCAGCGAACAAGCTGATGGCCGAGAAGGGCCTGTCGGGTGCCGACGTCGCCGGCACGGGCCGTGACGGCCGCATCACGAAGCAGGACGTCCTCGGCGCTGGCGCACCGAAGGCCGCTCCGGCAGCAGCACCGGCATCGAAGCCGGCTGCCGCCAAGCCGTCGCTGCCGCAAGTCAGCGCACCGGCATCGGCTGCGAACTGGCTCAACGACCGTCCGGAACAGCGCGTGCCGATGTCGCGTCTGCGTGCGCGTATCGCCGAGCGTCTGCTCGAGTCGCAGCAAACCAACGCCATCCTCACGACGTTCAACGAAGTGAACATGGCGCCGGTCATGGACCTGCGCAACAAGTACAAGGACAAGTTCGAGAAGGAACATGGCGTGAAGCTCGGCTTCATGTCGTTCTTCGTGAAGGCGGCCGTGCATGCGCTGAAGAAGTTCCCGCTCGTGAACGCGTCGATCGACGGCAACGACATCGTCTACCACGGCTACTTCGACATCGGTATCGCGGTCGGTTCGCCGCGCGGTCTGGTGGTGCCCATCCTGCGCAATGCAGACCAGATGAGCCTCGCCGACATCGAGAAGAAGATCGCCGAATTCGGCCAGAAGGCCAAGGACGGCAAACTCTCGATCGAGGAAATGACGGGCGGTACGTTCTCGATCTCGAACGGCGGCGTGTTCGGCTCGATGCTCTCGACCCCGATCATCAACCCGCCGCAGTCGGCGATCCTCGGCGTGCACGCCACGAAGGAGCGTGCGGTTGTGGAGAACGGCCAGATCGTGATCCGTCCGATGAACTACCTCGCGATGTCGTACGACCACCGCATCATCGACGGCCGCGAAGCCGTGCTGTCGCTCGTCGCGATGAAGGACGCGCTGGAAGATCCGGCTCGCCTGCTGCTCGACCTGTAAGCGCTGTTCGTCTCGCAGTTAGTCTCGCAGTTAGTCTCGCAGTTAGTCCAGTACCAGTCCCACACTGAGCGCTGCGCGCGCGGATTCCGGAAACCGGGGTCCGCGCGCCGCGCTCACGTATCGAAAGGATGACCATGTCCAAAGAATTTGACGTCGTCGTGATCGGCGCCGGCCCCGGCGGCTATATCGCGGCGATCCGCGCCGCGCAGCTCGGCAAGTCGGTTGCCTGTATCGAAAAATGGAAGAACCCGGCCGGCGCGCTGAAGCTCGGCGGCACCTGCCTGAACGTCGGCTGCATTCCGTCGAAGGCGCTGCTCGCCTCGTCGGAAGAGTTCGAGAACGCCCAGCACCACCTCGCCGACCACGGCATCAGCGTGGGTGACGTCAAGATCGACGTCGCGAAGATGATCGCCCGCAAGGAAGGCATCGTCGAGAAGATGACGAAGGGCATCGAGTTCCTGTTCCGCAAGAACAAGATCACCTGGCTCAAGGGCCATGGCAAGTTCACGGGCAAGACCGACGCCGGCGTGCAGATCGAAGTGAGCGGCGAAGGTGAAACTGAAGTCGTCACGGCGAAGAACGTCATCATCGCGACGGGCTCGAAGGCGCGTCACCTGCCTGGCATTCCGGTCGACAACAAGATCATCTCCGACAACGAAGGCGCGCTCACGTTCGACTCGGTGCCGAAGAAGCTGGCCGTGATCGGCGCAGGCGTGATCGGTCTGGAGCTCGGCTCGGTATGGCGCCGCCTCGGCGCCGACGTCACGATCCTCGAAGCGCTGCCGGAATTCCTCGGCGCGACTGACCAGGCGCTCGCGAAGGAAGCAGCCAAGCTCTTCAAGAAGCAGGGTCTCGACATTCACGTCGGCGTGAAGGTCGGTGAAGTGAAGGCGACGGAGAAGAACGTCACGATCAACTACACCGACAAGGACGGCAACGCGCAAGTGCTCGAAGCCGACCGCCTGATCGTGTCGGTCGGCCGCGTGCCGAACACCGACAACCTCGGTCTCGAAGCGATCGGCCTGAAGGCCAACGAGCGCGGCTTCATCGACGTCGACGATCACTGCGCGACGAGCGTGCCGAACGTCTACGCGATCGGCGACGTGGTGCGCGGCCCGATGCTCGCGCACAAGGCCGAGGACGAAGGCGTGCTGGTGGCCGAGATCATCGACGGCCAGAAGCCGCACATCGACTACAACTGCATTCCGTGGGTGATCTACACCGAGCCGGAAATCGCATGGGTCGGCAAGACGGAGCAGCAGCTCAAGGCCGAAGGCCGCGACATCAAGACGGGCCAGTTCCCGTTCATGGCGAACGGCCGCGCGCTCGGCATCAACAAGGCCGACGGCTTCGTGAAGATGATCGCCGACGCGAAGACCGACGAGCTGCTCGGCGTGCACATCATCTCGGCGAACGCATCGGACCTGGTCGCGGAAGCCGTGGTGGCGATGGAGTTCAAGGCGGCCGCCGAAGACATCGGCCGCATCTGCCATCCGCACCCGTCGCTGTCCGAAGTCATGCGCGAAGCGGCGCTCGCCACCGACAAGCGCGCGCTCAACATGTAATGCGCAAGGGCGGGGCGGCCGGCCTTTCGAAGAGATGGCGCCCCGCTTCGCAGTACCTCGCATCACGTACAGAGGCGGGTGGGCATTTGCCCTCCCGCCTTTCCTCGTTTGTGGTCCACAAAATGAACGTCACCGAATACTACGAAAACGAACTGCAGAAACGGGGATACAAGCCCGATACGGCGCAGCGCGCCGCGATCGACCGGCTGCAGCGGTGCTACGACGAGTGGGCCGAATACAAGTCGCGACGCTCCAACGCGTTCAAGAAGTTTTTGATCCACCCGGACCTGCCGCGCGGCGTCTACATGTGGGGCGGGGTGGGGCGCGGCAAGAGCTTCCTGATGGACAGCTTCTATGCGGTCGTGCCGCTGCAGCGCAAGACGCGCCTGCACTTTCACGAATTCATGCGCGAAGTGCATCGCGAGCTCGAAGAACTCAAGGGCACGGCCGATCCGCTCGACGAACTCGCGCGCCGCATTGCGAAGCGCTATCGCCTGATCTGCTTCGACGAATTCCACGTCTCGGACATTGCCGACGCGATGATCCTCTATCGCCTGCTCGACGGGCTCTTCAAAAACGGCGTGCAGTTCGTGATGACGTCCAACTACGATCCCGACCTGCTCTATCCGGACGGCCTGCATCGCGACCGCATGCTGCCCGCCATCGAGCTCATCAAGAGCAAGCTCGACGTGCTGAACGTGGATGCGGGCATCGACTACCGGCAGCGCACGCTTGCGCAGGTCGAGGTCTATCACACGCCGCTGGGCGCCGCCGCCGACAAGGCATTGCGCCACTCGTTCGCGCAGCTCGCCGCAGTGCCCGACGAGAGCCCGATCCTGCACATCGAAAAGCGTGAGCTGAAGGCCTTGCGCAAGGCGGACGGCGTCGTGTGGTTCGACTTCGCGACGCTGTGCGGCGGCCCGCGCTCGCAGAACGACTATCTGGAACTCGCGAGCCGCTTCCACGCCGTCATCCTCTCCAGCGTGCCGCAGATGACGCCGCGCATGCAGTCCGAGGCGCGCCGTTTCACCTGGCTCATCGACGTGTTCTATGACCACAAGGTGAAGCTTTTGATGTCGGCTGCCGTGCCGCCGGAGGAGCTCTACGTGGAAGGCCCGATGGCCAACGAGTTCACGCGCACGGTTTCGCGCATCGTCGAAATGCAGTCGAAGGAATATCTCGAAACGCCGCGCCGCGTTGTCGATACGGCACTGACCTGACGATGCGGCGCTGAACGCCTTGTGAGGGCAGGGCGCATCCAGCACGGAGCGTCTCTCGCCAAATCGCGTCGCGGCGGCTTTTTCAAGATTCGGAGTCGTCTGATATGGGCGGCCGGAGCGAGTGGATATCGTTTGTCAGCACGGTTTCTGACAAAGGACTCTCCATGACTCCGCACCGCGATATCACCGACGAAGAATGGCAGCGCGTGATGCTGCTCCTGCCCGAACTGCGCCCCCGTTCCGAACTACGCGGCCGGCCGCTCACCAATACGCGGTCGGTGCTCAATGGCGTGCTGTGGGTCATGTATAGCGGCGCAAACTGGTCGGCCATGCCGCGCCGCTACCCCTCGTATCAAACCTGCCACCGGCGCTTCAAGACCTGGCACGACGAAGGCGTGCTCGAGCGCGTGATGGCCGAGCTGTTCGGCGAGAAAGGGGTGAGGTTGTGCGACACCATCGAAACGCGCATGCGCAGGCACGCGAGCCGCGCCGACAAGGCTGCGCGCAGGCAGGAAGCCACGCGCAACACGCCGCGCAATTCTCCGTTCGTACCGGCGGCACCTGCAGCACCTGCAGCCGCACCGTCGCACTCGTTCAACTATCGCTCTGCGTATCGCCACACGGCGTAACGCAAGTGGTGCACGGCGCAAACGCGCCCGGAGGGACGCGTGGTCTTCCCGCGTAGGCGTTCGCGTGCTTGTCTGCGTGGTCCTCTGCGTCCTTGTCCACTAGTTCATTCGCATACCTCCGAAGCCCCGGCCGAAGCGGCTCACATGCCCGCTCCGGCCGGTTCGTCTCCCTCGTGGCACAGCGCAGCCTGCGCACGGGGTGCGTAGCCTCTATCTCACTGCTGGCGTACCCAGGTTTGCGAACGGCCCAGTAGTGCAATGCCCAGATAGCCGCGCACGACGAGCTTCTGGCCGCCGTCTTCGGTGTGCATCTTGCAGCGGTACACCTTGCCGTTTTCCGGATCGAGGATGTGGCCGCCATCCCAGCCGTCGTTGGTTTTCTTCATGCTGTCGATGATCGTCATGCCGAGGATCGGCTGATCCTTGCGCGAATCGGTGCAAGCCGTGCAGCGCCGGTCGGGTTGATCCTTGCCGCTGAGCCCCTTGATGACCTTGCCGCTCAGGTCACCGTTCGCGTCCGCGCTGATCTGCACGAGCGCCTTCGGCTGGCCAGTCTGGTCGTCGATGGTTTGCCATACGCCAACGGGCGTATCGGTCTGCGCATGCGCGGCGAGGGCCCCGCACAGCAGGACGCTCGCGAGCGCGACAGGGCGTGCGACGCGCCTCATGAATCGGTTCATGTCTTCCTCCACTGATGTTGTTTGTGACGCCGATGCTATCCGCGCGGCGCTGGGCCCCGCACGGTCAGGCGAGGATACTGGAAAGCCCCCTGCGCGTTTGAGAGAAGGCACTCTAGTTTCACCGCGCAGGGTGCGAACATCGACACCTGCACCGCGAATGCGGAATCCGGATGCAATAGGGAGCGAGACGGTCGAAAGTCAGCGTCCTGGCTCGCTTTGGCGGGTCGCATGCCCGCGCATGGGATCATGGCCGCCCACAAAGGCCATATCGCCGAGGGCGGCCGCACCCGTGCGCACTGGATCAAAACGGCTGGCGATGCAAGGGCACCGGGCAAATCCTGGGAATTTTTCACGACGTTTTGTGGGAAAACATACGTAATCGGCAAATTTTTTGTGAGCGGCCCGGAAATCGTGAAAGTGAGTAATAATTGTGCCGATTTGTAAAAATTAGAACTGTTCAGCAGGTACTACATGGACTACAAGTGGAGAGTTCGTCGCACCGCCCTGGCGGTGCTGGTCTTGATCGGGGGAATCGGTACGGGCTGCGCACAGACGCCGCCCGACAATTCGGCAGCAGCGGCGCCCGCGGCACAAACCACCGCCGTAACCGCCGTGCCGAACGACCAGGCGGTGACGCCCGCACAGGCGCTTGCGGCGAGCCAGTCGGCTGCGCTCACGCCTGAAGAGGCGACCCAGAACGCAGCGGGCAACGTGGCCGAGTTGCAGCAAATGCTGCGCGGCACCGAGCTCAGCGAACTGCGCACGACCTATAACGGGTCATACGGCGCGAGCCTGCTGTTCTACGGCAAGGAAATGACGTACTACGTCTCGCTGTTCCAGAACAAGACATTCTGGCGCGTGATCAAGACGAGCGACGAGACGCGCGCCGAAGCGATTTATCGTGACTTCGCGCAAAAATCGGCGCAGCTCGCGGAAGTGGAAATCCGCCGTACGCGCCTCGAGGCCCAGAAAGCGTTCACGAACCGCATGATCGCGCTCACGCAAGAGCACGCAAACCGGCTACAGGCAGATCTGGCCATCGCACGCGAGCAGCAGGCGCTCGTCGCTGACCAGCAGAAGCAGGGCCGCGATCAGGCGAACGCGTTGCAGGCGCAGAAGACGGCGGCACAGGCGCAACTGCGCACGGTGCAGCGCCAGGTGCGCGAGCTGCAACAGCAGGTGGAAGGCGGCCTGCCGATCCGCTGATCGGACGTTGCCGGCGCGCGTGGCATGTCTGTGGCAAAAAAGGCGGAGCGTCCTGGACTCTCCGCTTTTTTCATGGCGTAAAGCTGCAAGGGCGGGAACGCGGACGGCACGCGTTCAGTGCTTGACGGATCGATGTGCGCCCCGGTGCTTGTGGCTTTCGCCTGCGGGATGGGTCTTTCTGGATCGCGGGGCGGCAGGCGATGGATCGACGGCAATAGGATCGCTCGCCGGAAAAGTTTCCTTGAGCGCTTCGTCGAGTAGATCGTCCTGCGAGGATGGCGGCGTTTGCGGCCTGGATGCGCTCATGGGGGGCTCCTTGGCGATTGCGTCATTCAGCATAACGCAAACGGAAGACCACGCCCGCGACGCAGTCTTGGGCGCAGCGCAAGTCCCCTGTGCGCGTAAGAGACCCTGCGGATCCGGCGCGCCTTGGCGCGCCCGGTCAGACTGGAGAGCAAGGAGGCCGGTTTGCCGCGTGGCCGGCAGGCAGCGCCCTGCGCGGCGGCTCAGTTGTTGCCGTTGCCTTCGCCGCTGTTGCCGCCGTTACCGCCGTTGTTCACGGCACCGTACAGACGGCGGCGGCGCGTGACGACTACCGGGCCGTCCTGCGACGGGCGCTCGGTGCCGGAAGGCGCGCCGGAGGAAGGCGCAGACCAGTTTTCGCGAGGCTCGCGCGGTTCTCTCGGCTCGCGCTGGCCATGACCGCCGTGGCTACCGTGCGGGCCGCGGCTCGTGTGTTCGCCATGCGAACTGCGGGCGCCGCCCGGGCGCGGTCCCGGGCGGGTGCCCGTGTCGAGCTGAATGGTCGAGATGGCACGCTTGTAGATGCCTTGCAAGCCAACGGGCGTGCGCAGCATCACCAGGTACTGATCGAACGACTCGATGCACCCGGTCAGGCGAATGCCGTTGACCAGGTAAATTTCGACGCGCTTTCTTTCCTTACGCGCGGCGTTCATGAAGTCGTTTTGCGGGTGCGATTCTGCGGAAGGCATGGACTAGGTTTGGCCAGGCGGCGCAATGCCGCAATCAGTTGGAACGTTTGCTCGCCGCGATTCTACCTTGTGTCGGCGAAGCGCGCGCGCGGGGAAGTAAGGTTACTGCAGAACTATACCGGCTCGCGGCCGCGGCCGCAGGTCGACGAAAATCCATCGCCGCGCCCCTCGTCGTCGGGCACCGAAAGCGGGCAGGTCCGGAAGACGGGTTTCGACGCGTGGCAACAGCGGCTTTCAGGGCGACGCGCGCGGGCAATCCATCCACTGACCCTCAAATGCGGCCTGGCGCCGCGCACCGCTCACCCAGACAGCGTAGACCATGACGGCGCGCCATGCTCGTCGGATTCGAGCCCGGCGGAAGCCAGGTCAAATGTCCTTGGGTCGCGATGGCGATGATCTCAGATGATTCTCGGGGCGCACGCGGGCTTCGTTCCGTGCGGCGGCGCACGCCGGCGCTCGGTATTGGCACCCTGTTCGGCACTTCCCCCGCGTCGGTTTTCTACCGCTCCCGCGCCGGGTCGTTGCCGCGATTCTCGCGAAACGAGCGAATTCGCCGCTCGGGCGGAATAAGCGCAACCGCCGTAACGTTTAATCCTGTATCGACAGTGCAGGGCGCGCTCATGCGGTGCGTGCAGCGTTTCGCAGGTTCTCGCTGGCGAAACCGTTCGAGCACCCAGGTGCGATCTCAGCGGAGGTGACCATGAAGCCGTTTCGCGTATTGCTTGCGTATCTCGTTTGTGCGGCGTTGGCCGGTCTTGCGGGCGTCGCTCTTGGCGGGTGCAGCGACATGAATCAGGGCGGCGCGTCGTCGACCAGTTCGGGCGGCTCGTCGGGCGGCGGCGGCGGCTACTGAACGGCGTGCGGCGTGTTGCGCCATCCATCGTCGGAGTTCGAAGCGCAGGTCGTGGCGCAGCTCGGGCCCATGCGCCGCTATGCGCGTGCGCTGACGGGCGACGCTGCCTGGGCTGACGACCTCGTTCAGGACGCGGCCGAGCGCGCGCTCTCGCGCTGGACCTCGTTTCGTCCGCAAAGCAATCTGCGGGCGTGGCTCCTCACGATCCTGCGCCACCTTTACATCGATCAGCTACGCGGGCGGCGCGAGATCGCCGTCGACGACGAAGCCGCGCCATGGCGCACGCTCGAAGCGCCGCACGGCGAGGTGGACGGGCTCGTGCTGCGCGATCTTCAGCGCGCGCTGTATGCGTTGCCGGCGGCGCAGCGCGAGGTGCTGCTGCTCGTGTGCGTCGAGGAGCTGAGCTATAGCGAAGCGTCGGCGGTGCTCGGGGTGCCGTGCGGCACGGTGATGTCGCGCCTGTCGCGCGCGCGCGAGCACTTGCGCTCGCTGCTCGAGACGGGGCCGGCAGAGGACGCCGGAAGGCATACAGTGCCGCTCAGGGTGGTGGGGACGATGAGATGAAACACGAAGATCTCGGCCAGGAACGGGAAGGCTCGCCGCCCGATGAGGATCTTTCGATGCTCGGCGCGTTCGTCGACGGCGAATTGCCGCCAGGCCGGCGCGACGCGCTCCAGGCGCGTCTCGCTGCCGACCCGCAGGCGGCGGCGCGCGTCGCGGCGTATCGTGCACAAAAGGCCGCGCTGCAGGCGTTGTGCGAAAGCGCGCAAGTGGCCGGAGAGCGGGCAGCGCCCGACAATGCCGCGGCGGCGCTCGACGCCGCACCCGCCGTGCTGGTCCTGCGTCCGCGTGAGCCGTGGTGGTGGCGCGCGGGCATGGCGGCGGCGTGGGTCGCCGTGGGTGCGGGGTTCGCCGTGGCGGTCACGGCGCTCGTGCCGCGGCTTGCACCCGGCCATGCGCCGGAATTCGTCGCGGACGCTACGCCGCCGGCCGCGCGCATCGAAACGCCGGAAGCGTTCGCGCGCCGCGCCGATGTCGCCTACGCGGTGTATTCGCCGGAGCAGCGACATCCCGTGGAAGTGGGCGCGGCCGACGAGGCACATCTCGTTGCGTGGCTCTCGAAGCGGCTTGGCAAGCCGCTCTCGGTGCCGTCGCTCGCCGAGTACGGCTATGCGCTGGTGGGCGGCCGCCTTCTGCCGGGCAACACAGGGCCGGCTGCGCAATTCATGTACGAGAACGACGCGGGCGAGCGGCTCACGCTCTACGTGGGTAGCTCGGGCGCGGACCGCGACGCAGTGCGCCTCTTGCGCGACGGCAACCGCCGCACGTTCTACTGGAGCAACGACGGGACGGGCTACGCGCTCTCGGGGCCTCAGACCGAGCCGAAGCTGCGTGAAATCGCCTTCGATGTGTGCGGCGTGCTGGGTGGCAAACCCGGGCAGTGGTGAGCGCGAAGCGCGGGCGGTCCGGAACCGGTCGTCGGGCGGGTAGCGGAGTGAATGGATGAGCGACGCAGTGCCTCCTGTCGTGCGCACCTTGCCGCCTGGCATCGATGAGGCGCGTTTTGCACGTGCGCTCGCGGCATTCGAGGGCATCGTCGGCGCACCGAACGTGTGCCGTGGCGGCGCATCGCTCGAACCGTATTTCGATCCGTTCGTGCCGCTCGCCGATCCGCATGCCTTCGCACCTTCTGCGGCGATCCTCCCCGCCAACGTCGAAGAGATCCGCGCGATTCTGCGCGTCGCAAACGAGACGCGCGTGCCGATCTGGACCGTTTCCACGGGCCGCAACTTCGCCTACGGCGGTGCCGCGCCGCGTCTGGCGGGCTCGATCGTGCTCGATCTCCAGCGCATGAACCGTATCCTCGAAGTGGACGAGCGCCTCGCGTGGGCGCGCGTCGAGCCTGGCGTGAGCTACTTCGACCTGCACGCGCACCTGCGTGAGCAGCGTCTGCGCCTGTGGGTCGATCCGCCCGCGGCGGGCTGGGGCAGCATCGTCGGCAACACGCTGGAGCGCGGCTTCGGCACGACGGCGTACGGCGACCACGCGGCGGCGCAATGCGGCATGGAAGTCGTGCTCGCCAATGGCGACGTCGTGCGCACCGGCATGGGCGCGATCGAGAACGGCACGGCCTGGCAGCTCTACAAGCCCGGCTATGGTCCTTCGTTCGATGCGCTCTTCGCGCAATCGAACTACGGCATCGTGACGAAGATGGGGCTCTGGCTCATGCCGGCGCCGCAGGCGTTCGTGATCGGCGAGATTCACTTCGCGCGCGAGGACGATCTCGCCGTGATCGTCGATACGCTGCGCGCGCTGCAGCTCGACGGCACGATACGCCAGCACGCGGTGATCGAAGGCGCGATCCGGCGCGCCGCGAGTCTCGCGCCGCGCTCGCGCTGGTACGAAGGCGAGGGCGCGATGCCCGAGGCCGCCGTCGCGGCGATGCAGCGCGACCTTGGGGTGGGCCGCTGGAATCTGCACTACGCGCTCTATGGCGCGCCCGAGGTGATCGATGCGCAGCGGCGCATCGTCGAGCGGGCATTCGCCGGCGTGCCCGATGCACGCTTCGCGGCCCGGCGTTACGCCGAAGGCGAAGAACCGCAGGGCGGCGCCGACCGCAATCTCGCGGGTATTCCCGCGATGACCGCGTTTCGCATGCTCGACTGGCGCGGCGGCAACGGCGCGCACGTGGACTTCTCGCCGCTTTGTCCCGCCGACGGCCGCGATGCGCTGCGCCAGTACGCACTCGTGAAGGCGCGGGCGGCCGAATACGGCTTCGACTACTACGGCGGGTTCACTGCGGCGGGGCGCCATCTGCATCACGTGTTCGCGGCGATCTTCGCGCGCGAGCGCCGCGCCGACGCCGAACGTGCGGGCGACCTCCTGCGAGCGCTGATGAGCGATGCGGGCGCGGCTGGCTATGGCGTGTACCGCTCGCATCTGATCTACATGGACTACGCCGCGGCGCAGTATGGCTACAACGACGGCGCGCTCCTGCGCCTCGCGCAGACGGTGAAGGATGCGCTCGATCCGCAAGGCGTGCTCGCGCCCGGCAAGCAGGGCATCTGGCCTTCGGCGTGGCGTGCCGAGCGCGGCTATACGTAGTGAAAGCGCGTAGTGAAAGCGCGCGCGGGCCGCATGACTTGTCGCATGGCGACAGGAGAGCACAAGGAGGACGCGATGGACCGGCGGACTTTTCTGCGCGATGCAGGTGTCGTTGCGCTCGGCTCGGCCTGTCAGGCGCAGTCGCTCGGGTTGGCGTTCGCCGGACGTGTGCCTCATGCGAGCGCGCCATGGAGCGCGGTGACTGGCGCCGTGTTCGATCCGTCATTGGCGCACGGCCTCGAACTCGCCCGCGAGGCGGCGCGCGCAGGATGCGTTGTCTGGGCCACCGGCGATCTTGCAGCCGATCTGGCCATTGGCGACATCGGCGAGCTTTGGCACGCCCGGATGGTGCGACACATCGAGCGGGGCGCAACGCTGATCGGCGCGTTGCGACCTTCGGACCGCTTCGTGCTCGCGCGTCTCGCAATGACTCGCGGCGTGACGCTGCTCGACTTCGTCGCCTTGCCGTCCCGCGCCGGCTAAAAGCGATAGTCGGGATTGCGCGCGTCGAACGTCAAGGCGTCGAAGGTTTGGGGTTCGATGCGTTCGATCACGATGTCTTCGACGAGCCGCCCTTCGCCGTCGTACGACTGCACCGTGCGGAACCACGGGTGCCGCAAATCGAGGCCCAGCGTCTCGCGGCTTGCCGGCAAGCCTTGCGCGCCGGGCGGCGCCTGCCAGGTGAACGTGACGACGCGCACACCGTCGCGCGTCTCGACTGCAATGCGCGAAGGTCGTCCCGCGCCCGCAGCGGACAGCCGCGCATAATTGTCGAGGAAGTGCTGGGCGATGGGCTCGGTGCCGAGCTCGGTGAGCCGATGGTGCGACTGCGAGCGCGCGAATGCGCCGTCGAGCTGCGTCCACATCGACACGGCGCCGAGGAGGCCGCCCGCGTGGCCGTACATTTCGTCTGAGCGATGCGCGGCATCGTAAAGCACTTCCTGGCCCGCGTGCGCGCCGTCGGGCAGCCAGCGCGCGTAAAGCCGCAGCGGATCGTGCGCGACGCGCACGAGCAGATGATCGGCCGTCGCAGGCCAGCGACCGTCGATGCGCTCGCGATGGCGCATCACGAACTGGCACGATGCGTAGCCATTGGGCCCCGCCGCGATATAGCGCGCGAGCGTGTCCGGATTCAGGGCGGTGAAGAGTGCGACGAGCTGTGTGTCGTCGAGCCGCGCCAGCGTGCCGTCACGGGCGGCGCGCTGGAGCCAGCGCACCTGCGCGTTGGGCGCGAGTGAGCCTGCGCGGGATGGCGGTGCCTCGACCCCTGCTTCGTTCGCGCCTGCTACGGTCAGGGTCAGGAGTCCGAACAGTGTGACGAGGCAGATGACCAGGCGCACAACGAAGCCGTCAACTGAGCGGTGGACACCGCGATCCACGATGCCCGCGCGCGTTTGCATACGCGGCGAGAAACGTGATCGAGTGAGAAAACGCATTAGGCAGAACGTCATCGACGGGCTCTCCACGATGCGCCGACATCGCATCAACGTTTTACGTCTGCGATTGCTTCCCGGTCTTGGCGATTTCTTCGTCGCGCAACTGGCGGCGCAGGATCTTGCCGATGGTCGATTGCGGCAGCGCCTCGCGAAACTCCACGACACGCGGCACCTTGTAGCCCGTGAGCTGCTGGCGGCAGAACTGGATCACTGCCGCTTCGGTGAGGCCGGGGTCGCGCTTCACGACGAACACTTTCACGCGCTCTCCCTGCACCGGATCGGGCACGCCGATCGCCGCGACCTCGCGCACGCCCGGGTGCATCGCCAAGACGTCTTCGATCTCGTTGGGATACACGTTGAATCCGGACACGAGGATCATGTCCTTCTTGCGATCGACGAGGCGGATATAGCCGCGTGCGTCCATCACGCCGATGTCGCCCGTCATGAGCCAGCCGTCTGCGAACACCTTTGCCGTTTCGTCCGGGCGATTCCAGTAGCCTTTCATAACCTGCGGCCCCTTCACGCAGAGTTCACCCGCTTCGCCGATATTGGCCCACGTGCCGTCGTCCTTGCGAAAGCGCACCTGCGTGGACGGCGCGGGCAGGCCGATCGAACCTTCGGGATGCGCCGCGCCTGCATCCCTGTGCTCGACGTCCACGGGATTCATCGAGACGATCGGCGAGCATTCCGTGAGTCCGTAGCCCTCCACGACCGGCTTGCCGGTCACTGCCCTGAAACGGTCGGCGACGGCTTTCTGCATGGCCATGCCGCCTGCCATTGCGAGCTTCAGGCCGGAGAAGTCGCGCTGGCGGAATTCCTCGTTGTCGAGCAGCGCGCTGTAGAGCGTGTTGACGGCGCTGATGCAGCTGAACGTCTCGTGACGAAGAATCGACATGACGCGCTTCATGTCGCGCGGATTGGCGATGAGGATGTTGCGCCCGCCGAGCGCCATGAAGATCAGTGCGTTGATGGTGAGCGAATAGATGTGATAGAGCGGCAGCGGCGTGAGCACGGTCTCGGCCTTCGCGTCGAGCTGATTGCCGATCCAGGCCTTGGCTTGCTGCACGTTCGCGAGCACGGTGCCGTGCGTGAGCATCGCGCCTTTCGCGACACCCGTGGTGCCGCCGGTGTACTGGAGAAACGCGAGATCATCGGCGCTGGTCGCGATGGGCGCGCGCGGCGCGCGTGCACCTTGCGCGAGCGCGTCGAGAAGACTCACCGCCTGAGGCAGGCGGTAAGGCGGCACCATCTTCTTCACGTGGCGCAACATGAAGTTGATGAAGCGGCCCTTGAGGTTGAGACCTTCGCCCAGCAGATCGCCGAGCGCCGTCACGACCACGCGTTGCACCTGCGTGCCGGGCAGTGCCGCCTCGAGCGTGGCCGCGAAATTCTCGAACACGACGATGGTTTGCGCGCCGCTGTCCTGCAACTGATGCGCGAGCTCGCGCACGGTATAGAGCGGATTGACGTTGACGACCACGGCACCGGCCTTGAGCGTGCCGAAGAGGGCGACCGGATACTGGAGGGTGTTCGGCAGCATGATCGCGACGCGCTCGCCCGGCCGCACGCCCGCGCCTTGCAGCCAGGACGCAAACGCCGTGGCCTTGCGCGAGAGCGCGGCGTAGGTCATGGGTGAGCCGGCGCTTACGTACGCGACGCGCTCGCCAAAGCGCGCCGTGCAGTCGTCGAAGAAGTGACTGAGCGAGGCGTACTGGCTCGCAGCGATCTCTTGCGGCACGCCGGGCGGGTACGAGGCGTACCAGATGCCATCGGTGTCGGGTGGCGACGCTAATGGGACGGTTGCTGCCGGCTGGGTTGCCTCGGGCGAGGCAACCCCATGGACGGCGGCGACTGCGGCGCTTGCCGGATCGTGCGGGGGCGTTTCGCTCATGCTGGATCTCCGGACGACGATGCGTGACCGCTTTCATGATGCAACGCGGGGCCCCGGGTGGCGAGGGGGTCTTACCCGGTGCGCGTACGCCTTGCCTGGCAAGAATAAACATAGCAAAAAGGCCGCGCGGGCGAACCCGGCACGGCCTTTCGTGGGTTGCTGCGGTGCGGCGCCATGGCGCCGCCGCATGCCTCGCTCAGACGTTGGACACTTCTCTCGCGGTTTGCGTCATGTCGATGCCGCGCCGTTCGCGGCTGAACGGGATCAGCACCGCGATCACGACTGCCACCGTGCCGGCGACGATCGCCATGGCCATCGAGTAGTTCTGGTTATGCGTCTCGGCGAGCGATGCCTGCAGCGTGGCGTTCACCGAAGCGAACAGGTTCCCGAGCTGGTAAACGAGACCCGGGAAGGTGGCACGTACTTCGTCGGGCGAGATCTCGTTGAGATGCACGGGGATCACGCCCCATGCGCCTTGCACCGAAATCTGCATGAGGAAGGCACCGAGCGCGAGCAGCACCGGCCCTTGCGAAAATGCCCACAGCGGCAGCACGGGCAGCGCGATCAGTGCGGCAATGAAGATCGCCTTGCGGCGGCCGATCCTCTCCGAAAGCTGGCCGAAGGAGAGACCGCCCACGATCGCGCCGATATTGAGCACGATGGTGATGATCGAGACGGTGTGCGGATCGAAGTGATGCTGTTCGCGCAGGAAGGTCGGATAGAGATCCTGCGTGCCGTGAGAGAAGAAGTTGAACGCCGTCATCAGCACGATGGCGTACAGGGAAAGTTTCCAGTTGTGCCTGAGCGTGCTGAGCAGGCTCGGACGCGGGCGCTTTTCCATCTCCTTGAACGCGGGCGACTCGGGCACGTTTGCGCGCACGTAGAGCACGAGCAGCGCGGGCAGCACGCCGACGAAGAACATGCCGCGCCACCCGATGTACGGATACAGCACGCCGAACACGACCGAGGCGAGCAGGAAGCCGCTCGGGTAGCCCGCTTGCAGCAGGCCGGAAACGATACCGCGCGCCTTGGGCGGAATGGTTTCCATGGTGAGCGCGGAACCGACGCCCCATTCGCCGCCCATCGCGACGCCGAACAGCGCACGCAGGACGATGAAGGTCGTGAGGTTGGGCGAGAAGCCGGTGAGCAGCTCGAACAGCGAATAGCACGCGATGTTGATCATCAGCGTAGGGCGGCGGCCGTATTTGTCGGCCATCCGGCCGAAGATCAGCGCGCCGATCGGACGCATGGCCAGCGTGAGCGTGATGGCGAAAGCCACGGCCGGGATTTTTGTATTGAATTCGTTGGCGATGTCTTTCAGAACGAAAACCATCAGAAAGAAATCGAACGCATCGAGCGTCCATCCCAGGTACGCCGCGATCGTGACGTTCTTTTGTTCCCGCGTCCAGTTCATGTTGATTTTTCTCCTGTGAACCTGGGCAATGCCTGGTCTCCTGCGCCGCGTCCAGGCATCCTTTGTGTGCCTGAAATCGGCACTCCGCATTGGGTCGCTTTCCAGTGTACGCCCGGGATTAAACATTCGCATGCATCCGCACTGCAACCGGTAGTAATCCCTGGTGAACTCGCGATCGGGGAAAGCTTTTTGTTTTTATCGTAATTAAAATGTAAACAAATATCCGGTATTTAAAAGAAGGACTACCAGGTAATGAATAAAAACGACCGCGCCGTCAGATGGCTTCGCCGGTATCCGCGGCGCGCGGGGAGTCGGCGCCCCAACGAAAAACGGCGGCGCAGCGCTCGAGGCGCCGCGCCGCCGTCCAGCCGGTCGTCAGATCCGGCAATGCAACCCGCTATTAGAAGATGTTGCGCAGGCCGACAGCAACGCCGGTCTGGTTGTTGCGGCCCGGGAAGTCGGCCGTTGTCGAGCCGGTGCCGCGCATGAAGTCGACCGTGCCGTACACTTCGGTGCGCTTGGACAGCGAGTACTCGGCCAGCAGCACGGCCGAGTAGCGCACGCCGGTGCTGAGCGTGACGCCGTCTGCGTTCAGGCCGTTTTTGGCGTGGTCGTAATAGTACGCTGCCGTCAGCTGCAGCGGCGAAGTGACCTGCCACGTCGCGCCGGCATAGAGGCCGTTGTCGATGCGGTTGGTCTTCGTCACGGGCGTCACGAAATTGATCGCAGCGGGCGAGTTCGCGGCTGCCATGTACTGGTCCACCACGCCCGTGTTGTCCTGGCCCCACAGCCAGCCGCCGTACAGATGGACCGGACCGATAGCGTAGACCGCGCCGAGGTTGGCCACGCGGTACTTGTTGTTGTGCGCGTCGCTGTTCTGCTGGTAGCCGGCGAGCAGCGAGACCGGACCGGCCGCGTAGGTGGCCGTGAAGCCGTACATGTTGCTCGCGCCGAGGCTGCCCGGCACGCCGCCGAAGCTGTACATGCCTTCGATCTGGAGGCCCCCGAACTTGCCGTCGTACTTGACCGAGTTGTTCTGACGCAGACCATAGCCGAGTGCGCCCGGCAGCCAGCCGTCCTGGTCGAAGTTGCCGACGGTCAGCGGGTCGAACGTGTTACCCAGCTGGTCGAACAGCGGCGTGTTCTGACGGCCCATGGTGACCGTGCCGTACTTGTCGCTCGATACGCCGACGTACGCCATCCGATTGAACAGCGTGTTCGAGCTGGCCAGTTGGCCGTTCCAGAGATTGAACCCGTTCTCGAGACGGAACACGGCCTTCAGGCCGCCGCCCAGGTCCTCGCTGCCCTTCATGCCCCATCGGCTACCGGTGATCGGGCCGACGCCCATCTGGACCTGGCTATCGTTGTTGGCGTTGGCGTTCGTGAGGTAGCGGATGCTGGTATCGACGATGCCGTAGAGCGTGACCGAGCTTTGTGCGAAGCTGGACTGGCAAGCCAGTGCGAGCGCGATGCCGCCAACGGCCGTTGCGATCTGGGTGTGTCTCACTTGTGTAATCCTTTTTGTAAGTTGGTCGGACCGCCGGGGTGCCGGGGCCGGTATTTTTCATCTGCCGCGCCAATGGGTGATGGCCGCGGGGGCCGATGATAGTCGCTCCCCGGATTGATGAAAACGCACGCTGTCGCGCGTTTGCAACGATTGAGCGCGCAGTGGACCGTGCGCGAGCGCGGCGCGCCGGGCGAGCCGCCCGCGCGATGAAGGTGCCACGGCCCCTCCCATATTCGTTATGAACGGTCGTGCTTTTCCCTATTCTCGCGACCCGTGAGTCTCGCTAACATCGTTCCAGGCTCGTACCGTTGCGCAGCCCGGAACTGCGGCAGTTGCAGACATCAAGGAGACGAAGGCATGCGGGTCAGGGAAATGTTCGAACTGGGCGGGCAGGTGGCGCTCGTCACGGGCGGTTCGCGCGGGCTGGGTCTGCAGATGGCGCAGGCGCTCGGCGAGATGGGCTGCCACGTCGTCATCGCGGCGCGCAAGGCCGATGAGCTCGCGCAGGCGGCAAGCACGCTGGAGCAGTCTGGCATCACGGCGACGACGCTCGTGAGCGACCTGCAGCGACCCGAGGCCGTGGCGCCGCTCGTGGGCGAGGCGCTTGCGGCCTGCGGCCGGATCGACATTCTCGTCAACAACGCGGGCGCCACGTGGGGCGCGCCCGCAGAAGACTATCCCGACGAGGCGTGGCACAAGGTCATGAACCTCAATGTGAATGCCCCGTTTTTTCTCGCGCGTGAAGTGGGCAAGCGCAGCATGATCCCGCGCCAGCGCGGCAAGATCATCAACGTGGCGTCCATCGCCGGCCTGAAGGGCTCGCTCGGTGCCATGCAGGCGATCGCGTATAACACGTCGAAGGCCGCGGCCATCAATTTCACGCGCGCGCTGGCCGCCGAGTGGGGCAAGTACAACATCAATGTGAATGCGATCTGCCCTGGCTTCTTTCCCTCGAAGATGTCGGCCGGGCTGCTCGACAAGCTCGGGCAGAGCGTGATCGACCATACGCCGCTTCACCGGCTCGGCGACGAAGACGACCTCAAGGGTGCCGTCGTGTTTCTCGCGAGTCAGGCGGCGCGCCATGTGACGGGCCAGTATCTGGCTGTCGATGGCGGCTCGAGCATCGTCTGATTGCGTCGCCGCGGACGACTGTCCGCCCATGCGACAGGCGCGTTGCTCAGATCGCCCGCCTGAGCGCACGGTATACAAGCCAGCCAGCTGCAGCAACTGCAAAGGACTACAGACGGCTGGCTGCCGCGTTCAACATGAGAACCGCTCGACGGAGCTTGCCATGTCCACTTCTGCCCCGGCGCTTTGCGCAACTTCACCGGTCGCGTCATTGCCTTCACCGCATTGGCCTGCGCATCTTTCGCCGCATCTGAGCATTCCGCATACGAACCTCTTCTATAACGCGGAGGTTTCGGCGGCGCGCTATCCCGACAAGCCGTTCATCATCTTCTACGACACACCCGTCACGTTCGCGCAGTTCAAGGACGAGGCCGAGCGCGTGGCCGGCTATCTGCAGGAGGAATGCGGCGTGAAGGCCGGCGACCGAGTGCTGCTGTATATGCAGAACAGTCCGCAATGGATCATCGCCTATTACGGCATCCTTCGTGCCAATGCGGTGGTTGTTCCTGTCAATCCGATGAATCTCACCGAAGAGCTTGCGCACTACGTGGAAGACAGCGGCGCGACGACGGCTTTCGTCGCGCAGGATCTCTACCCGCGCATCGCGCCGCTCGTGCGGGAAGCCGGGAGCGAGGGCCTGAGGCACCTGCTCGTTGCAACATATAGCGACTATCTCGAGCGCGAGCCGTTTTCGCCGCCGCCCGAATTCGTGAGCGCGCCGCGTTGCGTGGTCGGCCCGGGCGTCGCTCATTGGGCCGACGTGCTCGAGGCGCACCGTGTGCCCGGCGCGCTGAGCGCCGGTCCCGACGACCTCTGTGTGATGCCGTACACCTCGGGTACGACGGGCAAGCCGAAGGGCTGCATGCACACGCACCGCAGCGTGATGGCGACGGCCGTAGGCGGTTGCAACTGGTTCGCAAGTCATCAGGATGCCGTACAACTCTCGGTGCTGCCGCTCTTTCACGTGACCGGCATGCAGGGCGGCATGAACAGCCCGCTCTACAATGGCTCGACCGTGGTGTTGCTGCCGCGCTGGGACCGCGACGCAGCGGCCCGCGCGATCGAGCATTACCGCATCAATGGCTGGCAGGCCATCTCGACGATGGTCGTAGACTTCATCTCGAACCCGCGCATTCGCGAGTACGACCTGTCGAGCCTCGCCTGGATGCGTGGCGGCGGCGCGACGATGCCCGACGCCGTCGTGAAGAAACTCAAGGACCTGACCGGACTCGACTTCGTGGAAGGCTATGGCATGTCGGAAACCATGGCGGCCACCCATATCAATCCGCCGCAGCGCCCAAAGCCCCAGTGCCTCGGCATTCCGGTATTCGACGTCGATTCGCGCGTCGTGGATCCGATCACGCTGGAGGAGGTGGCGCCAGGGGAATCAGGCGAGTTGATCATGCGTGCGCCGCAGGTCATGCAAGGCTACTGGAACCAGCCAGAGGCCACGAGCGAAGCGTTCATCGAGCGCGACGGCAAGCGCTTTTTGCGCACAGGCGACCTCGTGCGGCGCGACGAGGAAGGCTATTACTTCATGACCGACCGGCTCAAACGCATGATCAATGCGTCCGGCTACAAGGTTTGGCCCGCCGAGGTGGAGGCGCTGATGTACCGGCATCCGGCGATCAACGAAGTGTGCATCATCGGTGCACGGGATCCGCGGCGTGGCGAGACGGTGAAGGCCGTGGTCGTACTCGATCCGAAGCAGGCGGGCAGCGTGAGCGAAGACGACATCATCGCCTGGGCGCACGAGAACATGGCCGCGTACAAGGCGCCGCGCATCGTGCAGTTCGTGGACGCGTTGCCGAAGTCGGGCAGCGGCAAGATTCTCTGGCGCAAACTGCAGGAAGAAGAGGCTGAGGCGCGCAGTAGCGCATGAGCGCATCGCGCTCCCCCTATCGGGCCCGTCTGGATCGCACCCTGGCGGGTGACCTGGCCAGACGGGCCTTGTCTTTATGACGTTTTTCCGCGCTCGTGTACTTCAGGCACCCGCGAGCGCCGGCAACCCGCCTCCGTGCCAATCCTGCTCCATGGCGGCCGTCACGGCCGGCCATTCTTGCGCTTCGCGCGGCGCGGGTGTTGCCAGCGGCCATTCGCCCGGCGCCTGGGCGTTCTTGCGCGCGAGGATCGCCTCGCACAGGAACTCCATCGTGTAGGCCTTGAGCAAATGCGGATGGTGCGTTTCGATGTAGGCCGCGACACGTGCGGACTCTCCCGCGATCGTGGCGAGCGAGAAGAGGGTGCTCGCGTCCCAGCGAAACCGCAGGCCCAGTTCGGCAAAGGCTGTATTGAACGCGCACAGCTGCGCTTCGAGCTGACGATCGCGATGGCTGGTCGGGTGGTTCATGGCCGTCTCCTCATGTCGGGTTGCATGAACCAAGCGTAGAGGCCGCAATGAATAAGTGATAGTTAAAGTTTTTTTCGAAAACAATAATAAATAATGTATGCATCGCCGTGACCGCGCGAACGCCGGGAGGGTACGCGTAAACCCCCCTTAGTCTCGCCCGAGTTGCTGATATATTGTATTGGAAATATGAAATTCCCTGCAGTGCCGGCTAAACAGAACGTTGGAGACAAACGACCGATGTCCGCCGAAAGAGAACACGACGCCGGGGCGTCCCCGGTCACCCTGACGCTGGAGCCGATCAACGCGACCGCTTCGCTGCGCGATCAGGCTTACGCGAAGCTCAAGCAGGCCATTGCGGAGACCGACATTTACCGGTCGCGAGACGAAATCCGGCTCGACGAGAAGGACTTGACCGAGAAGCTCGGCGTGAGCCGAACGCCCGTGCGTGAGGCTATGACGCTGCTGGAGCAGGAGGGCTTTCTGCGCACGGTGCCGCGGCGCGGCGTTTACATCCTGCGCAAGACGCGCAAGGAGATCGTTGAGATGATCTATATGTGGGCCGCGCTCGAAAGCATCGCCGCGCGCCTCGCCACGCAGCGCGCCTCGGACGACGACATTGCCGGATTAAGACGCATGTTTGCGACCTTCGGCGACTCGACACCCTCGGAACATATCGAGGAGTACTCCGAAGCGAACATCATGTTCCACCAGTCGCTGGTGGAACTGTCGAAATCGCCCCTCATCGTCGACACCATCAAGAACATCTTCATGCATGTGCGGGCGATCCGGCGCATGACGATCGCGCAGAGCGATCGCGCGTCGCGCTCGATCGTGGACCACATGCGCATCATCGAGGCGCTCGAGGCGCGCGACACCGAGCGCGTCGAGCAACTCGTGCGGCAGCACTCGATAGAACTCGCGCTGTTCGTGGAAGCCAACTGCGACTTTCTCGACTGAGGCGAAGGATGCGGCGTCGCGCTGCGGATTCATATCGCCCGGCGCATCAGCAAGCCGTATCGATGCCTTGTTGGCCTGAATGATCCGCGCGACGCTGAAATGAAAGTATGGAGTCCGTAACAAGATTGTCGGGAAGTTTGGGCGAATCGCGAATCGAAAGCGCCCGCCCGTGGAGAGCTGACAGAGCAACGGTGCACGACGCGATGCACTGCAGCATGCGAGCCACGGACAAAAAACGCTTGACTAATATTGTGTGTGGAATATTGTATATCACGTATCACACAACGCCCCGCCAAAGAGGAGACGTCATGGCAGAAGCAGGCATCAACGAGGCGCAGCAGATCCCTGTGCCCGAAGCGCAGCAAACGACCGATGGTTTTCACCTCGTCATCGACGCGCTGAAACTCAACGATATCGACACGATCTTCGGTCTCGTCGGTATTCCCATTACCGATCTCGCGCGCCTCGCCCAGGCCCAGGGCATGCGGTTCATCGGCTTCCGGCATGAGCAGAACGCAGGCAACGCCGCCGCCGTCGCGGGCTACATGACGAAGAAACCGGGCATTTGCCTGACCGTTTCGGCACCGGGCTTCCTGAACGGCCTCACGGCGCTGGCCAACGCGACCACGAACTGCTTCCCGATGATTCTCATCAGCGGTTCGAGCGAGCGCGAAATCGTCGACCTGCAGCAGGGCGACTATGAAGAAATGGACCAGCTCAACGCCGCGAAACCCTATGCGAAGGCGGCTTACCGCGTGCTGCACGCCGAGGACATCGGCATCGGCGTGGCGCGGGCGATTCGCGCGGCGGTCTCGGGCCGTCCCGGCGGCGTCTATCTCGACCTGCCGGCAAAACTGCTCGCGCAGACCATCGACGCGGTGAAGGGGCAGCAGTCGCTCGTCAAGGTAGTCGACGCGGCGCCGCGCCAGATTCCCGCACCGGAGGCGGTGCAACGCGCTCTCGATGTGATCAGGAATGCGAAGCGTCCGCTGATCCTGCTCGGCAAGGGTGCGGCTTACGCTCAAGCCGACGCGCAGATCCGCGAACTGATCGAGAAGAGCGGCATTCCGTATCTGCCGATGTCGATGGCCAAGGGTCTCTTGCCGGACACGCACGAACAGTCGGCGTCGGCTGCGCGCTCGTTCGTCCTGGCCGAGTCGGATGCCGTGATTCTGATCGGCGCGCGCCTGAACTGGCTGCTCTCGCATGGCAAGGGCAAGACGTGGGGCGCGGACGCCGGACCGAAGAAGTTCGTGCAGATCGACATCGCGCCGACGGAGATCGACAGCAACGTCGCCATCGAAGCGCCTGTGATCGGCGACATCGGCTCGTGCGTGGAAGCGCTCGTGGCGGGCCTTGGCAATGACTTCCCGAAGCCGCCGTCGGAATGGCTCGCCGCCGTGGCCGAACGCAAGAACAAGAACCTGGAAAAGATGGCCGCGACGCTCGCAAAGAACCCGTCGCCGATGAACTTCCATAGCGCGCTGCGCGCGATTCGCGATGTGCTGAAAACGCGTCCCGACATCAACGTGGTCAACGAAGGCGCGAACACGCTCGACTACGCGCGCAGCATCATCGACATGTACCAGCCGCGCAAGCGCTTCGACTCGGGCACCTGGGGAATCATGGGCATCGGCATGGGCTTCGCGATCGGTGCGGCCGTGACGAGTGGCACGCAGGTCGTGGCGATCGAGGGTGACAGCGCGTTCGGTTTCTCAGGCATGGAGCTGGAGACGATCTGCCGCTACGACCTGCCGGTCTGCACCATTGTCTTCAACAACAACGGCGTGTATCGCGGCACGGACGTCAACCCGAGCGGCGGCAGCGACGTCGCGCCCACCGTGTTCGTGAAGAACGCGCGCTACGACAAGATGATCGAGGCGTTCGGCGGCATCGGCCATCAGGCGACCACGCCCGAAGAACTGACGAGTGCGCTGCTCGAAGCGATCGCCTCGGGCAAGCCCACGTTGATCAACGCAGTCATCGACGAATCGGCCGGGACCGAAAGCGGCCGTCTCACGAATCTGAATCCGCAAAGCGCGGCCATGAAGAAATAAATCCAATCGATCAGGTAGATCAGGAGAAGCGAGAAATGAGCAAACCCCTCGAAGGTATCAAGATCATCGACTTCACGCACGTGCAGGCCGGGCCCGCCTGCACGCAGATGCTCGCGTGGTTCGGCGCGGACGTGATCAAGGTGGAGCGCCCAGGCGCCGGCGACGTGACGCGCTCGCAATTGCGCGACATCCCCGAAGCCGATGCGCTTTACTTCACCATGCTCAACAGCAACAAGCGCTCGCTCACGCTCGACACGAAAAAGCCCGAAGGCAAGGAAGTGCTGGAGAAGCTCATTCGCGAGTCGGACGTGATGGTGGAGAACTTCGGCCCGGGCGCGCTGGACCGCATGGGCTTCACGTGGGAGCGCATCAAGGAACTCAATCCGAAGATGATCGTCGCTTCGGTGAAGGGCTTCAGCGAAGGTCACCACTACGACGACCTGAAGGTCTATGAAAACGTCGCGCAGTGCGCGGGCGGCGCGGCTTCGACCACGGGCTTCTGGGACGGTCCGCCCACGGTGAGCGCGGCGGCGCTCGGCGACAGCAATACGGGCATGCATCTCGCCATCGGCATTCTCACGGCGCTGATCGGACGCGAGAAAACGGGCAAGGGTCAGAAGGTCGCCGTGTCGATGCAGGACAGCGTGATCAACCTGTGCCGCGTGAAGCTGCGCGATCAGCAGCGTCTCGAGCGTGTGGGTTACCTCGAGGAATACCCGCAGTACCCGCACGGCACGTTCAGCGACGTCGTGCCGCGCGGTGGTAATGCCGGCGGCGGCGGCCAGCCGGGCTGGGTGCTCAAGTGCAAGGGCTGGGAGACGGATCCGAACGCGTACATCTACTTCACGGTTCAGGGGCACGCGTGGGAGCCGATCTGCCGCGCTCTGGGCAAACCCGAATGGATCGACGACCCGAACTACAACACGGCGCAAGCGCGTCAGCCGCACATCTTCGACATCTTCGCGACGATCGAGGCGTGGCTCGCCGATAAAACGAAGTTCGAAGCGGTCGATATCCTGCGCAAATTCGACATTCCGTGTGCGCCGGTGCTGAGCATGAAGGAAATCGCCAATGACCCGTCGCTGCGTGCGAGCGGTACGATCGTAGAGGTGCCGCACAAGGAGCGCGGCTCGTACCTCACGGTGGGCAGCCCGATCAAGTTCTCCGATCTGAAGCCCGAGATCACGGGTTCGCCGCTGCTCGGCGAGCACACCGACGAAGTGCTGGCGGACCTCGGCTACACGCCGCAGCAGATCGCGGCGCTGCACGAGGTGCGCGCGGTCTGAGGCCGTACGCCCAGGAAGCAGACGCAAAGCAGGTAGACAAGCAGGCAGAGAGAGCGGGCGCGGCACATGCTGCGCCCGCCTGGCACCCGCGAAACTGCAAGACACGCAGGACGCCGCGCAACCCCGCGGCGACGATCAACGACTCACCCCATCCAATCATCGCCATGCAATCCGCCATCGATTTCGAGCAACTCGCAAATGCCATTGGGGACGCCATCGTCATCTCGGACGCAGCCGGCGACATTACATTCTGGAATCCCGCCGCCACGCGCATGTTCGGCTACACGCAGGAAGAAGCGCTCGGCAAGACACTCGACCTGATCATTCCCGAGCGGCTGCGCGGCCGCCACTGGGAGGGCTATCACAAGACGATGGCGACCGGTCAGACGCGCTATGGCAATGACGTTCTGCGCGTGCCTGCCGTGGACAAGGCGGGCAAGGCGCTTTCCATCGCCTTCACCGTGGCGCTGCTGCACTCGCCGCAAGGCGAACTCAACGGTATCGTTGCCGTGATCCGCGACGAAACGGCACGTTTCCAGGAAGAGCGCTCGCTCAAGAAGCGCATCACGGAACTCGAAGCACAAGCTCAGCAATCCTGAGCGTCGGGAGCACGTCGATGCACACGGAAAAACTTGGACGTTTCGAGGTCGAACTCTCGGCCCGTCAGCTGATCCACAACGGCGGCTGGGCCGCATTTGCCGCGATCCGCACGCTCGCGGCCGCCGCGGACGACCCAGCGGCGGTTCTTTCCCGTCAGCTGGTGGTCGACGAAACCGTATTCGCAAGCGAAGCCGCCGCCATTGCTGGCGCGCGGGAGGCCGCGCTCGCGTTTCTCAGAAGCGGCAATTCGCCCAGCGTGGGCGCTTCATAGGGCAGAGCCCTTTTCGAGCCGCGGCACGCAAAGAATTCAAACATGGACCCGGAATGAGGCGCTCGATCGCCAACCCGGCCGACACAGGAGACGTTTCATGAAGTCGTGGCTACGCTTTGGGCGCGCCAGGTGTATTGGCGCGCCGCCGATTCCCTATGTTCCCGCCGTTTCGCCTCTTTCCATGAAGGACGGAGGCGGATCATGGCGCTGACCATTGCGGTTCCCCGTGAGGTGCACGAGGGCGAACGCCGCGTAGCTGCGACGCCGGAAAGCGTGGCACAACTGATCAAGCTCGGGTATGCGGTGGAGGTCGAGGCAGGGGCGGGCGCGAGCGCGTCCTACCCGGACGACGCTTATCGCACGGCAGGCGCGCGCATTGTCGACGACGCGCGCGCGCTATGGAGCGGCGCGGACATCGTCATTAAGGTCCGGCCGCCGTTGAGCGAAGAGGTAGAGCGACTCAAGCGGGGCGCAACGCTGATCGGCTTCGTCTGGCCTGCGCAGAACGCGGCGTTGCTGGAGCAGCTCGCGGCGCGCGAGGCCACGGTGCTCGCGATGGACTGCGTGCCGCGCATCTCCCGCGCGCAGAAGCTCGACGCGTTGAGCTCGATGGCGAACATGGCCGGCTATCGTGCCGTCGTCGAGGCTGCCCAGCATTTCGGCCGCGTATTCACCGGGCAGATCACGGCGGCCGGCAAGATGCCGCCCGCCAAGTTGCTCGTGATCGGCGCCGGGGTCGCCGGGCTGGCTGCGATCGGCGCGGCTCGCGGGCTCGGCGCGATCGTCCGCGCGTTCGATACGCGGCCCGAGGTCGGCCAGCAGGTTCAGAGCATGGGCGCGGAGTTCCTGAGCGTCGACATCGAGGAGGAGGGCGGCGGCGCGGGCGGCTACGCGAGGCAAATGAGCGCGAAGTTCATCGAAGCGGAGATGGCGCTGTTCGAAGCCCAGGCACGCGAAGTCGACATCATCATCACCACGGCGCTCATTCCAGGCAAACCGGCACCGCGCCTCATCGACGCGAAGACGGTGGCGTGCATGCGCGCGGGCAGCGTGATCGTCGACATGGCGGCGGAGCAGGGCGGCAACTGCGAGGTGACGCGCCCGGGCGAGGTCGTGAACGTCGACGGCGTGACCGTGATCGGCTATACGGATCTTGCGAGCCGCATGGCCAACCAGTCGAGCCAGCTTTACGCGACCAACGTGCGTCATCTGCTGACCGATCTCACGCCCGCGAAGGACGGCGAACTCGAGCTCGACATGGACGACGTCGTGCAGCGCGGCACCACGGTCATGCAGCGCGGCCAGGTGTGCTGGCCGCCGCCGCCGGTGCAGGTCTCGGCCGCGCCGCAAGCGGCTCTGCAGGCGAAGCCCGTGGCAGCGGAGCCGAACGCACACGCGAAAGTCGAAGGTGCACAGCCCGCGCGCCGTAACGGCGCCGCCTCGCTTGCCGCGCTCATCGTGGCGGCGTTGCTGCTGCTCGCGCTCGGTGCGGTTGCGCCGCCGGCGTTCGTCGCGCACTTCACCGTGTTCGTGCTGGCGGTGTTCGTCGGCTATCAGGTGGTCTGGAACGTCACACCCGCGCTGCACACGCCCCTCATGAGCGTGACGAATGCGATCAGCGGGATCATCGTGATCGGTGCGTTGCTGCATCCGGGCAACGCCAGCCCGATCGTGACCGTGCTGGCGGGCATTGCGCTCGTTGTCGCAACCGTCAACATCGCGGGCGGCTTTCTCGTCACCCAGCGCATGCTGAAGATGTTCCAACGGACCTGAGGAGACGTCATGCTCAACGGAATCGGCAACATGGCGTGGCTCGGCGCGGCGACGCTCTTCATCCTCAGCCTGCGAGGGCTGAGTCATCCCGCGAGTGCGCGGCGCGGCAATCTTTACGGCGTGACCGGCATGGTGATCGCGGTGCTCGCGACCTTGCTCGTCACCGGCGGCGCGGGTTTGCAGATCGCGTTGATCGCCGCGGTGGTGGGGGGTGGGCTCGGCGCGGTACTCGCGCGCCGCGTGGAGATGACGCAGATGCCGCAGCTCGTCGCGGTGCTGCACAGCTTCGTCGGTCTCGCGGCGACCTTGATCGCCTTCGCGAACTTTCTTTCGCCGGCGGCGGCGATGAGCGGCGTCGAGCGCGCGATCCACGACACCGAAATCTACGTCGGTGCCTTCATCGGCACGGTCACGTTCAGCGGCTCGATCGTCGCGTTCCTGAAGCTGCAGGGCACGGTGGGCGGCAAGCCGCTCGTACTGCCCGCGCGGCATTTGCTCAACGCGGTCGTGCTCGGCGCGTGCATCGTGCTCGGCTATCGCTTCGTCAGTGCGTCCGGCGGCGGCGGCGCGCTCCATGCGCTCATCGTCATGTGCGTGCTGGCGGCGGCGCTCGGCGTGCATCTCGTCATGGCGATCGGCGGCGCGGACATGCCCGTGGTGGTCTCGATGCTCAACAGCTATTCCGGCTGGGCCGCCGCGGCAACGGGCTTCATGCTCGACAACGATCTGCTCGTCACCACGGGCGCGCTCGTCGGCTCGAGCGGTGCGATTCTCAGCTACATCATGTGCCGCGCGATGAATCGCAGCTTCGCCTCCGTGATCCTCGGCGGCTTCGGAACCGCGAGCGCCGCGGCAAGCGCGGCGCCGCAGGGCGACGTGGTGGCGACCACCGTCGACGAAGTCGGGTCGCTCCTGCGCGATGCGCAGGAAGTCGTGATCGTGCCGGGCTACGGCATGGCCGTCGCGCAGGCACAGGGCACCATCAGCGAGATCACGCGGCGGCTGCGCGCGCTCGGCATACGGGTGCGCTTCGGTATCCATCCTGTTGCGGGGCGCTTGCCCGGTCACATGAACGTGCTGCTCGCCGACGCGAAGGTGCCGTACGACATCGTGCTCGAAATGGACGAGATCAACGAAGACTTCACCAGCACCGACGTCGTGCTCGTGATCGGCGCGAACGATATCGTCAATCCCGGCGCCCAGGAAGATGCGGGCAGTCCGATCGCCGGCATGCCCGTGCTCGAGGTGTGGAAGGCCCGCACCGTGGTCGTCTCCAAGCGCAGTATGGCGACGGGCTACGCTGGCGTGGACAACCCGCTCTTCTATAAGGACAACACACGAATGCTGTTCGGCGATGCCAAGGGCAGCGTGGATGCGTTGCTGCGGCAACTGGAAACGGCTTGACTTTTGAGGAAGGTGCGACGGGCGAAGGCCTGCCGCGCCGGCTGTGCCGCGTGGATGCGCTAGTCCCGCCAGGGATGCGATGCGCGGAAGATCCCGCGGGCTGCAATCACAACGGACGGAGAAAGACAACGTGGCACATACCAAACGTATCGAAGGCGGCTACACCGCCCGGTGGCACAACCGGTGGGTGCAACTCGCGGCGGGCATACTCTGCATGGGGCTCGTCGCCAACCTGCAATACGCATGGACGCTCTTCGTCGTGCCGATGGACTCGCGGCATCACTGGGGGCAGGCTGCGATCCAGCTCGCCTTTTCCATTTTCATCGTGACGGAAACCTGGCTCGTGCCCGTGGAGGGGTGGCTGGTCGACCGCTTTGGTCCGCGTCCCGTGGTGATGGGCGGCGCTTGCTGCGTGGCGCTGGGCTGGGTGCTCGACGCGTGGGCGCCCGCGCTGCCGGTGCTCTACGTCGCGGCTGTGATTTCGGGCATCGGCGCGGGCTGCGTGTACGGCACGTGCGTGGGCACGGCGCTCAAGTGGTTTCCCGACCGGCGCGGGCTCGCAGCGGGGATGACGGCAGCCGGCTTCGGCGCGGGTGCGGCGCTCACGGTCATCCCGATCTCGAACATGATCCAGCACGCCGGCTATGAGCGTGCGTTCGTATTCTTCGGACTCCTTCAAGGTGCCTGCATCATGGCGCTCGCGCTTCTCATGGTGCGACCGAAGCCTCCCGCGCATGCGGCCGGGACGAAGCGAATCGTGGCGACGAAGACGGACTACACGACGAAACAGATGGTCCGCGCGCCCGTCTTCTGGGTGATGTACGCGATGTTCGTATGCGTGGCGGCGGGCGGCATCATCGCGACGGCGCAAATCGGCCCGATCGCGAAGAGTTACGGTTTCGCCTCGATGCCGGTCACGCTCGCCGCGGCGACGTTGCCGCTGCTCACCATGACGCTCTCGATCAACAACCTCTGCAACGGCTTTACGCGGCCGCTGTGCGGGTTCATTTCGGACCGCATCGGCCGCGAGAACACGATGTTCATCACGTTCCTCGGCGAGGGGCTCGCGCTGCTGGGCCTGAGAGCGTTCGGCCACGACCCGTATCTCTTCATGCTGTTTTCCGGGCTCGTCTTCCTGTTTTACGGCGACATCTTCTCGAACTTTCCGGCGACCTGCGCCGATACGTTCGGGGCGAAATACGCAGCCGGCAACGCGGGCACGCTGTACACCGCAAAAGGAACGGCGGCGATGCTCGTGCCGGTCGCCACGCTGCTCGCGATCCACGGAGGCTGGAACATGGTGTTCGACCTGGTCGCCTGCGTGGCGATGATGGCGGGCGTGAGCGCCAAAGTGCTCCTGCAGCCGATGCGCCGGCGCTGGATCTTTCAGTCGGGCGTGGAGGCGAGGATCGCCGACGCGGCGTTCGCGCCCTCGCCGCTGGGATCGCACGAATAGCAGATGCTTCGCAGGGGCGAAAAGAGGGGGATTACCCATCATAAGAGGGACTTATCGAACGTAAAATATTCTGTATTAGTCATTTATCGATCTCCTTACTAGTATTGTGCGCACCAGCCGGGCCGCATACGGGCAGCGCTGCGGGCGACGGCGTCAGGCGTCGCCCGAATACATGAAAAGCAGAACATGGAGACGGACATGACAGGTCAGAAAAACGGTCAGCCTTTGCGTGCCGCGATAGCCGCCTTTGTCGGCACGACGATCGAGTGGTATGACTTCTACATCTATGGCCTTGCTGCCGCGCTCGTGTTCGGCAAGGTGTTTTTTCCCAGCTCGCTCGACCCGGGTGTCGCCACGCTGCTGTCGTTCCTCACACTATGGGCCGGCTTCGTTGCGCGGCCGATTGGTGGCCTGATCTTCGGGCACCTGGGCGACCGTATCGGCCGCAAGACCACGCTTGTCATCACGCTCATGATGATGGGCGTGGCTACCACGGGTATCGGCCTGATGCCCGGCTACGCGCAGATCGGCGCGTGGGCGCCGGTCGGTCTCGTGATGCTGCGGGTGATCCAGGGCATCGCCGTGGGCGGGGAGTGGGGAGGCGCGGTGCTGATCGCGAGCGAAAGCGCACCGAAGCACAAGAGCATTCTCTATTCGGCGTTCGCGCAGCAGGGCTCGCCGACCGGCAACCTGCTCGCGACGCTGATCTTTTTTGCGCTAAGCGCATTGCCCACACCGGAATTCGTCGTGTGGGGTTGGCGCATTCCTTTCCTGCTCTCGGCCACGCTCGTGATCGTTGGCATGATGGTTCGGCTGAAGCTCGAAGAGCCGGAGGACATGAAGCGCGTTCTCAGGCAGAACAAGACGGTGAAACTGCCCGTCGCGGAAGTGCTGCGCAAGCACTGGGTAATCGTGATGCTGGCCGCAGGCGTGTTGCCTGTGATCCATGTCACCTACTTCAAGACCACCTTCGCGCTTTCCTGGGCCACCAGGGAGCTTGGCTATACTCAGGGGACGTTTCTCAGCATCATCGTGGTCGCGCTGATCGTCCAGTTCCTCACCCAACCGCTCGGCGCGCTGCTCGTGCAGCGAATGGACATGCGCAAGGCCGTCTGCCTGATGGTGCTGCCGGAATTCGTCCTGATGCCGGCCATGTTCTTCGCGATCGAGACCAAGGCTTACTGGATCGCCATGATCGGCATGTGTCTCGCTACCGTTCCGCATTCGATGTTCTACGGCGCGGTGGGCGGCATCCTCGCACGGGTCTTTCCTGCCAGGGTGCGCTACACAGGGTTGTCGCTCTCGTATCAACTCTGTTCGCTCGTGGTGGGCGGGGGCACGCCGGTTCTGGCTCAATGGCTGCTCAATTCCACGAAAAGCATCACGGGCGTGGCCATCGCATCGGCGATATATGCGCTGGTCTCGCTCGTCTGCATGATCGGGCTCTTGAACCGCACGGGCTTTCTGGCCGGCGAACTGTCGACAGCCGAGCAGGAGGACGTCAACGATCTTGAGCGTGACACGCGCTTTTCGCCGCTGGACGAGCGCAAGACGGTGCCGGTTGCCTGAGTGAGGCCGACCCGGGATTCTGAGCCGGTCCGAACTCGAAAAATTCCGCATGCTCCCTGATTTGACATCTCTCGCACTGTTCTGCCGCTCGATCGAAACACGCAGTTTGTCGAAGGCGGCAGAGCAGTCGCACATCGCGCTGGCGGCAGCGAGCCGTCGGATCGCGCTGCTGGAGCACCGCTATGGCGTGCAATTGCTGCATCGGTCGCCGCAGGGCGTCGAGCCGACGGCGGCAGGGAAGGCACTGGCGTTCCACGCGCGGCAACTGCTCGATCAGGCCGAGCGTCTGCAGGCCGACATGTCCGATTACGCCAAGGGGGCCAAGGGGCATATCCGCATCCAGGCCAATACCTCCGCCATGACCCAGTTTCTGGCGAAGGATCTCTCCGTCTTTGCTACCCGGTATCCCGAGGTCAAGCTCGACCTGAAGGAGCGGCGCAGCGGCGACATCGCGCAGGCGGTGCGGGAAGGCAAGACCGACATCGGCGTGGTGGTTGACGGGCCTTCGCGCGACGGACTGGTCTGCTACGAATACCAACGCGACCGGCTGATCGCCATCGTCCCGCGAGGCCATGCCTTGCGCGGGCGCCGGGTAGCGTTTTCCGCGCTGGCCGAATACGACTTCGTTGGCCTCGATAGTTCCACTGCCATGTGGCGGCTGGTAGCGGACGCTGCGGCCACGCAAGGGCTGTCTCTGCGCTTGCGCATGCAGGTCAACAGTTTCGAGGTCGTGTGCAAGCTCGTGCAGGCCGGCATGGGGGTGGCGGTGCTGCCGGAAATTGCGGCGTCCAACTTTGCCAGGGACATGGGGCTGCGTGTGATATCGCTAACGGATGCCTGGGCCGAGCGCCGCATGTTCGTTTGTGTGCGGGATGCTGCCGCGCTGTCGGCCATCGGGCGCCGGCTGGTCGAGCATCTGATCGGCCCACGCCCCCATGCTCAGGCGCCTCCCGTAACGCCAGGCGGGACGTGACCGCCGGCACGCGTCGACCCGGGTTGGTCCGGTCTTCGCATTTGGCGAAGGCAGCGTTGACCACTGCGCAATTCCCTCGGCTGTGCCGTCTCGCTACGCTGCGGTTCTGTGCCGGATGCGTTGTCCAGTGTCCGGCCGTCTCAACAGGACAGCGAGGCAGCGATGACCCCCGAAGCAAAGGCGCTAGAGGCGTGGATCGGCCGCACCGAGACCCGCAGCGACACGATCGTACCCGTGCCGGTCGCTGCCCTGTCAGCCACGCTGGACCGCAATGATCCCGACCCACGCGCCGGCGACGCACTCGCGCCGCTGTGGCACTGGCTGTACTTTTTGCCACTGCACAGGCAATCGGAAACCGGCCCCGATGGACACGCAAGCCGCGGAGGCTTTCTGCCGCCGGTCGCATTGCCGCGTCGCATGTGGGCGGGTGGACGCCTCCGCTTCCATCATCCCCTGCGTGTGGGCGAGGCGATCGAGCGCACCTCGCGTATCGTCGATATCAGCCACAAGAGCGGCGGCACCGGTACGCTCGTCTTCGTGCTGGTACGGCACCAGATCAGCAACGAGCACGGCGTGGCCGTGACCGAGGAACACGACATCGTCTATCGGGACTACCCCAAACCGGACGACCCTGTTTCAGCCCCCAGGGCGGCTGCGACCGATGCCGCGTGGGAGCGCGTCGTTCGTCCGGACGCTGTCCTGCTGTTCCGCTATTCGGCGCTCACCTTCAACGGCCATCGCATTCACTACGACCGCCGCTACGTCACCGAGGTCGAGGGCTATCCGGGCCTGGTCGTGCACGGACCGCTGATCGCCACCTTGCTGGTCGACCTGCTGCGGTCCCAGATGCCGAACGCGCAACTGGCCCGCTTTGCGTTCCGCGCCGTTCGGCCGCTCTTCGATATCGCGCCGTTCACCGTATGCGGCAGGCCCGAGGCAGACGGCAAGACTGTCAAGCTGTGGGCCAGGGACGCCAGCGGCTGGCTCGCCATGGATGCGACCGCCACGCTGGCCTGACATCGCCCACCCGACTCGATTCTTCCAGATCAATCAAAGGACGCTCCCCGTGTTGATGGCAGCCGACAAATACCAGGACATCCGTGACGCCATACGTGACCTGTGTGCGCAATTTCCCAGTGAGTACTTTCGCCAGATCGACGAGGCACGGGGTTATCCCGAGGCGTTTGTCGATGCGCTCACGCAGGCGGGCTGGCTCGCGGCGCTGATCCCCCAGGAATACGGCGGCTCCGGCCTTGGTCTGACCGAGGCCTCGGTCATCATGGAAGAGATCAACCGGGCCGGCGGCAACTCGGGCGCCTGTCACGGCCAGATGTACAACATGGGCACGCTGTTGCGCCACGGCTCGGAGCAGCAGAAGCGCGCCTGGTTGCCGAAAATCGCCAGCGGCGAGCTGCGCCTGCAATCGATGGCGGTGACCGAACCGACCACGGGCACCGACACCACGCAGCTCAAGACCACCGCCGTGCGGCGCGCCGACCGTTATGTGGTCAACGGCCAGAAGGTGTGGATTTCACGTGTGCAGCATTCCGACCTGATGATCCTGCTGGCCCGAACGACGCCGCTGTCCGAAGTCACGAAGAAGTCCGAAGGCATGTCGATCTTCCTCGTCGATCTGCATCAGGCAATCGGCCAGGGGATGACGGTGAGGCCGATTGCGAACATGGTCAACCACGAGACCAACGAGCTCTTTTTCGACAACCTCGAGATTCCCGCCGAGAACCTGATCGGTGAAGAGGGTAAGGGCTTCCGGTATATCCTGGATGGTCTGAATGCCGAGCGAACCCTGATTGCCGCGGAATGCATCGGCGATGGCTATTGGTTCATCGACAAGGTCTCGAAGTACGTCAACGAACGCATGGTGTTCGGGCGCCCGATCGGGCAGAACCAGGGCGTACAGTTCCCCATTACGCGCGCGTGGATCAATCTCTCAGCCGCCAACCTGATGCGCTTCGAGGCGTGCGAACTGTTCGATGCGAGCAAGCCGTGCGGTGCGCAGGCCAACATGGCCAAGTTGCTGGCGGCCGATGCCTCGTGGGAGGCGGCCAACGCGTGCCTGCAGTTCCACGGCGGTTTCGGCTTCGCCAACGAATACGACGTCGAGCGCAAGTTCCGGGAGACCCGCCTGTACCAGGTCGCCCCGATCTCGACCAACCTCATCCTGTCGTACGTGGCAGAGCACGTTCTCGGTCTGCCGCGTTCGTTTTGAAGTCCTGAAGGAGCAAGCGATGCGTCCTCTTGACGGCATCACGGTGGTCACGCTCGAGCATGCGATTGCCGCGCCGTTGTGCACACGCCATCTGGCCGATCTCGGCGCGCGCGTGATCAAGATCGAGCGGCCCGGCGTCGGCGATTTCGCGCGCGCCTATGACGAGCGCGTGCGCGGCCTCGCATCCCATTTCGTATGGACCAACCGTTCGAAGGAAAGCCTGACGCTCGACGTCAAGCACGCGCAAGCGCAGGGCGTGCTCATGCAGCTGCTTGCGCGGGCGGACGTGCTGGTGCAAAACCTTGCACCGGGGGCAGCCGACCGCCTTGGGTTGTCGTTCGATGCCTTGCGTGAACGATTTCCTCGCCTGATCGTCTGCGACATATCGGGCTACGGTGCGGACGGCCCCTATCGCGACAAGAAGGCCTACGACCTGCTGATCCAGGCCGAGTCCGGCTTCCTGTCCGTCACCGGCACGCAGCAGGAACCGGCCAAGGCGGGCTGCTCGATCGCCGACATCTCAGCCGGCATGTACGCGTACAGCAATATCCTGGCCGCGCTGATTGCGCGCGGAAGGACAGGCGTGGGCTGCCGCATTGATGTCTCGATGCTCGAGTGCATGGCCGAGTGGATGAGCTTTCCGCTGTATTACACGTTTGGCGGTGCTCAGCCGCCGCAGCGCGCCGGGGCGGCGCACGCCACGATTTACCCGTACGGCCCGTTCGCCGCGGGCGACGGCAAGACCGTCATCCTGGGGTTGCAGAACGAGCGCGAGTGGGAAGCGTTTTGCGCGAAGGTGCTGGAGCAGCCGGCGCTGGCGACGGACCCGCGCTTCTCGTCCAATTCCCGGCGAACGGCCGCGCGAGACGAACTGCGCGCGATCATCGATACCGTCTTTGCCGGACTCACCGCAGAGCAGGTCATCGAGCGGCTCGACCATGCACAGATCGCCAATGCGCACCTGAACACGATGCACGACGTCTGGCAGCACCCCCAACTCGAGGCGCGTCACCGCTGGGCCAATGTGAAGACTCCGGCTGGGGACATTCCCGTGTTGCGGCCGCCGGTTCCGGACGCGATCGCACCGCGCCTCGACCCGGTTCCTGCGCTTGGGGAGCACACCGAGGCCATCATGGCAGAGCTCGGGTACGGCCAGGAAGCGATCGACCGCCTGCGTGTGGAACGGGCCATCTGAATACGACGGGAAGCAAGGACAACCACCCCATGAGCGACCACCCGAGCCAGGTTCTCGCGACGTTTGCCGCGTCGCTGGCTTTCGATGACATCCCCGCGCCGGTCGTGGTGCGCGCCGAAGAACTGTTGCTGGACTGGCTGGGCTCCTGCCTCGCGGGTCACGGTGCACGGCCGGTCGAGACGCTGGAGCGCTTCGCTCGTGCGATGGGACCCGACGGCGGATCCTCGGAAGTGCTGATCTCTCGCCGGTTGACCTCGCCGTTCTTTGCCGCGCTCGTGAATGCCGCCGCTTCGCACTTTGCCGAGCAGGATGACGTTCACAACGGCTCCGTGTTCCATCCCGCGACGGTGGTGTTTCCTGCCGCGCTGGCCGTGGCGCAGGCGCTGGGGTCCTCCGGCCGTGATCTGCTGACGGCGGCCGTTGCCGGCTATGAGGTGGGCATCCGTGTCGGCGAGTTTCTTGGCCGCCCGCATTACAAGGTGTTTCATACGACGGGCACAGCAGGCACGCTCGCGGCCGCCGCGGCAGCCGGACGTCTGCTGGGGCTTTCGCCCGCGCAGATGCTCGATGCGTTTGGATCGGCCGGCACGCAGTCGGCGGGGTTGTGGGAATTCCTGCGTGATGCGGCTGATTCAAAACAATTGCACACGGCGCATGCTGCCGCATGCGGCCTGTCGGCCGCCTGGCTGGCACGCGATGGCTTCACCGGTGCGCGACGCATTCTCGAAGGAGAGCAGGGGATGGCTGCCGGCATGTCTCGGAGCGCGAATCCGGCGCGGCTGACGGACCGTCTCGGCCAACGCTGGGCGCTTGCCGAAACCTCGTTCAAATACCACGCCTCGTGCCGCCACACGCATCCCGCCGCCGATGCGCTGCTGCAGGTGGTAAAGACGCATCGGCTAGCGCCCGCGCAGATTGCGCGCGTCACGGCGCATGTTCATCAAGGTGCAATCGACGTGCTGGGGCCGGTGGTGGACCCGCAGACCGTCCATCAGGCGAAGTTCTCGATGGGCACGGTGCTCGGGCTGATCGCGCGCTATGGTCGTGCCGGTGTCGAGGAGTTTGCGTCCAGCTTCGACGATGCAGAGGTCGCGGCGTTGCGCGACAAGGTCGCCATGGAGCTCGATGCCGAGGTCGATCAGGCTTACCCCGCGCGGTGGATCGGCAAGGTGACGGTGCTCACCACGGACGGACGCGAGTTGCACGGCCGCGTCGACGAGCCGAAGGGCGATCCCGGCAACACGTTGTCGCGCAGCGAACTGGAAGACAAGGCGCTGCGTCTCGCAGCGTTCAGCCGGGCCGCCGATGCGGCGCAAATGCAGACCGTGCTCGCATCGATCCGGAGTCTCGCCCGGGCCGAACGAATCGGTCGCCTGATGCCGTCCCATGCTTGAGCGCGCCGTGGCCCTGCAGACTGCGCGCTCCTACCTGTTCGTTCCCGGACATCGGCCCGATCGATTCGACAAGGCGGTTGGCGCCGGAGCGGACGCGGTCATCATCGATCTCGAAGACGCGGTGCCGCCCGAGTACAAGGCCGCCGCGCGCTACGCGCTCGCAGCCTGGCTGTCACCCGAGCGGCCGGTGCTGGTTCGCATCAACGGTGCCGGCAGCGAGGCGTTCGAAGAGGATCTGCGCCTGTGCAGCATGCCGGGCGTGGCCGGCATCGTGCTACCGAAAGCCGGGACGCAGGACGGACCCATCCTGAACCGATGCGTTTCTGCGGGCATGGCGATCTTCCCGCTCATCGAGACCGCGCAAGGCGTCTGGCATGCGCGCGCGCTGGCCGAGACACCCGGCGTGCAGCGGCTCATGTTCGGCTCGATTGACCTGCAGGTGGACCTCGACATGGATGCCGATGAAGACGATCTGCTGTATTTCCGTTCGCATCTCGTGCTGGTGTCCCGCCTGGCAGGGCTGCCGTCGCCCGTCGATGGCGTGAGCACTGTCATCGACGATGTCGAGCAACTGCGCGCCGATACGCTGCGGGCACGCCGCCTGGGTTTCGGGGCAAAGCTGTGCATCCATCCTCGGCAGGTCGGCTGCGTGCACGCGGCACTCAGCCCTTCCGGGCAGGACCTTGCCTGGGCCACGCGCATCGTTGCGGCGGCTGACGCCGCGCGCCAGGGGGCAGTGGCCGTGGACGGGAAGATGGTGGACCTGCCCGTGATACGCAAGGCGCAGCGGATTTTATCAAGCAGTCGGTCATAACGATTGCGCAACGTGGAGGAGACAATGAAGAAAACCCTGGCAACACTATTCGGCGCAATGGCGCTGCTGGTCAGCAGTGCGGTACCCGCCGGTGAGCCGATCGTCATCAAGTTCAGCCACGTGGTGGCGCATGACACGCCCAAGGGGCTGAGCGCCGAGTATTTCAGGAAGCTCGCGGAAGAACGCACCCAGGGCCGCGTCAAGGTCGAGGTCTATCCGAACAGCACCCTGTATAAGGACGGGGAGGAGATGCAGGCGCTGCAGCTCGGTTCCGTGCAGATGCTGGCACCGTCGCTGGCGAAGTTCGGCCCGCTTGGCGTGCGCGAATTCGAGGTGTTCGATCTGCCGTACCTGTTCTCCGATTACACCGGGCTGCACAAGGTGACGCAGGGCCCGGTGGGCAAACAACTGCTCGACAAGCTGCAAAGCAAGGGCATCACGGGGCTGGCCTACTGGGACAACGGCTTCAAGGTCGTGACTGCGAACAAGCCGATGCATGTGCCAGCCGACTTCAAGGGCCTGAAGTTCCGCATCCAGTCGTCGAAGGTGCTGGACGCGCAGTTCCGGGCGCTGGGCGCGATTCCGCAGGTGATGGCGTTCTCCGAGGTCTATCAGGGCCTGCAGACCGGTGTGGTCGACGGCACCGAGAACACCACGTCTAACGTGCTCACGCAGCGTATGAACGAGGTGCAGAAGTACCTGACGGTGTCCAACCACGGCTATATAGGCTACGCCGTGATCGTCAACAAGAAGTTCTGGGATGGATTGCCGCCCGATATCCGCACCGCGCTCGAAGGGGCGATGCGCGATGCCACCACCTATGCGGATGACATCGCCAGAAAGGAAAACGACGACGCGCTGGAAAAAATCAAATCCACGGGTAAGACGCAGATCATCGCGCTAACGCCGGCTGAGCGCGTCCAATGGAAGCAGGCGCTCATCAAGGTGCATCGCCAGCAGGAGAGCCGCGTCGGCAAAGACACCATCGAGGCCATCTACAAGGCCACGGGCTTCGATCCTGCCAGGCTGTAACCAGTCGGTAGCCGCGGCAGCCATGCCATGGCGGCCGCCTTACGGGAACGCGCCTGCGATGCGCAGCGGCGCGTTGTGACTGCGCATCCACCTAGATCTGGCACGTCCCATGATTCTCAAATTCTTTGACCGCCTCGAGGAATGGCTGATCGTCTTCCTCATGGGAGCGGCAACGCTGCTGATTTTCGCTGCCGTGGCACACCGCTATGCCTCCGGCGTTCCGGTGCTGCAGGAATACCTGCTCCAGCTCGACATGAGCTGGGCTCAGGAGCTCTGCATCTACATGTTCGTCTGGATGGCGAAGTTTGGCGCCGCCTATGGCGTGCGCACGGGCATCCATGTGGGCGTCGACGTGCTGATCAACCGGTTTGACGATCGCCTGCGCGGTGGCTTCGTCGTGTTCGGGCTGCTGGCTGGCGCGCTGTTCACCGGCATCGTCGGCACCATGGGCGCGCGCTTCGTCTGGCAGATCGCGCATACCGACCAGGTGTCACCGGACCTCGAAGCGCCGATGTGGCTCGTCTATCTGGCCATTCCGTGCGGCTCGTACCTCATGTGCTTCCGCTTTCTGCAGGTGGCGTGGAATTTCATGCGTACCGGCAAGCTGCCGCATCACGACATCGCGCATGTCGAGGGCGTGGACGAAGGTGCCGCGCATGACCTTCATCCCCTGAGTCACGAGGCACGGCAATGAACGCTTACATCATCTTTGGGCTGCTGATCCTGCTGATGATCACGGGCATGCCGATCTCGATCTCCCTCGGTCTCACGGTGCTGACGTATCTGTTCACCATGACCCACGTGCCGATCGAATCGGTGGCGCTCAAGCTGTTCACCGGGATCGAGAAGTTCGAGATCATGGCAATCCCGTTTTTCATCCTTGCGGGCAATTTTCTGACACACGGCGGGGTGGCGCGGCGCATGATTGCCTTTGCCACCTCCTTGATCGGTCACTGGCATGGCGGCCTCGGGCTCGCGGGCGTGGTTGCCTGCGCGCTGTTTGCCGCCATCTGCGGCTCCAGCCCGGCGACGGTTGTGGCCATCGGCTCGGTCGTGCTGCCGGCAATGGAGCAGCAGGGCTTTCCCCGCAAGTTCGGCGCCGGCGTGATCGCTACATCGGGGGCGCTCGGTATCCTGATGTTGCCCTCGATCGTCAAGGTCATCTATGCGGTTTCTACCAACACATCGATCGGAGCGTTATTCGTTGCGGGCGTGATACCGGGCCTGATCCTGACGGCCATGCTGGCCGTGACCACGTCGCACATTGCCAGGAAGAACGACTATCCGCGCATGCCCAGGGCAAACTGGGGCCAGCGCTTCGGGGCGTTCCGCGAGAGCATCTGGGGTTTGTTCCTCGTGGTCGTCGTGATCGGCGGCATCTATTCGGGCATCTTCACGGCGACCGAGGCGGCTGCCATGAGTGCGGTCTATGCCTTCTTCGTCGCGGTGTTCGTCTACAAGGACATGAAACTCAAGGAGGTGCCGAAGGTTCTGCTCGCATCTGCGAACCTGAGTGCGATGATCCTGTACATCATCACCAACGCGGTATTGTTCTCGTTTTTGATGACCTCGGAGAACATTCCGCAGCAGATGGCGGAATGGCTCCTGCATATGGGGCTGGGACCGATCACCTTCCTGCTGATGGTCAACGTGCTGCTGCTGATTGCCGGCAACGTGATGGAACCGTCCTCGATCGTGCTGATCATGGCGCCGATCCTGTTTCCGGTGGCGATGCAGCTCGGCATCGACCCGATCCACTTTGGCATCGTGATCATCATCAATATGGAAGTGGGCCTGTGCCATCCGCCGGTGGGGCTCAATCTCTATGTCACTAGCGGCATCACGCGCATGGGCATTACCGAGCTGACGGTGGCCGTCTGGCCGTGGCTGCTGACGATGATCGCGTTCCTTGTGATGGCGACGTATATGCCGATCCTTTCGCTCTGGTTGCCCAAGGCGCTCGGCATGATGTGAGGATGACTCCACGACCCCGGTTGCGACACCGTTCGCGAGGAACTGGATGTGCTGCGCGAGGTCCTGCAGCCTCCGGGCATGATGATTCCGCTGCGAGACATCCTTGAACTCGGCTGCGGCACGGGCGACTTGACGCGCAAAATTGCAGATGCATGGCCGAGAGCGCGGATTCGCGCACTGGAGGTCGATCGTATCCAGCTTGGGCACAACCAGACCCGCAACCGTCACGCCAATATCCGCTACGAATTCGGGCCGGCGCAGGCCATTCCGTGTGAGCCGGAATCGTGCGACGTCGTGCTCATGTTCAAGTCGTTGCACCATGTTCCCCTCGATCTGCTCGACACGGCCCTCGACGAGATTCACCGGGTGCTGCGCCCAGGCGGTGTCGCCTGGTTCGCCGAGCCTGTGTTCGCGGGCGATCTGAATGAGATCATCAGGCTATTCCACGATGAGCAGGTGGTGCGACAAGCGGCATTCGATGCGCTCGTGCGCGCCGGCAACAGCGGTCAGTGGAAACAGACACGCGAGATCCACTATCTCGTGCCGGTGCGTTTCAGCGACTTTGCCGATTTCGAGCGCAAGGTGATGCGGGTCACACACAGCGATTTCGGGTTGACCGATGCGGTGGTCGATCGCGTACGGGAGGCATTCGAGCGCCATATGCGGGCGGACGGCGCGCATTTCGTGCGGCCGATGCGGGCTAATGTTTTCAGCAAGAGGGTGCACGGCGACCGATAGACTGCTGCTTCAGTCATGCTGAACCGGTATAGGTGGCATGGAGGATGCCGGGCACAGTGGATGGATGGCGGGTGAGCGCATGGGCAGGGCCGCGAACCGTGCATGCCCAGGCATGCATGGGGATGGCCATGCGAGGCCCCGGAAGCCGCTGACGTTGGGTCCGGTGAAGGGGCAGAGGTAGAAACGCGGGCTACGTTGCGTCGCTCAGTTGTTCGATCACCAGTGTCCTGATCCAGCGGTTCGCGTCATGCATGTCAAAATTCGCGTGCCAATGCACGGTGACGGTCACGCCGGGAATATCGACCGGCAGATCGTAGACCGCGAGTTTGCCGCCTGGGTTGAGCAACGGGACGGTGCTCCGCGGCAACGTCACGATCAGGTCCGTATGCGCGAGGATGTGGGGCACCACGGTGAAGTGCGGTACCTGAAGCGCAATCTGCCTGTGAATGTTTCGTTTCCGGAAACTGCCCTCGATCTGATGATGTCCGCTTTCGAGCGAGCTCACGAGCACGTGCGGTAACGTCAGGTATTGCTCGAGCGTGAGCGCACGCCGCGGCAGACCCCGACGGCGGCGCGTCATGCACACGTAGTCTTCGTGGAAAAGCGGCTGATGACGAGTCCGGCCAACCAGCGCCGGCAGATTGCCGAGCGCGAGATCGAGGCGTCCCACGCGCAACACGTCCTCGATCTGATCGAGCGGGATCGACTGAACATCTAGTCGCACATGAGGCGCGCATTCCGCCAGCGCCGCGTAGAGCGGCGGCAGGAACGCAAGCTCGCCGATATCCGACATGGCAATCCGGAACGCACGCGTGCTGGTCTTCGGGTTGAACGGGACCATCAATTGCAGCGCATGTTCGGCCGCGGTTATAGCGGCGCGCAGCGGCTCGCGCATCTCCAGCGCGGCCGATGTGGGTTGCATCTCGTTGCCGTTACGCACGAACAGCGGGTCTTCGAGGATCGCGCGCAATCGGCCGAGCGCGTAGCTCACCGCGGGCTGGGACACCCCCAGCCGGATCGCCGCCAGCGTCAGGCTATGTTCTTCCAGAATGGCGTGAAAGACACGCAGCAGGTTCAAATCGATGCGGGTGGTGTCCACGCGTGAGTGCTCGTTAGCCGCCGATGCCAGCAGCCATCGTTCGGGGGCGATGGCTCCGGGCGCGCAGCGTGCGGGTTAATAAATAAACTTATTCAGCCACCGGATATTGATCGATTCGGCGAAATCGTACTTTATTCCTATACTCGCCTGACCTCAAACGATCACGCACGTGATGGTCGGGCGATCATTCGATCCCTTGACCGGCTGGCTGCAGTGCAGCGACGCCATGCATCGCGCGAAGTACCGGTTTGAATCGGACCCGCTGAATAAAGCTGAGGAGTCTTGCGCCATGTCCGCCGTTCCAGATCAATGCGTCTCGTTGCGCCTGCCGTCGCGTGTCACCGCTCGCGTGCTGCTCGTGTGCTGGCTCGCGATTCTGTTCGAGGGTTACGACGTTGGCGTGATGGGCGCGGTGCTGCCGGCGCTCGCCGAGTACAAAGCCTGGCATCTGAGCCCGGTCCAGTTGGGCGCGTTGGGCAGCTATGCATTGCTTGGGATGTTCTTCGGCGCTTTTCTGATCGGCACGCTGAGCGATCTGCTCGGCCGGCGTCGCATGCTGCTCATGTGCGCGACACTGTTCTCGCTGACGATGCTGGGCGCAGCCTGGGCACCGACGCCGGGCTGGTTCGCGGTGTTCCCCTTCATCGGTGGGCTCGGGCTCGGCGGTGTGATTCCGGTGGCTGCCGCGTTGACGATCGAATACTCGGCGCCGCATCGCCGCAACTTCAACTATGGGCTGATGTATTCGGGCTATTCGCTCGGTATTCTGTGCGCGGCCGCGGCGGCGATCCAGTTGCTGCCCGGGTTCGGCTGGCGCGGTGTGGTCGCGTGCGGGGCCGTGCCGCTCGTGCTGCTGTGGCCGATGGCGCGCGCGCTGCCTGAATCGATCGAGTATCTGGTAAGCCAGGGGCGTCATGGGCAGGCGGCCGAACTAGCGGCACGCCTGGGCGTCGACGTGCCGGTCTTGCCGGCGCGTACTTCCGGCGCGGACTACGGCAACTGGCGCGGGGTACTGGGCGAAGTGTTCGCGCGACGCCATCTGCGTGCGACGCTGTGCTTCTGGACGGCGTTGTTCTGCGGCCTATTGCTGATCTACGGGCTCAATACGTGGCTGCCGACCATCATGCGCCGGAGCGGCTACGACCTTGGCTCAAGCCTGACGTTTCTGATCGTGTTCAGCTTCGCGTCGGCGCTCGGAGGGCTCCTGCTCGGCAAGGTCGCCGACCGCGCCGGTGTGCGCGCGACCGTTGGCGTGTTCTACCTGCTCGGCGCGCTCGCGGTGCTCGCGCTGATGTTCAGGCACGGTGTCGCGCTGAACTATCTGTTCGTCGCGCTGGCCGGAGTCGGCAGCATTTCGGCGTCGCTGATCCTGACGGGTCATCTGGCCGACTACTATCCTGGATCGGTGCGCGCCGCGGCCACCGGCTGGGCGCTGAGCTTTTCCCGGATCGGCGCGATGAGTGGACCGCTGCTCGGCGGCTACGTGGCGGCGAGCGGGCTCGGTGTCGGCTTCAATTTCGTCGTTTTTGCGCTGATCGGCCTGCTTGCAGCTGGCGCGGTCCTTCTTCTGCCAACGGCACACGCGGAATAAGCAGGTATTTCGGCATCCATATCATCACGAGCGGCATCACGCGCATGGGCATTACCGACCTGACGGTGGCCGTCTGGCCGTGGCTGCTGACGATGATCGCACTCCTTGTGATGGCTACGTATATGCCGCTCCTTTCGCTCTGGTTGCCCAGGGCGCTCGGCATGATGTGAGGATGGCCATGAAACTCCACGACCCCGGTTGCGACACCGTTCGCGAGGAACTGGATGTGCTGCGCGAGGTTCCGTTTGTTTTCCGCAAGAGGGCGGACGGCGACCGATAGACTGCTTCTTGAGATTGGCGGTTCGCCCGATAACTAGTATTCCGAATCAAATTCTCATCTTTAAAATTCTATCGGAATATTTTTAGAGTGCTCTATTTGTCTCGAAATAAACGTATGGAAGGTTTCGGGATGGATCGGTTTCATGACGTCGACGAAATCTTGCGTACTGGCCCAACTCCGTTTTTTTGAGATGAAGGAGGGGCGATTGCCTGTAACATCGGATCCGGTTCAGCGTGGCCGAATGGTTCAGGAACTTCATCTGGTAGTGCGCGCTATCTCAAGGCGAGCCTCTTTCAAAACCTTGTCGACTCGATCATCGAACACGATCGAACGGCGACCCTTCGCAGGAGACACCAGTTGATACGACAACACTGTAGCGTTGTGGCTTTTGAAGATGTACTCGCTCATCTGCGCAACTCATGACCGCGCAGCTGCTGGCAGGATACGCGCCGTTCATCGCTGCGATCGGCGTGATGATCGCGATAGGTTTGCTGGAAGTCTTGACGTTATTGCTCGGCTTTAGCGCAAGTGAGCACGCAGGCAACATGCTGGTTCATCACTTCGATATCGATCATGGCGGCTGCGTGCAAACGGGCATTGCCGGACAGTTTCTCGGCTGGCTTCACGTGGGCCGCGTGCCATTTCTGGTTTTTATGGTGTTGCTGCTCACGGGCTTCTCGATTTCCGGCTTGATGCTGCAATCGGTCCTGCACTTGCTCTTTCATTTCATGCTGCCGCCATTCGTTGCGGCTATTTTCGCCTTTTCAATCGCGCTGTGTTTCGTCCGCAAAGTCGGCAAGCCGCTCGGCCGGTTTATGCCTCGGGAAGAAACAAGCGCGTTATCGGAAATCGATTTCATCGGCAGGCCGGTGCGTATCGTGACCGGCGAGGCTACGCAAGGCAATCCGGCCGAAGCGCGTTTCGTCGATGAATTCGGCCAGGCGCACTACCTGCGAGTCGAGCCGGACGATGGTAGTCATTTTTTTGTACGTGGCCAAACGGTGTTGATCGTTGCGCGCGTTTCCGCGTCGCTGTATCGCGCGATCAAAAGTCCGCGTCATGAGTGACGTGGACTGCGCTGCGGCAAGCGTCATGACGTTGTACGTCTGCCATCGCAGGTTCTTTACTTTGGGAGTTTAAAAAGGCAATGAATACGATTATGTTATGGGGAGCCGTCGGTTTTGCGGTGGTGCTGGCGCTGTGTCTGATCGGTCTGATTTTTTCGCGGCTCTATGTGCGCGCATCGGCCGAGCGGGGGTTCGTGCGAACTGGCCTCGGCGGTCAGCGTGTCATCATGAGCGGCGGCGCGATAGTGTTACCGGTATTCCATGAAGTCATTCCCATCAACATGAACACGCTGAAGCTCGAAGTGAGCCGCGCGTCGCGTGACAGCCTGATCACCAAAGACCGCATGCGTGTGGACGTCGTGGTGGCGTTCTTTGTGCGCGTCAAGCCCACGTCGGAAGGCGTTTCGACGGCCGCGCAAACGCTCGGCCAGCGCACGCTCGCGCCGGAGAATCTGCGTGCGCTGGTGGACGACAAGTTCGTCGATGCCCTGCGCTCGACGGCGGCGCAAATGACGATGCAGGATCTCCAGGATGCGCGAGAAAAGTTCGTGCAAGGTGTGCAGAACACCGTGGCGGAAGACTTGACGAAGAATGGCCTGGAACTCGAAAGCGTGTCCCTCACTAACTTCAACCAGACATTGAAGGAGTTTTTCGATCCGAACAACGCATTCGATGCCGAAGGTCTCACGAAGCTCACGCAGGAAACGGAGCGTCGCCGCAAGGAGCGCAACGAAGTCGAGCAGGATACGGAAGTATCGGTGCGCGAGAAGAATCGTGACGCACTGGCGAAGCGGCTCGAAATCGAACAGCAGGAAGCCTTCATGAAGCTCGAGCAGGAGCAGCAGGTGAAGACGCGCACGGCGGAGCAAACCGCGCGCATCACCGCATTCGAGGCGCAACGTCATCAGGAGGCGGAGCAAAGCCGCATCGTCGCCGAGCGCCAGGTGCAGGAGTCGGAAATTGAGCGCGAGCAGGCGGTGCGATCGCGCAAGGTCGAAGCCGAGCGCGAAGTACGCGTGAAGGAGATCGATCAGTCGCGCGTGACGCAGATCGCAGAGCAGGAAAAGGCGATCATTATCGCGCAGAAATCGGAGGCGCAATCGCAGGCGCAGGCGCGTGCTAACGAGTCGCTGGCCGAGGCCGTGAAGGCCGAACAACTCGTCGAAACGACTCGCCGCACGGCCGAGGCGGATCGGGCCAAGCAGGTCGCGCTGATCGAAGCCGCGCAGGAAGCGGAAACCAACGCGGTACACATCACAACGAAGGCGCGCGCCGAACGAGAGGCCGCGCAGATGCAGGCCACTGCGATCGTCGAACTCGCGGAAGCGGAGCGCAAGAAGGGATTGGCGAACGCCGAGGCACAGCGCGCGCTGAACGACGCGATCAACACGCTGTCTTCGGATCAGACGAGCCTCAAGTTCAAGCTGGCCTTGCTCCAGGCACTGCCGGCGGTGATCCAGCAGACGGTCGAGCCAATGAAGGCGATTGAAGGCATCAAGATCATCCAGGTCGACGGCCTGAATCGTGGTGCCGTATCGATCGACGGTGTGTCAGGCACGGCAGGCAACAGCAATCTCGCCGAACAGGCCATGTCGGCGGCGCTCGCTTATCGCGCACATGCACCGCTCGTCGATTCGCTGCTCAAGGAAATCGGTTTGAACGGCACGTCGTTGCAGTCGATGGTGGCGGGTGTCGTGCCGGCCGAGATGGCACAGGCTGTTCCAGCCGCGCATGAACCGCTTCCCGCGGGCGACGGCGTGGCACGTTGAACCGCGCTTGCGCCAGATGCGCCGCATCATGCTGTAGCGCATCGGCGCAAGCGTGGCGAATCCGCGAGAGTCGAGGGGCCTGTCCTGGAACGTGGCCATCTGATTGCACGGTCATTCCGTAACATAAACGTACGGACCAGGCGCCTTCGGCATAACGGTGAGCGCCTGCGGAACCAGATAGGCACCGTCGCGATAGCTGATTGAGACATCGCTTACCTCCCTCACGGTTTTCGTCTGCGGTCTGGATGTTTGTCCGCGCCAACAGCTATCGGCGGCCTTACCGTAATCCACGTGCACTGACTTCCCGGTGAGCTTTAGCGTCGCAAATCCCGCGGGAGCAATAGAGCCAACCGCGATGGTGCGTTTCATCTCATACTGCTGGCCTGCCGTACATTCTCCGTCGATCGGCGCCCGATCCCAATTCGCTTCGGATACATCTGTCACGAGGTGCTCAAGAACCGGACGCACGCGCTGCCCCTCCACCAGATAGATCGTGTGTACGAATGGCCGTTTCGATATTTTGCTGAAACATGGCAAGTAGTCCCTCTTCGAGACCGAGCGTATGGACTGTGTTGCCCCCATAGACCAGGCCCGCCTGCACGCCCTCGGCCACCGCGAAATCCTCCTCATCAAACACGGTGTCGTTGGTGTACCGGAAGCGTTTCTCCAAGGCCTTCTGTCCCGCCCCGCCCTCGAACCGTTCAGGCCGGTAGAGCATCTCGTGGGTCCAGAGCGTTCGATCCGGGGCCTCGGGATAGAACAGGTTGATCGACACGTAGTCCGGGTGCATGATGAAGAAGGCGTGGGGAAAGAACGCGTAGTAGACCGAAGCGACCTCCAGGATGTCCCGCTTGGCACGCTCGCACTTCATCCGCTCGGAAAACTGGGTGCGTGCCGCCACCAGACGAATATGGGGTCCCACTTCATCATGGACGATAACGCCTTGCCGGAATGCCTGGGAGAGGGTGTCGCGATGCAGGTAGGGGACGTGATACCCCTCCAGATAGGTCTTGATGAGCAGCTTCCAGTTGGCCTGCTTGATGACACGGGTTTTGCGGTACCGGGCGAGATCGTCGAGTTTAAAATGATCCAGATCGTCGCCCAGGGAACCCAGATAGCGATCCAGATCGATGTCCGCACCCGGCGTGGGGTGAATCCAGACGAGACCGGCACGTTCCACGACCGGGAGTTCGATCAGGGAGAACGCTCCCCGATCGAGGTCCGGGAAGTTGTAGGGCTTCGTGATCCCTTTGAGCCGTCCATCCAGCCCGTAGGACCAGCCATGAAACGGGCAGATGAAGGCCTTGAGGCAGGGTTCTCGACCGGAGACAAGGCGGGCGCCGCGATGACGGCATAGGTTGAGGAAGGCACGCAATGGCCCCTCCTGGTCCCGGACGATCACATAGGGAAGCTTTGCCCAATCGCTCAGCAGGTAGCTTCCTGGCTCCTGGAGGCGCGATGCATGGCCCACCAGCATCGGGTAACACCGGAATACGCTGGTCATTTCCTGTCGCAGCACGTCCGGGTGGGTGTAGAGGTTGACGGGTATGTGCTCAATCCGATCGAGCATGACCTGATCGCGTCCCTGCCGATGCTGGGCAAGCAGGGCATCGAGTGTCTGCCGCTGAATGTGGTGACGCATCGTCGTTCCCCTTCGGCCGAAACCCCTTAAGCTCGTTGCATGTCCTGGGCGGCCGGAACGACCGTTCCCTGGGCCAGGGCGCAGAGCTTTCGGGCTTGACCATCGATGGCATAAATGTCGCACTGGCAGACCACCATGCGTTTTCCGGTGCTACGTGCTTGCGCTATCGCGACGAGGCGAGCACCTATCGCCGGTCGCATGTAGTTGATTTTGAATTCCGCCGTCAGAGCGTTTCCGCCCATAGCCAGACCTCCGGCAAAGGTGATGGCGTTGTCGGCGAGATAACTGATCACGCCGCCGTGGACAAAACCATGCTGCTGTTTGTGGTGATCCCGTACCGTCAGCGCCAGTTCAGCGCTATCGCTGGAGGACGCCACCAATTCAGCACCGAGGAAGTGGCTGAAGGGCTGGGATTCGAAAATCCGGCGGGCAAATGCCTGCATATCGTCCATTGGCGATCTCCTCATCATCGGCGCCCTGTCACCCGCACGGCGTAGCAGGTTAGGTATGCAAAATGTCACATGCTATGGTAGTAGCTCCTGCTCGCTTTCATGTTCGGATTATTTGGCGAATGAAGACCGGTCCCGCGATTCGCCCCAGCATGCGGAGGCGAAAGCCGCGACAGTCGCGTGCACATCAGACCTCCTGGGCGCTTCAGGAGGCGTTTGTTCGGCTTTTGATGGAAAACGACTATGAAGCCATCACCATTCGTAACATTGTCGATCTGGCGGGCACCGGTCTGGGTAGCTTTTACGACTATTTTGCCAACAAGGACGATCTGGCGAGAGTCTGCGTCCATCTACGTACCGAGGTGCTTTTGAAGACGCTGAAAGACGCGCCGGCCCTGGTGATCGACGCCGACGTGTCGCTCGAACGTGCCATCCAGGCGACGATCGATCGTCTGCTGACGGCGCACGCCGATCATCCAGCGCATTGGGGAGTGCATTATCTTTTGGAACGCCGATTCTCTGGCCTGTCGGCCTATGCACCGATGTACGAGCGCTTCGTGCTGGCATGGGAACGGATCCTTGAAGAGGCTCGGGCTGATCTGGCGGTGACGTCCAATGACGTCGCACGGACCTGTCAGACCATCGCCTATGGCCTGATCGCGCATGCTCATATCCGTCATCTTTCCGACACTCGTCATCCTTTGGATCAAGAGAGCCTGCGTCGCTCATTGAATTTGGCGCTCCTTGGCTATCTGAACAGCGTGAGCTGCGGGGCAAATAATTCCCATCGAAGGTGAGCGCGCGCACACCTGGGGTCACTGAGGTGACCACGTCGACGCTATATCCAGGGGGATAGGGCGTTTGACAAGGCGGGCGATGACGCGAGCCGGACGGCGCGCGGTGTCGGTTCGTCTCTTTCCTCGGGCCGGAGCACGGATGTTAGTGACCCAACGGTGGCATCGGCTTGACCCGAGGGCGAGCCATCAAGTGGGCAGCGCTTCGCTGCAAGGTTGACACCGTTGGTCTCGCTTGCCGTGGGCCACATTATTTAAATAGGATTGCGAATATTAAGATATGACAGATTATTCTGTCAGAATCTGCTGAAAGTGTTGCTTCCTCATCGCTCCGTACGACGACGCACAAAAGTTGATTGACGTCAGTCAATATTTTCGATGACATGCCGTCAATAAGAGTACCGCAGTCAAGCGGTCCCGGGAACTTATCGATCGGAGGGTTCGATGAAAACAAGGCATGGAAAGCAGGCATCGATGCGATACGCGCTGATGGGCGTTGCCGCGACGGCGACGTTGTGCATCAATGTAGCGGCATGGGCATGGTCCGATGGCGGGACGATTCGCTTTGTCGGCGCGGTCCTCGCGCCGACATTCGACATCGCGATGGGCAAGCGTCCTTCCGCTGCGCTGGCGACGATGGAGGGGCGTCAAGGCTACGACGCCGCCAATGGTGTCACCACGGTCGCCTATAGCAGTGCCCCGAACGCCGCGCCGCGTGCGGAAGTATCGGTTGTGGCTTCGAATGGTCCGGTTTCGGAGGCGGGCTCGGCCACGCGTCGCCGCATTCGGGTTGGCTTCACTGACGGATCCGGACGACGGGTTTCGCCAGATGCGGCGGGACGTTACCTCATTGGCGCCTCAGGCGGTGTACTCACGCTCGCGCAGAAGCTGTCGAAGGCCGAGCGCAACTCGTACGCCACCTTGGTAATGGACTATCGCTAAGCCAAACCGCGACTCGTTGTCCGGCGCCGATTCGGGGGGGGCACGGCGAAGACAAGCGGTGCGGAAAATCCATTCGGGGTGCGAATGAAGTTGCGCCCCGATCGTCCGTGCCGCTTGCACGCGCATCAGCGCAAGACCCGTCGGGGCCGGCACGTTCCGGCACAGGCGGTACTATCCTTCGCAGCGCCGCGGCTCGCGCTGCCGGCGAGGCTGGCGCGCGGTGCACCGATACGGCCTGGCCCGTCCGCCGCGAGCGTTCGTGTCCATGTAACGAGACGTAACCGCACAGAAGCCGGGGCATTCTTGTGCATCAGTTCTTACAACTTTGAAATACGAAGCCTGCGAGCGCTGCGTTATATTGGCTTCAACAAAACATCAAACCCGAAAGGTGAGTCAATGAAGTTCCCACGTGTTGTTGCGATGCTGCTCGGGGGCATGGCTGTCGGCGCATCAAGTGCTGCCATGGCGGGCGTGAGCGTTGGAGTCAACATCGGTATTCCGGCCCCCGTTTATGTCGCACCGCAGCCGGTTTATGTGCCGCCGCCTCCGCCGCCCGTCGTCTATCAGCCCGCGCCGGTGTATGCCGCCCCGCCGGCTATCGTGATCGGCTGGCATGGGGACCGCTACTGGGACGGCCGCCGCTACTGGGACCGTGACGACTGGTATCGCCACCACGGCGGGTACGGCCACGGTTATTACGATCATGGCCGTGGCCACTACGATCGCGACCACGGTGGCCCTCCGGGGCATTGGCACTGAGTTGCCAGGGAGCAGGGCTGTCGGCTAGCCGCTCGCCAGCAAGCGCCAGCAAGCGCGACGCACATCGAGGCACCGCCTCAAAAACAAAGCCGCCCAATCGGGCGGCTTTCGTTTGCCGATCGTTGCTCGGGCAACGAGGCGCGAGCAAGTGGCTGGCTTAGTCGAGGCCGGCCATGCCACCGACCACGGCGTTAAAGCCCGAGTCGACATGAACGATCTCCGCGGTCACGCCGCCGGCGAGGTCGGAGAGCAGGAACGCGGCGGTGTTGCCGACCTGCTCGATGGTCACGTTACGGTGCAGCGGGGCGTTCTGCTCGACGAAGTCGAGAATTTTGCCGAAGCTCTTGATGCCGCTTGCCGCAAGCGTCTTGATCGGGCCGGCCGAGATGCCGTTGACGCGCACACCCTTGCCGCCGAGAGAAACCGCGAGGTAACGCACGCTGGCCTCCAGCGAGGCCTTCGCGAGACCCATCGTGTTGTAGTTCGGGATGGCGCGTTCCGCACCGAGATAGGTGAGGGTGAGCAGCGACGCGTTGTCGGCGAGCATCGACTGCGCGGCCTTGGCGAGCGCCGGGAAACTGTATGCCGAAATGTCGTGCGCGATGCGGAAGTTCTCGCGCGTCATACCGTCGAGGAAGTCGCCGGCGATCGCCTCGCGGGGTGCGAAGCCGATCGAGTGGACGAGGCCGTCGAGCGTGCCCCAGTGCTGCTTGAGGTCGGCGAACAGCGCTTCGATCTGGGCGTCGTCGGCTACATCGCAGGGGAACACGAGGTCGCTGCCGAACTCCTGCGCGAACTCGGTGATGCGGTCCTTGAAGCGGTCGCCGACGTACGTGAATGCCAGTTCCGCGCCTTCGCGCTTGCACGCTTGTGCGATTCCGTATGCGATCGAACGGTTCGAAAGCAGGCCGGTCAACAGGATGCGTTTGCCAGCGAGGAAGCCCATGAATTCTCCTAAATCAGATCATTGCCCAGGCGCCTCCTGGAGTGGCGCCGCGTGGTTTGGGTAGAATTCTCTCACAACTGACAAGGCACCCCGGACAAATACCGATCTATGAGGACAGGAACGCGAGGCAGGGCGGCGCTCGACGCGCTTGGGGCAACGGTTCCTGCGGGGCGGCTCGCGCCTGGCAAGAGGCTGGCGGCGGCGTGCGTGGCGCTCGTGTTCGGGCTGTCGGCGATGCCGTCCGCGCACGCGGTCCACGCCATAGCGCAGTATGGCGAGCCCAAGTATGCGCAAGGATTCGCGCATTTCGACTACGTCAATCCGGATGCGCCCAAGGGCGGCACGCTCGTGCTCGCCAATCCCGATCGCCTCACGAGCTTCGACAAGTTCAACCCGTTCACGCTGCGCGGCAATGCGGCGCCGGGGCTCGGCATGCTGTTCGAAAGCCTCACGACGGGCAGCCTCGACGAAGTGGCGTCCGCCTACGGCCTGCTCGCCGACGATATCCGGATCGCGCCCGACGCGCTTTCGGTGACGTTCCACATCAATCCGAAGGCGCGCTTCTCGAACGGCGACCCCGTGACGGCCGAAGACGTGAAGTTTTCGCTGGAGACGCTCAAGAGCCGTCAGGCCGCGCCCTCCATGCAGGCGTATTTCAGCGAGATCACGCGTGCGGTGGTCGTCGATCCCTCGACCATCCGCTTCGAGTTCCGTACCAACAACCGCGAGCTGCCGCTCATCGCGGGCGGCATGCCGGTGTTCTCGCACAAGTGGGGCCTGCGCCCGGACGGCAGCCGCATTGCCTTCGATCAGCTCGCGTTCGAGCAGCCGATCGGCAGCGGCCCGTATGTGATCGACCACTATTCGAACGGGCGCACGATCACCTACAAGCTCGATCCTAACTACTGGGGCAAGGATTTGCCCGTGCGCGTGGGCACCCACAACTTCGAGCGCGTGACGTTCAAGCTCTATTCGGACGACGTGGCGCGCCTCGAGGCCTTCAAGGCGGGCGAGTACGATGCGCTCGTCGAATATGTCGCGCGTAACTGGGTGCGGCGCGATGTCGGCAAGCGTTTCGACAGCGGCGAGCTCATCAAGCGCGAGTTCCCGCACCACAACGGCACCGGCATGCAGGGCTTCGTCCTGAACCTGCGCAAGCCCGCGTTTCAGGACGTGCGCGTGCGCCGCGCGCTCGATCTCGCGCTCGATTTCCAGTGGCTCAACCGGATGCTGTTTTATAGCCAGTACCGTCGCATCGACAGCTGGTTCGCGAACACGCAGTTGCAGGCGAAGGGCCTGCCGTCGCCGGGCGAGCTCGCGTTGCTCGAGCCGTGGCGCCATGTGCTCGATCCCGCCGTGTTCGGGCCGCCGCCCGTCCAGCCCGACACGAGCCCGCCCGGTTCGCTGCGCGCGAACCTGCTCAAGGCGCGCGCGCTGCTTGCCGAGGCCGGCTGGACCTATCGCGACGGGGCGCTGCGCAACGAGAAGGGCGAGCCGTTCACGTTCGAAGTGCTCGACGACACGAGCGCGTCGGCCCAGTGGGCGCCGATCATGGCGCAGTACACCCAGGCCCTCGCGCGCCTCGGCATTCGCGTGAACTATCGCTCGGTCGATTTCGCGCTCTACCAGAAGCGGCTCGATGCCTTCGAGTTCGACATGACGACCATCAAGTTCCCCGACGTGCAGGTGCCCGGCGCGGAGCAGGTCGACCGTTTCGGCAGCAAGGCCGCCGACGAGCCGGGCTCGGGCAATCTGCTCGGCCTGAAGTCGCCGGCAGTCGATGCGATCCTCAAGGCGCTCACGCAGGCGCAGACGCTCCAGCAGCTGCTCGACGCCACCCATGCCCTCGACCGGGTGCTGATGCACGGCTACTATGTGGTGCCGCAGTGGTACAGCGCGACGCACCGCGTGGCCTACAAGAACACGCTGGCGTATCCGGCGAAGCTGCCGCTGTACTATGGCGCGAACGACTGGATCATCTCGACGTGGTGGTTCAAGCCGCAGCCCGGGCCGCAAGCGGCCGGTCATTGACAACGGACACGACGGAAGCAACGAATATGTGGAGCTACATCGTCAAACGCCTGCTGCTGATGATCCCGACGCTGCTCGGCGTGCTCACGCTGACCTTCGGCGTGATCCAGTTCGTGCCGGGCGGCCCCGTCGAGCAGGCGGTGCGCGAGTTGCGGCGGGGCGCGGAGCAGGGCATGCCGTTCGGCATGCGCGCGCATTCCGGTGTCGACGCGCAGCAGGTCGCACAACTCAAGCAGCTCTATGGTTTCGACAAGCCGCCGCTCGAACGCTACTTCCTGATGCTCGGGCGCTTCGCGCGCCTCGACCTCGGGCAGAGCTATTTCCACCACCAGAGCGTGTGGTCGCTCATCATCTCGAAGCTGCCGGTGTCGATCAGCATCGGCTTGTGGACCTTCTTTCTCACCTACCTGATATCGGTGCCGTTGGGCATCGCCAAGGCGGTGCGCAACGGCTCGCGCTTCGATCTCGTGACGAGCCTCGTCGTGCTCGTCGGTTATGCGATTCCAGGCTTCGTGCTGGGCGTTCTGCTGCTCGTGCTGTTCGGCGGCGGCTCGTTCCTGCAGCTCTTCCCGCTGCGCAATCTCACGTCCGACAACTGGGACACGCTTTCGCTCGGCGGCAAGATCCTCGACTATCTCTGGCACATCACGTTGCCGGTAACCGCCTCGGTGGTGGGGAGTTTCGCCGTCACGACCATGCTGACCAAGAATGCCTTTCTCGAAGAGATCCGCCGCCAGTACGTGCTGACCGCGCGCGCGAAGGGTCTCTCGGAGCGCACCGTGCTCTGGAAGCACGTGTTTCGCAACGCCTTGCTGCCGCTCGTGGTCGGCTTTCCGTCGGCGTTCATCGGCGCATTTTTCACAGGTAGCCTGCTGATCGAGACGCTCTTTTCGCTGGACGGCCTCGGGCTGCTCTCGTACGAATCCGTCGTACGGCGCGACTATCCGGTCGTGCTCGGCACGCTGTATCTCTTCACGTTGATCGGACTCCTGACCAATCTGATCTCCGATCTCTGTTACGTGTGGGTCGATCCCCGCATCCAATTCGAACACCTGGAGCGCTGAGTTGAACCGAGTCCGTGCCGGCGCAGAGCCCGAGTTGCGCACCGAGTCTGTGCGCGCCTTCAAATCGCCCACGCCCGCACGGCGGGTGTGGCTGCGCTTCAGGCAGCAGCGGCTCGGCTACTGGAGCCTCATCGTCTTCGTCGTGGCGTTCGCGGCCAGCCTCGCGGCGCCGCTCTGGAGCAACGACAAGCCGCTCGTCGTGCGCTACGACGGTCATCTGTACTTCCCCCTCTTCAAGGAGTATCCGGAGACGACGTTCGGCGGCGACTTTCCTGCGCCTGCCGACTATCTCGATCCCTACATCCGCCACCGTTTCGACGCACCCGGCAACTTCGCGATCTATCCGCCCAATCCGTACTACTACGACACGCTCAATTACTTTTCGAAGGTGCCGAATCCCGCGCCACCGTCGCGGCAGAACTGGCTCGGCACCGACGCGAGCGGACGCGACCTGTTCGCGCGGCTGTTGTACGGCTTTCGCGTATCCGTGGAATTCGGGCTGGTGCTGACGGCGATCGGCACGATCATCGGCATTCTGGCGGGGGCGGTGCAGGGTTACTTCGGCGGCAAGGTCGATATTCTCGGGCAGCGCCTGATCGAGATCTGGAGCTCGATGCCGGAGCTTTATCTGCTCATCATCTTCGCCGCGATATTCGAGCCGGGCTTCATCCTGCTCATCGTCCTGTTGTCGCTCTTTGGCTGGATCGGGCTCGCGAGCTACGTGCGCGCCGAATTCCTGCGCAACCGCAACCAGGACTACGTGCTCGCCGCGCGCGCGATGGGGCTTTCGAACTGGCAGATCATCTGGCGTCACGTGCTGCCCAACAGTCTCACGCCGGTCATCACGTTCCTGCCGTTTCGCATGAGCGGCGCGATTCTCGCGCTCACGAGCCTCGATTTCCTCGGTCTTGGCGTGCCTCCGCCCACGCCGAGCCTCGGCGAGTTGCTCGCGCAGGGCAAGGGCAATCTCGACGCATGGTGGATCTCGATGTCGACGTTTGGCGTGCTCGTCGTCACGTTGCTGTTGCTCACGTTCATGGGCGACGCGCTGCGCAACGCCCTCGACACGCGCATCTCCGACGCCATGAAAGCCGGAGGCAATCAGTGAGCGCCCAGCCGGAAAACATTGCCGCGCCGCTCTTGTCGATCGACCATCTGAGCGTGCGCTTTGGCGAGACCCTCGCCGTCGACGACGTCACGCTCGCGATCGGGCGAGGCGAGCGCGTGGCGCTCGTCGGCGAATCGGGTTCGGGCAAGACCGTGACCGCGCTCGCCGTTCTGCGCCTGTTGCAGGATGCGCAGGTCAGCGGAACGATCCGTCTCGACGGTAACGATCTGCTCGCGAAGAGCGAGCGCGCAATGCGCGGCCTGCGCGGCAGCGATATTGCGATGATCTTCCAGGAGCCGATGACGGCGCTCAATCCGCTCTATACGATTGGCGAGCAGATCGCGGAAACCATCATGCTGCACGATGGCGTCCCGAAAAAGGAGGCCTACGAGCAGGCGGTGGGGCTGCTCGAGCGTACCGGCATTGCCGAAGCGCGGCGGCGCGTCTCGAACTATCCGCACCAGCTTTCGGGTGGCCAGCGCCAGCGCGTGATGATCGCGATGGCGCTCGCGTGCCGCCCGCGCCTGTTGCTCGCCGACGAGCCGACCACGGCGCTCGACGTGACGATCCGCGGCCAGATCGTCGATCTCCTGCTCGAACTGCAACGCGAGGAGGCACAGCGGCGCGGCATGTCGGTGCTGCTCATCACCCACGACCTCAATCTCGTGCGCCGCTTCGCGCAGCGCGTGGCCGTGATGGAGAAGGGCAGGCTCGTCGAGTCGGGCAGCGTCGAGCAGATTTTCGAGGCGCCGCAGCACTCGTACACGCAGCGGCTCATCGCGAGCCGGCCAGAGCGCAACGTGCTGCCCGTGCTGCCGATCGCGCCGGTACTGCTGCAGGCGAAGGACGTGATCGTCGACTTTTCAACCAGACTGCCCGGTTTTCGCGGATGGTGGCGCAAGGGGCGCTATCGCGCGGTGAACGACGCGAGCATCTCGGTGCGCCAGGGCGAGACGCTCGGGATCGTCGGAGAATCGGGCTCGGGCAAAACGACGCTCGCCATGGCCCTCTTGGGGTTGCAGCGCACGGCGGGCGGTGTGGTCGAGTTCCAGGGACGCCCGATCGCGAGTTATCAGGGGCGCGACAAGCTGTCGTTGCGCTCGCATCTGCAGGTTGTCTTTCAGGATCCGTTCAGTTCGCTTTCGCCGCGACAGACCATCGAGCGCATCGTGGGAGAAGGGCTCGCGCTGCATCGGCCCGATCTTTCCGGCGACGAGCGGCGCAAGCGCATCGTGGGCGTACTGCGTGAAGTCGGCCTCGATCGCACGGCTTTGCAACGCTACCCGCATGAGTTCTCGGGCGGCCAGCGCCAGCGCATTGCCATCGCGCGCACGCTGGTGCTCGAGCCGCGCGTGATCGTACTGGACGAGCCGACCAGCGCCCTCGACGTCTCGATCCAGCAGCAGGTACTGCGATTGCTCACAGATCTGCAGCGCAAGTACAACCTCGGCTACGTCTTCATCAGCCACGACCTGGCGGTGATCGGCGCGATGGCGCACCGGGTCGTGGTGATGCAGAGCGGGGCCATTGTCGAGGCGGGTGAGATCTCGAGCATCTTTGACAAGCCGTCCCATCCTTACACGCAAAAGTTGTTGAAAGCCGCCTTCATGCGGTGACCTTCGACGAAACTTTAGGGTTCCACGTTGTGAAATTCGTCAATGAAGTGAATATCGCGATTGAATTTTTCTATTTGTTTTGACACACAAATACTTACTGGCTAGTATCGTCCAAACTTTTCCACTAACTCCCTGATTTACGGGCAATTTCTACCGACCAATGCAGCACCGATACCTGACCCAGGCTTGCACGCGCGCCGTCGCCGGGATGTTCATCGGCGTACTGATGGCCGCAGCTACCGGCGCGTTCGCCGACGAAGTAAGCAGCTTCAACCAGAATGCCTCCTTTTCGCCGAGCAATTCGGCGAATCCGCAGTCCATCCCTGCTGTTCAGAACGCACTCCAGAATGCCAACCAGGCGACCCCGGCGGCGGCTCCTGCCCCGACCGAAGGCGGCGCCAAGGCGTTCCTTTCCGGCATGGCCGGCAAGGCCGGCGACGTCGTTGTGGGCGCGCTCAACATGATCGGCGTGCGTTACCGCTGGGGCGGCAGCACGCCCGACTCCGGCCTCGACTGCAGCGGCTTCGTGCGCTACGTGTTCCAGGACACGCTCGGCATGTCGCTGCCGCGGCGCGCCGAGGAAATGAGCCGCGTGGGCGAGAAGGTCAGCATGAGCAACCTGAAGCCGGGCGACCTCGTGTTCTTCAATACGATGCGTCGCACGTTCTCGCACGTCGGCATTTACATCGGCGACAACAAGTTCGTGCATTCGCCGTCTACGGGCAGCACGATCCGTGTCGACGACCTCGACGACGGTTACTGGGAAAAGCGTTTCACGGGCGCCCGCCGAGTCGAAACGTCGTTCACGCCGGACCAGCAGCGAAGCCTCAAGCGCGTGAGCGCGCAGTTCGACGGCAACGGCGGCAACTGAGCGGCGACTGAGCGCGCGGTTATCGCAAAGTCGTAGCGCACTCGCAGCGAACCCAAAGCCTGCTTCGAAAGAAGCAGGCTTTTGGTGTTTGTACGCCTGCCAAAGGCCGCTGCGGCCTGACGCTCAGGCCGCCACGCGCGCCGCGGCGAGCTTGCGCTCGAGTTCCGGCATGACGCGTGCCGCGGCTTCCTCGCCCGCGAGGATCGCCGCGTTGCGCTGAGTGAAGTCGCTGCTCGACATCGCATTGAGATTCGGGCGGATCACGACATCGGCGTACTTGTCGAGCTCGTAGGTCTTGATCGTCTGCCCCATGATCGTGAAGGTCTGCATCAGCACATCGAACTGGCTCAGTGTCGAGGCCGATTCCGGGCGCGCCGAGATGTCGACGGCGATCACGAAATCGGCACCCATCCTGCGCGCGAAGGAGGCAGGCACCGGGCTCACGAGGCCGCCGTCCACGTATTCACGGCCTGCGATCTTCACCGGCTCGAAGAGCGACGGGATGCTGCACGACGCGCGCACCGCGATACCCGTGTTGCCGCGCTGGAAGAAGATGGGCTGCCCCGTGCGCAGGTCGGTGGCGACGACGCCAAGCGGCTTCGCCATCTTTTCGATGGGGCGATCGCGCAGGGTCGTGTTCAGGTAGTTCTGCAGCGCGACGCCCTGCAAGAGGCCGCGCGTGCGAAACGGCATGGCCCAGTCGCTGATCGAGGCTTCGTCCATCGTCAGGGCGAGCTTGTTGAGCGCGAAACCATTCATGCCCGACGCGTACAGGGCTGCCACGACCGAGCCCGCGCTCGTGCCGACCACGAAGTCGATCTGCACGTTACGCGCTTCCAGCGCCTTGATCACGCCGATGTGCGCGAAGCCGCGTGCCGCGCCGCCGCCAAGCGCGAGTCCCACGCGCACCGGGCGCGCAGGCCTGGCCGCGGACGGCGTGGGCGTGGTGGCGGCAGGCGGCGCGACGCTGGCGGTCTGCGTGCCCGCGGTCGAGCACGCGGCGAGGACGGTGGAGGCGGCCGCTAGCGAAAAGTGGCGGCGGCTCCGCGAGGGGGATGACGACTTCAAGAAAGTTCTCCATGCGGCCCGCGTTCGTGTTCCACGAAGGAACGGCGCGATGCCCGGGTCTGCTCGCGTGCGCTCGAGTGTCTGTTGTTTGCGCGCGCGACGCCGCATCGTGGTGGTGGCGCGACGACATCATAAGGCAAAGCGCGGCGGGTTTAGCGAGCGTGCATGTAACGCGATGTGTCGGCATATGACAACGCGCACCCCGGTGGGCGCGGTCCGCGAGCGCGACGACCCGCGCATGGGCAAACACGGCACGCAGGGCACGCGCGGGGCGGGCCGAAGCAGTCTGCGGCGGGTATAATCCGGACTCGAATTTTCCCGGATTCCCGTTCGCGCGCGTGCCTGCGTGTCCCGGCGCTCCGCGCTGCTGGCGCGAGTCGAACGCGCTGTGCTCCCCGCCGCGAACCCCAGTCGTCCGCCGCCGTTGCTGCTTTTACCGCCAGCGCCGGGTGCCGGACGGCATCGCTTTCGAGTAATCGCCCATGACCACCTCTGTCGTCCGTACCCGCTTCGCGCCGAGCCCGACCGGCTTCATTCACCTCGGCAACATCCGCTCCGCGCTTTATCCGTGGGCGTTCGCGCGCCACAACAAGGGCGTCTTCGTGCTGCGGATCGAAGACACCGATCTCGAGCGCTCGACGTCGGAATCGGTCGACGCGATTCTCGAAGGCATGGAATGGCTCGGCCTGAACTTCGACGAAGGCCCGTTCTATCAAATGCAGCGCATGGACCGTTATCGCGAAGTGCTCAAAGAGATGCAGGAGCAGGGCCTCGTCTACCCGTGCTACATGTCGACCGAAGAGCTCGACGCGCTGCGCGAGCGCCAGCGCGCCGCCGGCGAGAAGCCGCGCTACGATGGCACGTGGCGCCCCGAGCCGGGCAAGGTGCTGCCCACGCCGCCCGAGGGCGTGCAGCCGGTGCTGCGTTTCCGTAACCCGCTCACGGGCGTGGTGGCGTGGGACGACGCCGTGAAGGGCCGCGTCGAGATCTCGAACGAGGAGCTCGATGACCTCGTGATCGCTCGCCCGGACGGCACGCCGACCTACAACTTCTGCGTGGTCGTGGACGACCTCGACATGAAGATCACACACGTGATTCGCGGCGACGACCACGTGAACAACACGCCGCGCCAGATCAACATCCTGCGTGCGCTAGGCGCCGAGCCGCCTGTCTACGCGCACCTGCCGACCGTGCTCAACGAGCAGGGCGAGAAGATGAGCAAGCGTCACGGCGCGATGAGCGTGATGGGCTATCGGGATGCCGGCTATCTGCCGGAAGCGGTGCTCAACTATCTCGCGCGTCTGGGTTGGTCGCACGGCGATGCCGAAGTGTTCACACGCGAGCAGTTCGTCGAATGGTTCGACCTCGAGCATCTCGGCAAGTCGCCCGCGCAGTACGATCACAACAAGCTCAACTGGCTCAACAACCACTACTTGAAGGAAGTGGACAACGCGCGCCTCGCCGAGCTGTCGAAGCCGTTCTTCGCCGCGCTGGGCGTGGACGAAGCCGCGCTCGCGAAGGGGCCGTCGCTCGAAGGCGTGGTCGCGCTCTTCAAGGACCGTGCGAACACGATCAAGGAGATTGCCGAAAGCGCGATGATGTTCTACCGCGAGCCGCAGCCGGAAGCCGAAGCGCTCGCGCAGCACCTGACCGATGCAGCGCGCACGGCGCTCGCCGATCTGGCCGCTGCGCTCAAGAGTGCGGAATGGACGAAGGAGGGCGTCTCGGCCGCACTGAAGGCGACGCTCGCCACGCACAAGCTCAAAATGCCGCAGCTCGCGATGCCGGCCCGTCTGCTCGTGGCGGGCACGACGCATACGCCGTCTGTCGATGCGGTGCTCGTGCTGTTCGGACGCGAAGCGGTGGTGAGCCGCATCGAGAAGGGCATTTCGGCGGCGGTGTAAATTTTTGAAGAATTTTTTGCCCGGACCCTAGCGCCCGGGCAACAGTTCTTGTAGTATTCGGGCTCCGTTGAATACGGAGCGCGAGATCGCTGCAAACAAGCGGCAAATCTCACGCAAAGAGCCGCAGAATCGGGCAAGGATGTTTCGTGGAAACATCGGCGCGCTGCAAAAAACGATCCAAAAGCTCTTGACTAAAGCGAAATTGATGTTTAAAATCTCGCTTCTGTTCTGCAAGGGGGTATAGCTCAGCTGGGAGAGCGCTTGCATGGCATGCAAGAGGTCAGCGGTTCGATCCCGCTTACCTCCACCAAAAGAACAGGCAGTAACTGTAGCAAAGGCATAGTCTGCAAAGATCATGTCCCCTTCGTCTAGAGGCCTAGGACATCACCCTTTCACGGTGAGTACAGGGGTTCGAATCCCCTAGGGGACGCCAGACATGAGCGTCGTCGATGAGATCGGCGAAGCATCAGGTGGAAATCAGCCGACATCCATCTGTTTGTGTCGAACTGGAGCGGTAGTTCAGTCGGTTAGAATACCGGCCTGTCACGCCGGGGGTCGCGGGTTCGAGTCCCGTCCGCTCCGCCAGATCGAGCCCGTTCAGAAATTGTGAGCGGGCTTTTTAGTTAAAGTGACGATTACAGGCGCAAGCCCGTGTTGTCCCCTTCGTCTAGAGGCCTAGGACATCACCCTTTCACGGTGAGTACAGGGGTTCGAATCCCCTAGGGGACGCCAAATCAAAATGCGGCGCCAAGG
>NZ_BBJJ01000031.1 GCF_000739815.1 Paraburkholderia mimosarum LMG 23256 = NBRC 106338
AAGCGGCGGCCGCCTCGATCTGGCCGCGATGGCCGCGCAGCTCGTGAATGCGCGCGTCGAATGGCTTCACCGAACCCGCTGCCGCGTCGACGCTGAGCGCCCCGGAGACGAGCGCCGTACGGTACAGGTCTTCGATCGCGAACAGGTTGTAGAGCGCGAGCGCCGTGGAGGCCTGCGTGCCGTTGAGCAGCGCGAGACCTTCCTTCGCCTGGAGCGCGAGCGGCTTGAGGCCCGCGGCGGCGAGACCCGCTTCCGCGCTGGCGCGCTCGCCGCGAATGAACACTTCGCCGATGCCGAGCAGCACCGCCGACATATGCGCGAGCGGCGCGAGGTCGCCCGAGGCGCCCACCGAGCCCTTCACGGGAATGAGCGGGAGAACGTCGGCGTTGAAGAGCGCGATGAGTGCATCCATCACTTCGCGGCGAATGCCCGAATGACCGCGGCCGAGACTCGACAGCTTCAGCGCCATCAAGAGACGCACGACCGGACGCGACATCGGCTCGCCCACGCCCACGGCGTGCGAGAGCACCAGATTGCGCTGCAGGAGTTCGAGCTGGTCGTTCGGAATATGCGTGCTGGCCAGACGCCCGAAGCCCGTGTTAATGCCATAGGCGGGCTCGCCCTTCGCCGTGATTTCGGCAACGGCGCGCGCGCCCGCATCGATGGCCGCGAAGCTGGCCGGATCGAGCTCGAGCCGCACGGCCTCGCGCGCGATCTGGCGCAGGTTGGGCAGGGTCAGATGGCCGGGCGTGAGGCGAAGGGTCGGGAGCATGGTCGAATCCTGTCTATACAAGTCGCGAAATTGGCCGAAAGTCTAGCCTGGCGCGCCTGTCTATACAACTCCTCTTCCTGGCCCGCGTGACCTGGGACTATCCACGAGAGCGCCGCTTGCCCCGTCACGCGTCGAGTTGCAGCCTGCCCCCGATAAATGCGAGAAAGCACTGCACGCGGGCCGCGAGCGCCGCGCTGCGGTAGTACACGGCGTGAACCGGCTGGCGCGCCTCGACGAGCGCATCGTCGAGCACGGTCACGAGGCGCCCGGCCTCGCGGTCGGCCGTGGTGAGAAAGTCGGAGAGGCAGGCAATGCCGCTGCCGGCGAGCGCGAGCTGGCGTATCGTCTCGCCGCTCGACGCGAGGAGCGCGGGTGCGATCGTGTAGCCGGGCTCGGCCAGTTGCGCCTCCAGCGCTGCCCGCGGTCCGGCTACGCCGTCGGTGACGCCGTCGCCTGCGGCCTCCCGCAGCGGCCAGCGATTCAGATGCGCGGGCGCCGTGAAGCCGATCAGCCGATGCCCGCCCAGCGCCGCCACGCTGCGCGGCGCGCCGTGCGCGGCGAGATAGCCGGGACTGGCGACGACGCGCAGCCGGCTCGTGCCGAGCGCACGCGCGTGAAGCGTGGAATCCTGGAGCGTACCGATGCGAATCGCGATATCGACACGCTGCTCTAGCAGATCGACGATGCGCTCGTTGTTCGTGAGTTCGAGCTGGATCTCCGGATAACGCTGCGCGAACGCCGCGACGTGCGGCACGATGCAATGGAGCATGAACGGCGTGGCGGCGTCCACGCGCAGCCGTCCTGAAGGGCGCTCGCGGTGACGCGTGACGGCCTCCTCGGCGTCCGCCATCGCGGCGAGGATCGCGCGGGCGCGCTCCAGAAACAGCTCGCCCTCCTCCGTGAGCTGCAAGCGCCGCGTCGTGCGCAGGATCAGTGCGACGCCGAGCTGCTTTTCGAGCCGCGTGAGCGCGCGGCTCACGCCCGATACCGTCTGTTCGAGCTTTTCCGCGGCGGCTGTGATCGAACCCGCGTCGATCACCGTGACGAATACGAGCAGTTCGTCGGTCGACGTCTTCATCGTTGATATTGTTGATCTGCAGTCAAGATTCATTTGAGACTAACACGCTTTTTGCAAAGCACGGATGCACCGATACTGGCCGCCAACGCAATCCGGACACCAGGGAGCAACCCATGAAAGTTTTCGTGACAGGCGCAGGCGGTTTCATCGGCGGGGCGATCGCGGCGCACCTCGTGCGCGCGGGACACGAGGTGCACGGCCTCGTGCGCCGGCCTGAACAATTCGCCGACCTCGAAAAGCTCGGCATCGCGCCCGTGCAGGGCGATCTCGACGACCGCGAGACGCTGATGGCACAAGCGCGCGCCGCCGACGCCGTGATCAACGCCGCGAGCAGCGACCATCGCGGCGCGGTCGAGGCGCTCATCGACGCGCTCGAAGGCTCCGGCAAGACGCTGCTGCACACGAGCGGCTCGAGCATCGTGGGCGACGCCTCGGGCGGCGAGGCGACCGCGCGCATCTATCACGAAGATGCCCTGCCCGAGCCGACCGCCGACAAGGCGGCTCGCGTGGCCATCGACAAGGCGGCTCGCGTGGCCATCGACAAGCTCGTGCTCGCGAGCGCGGCGCGCGGCGTGAAGAGCGCCGTGCTCTGCAACACGCTGATCTACGGCGAGGGCGCCGTGCGGGGTGCGGAGAGCGTGCAGTTGCCGCGGCTCATCCGCCAGGCGCAAAAGAGCGGCGTGATGCGCCACGTGGGGCGCGGCCTGAACATCTGGTCGAACGTCCACGTCGGCGACGTGGCGGAGCTTTACCGCCTCGCGCTGGAAAACACACCGGCGGGCACGTTCTACTTCGTGGAAAGCGGCGAAGCGAACTTCCGCGACATGGCCACGGCGCTCGCCGATGTCATGGGGCTCGGCGCCCCGCAGGACTGGCCGCTCGAAGCCGCGATCGAGGAATGGAGCTATGAAATGGCGTCCTATGGCCTCGGCTCGAACAGCCGCGTGCGCGGCGAGCGCGCCCGCGCGCTGCTCGGCTGGCAGCCGTCGCGCACGTCGGTGGTCGACTGGATCCGCACTGAGATGCGAGTTCCGCAAAAATAGGTGCGACACCGCACGTCATTGTTGCGTATCCGTAAGGCCGGTCCGCTAGAATCCGGGCATTTCGCACTACCTGCCCGCGCCCCGCATGCGCCGGCACCGGATACGCCAATGCTACTCGCGCTGAACTTCGACTGGCTGACCAATCTGCTCGCCATCCTGTTCATCCTCGCGTGCCTCCACGACGTGCGCTACGACGAATATGGCACGCTGACGCTCGCCGCCGGCGCGATGGGACTCATCGTGATGGCGATCGAAGTGTTGTTGCGCCCCGCGTTCGAGATGTCGCTCTAGCGCGAATCATCGTGCGAAATTCGTACGAGATTGGTGCAAAACTCGCACGATGATTTCGCGGCTGGCGCGGCGACTTTCGTTGCGCCAACAACCAATCTTGCCCGTTACACTGCCGCTATGATTTTTCGTGCCCACAGCACGACGACTGCGCGGGCGCATTTTCGTAGCGATCGTGGTGACGCATCCACTCGCGCATGTCCTTCTTTTCGTTTCGGCCCTTCGCGGTCAACTCCAGCATCGCATACGTGCCGATCAGCATCTCTGCGCCGCGCGCGTACGTCGAATACGTGTGATACACATTTCCCGCTTTGTCGCGGTAGAACGCGCTGACACCGGGCAGCTCGTCGCTCATGTAATCCTGCTCCGCATAGTTGTAGATCGCCTTGCCGCGCGCCTTGTCGGCCTCGCTGAACGAGACGTGATAGTCGAAGTTGAAGTCGCTGCCATGCGAGGACACCCAAGGGAAGCGCCAGCCCATGCGCTTTTTGAACGCCTCGATTTTCGCGAGCGGCGCGCGGGAAACGGCGACATAGGTCACGTCGTGATGCTCCAGATGCGTCAGCGCGCCATCTACATGATCGGAGAGAAACGAGCAGCCCGGGCAGCCCTCTTCCCACTCCGGGCCGAGCATGAAGTGATAGATGAGCAACTGGCTGCGCGGGCCGAACAGCTGGGCGAGCGTGCGCGGGCCTTGTGGGGTTTCGAAGGTGTACGTCTTGTCGACTTTCACCCATGGCAACGCCTGGCGTTTCGCCACCAGTGCATCGCGCGCGTGCGTGAACGCGCGCTCTTCGGCAAGAAGCGCCTTGCGCGCCTCGGTCCATTCGTTCTGCGAAACAATCTTGTGAGATTCCATGCTCGCCGCCTCCTTTGTGAACCCGCGCCGCTCAGTTCTGTTCCGAGTCGAGCAGCGCCACCAGTTTATCGATCGCGCTCGTCCAGCCCTCGTTGTGCGAATCGCGCACCGCTTCGTCGAAGAAGCGTTCGTGCTTGAGCGTGAGTTCGGTCGCCGGCCCGTCGGCGCGCAGGGTCATCGTAACGAGCGACTCCCGCTCCGGCGTGTCGCGCCATGCCCACGTGAACACGAGCTTCTGCTCCGGCACGACTTCGAGATACGTGCCGCTCACCTCGTGAGTCTCGCCGTTCGCGCCGCGCATGATCACGCGAAAGCGCCCGCCCACGCGCACGTCGGCTTCGGCGTGAATGCAGGTGGTGTCGAGCGGCTGCATCCAGCGCATCAACTGCGCCGGCTGCGTCCACGCGGCGTAGACCTTCGCGGCGATGGCGTCGATGCGTCGCCGGACGGTGAGGCTCGGAGCGTCCTGGGCACGACGGGCGGCGCCGGCTCCGGGCCCGGCTGAGGGTTGGGTCGACATGCATCTTCCTCCACGAATGCGGCAAGACGATCGAGCGCGTCGCTCCAGAAGCGCTGATAGTGCGCGAGCCATTGCATCGCGTCCTCCATCGGCCCCGCAGCGAGCCGGCAGGCCACGGTGCGGCCGGTTTTCGCGCGCGTGACGAGGCCCGCCTGAGCGAGCACGTCCAGATGCTTCATGACCGCCGGCAGCGACATCGCGAACGGCTGCGCGAGCGCGCTCACCGAGAGTTCGTCGTGCTGCGCGAGGCGCGCCAGCAGCGCGCGCCGCGTGGGATCGGCGAGCGCCGCGAACGTGCGGTCGAGGGCGGCGGCTTCATACTTAACCATATGGTTTAGCATATGGCGACGAACGCGGGATGTCAAGGACGATGCCGATGCATGCGCCAGGCAATGGCGGAAGACGGCGGCGCGCACCCTCGCATCGCCGCCGCTAGAATGTCGATTCCGCCGCGCGGCCTTGTTTCACCGCGCGGCCTCTCCCAAGTCCGCCAGCCCATGCCGTCCAAAATCCGCAACTCGCTGCTCTGGATATTCGACGCCTTCGAGCGCGAGCCAGGCTACCTCTGCAAGCGCATGTTCGGCTGCGACGCCGCGTATCTGGACGGTCTGCTGTGCCTCGTGGCCGCCGACCGCGACCCGCCGTTCAACGGCTTGCTGGTTTGCACGTCCCAGGAGCGCCACGCGTCGCTCATCGAGGTGATGCCGGCCTTGCGTGCGCATCCCGTGCTCGGCAAATGGCTTTATGTACCGCAGGCCGATGCCGCGTTCGAGGACACCGCCGAACGGCTGGCCACCCTCGTCCTCGCGCGCGACACGCGTATCGGCGTGGAGCCCAAGCCGCGCAAACCTCGCAAGGCCGGCAACGCGCGCAACAGCGTCCTGCCGGACTAACGCGGCCTGCAGGCCTGCGCGACGCAAAAGCGACACGGCCCGCGCCGCCATGAAGCGACGCGGGCCATTCCGCCGCCGTGGTCACGCGGCGAACGACCGGCCGGGCCCTGCTCAGATAGCCCAGCCACCGAGGTAGAACGCGGCCAGCACGCCGGCGATGACGACCGTGCCCACGTTCAGCTTGCGGATTTCGCCGCTCACCAAACGGCCGATCACGAGGGTGCAGAAGCCCAGCATGATGCCCGTGACGATGTTCGCAGTGAGCACGATGAACACGGCGCACACGAGGCCCGACATCGCGTCGACCATATCGGCCATGTCGAGGCGGCTCACGCTCGAGAGCATCATGAGACCCACGTACATCAGCGCGGGCGCCGTGGCGTACGAAGGCACGAGTCCCGCGAGCGGGGCGAAGAACATCACCGCGAGGAACAGCACGCCCACCAGGGCGGCGGCGAGGCCCGTCCTCGCGCCCGCGGCCACGCCCACCGTCGATTCGATATAGGCCGCCGCCGGCGCGCCGCCGAAGAAGCCCGAGAAGATGGAGCTGAGCGAGTCGGCCGTGAGCGCGCGAGCGCCGTTGACAATGCGCCCGTTCGCATCGAGCTGGCCCGCCTGCCCCGCCACGGCGCGGATCGTGCCGGTGGCGTCGAACACGGCCGTCATCACGAGCGCGAGCACGCTGGGCAACACGGCGAGCGAGAGCGCGCCCTTGATGTCCATCGCGCCGATCAGCGAGGCATGGCCCGGCGCCGAGAGCGAAGGCCACGCGAACACGCCGTGAAAGGTCACGGCCGGATCGATGGCGAGGCCGAGTGCCGAGATCGCGACGATCACGATCAGGATCGCGCCCGGGACGCGGCGGCGCACGAGGCCGAAGATCGCAGCGAGCCCGATCACGGAAAGGATCACGGGCAGCGACGTGATAGGGCCTAGCGAAACGGGCAGGCCCGCGCCTGGATTCTTGATGACGAGACCTACGTCGTTCGCGGCGATCAGCAGCAGAAAGAGCCCGATGCCGATGCCCGTGCCATGCGCGATGCCGTGCGGCAGATTGCGCAGGATCCACGAGCGCACGCCCGTCACCGAGATCGCCGTGAACACGAGGCCCATGAGGAACACCGCGCCGAGCGCCACTTCGGGCTTGAGCCCCTTGCCGAGCACGAGGCCGAAGGCCGTGAACGCCGTGAGCGAGATCGCACAGCCGATCGCGATCGGAAGGCGCGCCCACAGGCCCATCAGCAGCGAGCCGAACGCCGTCGTGAGGCACACGGCCACGAATACGGCGCTGGTGTCGAAGCCCGCCTTGCCGAGCATGCCCGGCACGACGAACACCGAATAGACCATCGCAAGGAAGGTCGTGACGCCCGCGATCGCCTCCTGGCGCAGCGAGCTGCCGCGCGCGGCAACGTCGAAATAACGGTCGATGAAGCCAGTGGCCGTGCCGAGGCCGGTGGGCTCGGCGATCGGCTCGACTGCGGCCCCGGTCGTGCCGGCAAGCGGCTGCGCGTGGGGTTCGATCATGGTGAGTGCCTCCTTTATCAGCATGCTGAAACGGTTCGCGGCTCACCGGCCCGATCCGTCATCAGGTTCGTCTCGATTGAATGGTCGTGTCGACGCGTTGCCGGCGCCTTGCTTCTGAATGGCTCCCGCACGCCGAACGTGCGATGTGCGAAAGCCGTGCGGCGCTCATCGTTTTGACATCTCTTTATGGATGGAGCGAAGGTTAGGCGAACGCGATTTGTGCTCCCATCGCGCGCGTCGCATTGAGGTCATGCCGCGCTGCTTATATGCCCGCGAACAGGGCCCCATACACGCACCGTCCCCGCGTTTACACCTGGGCGGGGAGCCTTGGGTGGGAAGCCCCGGGCGGGAAGCCCCGGGTGGGAAGCCCCGGGCGGGAAGCCCCGGGCGGGAAGCCCCGGGCGGGAAGCCCCGGGCGGGGAGCCTTGAGCGGACACGCATAATTTCTGGACGATAGCGGTCTCTCTCGCGTGCCGAAGCATCATTACCGCGCCTCACGCAAGTGCCCCGCGACCTGACGGGGCGCTTGCGGCGCGTAGCGCTTACGCGGATCGGGCCGGCGCGCGGGTTACACTCTCACGCATCCCGACCCGGTTTCCCCTGCCGCGCGAGCGTCGCGCCGGCGGCTCCAAGGAGTTTCTGTCGATGAGAGGCGGCATCATCCGTTCCGCACGTCCTGCTTTCCACCTGCCGTTTGCACTAACCCTGCTGATGCTGCTGACGCTTTCGGGATGCAGCCTGTTCCGGCCGGCGCCTGCGCCGGAGCCGGAAGCGCCCGTGGCCGTGGAACCCGAGACAGCCGCGAGCGAGCCCGAGGCCGCCTCAGCGCCTGAGATGCCGAGCGAACCGGAAACCACCGGGGAGGCGAGGCCGGCGCCGAAGAAACCGCATCCCGCGCCGGTGCGCCGCCGCCGGCCGCCCCCGCCGCCGCCCGCGCCCGCGAGCGCCCCGCCGGCGCCGCCCCCGCCGCCACTCGTGCAGGTGCGCACGCTCGAGCGCGGGAGCTTTCGCACGCTTCTCGACAGCGAAGTGCAAAAGACGGACGGCAAGGTCGTGGGCCGCGCCGTCGACATGGTCGCCGGGCCCGGCGGCAAGCCCGTGGAAGTCGTGGTGAACCTGCAGGGCTTCATGGGCATTGGCGACCGCAAGGCGAACTTCCCGTGGAGCGGCGTGCGCGTGAACACCCAGCCGAAAACGCCCGCCATCACGCTCGCCCTGCCGCCCAGCCAGCTGCAGATTCCTGACCGGCCCAAAGCCGGCGCGCCGCAGCCGGGCGCACCCGAGGCGAGCGCGACCCGCCTGCCCATGCTCGATGCGGAAGTGGCGCGTGCCAACGGCGCGAAGGTGGGCCGCGTGGTGGACGTGCTGCTCGACGGCAGCGCCGCCCCGCAGGCCGTGGTGCTGGACGTCAGCGGCACGCTCGAGAAGCGCCATACGATCGCGGCCGACTGGTCCGCCCTGCACTTCATCACGAAAAACAACATGCTCGAAGCGCAGCTCGATATGTCCGACCAGCAGGTCGACGCCGCGCCGCCCTATGCACCCGAGCAGCCGGTGCGCGCCGTCGCGCCCGCAGCCCCCGCAGCCCCCGCGGCGGCTGCCCCGGCGGCATCCGCCGCGCCAGCGACTTCGGCCCCCGCTTCGGCGGCCGCCACCCACGGTGCCAAATGACGGACGGCACCATGCAACAACCCACACCAAGCCAGCGCAGCGTGCGCGCGCTCGACTGGCTGAACTTCTTCGTGGCGAACGTGCAGACGGGCTTCGGACCGTTCATCGCGTCGTATCTGGCCTCCCACAAGTGGACCCAGGGCGAAATCGGGCTCGCGCTTTCGGTGGGCACGATCAGCGCGATGGTGAGCCAGGTGCCGGGCGGCGCGGCAGTGGACGCCCTGCGCAACAAAAAGGCCGCCGCCGCGTGGGCGATCATCGCGATCATCATCTCGGCCATGCTGCTCGCGCTGAGTCCGACGGTCGTCGCGGTCATGGCGGCCGAGATCTTCCACGGCTTCGCGAGCTGCATGCTCGTGCCGGCCATGGCGGCGCTCGCACTCGCACTGGTCGGCCGTCAGAACCTGGGCGACCGGCTCGGGCGCAACGCGCGCTGGGCTTCGATCGGCAGCGCGGTGGCCGCGGGATTGATGGGCTTGTGCGGCGAATACTTCTCGCCGCGCTCCGTGTTCTGGCTGACGGCCGCGCTCGCGCTGCCGGCGCTCGTCGCGCTCGCGATGATCGAGTACGACCAGAACGCCCCATACGCCAGACCGGCGCCCAAGCCTGGCAAGGCTGGCACCGCGGCCGCGGGCGCGCCGCGCGAGACGATCTTCGATCTACTGCGCGACCGGCGCATGCTGATCTTCGCGGCCTGCGTGGTGCTCTTCCACCTCTCGAACGCGGCGATGCTCAACCTCGCCGCCGGCGAGGTGACGGCCGGCATGGGCGACAACGTCCAGCTCGTGATCGCGGCGTGCATCATCGTGCCGCAAGCCATCGTCGCGCTGATGTCGCCGTGGGTGGGCCGCACCGCGCAGGCCTGGGGGCGCCGCCCGGTGCTGATTCTCGGCTTTTGCGCGCTGCCGCTGCGGGCGCTGCTGTTCGCCGCCGTCGGCAACCCGTATTTCCTCGTGCCGGTGCAGATGCTCGACGGCCTCTCGGCCGCCGTGTTCGGTGTGATGTTGCCGCTCATCGCCGCGGACGTGGCCGGCGGCAAAGGCCGCTACAACCTGTGTATCGGCCTCTTCGGACTCTCCGCGGGGATCGGCGCGACGCTCTCGACAGCGTTGGCCGGGTTTATCGCCGATCACTTCGGCAATACGGTGAGCTTCCTTAGCCTGGCGAGCGCGGGTGCGGCAGCGGTGCTCATGGTATGGCTCGCGATGCCCGAAACGCGCGACGCGCTCGAAGAGGAAAACGCCAGCGACGCCAAGGTCTGAACGGTGCGCTGCCCGCCATTCTCGATGAGCATGCACGGCAGCGCTTGCATCTGCGCGGCTCTATGACGTTGGCATGAAGGGTTGATGACATGCCGCGCCGCGCGCCTTCGAAGCCGGGCGGCCGGTCAGCTCAGCAGGTCATGACATCGAGATGACCTGCATAGCGAGCCAGGACAAGTCGATGACAACCCGCGCGCCAGGCAACGAAAGGCGCCTGGCGAATCGAGCTCAGGCAGCCAGCGCCTCGTCCAGGCGCGCGGCAACGACCGCACTCGGGAGATTGTCGAGCTTGCTTGCAAGTATCATCGCGTCGGCATTGGCCGGGCGATGGCGGCGATTGGGACTCGGCCGGAACACGGCGTCGCCACGGCGGATCTTCTCGCCCGTCAACGCACAAACGGCGCTGCGGCGCGCCGTGCAAACCCGCCATAACTGGTCGGAGTAACGGCCATAGGTGGCATCGCTCCAGCAAACGGTGATGCTGTCCGGATCATGCCGGCGGATCAAGGTGATGCCCTGCGCGTCCCACGAACGCACGGTGGCACGGCGCCGGTTGGCCGCCTCCGAAGCGCCGCGTGTGACGGGTACCGGTTTGCAGCTTCTGCCGCTTTCGAAATCGCCGTCCAGGCTTACCGGCTCGCAAGCCGCGGACAGAAGGTCAATGGTTTGTTGCCAAACGCTGCCGGTATCTAATTTCGTCATAATGCACCTCGTGCACGTGGAAACGATTCGAATATGCCGGTCAAATAAACACTCTGCCACGTCGGGATTATAGCGTGTCCAACTCGCAGTCCACAGGAAAAACGCAATTTTCGCGCGGTAATGCTGAACGCAAGAGCGACAAGGTCGAGCTGTCAGTTCCGGCTGTAAGTCTCCAATGTTTGTTTCTTTACATCCGTGGCTTTTCCATATTTTACGATTTTTAACAATGCCACTGCGGAAAAATAGCCGATCCCAGCCTGGAAGTCACCGTTCAAACATAACTGAATTGTTACAGCATGGGGTGCGTCGCGCTGACACACTTCGGCCGAAAACCCCGCCCCAAGCGGGTCCGAGCGCAATCTCACCGATCCCGACAGCCTTGCGCACGCAGATCCGGCGTGACCGATCAATGAAACGCAATACGCTTCTTCGACCAAAACGGCATCCGACATATCACATACGAAACGTCAGTCAATTGATAGGCGACATTCTCGCACGAACTTTGCATAGTCTCGCTCATCGAATTCCGGAACGTCCCACTATTCGAAAAGCAATTAATGGATTATGAATATTTGTTTAGCCACTTTGACGCGATGCAATCCAGTCATTGCGCGACTTGCGCCGCATGAATAGCGGCGGCGTTGCAACCACCACCGACTTCCGCACAGGATCCGCACAAAACCTACATTGAATCCGCAGATAAAGACAAAGGAATGAAGATTTTGCGCTTCGCGCGATGCGAACGTCATCAACTACCGCGGCCCTGATCGAGAAATTCGCCGGCGCGGCGCTTCAACATGGCGCCGAACTCGTCGAGCCAGCCAATGGAGAGTCGCCAGCTCTGCCAGTAGAGTTCGACGTCGAGCGCGCGGCCGGGCGTGAGCTCGACGAGTTCCCCGCGCGCGAGATGCGGCGCGATCATGCGCTCGGGGCACATGCCCCAGCCAAGGCCGTTCAGGCAGCAGCGCAGGAAACCTGCCACATGCGGAATCCAGTGGAGCGGCGCGTCGACCTGCGAGCGCGTGATGCGGCGGATGAAGCGCTTTTGCAGCTGATCCTTCGGATTGAACTCGATGCACGGCGCAAGCTGCAGCGCGTCGCGCGTCACGCCTTGCGCGAAATACCGCTCGAAGAACGCCGGCGAGCACACCGCGCGGTAGCGCATGCGCCCGAGGCGCGTCGAGCGGCAGCCCTGCACGGGCTCCGCCTGGGTCGTGACGGCGCCTTGCACGCTGCCGTCGCGCATGCGTTGGGCGGTGTGATCCTGATCGTCGATGACGAGGTCGAGCAGAATGCCGCGCTCGACGCAGAAGCCGGCCACGGCGTCGATGAACCACGTGCCCACGCTGTCGTCGTTGACGGCCACGCGCAGCGTCGGCCGTGCGGCGCCCAGCGCGCCAGTGAAGGTCGGCATCGCCCCGCCCAGCTCGGCTTCGAGCAGTTGCACGCGCTCCGTGTGCCGGCACAGCAGGGCGCCCGAAGCCGTCGCGACGCAAGGCTGGCCGCGCTTCACGAGGACCGTGCCCACGCGCTCCTCCAGCAGCTTCACGCGCTGCGAGACCGCCGATGGCGTGACGTTGAGCGCGCCCGCGGCGCGATCGAACGAACCATGCCGCACGACGGCGGCGAGCGCATCGAGCAGTGCATAGTCGAGCATTAGCGTTCCTTAATCCGGTTAATGAAAATGAGCTTTGCTTATGACCGCTCCTGGCGGCAGACTAGCGCCGTTTCCCGTCGATGTCCAATGAACGCCGGCAGCGCGCAGCGCGCCGCCCGCACCCACTTTCCCGCACCCGTCATGAACTGGCTCGCTTTCACTCACGGCGCGGCGCTCTGCGCCTCGCTCATCGTCACGATCGGCGCACAGAATGCGTTCGTGCTGCGCCAGGGCATCCTGCGCTCGCACGTCGGCAAGATTGTCGTGCTCTGCACGCTGTCCGACTTCATCCTGATCGGCGCGGGCGTAGGCGGCGCCTCGGCGCTCGTCGAGCGCTACCCGACGTTCGTCCATGTCGTGCTGTACGTAGGACTCGCCTGGCTCGTGTGGTTCGGCATCGGCGCGCTGCGGCGCGCGGTGCGGCCTGCCCACGCCGTGCTCGAGAGCGATGCCGCAGCAGAGGCGCCCGAACAGCGCGCCTGGCCGATCATCCTCATGACGCTGGCGTTCACGTGGCTCAATCCGCATGTGTATCTCGACACCTTCCTGCTGATCGGCACGGCTGGCGCGCGCGAGCCGCAAGGCAGCCGCCTCGCCTTTGCCATCGGTGCGATGTGCGTGAGCGCGGTATGGTTCGTGGGGCTCGGCTACGGCGCACGGGCGCTCGCGCCGCTGTTCCGCCGGGCGGCCGCCTGGCGCGTGCTCGACGGCGCCATCGGCGGCATGGTGCTGCTGATCGCCTTCGCGCAACTGCGCTGAAGCGGGCCGGATCGACGTATGGCCGCTTGCATGCCTGCCAGTGCATCGGCCAGCGCCCTGGTCGTCCAAGCGGCTATTGCGCCGCGCCCGGCTCCCTCAACCGCAGCAGCCCCTCGACGAGCTCCGGCGACACATAGTGCGGCCCGTCGAAGAGATACACCCGGTAGCCGCGATAAGCCTCGAGCTGCGGCGCCAACTCGGCCGCGGTGGCCGCACGGAATCCGCCGCCCTGCTTCGGACGGAACGCCTCCGCGATGATGCGCACGCGCTTGTGGCCGAGATGCGCCGCAAGCGCGTCCGCGTATTCGCGCGCCGCCGCCGGCCCGCGCGCATAGACGCCGCAGCCGTCCTGCAACAGCACGCCGACGTCGCGCGGCAGCCAGCCATCGAGCCATTTCGCGAGCGCCTCGCCGCCGATGTTGCTGGTGTCGTACACGCTGATCCACAGCGGACGCGGCAGTTTTGCCAGCAGCGGCGCCATGCGCGGCGCGTCTGTCCATGTGGGATCGACTTCGACGGGGAAATACCAGCCCGTGATGTGCACCGGCGGCCGCACGGCGGCAAGCTTGAGCGATCGATCGACGAGCGTTTCGAGGTTCGCGCGCGCTTTTTTCTCGTCGGAGTAGCCCGCCAGCCCGACGATCACGCCGCGCGCCCACGGCTCGTTGGCGATGCGCACCCAGTCGGGCACGCGCGGCGCGGGAAGGCCTGCGCCCCCCACGAAGGCGACGTCGTCGACAGCGATCCATTGCACCAGCAGCTCGTCCACGCCTAGCCGGTCCCAGTCGCCGCGCAGGTCGAGATGGTCGTTATCGGGCTGCCAGACGATGCCCTGCGCGAGCGCATCCGCGTGCGCGGGCGCCTGCAACCCGCAGCCAGCGGCGGCGAGCGCGCACAGCACCGCGCCTGCCAGTCGCGCATACGGCCGCGCGACGCGCAACCGCGCGCGCGCGGCTTCGTCTGCGCGGCCCGTTCTGCCTTGCGCCACTCTTCGAACGATCATCAAGTTTCCTCAATAAGAAAGGACCGCGCCGAAGAACACGCCGCCAGCGCGGTCGTCGCCCGTGATGCGCCAGCGATACTGCACCGCGACGTCGACATACGAGCGCGGCGCGTCGTAGAAGCTGTCGCGGAACCAGTAGCGCGTCGAGATGCCGACACCCATGCCCACCGGCACGCTGTGGTTGATGCTCGAGTCGTAGTCCATGCCGACCACGGCATACGGAAAGACGGTGAGCTTCGGGCTGACGGTGTCGAGCCGCCACGTGCGACCCGCCTCGAGATAGCCCGTGCCGTAGTTCCAGCCGTTGCTCACGTAATGGCCGACCTCGCCGTAATCCTGCACCGTCCACCACGAAGGCACGTCGAGCCGCCGCTCCGTGCCGAAGCCGCCCGAGTAAGCGAGGCGCAGGAGCCAGTCGGATGGCGCGCGCGAGCCGATGGGAATGAGCCGCTCGAATGCCACGACGGCATCGATCGACGCGAACGGCTTCGCGCGCGCACCGATGGCGCCGAGCGCCGTGGAGATGCCGCTCGGTGCGTCGCCCTTCGCGCCGACGTCTTGATAGGCGCGCGCGTAGACCTCGAAATTGCGGTCGCCGAGCGAGCCGAACGGCCGCCAGTAGCCTTCGACACCCATCTGCCAGTTGTTGTACGAGCCCGGCACCGCGCCCGTCGAGACGCCCGGCTGCAGGCCGGCACCGCGATAGTTCACCGAAGCGGTGAAGCCCCAGTCGCGCGTGACGTCAGCGTGCGCATTGCGCAGATCCTGGAGCTGCAGCTGCGTGGCGGGTGCGACGCCGGCCGGCGGCGACGTGCCGTAGTCGATCGCACGCCTGAAATAGCTCGCCGCAAGCGCGTCGAGATGCGCGCGGTACGCACTGTAACCCGCATCGCCGGCACCTCGGGGCGGCAACTGGCCGGCTTCGTCCGCCTGCATGAAGTAAGCCGCGGCACGGCGATCGTCCCCTGCTCGCTGCGCAACGTACGCGGACGAAAGCGGCGGCAGCCCGTCCAGCAGGCCCGCTTCGAGCATGGCGCGGGCCTCGCGCCGGGCGCCCTCGCTGTCGCCTGCGGCCACGAGGGCATCGATCAGTTCCAGCCGATGCTGCGGATTGCGCGGGTCCGCGGCCACGGCCCGGCGCTGCGCGGCGAGCGTGCCCGCCCGGTCGCCGCGCTGCGCCGCGAGTATCGCGGCACGCCGGTCGGCGAAGCCGGGATCGGCCGCATAGACGTCGCAGGCGGCACCGAACTGGTCCACCGTGCAGTCGAGTACCGGGCGCGCCGCCGTCGCCACGCCTTCGCCTGGCGTGGCAGGCCAAGCCGAAACGGCCGGCTGCGCGAGCGCGGCCCGCGCCGCGTAGCGGCGCATGGCGATGATGGCGTCCGTATCGTCCCCCGCCGGCTGCAGCGTCGCGAGCAGGTCCAGCGCGCGCTGTGGCTGGCCTTGCGCCGTCCACACATCGGCGATGATCGCGCGCGCCACACGTTGGTCGCGTTGGTCGCGTTGGTCGCGTTGGTCGCGTTGGTCGCGTTCCTCGCGAGCCGAGGCGCCAGCGTTGCGCAGCGCCTGCGCGAAATCCTCATCGGCCTGCGCCGACCGGCCTTGCGCCGCGCGCGCGTAACCGCGCAGCACGTAGAGCATGACGACAGGCGTTGTGCCCGATGCGATCGCATCGCCCGCCGCGGCCTCGAGCCCAGCCATGTCGCCCTGTTCGAGCAGCATCGAGCCGAGCAGCAGCCGGTTGCCGAGTTGCATCGGCGCATAGCCGATCGCGTCGTGCATGAGCACGATGGCCTGGGCGGTGTCCCCCCGCGCCCGCGCCGCCTGGGCAGCGTGCACCGCAGCGGGCGCGAGCCGCGCGCCGACCACCGTGCGTCGCTCGCGCAGCGCCGGGCTATCGCCGAAACGGCGCTGCGTCTCCTGCGCGGCCTGCCACGCCTCGCGATCATGGCCGCCGGCCGCGGCGGCGTCGATCGCGAGCAGTCGCAGGCGCAAGATGTCCGGACGCAGCGCGATCACAGCGTTCGCCTCCTGCCAGGCCGCGTCGTATTGCTTTGCCGCATACGATTTGTAGGCCTCCTGAGCAAGCTGCCATGCCTGGCCGGTCAGATACTCGGGCGGCCCCGAACCCGGCGGCGGCGCCGCCGGCGGCGCACCGCCGGATCCTGCCGGTGCGCCGGGACGCGCGAGCGCCGCCACCTGCGCGTCGATCTCGCGCCGCCTGGCGGTGAGCGTGGCGTCGGGACCGATCTGGGCAATCGCATCGGCAAGCGTGCGGCTCGCCTCACGCCATTGCCCGCGCGCCGCCAGGGAATTGGCGAGCAACAGGCGCAGCGCGGCGAGATCGGGGCGTTGGCGAATTGCTTCTCGCGCGTAGCGCTCCGCGGCCGGATAGTCGTGGCGCGCATAGGCGTCATAGCCCTGCTGGGCGACGCGATACGCCGCGCCGCTCAACGGCAACGGCTGCGCTCCCGCCTGCGGCGCCTCGGCGTGGACACGCCCCGCGCCGGCGAAACCGGTGCACATCGCCGCAAACAGAAATACACGAGGAAGCGTGCAAAGAGGCGCAATCAAATGCTTCGGAGTGCGTTTCATGTCGTCGTGGCACCTTCGGCGCGCAGGCGCTCCTGTTCCGCGATTGCCGAGACCAGCGCATCGCGGGTGATCACGCCCTGCTCCACCATGAAGTCGCCAATGCGCCCGTGCTCGGCGGGACGATAGCGTTGCAGCGCGCCCTCGAACGCCGCGCGCTTCACCGCGCCGCGCTCGATCAGCAGGTCGCCCAGCAACGGTACGCCAGGCGCCGCGGCTGCGCGTTCTTCGGCCTTCGCGTTGGCTTCATGGGTCTCGCGTACCTGAGACGGCGCCACGCCGCGCAACAGGCGCAAGCCGTCCGCAATTTCGCCCTCCCGTACGATGCGCTGCACGATCGGCAGCGCGCATTGCGTCTGCAACTGCGCGAGCGAAGCTTCCGGGAGCGGGCTTGCGCACAGCAGCACCGCGTGCCCCTTGCCGTCGTCACCTTGTGGCAGCACGCGGTAGCGCACCGCGAAATCGAGCGGCAAATCGCCGGCGTAGCGCGCGAGCCGCTCGCGATCGAGCCGCCCGCGCGGCAGGTCGGCCTGGAACGCGATGGCCTCCGCGAGCGTCTCCTCGTCGAGCCAGCCTTGCGCCATCAGCACGCGGCCGAGCGGCGCCTCACTCGCATGCTCCCCGGCAAGCGCCTGCTCCAGTTCCTTGGGTCCGATCGCCTGCCACGACAGCAGCAGTTCACCCAGACGCTGACGCCGGTCCGTAAAGCCGTCCGACGACGGAAAGTCGTGCATGGTTTTGTCCCACACGAGCCGCTTGCCGGTGACGAGATACGCGAGATACATTTTCCACGCCCGTGATACGGCCATGAAATTCACGAAATTGCCGATCACCATGCGCGGCACCGCAAGCAGGCCATGCTCCCAGCCATAGAGGCGCGACACGAAATAGACACGCTGGGCCACGCGCAGCAGCAGCGCAATGCCGTTCGCCCACAGCACGATGGTGAGAAAGCGCGAGCCCGCGAACGGCGACGCGATCAGATCCGGACGAATGCCGAGAAAATCGGCGTACGCGAAGAGCAGGAACTGCACGAGCAGCGCATAGGCCACGATGCCGACGAACGCCGTGACGATGCCTTTTCGGTCGCGCGCGAGCAGATAGCGGTTGGCGATCGAGCCGACCCAGCCCGTCTGCTCCCATCCCTGCAAGCCGATCCCGAGCGTCCAGCGCGCGCGTTGACGGTAAGCGGTGCGAAACGTATCGGGAAAGAACTCGCGTACGCATAGCGGCATCGTCAACGTCACGTCGCGTTCGGGACCCAGGCCGAACCACGACTTGCGCCGTGTGGCGAATTCAACCGGAAAACGGGCGAAGATCGAATGCATGCCCATGCGGCCCAGACGCTCGCCCACATCGTAGTCCTCAGTGAGCGTCTCGGTGTTGAAGGGCTGGTTCTGCGTTTCCTTCGCGAGCCCAGCCAGCGCGCGGCGCGAAAAACAGGTGCCCACGCCCGCCGAAGGCACGGCGCCCGCGAGACTTTCGCGCACCACGAGATCCTTCGCATGCCATTCCGCGAATTCGTCCATGTAGGTGCCCGCGACCAGTTCGTACCACTCGCGCTCGAGCGAGGCGACCGGCAACTGGATCATGTCCTTGCGCGGTAGCAGATAGTTGAAGAAACGCAGCTCGAGCGGATGCAGCACGTCCTCGCTGTCGTGCAGGATCACGCCCGCGAACTCGGTGCCCGTTTCGCGTTCCATGCGAAAAATCGCCTGCACGATCCAGTTCAGGCAATCGGCCTTGCACGTTGGGCCGTCGTGCGGGACCTCCACGCGATGGAGCTGCTTGTAGCGCCGCCGCATGCGCTCGACTTCGGCAATGGTCGCCGCGTCGTTCTGGTAAGTCCCGACGAACACGACGTAGTTCGTGTAGTCGATCACGCGCACGAGATCGGTGACCATCGAGGCGATCACGTCCTCCTCGCGCCACGCGGGGACCATGATCGCGAGCGGCTGCTGCTCGCGCGCGTAGAGCTGCTCCGCGCGCAGCGGCTCATAGCGGCGCTCGATCGTGAAGTGGCGGATGATGCGGCGCACCCAGTACCACGCGTCGATGAACAGATCGTCGATGCTCGATAGCAGGATGATCACCGCCACCACGGCCGCCAGGTATTCCATGCCGTGGTAGTAGCGGGCCGCGAAGTAGTTGAGCCACCAGTCGAAGGCGTTCGCGCTCACGATCAGCCCTGCTTGTTATCTGGATTGCCGCCGGTGCCGTCGGCACTCTCTTGCGCGGCACGCGCCGCAGCGGCCGCAGCCGTGCGTGCCCGCGCCCTCTTGCGCGCCCGGCCGGCCGCGAGCAGCAGCGCCAGCAGCAACACGAGCGCAATCGTCGGCACGGCCCAGCCTGCCCAGTGGCGCGTGAGCCAGCCGCGCTGGTCGTCGAGCGGCGGTACGCCGCCCGGGTACTGCGTGTCGAAGCTCTTTAGCACGCCGCTCGCGTCGACGATGGCCACGTCGCCCTGCTGCAGTTGCATGCCGGGCGGCAGGACGGGCGGGTCGCCCACGCTCCGGAAGGCGACGCCCGGCACGCTGCCAGCGCGCACCACCTGAATCAAGCCAAGGTTCGCGAGACCCGACACGTCGACGAGCATCGAGCCGCCGCCACCCTTGAGCGTAAGACGCCCGTTTGCGAAGCTTGCGTGGCCCGCCTCGCTGTCGAGCGCGACGTCGGCGGCGAGAAAGGTTTCTTTCGGCTGCGCAGCCTGACCGTGCGACACCACCCGGAGCGTCGCGCGCGTGGGCGCCACACCCGCCGCATTCGCGAGCCGGGCCACGCGCGGCAGCGTGCTCAGCGAATCGGCCAGATACGCGTCGGGCACGAGCACGTCCGCCGTGCGCGAGAAACGCGCCACCATGCCCGTGAAGTTTTCGCCGAGCGGTCCCTTGCCGAGCACCAGATGACTGCCCGGCAGCACGGCCGCCGGGTAACCCTGTTCGCGTGGGCGGCAGCCGCCCGCTGGCTGGCGCTGGAACACCACGCGCAGTGCATTGGTGGTGCCGAGCGCATAGACCGGGATGTCCGCGCTCACGCGCTGCGCGCGTCCATCGGTATCGAGCAGATGCGAGCCGATCAGCACCCCGTTGAAGAAGATCGATGCCGTCTGGCCGTTGCGGTCCGCGGCGGGCGCGGCCGCCAGATCGAGCACCACGCGACGCGGAATGCGCCCGTCGCCCGACACGGCCGCGAGATCGAAATTGGCCTCCCACGCCGCACTCGTCAGCACGTCTAATGTTCCTGGCGCCCCGCCGATCAGCGACAGTGCGATCTGGTCGCTCGATCCGCCGGCGCTCAGGTTAGGCGACGCGGCAAGCTCGTGCACGACGAGCCGGCGGGAGGCGTAGATGCCGCTCCAGGTGCGCGCAAGCGCGCTCACACCGGTATCGTCGCCGCCCACGACCACAGGGAGACCGCCCAGGTGCGCGAGGCGCAGCTCGCCCGGCTCCAATGGCGCGGCGAGCGCGCCACCGGCATGGGTGCGCCAGGTGTCGAAGGCGCTTGCGGCGTCGGGGGACAGGGTTTGAACCTCGCCGCGCAATGCGTCGAGCGCCGCGCCGGTCTGCGCTCGCAGCGCATCGTCAGCGACCACGACGTTGGGCGCGAAGGCGCCCGCGGGCGCGAGTGCGATGAGCGCTCCGAGTTCGGCGGGATTCGCGATCTTGTGCGAACCGCCCGCTGCGAGTGCGGCAAATGCAGGGACCGCCTGCAATGCGGCCGGTATCTGCACGGTGCCGAGATCCACGGTGTCGCCCACTGCGGGCATGCGCGTCGTGACGGGGGTCGCGCCGCCGCGCATTAACAACGCTTCGAGCCGCCACGCCACGTCATAGGGCGCGGCGTCGAGCTTGCCGCCACTCACGAGTACCACCGGTTTCGCGGGCAGCGCGCTCCACGCGGTGCGCACGTCGTTCACGGCCGAGGTGTCGAACTGATACGTGAGGCGCGTGGTGGGCGCGACCTTCCATACGTTGCCAATCGCCGTCTGGTCCGTGCACACATTCTCGTTGAGCACCGACGACCAGTGCAGTCCGACGCGCACGAAGCCCGAGGGGCGTGGCGCGCCATCCACGCCGATGCTGAGCGACCCGTCGCCCTGCGCGTCCGTCACGTTGCGGGCCTGCACGGGCGAGCCGTCGAGCGAGAGCAGGAAGGTCGTGCGACCGCCATTGCCGCGCAGATAGCTCGCATCGAGCTGCAGCGTCGCGTTGCTGATCGGCAAGCCAGCAGGCACGGGCAGATAGAGTTCGTGAGCCGAATCGGGCGCGCGCAGGACCACCGGGTCGCGCACGCCGAGCTCCGCCAGCGAGAAGCTTCGCGACGCCACGCGCCCTGCGCCGAGCTGTGCGAACGCACCGGCCAGATCGCCGGCAGCCGCGCTAGCGGAACCGCTCGCCGCTGCCAGAAGTGCTGCGGCCACCCACACGCTGAGCGGCACGCACGCGCCCTTGCGTCTCGCTGCGCGCGCTTGCCCGGTCAGATCGAATCTCACTTGTCATGCCTCATTTTCGTCGGCGCAGCCGCGCCAGGTTTTTCGTCAAGGCACCGCGTCGGCTTCGTCGTCTTCGCCTCGCCCGGGCCGCGTGGCGACCACGGGATGGCGGTAGCCCGGCAGCTCGCGGCTCGCGAACGGCTCGAACGGCTTGCCGGTGAGCGCCGCGACGATGCGCCCGCAAGCGTGCCCGTCACCATAAGGGTTGACGCGCCGTGCGTAGGCACGCCGCTCGTCTTCGTTCTCCACGAGTTCGAGGACGGCGCGCACGATCGCGGTGCGCTCGGTGCCGATCAGCTTCACGGTGCCCGCGGCGAGCGCTTCGGGGCGCTCGGTCACGTCGCGCATCACGAGCACGGGCTTGCCGAGCGCAGGCGCCTCCTCCTGCACGCCGCCCGAGTCGGTCAGCACGATCGCCGCGCGCTGCATGAGACGCACGAACTCGGGGTAGTCGAGCGGATCGGTGAGATGGACGTTGGGCGCGTTGCCGAGCGTGGCGAGCACCGGCCCGCGCACATTGGGATTCAGATGCACCGGATAGACGATCTGCATCTTCCCCGAATGCGCGAGCGTGGCCAGCGCCGCGCAGATATGCTCGAAGCCTTCGCCGAAACTCTCGCGCCGGTGCCCGGTGACGAGCAGCAAGGGCCGCCCGGTTTCCGTAGGCTCGAGAAACGGAAACTGTGCATCGATACGCTCGCGCAGCGCCGCGTCGCCGTCGAGCCGCTCGCACATGAGATGCAGCGCGTCGATCACGGTATTGCCCGTCACGACCACGCGCCCGGGCAGCGCCTCCGCTTCGAGATTCGCCTGCGAGCTTGCCGTAGGCGCGAAGAGCAGGTCGCTCACCACGTCCACCACGCGACGGTTCATTTCCTCGGGCCATGGCTCGAACAGATTGCCGGTGCGCAGCCCCGCCTCCACATGGCCAACCGGTATGCGCCGATGAAAGGCGGCGATAGCGCCGGCCATGCTGGTCAGGGTGTCGCCGTGCACCAGCACGCGATCGGGCGCAACGGCTGCGAGCACGTCGTCGAGCCCGGCGAACAGGCGCCCCGCGAGACCGTTGAGCGTCTGGTTCGCGGTCATCGCACCGAGATCGTGCGCGGGAACGATGCCGAACAGATCGAGGACCTGTTGCAGCATGCTTTGGTGCTGCCCGGTCACGCACACGATGGACTGAACGCCGGGCTCGGCTTCAAGACGCTTGACGAGCGGCGCCATCTTGATGGCCTCGGGCCGCGTACCGAATATCGAAAGGATGCGCACTGGCAGGTTTCCGTTGGCAGGTGTCCTGGCGCCGCGGCGTTGCCCGCGCGCGACGCCCCCTTTTTCTCCTCGTTCTCATGTCGTTGCCGCCGGTCTCTCGTGGTACGACTGCCTTGCCTGGATGCGCTTTCTGCGCTGTCGTCCATCGGGGAGCGGACGGGCCGGTGAGGCGTACTGTACCTGCTTCGTCAGACAGTTGCGAGTATGCGTGCCAGCGCCCGGCGCTCGCAACACCGCCTGACAATTGTTCAACGTTTGGATATGTATCGCGGGATTATTGCGCTCACCGCCACGTTCCGAATACCGAAGCCGCGTTCGTCGCGTCTTCCGCCGGATAGAAGTAAGCTCTTGCAACGATCAGGATCGCACAGGCACCCGTGTTTTCAGGCTGTGCGAGCCTCCCGCAGCGCAATGACACCCTCAAAAGCCGGCGCCGCGTTCCGTCTTGCCTCGACATCCCGCCGTGGCAGAATCGCCAGCGTCAGCCCACGAAAACGAAACTGCGAGATGGACGACCTCATACTCGACGAATTCGATGCGGCGCAACTGATACCCGGCTTCAGCGCGCCGACACTGCCGGGCGAGCGCCCGGACCCCGCGACGCTCGAAGCGGCCGAACGCAACACGCGCCACTGGACGAGCCGGCGCAGCGGCGCGTTCGTGCCCGGCACCGATGTTCATCGCGATGAAACCTGCCGCATGTTCCGCGAGACGTTCAACCCGTACCGGCCCTCGGTGCTCGAATGGCCGAAGCTCGATGCCGCGGTGCTCAAGCGCATCACCGATCTGCCCATCTGGGACATTGCCGTGCAAACGGAAGGCCGCGCGCGCCTGCGCATGGCGGCCTATGCCGCGTCGCTCGGCGCGGGCCCGATGCGCGACGCGCTCGCGCTCAACGCGTGGGAGGAGAACCGTCACAAGGAGGTGCTCTCGCGCATGGTGGCCGCCTACGGCATTGCGCTGGCGAGCGAGCCGCCGTACATCTACCCGAAAGACGCTGAGTGGGCCTATCTCGTGACGGGCTACAGCGAATGCGTGGACAGCTTCTTCGCTTTCGGCCTCTTTGAAGTGGCGAGGCGCTCGGGTCTCTTTCCGCCCGAACTCATCGACACGTTCGAACCCGTCATGCAGGAGGAGTGCCGCCACATCCTGCTGTTCGCCAACTGGGTGGCCTGGCACCGCGCCCGCCTCGCCTGGTGGCGCCGGATTCGCTTCGAGCTGAAAGTGGCGGCCGTCTGGGCGTTTCTCGTCTGGGAACGCATCGGCCTCGCGCGCACGATGGACGCCGAGGGCAACGAGCACAGGCACGACAACAACTTCACGATGAACGGCGCGCAGCAGGTGACCGACGTCGACATCAGCGTGCCGGAACTCATGCGCCTGTGTCTTGCCGAAAACGACCGGCGCTTTTCGGGGTACGACAGCCGTTTGCTGCGGCCCGAAACGATGCCGCGGCTCGTGCGCTTCGCATTGCGCTTCGTCCGCGAGAAAAAGCGCTGATGGTCCCCAGCATCGAGCGCTCGCTTTGTTCGGGCGGATGGCCGGTCAGGCCGGTCTTGACGTTCCATGGCCGCCGCTTCGCCGTGCCGAGGCTAGAGTTCGAGTATCAATCGCCCGCTCTTCGCCCGCGAGCAGCACGTCATCATGCGCGTTTGCGTCTCGCGCTCGGCCCGCGTGAGCACGACGTCGCGATGCTCGATCTCGCCCGCGAGCACGCGCACCTCGCACGAGCCGCACAGGCCTTCCTCGCAGTCGCTTTGCACATCGATGTTGGCGCGCCGCAGCGCGTCGAGCACGGTCTGGTCGGCGGCCACGTCAAGCACGAGCCCGGAGTCCTTCAGCTCGACCTGGAACGCCCGCTCCTGTGACGGGTCGAGCTTGCCGCCGCTCGCGGCGAAATGCTCCACGCGCAGTGAGTCCTCGGGCCATGCTTCGCTGCAGGCTTCGAGGGCTTCGAGCATGCGCGCGGGACCGCAGGCATAGACGCGCGTGTGCTCGTCCACGCGCAGCGCGGCAAAGTCGTTGCGCGCACCTTCGTCGGATACGTGCAGATGCAGGCGATCGCCGTGCAGTTGCGCGAGTTCGTCGACGAACGCCATCGTCTTGCGCGAACGCCCGCTGTAATGGAGTTCGTAGTCGATGCCAAGCTCGCGCGCACGGCGCGCCATGGCGCTCACCGGCGTAATGCCGATGCCGCCCGCAACGAAGATGGCGCGGCGCCCTTCCTCGTCGAGGCGGAAGTGATTGCGCGGGCCGCGGATCTTCACGCGCATGCCCGCGCGCAGCGTGTCGTGCACCCACGCCGATCCGCCGCGGCCTGGCGTTTCGCGCAGCACGGCGATCTCGAACGCGCCGGTGTCGGCCGGGTTTCCGCACAGCGAATACTGGCGCGAGATGCCGGTGTCGCCGCATTCCGCGTCGATATGCGCGCCCGGTGCCCAGCGCGGCAGCGCGCCGCCATCCGGCGCGACGAGACGCAAGCGCACGATGCGATCGGCCGCGGCATCCACGCGCTCGACCACGACGGGCCGCGAAAGCGCGTGCGCGGAAGGCTCGCCGATGCGCACCGGCACATGCAGATCCCGCAATGAAGGATTCGTGCGCTCCGGGTTTTGCGCCGGGTCCCACTCCACGATGAGATGCTCAGGACCCCGGAACGATGTATTGGGCACGTAGGTGAACGACTGCTCGGCGAGACGCATGTGCGGCAGGCGGCGCGTGAACGCTTCGAGGAAGATCTGCATCTCCATGCGCGCGAGATTCTTGCCCATGCACTGGTGCGCGCCGTAGCCGAACGTGACGTGGTCGCTCGCATTGTCGCGGCGGATGTCGAACAAGTCGGCGTCTGCGAAATGGCGCTCGTCGTGATTCGCCGATGAAGTCACGATGAGCAGCTTCGAACCAGCCGGAATGTCGACGCCGCCAAGCTGCACGTCCTTCGTGGCGAGGCGCCGCCAGGCGGCCACGGAGCCGTTGTGGCGCAGGCATTCTTCCACCGCGTTCGGGATGAGGCTCGGGTCTTCGCAGATCTCACGCCAGGCATGCGGGTGCTGCAACAGCAGCTTCATCGCGTTGGCCGTGGCGTTTGCCGTGGTCTCGTGCGCAGCCACGATGCCGGCCATCATCATCGAATGCAGATAGGAGTCCGTGACGACTTCCGGATGGTCTTTCTGCTTGCGGATGCCGTACTGCATCCAGCCCGGCCCATCGGGGTTCTGGCGCATTTTTTCGAGCACCTTGCCCGCGAACTGCCAGAAGTTGCCGACCGCGTGCGCGACCTCGACCTGCTCTTCGGGACGCGGCCGCCCCCACGTGTTGACGGTGTGCGCGATCGAATACTTGCGCAGCAGGTCCATGTCCTCCTCGGGTACGCCCAGAAAATGCAGCGCCACGGTGAGCGGCACTTCCCACAGCATCTGGTCGACGAGATCGGCGCGGCCTTCATCGATGAAGCGGTCCACGTACTCGCGCGTGAGGCGCCGCACCATGGGTTCGTGGTGCCTCAGATGCTCGGGCGTGAACGGCTCCATGAGCACGCGGCGGCGCGGCATGTGGGCGGGCTCGTCCTCGTTCACGAGCGTACGGTTCATGGCGTAGCCATACGACTGCAGCACCGCGTTCGCTTCGGGACCGGTCGGCGTGATCTTTTCGAGTGCGATCGACGGGGAGAACGTGAGGTTGTCGCGAAAGATCGCCTTGATGTCGGCATAGCGCGTGACTACCCAGTAGCCGAGTTGCGGGCTGTAAAACACGGGCTCCTGCTCGCGCGCCCAGCGCACATACTCGGGCGGGTCCTGCTGATAACCGTCGCTGAAGGGGTCGAATGCAGCGGCGTTGGCGCTGACCGGACAGCGCGGCCCGGCTTGCGCTCCATGTGGAAACGGGCAGTTGCCCCGCTGCGGCTGTGAAGGTGTCTCGCTCATGGGACCTCCTGCAATCTGGACGCGTTACGTTTTGCGTAACTCTAGTACGCATTGCGTAACCAAAAGATAGGGGTTAACCTTCAACGGCAGCGAGCACCGCGCGGCGCCTGCGCGCCCGACAATGCCGCGAGAAACCAACGAACTCATAGCCAACCATGACCCCATCGGCGACCAGAACCACGAAGACCACGACGGCAGCAAAGACCGCGCCGCGAGACGCGACCGCGCGGCGCCAGCGCGTGCAGTCTGCGCAAACGGGCATGGCCGTGCTCAAGGGTCTCGCGCGCCTTGGCGGACGCGCGAGTCTGTCGGGCCTCGCCGCGTGTGTCGGCGAAAGCCCTGCGAAGGTGCATCGCTATCTCGCGAGCCTGATCGAGGAAGGCCTGGTCGCCCAGGACGCAGTCACGCAGCAGTATCTGCTTGGCGCCGAGGCGATGATGATCGGCGTGGCCGCCATGCGCCAGGCCGACCCCGTGCGCATGGCGGAGCCCGCGCTCATGCGCTTGCGCGAGTCGCTCGAGGTCACGTCGTTCGTCGCGGTGATGGGCAACAAGGGGCCGACGATCATCCGCTTCGAGGAGCCCGGGTTGCCCGTGACCGTCAACGTTCGGGTGGGTTCCGTGATGTCCTTGCTCTGGTCGTCCACGGGCCGCGTGTTTCTCGGCCTGCTCGACGACACGCGCGTGCTCGCGCAAGCCGAAGAGGAACTCGCCCACGCCGACGCTTCGTTGCGCATGCAACTCAATGCGAGCGATCCGATCGGTACGCTGCGCCGCGATGTGCAGGCTGCCCGCTGCGCGAGCGTACGCGATACGAACCTCAAGGGCATCAGCGCCGTATCGGCGCCGCTCTTCGATCACACCGGCAAGCTTTGCGGCGTGCTCACCGCGCTCGGCGCAACGGGCGGGTTCGACGCCACGCCCGAGGGCCCGGTCGGACGCGCAGTGCGCCAGGAGGCCGAGGCCGCGAGCGCCCTGCTGGGCTACAGTCCGCCTGGGAACTAGCGCTTCGATCCGCGTGCAACCGGCTATCATGTGAATTCAATTGGCAGATGGAACGACTCAATCACATGGCTTCCCCACAGGAAAACGTCAGCATGGCGGTGTTTTGCGACTTCGAAAACGTCGCGCTCGGCGTGCGCGACGCGAAGATCGATCGCTTCGATATCAAACCCGTGCTGGAGCGGCTGTTGCTCAAGGGCAGCATCGTCGTGAAGAAGGCCTACTGCGACTGGGACCGCTATAAGGGCTTCAAGGCCGCGATGCACGAAGCGAGCTTCGAGCTCATCGAGATTCCGCACGTGCGCCAGTCCGGCAAGAATTCGGCCGACATTCGCCTCGTCGTCGACGCGCTCGATCTTTGCTACACGAAATCGCACGTGGACACCTTCGTGATCGTGAGCGGCGATTCCGACTTTTCGCCGCTAGTCTCCAAGTTGCGCGAGAACGCCAAGAAGGTGATCGGCGTGGGCGTGAAGCATTCCACCTCGGACCTGCTCGTCGCCAACTGCGACGAATTCATCTTCTACGACGACCTGGTGCGCGACCAGCCGGCACACGGCAGGGGCAAGCATAAAGCTGACGGCGGCGCGAAGCGCCAGGAAAGCGAAGAACGTCAGCCGAAGCAGGACAGCGAGGAGCGCAAGTCGAAGGCCGTCTCGTTCGCGATCGAGACGCTCGACGCACTCGTGCTCGAGCGCGGCGAAAGCGGGAAGATCTGGGCGTCGGTGCTCAAGAGCGCCATCAAACGCCGCCGACCCGACTTCAACGAAACGCGCTATGGCTTTCGCGCGTTCGGGAATCTGCTCGAAGAGGCGCAGTCGCGCGGGCTGCTCGAAGTCGGGCGCGACGACAAGTCGGGTACCTGGGTGTCGCGGCTGAATCCGCCCCCGCTCGCGGCTGCGGCTGCGGCTGCCAGCGTGCCGGCGACGGAAGGTACGCCCGCTCGCGCGGAAGACTCGCGCGGCAGGCGCAAGGGGCGCCGCAACGGACGCGGCGGCGCGGCAGCGGACACGCGCGAGGCCACGGTGGAGGCGCCTGAGACACCGGCCGAGGTTCCGTTCGAGCCCGTCGAATCGCTCGCGCCCGCAACGCAGGTGCACGAAGCGCCGCCGATTTTCACCTTCGAGCCGGTCGAAGCGCGCGAGACTGCCTCGCCGCATGGCGCGCATGTCACGGCCGAGCCGGCGCACGGTGCGCAAACCGTCGAGCCCGCCCCCGCACGCGCGCGCAAGACGGCTACGCGCAAGAGCCCCGCGCGCAAGAAAACAACGAAGACGGCGGCCCCGAGTGCGAGCGCCTCGCCCCCCGGCGCAACGGACGAACCGGCAAGCGCCGGCGTCCCGCCGGCAGAAACCGCAGCAAAGAAAGCGCCAGCGCGTGCGCGCCGCTCGCGCAGCAAGGGCGCTTCAGAACAAAGCTGAATATCGCGCCATGCGCGCCGTTGGTGACGGGCGGCGCGCAACAGCGTCGATCAATCGCCGAACGGGTTCGGCTCGCGCTTGTCCTTCCCGGGCGACGGCTCATCGCTCACGGGTTTCGCCGCTCCGAAGGGATCCTGCTTGCCCGGCGCCCGTGCGTCGCCGAACGGGTTCGCCGCCGCGGCGGGCTTCGAACCGCCGAACGGATTCTCCGCCGCGGCACGCTTCGTTCCGCCGAACGGGTCGCGCATATCCGCCGCCTTGGCAGCCGCCTCCTCCGCGGCTTCATCCGGCGCCTGCGAGAGGTTGTATTCCGTGCGCACCTGGTCCAGCACACGCGCGACGCTCGCCTCGAAACCCGCCGCGTTGTGGAAGTGCTGCATCGTCCAGTTGCAGCCGCTGCGATCGGGGGCCTGCAACTGCGGGCGCGGCACGCCGATCTTCACGCCATCGTCGATCACCTCCTGCAGCCGGTGAATGCGACGGTGCACTTCTTCCTGCAGGCGCGAAGCATTGAGCGTCTTGCGCAGCATGGCGAATCTCCTTTGCTGTCCTCCTGACCTCGCGGGAGTCTAGCGCAACGCAATCCCCACCGTCACGGCACGGGCAGCCATACGACAGTCAACGACCTCACCCCTTGCGCGCCCTGGATCAGCACGCCTTCGATATCGGCCGTCGCCGACGGCCCCGTCACGAGCGCCGCGTAGCGCGCGGCGCGAAAGTCGTCGCGCCGGTACGCGTCCTGCAGCCCGGCCACCAGTTGCGCCGGATCGAGCAGCACCACCAGATGCTGCACGAGATAACCGAGCGCGTTGACCACGTACTCGCGCTCGCTCAGCCATAGCGAGCCGGTCTCCGCCACGCCGAAGCGCGCGCGCACCACGCCCACGTCGACGTCTTCGAGCGATGCCGGGCTCGTGGCAGCGTCGATCTCGCGCGTGCCCTCCACCTCGGGCGTGGCGGAGGCGATGCGGGCCTCGTCGCCGAAGCGGCGCAGGATCAGCGCGCGCACGTCCTCCGGGTTTCGCGCCTCCAGCTCCCCTCCGCCCATCAGCTTGAGCGCGGCGCTGAAACGCTCGCGCAGATCCCCGGCGGGCGCCTCGAACATGGGCACATCGGGCAGCGGTTCGTGCGCAGGTTGAGCGGCGCGCACGCGCGCGAGAAACGCCTCACGATCCGCCATCGCCGCCTCCCGTACGATTTTTCCGGTACCACGCATGGAACGTCGTGTGGGGCACGTGCGGCAGGTCGCGCTGCTTGCCCCAGATATTGAGCGGGTTGTAGAGCATGAAGTTGGGCAAGCGACGCAACGCGCCCTCGAGCGATGCCACGGCGCCTCGATAAAGCGTCGGACTCCCAAGCAATCGGCCAGCCATCTTGAGCACCTCCTGCTTCACGAACGGCAGTTCGTGCTGCGCGGCGATGACCTGCCGCCACTGGTAGATCTGCTCGTGGATATTGATCTTCACGGGGCAGACGTTGGTACAGCTGCCATTGAGCGTCGAGGCGAACGGCAACGCGCTGAAGCGCTTGAGGTCGAAGGTCGGATTGATGATCGCGCCGATCGGCCCCGCATAGGTGCTGCCGTAGGAGAGGCCGCCGCTGCGGCGATATACGGGGCAGGTATTCATGCATGCGCCGCAGCGGATGCACTTGAGCGAATGCCAGAACTCGGGCATGGCTAGCCGCTCGGTGCGGCCATTGTCCACGAGCACGAAGTGCATTTCGGCCCCCGGCCGCGGCGCGCGAAAATGCGAAGTGTATTGCGTGATGGGCGAGCCGAGCGCGCTGCGCGAGAGCATGCGCACGAACACGCCCAGATCGGAGAGGCGCGGAATCAGCTTCTCGATGCCCATCGAGACGATGTGCAGCGGCGGCACGTTCGCCGAGAGGTCCGCGTTGCCTTCGTTGGTGCACACCACCACCGTGCCGGTTTCGGCAACGGCGAAATTGCAGCCCGTCATGCCCGCCGTCTTTTCGCGCACGAACCACGGCCGCGTGTTCATGCGCTGGCTCTCGGCCAGATAGTGAATATCGCTGTTGTGCGGGTCGGTGCCGATCGTGCGGCCGAACACTTCGGCCACGTCGTCGCGCAGCTTGTGCACGGCGGGCACGACGATATGGCTGGGCGGCTGCTTGTCGAGTTGCTGAATGCGTTCGCCGAGGTCGGTCTCCATCACCGAGATGCCGCGCGATTCCAGATAAGCGCGCATTTCGCACTCGTCGGTGAGCATCGACTTGCTCTTTACGAGCGCCGTCATGCCCCGCTCGCTCAGGATGCGATAGACGGTGTGATTGTGCTCTTCAGCCGTATCGGCGAAATGCACCTGCACGCCGTTGGCTTCGGCCGTGCGCGTGAACTGGTCGAGGTAGTCCGCGAGATGCGAGAGCGTATGCGCCTTGATTTGCGACGCAAGCGTGCGCAGCGTTTCCCATTCGGGAATGGCATGGGCCTGCACGTCGCGCTTCGAGCGCAAGTCCCACAGGCGCTTGTCGTGGAAAGCCACGTGCTCGGGCCGCGAGAGAAACGCGCCGGCGAGCTTCGCATGTTCGACGCGCTTCATTCGCGTGCTCCGTTGAGCACCTGCGCAATATGGATGAAGCGGATGTCCGCGCTCATGCGCTCGGCACAGCCCTGCTGGTGCATGAGACAGGACATGTCGGCGGACACGATGTACTGCGCGCCCGCGCTCACGTGATCGACCACCTTGTCCTGGCCCATGCGCACCGACACGGCCTCTTCAGTCACGGCGAACGTACCGCCGAACCCGCAGCATTCGTCGGGGCGCGCCGGCCTCACGAATTCGATGCCCCTCACGTGTTCGAGCAGCGCGAGCGGCTTGGAGAACACCGGCCCGGCCACTTCCGAGACCGAAGCTTCGTGCAAATGGCGCAGCGCGCTGCAGCTGTTGTGCAAGCCCACGCGCCAGGGAAATTCAGCCCACGGAAATTCGCGCGCACCCAGAACGTCATGCAGAAACTCGACCAGCTCATAGGTGCTCTCGCGCACCTTGCGCACCGCGTCGGTCTGCTCGATCGCGTTGAAGTGGTCGCGCACATGATTCACGCAACTCGCCGAGGGCCCGACGATATAGTCGTAGCCCGCGAACGCGCGTGCGTATACGCGCTCGGCGCCAGCCGCCTCGGCCTGCGCGCCGCTGTTGGCCATCGGCTGGCCGCAGCAGGTCTGTTCCTGTGGATAGTCGACCTCGCAGCCGAATCGCTCCAGCAGTTCCAGGGTTGCGATACCGACTTCGGGGTAGAACGCGTCGATGAAGCAAGGGACGAACAAGGCGACTTTCATGCGCAGGCTCACACGAAAAGCGGACCCGAACATTCTACTGCCGAAGGGCGCGCGGCGCGCCGGCGCCCATGACGAAGTCGCGCAAACCGTGGCCGCCGCGAATGTGCGCCGCACCATTGTTAATCGAAATGGAATGATGAAACCCGGCGGCAGGCAATGATCGCCGCCGCGGCTTCATTCATGATCGCCCCCATTCTCACCACGCACAGGAAGGGTCACGATCATGAATGCAACCACGAACTCGAACGGCGTCGCCATCGTCACGGGCGCCTCGCGCGGCATTGGCGCCGCGATCGCCGAGCGTCTCGCGCGCGACGGCTACGCAGTCGTCGTCAACTACGCCTCGCGCAGCGCAGAAGCTGAAGCGCTCGTCGCGAAGATCGAGTCGGCCGGCGGCCGCGCCATTGCGGTGCGGGCGAACATCGCGAAGGCTCACGAGGTGCGCCAGCTCTTCGAAACCACCGCCGAAATGCTGGGTCAGCCCACCCTGCTCGTGAACAACGCCGGCATCATGAAGACGCAGACGATTGCAGAGTCGACCGACGCGCTCTACGACGAGACGTTCGACATCAACGTGCGCGGCACGCTCAACACGCTGCGCGAAGCGGCGACGAAGCTCGCGGACGGCGGCCGCGTGATCAACTTCTCGACGTCGGTGCTCGGGATGAACCTGCCCGGCTATGGGCTCTATACGGCTAGCAAGGCTGCCGTGGAAACGATCACGCGCGTGTTCGCACGCGAACTGCGCGGACGCTCCATCTGCGTGAACGCGGTCGCGCCCGGGCCGGTGGCGACGGCGCTGTTCCTCGATGGGAAGACTGAAGAGCAGGTGCAGCACTACGCGAACATGCCGCCGCTGCAGCGCCTCGGGCAACCCGAGGACATCGCAGGCGTCGTGTCGTTCCTCGCAGGCCCGGACGGCGGCTGGGTCAACGGCCAGGTGCTGCGCGCAAATGGCGGGATCGTCTGACGCGATCGCGCGGACAGAACTGGCTCGGCGCGGGCGCCCCGCCGGGTCCTGTGGCACCGCGCCCGCCGGTGCTACACTCCGTGCTCGAAAACGGCACGAACGAGGGCTGGCCGGCTGGCGCGCCGGCTCTCCTTGCGCCCTCAACCATATCAGACCATGTATCTGTCCATCATCGCCGTCGGCGTCGGCGGCGCGCTGGGTTCGCTGTTGCGCTGGGTTCTCGGCCTGCGCCTGAATGCGCTCTACCCTGAGCTACCGCTCGGCACGCTCGCGTCGAACATCATTGCGGGGTATGTCATCGGCGTCGCGGTCGCGTTCTTCGGGCGCATGCCGCAGCTCTCCGCCGAATGGCGCCTGTTCGTCATCACGGGCTTGATGGGCGGCCTCTCCACGTTTTCCACCTTCTCCGCCGAAGTCGTTTCGCATCTGCAGCACGGGCGTTTCGGCTGGGCCGCGGGCGAGATCGCCATTCACGTGTGCGCCTCGGTCGTCATGACGATCCTTGGCATCGCAACGGTCTCGGCACTGATCCGCTGAGCGGCTGATCCGGAAACGGAACGGCCGCGTTCGCGAGACCCGGCCGCATCCTGTGGGCGACTGCCCGGTCAGGGCAAAGTCAACGCCGGTTCAGGCCAAGGCGGGACGCTGATAGCCGCCCAGCACCCCATTCTTCGAAAATACCCATTGCCACAACTGGATGTCGCGCGCGCGGAACGCCCCGGCGCACGACAGCAGGTAGTAGCGCCACATGCGGTAGAACCGCTCCCCCATCCGCTCCTTGAAGCGCGGCCACGCGGCTTCGAAGTTCGCGTGCCACGCCATGAGCGTGCGGTCGTAGTCGGCCCCGAAGTTATGCAGGTCTTCGGTCACGAAGAGACCGCCCGAAGCGTCCGCGATCTGGCCGATGGTCGGCAGCTCGCCGTTCGGGAAGATGTACTTGTCGACCCACGGATCGGGCGTCGTGTCGCGGCGGTTCTTGCCAATGGTATGCAGTACGAATAGACCGTCGTCGGCGAGGCAACGCTGCGCGACTTCCATGAAAGTGCGATAGTTCTTCGGGCCAACGTGCTCGAACATCCCCACACTGGCGACGCGGTCGAACTTCTCGTCGAGCAGGCGGTAGTCCTGCAAACGGAATTCGACGGGCAGGTCCTTGCAGCGTTGAGCGCCGAGCGCGGCCTGCTCCTTCGAGATCGTCACGCCCACGCACGACACGCCATAGTGTTCGGCTGCAAACTTCATGAGACTGCCCCAGCCGCAGCCGATGTCGAGCAGGCGCATGCCGGGCTTGAGGCCCAGCTTGCGGCAGATGAGGTCGAGCTTGGCCTCCTGTGCCTCGTCGAGCGTTTTCGCCCCACCCGACCAGAAGCCGCATGTATAGGTCATGCGCTTGTCGAGCATTGCCTCGTAGAAGTCATTGCCGATGTCGTAGTGCTGCTGCCCCACCTTCCATGCGCGGCGCACGGTCTGGCGATTCATGAGACGCGCCTTGAGCGCGTGGAAGACGAGCCGCGCAGGATCGATCTGTTCATCCAGATGCGCGCGCAACACACGTGCGAAGAACTCGTCGAGCCGCTCGCAGTCCCACTGGCCGTCCATGTAGGCCTCGCCGAGGCCCAGGTTGGCCAAGGCGAGCACACGCTCGGGCACCAGCGGGTCATGGATGCGCATGTCCCAGGGCCGGGTGCCGTTGACCTTCACGTCCGCTCGCCCCAGTAGCTGGGCGATGAACCGCCAGGCCCCCGAACCGGTGGCTTCGCGGGCGGAATGGGCTGCTTCGAGATCAGTCGTTGCCATACGTGCTCCGTATCGGCCGGAGTTGGCCTCCTTGATGCCTTTCTCCGGTGCCATGCAAGAGGTTGCTATCAAGAACATTCATCGTCGCGCGCGCCGCGTCAGGCTCTATGATGCACCTGCTTCAAAAAGCGTGCAGGAACCCTCACAGGGCCGGCCAGGCAGGTCATAATCGGAAGCTCTTCTGAAACGTATCGGCATGCGTGCGCAATCCGCGCACCCAAGCCGGAGACACTGTTATGGCCTACGACGACAACAACATCTTCGCGCGCATCCTGCGTGGCGAAGCTCCCTGCATCAAGGTGTACGAGGACGACGCGACGCTCGCCATCATGGACGTCATGCCGCAATCCGAAGGCCACCTGCTCGTGCTGCCGAAGGAAGGCGCCGAACTCATTTACGATCTCTCGCCGCAAGCCGGCGCAGCGGCCATGGCGACCGTGCAGAAAATGGCGGCCGCGGTGCGCAAGGTGTTCGCGCCCGAGGGCCTGCTGATCGCGCAGTTCAACGGAGCCGCCGCGGGGCAGACCGTGCCGCACGTGCACTTTCATGTGATTCCGCGTCGTGCGGGCGAGGAACTGCGCCCGCACGCGCGTGAGATGGCCGATATGGCGCAGCTCGAGGCGCTGGCTGCGCGCATTCGTGGGGCGCTGTAAGAAATTTGTAGGGTTGGCGCGGCGCCGCTCTTTGCTTTGGCGCTCGAGCTTCGAGCACTGGTAGGGACACACGTACGGACAGCGGAGCCAACCGGCGATTTCTGCGTCGCTTAGGGCGTGCGGGCAGTCTCTCGAAAGCGCAAGTCGTGCCAGCCCTGCGCGACCGCTTTCCTCCCACGCGCGGACTCTGCTATAATTCGCCTCCCGCCGGAGAGATGGATGAGCGGTTTAAGTCGCACGCCTGGAAAGCGTGTATAGGTTAATAGCCTATCGGGGGTTCGAATCCCCCTCTCTCCGCCAAGACACCAATGAATACGGGCCGCTCGGCCCGTTTTTCTTTTCTACCCGCCAAAGAACCGACCAAACCGTGAAGTGACTCGGCGGCCACGCCGATCATCGCACTGCGTTGCATCTCGTCCCCCGCGCGTTGCACTGCCAGGACAGTTATAGCAACCCGCTAGCGTCAACCAGTCCAAATTTCGGGAGGGTTCCGATTTTGGGATCGTTTGCAGTCGCGACTCGGGACATCGTGTCCTGATCCGAGACTAGCGTCAGGATCGTTGTCCGCCCGTTACTGAAACGTTCGCCTTGGGCCTGATGAGAAGCCCCCGTGTCTAAACGCTGTTCGTGTCAGTCGCCATTAACAGAAACCGCTGCGAAGAGCGTTAGCCCAATCTGGACGCCCATTTGAAAGTGCTATTGCTGCGGCGTCATCCCATGCATACTCCACGAAATGAAACTCAACATCCCAACCAGATGAGGTTTTCGTGATACATGCATAGCGGGCATGAGGAGAGCCCATTTCCATGCGATGAGGAAAGGGATGATCGTCAGAATAAGCCTGTAATCCGACACTACCGGGGTTAACGATTAATCGTCCATCCATGAGTTTCATTGACCGTTGAAGATGTGTGTGTCCACACAAAATCAACCCGGCATCAATGTCCCCAGCGCGCTCCTCTACCTCGTTTTGTGTCGCAGGGCGACATCCACTCTCCTCAACGGTTTCGAGGAAGTAAGTCAGATCGTCCCCTGGTGTTCCATGAACCAAAAGAACATCATTTTCGATCCTCAATGTAGTTGGTAGATTCCGCATCCACTCCATTTGCTGGGCATTTAGCGAGATGTGTGCCCAGCGATCGGATGCACTCATCCGGGAGACATCACCGGACAACACCTGCCTTTCATGATTGCCTCTGATCGTTGGGAAACCGAGAGCCATTAGCCGATCAGCTGTTTGAGATGGATATAATGCGCCGGAAAAGATATCTCCTAGATTGACGATTACATCGGCCCCATGTCTCTGGACGTCTTTTAAGACGGCCTCTAATGCAGCCAGATTACCGTGAATATCTGAAAGTGCGGCGATTTTCATAGTGCGATCAGACAATGATTAAATCAACCGTTTCGAGCATAGCAGGCTTTGCCCCGCATCAGTGCGCCGCACTCAAGAGTGAACCGTGGCCGGAGCGCTGGACGCTCCGGTTGGTACGGCTCGTAGGCGCACTGGTACGCCATGTCTTGCTGCCGCTGCGTGCGCTGCTGTTCTTCGGGCCGTTCTTGGGCTCAATGGGCGCTGGACAGCATCCCTAGGTGCAACGCCTGACAAGGGAGCGTCACGACTCGACACCGGATGACCCCGTTGAATCTCGTTGCGCACGCAACCTTCAAATAATGCACGTCGGCAACGACCAAAACAGCCAGCTGACACCAGAAAAAAACGTCGGGCGCGCAGCCCGACGTCGAATTCCCGCGCACAGCTTCGAGGACCGGTTCGCGGGAATGAGAGGGTCTCAGTATCTCTCGCCTCGCCCGCTCCGCATGTGATCGACCGCACACCGCCAATCAGGTCCGTGCCCTCACGGGTGCCGGATATAGTCCACCAACGCGACCGTATACGCATCCGGCTTACGATCGAACAGACTCACGCCTATCGCCACGAGAAAGCCGGCGGGCACACCGAACACACCCGAGCTGATGGGCTCGATGCCGAACCATCGCGGGCCCACGAATCCCGTGAGCTGTGTGAAGAACGGATAGGTCGACACGATGTAATAGACACACACGGTCAGCCCCGCAATCATGCCGGCCACGGCGCCGAGACGCGTCGTGCGCTTCCAGAACACGCCCAGCACGAGCACCGGAAAGAGACTCGAAGCCGCAAGCGAAAACGCCGCCCCCACCAGGAAGAGAATATTGCCCGCGTTGAGCGACGCCACATACGAGGCGAACAGCGCGACGCCGAGCAGCAGGATCTTCGACATCGTCACGCGCCGTTGGCTCGACGCTTGCGGATCGACCATGTGGTAGTACACGTCGTGCGAGAGCACGTTCGAGATCGTGAGCAGCAGCCCGTCGGCGGTCGACAGTGCGGCCGCGAGCGCGCCCGACGCGACGAGCCCCGACATCACGTAAGGCAGCCCGGCAATTTCCGGCGCGGCGAGCACCACCATGTCGGGCTGCATCTGGATGTCACTCCAGCGCACCACGCCGTCGCCGTTCACGTCGGCGATGTTGATGAGATACGGCTCGATGCGCCGCCACTGCATCACCCAATGCGGCAGATCGTCAAAGCGCTGCCCCACCAGATGCGTGAGGATCTCGAACTTGATCAGCACCGCGAGCACCGGCACGGTCAGGTAGAACAGCGCGACGAAGAACAGCGTCCAGCCCACCGAACGTCGCGCCGAGGCCACCGAGGTCGTCGTGTTGTAGCGCGTGAGGATGTGCGGCAGGCTCGCCGTGCCGAGCGAGAGGCACAGGAGCAGCGAGAGGAAGTTGCGTTGGTGATTGCGCCGTTGCGCTTCGTCGTTGGCGGGAAACGGCTCGTTCATCGGCACCGGCGGCGCCGCGCGCTCCAGCAGGTCGTCGCGCTGGCGCGTCCACACCATGCGCGCGGTGTCCACGTCGCGCGGGAACGCATTCAGCTCGCGCTCGAGCGAGTCGATGTCGCGCAGGGGGCCGTTATGGCGGCGCAGAGTCGCCAGCGATTCGACGAGCTGCGTCTTCTCCTTCAGGTACGACTGCGGCAGCGTTTCGAGCCGCGTTTGCCACTGCGCCGCGCGCCTGCGGTATTCGTCGCGAACGTTGGCCTCCGCGCTGGCGCCGCGCACCTCGCGCTCGAACGCTTCCACGCGCTGCATCACGTTGCCGTACTCGACCTGCGGCAGCCAGCCCAAACCGTCGCGATGCGCGATCAGCGAGACCGGAATCAGGATAGCGGCGATGAGGATGATGTACTGCGCAACCTGCGTCCACGTCACGGCGCGCATGCCCCCAAGGAACGAGCAGACGAGTATGCCCGCCAGCCCGCAGAAGATGCCGATGGCGAAATCCACGCCGATGAAGCGCGTGGCGATCAGCCCCACGCCCTGGATCTGCGCGACGAGATACACGAACGAGCACAGGATGGTCGCGAGCACGGCCAGCGCGCGCACGAGGTTGCTCGAAAAGCGCGTGCCGAGGAAATCGGGAATCGTGTAGCGCGCGAGCTTGCGCACATAGGGCGCGAGCAGGAAGGCGACGAGGCAGTAGCCGCCCGTCCAGCCCATCATGTAGGCGAGGCCGTCGTAGCCGCTTGCGTAGAGCGAGCCCGCGAGGCCGATGAACGACGCGGCGGAAAGCCAGTCGGCGGCCGTCGCCATGCCATTGAAGAACGAAGGCACGCGACGCCCCGCCACATAGTATTCGACGAGGTCGGAAGTACGCGAGAGCAGCCCGATCACGGCGTACACGGCGATCGGCACGAACAGGAACACGTAGCCGATCCACATGCCGGGCCCAGTGGCGACCTCGATGCGCCACATCACGTAGACGAAGGCGAGAAAGCCGAGGGTGTAGAGCGCGTAAGAGCGGATGAGCCGGTGCGCGAGCTTCATCGTTGCTGGGCCCTGCTCGCCTCGCGGATGGCGGCGTCGGCTTCGAGCGCGGCCTGCAGCACACGGTCGGCGCGCTGCATCAGCAGGATATAGATCGCCACGAGCAGCACGTAGATCAGGATCGCGCCCTGTGCGCCGAGATAGAACGGCAGGCTGAAGCCGGCGAAGCGCACGTTGGCGAGCGTGCGCGCAAAGAGCGGCGCGACGAACGAAACGATGAAGCCGATCGTCATGAGCACGGCGATCAGCGCGAGATTGAAGCGCCAGTAGCGCCGATGCGCGCGCGCCATTGCCTCGGTCACCGGCGGTGGCTCAGGCAAGGGATTGAGATTGTTCTGTGGAGTTTTGTGTGGCGCGGCCATGCGCCTATTTAGCAAAAACGCGTATGGCCGGCAATCCGTAAGAATGCGGGGGAACGACCTGGCCGGCGCTGCGCGCGGCGCCGGACGAGGCGCCACGCGAGGCTCGACTGTTAGAGCGATTCGCCGAGCTGGTCGAGAATCGCCGGGTTTTCGAGCGTGGAAACGTCCTGCGTGATCGCCTCGCCCTTCGCGAGCGAGCGCAGCAGACGGCGCATGATCTTGCCCGAGCGCGTCTTCGGCAGGTTCTCGCCGAAGCGGATGTCCTTGGGCTTGGCGATCGGCCCGATCTCCTTGCCGACCCAGGCGCGCAGTTCGTTGGCGAGCTTCACGGCCTCGTCGCCGTGCGGGCGCGTACTCTTGAGCACCACGAACGCCACCACGGCTTCGCCGGTCGTGTCGTCGGGGCGGCCCACCACGGCGGCTTCGGCCACGAGCGGGTTAGCCACCAGCGCCGACTCGATCTCCATCGTGCCGAGGCGGTGGCCCGAGACGTTCAGCACGTCGTCGATGCGGCCCATGATCGTGAAGTAGCCGGTTTCCTTGTCGCGCACGCTGCCGTCGCCGGCGAGGTACAGCTTGCCGCCCAGTTCCTCGGGGTAGTAGCCCGCCTTGTAACGATCGGGGTTGCCCCAGACGTTGCGGATCATCGCGGGCCACGGGCGCTTCACGACCAGGATGCCGCCCTGCCCGTTCGGCACGTCCTGGCCGGTTTCGTCGACGATCGCGGCCATGATGCCCGGCAGCGGCAGCGTGCACGAGCCCGGCACGAGCGGCGTGGCGCCCGGCAGCGGCGTGATCATGTGGCCGCCCGTCTCCGTTTGCCACCACGTGTCGACGATCGGGCAGCGCTTGCCGCCCACGTTTTCGTAGTACCACATCCACGCTTCGGGATTGATCGGCTCGCCCACCGTGCCGAGAATGCGCAGCGACGAAAGGTCATAGCTCTTCGGATGCACCTTCGCGTCGGCTTCGGATGCCTTGATGAGCGAGCGGATGGCCGTGGGCGCCGTGTAGAACACCGTGACCTTGTGCCTCGCGATCATGTCCCAGAAGCGCCCCGCGTTCGGGTACGTAGGCACGCCTTCGAACACGACCTGGGTCGCGCCGATGGTGAGCGGCCCATAGGCGATATAGCTGTGGCCCGTGATCCAGCCGATGTCGGCCGTGCACCAGAATACGTCCGAGGGCTTGTAATCGAAGGTCCACTTCATGCTCTGCGCGGCCCACAGCAGATAGCCGCCCGTGCTGTGCTGCACGCCCTTCGGCTTGCCCGTCGAGCCCGACGTGTAGAGGATGAAGAGCGGGTGCTCCGCGCCCACCGGCACGGGCGCGCAGGTGTCGCTCTCGGCCGCGGCGACTTCGTGCATCCAGAGGTCGCGGCCTTCGTGCCATGCGACCTTGCCGCCCGTGCGCTGGTAGACGAACACGCTGTGCACCGCTTCGCACCCGCCCATGGAGAGCGCTTCGTCGGCGATGTTCTTGAGCGGCAGTGCCTTGCCGCCGCGCATCTGCTCGTCTGCCGTGATGAGCGCGACCGCGCCCACGTCCACCACGCGCTCGTGAAGCGACTTCGACGAGAAGCCGCCGAACACCACCGAATGCGTCGCGCCGATACGCGCGCAGGCCTGCATGGCGACCACGCCTTCGACCGACATCGGCATGTAGATGACCACGCGGTCGCCCTTCTTCACGCCGCGCTTCTTCAGCGCATTGGCGAAGCGCGACACGCGCGAGAGCAGATCCTTGTAGGTGACGTTCGTGACGGTGCCGTCGTCGGCTTCGAAGACGATCGCGACGCGCTCGCCATTGCCCGCTTCGACGTGGCGGTCGAGGCTGTTGTACGAGGCATTGAGTTCGCCGTCCTCGAACCACGTGTAGAACGGCGCGTTCGATTCGTCGAGCACCTTCGTGAAGGGCTTTTGCCATGTGAGCGTTTCGCGCGCGAGTCGCGCCCAGAAGCCTTCGTAATCGCGTTCGGCTTCGGCGCACAGCGCCTTGTATGCGTCCATGCCGGACACCGTGGCGCCCGCCACCGTTTGCTCGGAAGGCGCAAAGACGCGGCGTTCCTGAAGAACCGATTCAATCGCAGACATCGACAACCCCTTGGTGAAGATGAAACGTCAAACTCGTAGACACACGCGAGCATCTTCAATGCCCGCGCGCGCCGTCTCCTTGTGCCGCTGCCCGCTCGCGGGCCCGGCGCTATTGGCTTGCACTGGAAGCCACCATTGCGGCATCGCAGCATGCATGGGCGCGCGATACGAACACGAACGTGCGCGATCTTCGCTAACCAACCCATGCCGCAAAGATTAAGCGTAGCAACTTACCGGCCACTTACGCGTGTGCACGCAGACATTGCAAGTCGCGCGCCATGACGCCCAGGTAAGCAGACATTTAGAATGCTAACTGAACTGCGCATCCGGATTCCAGCTTGACTCGTTATTCTCTTTACCTCGTCGCCTCGATGCTGCTCGTGGGCAGCAACGTGGGCATCGGCAAGTCGATCGTCGCCTTCATCCCCGTTCCGCTTTTCGCGCTGTTGCGCTTCGTGATCGCACTCGCGGTGCTCGGGCCGCTCTTGCGCCGCTCCAGAATGCAACACGTGAAGCGTTGGGAATGGGTCAATCTGTTCCTCCAGGCGCTATTTGGAACATTCGGGTTTACGCTGCTCATGCTCGGCGGCGTGCAGCACACGAGCGCGGTCGCGGCCGGCGTCATCACGAGCACGATCCCCGCCGTGGTCGCGCTCTTCTCGTGGCTCTTCCTGCGCGAGCGCCCCGGCGCGCGCACGCTCGCGTCGATTGCGCTCGCCATCACGGGCATCGCGGTCGTCAACCTCGCGCACCTGGGCGAAAGCGCCGACGCGGGCGCGAGTTCGCTCCTCGGCAACCTGATGGTGCTCGGCGCGGTCTGCTGCGAGTCGCTCTACGTGATCCTCTCGCGCCGCCTCACGCAAACGCTGGCGCCGCTCGACATCTGCGCGTACACGCATCTGTTCGGCTTTCTGCTGATGCTGCCCATTGGGCTGACAGGCGCACTGTCGTTCGATTTTGCGAGCGTGCCCGCGGGCATCTGGTGGCTCGCGCTCTGGTACGGGCTTTCCGCCAGCGTGTTCTCGTTCTGCCTCTGGATGATGGGCATTCGCCACGTTCCGGGCAGCATCGCGGGCGTCTTCACGGCCGTGCTGCCCGTGGCGGCCGCGATCTACGGCATCGCCTTTCTCGGCGAGCGCCCCACGCCCGCGCACGGTATCGCGCTGGCCTGCGTGGTGGCCGGCATCGCGCTCGCGAGCCTCAAGACGAAGCGCCTGCCGCCGGTGGCCTCGTGAGCGCTTTGCAAGCATCCTGAAAGTATCGGCTCCCGGGCGGCGCTGCCGGAATCGCGGCGAACCCTCGCGCCGACGCTGTACAATAGCGCCCGCCCGGCCCCTCGCGCGCCTCGAGCGCGTCATCTGGCCCTGCCAGACGGCCCCGCCCGTTTTCGCCACCGTGATCGCCCATGTCCGCTGCACGCCCCCAGCCGCCTTCCGCCGCCGCCCCGGGTAAAGCCCGCCGCCGCATGCGTCCGCTACCCGGCATCATCTTCATGAGCCGCTGGCTCCAGGTGCCGCTCTATCTGGGCCTGATCGTCGCGCAGGTGGTTTACTGCCTGCTGTTCCTCAAGGAAGTGTGGCACCTCGTGAGCCACGCCACCACGCTCGACGAAACCACGATCATGCTGGCCGTGCTCAGCCTGATCGACGTCGTGATGATCTCGAACCTGCTCATCATGGTGATCGTGGGCGGCTACGAGACCTTCGTCTCGCGCATGAATCTCGAAGGCCATCCCGACGAGCCCGAATGGCTCGATCACGTGAACGCCGGCGTGCTCAAGGTCAAGCTCGCCATGGCGCTCATCAGCATTTCGTCGATCCACCTGCTCAAGACCTTCATCAATCCCGATGCGGCATCGACGCATACGGTGATGTGGCAGGTGATCATCCACGTGGCGTTCCTCGTTTCCGCGCTCGTGATGGCGTGGATCGACCGCATCACCACGCATACGCACCCCGAACACTACGAGGACCTCGCCGCGCGCCATCCGGTGCCGGGCGGCCATGCCGCTGCGCGTCGCACGCTCGTCGAGCACGCGGAGTCCGATTGAGCGGCGCACGCGACCCACATCATTCAAATCACCGTCCCCACAGAAGCTAGCCATGACCGTCATCAAACAGGAAGACCTGATCCAGAGCATTGCGGATTCGCTGCAATACATCAGCTACTACCATCCGCAGGATTACATCGAGGCGCTCGGCCGCGCGTACGAGCTGGAAGAAAGCCCGGCCGCGAAGGATGCCATCGCGCAAATCCTCACGAACAGCCGCATGTGCGCGGAAGGCCGCCGTCCGATCTGCCAGGACACCGGCATCGTCACGATCTTCGTGAAGGTCGGCATGGACGTGCGTTGGGACGGCGCCACGATGGGCGTCACCGACATGATCAACGAAGGCGTGCGCCGCGGTTACCTCAACCCCGACAACGTGCTGCGCGCCTCGATCGTGAGCCCGCCCGAAGGCGGCCGCAAGAACACGAAGGACAACACGCCGGCCGTGATCCACTACGAGATCGTGCCCGGCGACAAGGTGGACGTGCAGGTCGCGGCCAAGGGCGGCGGCTCGGAGAACAAGTCGAAGTTCGTGATGCTGAACCCGTCCGACTCGATCGTCGACTGGGTGCTCAAGACCGTGCCGACGATGGGCGCGGGCTGGTGCCCGCCGGGCATGCTCGGCATCGGCATCGGCGGCACCGCTGAAAAGGCGATGCTGATGGCGAAGGAGTCGCTGATGGAATCCATCGACATTCAGGACATCATCAAGCGCGGTCCGAAGGACTGGATCGAAGAGCTGCGCGTCGAGCTGCACGAGAAGGTCAACGCGCTCGGCATCGGAGCGCAAGGCCTTGGCGGTCTTGCCACGGTGCTCGACGTGAAGATCATGGCAGCGCCCACGCACGCGGCATCGAAGCCGGTCGCGATGATCCCGAATTGCGCGGCAACGCGTCACGCGCATTTCGTGCTCGACGGCTCGGGTCCGGCGAAGCTCGAAGCGCCCTCGCTCGACGCATGGCCGAAGGTCAACTGGGAACCGAACACGGAAACGAGCAAGCGCGTGGACCTCAACACGCTCACGCCGGAAGAAGTCGCTTCGTGGAAGCCGGGCCAGACGCTGCTGCTCTCGGGCAAGATGCTCACGGGCCGCGACGCGGCGCACAAGCGCATTGCCGACATGCTCGCGAAGGGCGAGAAGCTGCCGGTGGACTTCAAGAACCGCGTGATCTACTACGTCGGCCCGGTCGATCCGGTGCGCGACGAAGTGGTCGGCCCGGCAGGCCCCACCACCGCCACCCGCATGGATAAGTTCACCGAACTGATGCTCTCGCAGACGGGCCTCATCTCGATGGTCGGCAAGGCGGAGCGCGGCCCCGTGGCCATCGAGGCGATCAAGAAGCACAAGGCCGCGTATCTGATGGCCGTGGGCGGTGCGGCATACCTGGTCTCGAAGGCGATCCGCGGCTCGAAGGTCCTCGCGTTCGAAGACCTCGGCATGGAAGCCATCTACGAGTTCGACGTGCAGGACATGCCGGTGACGGTCGCGGTCGACTCGTCGGGCACCTCGGTCCACAAGACCGGCCCCGCCGAATGGCAGGCGAAGATCGGCAAGATTCCGGTCGCCACCGTTTGACGCATACCTGATGTCTGCTCAAAAGCCGGGGCCTTGCGCCCCGGTTTTTTTTGAACCGGGCGGCGCTTGCGGCACTCGCCCATGTGTACCGCAATCCGGCGCGGGTTTTGTCTTGGCTTTTGCCGGGTGAGCGTTTATTGTTGGAAGCCCGTCTCCGCCCGACAAAGGAAGGAAAGATCATGCAAGGCGACAAGAAGGTCATCGAATATCTGAATGCCCAGCTCAAGAACGAGCTCACGGCCATCAATCAGTATTTCCTGCACGCCCGCATGTACAAGCATTGGGGTCTCGAGAAACTCGGCAAGCACGAATACGACGAATCGATCGGCGAAATGAAGCATGCCGACATGCTCATCGAGCGCATTTTCATGCTCGACGGTCTGCCGAACCTCCAGGATCTCCATAAGCTGCTGATCGGCGAAGAGACTCGGGAAATCATCGAGTGCGATCTGAAGCTCGAACAGATTTCGCAGTCCACCTGCAAGGAAGCCATCGTCTATTGCGAATCGGTGCGCGATTTCGTTTCGCGCGAAATCTTCGTCACCATTCTCGAGGACACCGAGGAGCATATCGACTGGCTCGAAACGCAACTCGACCTCATCGACAAGGTCGGCATCCAGAATTACCAGCAGTCGGCCATGGGTTCGGTAGAATCCTGATCGCACGCCTCGCGCGAGCGCGCATCCGTCCGTCTTGCGGGTGCACCCCAACACTTTTGCGCCCCTCCCCGTGAACCAACCGGCATTTTCCAGCGCCGCGCCTGTCGGCATCTTCGACTCCGGTCTCGGCGGCCTTTCGGTGCTGCGCGCCGTGCGCGGACTGCTGCCCGCGGAGCGGCTCGTGTATGTCGCCGATTCGCGCTACGCGCCCTACGGCCAGCGCGACGACGACTTCATCGCCGACCGCACGCTCGCGATTTGCGAATGGCTCGTCGCGCAAGGCGCGAAGGCGCTGGTGGTGGCCTGCAACACGGCCACCGCGCAATCCATCGCGCTCGTGCGCGAACGGCTCTCGGTGCCGCTCATCGGGGTTGAGCCGGGCATCAAGCCGGCGGCGCTCGTTTCGAAAACGCGCGTGGCCGGCGTACTCGCCACCCAGGTCACGTTGCGCAGCGCGCGCTTTCAGACGCTGGTCGAGCGCCATGCGGCCGACCTGCGCGTGCTGTGCCAGCCAGGGCATGGGCTCGTGGAAGCCGTGGAGCGCTGCGACATCGGTTCGCCTGAGTTGCTCGCGCTGCTGCGTGCGTATGTCGAGCCCATGCTCGACGCCGGCGCCGATACGCTCGTGCTCGGCTGCACGCACTACCCTTTCCTCGATACCGCGATCCGCTCGATCGTCGGCGAACGCATGACGCTCGTCGACACCAGCATTGCGATCGCGCGGCAGCTCGAACGCGTGCTCGGCCAGCACGGGCTGTGCGCGAGCGCCGGGGAAGCAAGCGCCAACGCGGACGACATCCGCTTCTGCTCGACGAGCGACGGCGCGCATTTGCGCGAACTGGCGGCGGCGCTGCTTGGCCTCGACGCCAGCGTCGAGCGCGTTGTCATCCCGTCGCGGCGCACGCCCGAACGGGAAGCGAACGCGGCCTGAGGCGCCGGGGCGAATCCCATTCTCCGTTCGCGGATGGCGGCCCGGGACTCAGGTTAGCGCCCCGTTTTCGTGCGATCGCCGCCGCCTGAAATCGCCACCCCTTGGCCGCATCTACCCCGCCAATCGCCCATTCGGGGAGAAGTACACCCTCTCCCGCAGTTCCCTGCGCAAAGACAAGTCCCTGCACGGCTTTGTTACAAACTCCTGTCCAGGAGCGCTTGCCAAATCAGGCAAACATAATGATAATAATTCGCATTAACTCTCTCTATTGCGATCCATCATGATTGTCTGCGTTTGCAAGTCCGTCTCCGACCGGACGATCCGCGCCTCCATCGCGGAAGGCATGGATTCCTTCGACGAGCTGCAGTTCGAACTCGGCGTCGCGACCTGCTGCGGCAAGTGCGAAGAAACCGTTCGCGACGTGATGGCGCAAAGCGGTGTCTGCGCGAGCCGCTGCGGGGTGCCGCATGCCCCCGCCGTGGTCCCCGCTCCGCACGCGGTCCCGCTCACGTTCTACGAGCGCAAGGCCGCATGAAGCCATGGCGTGCATCTCGCCAACGATGCGCGCCCACCCTGTCCGCCCGCTCAGCCGGATGCGCCGCCGCACCTGGCGGCACTGCGGACATCAAACCGCCGCCGACAGCAAGCCCGTCTTCCGACCAGCCAGCTACCGCTTACGTCCCTCAATGGAGGCCAGGATGGAGTTGCTGATCGGATTCGTTACGACGCTGTGCATCTCGCTGCTGATCTTTCGCAAATGAAGCCGCCCGACACGACGCGCTGGCTCACCGGCGCGTCGCCGTCCGCACGGCAGCCACGCTAACATGCAAGCCTTCCAGAACACCGCTGGCGCGCTGGCGCCTCCCTCGCTTCGCGTCAATCGCCGTGTTGTCACAGCGACCGCGATCGTGGTCGGGTTGCATGCCGCGCTCGCCGGCATCGTGCTGATGAAGCCCGAACCCGTGACGCCCGTCGCACTCCAGTCGCAGACCATTACCGCCGAGCTGCTCAAGCCGGCTCGGGTGGCCGCGCCGGCCGCGATTCAATCCCCGCCCACGCCGCCGCGGCCCAAGCCTGTCCCACCGGTCACGCACGAGAAGCCCAAGGTGCAGCCCAAGCCGAAGCCAACCCCGCTGCCGGTGGCGGAATCGCCCTCGCAGCACGCGATCGAATCGCCCGCGCCCGCCGCTCCCGCGCCACCGGCTCCCGCCGCGCCAGCACCTGCGGCGCAGTCCGCGGCGGCCACCGACGTCACGTCGACCCTGGCAATCGCGGCCCCGAAGAACGTCTCGCACCTCGACTGCCGCATCGTGCAGCCCGATTACCCGACGCTCTCTCGCCGCCGCGGCGAGACGGGCACAGCCTTCGTGCACTTCGTCGTGGGCCTCGCGGGCAAGATCGAGAACATCGAGCTGAAAAAGAGCAGCGGCTATAGCCGCCTCGACGACGCCGCCGTGGACGCCATGCGCCAAAGCTCGTGCAAGCCGTACCTGGAAAACGGCGAAGCGGTGCGCGCGGCCTACACACAACCATTCGACTTCAGCCTGCGCGATTGACCGGCTGAGCCGCACGCCTTCATGAATTGAACAAAGAGGATCGAGCATGCAGAACTACGGTATCGCCCACGTCTGGGCGCAAGGGGATTTCGTCACGCGCGGCATTGCGCTCGCGCTGTTGATCATGTCGGTGCTCTCGTGGTGCGTGATCGTCGTGAAGGGCTGGAACGTCGCGCGGCTCAAGCGCCTCACGAAAAACGCCGAGCAGCAGTTCTGGCACTCGGACGATCTCGCCGACGGCGTGAAGAAGCTGGGCAGCGGCACGCGCGAAGACAACCCCTTCCTCGCGCTCGCGCGCTCGGGCCAGGAAGCCGCCGATCACCATCATCAGACGCAGCCGCATCTGCACGACCGCATGGACGTCTCCGACTGGATCACGCGCTGCCTGAAGGACACGATGGACGACTCGGTCGCGAAGATGCAAAGCGGGCTCGCCATTCTCGCGTCGATCGGCAGCACCGCGCCGTTCGTGGGCTTGTTCGGCACGGTGTGGGGCATTTATCACGCACTGCTTACGATCGGCGCGACGGGCCAGACCTCGATCGACGCCGTGGCCGGCCCCGTGGGTGAAGCGCTCATCATGACCGCGTTCGGCCTTTTCGTCGCGATTCCTGCGGTGCTCGGCTACAACGCGCTCACTCGCGCCAACAAGGCGATCGTCACGAAGCTCAACCGCTTCGCGCACGGCCTGCATGCTTTCTTCGTGACGGGCGCGCGTCTCACGTCGACGGCCCGCGGCCGGGCGTTGGACGGCAACACGGGCAATCTGCGCGTCGCCGCGCGCAGCCACTAAAAAGCGGAGGCAAACATCATGGCGATGAGCCCCTTTGCCAACGACGACGACGATGGCCTGATGAACGAAATCAACATGACGCCGCTCGTCGACGTCATGTTGGTTCTCCTGATCGTTTTCATGGTGACGATTCCCGTGATCCGCCACGCCGTGAAAATCGACCTGCCGCACGCGAGCAGCCAGAAGGAAGACACGAAGCCCGCGCAGATCAATGTGTCGATCGACGCGGATGGCACCGTGCTGTGGGACGGCACGAAAGTCGATGAAGCGGCGCTGAACCAGAAGATCGCGGCAGCGGCGCAAACCACGCCGCAACCGGAGCTGCATCTGAACGCGGATCGCAAGGTCCAATACGAGCGAGTGGCCCAGGTCATGTCCGCTGCGCAAAACGGCGGCTTGACGAAGCTCGGCTTCGTCACCGATCCCGCGCATCACTGATGCACATTTTCGAGCGCCAGGCGCTGGTTTCAGCGATACAAAGTAAAAGGCCTTCATCGTCAGATGAAGGCCTTTTTTTCTGCGCACGCGGCGCACTCGGGCGGTGGCGGCAACTCCCCGACAATCGATCGGTTCACGCCGGCACATGCGACTGCCGTGGGCAACACGGACTGCGCTTTCGGCCCTGAAGGCCCACTATGATAGCGGCCATCAATTCCCACTCAAGACCGGTGCTTGGTGAGAAGGACTTCAATATATTCCTCTCGCTTGACGCCTACAAGGGTTAAGCCATTGAATGTAGCGATGGCTGGTCGCGCTTGAATGCCTAAAAACAAATGGCGCTGCACGTCGTACGCAAATGCACTCCGTGAAGCCGTTGCTTCATACATGCGCACGCGCGCGCACGTTCGCAAAGTTCACGCAGTTTCGATCTTGCTCGCGCGCTTCGCGTTGGATAGTCCGCCACTCTGGGCGCTCGCTGCGCGCTGCTCTTCGCCACGCGCGACGAGCGCGTCGATCTCGCTTTTCAGCGGACATTCCTGGTGCAGGCTTTTATCTGCGTCGAGCACTTCGACGAGGTAATCGACGAAGGCGCGCACGGCAGGAACCATGCCCTGGCGCGAGAGAAACACCGCGTAGAGTTGCGGCACCGGCAGCGTCCAGCCCGGCATCACCGGCGAAAGCTTGCCCGAGCGCAGCGCGGCGCCATACATCATTTCAGGCATTGCCGCGATGCCGAGGCCGTACAAAGCGGCTTCGCGGATCGTGGTCAGGTCGGCGCTGATGAGGCGCGGCTCGTGCTCGTGCGAATGACGCGTGCCGTCCGGCGCGATCAGCTGGAATACGTGGCGCCCGTCGCTCGTGGGCGTGTCGAGCGTCTCGAAGCGTGAAAGGTCTTCGGGCGTGAGCGGCGGCGCATTCTGCGCGAGCAGGCTAGGCGCGCCCACCAGCATCTGCTCCGTGCGCCACAGCGGCCGCACCACGATATTGGCGTTCTGCGGCGGTTCCGAGCGCACGCGCAACGCGATATCCACGGAATCTTCGAACAGGTCGATCACGCGATTCGTCACGCGCATCACCACCCGAACCTCGGGGTAGCGAAGCATGAATTCCGGAATGATCTGCGAAAAGATGGTCTGCGAAAGCGTGACAGGCACGCTCACGCGCACCGTCCCCCGCGGCGACGAGCGCAGCGACTGAACGACGTTCACCGCGGCCTGCGCCTCGGCGAGCATCGCGCGGCAATGCTCGTAAAAGAGTTCGCCCGCCTCGGTCAACGCGAGCTTGCGCGTGGAACGCTGCAAGAGACGCACGCCGAGCGAGGCCTCGAGTTCGCTCACCCGGCGCGACAGCCGCGACTTCGAGATGCCGAGCACGCGCTCGGCAGCGGAGAAACCGCCATGCTCGATGACCTGCGAGAAATACATGAGGTCGTTCAGGTTGTGCGAATCGATTTTCATGTTGTCGTTCCAGCGATGGGACAATCCATTGCGATGGGGCCGTAAAACAGGCCAAATTGGCTATCTATAATAGCGGTTTGTTTCGCAAATAACGCAATTCCCACAATTCGAGGTGATATCCATGGCCACGACCCGTACGATCGAACGCGTTTATCCCGCGGTTCGCACCACCGAGGGAGGCGGATTCATCGTTCATCGGCCGTTTCCCACGCGAGCGCTGATGGACTTCGATCCGTTCCTGCTGCTCGACGAAATGGGCCCCGTCGACTATGCGCCCGGCGAGGCCAAGGGCGCGCCCGACCACCCGCATCGCGGCTTCGAAACCGTCACCTATATGGTCGAAGGCCGCTTCGGTCACAAGGACTCGGCGGGCCACGCGGGCACGCTGGGGCCCGGCGACGTGCAATGGATGACGGCCGGCGCGGGCGTGATTCACAGCGAGATGCCCGACCCCGAATTCACGCGCACCGGCGGCCGCATGCACGGCCTGCAGCTGTGGGTGAATCTGCCTGCACGCGACAAGATGATCGCGCCGCGCTACCAGGAACTGCCCACCGGGCAGATCCCCGTGGGCCGCTCGAAGGACGGCAAGGTCACGGTAAAGGTAATCGCCGGTGAGGCGCTGGGCGCGAAAGCCGCGATCGAGACGCGCACGCCCATCCTGTACCAGCACTTCACGCTCGCGCCCGGCGCGCGCGTCGAGCAGCCCGTGCCCGCCGGCTATCGCGTGTTCGCCTATGGCCTTTCGGGCACGGGCCTCTACGGTCCGCAAGCGCAGGCGATCGAAGCCCAGCAGATGGTAGCCTTCGCGAGCGACGGCGAGACCGTCACGCTCGCCGCCCCGGCCGATGCGAGCGTGCCGCTCGACGTGCTCCTGATCGGCGGCGTGCCGCTGAACGAGCCGGTCGTGCGCTACGGTCCATTCGTGATGAACACCGAGCAGGAGATCCGCGAGGCCGTGCTCGACTATCAGGCTGGGCGCATGGGACGCATCGCTCACTAAGCGCCGCGGGTTCCGGTGCCTCTCCACAGGCCCGCCCGCTTTCCGTCACAATAAGGCTTCCGGGGCGCGCACCCCTCGCGCGCCCGTCCCTCTTTAACCGTCCCGCCCGCGAGGAGCGCATGGCCGAACCCGCAGTCACCGCACACATTGGCTCGACGAACTACCAGGTCCAGTTCGACGACGGCACACACACCTGGATCGCCGACGAGCCCGCCTCGCTCGGTGGCGGCGACCGCGGACCGTCGCCCTTTTCGCTGCTGCTCTCGAGCCTCGGCGCCTGCACCTCCATCACGCTGAAGATGTACGCCCAGCGCAAGGAGTGGCCGCTCGAAGGCGTACGCGTGAAGCTCTCCATGGAAACCGGCAACGAAGGCACGAAGATCGATCGCCAGATCATGCTCGAAGGCGCGCTCACCGAGGCGCAGCGCGAACGCCTGCTGCAGATCGCCAACGCCTGCCCGGTGCACAAGGTGCTCACGAACACGATCGCGATCCACACGGGTCTCGTCGTCGCCTGAGCGTCGGCGCACGGACACAGAACACAGGAAGGCGCCGCCTTGAATTTCGAACATCTCATCCAGATCAACGACCCGCTGAACCCGCTCGTCGAGGCCATGACGCGTGAACAGCTCTGGGAAGGGCTCGTGCTGCGCGCGGAGCAGCCGCAGCTCTTCGTGATCGGTCTCGACAGCTGCACGATCCTCTCGCGCAGCGAGAGCACGATGGAGCGCGAGCTGCACTACGGCCACGCCACGGTGCGCGACCGCGTCACGTTCACGCCCAACGAGAGCGTGCGCTACGACATCATGGCGACCGCCGAATACGTGGGCGGCTCGCTCACGATGACGATCGAGCAGCCCGATCCGCTGCAGCTCTTTCTGCGCTTCGAGTACCGCACGACACTGCCGACGGCCGACACCGAAGACGATCGCCAGACTTCGGAGATCGTGAAATCGGCGTATCGCGAATCGGACATCGATACCGTGCGTCTCATCCGCCAGTTCGTGCAGGGCGACGGCAGCGCGCCGAACGCGCTGCACTGAATCCTGGCAGAGGGCGGCGGGCCTCCACGCGTGGGTCGGCCTGCCGCCCTTCCATGAGTGCCGGGGCGCCCCTGCTTTGGCTCAGACTATCGGCGATGAATTCCGATGAATCTCTCTTTGTTGTTAATGGGAACGATTATCATTTAGAATCATTCCATCGAATCTCGACAAAGACGTGACGTTCATGACCGAACCGAACCGTAGCTCCACGTTAAGCTTGCGCCGCACCAGCGGCCCGGCATCGACCAGCGTGCGACCCAAGTCCGCCATGGTCCAGCCGGAACCCCGCAAGCGCATCGAAACGGCGGGCGCCGCCGCAAGCAGCGAGCGAACGCTCGATAGCGCGGCGCTGCTGCAAGGCCGCAGCCACGTGAGCATCGTGCATAACGGAGAGACGTATCAGTTGCGGGCCACCCGGCTCGGCAAGCTGATCCTGACCAAGTAGGGTCAAGCCGTTTTCAACCGGGTATTGTGGGGACCGCCTCCACCGGGAGGCGTTGGGGCATTAGCCAGCTACGACGGCTTGCACGCGAGATCTAGACCCCTTCGTGCAGACATCCTTCAAGCTTCAGGCCAGCCGTCGAAGCAAGCCAAGCCACTTTTTTGTTCTCACCTCTGATCGCGGCGGCGCGCGAAGCGCGAGCCGCCCAGGGCCCTGCGCCCGAAACAAAAGCCGCGGCACACGTCCGCGGCTTTTGTTTCTTCGGCGCGAGGCAAGACGACGCGCTCAGCCCGCACCGAGCGCCGCGATGCCCGCGCGCGCGATGGCCGCATCCTGATCGGACTTCACGCCCGAGACGCCGACTGCGCCGATCACGTCGCCGTTTACGACGACGGGCACGCCGCCTTCGAGCATGCCCGTGAGCGGCGCACTGAGAAACGCGGTGCGTCCCTGCTTGATGACGTCTTCGTAGACCTTGCTCTCGCGGCGGCCCAGCGCGGCGGTGCGGGCCTTGGCCATGGCGATTTCGGCGGTGATGGGCGAGGCGCCATCGAGCCGGCGCAGAAACAGCAGATGCGCGCCATCGTCGACGATGGCGACCGTCACGTTCCACTGGTTTGCGCGTGCGTGCGCCACGGCCGCTTCGGCCATCTTTAGGACATCTTCGTCGGTCAATACTGCGCGGGTTCGCATGGTGGACTCTCCAATGTCAGACAAGCCGGTCGGGCAGCGCCGGGACAAGCCCGGCGCCGACGCCGCGTGACGATGCATTGGAGAGTAGCGCAGATCGCGCCCGATGAAAGCTCGCGCGAGCCTTGGGCACTCGCGGTCAGTGCACCCAGCCCCAGAACATCAGCCACCACGCGCTGTCCACCACGGCGAGCGCGAGCGCGAAGCCCGCCAGCGCGAGCGCGCGCTGCCACAAGCGGCTGCTATGGCGCCCCGTAACCCGCCACGCGAGCCAGGCGCTCCAGAGGTTCGTGATGACGAGAATCGCAATGCGCACCTCGGCGGCCCAGTCGAGCGGCACGTGCTCGGCGCGCAGGAGCGAGAGCGTCGTGGCGGAGAGGCCGAGGAACACGCCCGCGCCGGCCAGCGGAATCAGCGACTGCGCCAGGTGATGCAGACGCCGCATCTCGAAGCGGCCGAGCACGGCCGTCGAGCCCGCGAGAATCGCGAAGAGCGCCGTGCCATAGACGAGCCCCGTCGCGACGATATAGCCGACGATCATCGCGCCATCGAGCCACGAAAACACGTCGTTCTGCGCGGGGTAATGCGTGAGCAGGAACCACGGCGCATTGGTCTCGAGCGGCCAGGTGATGTCGCGGTCGATGAGCCAGCCCGCGAGCCACTGCTTGATGCCGATGAACCACGGCGAGCCGGTCCAGTGGAACGCGCCAATCGCGACGCCAAGCAGGCCGTAGAGGATCAGCGCGGTGTCCCAGGCGCTCGCCTGGCTGGCGCCGAGCTCGACCACTTCCTGCGCGGGCGAGCGCCACGAGAGCGCGATGGCGTCGCGGTGGCCGCTGCAGCGTCCGCACATGTGGCACTGGGCGGCGCCCTTCATGCTGCGCAGCGGCACGAGCGGCGCGCAGTTGACGGGAATCACGCGATGCCCGCCGTGCTCGCCGTGCGTATAGGAGTTGCGCCAGGCCTCTTCGTCGACCTTGTAGCGAAACGGCGCGAGACGCGCCAGAAGCGCGAACACCCCGTTCACGGGGCAGAGATACTTGCACCAGACGCGCTTTTCGCGCCCGTAAAGAAAACCGATCACCATGGCGCCCAGCGTCGATCCGCCCAGCACCAGCAGCACCGCCTTGGGGTACTGGTAGACGCTCACCATCTGTCCGTAGATCGTCGTGAGGCCGAACGCCACGAAAGGCCAGCCGCCCCAGCGCATCCAGTGCGGAATCGCCTTGCCGCGGCCGAACTTGCTGGCGAACTCGGTGAGCGCGCCTTCGGGGCACAGCACGCCGCACCACACGCGGCCGAGCATCACCATCGAAAGCAGCACGAACGGCCACCAGATGCCCCAGAACACGAACTGCGCCGCGAGCGTGAGGTTGTTCCACAGGTGCGCCGCGTCGCCGGGCAACGGCATCGCCGCCGGCACGAGAATCAGGAACGCGTAGACGGCGACGACAGCCCACTGCACGGCGCGAATCACCGCGCCGTGACGTTGCATCCACTGGCCCGCCTGGGCGAGCTTGCCAGGGCGCCCGGTTGCCTGCGCCGGGCCAACGGATGCACAACTCATGCTGCCTTCCTCTTCGCGACCGCGCCTGCGCGGCCGGTGGCGCGCCGCACGAGGAACCACACCACGAGCCAGTACACGGCGTAGGCGATCAGGTTCATGAGCGCCGGGTGCGCGCGGTAGCCGGTGAGCGTTGCGACGAGCGAACCGAACGTGTTCGAATCGTCGAGGATCGCCGAGGTATTCCACACCTGGTCGACGAGGGTCGGCAGGATTTCCTTGTCGATCAGCTTGTCGATCCCGGTCTGGAACAGGCCCGCGCCGAGAAACAGCAGCATGATTTCAGTAATGCGGAAGAAGTGCCGCCACGAGAACACCTTGCCGCCCAGTTGCAGGAGGTAGAACGTGAGCAACGCGAGGGCCAGGCCGATCAGCACGGCAACATACTGGCTCGCGTCCACGTGGCCCGACTGGCCGAAGCCAAGGCCGTAGAGAAAGATCACCGTCTCGCTGCCTTCACGCGCGATCGCCAGCGCGACGAGAATCGCCACGCCCCACCAGTTCGCGTCGCGCGCGCTCTTTTCCAGCGACTGTTCCATGTCGCGCTTGAGCGTGCGCCCGTGCTGCTTCATCCACAGCACCATCTGCACGATCAGCACGCACGCCACGAGCACCATGCCGGTCTGGAAATAATCCTGGGCGTCGCCCGACAGCACCTCGGTAAAGCCGACCAGCACCGCGCCGAGCGCGACGGCGGCGACAATGCCGATCGCCACGCCGCCCCACAGGTACGGCACGCCGCGCCTTGCATCCGCGTCGCCGTTTTTCAGCCACGCATACAGAATCCCGACGACGAGCAGCGCCTCGACGCTCTCCCGCCATACGATGAACATCACCTGCCCCATTCAACACCTCCCGCTACTGGCGATACGCACCTCGCGCACCTCGCGCACCTCGCAACGCTGATCCGGCAACGCTCATTTCGCGACAATCACGCCTTGCGCCTGCTGATGGAAATCGTCGAAGAACTTGTACTCGCCCGGATCGAGCGGCGCGATCACGACGAACGACTCCGCGCCCGGCGCCAGCACCTTCTCCTTGCGCAACTGAACGCTCTCGAACTCGGCCGCACCCTTGCCCGTGTTGCGTACCTCGATCTTGATGCGCTTGCCCGCCGGCACTTCGATGCGTGCGGGGTTGAACTTGCCGTCGTTCACTTCGAGCTTGAACGTCGGTACGTCTTCGGCCTGCGCCGCCGTGGCCACGCCGGCGAGCGACACCGCAAGAGACATGTTGAGCGCGAGCGCCGCAAACTTCCGGATTCCATTCATGGGTCTTACCTGCTCCTTCCTGCGTTCCCCGAAAGCGGCGGCGCCCTCAGGCGCGCACCGCCACCTTCCGCACTGCGCGGCTTAGTAGCCGCCCTTCTTGCCGATGCCGGCGAACGGGAAATCGTATTCCAGCGTGACCGGCTTGAACCAGGGGCCCACGCCCGTTTCCTTGTCGACGTGACGGCCGAACGCCATATGACCCATCTGCATCGGCGCTTCGACGATCAGCTTCAGGTGGTACTTCCCCGGACCCGCCAGCTTGACGTTGTCGCCGTAGTGCGGGCCGTCGTTCGCGACCATCGGCATCAGATCACCCTTTTGCACGTAGCTCGAACCCGGCTTCGTCAGCTCGTAATGCACCTGCAGATACGGCATCCAGTCGCCTTCGGCGAAGCCGCTTGGATTGTTCTTGACCGCATGGATGTCCGACTCGAGGTGGATGTCCGAATCCGATGCCTTGCGCATCATGCCTTCCGGGTCCATCGTGATCGGCTGCAGATAGACGGCGCCGATTTCCATGCCGCCCTGAATTTGCTGCTTGCCGATCGGGTATTCAGCCGCGTGGGCCGCCAATGCCGCCGTGGCGGCCGCAATCACGGCGGTGCCGCGCAAGAGAGAGTGGATCCGCATCGAAACTCCGTTCTTATGTGAGGTGACTTCGCACTGAGTCTTCCGCATCTACGTAAAAACGTTAATGCGAACAATTCTCAATAATTGCGAAGTGTATCACCGATGCGGACCAGGGACAAAGCCGCCGACACGAAAACCCTTAGCGAACAGGGTTTTAGCGGCGATTGGTTAATATGGGCTTACGGCGCTTCGCTGGCAGATTTCAGCGGGTGATGCACACGAAAGGCAATCGAAGGCATTCCGTCGTCGAAGACGGACGCCGCGCGCCCATCCGCCGATGCCCTCACAGGCTCAAATGGGATGGTCCCCCACGTTCGCGCCGAACACGCGCTGACGCAGCACGGCGAGCTGGTCGCGCGTTTGCGCGGCCTTCTCGAATTCGAGGTTCTTCGCGTAGTCCATCATCTGCTTCTCGAGCTTCTTGATCTCCTTCGCGATCTGCTTCTCCGACATATCCTCGAACTTCGCGCGCTCCTGCTCCTCGCGCAGCTCGGCGCGCGCTTCGTCCACGTTGTAGACGCCATCGATGATGTCCTTGATGCGCTTGACCACGCCGCGCGGCACGATGCCGTGCTCCGCGTTGAAGTGCATCTGCTTGGCGCGCCGGCGCTCGGTTTCGTCGATCGCCTTGCGCATCGAGTCGGTGATGCGGTCGCCGTAAAGAATCGCCTTGCCGTTCACGTTGCGCGCCGCTCGGCCGATCGTCTGGATGAGCGAGCGCTCGGCGCGCAGAAAGCCTTCCTTGTCGGCGTCGAGGATCGCCACGAGCGAGACTTCGGGAATGTCGAGACCCTCGCGCAGCAGGTTGATGCCCACCAGCACGTCGAACGTGCCCAGCCGCAGGTCGCGGATGATCTCCACGCGCTCGACCGTGTCGATGTCGCTATGCAGATAACGCACCTTCACGCCGTGGTCGGCGAGGAACTCGGTGAGCTGCTCGGCCATGCGCTTGGTGAGCGTGGTGACCAGCACGCGCTCGCCTGCGGCCACGCGCTCGTTGATCTCGCCGAGCACGTCGTCCACCTGCGTCGATGCGGGCCGCACCTCGATCTCCGGGTCGACGAGGCCCGTCGGCCGCACGACCTGTTCGGCGATCTGGCCCGTCACCCTCTTCTCGTAGTCGGCGGGCGTGGCCGAGACGAACACGACCTGGCGCATCTTGCGCTCGAACTCGTTGAACTTGAGCGGCCGGTTGTCCAGCGCCGAAGGCAGCCGGAAGCCATAGTCGACGAGGTTTTCCTTGCGCGCCCGGTCGCCGTTGTACATGCCGTTCAGCTGGCCGATCAGCACGTGCGATTCGTCGAGGAACATCATCGCGTCGGTCGGCAGATAATCGACGAGCGTGGGCGGCGGCTCGCCGGGCAGCGCGCCCGAAAAGTGCCGCGAGTAGTTCTCGATGCCCTTGCAGAAGCCCAGTTCCTGGAGCATTTCCAGATCGAAACGCGTGCGCTGCTCGAGGCGCTGCGCCTCCACGAGCTTGCCTTCCGTGTGGAAGAATTCGAGGCGTTCGCGCAGTTCGGCTTTGATGGTTTCGACGGCGCGCAGCACGGTCTCGCGCGGCGTCACGTAGTGCGACGACGGATACACCGTGAAGCGCGGAATTTTCTGGCGCACGCGGCCCGTGAGCGGATCGAAGAGCTGCAGCGTTTCCACCTCGTCGTCGAACAGTTCCACGCGCACGGCCATTTCGGCGTGCTCGGCCGGGAAGATGTCGATGGTGTCGCCGCGCACGCGGAAAGTGCCGCGCTGGAAGTCCTGCTCGTTGCGCGTGTACTGCATCGCGATCAGGCGCGCGATGACGTCGCGCTGGCCGAGTTTGTCGCCGTGACGCAGCGTGAGAATCATCTGGTGGTACTCGGACGGATTGCCGATACCGTAAATCGCCGAAACCGTCGCGACGATCACCACGTCGCGCCGCTCCATCAGGCTCTTGGTGGCCGACAGCCGCATCTGCTCGATATGCTCGTTGATCGACGAATCTTTTTCGATGAAAAGATCGCGCTGCGGCACATAGGCTTCCGGCTGGTAATAGTCATAGTACGAAACGAAGTACTCGACGGCATTGCGCGGAAAAAACTCGCGAAACTCGGCGTAGAGCTGCGCGGCGAGCGTCTTGTTCGGCGCGAACACGATAGCCGGGCGACCGAGGCGCGCAATCGTGTTCGCCATCGTGTAGGTCTTGCCCGAGCCCGTCACGCCGAGCAGCGTCTGGAACGAGAGACCGTCTTCCACGCCTTCCACGAGCGTTTCGATGGCCGTCGGCTGGTCGCCGGCCGGCGGGTACGGCTGGTAGAGCTGGAACGGCGAGCCGTCGTAGTGCACGAATTTCGACTCGTCGAGCGCGGGCGCGTCGGCGACGGTGTGGTCGGACATGGGTGACATCCTGTGCGCGGAGCAAACAACTATTCTAGCGTCTCGCCTGATCCTGCCGATGGGCGAGCCGTGGGTAGGCGTTCGTGCTAGATGGGGTGCGGTGGCGGCGCTGCAAGGGCCGGGCGGCGCGTGGGCATCGGGCCCAGATTGACCGCACGCCGGGCATCGGCCATGCCGACCGAAATCGCCCCGTGCGGCGAATGGCAATGAGCGGAAATCCGGCTAGAGGATTCGTTACAATAGCGAGTTCCGTGGCCGGCGCGTGTGGCCCAACCGATCTCCCTTCACTTTTGCCGAACGATCATGTCCCTCTTTTCCGCTGTCGAACTCGCCCCTCGCGACCCGATTCTGGGTCTGAACGAAGCCTATAACGCCGATGCACGCGCGACCAAGGTGAACCTCGGCGTGGGCGTGTACACCAACGAAGAAGGCAAGATTCCGCTGCTGCGCGCCGTGCGCGAGGCAGAAAAGGCCCGCGTGGAAGCCGGTCTGCCGCGCGGCTATCTGCCGATCGAAGGTCTCGCCGCCTACGACGCCGCCGTCCAGAAGCTGCTGCTCGGCGACGACTCGCCGCTGATCGCCGCCGGCCGTGTGGTCACGGCCCAGGCGCTGGGCGGCACGGGCGCGCTCAAGATCGGCGCTGATTTCCTGAAGCGCGTGAATCCGAACGCCAAGGTCGCGATCAGCGACCCCAGCTGGGAAAATCACCGCGCGCTCTTCGAAAGCGCGGGCTTCGAAGTGCTCGCCTACCCGTACTACGACGCGCAGACCAACGGCGTGAACTTCGAAGGCATGCTGAGCGCGCTGAACGGCTACGCCGCCGGCACCATCATCGTGCTGCACGCGTGCTGCCACAACCCGACCGGCGTCGACCTCACGATCGACCAGTGGAAGCAGGTCATCGAGGTCGTCAAGGCGCGTAATCTCGTGCCGTTCCTCGACATCGCTTATCAGGGCTTCGGCGACGGCATCGCGGAAGACGGCGAAGTCGTGCGCCTCTTCGCGGCTTCGGAGCTCAACGTATTCGTTTCGTCGTCGTTCTCGAAGTCGTTCTCGCTCTACGGCGAGCGCGTTGGCGCGCTGTCGATCCTCACGAGCAGCAAGGAAGAGTCGGCACGCGTGCTCTCGCAGCTCAAGCGCGTGATCCGCACGAACTACTCGAACCCGCCGACGCACGGCGGCTCGGTCGTCGCAGCGGTGCTCGGCTCGGCCGACCTGCGCGCCATGTGGGAAGCGGAACTCGGCGAAATGCGCAATCGCATCCGCGCCATGCGCACGGGCCTCGTCGAGCGCCTCGCGGCCGCCGGCGTGGACCGCGACTTCAACTTCATCAACGTGCAGCGCGGCATGTTCTCCTACTCGGGCCTGACGGCGGCGCAGGTCGACCGCCTGCGTGAAGAATTCGGCATCTACGCCGTGAGCACGGGCCGCATCTGCGTGGCCGCGCTGAACACGCGCAACCTCGATGTGGTCGCGAACGCGATTGCGGCCGTGCTGAAGTAAGCCTTTCGCGTACGCGAGGCGCACCGCTTCGACGCGGGGCGCCGAAGCAGCGGCGATTAAAAAAGGCGTCCGTTCGCAAGAACGGACGCCTTTTGCTTTGGCCCGGGCCTCGAGCGATGCTGCTCAGCCGAGGTGACCGCGCATGTCGCGGTGGATGTCGTGCGTGACGAAGCCCGCATCGTTATCGGGCTTGTCGAGCCAGCCCGGCTGGGCGAGCGACGCGCGGATGTCCTGCAAGCCGCTTGCCCAATGCTCGCGCATCGTCGAGATGCCGAACTGAAAGTCCTTGAAGTGCCCCTCGTACTCCTTCTGCCGGTAGATGAGGTGGATCACGTTGTACTTGCGCGTACACGAGAGTTCATCGGCGAGCGCGACCCACGGATCATTGCGATGCTCGGGCGCGACGCGGTCCAGCACCTCGCGCAGCACGTGGCGAAACCGCTGCGAGCGCTGCAGCATGTCGGTGACGAGGCGCGTGCGGCTCGAATACTGGATATCCTTCACGCGCCCCTGCACGTCGACGATGCTGTCGGGCACCGGCCCGCGCGCGCTCCAGAGATCGACCTGGAACGCGAGCGTGTCGCGCCGCGGCGTGGTCTGGATGACCTCATAGAGCGGCGTGTTCGACATCAGGCCGCCGTCCCAGTAGTACTCGCCTTCGATCTCCACGGCCGCGAAACCCGGCGGCAGCGCACCCGAGGCGATGAAATGCTCGGGACGCAACGTGGTGGTCGTATTGTCGAAATAGACGAAGTTGCCGCTGCCCACGTTGACCGCGCCCACGGACACGCGCGTTTCCCCCGAGTTGATGCGCTCGAAGTCGCATAGGCGCTCGAGCGTCGCCTTGAGCGGCTTCGTGTCGTAGTAGCTGGCCGTCGTTGGCGAACCCGAGGCATTGGGCAGTGGCGGCGGAAAGCGAGGCACGAAAAACCCCTTCTGTCCTTCGACGATCGCGCCCGCCGCCTGCATGGCCGTGAAGGTCTTGCGCAAGGCGGCGTTCGAGTTGAAGAGCGCATGCTCGACGAACGGCGGCAACGGGGGGCTGAAGGCAGGCTGGCAAATCGTCTCCCAGAACTCGCGCAGCCGCGCCACGCGATGCTCGGGCGCATTGCCCGCGATGATCGCGGTATTGAGCGCGCCGATCGAAATGCCCGCAATCCAGTTGGGCGCGATGCCGGCCTCGACGAGCCCTTCATACACGCCCGCCTGATAGGCGCCGAGCGCGCCGCCGCCCTGCAGGGTGAGTGCGACGGTTTCCCACTGCTCGGCTCCGCCGCCGCATTGCGAGACGCGCGGCCGCGGTTTCTCAGCAAAATGCGCGCCGACATGCGCGCCCGTATGCGCGCCGGTTTCCTCGCCCACGGCGCTCGACTGGAGCTGCCCCTTCTTGCGTTGCGCCATTGCTGCGTCTCCTCCGCTCGATGCCGGCGTTATTGCATGAACCAGCCGTGGCTCACGATGAAGGACTGGCCCGTGAACGCGGCGCTCGGGAAAGCCGAGAGGAACAGCACGGTTTGCGCGACGTCCTCGACCGTCGTGAAAATACCGTCCACCGTGCCGCCGAGCATGACCCGCTTGACCACCTCTTCCTCGGAGATGCCGAGCTCCTTCGCCTGCTCGGGAATCTGTTTTTCCACGAGCGGCGTGCGCACAAAGCCGGGACACACCACGTGCGAGCGCACGTTGTGCTTGCCACCTTCCTTCGCGAGCACGCGCGCGAGGCCGAGCAACGCGTGCTTGGCTGCGACGTACGCCGACTTGAGCGGGGAAGCTTCATGCGAGTGCACCGAGCCCATGTAGATCACCACGCCGCCGCGGTCGTCCTTGTACATGTGCTTGAGCACCGCCTTGGTGGTGAGGAAGGCGCCGTCCACGTGGATGGCCTGCATCTTCTTCCAGTCGGAGAACGCGTAGTTCTCGATCGGATTCACGATCTGGATGCCCGCGTTCGAGATGAGGATGTCCACCGGGCCCAGTTCGGCGGCCACGCGGTCGATGCCCTGATTCACGGCGTCTTCGCTGGTGACGTCCATGGCCACGCCCATGGCTTTGCCGCCAGCGCCCTTGATCTCTTCGGCCACGGCGTCCGCGCCGCTCTGGTTCAGATCGGCGATAGCGACCGCGGCGCCCGCCTGCGCGAGCGTCAGCGCGATCTGTTTGCCGATGCCGCTGGCCGCGCCAGTCACGACGGCGACCTTGCCATCGAGTTTCATGTTCAGAGAGAGAGACGACATCGGACACCTCCAGGTGAGTGAACGGAACAGGATGAAACTCGGCACGCGCGCCGTCAAACCTGACGAATGGCCTATGCCATCCGGCCGGATGTTGCGTCGCGGCCAATGAGGCTATTGTGCATGAAGCTCGTTACACGAAGCATCGATCTGGACAAGCGCCGGACTGCAGGATGCGCAATAGCGTGTTGCGCGGCATCGTCGCGGCCGTGACTTGCGCCTTCCGGGCTGTAAGCACCAACGGCAAAGTCGTGCTAGCTTTACCGACTCTAGAGGAGACGTTCATGAACTATCGGCGACTGGGCCGTTCAGGCCTGCAGGTTAGCGAACTGTCCATTGGCTCGTGGGTCACCTACGGCAATCAGGTCGACGCGAAGCTCGCGCGCGAATCGCTCGCGGCGGCGCGCGACGCAGGCGTCAACTTCTTCGACAACGCAGAGGCCTATGCGGGCGGCAAGTCGGAAGAGCTCATGGGCCTCGCGCTGAAAGAACTCGCGTGGCCGCGCGTGAGCTATGTGGTCTCGACCAAGTTCTTCTGGGGCTTGAACGAAGCGCCCAACCAGTACCACACGCTCAACCGCAAGTACCTGATGAACGCCATCGACGGCTCGCTCGAGCGGCTGCAGCTCGATTACGTCGATCTCGTCTTCTGCCACCGCCCGGACCCGCACACACCGGTCGAGGAAACCGTGTGGGCGATGAGCGACATGATCTCACGCGGCAAGGCGCTCTACTGGGGTACCTCGGAGTGGAGCGCCGACGAGATCCGCGCCGCGTGGGACATCGCGGAGCGCCATCATCTGCACAAGCCGGTCATGGAGCAGCCGCAATACAACCTGTTCCATCGCACACGCGTGGAAGACGAATACCGGCGGCTCTACGAGGACATCGGTCTCGGCCTCACGACCTGGAGCCCGCTCGCCTCGGGACTCCTGACCGGCAAATACCGCAGCGGCGTGCCCTCGGGCAGCCGCGCCGAGCTGCAGGGCTACGACTGGCTGCGCAAGAACGTCACGGATCCTGACAAGAACGAGATCGTCGGCAGGCTCGCCGACTTTGCGAAGCAGCTCGACTGCTCGGTGGGGCAGCTGGCCCTTGCGTGGGTGCTGAAGAATCCGCATGTGAGCACGGTCATCACCGGCGCTTCGCGCGTGGAGCAAATCGGCGAAAACATGAAGGCGCGCGACGTGGCAGAAAAGATCACGCCGGACATCAAGGCGCAGATCGAGGCGATCGTCGGCGACGCTTACGACTGACGGTCCCATTGCGCCCGGGGCCGGGCCGATGCCCTGGCGTCGCCGGCCGCGGTGATGAACTGCGGTGACGGACTGCGGTGACGCAATGGGGTGTCATACCGGGATAGCGGCACGGCGGTGGCGTACAATACGCGGCCTCGCTGCGTGAGCCGCTGTTTCGAAGGCTGCGCGGCGCCTGTGCCGTCTTCCCGCTTTTCACCGGACCTCGTGTCCCGTCCATCATGCTGAGCTACCGCCACGCCTTCCACGCCGGCAATCATGCCGATGTCCTGAAACACGCCGTCGTCGTGCAGCTGCTGCATTACCTCGGCAAGAAGGACAAGGCGTACTGGTACATCGACACCCACGCGGGCGCCGGCGCCTATGCGCTGCGTGAAGGCTACGCCACGAAGAACGCCGAGTTCGACACGGGCATCGGCAAACTGTGGGGCCGCAGCGATCTGCCGCAGGTGCTCGCGGATTATGTCGACGAAGTGGCCGCGCTGAACCCCGACGGCGAACTGCGCTTCTACCCCGGCTCGCCATATCTCGCGTGGCGGCTCTTGCGCGAGCAGGACCGCATGCGGCTATTCGAATTGCACAGCACGGAAATCGACGTCCTGCGCCACCGCTTCCATGACGCCGGCCGCCGCGTGATGATCTACGCCGGCGACGGCTTCGACGGCATCAAGGCGCTGCTGCCCCCGCCGCCGCGCCGGGCGCTCGTGCTGATCGACCCGTCCTTCGAGGACAAGCGCGATTATTCGCGCACGCTCACGTGCCTGGAGGAGAGCCTCGAGCGTTTCGCGAACGGCACCTATGCGGTCTGGTATCCGCAGGTCACGCGCCCCGAGTCGCAGCGCTTCCCGGAGCAGCTCAAGCGCGTGCAGGACAAGAACTGGCTGCATCTCACGCTCTCGGTGAGCAACCCGCCCACGGACGGCTTCGGCCTTTACGGCAGCGGGATGTTCATCCTGAATCCGCCCTACACGCTCGAAGCGTCGATGAAAGAGACGCTGCCCTGGCTCGTCAAGACGCTCGGCCAGGACGCCGGCGCGCAGTTCAAGATCGAGTCGCGCGGCGACTGAGCGCTGCCGCCAGGATCCCAAACGACGCGCGCTACTGCGCAGCCGGTACCGGCTGCGCAAGCGCCGGCGTTGGGCGATGCGGAGGACGCGGCGGGCGCGGCGGCGGATTGGGCCGGCCGCCGCCTCCGGCACCGGACTGCACTTCCACGTACGGCGCGACGATATACGGCTGCGACGAATCGGGGGCGAGGCCGGCCGGCTGCACCGCCTGGACCATCGGCTCACGCGAGAGCGGCGCGTTCTGCAGCACCATGCCCGGTTGGCCGTCGCTAATGCCCATTTGCGTGTCCAGCACGAGCGGCTGCCCCGCATGGGCGCTTGCGCTCGCGCACGCAATGAAGACGGCGAGCAGCCCTGCCCGCGTCAAAGAAAAACGACATGACGCGTGGTGAGACGGCAAAAGCGTTCGATGGGAAATGCGGTCTTGCATCATGAGCGGCCCCGGTAGAAAGCGACACCATTGCTATGACGGCTCGTCGCAAAAAAGACTTTACCTTACCCCGGTGGGAAGGCTCAGACTCTGTTCCATCGACGGCGCAGAAATGACAAAGCCCCGCCAACGCGGGGCTTGAGACAGTGCCGCTCGCAACCGGTCTGAAACCCGGTCGAGGCCGGCCTTACAGCGAGTTGTAGCCGTTCGACTCGATCGAACGGATGCGCTGTTCGAGCTGCACGATATCCGACGACGACGCGAGATACGCTTCGCGGCGGCGACGTTCGGCGGTTTCAAACCAGGTGCCCAGCTTTTCGAGAAAGTACGCAAACATGATGGTGTGCTCCAAGGATTCGGTTCGGCGATCCCCGGTGATTTGCATCAGGGATAACCCTAACTAGGGATAACCCGCATTATAACCGTTGCACCAAACTTTGCTAGTGAATTGCCCGAATGCTGTGCATTCCATTTTGGAATGACGACGACCACCGAATCTGCAACATCATGTTTTATCGACAAGTTTTATCGACGATTTCCGGGCTATCGCCCGAAAGCAGCACCGATCGCACCAAATAAGTGCATGAGATCGACCGGGCTGCGTCAATTTGCCCGGCACCGTTGCAGCGGCGCTTAGTGCTTGTGACCGGGCTCCTGGCAGTTCAGCGGGGCCGCGTCGGCGAGCCCTTCGATAATCGGGCAGTCCGGCCGGTCGTCGCCGTGGCAGTGCGAAGCCAGATGGGCGAGCGTGTCGCGCATCTGGGAGAGTTCGGCGATGCGCTGGTCCAGTTCGGCCACATGATCGAGCGCGATCGACTTGACCTCGGCGCTCGCCCGCGAGCGGTCTTGCCAGAGCGCCAGCAGGCGCCGGATGTCGTCGACGAGAAAGCCGAGCCGACGCGCCTGGCGGATGAAGCGCAGCGAATGCACTTCCTCCCTGCCATAGACGCGGTAGCCGGACGCCGTGCGCGCTTTGGGCGCCAGCAATCCGACACTTTCGTAGTAGCGAATCATTTTCGCCGTGACGCCCGATTCGCGTGCCGCTTCGCCGATGTTCACGCCAGTTCTCCCGCTGTCAGGTGCGTTGGTGAGCAATGATTCGATCGTACACCTTCCCATGATGGGAAGGTCCAGCGACACGAAGCCCCGCTGGCATAATCCGGCTGCGGCCTCATATGCAGCAAGTCACCCGTCTCACTCAGAAAAAGGAAGACACGATGATCGAGTTCAACGTCGAAGGCATGAGCTGCCAGCACTGCGTTGGCGCCGTCACGCGCGCGATTCACGAACATGACGCGCAGGCTAAGGTCGAGATCGATCTGGCCGCCGGCCGCGTCAAGGTCGAATCGAGTCAGAGTGCCGAAGTCCTGAAATCCGCCATCGACGAAGCTGGCTATACCGTAGTCGGCACAGCCGGCGCTTGAGAGGCCCCGCCATGTTCAGGGTTGCCGTGATCGGCGCATCGGGCCTGCTCGGGCGCGCCGTCGTCCGCGAACTCGCAGCCGTTACCGACTGGCAGGTGGTGCCGACTGCGTTCCGCCACGGCGGCCCGCAAGAGGCCGTGCTCGATGTGCGCGACGCGCACGCCGTCAATGCGTTCGTCGAGCGCGAGGCGCCCGATGCGATCGTACTGGCCGCCGCCGAGCGCCGCCCCAATGTCTGCGAGCATGATCCGGCCGCGGCGCGCGCCCTCAACGTCGATGCGGTGCGCAGCATCGCCACGGCGGCGCGGCAGCGTGGTGCGTGGGTGCTCTCGATCTCGACCGATTACGTTTTCGACGGCACCGAGCCCCCGTACGACATCGACGACACGCCGAATCCGCTCAACGCCTACGGCCAGAGCAAGCTCGAAGGCGAGCGCGCGCTGCTCGAAACCAGCGACAACGCCCTCGTGCTGCGCCTGCCGTTGCTGTACGGGCCGATCGTCGGCTGGCACGAGTCGGCGGTGACGAGCCTCGTGCCCGCCATCGTCGCCTCGGCGCAGCCCGGTGCGCGCGCCGCGCCGATGGACGCATGGGCGACGCGCTACCCGACCTTCACGCCCGACGTGGCGTTCCTCATCCGCGAGCTGCTGCTGCGCTTCGCGGACGGCGCGCCCGTGTGCGGGGTCGCGCAATGGTCCGGCGACGAGCCGATGACGAAGTACGACATCGCCCAACGGCTCGCGCAGGCGCTTGGCGTTCAGGCGCGGCTCCTCGCGCAGCCCACGCCCACGGACTCGACGCCCCGCCCGCGCGACTGCCACCTCGATTCGAGCCGTCTCGAAGCGCTGGGCATGGGCCGCCGCACGCCGTTCGACGCAGCGATCCGCGCGGTGCTGGACGCTTTCACCATCAGCGGCGAGCGGCGCTAAGCGGCGCCGCACGGCGACGCACGCGGCCGTTGCCGCTCGCCCTCCGGCAAACATTCAGTGGAAATTCCGGCTTTCCGTCGCGAGCCGTCCGAGCAGCCGGCTGTGATCCTCCAGCCGGTGCGCCACGAGGTGCACCACCTCGCCTTCACGCTGCACCACGCCCGCCACCGCCAGCAGCGAAGACCCTAGCAGTTCCTTGCGCTGCGATTCGACGAGCGCCGCGTGCACGATCACGTTGACGCTGCCGGTCTCGTCCTCGAGCGAGACGAAGATCGTGCCGTTCGCCGTGCCCGGCCGTTGCCGCACCGTCACGATTCCGCACACGCGCGCGAGCATGCCGTGCCGGCAGTGCGCCAGTTGCTCCGCCGTGCGAAAGCGCTGCTTCGCGAGGCCGTGGCGCAGCAGCTCGAGCGGATGGCGATTGAGCGTGAGCCGCAGGCTCGCGTAATCGGCGACGATTTCGGCGCCCTCGGAAGCACGCGGCAACGCGAGCGGCGCCTCGGCAACGGGCGCGTCGCGCAGCAGCGCGGGCACCGCGTGCTGCGCCGTCACGGCCCACCACGCCTCGCGCCGGTGGCCCGCTATGCTCGCGAGCGCATTTGCCGCCGCCAGCGCCTCCAGCTCGCGCCGCGTGAGCGCGGCGCGGCGCGCGAGGTCGTCGACGTCGGTGAACGGCGCATGCTCGCGCGCTTGCATCACGCGCCGCGCGGCATCTTCGGAAAAGCCCTTGATGAGGCTGAAGCCGAGACGCACGGCCGGGCCGCCGTGACCGGAGAGCCCGTAGCGCCGCGGCGCGAGCGCAATGCGCATGCGCACGATGCGCTTGAGGCCATCCATGAACCTGTGCCGCCGGCCGCCGCGCTTGAGCATGCCCCTTCGCGTCAGCGCAGCGGCGTCGAGCAGCGCACGATAATGCCCCGCTTCGGCCCGGCGTGCACGAACCGTCTCGCCATCGAAACGCTGCCCCGGTGCGCCGCGGCTCTCCAGCACCGACTCCCAGTCGCTCAGCGCGATATCGGGCGCGCGCACCTGCACGCCGTGGCGCTTCGCATCCTGCACGAGCTGCGAAGGCGAATAGAAACCGAGCGGCTGACTGTTCAGCAGTCCTGCCAGAAATGCCGCGGGCTCGTAGCGCTTGAGCCACGCACTCGTGTAGACGAGCAGCGCGAAGCTCGCCGCATGGCTCTCTGGAAAACCGTAGTCGCCGAAACCCTCGATCTGCCTGCAGATGCGCTCGGCGAATTCCGGCGTGTAGCCTTTTCCGAGCATGCGCTTCGTGAGATCGGCCTGATACGGACGCAGATCGCCATCGCGCCGCCACGCCGCCATCGCGCGGCGCAGCTTGTCGGCTTCCTCGCCGGTGTAGTCGGCGGCGACCATCGCGAGATGCATCACCTGCTCCTGGAAGATCGGCACGCCGAGCGTGCGTTCGAGCACCGGACGCAGCTCCTCCTTCGCGTACTCCACCACCTCGTCCCCGCGCCGCCGCTTCAGATACGGATGCACCATGTCGCCCTGGATCGGCCCGGGCCGCACGATCGCCACCTGGATCACGAGGTCGTAGTAGGTACGCGGCTTCAGCCGCGGCAACATGCTCTGCTGCGCGCGCGACTCGATCTGGAACACGCCGACGGTGTCGGCCTTCGAACACATGCGATAGACCGCCGGGTCCTCGACCGGAATGTCCTGCACGCGCATCTCCGGCAGGCCGCGCCGCAGCGCCACGAATTCGAGCGAACGCCGGATCGCCGAGAGCATGCCGAGCGCGAGCACATCTACTTTCAGAAGCCGCAGCGCGTCGATATCGTCCTTGTCCCACTCGATCACGTAGCGGTCCTTCATCGCCGCGTTTTCGATCGGCACGAGCCGCGAGAGCTTGTCGCGCGCGATCACGAAACCGCCGACGTGCTGCGAGAGGTGGCGCGGAAAACCGCGCAGCTCGCGCGTGAGCCGGATGAGCTGCTGCGTGACGTGCGAGTCCGGCGAGAAGCCCGCCTCCTCCAGATGGCGCGCGATCGAATCGGGACCGTCCCACCACTGATGCGCGCCCGAGAGTTTTTCGACGAGCGCGTTATCGAGGCCGAGCGCCTTCCCCACGTCGCGCAGCGCGCTGCGCGCACGATAGGTGATGAGCGTCGCGGCCAGCGCGGCGCGGCGCGTGCCGTACTTGCGGTAGATGTACTGGATGACTTCCTCGCGGCGCTGATGCTCGAAGTCGACGTCGATGTCGGGCGGCTCGTTGCGCGCGCGGGACAGAAAGCGCGCCACGAGCATGTTCATGCGTACCGGGTCGATCTCCGTGATCTTCAGGCAGTAGCACACCACCGAGTTCGCCGCCGAGCCGCGCCCCTGGCACAGGATCTTTTGCTCGCGAGCGTAGCGGACGATGTCGTGCACGGTCAGGAAGTACTTCTCGTACTTCAGCTCGGCGATCAGCCGCAGTTCCTCTTCGATCTGCTTGAGGCGCTTTTCGGTCATGCCATCGGGCCAGCGCTCGGCCGCGCCCTGCATCACGAGCTTTTCGAGCCACGAAGCGGGCGTCTCGCCGGGCGGCACCAGTTCCTCGGGATATTCGTAGGCCAGCTCGCCGAGCGAGAACGTGCAGCGGCGCGCGACTTCGAGCGTCGCGTCGAGCGCCTCGCGCGGATAGATCGCGCCAAGCCGTACGCGCGAGCGCAAGTGACGCTCCGCATTCGCCTCCAGCGCGCGCCCGCACGAAGCGAGCGGCTTACCGATGCGGATCGCGCTCAGCGTGTCCTGCAAGGGCTTGCGCGAGCGCGCGTGCATCAGCACCCCGCCCGCCGCGACGAGCGGCAGGCCGCTTTCCTGCGAGACGTGACGCAGCACTTCGATCTGCGTGTCGTCGCCGCCCGTTTGCCACAGCTCGAGCGCGAGCCAGGCGCGCTCGGCCGCGAAGCCCGCGAGCCAGTGCGCGGCCCGCATGGTTTGCGCGAGCGTGGCCGCGCGCTGCGGCACCAGCAGCAGCACGCAGTCGCGCAAATGCTTCAGATGCTCGAAGCCCGGCCCGGGCTCGGTGAAATCGGCGGGATGCACGCGGTAGCTGCCCTTCGCCGCACGCGAGCGCGCGAGCGTGATCAGCTCGCAAAGATTGCCGTAGCCCTCGCGGTTCATGGCGAGCGCGACGAGCGTGCAGAACGGTGCGCCATGTTCGTCGACGAGACCCAGCTCGCTGCCGATCAGCAACTGCAACGACGGCTCGAACGGGCCCAGGGCCGCGGCCGCAGCATTGCCGCCGAGCGCGCGGGCCTCGCGCACGGCTTCGTCATGGGCTTTTTTGCGCGCCTCGTCGTACTCGTTGAGCGCGCTGTATGCGCGCACGACGCCCGCGAACGAGCATTCGTCGGTGATCGCGAGCGAGCGGTAGCCATGGCGGATCGCCTGCTCCACCAGCTCACCCGGGCGCGACGCGCCGCGCAGGAAAGTGAAGTTGGTGAGGCAGTGCAGTTCCGCGTAGTCAGGCAACTGCGCAGGCAACTGCGGAGGCAACTGTGCAGGTAACTGAGAAGGCGACGGCGCGCCCGTCCCGCTGGTCGACATGATTCCTGAAACCCAAAAAACGACGAATAAACGCTAGCCGAAAAGCCCTTGCAGATACCACTGGCCGCCAATGCGCTCGCGATACAGCCAGAACATGCGGCCCTGGTCGTCGGCGGCGACGTAGTAGTCGCGCCCGACGCCCTCGCCGTCCCACCAGCCGGACTCGATGCGCTCGGTGCGCGTGAGCGTCTTCAACGGCCGTCGATAAACCGGCCTGTCGCCGCGCGTCGCGAGCTTGAGCGGCTTTTCGAGCAGCCATGCCGGGCGCGGCTGCGCCGGCAGCGGCACTTCGGGCAGGTCGAAGGCGCTCTGCACGGGCGCGCTTTCCTTTTCCATATCGGGTCCGTTGCGCCCCTTGCGCGGCTTGCGCGAGCGCTTCGCGCCGCTCTCGCGGTAAGGCCGCGCCGACATCGCCAGCTCCGGCCGGTGATCGTCCTCGACGAAAAGCTGCAGCACGTTCTGCTCGCCGAGCCGCGCGCCGATGCGCTCGAAAAGCTGGCCAAGCGACGCCTCGGCGGCCTCGGCCATCGGAAAGAGCGTGTCGGTGGGCGCCGCGTATTCGCTCACCTGCGAGGCGACGAGCGCGAGGCCGATCACGGGCGCCGCGAGTTCGGTCTGATTCAGGCGCTCGCGCAGCAGCCACAGCAGGTGCTCGGCGTCGCGCGAAGGCGCCGCCCAGGCGATCGTGAGACTGGAAGTGCGCGGCGCATGCCGCGAGGCCAGCTCGTGCGCGAGACGCAGTTCGAAAGCGCTCAGCGCGGCGTGCTGCGCGGCGAGCCAGCCGGCCAGCTGCATCACGAGGCGGCGCGCGGCAAAGAGCAGCGCCTCGGCGCTCTCCACGCGCGCGTGCAATTCGAGCGACGCGTGAAACGACGGCGGCGCGGCGAACCAGACGCGCGGATCGGGCGCCTCGCCGCGCGCCTGCGCAAGCCAGCCGAGCACGCCGTCGCCGAAGCGCCGCACGATGCCGTCGCGCGGCAGCCGCCGCAGATCGCCGAGCGTCGCGCAGCCGATCTGCGTGAGCGCGTGGTCGTGCTGCGCGGCGAACGGCGCGAGCGCCACCGGCAATGCATCGAGCACGCGTTCGAGCGTCGTTTCCTTGAGCACGCGCCAGCGGCGCGACGAACGCGTGGCGCGCGCCTGTGCGAGTGTCCACCCGCCCCACGCCGTGGGCGCGCAGGCAATGCGTGCGATGTGTCCGCAGCCGGCCACCGTCGCCGCGACCCTGGCGAGCAGCGCGCGCACGCCGCCGAACAGACGCAGCCCCGAGCCGACTTCGAGCAACAGCGTGTGCGACTGCGCGAGCGACACCTTGGGCGTATAGGCGAGCAACGCGAGCGCGAGCGCCTCGAAGGCGCGGGCCTCGCGCGCCGGATCGGGCTCGAGCAGCACGAGCCCCGGCGCGAGCGCCAGCGCATGCGAGCGCGTGTTGCCGGGCTGCACGCCGAGGCGCAGCGCGCCCTGATCGGGGATCAGGATGCGCGTGGGATCGGCAAGCGCGTAACAGCGCAGCGCAGCGCAGGCCTCGACGCCCTCAGACGGGGGTGACGGGTATGACGTTGACGGCACCGGCGGCGTCAGCGGCCTGACGGCCTCGAGCGGCAACAGCGGCAAGGTGACGGCGATCCACAGCATGATTGACCCCGGGCCACGGCATGACGACGGAAGCTGCGTCCGGCTGGGGCAGCACTGCGTCCTGCAGCGGCAATGTAATGACGAGTGGTTGGGCGGGCGGCGGCCCGCGGCGCTTGAAAATATCGACGGATAGCGCGGCGAGCTGCATCCATTGCCGCCGGTTCAGGTTCGCGTCGGCGGGCGCCGGCACCGGCGAGCAGGTCATGCGCAACGGCGCCGGCGACGACTGGTTGCGCGCGGCGAGCGGCCGCACGAGAAACGCGAGCGCCTGCGAATCCTGGGCGGCGACCTGCAGGCGGCGCACGGCATCGGCGCGCGCCTTCGTCTGCCAGAGCAGCACGGCGCCCATGCCTTCCTGCTTGAGCGCCTGCTCGGCCACCCAGGCGGCCTCCTCTTCGGCCGCGCGCACCCAGATCACGCGTTCGAGGGCGAGCCCCCAGGTCTTGAGCGCGCAGGCGTACGGACGCCACGGCGGCGCGACCAGCAGCACGTGCCTGCCAGCTTGCGCGGTGAGCGCGCGCAACGCCGGCGCGACGAGCCGCATCTCCCCCACGCCGCCCTGCTCGACGAGCAGTTCGGTCAAGCTGCCCGCGGGCCAGCCGGCGCCCGGGAGCTGGGCGTCGAGCGTGGCGTGGCCGCTCGGCACCGAACGCTCGCTCGCGTGGGCAAGCTGATCGCCTTGCCACACGCGGCTTTGCAGCCGGGGAGGCAAGTGTTCGGCGAGCTGCGCGGCGAGTTGCGCGGTGATGGGCTGCGCAGGGATCTGGACTGCTGCCATGATTCTGGGCCTGATCGATGGGAATACCTCACCCTGCCCGGCTGGAAATGGGGCATGGGTGGGAAGGAGGTCGGCTTGCCTCCACCTGTATATTTATACAGTATTTTGAGAGATTGGAGGAGACGGGAAAGCGGGGAAGGCAGCGGGTTGACAGCTTGCCGGCGCCGCAAACAGCGGAAAAAGAAAAAGGACTTACGGCATGACACCGTAAGTCCTTGATTCTGTGGTCGGAGCGATAGGATTCGAACCTACGACCCTCTGATCCCAAATCAGATGCGCTACCAGGCTGCGCTACGCTCCGACGAATCAGAGATTGTATCGGTAGTGGGCCAGCGCCGTCAAATCGCCGCACGCAAAAAAAGAACCTCATCCGCGCTTGCCGCCTCGCAGCGAGGCGCGCACCATGACAACCAACCCCTTACGCGCAACCTTGCAGCCAAAAGGAGACGCCATGCATCTCATCCTCTGGCGCCACGCCGAAGCCGAAGACAGTGCCGCCACCGACCTCGCCCGCCAGCTCACCACACGCGGGCGCAAGCAGGCGCAGAACGTGGCGCGCTGGCTGCGCGCGCGCCTGCCCGAGGACACGCTGATTCTCGCGAGCCCCGCCGCGCGCACCATCCAAACCGCCGAGGCGCTCACCGACCAGTATCGCGTGGCCCGTGAACTCGCGCCCGATGCGAGCGTCGAGGCGGTACTGAGCGCCGTCGGGTGGCCCGATGGGCTGGCCTCGACGGTCGTCGTGGTCGGCCATCAGCCTACCCTCGGCGAAGTCGCGGCGCGGCTGCTCTCTGGCGGCGCCGACTCGCGCAGCTGGGCCGTCAAGAAAGCCGGCGTACTCTGGCTGGCCAGCCGCGAACGCAACGGCGACGACCAGGCCGTCCTGCACGCCGCCATCACCCCTGATCTCGTATAAGTCCTCCAGCCTGCCCACTGGGCCGCCCCGTGCGCGGCCCAGACAGCGCTCCACCTGAACCCGCCGCATTCCCACCCCCGCCGCCGCAAGCCGCGTCGTCCGTCTGCCGTGCGCGACGTCATCGAATCGTCACTGCTTTTTCATGGAAACGTAACCGCGTATTACTACATTGCCGGGAAAGTTCTCTTACTTCCGAAGGACGCCCCATGCGAGATCTGCCGACGCCCACCCTGCCGTTCGCCTCGACGCTATTCGAGTCGAATCGGCGCCTGCCGCGCGCCGAAGAAACGGTCACCGCGCAGCATCGGCTGCAGGTGGCCTGGGCTCGCAGCGACGAGGAACTGCGCGAGGCCCAGCGTCTGCGCTACCGCGTGTTCGCCGAGGAAATGGGCGCACACCTGACCGGTCCGGCCGGCCTTGATGTCGACGCGTTCGACGCCTACTGCGACCACCTGCTCGTACGCGACCTCGACACGCTCAAGGTCGTCGGCACGTATCGCGTGCTGCCGCCGCATCAAGCGGCGCGCATCGGCCGTCTCTACGCCGAAAGCGAGTTCGACGTCTCGCGCCTCGCGCATCTGCGCCCGAAGATGGTCGAAGTGGGCCGCTCGTGCGTGCACCCCGACTACCGCAGCGGCTCGGTCATCATGTCCCTGTGGGGCGGCCTTGGCGGCTACATGACGCACAACGGCTACGAGACGATGCTCGGCTGCGCGAGCGTCGCGATGGCCGACGGCGGCCACTACGCGGCGAACCTGTACTGCGCGCTCGGCGCCAACGCGTTGACGGCGCCCGAATACCGCGCGTTCCCGCACACGCCGCTGCCCGTCGAGGAGTTGCGCACCGGCACGCCTGCCGTGCCGCCGCCGCTCATCAAGGGCTACCTGCGCCTTGGCGCGAAGATCTGCGGCGCGCCCGCCTGGGACCCCGACTTCAACTGCGCCGACTTCCTCACGCTCTTCCGCCTCTCGGAGATCAACGAGCGTTACGCGCGCCACTTCCTCGGCGAAGCTGTGGGGCGTTAAAGCCGCATCCGCCGCACATCGGAAAAGGCGAGGCGCTCGTTGCGGCGCCGCCTGTTCCGGCGGATCAGAGTTTGCGGTGCAGCTCCGGGAGCGAAAGCGCTGTCTCGAACAGCCGCGTGAGACTGCGGCTCGCGTAGCTTGCGACGTCGGACGGAACGGTCCAGCGCCAGGCGTCCATTTCGGGAATCATCACGCCGTCCTCCCGGCGCGGAAAGAGCGACACGCAAACGCAGCGCGACAGGTCGAGTTCGTCGGGCGCCGCGCGCGCCGCAAAGAGATGCAGATCCTTGTCGCGCCGGTAAGCAAAGCGCCCGAGATCGACGAGCCGCGACGCCGCGAGCACGATGCCGGTTTCCTCGGCCATTTCCCGGCGCGCGCTCTGTGATTCTGTCTCGCCGGGTTCGCCCTGCCCTTTGGGAATGTCCCAGTGATTCGTGCCGGTTGCGTGCGCAAGCAGCACGCGGCCGTGAGGATCGAGCAGCACGATGCCGCACGAAACGACCTTGGCGTTCACCGCGCGCTCAGTGCTGCTTCTGGAACTTCCACGCGCCTTCCCCCACGCGGCAGAAATGTGGACGCAGCGTCATCGACTGCCCCTTCGCATTGATGACAACTTCCGTGTCGCGGCAAGTCTTGTCGCCTTCCTTTCGCGTGTTCGACGGCGTGATGGTCGAGTCGACGCGCACGCTGTTGCGCGAGCCTTCATTGGTCCAGGTCGTGCTCTCGCCATCTGCCTTGTGCTCGACGGCGTCGCGCACGGCATTCTGGAGCGAGCTGTAGTCCGCCTGGTTCATGAACGACATCGGCGTGTTGTTCAGAAAGCCGAGATTGGCGGCATGCGCGCTGCTCGTGCCGATCGTGACAAGGAGCGCCGCGCTCAGGGTACTCAGGGTGTGCAGGGCTCGGGGCAACGTGGCCATTGGATGTTCTCCTCGATGGGCAAACGGTATTCGGTATCGGCGAAAAGCATAACACGCACCCTTTTTTCACCCGCCATGCGAGGCCGCGTGCAAGCCGCTGGCCGCCCTCGATCGGTCCTTTTCAGATGTGCCCGACGGTGACGACTCAGCCATCAAGCAATGCACCTCCGGCTGCCGGCAGTCGGTGAACGCAGCGAGGCAATTACGTCCTTGATTTCGGCATTGCTGAACACCGGTTCATCGCCCTACTGAGATCGAACGGTGGAAAGTGAAAAGCCCGGCGAGGAAGGCCGGGCTTTATGTTCATTTGATCTGGCGCGACAGGAGGGGCTCGAACCCCCGACCCTCGGCTTAGAAGGCCGATGCTCTATCCAGCTGAGCTACTGTCGCGTGGTCGCGTGCGAGGCCCCGAACGGCCCCACGAAGACGGGGCTGGATTATACCGCGATCGTCTCACGCGGTCGCGCGGGTGGTCGCGTTTCCGAGGGTCACGGGTGCCACAATCAAACCGGCTGCTGATGTAACGCGAACCAGCCAAGGAAGATCGCGCCCGCGATCAGGCAATAGACGCCGAACGATGCCAGGCGCCCACGCCCCTCGAAATAGCGCATCAGGAACTTCACGCTCAGCCAGGCCGCGATCCCGGTGAGCACGCCCCCGACGAGCGCCGTCACCAGTTGGTCTCGCGCATGAAAGAGCTTGGGCAGTTCGAGCACGCCAGCCGCGAAGATAATCGGCGTGCCGAGCAGGAATGAGAACTCCGCGGCCTTTTCGGCAGTAAGGCCCGCCGCATTGCCCGCAATCATCGTGAGGCCGCTGCGCGAAAAGCCGGGAATGAGCGCGCCGATCTGCGCAAGGCCGACGAAAAACGCCTGGCGAAACGTGAGCTTCTCCGGCGGACGATGGGCGCGCGCGCGCTGAAGACGATCGCCGAACCACAGCAGCACGCCGTTGACCATCAGTGCCGCCGCGACGATGCGCAGATCGTGAAAGATCGCCTCGATGCGCTTTTCCAACACGAGGCCAACAATGCCCGTCGGAATGGTGCCCACGATGAGGGCCCACATCATGTGTCCTTCATCGTTCTTGCGCCCGGCCAGCGAGCCGAAGAAGCCGCCGATCAGCGCGACCCAACGCTCGCGGAAATACCAGAGCAGCGCGACGGCAGTCCCCAGGTGCAAAGCAACGAGGAACGGAAGGAGTTGCGGCGCATGCTTGTCGATGTGCATGCCGAAAACGGCCGGCACAAGCAGCGTATGACCGAGACTGCTCACGGGAAAGAGTTCCGTGACGCCTTGCAACACGCTAAGGAAGAGTAGAAACCAGAGACTCACGCGCGGATCCTCGTAATATTGACGTAAGGTGCCGGACCATGCGGAGCCGGTGCGGCGGAGCGCACCGATTATGCCTGGGCCGAATTACAGCGCCAAGCCTGGTGACGTATTTGTCGGAGAAGTTACCGCGCCGCAACAAAATTGGCCGCGAATGCACGGGTTCTTGACACCACGTGTGAGGTGGAAATTGCGAAGAAGACTCAGGGGACCGATAGGCCGCGCTCAACGCGCCATCTTGTAGAAAAAATACGCGCTGCTGCCCACAAAGAGGCTGAACAGAGCCATGCTCATTGCTATTGCGAGGTCCATGCAGGTCTCCTGCGAAAATGGTCTGTGCGCCAACGCACGGTCATGCGGATTATCCCGACTCACATCGTTCGACAAAAGTCACGCTTTCCCGACGCGGGTTTTCACGCATGCGAAAGCGGCGCAAAATCCGCCTGCCCGGCGCAAGTGCGCCGATACCTTCTCCCACCACCCCAGGCTCGCCCATGAACGTCAACCCGCAGCAGGACATCATCTCCCTTTCGCGCGGCACCTCGACGCTGCGCTTCGCGCCGTCGGCCGGCGGACGATTGCTCTCGTGGGATATGGAAGGCCAGCCTGTCATCGTTTGGCCGGACAACGCAAATTGGGCAGAGCCGGCACGCGTGCGCGGCGGGAACCCGCTGCTGTTCCCGTTTCTTGGCCGCCATCGCGTAGACGGTCAAATCGGCCGTTGGCGCGACGCACAGGGTGTCATCCGCGATCTGCCGATGCACGGCTTCGCGCGCGACCTGCCCTTCACGGCGCAAGTCGACGACGATGGGCATGGTCTGCGAATGACACTCGTCGACTCCGACGCCACACGCACGGGTTACCCGTTCGCCTTTCGCTTTGAAGCGCTCTATCGTCTGGCGGACGCTCAGACGCTCGACGTAAGCCTGAGCGTGACCAACACCGGCTCACAGCCTTTTCCCTGGTACGCGGGGCATCATTTCTATTTCGCGTTGCCGCACGCCCAGCGCGCGCAAACGACGCTCGATCTGCCCTCCGCACAGCGCCGCCATCAGTTCGCGGACGGCTCGATCAGCGCGCCCGAGCCAGGTGAGAAGCAGTACCGGCTCGACGATCCTCGCATCATCGACCGTTTCCATGTTCTGGAGCCCACGCCGCCCGCTTCGTCCGTACGCCTTGTTGCGCCGGGGCTAGGCAGACGGGTGACCATCGATCTGAACCGACCCGGCTCGCTTGCCTGGTACGCGGTGACGACATGGACGGAAGCCGAAAACTCCGACTTCTACTGCATCGAACCCTGGCTCGGGCTACCCGATGCGATTCATAATGGACTCGGGCTGCGCTGGCTGGACCCGGGCCATACGGAGACGGCAGTGCTGCGCATCGGTGTCGAAGCGCTCGACGGCTAATCTCACTTTTGTCACATGCGGTGCCGACGGGCGTAGCTGTGAGGCCGCTTTCGTCAGTCATTCGTCAGGCGAAAAGCCAGCTTTGCCGGCAAACCCGCTAAAATCGGTCGTTTTGCCAGGGCGACGAAGCTCAGTCAGTCGCGAGGCAACGTCATGCGAGGTTCAATGTTGGCACCAGGAATCAGACGGATTGCATGTGCGGCGCTCATTGCGTTGCTGAGCGCGTGTGGATCGGCCCCGGTCGGGCCTGGCTATTACCGCGTGGAACGCGGCGACACCGTTTACAAGATCGCCCGTAGCAATCGCCAGTCTGTGCAGAACATCGTGCGCTGGAACAATCTGTCGAACCCCGATGCCATCGAAGTCGGCCAGGTGCTGCGCGTGGAGCCGCCCGCCGGCACGACGACCGCACGCACCAGCGCCGCGCCGCGTGCAGGCGCGAGCGCTCCGCGGGAAACGGCGGACGCAGCCGACTCGTCGTCCGCGCCATCGGCCGCAGCCAGCCCGTCGATCTCGCTTGTCTGGCCGACCAGCGGGCAGGTCGTACGCAACTTCGACGGCCGCGACTCGAAGGGTATCGACATCGTCAACGCGGCCGGCACGCCGGTCGTCGCGGCAGCGCCGGGCACGGTGGTCTACGCCGGCAGCGGTCTACGTGGTTACGGGAACTTGCTGATCATCAAGCACAACGGAGACTACCTGACGGCCTATGCGCACAATCAGGCATTGTTCGTGAAGGAAGGTCAGAGCGTGACGCAAGGTCAGAAGATCGCCGAAATGGGAAGCACTGACAACGATCGCGTGATGCTGCATTTCGAGTTGCGCTATCAAGGGCGCTCGATCGATCCGACACGCGAACTGCCGGCACGCTGACCGAGACTGTTGCCACCCGATCGATAGGCAAAAAAAAGCCCGGCATGGCGCCGGGCTAACGGGGGTTTGGCGCATATCGGTAAAGGACCGGTTTACCATGCGCCGAATCGCAATCTATCAATCGGTTTCCTGCGGCGCAATCACTTAATTAGACCGAGAATGTGTTGCGGCGCACGGATTATGTGTCGCACCACTTTTCGGCGATGAATACGTACGTTCGATCTAGGGTCGTTGCGCATAAAAGCGTTCGCAGCAAGGGCACGCCGCGACTAGGCAAAAAACGACGGAAAGCCTTGCCGGTCGGTGTTCTCAGGCCGACGACGATTGGCTACCGAGATGTTTCGCAATGCCGGATCATCGCTTTAACCCGCTGCAATTTTCTCATTTTGTTGAGCCGCGCGCTTTAGTGGGGAAGCGCACGAAGCAGCGCATTTTATCGACTCGGATGTACAAAAATTGAAACCATTTCGCAGCACGCTTAAGATCAGATGTTTGACCGGTTTAATCTACCTTATTGTCTGAATTTCGGCGGCTCGAACCTGGCTATCGATCATTAATGTGATTAATGCCGCCGAAAACGCGCTCGTCAACCGCCCTGTCGGCAGGCTGGCTATCGTTTATAGTAACGGGCGCACCGCATCACCTCTTCACCATGACTATAGAAGACGCCAACCCCAGCTCGCTGTACGCCAAACTGTTCGGCGAAACCGCCAAGATAGACTGGCAGGATCTCGAACGTTTTTTCGCCCAAGGCAAGCTGCTCAGCGTGGCGAGCGACCTCGACCTCGTCAGTGTGGCCGAGGCCATCGCTAACGACGACAGCACCGTCGTCACGCAATGGCTGTCGTCGGGCCTCGTCGTACGCATGCAAGCAGAAACGGCGGCCGATTACGCTGCGCGCAAGCCTGAACTATGGGCCGTCGTCGTTTCGCCGTGGGTGTGCGTGCAGGAGCGCGTTTGAGCGACGCGCAGGCCCTGCCCGACCAGCGCGGCTGGCATCGGCGCGTGCTGACGCTCGCGTTTCCCATTGTTCTCGCCAATCTCACGCAGCCCATACTCGGCGCCGTCGATACCGCCGTGGCCGGTCACCTTGGCAGCGCAGCCGACCTGGGCGGCGTCGCGCTAGGCGGACTGTTCTTCAATTTCGTGTTCTGGGGCTTCGGCTTCCTGCGCATGGGAACGACTGGACTCGTCGCACAGGCCCATGGCGCGCGCGAGTTCGCTGCGCTGCGCGCGAACGTCGTGCGCGCACTGCTGCTGGCGTTCGCGATCGGCATTGTGATCCTGCTGATCCAGTCGCCCGTGATTCGATACACGCTCGCGGCTATTGGGGGCAGTGTCGAGGTGCAGCATAACGCCACGATCTACTGTCTGGCGCGTATTGGATCTGCGCCCTTCGCGCTGGCGAATTACGTCGTACTCGGTTATCTACTGGGCACGCAACGCGTGCGCATAGCGCTGGCTTCGCAGATTTTTATCAATCTCGTGAATGTCGCTGCAGTGCTTGGCTATGTATATGGCCTGGGTTGGGGCATCGCAGGCATCGGGGCGGCGACGGCGACTGCGGATGCGCTTGGCTTTGTGTTCGGCGCCTGTGTGCTCTGGAGGCTACGTCCTCGCGGGCTTGCCCCGCTAGCGCTGCGCACCGTACTCGAGCCCGCGGCGGTGAAGCGGCTCGTCGTACTCAATCGGGATATTTTTCTGCGTACGCTCTGCCTGCTGGGGTCGTTCGGGTGGTTCGCCCACCTGGGCGCGGCGCAAGGCGACGCCATTCTTGCCGCCAACGCTCTGCTTCTCAACTTCCAAACCTTCATGGCGTACGGCCTCGACGGGTTCGCTCATGCAGCCGAAGCGCTGGTCGGCGCGGCAATTGGTGCGGGCAACCGAACCGCGTTTCGCGAGGCGGTCAAGGTCAATCTGTTCTGGTCGGCGCTCGGGGCGTTCGGCTTTTCCGTCGTCTATTGGGTCTGTGGCCCATGGATTATCGGTCAGCTAACCGACCAACCGGCGGTACGTACCGCCGCTCTCACATTCTTGCCGTGGGCCGCGCTGTCGCCGCTGATTTCCGTCTGGGGATTTCTGCTGGACGGCGTGTTCATCGGGGCGACACGCACTCGAGAACTCATGCACGCAATGGTGGTATCGCTGGCAGTGTTTCTTGGCGCATCGTGGGCGCTGGTCGGGCCGCTCGGCAACCACGGGCTGTGGATCGCCCTCCTCGTGTTCATGGCGGCGCGCGGGCTGACGCTCTCACCGTTGGTGCCGCGCATCAGCGGTGCGATTGAACCTCGCCCCCTGCACGGTTGGGCTGAGTAGCTTGCGCCCGCTGGGCGCTCACTGAGCGGGCGGCATGTTTTCGATCATCATCGGCGGACGGTCGTCGGTCGGTACCCCGTGGTAGTCGGGCGGATCCTGCGGCGGGGTGCCGTGGTGGTGCGTCGTCGAGTTGTCAGCACACGCCGAAAGCAAAGCGCCCATCATGAGGGCCAGATAAATACGGGACATCAGATCAAATCCTTTCTGAGTGGTGGTCCATTCTCCACTCCATAACTCGATACAGCGTGGCGCAGCGCGCAAACCGCTATTTTTTCCGCTGCGACACTGTTCTAAGATACGGACATGGCTGCAATCGACAGGAGGCTGCCATGGACGCCGAAACTATTGCGGGTCTGATCGGTCTTGCCGTAGGGCTGCTCGTGCTGCTTGGGCTATCGATTTTTGAATCGCGCGCCTACAGGAAGGAGCACGACGGCGAAGGCATGATGCATCACTGGCTGGCCGAGCACCATGTGCTCGACCGGGTTCGCCGCAGGCACTGAACGCTGCGGCGCAGGCGCGGTGCTGGCCTGACTCTCTCCCGCTGCCAGTTGAGCCTGGTTGCGCGGCGCTTTGTTGCCGCATCCGGGACATTAAGTCTTGCGCGCCTTCATTTTCCACATCGCAT